>CAWDPQ010000010.1:0-353273 GCA_963804245.1 uncultured Acidobacteriota bacterium
AGAAGTTGATCACGGACATTCGTGACTCGCAGGCTCGCCTTGGAGCGGCCGGTCATGGTCTGCTATCGACATTCTATACGAACCGGATTGCGGGATGTTCCCGGGGTGCAGATCAAGGGGTTCCGAGGTCAGGAGGAATCAAACAGGGAATTCCTCCTGGTCTCCTAATCTCCTGTCTAAGCCTCCTGACCTCAAATGTACGCGTAACAGTTGCTCCGCCTTTCACCCCTATAATTCCGCACTCATGCGTAACATCGCAATTGCTCTGGCGGCCGGCGTGTGCACAGCCGGTATGCCCCAGGGAACGAAGACGACTGCGAGGCGGACTGCGCCGGTCGAACTGGCCCTGCAGATACAAGACTACGCGGCGGCTCCGATCACGGGATCGCCGACCGGTACGGGAAACAACGCCGGATCGCTTGCCCGAATCAACTTCATGCGCGAGGAGCCGGCAGCGGCGCGGCGGTTTTTCGTGAACGATCTGAACGGTCCGCTGTACATCCTCAACAGGACCACCAAGAACGCGACCCTCTATCTCGATTTCAATGGTCGCGGGGTGATGCGCGGCCTGTTCGATCGGATCGCCACAGAAGCCGGGCTGGCGAGCGGCTTCATCAGCTTCGAGTTCGATCCCGACTACGCCACCAACGGCCGGTTCTACACCATCCACCTCGAAGATCTCGCGGCCTCCGGCACCCTCGCGCCGGACAACGCGGCTGTTCTCGGCCTGCAGGTCAATGGCTATGCGCCGACTCCGCCGGTTCGGAATCCGCCCACCGGCGACCACGAAGGTGTGCTGATCGAGTGGACCGACTCCGACATTTCCAATTCGACGTTCGAAGGATCCGCCAGGGAGCTGCTGCGCGTGCAGCTCTTCAGCCGGATTCACCCGATGGGCGATCTGACCTTCAATCCCACTGCCCGTCCCGGCGATCCGGACTGGCGGGTGCTCTACGTGGCGTGTGGTGATGGCGGCTCGGGCGATCAGCAGATCGACCGTTCGACTGAACCCGCAGCGCCTCGACACGCTCGTCGGAAAGATCCTGCGGATCGTTCCGGATCTCAGCCAACACGTCGAGACGAGCACCGTCAGTGAAAATGGGCGCTACCGCATTCCCGAAAGACAATCCGTTCGTCTCGCTCGCCGGTGCGCGGCCTGAGGTCTGGGCGTATGGCTTGCGGAATCCGCACCGTCTCAACTGGGACGTCGACCGCGCCAATCCCGCCGGTCATCATCTGGTGGCCGCGGTCATCGGCTTCAACACGTGGGAAACCGTCGTGATCATTCGCAAGGGCGCCAACTACGGGTACCCGGCTCGCGAGGGAACGGAGATGCTCGAAGGTGGGAAGCCGCTGAGCAAACTGCCGGACGTCGACACGATTCCCGTTCAAGTCACCGATGCAACGACGATGGGAACGGTTGCGCCGAGGTATCCGGTCGTCCAGTACGGGCACGGACAGACAGGCGGCGACGCCATCGCCGGGGGATTCGTCTACCGCGGCGATCGCGTGCCGCGGCTCCGCGGCAAGTACGTCTTCGGCGACATTTCAACAGGACGTCTCTGGTACGCCGATTTCAAAGAGATGCTCGCTGCTGACGACGACGATCCGCTCACTCAGGCGCCGATTCACGAGCTGCCGATCTGGTGGGACAACCCGGCAGATTCTCCCAATCGCGGCAGACAGCTCTTTCCGACTCTGGCCCCGATCGTAGAGGCGGGGTACCACGCGCGCGGCGGGAAGGATCCCGACTTACCGGGAACCGCGGCGATAGCCGGTTCGGGCCGGGTCGATCTGAGGTTCGCCCTGGACAAGTCCGGAGAGCTGTATCTGCTCAGCAAGAGCGACGGCATGATTCGAGCAGTCACGGGAGCCGTTCCGCGAAAACGTTAGAACCGTCAGAAGAGCTTGTATGCTCACCGGGTGCGTTGGATCGTCCGCGGCGACATCGACGGCTTCTTCGGACTCGCGCTCGACAATCTCGTTCAGCTCCTGCTGATCGACACGCTCTGCCGGGTCGTTCTCGGCTTTCCCGCCGGATCTCATCTACGGCCGCGTGCTGCCCGGCGCAGCCATCTCGATTCTCGTCGGCAACATCGCCTACGCCATCCAGGCGCGCAAGCTCGCCGAGCGCACTGGACGCCGCGACGTCTGCGCGCTGCCCTACGGCATCAACACCGTTTCTCTGTTCGCGCACGTCTTCCTCATCATGCTTCCGGCCAAGGCCCTGGCCGAGCGGGCAGGTGTGGCCGATCCGGCGCGCATCGCGTGGCAGGCAGGATTGCTGGCGACGCTGGTGTCCGGGATTATCGAGGTGGCGGGCGCTTTCATCGCCGAGCGCATTCGCAAGGCCACGCCGCGTGCCGCACTGCTCTCGACGCTGGCGGGCATCGCGCTCGGGATTCATCTCCCTCGGATTCCTCTTCCGCACCTTCGCCCATCCCGTGGTCGGCCTGACGACGCTGGCCATCGTCATGCTCACCTACTTCGGTCGCGTGCGCTTCAAGGGACATCTGCCCGGCGGCATCGTCGCCGTGTTCCTCGGGACGGTGCTGTCATGGGCGACGGGACTTGCCCCCGTCGGGGGCGCGACCGGAGCCAGCCGCCCTGCACTTTCCCGTTCCTGTTTTCGGTGATCTCGCCGCGGCGATTGGCGGCGGTCACCTCGTGCCGTATCTATCGGTCATCGTCGCGATGAGCCTCTTCAACGTGCTCGGTTCGCTCCAGAACATCGAGTCGGCCGAAGCGGCTGGAGATTCCTACGACACGAAGTACTCGCTGACGGTCAACGGCATCGGAAGCCTCGCCGCGGCGCTGTTTGGTTCTGCGTTTCCGACGACGATCTACATCGGGCATCCCGGATGGAAGGCACTCGGTGCCCGCGCCGGCTACTCGGTACTGAACGGCATATTCGTGACGCTCATTAGTCTGACCGGCACGCTCGCGTGGATTGCCTGGGCGATCCCTATCGATGCGGGCATGGCGATCGTGCTCTGGATCGGCATGATGATCATCGCTCAGGCGTTTCAAGCGACACCGCGCGAGCATGCGCCGGCGGTCGTCGTCGGGCTGCTGCCGGGAATCGGCGCGTGGGGAGCGCTGATGGCGAAGAATGGCCTGCGCGCGGCCGGACTCGGAGGTGCCGCCGGAGGATTCAGCGAATCGCTCATCGCCGAGTTTCAAAAAAGCGACACGTGGATCCACGGCGCCTTCGCCATCGAGCAGGGATTCCTCTTCACCGCCATGATCCTCTCCGCTGCCGTCGTCGGCGTCATCGAGAGGCGATGGGCGGTAGCCGCCGCCTGGTGCATGTCGGCCGCCATGCTCTCGGCCCTCGGCCTGATGCACTCCTATCAATGGACGTTTGGCGATACGGCGCTGCGCCTCGCCCCGGCGTGGCCGTTCGTGATTGGCTACGTCGGCATGTCGCTGATCTTCCTGACAGCGCAGTGGACGACGGAAGAAGGCGGCGAGCACTAAGTTCGTAGCTTCGCTGGTCGCTAGGCGCTAGTCGTCGGTAGTCCTGGTCGCGGAGGCTGGAGCTGGCAGCTGCGGGCGGCTGGGGGCATCGGATAGCTGGAAGCTGGCGGCTGGCAGCTGGAGGCTGATATGCGCAGAACCATTCCGTCGGCACTGATGGCGGTCATGGCAGCGGTCGCGCTGATTCCGGGCTTCCTCCGCTCGCAGGGCATCGGGACTTCAATCCGGGCGATCGGTGCGATACAGCCGCGTATGTCGGCCGATGGACAATCGATCGCGGTTTCGTATCAGGGCGCGATTTGGACGGTACCGTCGACCGGCGGGAGCATGCGCCGGCTGACTTCGGATGTCGGATTTGATTCGAATCCGGCGTGGTCGGCCGACGGAAAGCGCATCGCGTACTTCAATGCTCGCGAACTGCGGGTGATCGATGCGGCGACGGGATCGCCCAACCCCCGACCAGCTGGTCTGCAAGGTTCAGGCGAGCTGTACTTTCATCCGGACGGCAAGCGAATCCTCGGCAATTTCGGCCAGCCATCCACGCTGTGCTGGGTGGATGTGGATACCGGAACACTCAAACCCGTACTGCAGCCCGCACGATTCATGAGTGTGTTCGCGTTGTCCCCCGACGGAACCCGAATCGCATACGTGATGACCCAGGACGTGACGGGGGAACAGACTGGACGGCACGGACCTCAGGCGGATGTGTGGAGCATGCCATCGGACGGGGGAGACGCGAAGAAATTGCTGCAATTCCGCTCGAGGATCTACGACCTCTGGTGGGGACGCGATGGGCTCACTCTCGCCAGCGATCTGGGCGGTGCGCATAACGATCTGTGGACGCTCCCGTCTGATAATCCGGCACTGGCCAGGCGCCTCACATCCGGACAGGCGGACGAAGACGGCGCATCGACGTCCGCCGACGGGCGCTCGATGGTTTACACCGACAATCGCGAAGGTGCGACAGCTCTCGTCCGCCGCGAAGTCGAAACTGGCGCTGAGCAGGTGCTGCCGATCGCGAAGCTTGATTTCGGCGCACCGACGGGCACGCTCGAGCTCCGCTTCGTTGACAAGGGCACTGGTGCACCGCAGACCGTCCGCGCGTCGGTGCAGCTGAAAAAAGGCGACGAGTTCGGAAAGTACTTCGCCCCTCCGGGCGCGCTCTACTGGATGCTTGGCAACAACGTCGAGCACTTTTACGCCGCCGGAACGGCGGACTTGACGTTGCCTGCGGGGAAATATCTGGTCCGGGCCTTTCGGGGCATGGAGTACCGCGAGACGCGGGTCGAAGTCGACGTCGCCGCCGGTCGAGAGGCGACGGCGCAGGTGGACATGGAGCGCTGGACGGATCCGCCAGGCCGCGGGTGGTGGGGTGGCGAGAGCCACATCCACGCCAACTACGGCTACGGACAGTGGTACAACACGCCCGCGACGGTTCGTCTGCAGGTGGAGGGCGAGGGGCTCAACCTCGCCAACATGGTGGTGGCGAATTCCGACACCGACGGCATCTTCGACCGGGAATTCTTCCGCGGCGAGCCGGATCCGGTGTCGACGCCGCGACACGTCGTCTATTGGAACGAGGAATTCCGCGCGACGCTGTGGGGACACATGACGCTCCTCAACCTGAAACGCCTGGTCGAGCCGATCATGACCGGCTTTCAGGACACGACGAACCCCTGGGACGTGCCGACGAACGCGGATATCGCCGATGACGTCCACCTGCAGGGCGGACACGTCAACTACACGCATCCGGCACCGAACGCACGCGATCCGTTTCTCGCGGCTTACGCGGCGCGGGCGCTGCCCGTGGACGTTGCGCTAGGGAAGATCGACAGCCTGGACATCAACGGGTCGTACGAAGGCACAGTGCCGCTGTGGTACCGGTTGTTGAACTGCGGGTTCCGCCTGCCGGCGTCGGCGGGCACGGACGTCTTTCTCAATCGGCTGCGCGGCCGGCTTCCCGGCGGCGATCGCGCCTACGTTCGGCTCGATGGCGCGTTCTCGTACGACGCCTGGGTCAAGAGTCTGAAAGCCGGCAGGTCGTTCGTGACCAACGGGCCGGTGATCGAGCTCACCGCGAACGGCAAATTCCTCGGCGAGACGATTGTCCTTTCAGCGCCCGGCGAGGTCAGGGTCCAGGCGAGCGCGGAGGCGGCGACGCCTCTATCCAAGATAGAGGTCGTTCATAACGGTGGGGTCGTTGCTGCGCGCGAGATCGAGTCATCGGCACGATCGGCGGCGCTGGACCAGACGGTACAGATCCAGAAGAGCGGCTGGCTGGGCGCCCGCGTTTACGGTGCGAGCGGATCCCAGGCGCACACCAGTCCGATCTATGTCGATGTCTCCGGCCAGCCTGCTTCGCCCCGAGAGGACGCCGCATATTTCCTCGAATGGATCGATCGCCTGGAGGAGAGGTTCGCGAGCGGTGATCGTGTTCCCAGTCCGCAGATGCGTGCCCACGTCAAGGGACAATTGGACGCGGCGCGTGCCGTGTATCGCAAGGCTCGAGACTGACTCGGGCTCGGGGCTCGGGGCTCGGGGCTCGGCGTTCGGCGCTCGGGACTCGGGAGAGCGCCTGCGGCCCGAGCGAGGCGCGAAGCCGCCGAGCGAGAGCGCTTGGGGGTGGGGCCCCAAGCGCACTGAATAAAGAGAGCTGAAAGCTGGAAGCTACTGATCGTGCGGCGCCACCGCGGGCGCAGGTGTCGTCACTGCCGGCGACGCCGGAAACAGCATCTCACCGGTCGACACGCCGCCAGCGCTTTCCTCGATCCGCACCGACACCGACAGCGTTCCCGCAGGCCCGCCGCGAAAGACCCCTCGTGTCGGAGCGGCGTCCCGATAATCACGACCAACGGCGATGGAAATGTGGCGTTCGCCGGCGACCATATCGTGCGTGGGATCGAAAGCCGTCCATTCCAGTCCAGGTAGCCACGCCTCGATCCAGGCGTGACTCGCATACGTCTGCTGGCCGGGCTGCTCGATGGCCGGCGCCAGGTAACCACTCACGTAGCGGCACGGAATGCCGTGCGTGCGCGCGAGCGCAAGGGCGATGTGCGCGAAATCCTGACAGACGCCACGGCCGGCTTCGAGGACGGTCTCGATCGGTGTATCGACTGTCGTCGACTCGGGCGCGTACACGAGTGAACGGTAAACGGCGGCAGCAATGCGACGGAGGCAACTGAGCGGGTCGCGCTCGCGTTCGAGTCCACACTTATCGGCAAACGCGCGCACGGTCGCCGAGAGGGAAACGCGTGGACTGGGTTCGAAGAAGTCCCAGAACTGTCCGTTGGCATGAAGCCGCTCCAAAGTGTTCCACGCCGACGCGTCCAGCTGGTCAGGCACTTCCTGTGTTGGCGACGTGCGGACCTGCGTCCGCGTCTGAATGTCCAGCTGCTGATGCGGGGGCCCAATGTCGAAATGATGCACGTCGTTACCGAGCGCATCTGTGAAGTGGAAGATGGTCGTCGCTGGGTTCGTCGTCAGGTGGAAAGACTGCACCTCCTGCCGGCTGTCGTTGCGAGGACCGAGGCGAAGCTCCATCACGCTTTCGTGAACGGGCCCCTGGTAAAGGAACTGTGTTACGTGGGTGACGGTGTAGTCCACGTTGTGGCCTCTGCCACCGACGCTGCGGGTCGGTGATGATCGATGTAGGTGTCGTACACCGTGCGGTGAATCCGGTCGCACTCGACCTCGATAGCCGAGACCATGGCGATGGAGTCGAAGTCGAAGCTGCCGGACTGCGCCGATTCGAGGGCGGACGTCAGGGTACTCGACAGCGAGATGGGAGGCTGGTGAGGTACCGCCGCCGCGAGGCCGGAGAGGGCTCGCGCGATCTCGTCGAGTGCGTAGCGTAGGCTGCGCGGTGACAGCGGGTCTGCGACCAGACACCTCACGATGCGATCCGGGAGCAGCTCCGCGCCACAGCGCCGACGATAAAGCTCGAGCGCATTGCAGGCTCGCAACAGACAAATCCATTCGAGGTGTTCATCCAGCGCGTGGTCGGATACGGTCGCCGTTTGGGCCTCTCGCATCTGACAGGCGAGCAGACGTGCCGTAGCTCCAGCGCGCTCCAAAAACAGGCCGAGCTGCAGGAAGTGCCAGCCATCGTCGCGGACTAGACCGGCGTTGACGGCGGCGTCGAAAAGGGCGGCGCCCTCGCGCACGGTTTGGAAGTATTGGTACGGACGATCCGACCATGCCCTCCGGCGTCCGGCATCGTTCAACGCCAGGTGAACGCTATTCAGCTCCGCCCACATTTCGCCGCTGATGTGCTGGCGGACCTGCCGCGCATTCTCGCGGGCCGCCGCAACGCAAGACGCCACGGCGTCGATGCTCGTCAGATCCGTCAACACTTCGCCCGAGCCCGCCCGATCCACTCGGGCCCAGGCCGGTGCCGCCCAGAGGGCCGACAGCAGTCGGCCCCATAACCGTGCGACATCGGCAGGAGATCGATCGAATGCGAGGTCGAGGTTCACGCTCACGACCCTCGCAATCTGATCGGCGCGCTCGACGTAGCGGCGCATCCAGTACATGTTGTCGGCAACTCGCGACAGCACCGGTGTTTTCCTTCTTTTCTCGGTGCGCGTGGGGCCCTCCGCCTCCGCGCGCCGGCAATCCATGCGCGCTACGGCGAGACCTCGCCGTAGCTGGTCGCCCGCCTGTTCCGCGACCAGCGGAGGCGGGCACCCCCACGCGCGCTCGCTCGGCGACTCCGCGCCTCGCCCTTCGACAAGCTCAGGACGACCCTGAGCTACGTCGAAGGGTCGCTCGGGCCGCAGGCGCTCTTCCTTCTTCCTTTCTTATCCCAGCACCCAGGTGTCCTTACTTCCTCCACCCTGCGATGAGTTGACCACCAGCGAGCCGCGTTGGAGAGCAACGCGCGTGAGCCCGCCCGGGACGACGGTGATCGACCGTCCGCACAGGATGTACGGTCGCAAGTCGACATGCCGGGGTTCGACGCCACCTTCCACGAGACAGGGTGCAGTCGAGAGGGCCAGCGTCGGTTGCGCGATGTAGTTGCGCGGGTTGGCGAGGATGCGATCTCGCATCTCCTTCTGCTGCGCGACGCTGCTGTGCGGGCCGACGAGCATGCCGTAGCCACCTGATTCGCCGACCGGCTTGACCACCAATTCGGCGAGATGCTCGAGCACGAACGTCCGTTGTCGTGGATCGTCGATAAGATAGGTCTCGACGTTGTCCAGGATCGCCTCCTCGGAAAGATAGAACCGGATTATCGCCGGCACATAGGCGTAGACAGCCTTGTCATCCGCAACGCCGGTGCCGACGGCATTGGCGATCGTGACGCGGCCGGCGCGATACGCGTTGAACAACCCGGCCACACCTAGCGTGGAGTCAGTTTCGAAGGTCAACGGATCGAGGTAATCGTCGTCCACACGTCGGTAGATCACGTCCACGCGCTCGAGGCCTCCGGTCGTGCGTGTATAAACCGTGTTGTCGTGGACGATGAGGTCACGCCCTTCGACGAGATCGATGGCCATCTCGTTGGCGAGAAACGTGTGCTCGTAGTAGGCCGAGTTGTATACGCCTGGGGTCAGGAGGACGACATGGGGGTTAGAGCATCCCTCAGGTGCGATCTCGCGCAGATGCGCCAGCAGCGTCCGCGGATACTGATCGATCGGGCGCACATGGTAGTGCTCGAAGAGCTGCGGGTACACTTGTTTGACGATCTGCCGGTTCGCGAGCATGTACCAGACGCCGCTCGGCACGCGCAGGTTGTCCTCGAGCACCAGGAACCGCCCGTCCGGCCCACGAACGAGGTCGGTGCCCACGACGGTCAGATAACAGTCATGTGGCACACGGACGCCGACCATCTCGCGGCGAAAATGACGGCACTGACGGATGAGCCTGCGCGGAACGACGCCGGCCTCGAAGATCCGCCCCGCGTGATAGACGTCGTGCAGAAACAAGTTGAGCGCGGTGATGCGCTGGATGAGACCGCGCTCGATCGTGGCCCATTCGGCTGACGTCAACACCCGCGGCAGCAGGTCGAACGGGAAGATGCGCTCCACGCCATCGGTTTGACCGTAGACCGTGAAGGTAATCCCTTGTGTGACGAAGGCGAGATCGGCCGCGTGCTGTCGTTCCCGCCAGCGTTCCAACGGGAGGCCACACAGACGCTCGTGGATGCCTTCGTAGTGCGGACGTTGCCGGCCGGTCCCGTCGAACATTTCGTCGTACGCCTGTCCGAGGATGTAGCGTCCGAAGATTGGTGACGCGGGCTCTGGCTCGATCATGGCTTTACGCCTTCAAGCGCAGGTGGAACGACTTCGGGCGGGTCAGGGCCTCGTACCCGAGCTGGGACAGGGAGCAGCCACGGCCGGAATCCTTGACGCCGGTCCACGCCAGCGCCGGATCCAGATAGTCGCACCTGTTCAGAAACCAGGTACCGGTTTCGACGCGATCACCGATCCGGATCGCTGCATCGACATCGGTCGTCCAGATCGACGCCGTCAATCCGTAGCGGCTGTCGTTCATCAGGGCCACCGCCTTCGTCGTCATCGTCGACGGCCATCAGGCCAACCACCGGGCCGAACGTTTCCTCCGTCATCACTCGCATACGGTGGTCGACGTCCACCAGCACCTGCGGCGCCATGTAGGGTGTGCCCTCGGCCTGCGCCGGAAATTCCCGCGGGTCGATGAGCGTCCTGGCGCCCTGCTGCTGCGCTTCCTTGATCTGCTCCCTGGCGAACGTCGCCGCGCCTGTCCGCACCATCGGTCCCAGCGTTGTCTCCGCCAGCAACGGATTGCCGAGCCGATACTGGCGCGTCAACGCCACGAAGCCGTCGACAAACGCCGGGAAGATCTCCCGATGCACGTAGATGCGTTCCACCGCGCAGCACGATTGACCCGCGTTGAAGTAGGCGCCGTCCACGAGGTTCTCAATCGTGGATTCGAGCGGCGCGTCGGCACGAACGTACGCCGGGTCCTTGCCACCGAGCTCGAGGTTGGCCGAGATGAAACGCGTGCTTGCCGCCTGCTGAACTGCGTGGCCGCCCGCAACCGACCCGGTAAACGACACGAATGCGATGCGCGGATCGCCAATCATCCGCCCCACGTCGTCGTGACTGGCGTGGAGATACTGAAAGACGCCGCTCGGAAGGCCGGCCGCCTCGAATGCCTCGGCGTACCTCGCGGCGACGAGCGGCGTCTGCTGCGCCATCTTCAGAATCACGGCGTTGCCGGCCATGATGGCCGGGACGACGGCATTCACCGATGCCAGGTACGGATAGTTCCACGGCGCCAGCACCAGGACGACGCCGAGCGGTTCGCGGCGGATGAAGCGCTGGAATCCCTCGCGTGGATCGAGGGCGACGTCGCCCAGCGCATCCGGCGCGATGTCGATCATGTAGTTGGTGCGCTCCTGGAACCCGCGCCGGATCTCGAAAGGCGTTTGCGTGAGCGGCCGGCCGATCTGCCAGGTGAGCTCGGTTGCCAGCTGGTCGACGCGCTGCATCATGTTCTCGACCATCCGCCGGCAGACCGTGGCGCGTTCTGGCACGGGCACGTGCTTCCAGTTGCGCTGAGCCTCGGTCGCACGCTGGAGCGCCGCGTCGATCGCCTGATCGGACGCCAGCTCGAACTCGGCGTAGACCGACCCGTCGATGGGGCTGATGGTCTGCTGAAGCGCTCGCGGCATGCGCGGCTACTCGGGCGTGACGTAGGCGGCGGTGATGCCACCATCGACGAGGAAATCCGTGCCGGTGACGAACGAGGACTCGTCCGACGCCAGGAACAGCGCTGCCTGTGCGATCTCCCGCGCGGTGCCAAAGCGGCCCATTGGAATGTGCACCAGACGCCGCTGCTTTTTCTGGTCGGTGTTCAGAAATTTCATCAGCATCTCGGTGTGCAGGGGACCCGGGCAGAGTGCGTTCACTCGAATCTTCTCTCGTGCGTGCACGATCGCCAGCTCGCGCGTCAGCGCCAGCACCGCGCCCTTGCTCGCCGTGTAGGCGATCTGTGGTGTGGCGGCACCAAGGACCGCGACGAAGGATGCGGTGTTGATGATGCTGCCTCCGCCCGCGCGCCTGAGGGCGGGGATGCCGTGCTTGCAGCCCAGGAAGACCCCCTTGGCATTGACGTTCATCGTCAGGTCCCAGGTCTCCTCATCGGTCGACACCGCATCGTCGTCGCGGCTGTCCATGATGCCGGCGTTGTTGAACAGCACGTCGAGACGGCCGAACGTCTGTTCCGCGGTCGCAACCATCCGTGCGCAGTCATCGGAGCGAGAAACATCGGCCGTCACGTATGCTGCCCGGCCGCCGCTGGCCTTGGCGGCTTCGACTGTCGCCTGTCCGGCTTTGTCGTCACGATCCACGGCGACGACGGCAGCTCCCTCCGCGGCGAAAATGAGCGCTGCTTCCTTGCCGATTCCGCTTGCTGCACCCGTGATGAGGGCCACTTTGCCCTCGAGACGCCTCGCCATGGTGATCAGATCCGTTCGAAATATCGCCGCCGCTCCCAGTCGGTGACCGCTACCCGGAAGGCGGCTTCCTCTGTTCGAAAGAAATGCGCGTAGTGTTCCACGACCTCATCGCCGAACGCACTCTTCGCGAATGCGCTTGCTGCGAATGTGTCGGTGGCTTCTTTGAGGGTATGCGGGACGCGCGCAAGATGTCGTGCGGCGTAGACGTCGCCGCTGAAGCACTCGGGCGGTTCCGTCCGGTTGCGAATGCCTTCCAGCCCGGATGCCAATGACGCGGCAATCGCCAGGTACGGATTGCAGTCGGCACCAGGGATGCGGCATTCGATGCGAAGGCTCGGTCCGTGGCCAACAACGCGGAAGCCGGCGGTTCGATTGTCGTAGCTCCAGGCAAGCCGTGTGGGCGCCCACGAGGCGTCCACGTATCGCTTGTACGAGTTGATGGTCGGTGCGTAGAACACCATGACATCCGGGGTGTACGCGATCCAGCCGCCAAGAAACCAGCGAAAGACATCCGAACACTTCACCGGGCCGAATTCAGAGTCGCCGGAGAACGCATTGGTTCCATCACGCCAGAGGCTGAGATGGATGTGGCAGCTCGATCCGGCGCGGTCCTGCGCGAACTTGGCCATGAACGTCACGGAGAGGCCTGCCTGTTCGGCAACTTCCTTCAGACACTGTTTGAACACCACGTGTCGATCGGCCATCTGCAGCGCCTCGGCGTATCGGACGTTCAGCTCGTGCTGGCCAAGTCCCCACTCGCCTTTCGAGCTCTCCACCGGCACACCGGATTCGTTCAGATGCCGCCTCACCGCGGCAGTAAACCCCTCCGTTCGCGTTCCCTGGAGAATGTTGTAGTCCTCCAGATACCATCCCGCCGGCTGCAGGCCGCGGTACTCGCGCTCCGCCGCCTGCCGATAGCCGTCCTGAAAGACGTAGTATTCCAGCTCGGACGCCGCGATCGTCGTGAAGCCAAGGTCGCGCGCTGCGTTCACCTGCTGCCGCAGCACCGACCGCGGCGCGACACGTACGAGCTCCTCACTCTTGCTCGACCCCACGTCGCACAGCACGAGGGCGGTTTTCTGCAGCCAACTCGCCAGCGACCAGCGTGCTCATGTCCGGCACGAGGTGAAAATCCCCGTAGCCCTGCTCCCAGCTGGCGAAACGGTAGCCTGCAACCGGCTCCATCTCCATGTCGGTCGTCAGCAGGTAGTCACAGCCGTGTGTGCCGTTCACCGCGGTCTCCTGGATGAAGAAGTCGGCGGAGTAGCGCTTGCCCATGAGCCGGCCATAGTGATCCGTGAATCCGACGATCACGGTATCCACGTCGCCGGTCGCGACTCGTTTTCGGAGCTGTTCGAGCGTCAACGTTCCCTTCCGCCCCATCGCGACGTCGCTCACAATTGGCCTCCCGAGATCGCGCGGTCGCTCGCGCCATGCGCGACAGCGTCCACGTGCGTCACGGCCCATGCCGGGCCGCGGAACCGCCGGCGTTCGTGTGCCAGGTACCAGACACCGAGCAACAGCGTCAACCCCAGCATGGTCTTGCCAGCCCGCATGTTGTCGGGAATGCTGAGAATCACCGCTATGAAGATCACCCAGAGGATGGCGATCAGATTGATCGTCCACCCCAAGCGGCCGAGATGCCAGGGACCATGCGGCGCTTCACGGTCAGTGCCTCTCACCCGCCAGGCCAGATACACCGGAATGATGTACGAGAAGTAGAGGCCAATGACGCTGATCGACGTCACCACCGCATAGGCGCCGCCACTGAGCGTCGCGATGGCGGCCACCAGCACTGACAGCCACACCGCGGGCGCCGGTGCAAGATATCTCGCGCTCACGCTGCGCCACAGCGCCGAGCCGGGCAGGCCGTCGTCGCGCGCGAATGCATAAATCGTCCGCGAGCTCCAGGTCACAGCCGACAGGCCGCAGAACCACATGGCCATTGCCGCCAGCCCCGTGAACACACTGCCGACACGGTCGCCAAGGCCACCGGCGAGTATCGCGATCACCGCCGGGATTTCACCACCGGCGTTGTCACGCGCGTCCAGCACAGCGCCGATGTCTTTAATCGACAGCGTGAGCGCAATCAGAAGCAGATAGCCGACGACACTCGAGACGACGACGGCCATGACGATGCCCCAGGGGACGCGGCGTCTGGGATCCACGGTCTCTTCCGACACGCTCGCTGAGGCATCGTAGCCCGTAAACGTCCACTGCGCCTGGAGCAAGCCGACGACGAACGCCCACCAGTAGGGCCAGCCTTCAGTGTTGGACGTGATCCGGGCAAAGAAGAAGCCGATCGGCTGCTTCGGTGCGAAGAGGAGCAGTGCCCCGACGATGGCGATCACGCCGACGACATGTACGGTGACGCTGAAGTCATTGAGCCAGGCGACGAGGCGGATACCGAAGTGGTTGATGGACGCGTGTGACAGCAGAATGGCGGCGTAGACCAGGAGCAGCCACTCGCGGGTGGTGGGCAGTCCGACGCAGCGGCGTGACGAACAGCGCGCAGCCGTAGTCGATCGCGGCGAGCGCCGAGAGCTGTCCGGCGATGTTGAACCAGGCGGTGAACCAGCCCCAGCCTTTCCCGCCGAGTCGAGACGCCCAGTGATACATGGCGCCCGAGGTCGGCAGTGATGAGGCGAGCTCAGCCATGCTCAGGGCGACCATCAGTGTGAACAGCGACACGAGCGGCCAGCCGAACGCCATTTCCGCCGGTCCGCCCATCGCGAGTCCGTGCTCGTAGAGGGTCACCGCGCCGGTGAGGATGGAGATGATGGAGAAGGAGATCGCGAAGTTGGAGAAGCCGCCCATCGTGCGAAACAGTTCCTGGGCATAGCCGAGGGCGCCGAGCTCGCGGGCGTCGTCGCTGAGCTGATCGGAGGGGGCGGAGGGCACGGCACAATCTACAACACGGAGAGGCGAAGGCACGAAGTTCCAAGATCTGCATCGGTTGCTTGCCAAAAGCCTCAACGCATCAGAGATCGCCGAGGACGCGCTGAGACACCGGGGATGGCTAGTTGCGCTGCGGGCTGGCGTGCGCCGGCCGTAAGGCCGTCCGCTCTGCAGCCTCCGTCACGCAAACACCTTCGTCCGCGCCGCGCTCGTGATCGCCACCACGCCCGGATGGGTGACGCGGCGCTCGGCCGTAATCGCGTAGTAGCGCTGCCTGACCGCCGACGTGCGGCCCACCACCGCGACGCGATAGTTCCGCCGCACCTCGCGCTCGATGGCCGTCGGCGCCGGGAACACGGCGCGCCCGGCCTCACCGAACGCACTGAGCAGCGCCGAGTCCTCGAATTCCCCGGCGACCATCGGATGCAAATCCTCGGCTTGAAACCACTGTTCCAGCGCCCGCCGCAACGCCGTGTTGAGCGTGGGGAGCAGCGCCGGCGCGCGATCGAGTGATCGCGGGAAGCGGCGCGCGTAGCGGCGCGCCGCACTCGCGCCCGCGAAGAACGTAATGCCGGACTCACCGAGCAGGTGACTGAACACTTTGACGCGGACGTGCGGCGCCGCCGGCGTGTCGCTGATGACCACGTCGAGCGTGTGCGTCGCGAGTTGAGCCACGAGCTGATCCGGATGCCCCTCGAGACAGATGATCTGGACGGCGCGGCTGCCCTCCATGACCGGTCGCAGGAGCCGGGAGACCACCAGCTTCGGCATGGCATCCGCGACGCCCACCGTCAGCTGCGGCGCCCGTCCCGACGGACGACCCTTGAGCGTTTCCAGCAGCTCACGGCCAACGGTGAAGATCTCGTCGGCGTAGCCATCCACGATCCGGCCGACGTCCGTGAGGACGAGCGTGCGGCCCTTGCGCTGGAACAGACGCTCTCCGAGCGCCGACTCCAGCATCTTCACTTGCGCGCTGATCGTCGGCTGCGAGAGCCCGAGCCGATCGGCGGCGCGCGAAATGCTGCCTTCCCGCGCCACCGTCCAGAAGTAGAGCAGGTGATGGTAGTTCAGCCATTCCATGGTCGCCTCGCCATAGATAGTAAAAATCTAAGCGTCGAGTCAAAACTATCTATTTGTCTATGTTAATCCAGTCACCTATCGTGAACTGACACGAGCGTGGACACGAACGTTGGAGGACGACATGGGTGCATCGCTGGACGTCATTGACCAGCTCGGATGGGTGGTCACGGGCGCGGTATTCCTGGCGCTGTCCTGGGCCGCGCACTACCGCGGTCGGATCCATTGCCTCTGGCGGCAAAAGGCCCCCGATGCGCTGGTCAGCGCCGCACACGAACTCTGGCGCGCACGGCTGGCGCTCGTTGTGGCCCTGGAAGCGTGAGCAACACATCGCCCACGAACCCGTGGCACACCTCGTCGGTGGAACAGGTCTTCGCCACGCTCGGCACCACGGTGAGCGGCCTGGCGAGCGATGAGGCCGCAAAGCGTCTGCTTGAACACGGACCGAACGAGCTGCAGGCGTCCGAGCGGACGCCTGCGTGGCGGACGCTGCTCGCGCAATTCCAGAATGCGCTGATTCTCATCCTCCTCGGCGCCACGCTGATCTCGGGTGTGCTCGGTCATGCGCTCGAAGCCGTGGTCATCGCCGTCATCGTGCTTTTTGCCGTGCTGCTCGGTTTCATTCAGGAACATCGCGCGGAACGAGCGCTGGATGCCTTGCGGAGCATGGCGGCGCCGACGGCACATCTGCTGCGCGACGGACTCGAAGTCACCCGGCCTGCCCGCGACCTGGTACCCGGAGATGTCGTCCTGCTGCGGACCGGCGACCGCGTGCCTGGCGATGCGCGTGTCATTCAGGCGGTCAACCTGGCGATAGACGAGGCAGCTCTCACGGGCGAATCCACGGCAGTCGAGAAGACCATCGAACCGCTTCCGGATGCCCGCCTGTCGGTGGGCGACAGGGTGAACATGGTGTATGGCGGAACGCTCGTGGTCCGCGGCCGCGGCCAGGCCGTGATCGTGGCCACGGGTGCCACGAGCGAGTTCGGCCGCATCGCGGCGCTCGTGCAATCGGTTGAGGTGGGCCGAACACCGCTGCAGGAGAACCTCGACCGTCTGGGCGCGGCGCTCGGGAAATCGGCGCTCGCGGTGGTGGCGCTGGTGATCGCACTGGGTCTCTGGCGCGGGCTGCCGCCGATCGAAATGTTCCTGTTTGGCATTGCGCTCTCGGTCGCTGTCGTTCCGGAAGCGTTGCCGGCGGTCGTCACCATCTCGCTGGCGATTGGCGTGCGGCGGATGGTCAAGCGGAACGCGCTCGTCCGCCGCCTGCCGATCGTCGAGACCCTCGGCAGCACGTCCGTGATCTGTACGGACAAGACCGGAACCCTCACGAAGAATGAGATGACGGTGCGACAGGTGTTGGCCGGCAACGAGCTCTTCGAATTGTCGGGTACCGGTTACGACCCAAGCGGCAGCGTCCTGAAGAGCGGCGTCGCGGTTGAACCGGCCAACGGAATCCGCGAGCTGCTGCGTGCCGGCACGCTCGCGTCAGACGCGCGCCTCGTCAATGCCGGCGGCTCGTGGCATGTCGAGGGTGATCCCACCGAAGGTGCGCTCATCGTTGCTGCGACCAAAGCGGGTTTGAATGTTGGCGAACTGAACGAACAGGAATCCCGCACCGACGAAATTCCCTTTACGTCCGAGCGGCGTCGAATGACCACGCTCCACAAGACGGCGACCGGGACCACGGCGTACTCGAAAGGCGCGACCGAACAGATTCTGGGCAGCTGTACGACCTATCTGCTCAACGGCCACGATCAGCCGCTCACCGATACCGATCGCGACAGGGTCGTGGCGGTCGAGCGGCGGATGGCCGGCGAAGGCTTCCGTGTGCTGGCCGTCTCCCGGAAGATCGGGGGAACGATCGGTGACGCTGAGCGCGAGACAACGTTGCTGGGCCTCGTGGCCATGCAGGATCCACCGCGGCCCGAGGTGCGGGATGCGGTGCGAATCTGTGAGGCGGCCGGAATCGTTCCGGTCATGATCACCGGTGACCATCCGCTCACCGCTGCGGCCGTCGCCCGCGAGGTTGGCATTCTCGGTGACCGACGGGTGCTGTCCGGGTCGGAGCTCGAGTCCCTCAGCGCTCGGGATCTCGATCAGCAGGTCACCACCATTGCCGTCTACGCCCGAGTATCGCCGGCCGACAAACTTCGCGTCGTCGAAGCGTGGCAACACCGCAGCCAGGTCGTCGCGATGACGGGGGACGGCATCAACGACGCCCCTGCGCTGAAGAAGGCTGACGTCGGCATCGCCATGGGCATTACCGGCACCGATGTCAGCAAGGAAGCGGGCGACATGACCCTGCTCGACGACAATTTCGCCACGATCGTCGGCGCCGTCGAGGAAGGGCGCATCGTCTTTGGAAACATCAAGAAGTATTTGATGTATCTGCTGTCGTGCAACGTCGGCGAGATCGTGCTGTTGGCCGGCGCCGTGCTCGCCGGGCTGCCGCTGCCGCTGAGCGCCGTCCAGATCCTTTATGTGAATCTCGCCACCGACGGTCTCCCCGCGCTGGCCCTTGCCGTCGATCCGCCGGAGCAGGATCTGATGCAGCGACAGCCGCGAAACCCGCGCATCGGCATCTTCACGCCACCCGTCGTGACGCTGTTGCTGGTCGGTGGTGTGTGGTCGGCAGTGGTCATCGGCGGGCTGTTCATCGGACAGCTGCAAGGCGGGAGGCCACTCGAAGAGGTCATGGCGCTCACGTTCGTGTCGCTCGTGCTCATTCAGTTCTTCAATGCGTACAACTGCCGCTCCGATCGGCTGTCGGTCGTCCGCCAGCCGTTTGCGAACCGCTGGCTGAACCTCGCCATTTTCTGGGAGCTAATGCTGCTGGGCATCATCGTCTACGTGCCGTTCTTCCACGAGCCGTTCGGGACGTTCCCTCTCGCCTGGTCGGATTGGGCGCTCTGCCTCGGACTGGCGTCGACGATTGTTCCGCTCCAGGAGCTGATGAAGTGGATGGTCCGGCGCGGGTGGTTCGGACGTCTGGCCTGAAGCGCGCTGCGGGCCTCCGTTGAAATTCGGATCGCCGGAGGCCCGGCCTTCAGGCCGGGCGTGCGACGAATCAGATTCGTTGCCGGTTTCAGCACGGTTGCCCGAGGGATCGTCTGCGCCTTCACACAGTACAATTGACGTCGGAGGCACGCCAGCAGCGGCCCCTCGCGAAAGTTCACGCACTCGAAGAGGTCTTTATGACAACGACGCAAGGGGTGAAGAATCCATTGGTCGGTCTGCAGCTGTATGGGCAGTCGGTCTGGCTCGACTACATCCGGCGGTCCCTCATCACCAGCGGCGAGCTGCGCCGGCTGATCGACGAAGACGGGCTCCGCGGCATGACCTCCAACCCGGCCATCTTCGAGAAGGCGATTGCCGGAAGCAGCGACTACGCCGACATTCTCGACTCGCTCGGTGCAACGGAACACGATCCGAAGACGGTCTACGAGCGCATCGCCATTCGTGATGTGCAGGCGGCGGCCGACGTACTGGCGGTGGTCTACGAGCGCTCGAAGCGGCGCGATGGGTACGTCAGCCTCGAGGTCTCGCCGTTACTGGCGCGAGACATGGAGGGCACGATTCAGGAGGCCCGCCGGCTCTGGCAGGCGGTGGACCGGCCCAACGTGATGATCAAAGTGCCGGGCACACCCGAGGGCATCGTCGCCCTCCGGCAACTGATCGCGGATGGGATCAACATCAATGTGACGCTGCTGTTCGCGCAGGCTGCCTACGAGCGCGTAGCCGAGGCGTATCTCGCGGGGTTGGAGGATCGGGCGGCGCGCGGACAGGATCTCGGTGCCATTGCCAGCGTCGCCAGCTTCTTCGTCAGCCGCATCGATTCCGCGGTCGAGGCTGCGGCCAAGGACAACGCCGCGGCGGCTGACCTGGTTGGCAAAGTCGCCATCGCCAACGCCAAGCTCGCGTATCAGCACTACCGCGAGCGCATCGCCTCGGAGCGATGGGCGAATCTTGCGGCCAAGGGCGCGCAAACGCAGCGCCTGCTGTGGGCGAGCACGAGCTCGAAGAATCCCAATTTTCGCGATGTCTTGTACGTCGAAGAGTTGATCGGTGAGGACACCGTCAACACGATTCCGCCGGCGACGTTCGATGCCTTCCGCGATCACGGGACCGTCCGCGCGAGCTTGACGGATGACATCGAGGGCGCGCGGCGCACCATGCAACTGCTCGATCGCGCCGGCGTGTCGATGGATCGGATCACCGATCAGCTGCTGGTCGACGGCATCGATCTCTTCGCTGATGCTTTCGATCGCCTGCTGAAAGCCACCGGCAGCCGCATTAGCAGCGGCCGTTAGGAAGCACCGGCGAGGGCGTCGAGTGTTTGTCGGGCGCCGCTGCCGCGCGACCGGCTTCAGCTTCGCAAACTGCGCAGACGTCCGACGGCAAACGTGTGCGGCCAGGGCGATCTGCTCCTGGCACTGGCCTCCGGCTGAAGAAATGCACCAGAGGGACTGCAGGTGAGCCGGTCCGCGCCAGCGAAGGCGGGGGCGACGACACGAACCGATGGTTTCACGTGTCGCAAGTTCCGGCTTCGAACGGTGAGCTCTCGGATGCGATGATCCGTGCCCAGACTTCGGGTCTGAGACTCGTTCGCTGGCGATCTGTTTCTGACGCGGCGGAGTTTCGCCGGCATTCATGTCCGGTCGGGTTCGACAGTGGAGGCTAAACACGCAGGATTCCTGCATGTTCGAGTTCACGTCCGGACAGGTGCAGCGCATGCGCCGCCTGGGTTGCGTTTCGTTCGACCGAGTAACGTTTCGGGGGTTCGCCACCCGCGAACCCCCGAACCCGTTTACGGCGTGACCGTGATCGGCGGGCTCGTGGCCACCCGGACGTAGTTGTTGTTCAGGAACAACCGGAACTCGTACGTGCCCGGCGTCGCTGGCAACGTGACGGTCCACGTCCTGGTCGTGACTCCCGCGCCGATGTAGATGTATTGGACGTATGTCGTGTTCGGCTGACTTGTCGTTGCGAGTGCCAGCCAGTCCTGCGATCCGCCGTAACCGTTGATCAGCGTTGCTGTGACGCTGCTCCCGACCTGTGCCGATGTCGCGCTGACGCTGATGCTCGGCGGCGGGGTGATCGTGAACGTCAGTGGCGATGACACGCCACCGCCAGGCGCCGGCGTGGCGACCGTCACCGCCGCGGTTCCCTGTGCCGCGCGATCGCCCGCCAGAATGGTGGCCCGCAACTGCGTGCTGCTGACAAAAGTCGTGGTCCGGTTCGCGCCGTTCCAGCGCACTACGGACGTGGACGCGAAGCCGCTGCCGTTGACCGTGAGCGTGAACGACGAAGTGCCCGATCGGTACGCTCGGCGGCGACAGAGAGGTCAATACCGGTACCGGACTCGGTGCAGCGGTGACGGTCACCGGTGGACTGGTGGCCGCGCGGGTGTAACCGTTGTTCAGGAACAGCCGGAATTCGAAGGTGCCCGGAGTCGACGGCATGTTCACCGTCCACGTCCTCGTCGTCACGCCGGTCCCGACGTAAACCCACTGCACGTTGCTGGTGTTGGGGGCGGTCGTTGACGCCAACGCCAGCCAGTCGTTGACGCCACCCAGACCGCCGTTGAGCGTAACGGTCTCGGAGCCGCCGGGTGAAACCGAGCTCGCGCTGATGGTCAAGGTCGGTGCCTGGCTGACGGTGAAATTCACGGGCGCCGATGTTCCGCCGCCGGGGCCTGGTGTGAACACCGTGACCTGCGCGGTACCGACAGCTGCGACATCGGCCGCAGAGATCGCCGCCTGCAGGCTCGTGCTGCTCACGAACGTGGTGGGACGCGCCGCCCCCTTCCAGCGCACGACGGAATCCGACATGAAGCTGCTGCCGGTGACCGTCAGCGTCAGCCCAGGTCCCCCCACGTTGGTGCTGCTGGGCGACAGCGCCGTCACCAGCGGCGCGGGCCGCAGCGACGGATCGACGGTGATGGTCGGACTGGTTGCTCCGCGCGTGAAGCCGTCGTTCAAAAACAGCCGGAACTCATAGGTGCCAGCAGTGGTCGGCATCGTCGTCGTCCAGGTTCTGGTCGTCACGCCAGTACCCACGTACGTCCACTGCATGTAGGTACGATCGGCGGCGCCGGTGGCGGCGACCGCGATCCAATCCTTCGCACCGCCGTAGCCGTTGGCCAGTGTCACGGTTACCGCACTGCCCGGACCCACCGTCGTGGCGTTCACGGTGAGCGTTGCCGGTGGATCGACCGCTACAGGAAGTCCGGCCGTTGTGCCGCCACCGGGGGCCGGGTTGAAGACGGACACCGTTGCCGTCGCGCCTTCGACGAGATCCGCGGCCGGAACCGACGCCAGAAGCTGCGTGTTGCTGAGAGCGATTGTCGGCTTGGCGACGCCGTTCCATTGGACAGCTGATAGGCCGTTGAAGCCAGAGCCGGTCACCGTCAACGTTGCCGGCGCGCCAGCCCGCACACGAAGCGGCGTCACGCTGGTGATCGTTGGTGCGGGACTGTTCACTGGCGTCAACGCCGCCAATGCCTGGAACACTCTGATTCGAGGCACCGTGACGGTGCCGCTCGCCCAGAAGCGGTTGTCGGTGACGGGAAGCCCGGTGCTCCGCAGCGCGTTCAGGATGACGGTGACGCTGGCGGTCGGGGCTGCTTGCCGCATCAAAGCCCAGGCGCCGGCGACGTGCGGCGCAGCCATCGACGTGCCGCTGGCGATTTCATAGCCGCCGCCGGGCACCGAAGACGTGATCGAATCACCCGGCGCGAACAGCGACAGGAATGGTGTGACGTTCGAGAACCACGATACGTCGTCGGCCTTCGTCGTCGATCCCACGCTTACAGCCGTGGAGACGCAGGCGGGCGCGCCCACGGACGTTGCCGAGTAGCTGTTTCCGGACGCGACGACGCTGGCGATGCCGATGGCTCGCAGGTTGTCGATCGCCGGCTTGTAGGGCTCGGCGTCACAGAATGTCGAGAACGCACCCTCGCCGAGGCTCATGTTCACCGAGACGATATTGCGGCCCGCGAGCGCCACGGCGTAGACACGTTCGAGGCCGGCAATGACGTCGGACGTGTAGCCTCCCATACAGGACGAAGCTCCACCGCAGAAGCTCGCGTCGATGATCTCCGAGAAGACCTGCACCGCCATGATCTGCGCGTTCTTCGCCACGCCGGAGAACGCCTGGCCCCCGGAGCTGCCGTTACCGGCCACGATGCCGGCGACGTGCGTCCCATGCATACACGAGGCGAGCGAACATGGCGCCGCGGCTCCTGGGCCGATCTGCTCTTCGAGGCCGTTCGGGCAGACGGACTGGCTTTCACCGGCGATCGTGCTCGAGTAGCACGCTTCTTCCACCACCCGTCCGCCGAGGAACGAATGATTTCTATCGACACCGGAATCCACGATGGCCACGACGGTTCCGCTGCCGTCGTAGCCGGCGGCCCAGGCCTGGTCGCCTTGGATGAGCGGAACACTCTCCGTCAGAAACGGTCGGAGAATCTTGTCCTCCATCACCGTCACGACATCGTCGCCAGCGCTTTCGAGGATCGCCAGCGCCGCAGCGTCGAGCTCCACGGCGAGGTAGGGAAGGGTTTGATAGTCGTGGATGACGCGATGACGCGCCTGCGACAGTCGCGCCAGGATCCGGCTGCGGCTTTCCGAGATCGCCTGACGCTGCGCGTCGACCGCGGCGCCGCCCAGCAAGCGTCCTTCCGCAACGTGGCGCCCCGATCGCAGGTTCAGTTCGACGATGACGCGGACTCTCTCGCCGCGCGCGGCACGATCGCGAAGGTGCGGCTCGAACGTTTGGTGTGCGCGCCTGACCGGAGGGCGCCTGCGCCGATCCAAACAGCGCGAAGACCGTGACAAGAGCGATCGCCGATAACCCAACAGCCGTCGCGCGTTGACGCAACATATGCACCTCGGACGCACTTCGACCTGTGTGATTCGAACGACGGTCGAATGGTTCGTCTGTGGCCGTAGAGTGCCGGTCTCCGGCTGAGCTGTCAAGGCCTAGATCTGGCGTTGGATTACATTTGCGGCGCGCATGCCGCCGCGTTTACAAGACTGTAAGCGCGGGGCACAATTTCAGTCGCCGAGGCTCCAGAACTGTATGATTTTCCCTCACACCAACTCGATCCCAATCGCGGAGAAGGCGCTGCATGCCGTGGCGAAGCGCGGTCAGTTCGGCGAGCCGCTGATCGAGCTGCTCGAGGCGCTCACCGACGAGTGCACCGTACGGCCTGGAACGGTTCCATGGTCAAGTTCTGATCGCGCCGCCACCGCGGTTGTTGTTTGCTGCGTATCGTGAGGCTGAAAAATGCGCGTATTCAATGGAGCGGCGATCGCTTGTGTAACGGCCGCTATGGCGGCGTTTCAAACGCAGTCGGCAGCCGACCTTCAGCCACTCGAGGTCGCCCGCCTCCTCGCCGCACGATATCCGCGAGAAGCACCTCTCGGCTATATCCCCGCGCTCATCTGGTCCGGTTCACTGCGTCTGTCGGCGCTGACCGGCGACGATCGTTGGAAGCAGAAAGTGCGGCGTGAGCTCGAGCCTTTCATCACAGGCGATAAAGCCGCCATTGCTCCACCTCACACGCTCGCAGGTTTGTCGGGTTACCTTGCGCTGTTTGGATCTCGAGTCCGCCGAGAAGGCGGGGAATTCGGCGGCCGGAGCTGTCGCGCGCAAGGCCGTGGACCTCGTCCTGCCGCCCGCAAGCGGTGAGGATGTTCGCTTGTCACGCGGCTGGACCGATGACATGTTCATGGCCACGGCGCTCCTCGCCCGCGTCTCGTCGCGTACTGAAGAGGATCGCTACGCTCGTGCCATCGGTCGACTCTTGACGACGTATGCGGGCAAACTGCAGCGGCCGGACGGCCTCTTCATTCACGCGCTGGAAGGGCCGCACGCCTGGGGTCGCGGCAACGGCTTTGCCGCTTTCGGGGCGATCGAAGCCCTGACGCATCTTCCCGACAGCTGGAAGCAGCGTCCCGACGTCCTGGACATCTATCGCCGCCACATGCGCGGGATGCTGGCGCAGCAAAGTGATGACGGAGCATGGCGCCAGGTTGTCGACGATCCCGCTGCTTACAAGGAACTGACGGTGACCGCGATGACGGTGACGGCGCTGGCCCGCGGCGTTCGCCGCGGCTGGCTCGATCGCAATGTGCTTCCGGCTATCGAGCGGGGATGGCGGGCGGTGCTCACCCGGTTGTCGTCCGACGGCGCATTGCGTGATGTCTGCGCATCAACCGGCGCCGGCGCTACCCGCGAGCACTATTTGACTCGTCCGGTCATCAACGGTCACGACGATCGGGGTGCGGCGATGGTGCTGATGGCGGCGCTCGAAGTTCACGAGCTGCGGTCTTACGCGCCGTAGGCCCGGCCTTACGGGCCTGGGCGTTGCGTCGCAGCGGGCATTTACCTCCGTTCCCAGGGAAATGCAATCGTCGGCTTGTTCACGTATCGCCGGGTCGCGAGCGTCAGAACCGCGCCGGCACCGGGCGCAAGGCGAACCGTGAAGTCGCGCGCGTCCAATCGGCGCGTGCGCCCGTTCCATTCGATCGACTCGAACCGATGCTCGCCATATGCGCCGGCCTGAACGATCACGCGTCGTGACTCGCTGGCTGCTGACGTTGACGAGGGTGACGACCGTACGCCGATCGTCGAGCTTGCTGACGAGTGCGGCAACATCCTCCGGGATCCCGGCCCGCTGGCGCCCGGGTCGAAATAGCGCACGCGAGCGTTGAGCAGACCACCCTCACGGCCGGGCACGAGCGCGCCCAGCATCAGCCGCACGAGGGCATCGGTTGCAGCCGGGTTGAGATCGAGCATGTTGTCGGCGAGCCGTTTGCCAGGTGGCAAGCGATCGTCGCGAATGCTCGCGAGCTTGCGAGGGATGCTTTCGAGCTCGGCCTGCAAAGCCGAGCGCGGATAGTCGGCGTTCTTCCCGTCCAGGAAATCGAGCCATGGGTTCGCGGCCACGCGCGCTCGATCGGAGTCACGCATGGACCAGTACCAGACTTCGAGCGCCCCGACGCTCCACGGCTCGCGCTGCCAGCCATACCAGCCGTCGCCGCCGAACATCGTCGGGTATTCCTTGACGCCGCCGGCCGTGCGCGCGTTTGCGTTGACGGCGTCAATCATCGTCCGCCATGCGTCCACATACTTCTGATCGCCTGTGACCAGGAGCGCGTTGCTGAAGCCCACCAGTGCGCGCGGTATACGATTGCGATCTTCGCGCCGGCCAGTCACGGGATTGATCGGGCTGAAGCCCCAGCCGTAGGCGTTGCCCCACCATCGGCCGCTGGCGCCGCCGATCCTGCCGTCGAGATCGACGAAGCTCGGGATGATGCCGCGGTTGCCCTGCATTCGCCGCAGCCAGGCGTCCATGTAGTCGGCAATCCATCGCCGATATTTGGCGTCGCCGGTGAGCAGATAGGCGTTGGTCGGAAGCGTCGTGGCGACCAGATTCAGAAAGTGATCACCGACAACGTCGGTGTACTCGCGATAGTGCTCGAGAAACTGCGCGTAGGTATTTTCGCCGTGCAGTGCAACAAAACCGGTGGTGTCGAACGGGTCGCCTACCCAGTCGAGAGCGGTAGCCTGACGCAGCATCGGACCGCCGCTGCCGTTGATCATCGAGCGAATCAGCTTCTTCTCGGTGTCGTAGTTCGGCGCATCGGGATCCTCACCCATGTAGAAACCGGCGAAACGCCGTGCGCGCTCTCGGTAGGCCGGATGCGCCGGTGCCGAAAGCCCCATGCGATTGAACAGCTGCAACCCTTCGCCGTGGTGCATCCAGTCCGACTGTACGGAAAAGTCCTTGACGTACATTCCGGCCCGCCCGGCTGGCACTTCGGTGGTCTTCGCCTCGGAATACTGCCGCGTCATCCCCTCCCAGCCCTTGAGATAGAGCTGCAGGATTTCGTCGCTCGCACCCAGCGCGTGGAGCTCGGGCCAGCGGTTGAAGTTCTCGAACGCGTCGTCCGGCCCATCGTTCGCGCCCCAGCGCAGGAAAGCCTGCAGGTAGCCGCGACTGTCGTAGTACTTCTGGAAAAATTCCCGGCAGGCGGGACGTTGTCGGCGAGGATCTGCCGCTGGAGCCTGGCCCACGCCGGAGCCGCCATCGGCGTGTCGATGACGACGTCGGCCGGGGCGGCGGCGAGGAAAGGTGCGGCCGTCAGCAGAACGAGGAGGCACCAGCGCTTCATTGGAGTCGCGGCTATTTCTTTTTGAGTTGCGTGGCGTCGAAAGTGGTGACCTGAGCCCACATCAGGCCGTCCTGCGTGACGTAGGCATCCGCCCCGCGGTACGGCTCGGCCAGGAATTCACCGGTCGCCTGCCACTGCACGTTGATCGTGTCACCGACAGCGAAGCTGTTCTGCATTTCAAAGCGAAGACCGCACAACCCGCCTTCCTGGACGGGCCTGACGAAATTGCGGAAGAGCTCACCAACCGCTTCTCGTCCCTTGACCACTTGCCCTCCGGGCAGGAAGAACTGCACTTCGGCCGGATATTGCGCCATCAGACGTTCCCAATCGCACCCGTTGATCGCTTCGAGGTGTTCCTCGACAACGGCGAGGGCATTCTCCTGTCGTTTCATCGGAGGCAGTGGCTTTGGCTTGGGCGTCTGCTGTTGCATCGTCCGTCTCCGTGGCGTTATCGCGGCTTCCGGCCGGCAACGCTGCACTGCCGAGACGAACATTGGCAGCCACGCCGCGGCCGTCGACATTATTGATAGCAGTGCGCGGAGCTGGTGTCGCAACGAAAGCCTCCTCCCCACGATCGGTCCATCAGGCTGGCAGGGAGCGAAGTATACAGCGCCGTCCATACAGTCCGCTGTCGAGCCGATCTGCTTCCGAGCCACGTGCACGTCGCACGTTGCAGATTGCACGTGACCACGTAGCACCCAGCACGTCGCCCGTGTTATGTTGTGCTCGGAAGCCGCCTCTGAATACCGCCGTCCGCGTTTAGGTCGCCATTCTCTCCCCCTGCAACACCAATAAAATTGGTGTGGGGGTCAGATCTTGTTTCTTGCACGTGTGTCCTCTTTCGGTAACAGGACACGCAAGAAACAAGATCTGACCCCCGGGCCGGTGAATGGAGATCAACCGTGGATGTACAACCTGACTGGTGGGAAACCTTCTTCGAAGGCGTGTCCGTCTCGATGTGGCTGCAGGCCGTGTCACCGGAGCACACGGCGCGCGAAGCCGACAATCTGCAACGGCTCCTGGGCGTCGCGCCCGGCGGCGAGCTGCTGGATGTGCCGTGCGGCGGTGGCCGGTTGTCGCTGGCGCTTGCCGAACGGGGCTATCGTCTGACGGCGGTCGACTGGTCATCGGAGTTTCTCGCCCACGCGCGGACGCGTGCCGGTTCGCCGGGCGTGGCCTGGCAGCAGCGGGACATGCGCGACCTGCCGTGGCACGGGCGCTTCGACGGCGCATTCTGCGTCGGCAACAGCT
The DNA here is from genome assembly GCA_963804245.1 of uncultured Acidobacteriota bacterium. Classification (GTDB taxonomy): domain Bacteria; phylum Acidobacteriota; class Vicinamibacteria; order Vicinamibacterales; family 2-12-FULL-66-21; genus CAWDPQ01. The sequence continues at coordinate 28,339 of CAWDPQ010000010.1, forward strand.
TCGGCTACCTCGATGACGAGGGCAATGCGGCGTTTCTGCGGGCGGTGCACGAGGCGCTGAAGCCCGGCGCCCGCTTCATTCTCGAGACGCCGATGGTGCTCGAGAATCTCCTGGGCCACATTCAGGATCGCGCGTGGTGGCAGGTGGGCGACGTGTACCTGCTCGTGCAGAACCGCTACGATCAGGAGCGCAGTCGTCTCGAGATCGACTACACGTTCGTCGCTGACGGTCGCGTCGAGACGCGACGCGGCTCACACCGCGCCTTCAGCTATCGCGAACTGGTTCAGTTGATCGAGACGGCAGGTTTCTCGGTCGCGCTCGAGCGACCGTGGACGCGCGACGCCCACGACCTCACTTTCATTGCGACGCGGCGGTAATCAGGAAAAAGGGGACACGTCACCTTTTTGCGCGACTGTTCATTTTCGCAAAAGGTGAGGTCCCCTTCCTTCATCCTTCGTCCTTTCCGTACAGTCTCCACTCGCCGGCATCGAGCGGCATGGTGTGCCGGCCGCGATCGATGAAGCGAAAACCGGCGCCGGCCACCAGATCCTTCACCGTGCGCGAAATGAGCAGCTCGGACGGCGACGCGCGGTCGGCAATCGCGCGCGCGACGTCGACGGCCATCCCCGAGATGCGGCCGTCGCGCTGCGTGCACTCGCCGGTGTGCAGGCCGGCGCGCGCGGCGACACCGGCGTCGGCGAGCGCCGTCATCATCGCCGCGGCGGCGCGAATGGCGCGGGCCGGACCGTCGAAGGTCATCAGCCATGGGCTGTGCCGCGACTCGAACCACTGGCCGCGATTCTGCGTCGCGATGGCGGCAACCAGCGCGGCGTGTTCCACCGATCCCGTCGGCTCGTTCACGCACAGCACCGTGGCCAGGGCCCGCTCCTCGCCGGCCGCGTCAGGAAAGGCGGCGAGAAACTGTTCGATCGCCGACAACATCGCATCCTGATCGCCGACGAACGGCAGATGATCGTTGCCCGGCAGCTCGATGAAGTGCGCGCCGGGAATCAGCGACGCCATGTAGCGTCCCTCTTCGACGCGCAGGCAGTGGTCGCCGGACCGATGCAGCACGAGTGAAGGGACCCGCACCAAAGGCAGGATTCCCCGCACGTCCACTTCAGCGTTCATCCGGGTGAGCGACAGCGCCGCCCCCGGGCTTGCGCCCTGCCGGAGATAGTGCGCCCACCATTCCCGGAACGCCGGGTCGCCGGCGCGGCTCGGGGCGCGGACGTCGATGCCGACCGGTCCGCCCCACTCCTGCTCGATCTCCCGGTGGAATGCCTCGCGCTGGGCGTCGGTCGGGCCCCACGGGTAGTCTGGCGCCCACAACCGCCGTGCGTACGACCCGATCATCATGAGCGCGAGCGTGCGCTCGGGATAGGTGGCCGCAAACAGGCTGCACATCGGCCCACCCTCGGACACGCCCAGCAGGGCCGCGCGCGTCGATCCCACGGCATCCATCACGGCCCGCACATCGTCCATTCGCTGTTCGAGCGTTGGAAGTTCGGTCACGCGGTCCGACAGACCCGTCCCGCGCTTGTCGAAGATGATCAATCGGGAAAAGCTGGCGAGGCGTGTAAGAAAACGAGCGAACGAGGGTTCGGTCCAGAACTCTTCGAGGTGCGAGACCCAGCCCATGACGAACACCACGTCAATGGGTCCGCTGCCGACGACCTGATAAGCAATGTTGACGTTGCCGCTGCGCGCATAACGCACCTGCGGGACGCTCGAGCGCGCAGGCGGCGGCGTGCGGTCCGCGTCGACGTCGCCCTGCCGCGTGACCGGTGCCACGAACCGGTAGCCTCGTCTGGAGACGGTCTCGACGTAGCGAGGCCGGGTGCCGCGATCCTCGAGCGCGTTGCGAACCATCGACACCTGCTGCGCCAGGTTGTTGGGTTCGACAAACGAGCCCGGCCAGATTCGCTCGAGGAGCTCGTCCCGCGTGACCACCTGTCCGGCCCGTTCGACCAGGACCAGCAGCGTCTCGACCGCCTTGGGGGGGAGGGGCAGCATCTCCCCGTCCCGGCTCAGGATCCGCGCATGTTCGTCGAGGAAAAATGGGCCAAACGTGTAGCGGCTATGACCAGCCGGTCGCCTGGGCAGGTCGGCCTTCATCCGTCTTTCATCCAAAATTCATCGCCGTCTCAAGACCTCACGAGCCCCGCCTCGCTATCGTGGAGGAGAACGTCGCCGCCCCGAGTTGGGCTGATTGTAGCGAACGCCGCCAACCCCTCGCCAGCTCATCTGACGAGGCTTTTTCTCCGCACTTTCCGGTCCGGGCCATCGCGGGCGACCAGGGGGAACACATGTCACGCATCGACAAGGGTAATGGGTCGCACGCAATTGTGATTGGTGGAAGCATGGTGGGGTCGGTGATTGCCGCCGTGCTCGCCGATCACTTCAACCGCGTGACCCTTCTCGAGCGCGACTGGGTCCCGAAAGGGCCGGGATCGCGCGCCGGCGTACCGCAGTCGCGCCACATCCACGTCCTGTTAGCGCGCGGCGCGGCGGAGCTCGACCTGTTGTTCCCCGGTTTTCTGAAAGAGATGGTGGACGGAGGGGCGCAGATCATCGACGTCGGCCGCGATGTCGCGTGGCTCACTCCGGCCGGCTGGGGCGTCCCGTTCAATTCCGGGTTGTCGCTCTGCTGCGCGACGCGGGATCTGATCGAGTGGCAGACGAGACGTCGCGCGCTGGCACGGGGAAACGTCACCTTCCTCGATGCGACGGCGGTGACCGGTCTCGTCACCGACGATCTGGGGTTGCGAGTCACCGGGGTGCGTGTCCGCGATCGTCGCTACGACGTCAGCACGCCCACCGGCGAGCTGCAGGGCGATCTCGTCGTCGATGCAACCGGCCGCGGGTCGCAGTTGTCCGACTGGCTGGAAGCGATCGGGCGCCCGCGCGTCCGCGAAGAGGTGATCGACGCGGGCATGACCTACGCGAGCCGGTTCTATGCCTTGCGTCCGAACGCGCTCCGCGGCTGGCGTGCTGCATACGTGCAGGCCGCCCTGCCCCGTCACCTGTGCGGCGGGATCCTGTTCCCGGTCGAAGAGAGCCGCTGGCATCTCACGATCTTCGGATACGGCACGGCTGCGCCGCCGATGAACGAGACCGGGTTCCGTGAGTTCGTCGAGGGACTGCGAAGCTCGGTGCTTGCCGACGTGATGCAGAACGCGACGCCGCTCACGCCAATCGTCGGTCACCGCCGCACCGAGAATCGCTGGCGCCGCTTCGACGAGATGGCCAACTGGCCCGATGGCCTCATCGCTGCGGGCGATTCCGTTTGCTGCTTCGATCCGGTCTACGGTCAGGGCATAACGACGGGTGTGCTCGGGGCTTTGCGGCTCAAGGCGCGCCTGGCGGAGGAGTGGAGCGGATCGGGCAGCCTGCCCGGCGGTTTTGCGCGCCGGGCGCAGCAGCAGATGGTCGAGACCGTCCGGCCGGCATGGAACCTCGCTACTGGCGAGGACCTGCGGCTCGGGTCGACAACCGGCGGGCGCCTGCGCGGGCGCGACCGGCTGATGCAACACTACTTCGATCGCGTTGTCGCCGCGGCAACCGCCGATCCGAACATCCGGGGCAGGCTGCTCTCGGTCATGAACATGATAAAAGGCCCTGAATCACTCATGCACCCGCAGGTGATCGCCGGTCTGGTCCGACACATGTGCGGAATGAACGACAAACCCGAGCCGCTGTGGTTGGAGCGGTCGCTGAAGCAGAGCGGCGGAAAAAGTGCTGTGCCGCGACGGCCGGCGGACTCGCACGCCGATTCACGTGTGGCGTAGCTTGAGATAAGCGAGTAACGACTGGCGACTAACGACTAGTTCTTTGTTTTGAAGAGATCCTGACTCCAGGAGTCCTTGTTTTGAAAAGATAAGTTCTCCTGAACTCTGAACTCCTGTTGTACTTCCTCATGGTCTCCGGTCGTTCACTACGCGAACAACCGAAAAGCCAGCGCCGCAATGATCGTGGGCAGAAGTGCGCCGCCGATCAGGCCCAGTGGTGACAGCGATCCGCCGAAGAAGCGGCTCAAGAGCGCCTGGCCGGCGGGGTTGGGAGCGTTTGCTATCACCGTCAGCCCGCCACCGACGACCGCCCCCTCGACAACGGCGTACTTGAGCGGATCGCTCAAGTTCGGCACGAGCGTGGCCAGGTAGGTGATGAGGGCGTTGTCGTTGAACGCCGTCAGGATCGTTGAACCCAGGAACAGGCCCTCCACAGAGAGACGGCGGAGCACCGGCGCAATCCACCAGCCCTGCAGGCCTCCGTGGATTACCAGGCCCGCCAGGAAGAAGCCCACGAGCAAAGGTGTCCGGAGCTCGATTCGGCCCTGATACGGCGCCGTGGCCCGGGCGAATCCCAGGAAGAAGAGAAATCCTCCGACAAAGAGCGCCGGATAGTGTGCGTTGAAGACTGTCCAGGCGATGAAGGCGAGGTGGACGGCGATCACCCAGCCCGGAACCGGCAACAGCGCGTGGGCGCCGGCCTCGTCATCGGGCTGCTCGATGTCGGGGACAGCGGCGAGTGTGGCCATCGCCCGCAGCTCGCGTCTGAACAGCAGGAAGTAGGTGGCCGTCGAGGCCACGATCGAGATCACCGCGCGAAAGCCGAAGTGCGTGAGCATGAACGCCGTGTCCCATCCCCACGGCCGCGCCACCATGAGGACCGGCGGCGCCGCGAAATGGGTCAGCGTTCCGCCGATCGAGACGCTGACGAACAGGAGCCCGACGGTCGCATATTTGAGGCGAGTACTGGGCTGAAGGTCGTAGAACTGACGGCTGAGGAGCAGCGCGCAGATGGTCATCGCCGCCGGCTCGGTAATCAAGGAGCCGAGCAATGGCCCGATGGTGAGGATGGTCATCCACCAGGCGGCAGGCGTTCCGCCCCCGGCGCGCGCGACGGTCCGCAGCGCCGCTTCGGCGAAGCCGACAATCGGGCGCGTCGACGCCAGGGTCATGATCACCACGACGAACAGGGCTTCCGTGTAGTTGACGGTTTCGTTGACGTAATGCTTCGCTGGTTCCCATCCCACGAATGCGGTGGTCACCACGAACAGCACGACGGCCCAGAGACCGAAAACCACTTCGACCTCGCCCAGGAAGTGCAGGAGCTCCGCGACAACGCTCGGCCTGGCGCTGCGTTGCTGCGCCCGCGCGTTCCGGTCGTGCCTCTGCTGTACGCGATGCGCCAGGGCGGTGAAACGGCCGGCGGAAAATGTATGGATGATGGCGAGCGCGAAAATGCCGGTCGCAATCGCGTTGAACGGCTCCAACTGCATCCTGGCGGACAGTTCCGCGCCGAGCCCCTGGTTCGGCAGCGATGGATAGCTTGTCAGGGCCCGCGGGATCTCGGTCACGTCGGTTCCGATCATCCGATCACGTTAGTCCATCGACAGCTCGCGCGACAGGATTGTTCTCCTCTTCTCCTCCTCTCCTGTTTGTTTGGCAAGTGGCTGTCGTGCGATTTGGGATCCGGAACTAACTCGACCCCGGCTTGATGATCCGCACGTTCTTCGTCTCGATGTAGCCCTCGCTGCGGCCGTAGCGCGGATGCTGGAACTCGACTCTGAGCCACGGACCGTTCTGACGCATCACCTTCAGCCGCGTGTTGGGCTCGAAGACGCGCAACGGAATCCGCGTCGCATCCGGCAGCACGAAGATCGGTGTGGCGACGAGCGTCACGGCCATCGTTTCATCAGTCGGTCCCGCGGGCGTATCCGGCGTCGCATAGATGCGCGTTGGATCCGGCTCCGCCGGCGTTCTCGCCGGCGGCGGGGCTGCCGGCGCCTTCCGTCCGCCGAGCCGAATACGAAGCCCCGCGCCAACCTGCACGCCGCCCAGGTCGGCGGAGATCGTCTCGTCCGTTCCGGCGGCGGGAAATTTCAGGGTCGCGCGGCTGAACCGCACGCCGCCGCCGATGCCGACGTTGTCCGTGAAGTACCAGCTGACGTCCGCCCCGACGTGAAAGCCCGCCTGGTTCTCCTTGACCTCACGAGTGGTCGTGCTGCTGAACGTGGCCGAGTCGAACGGGTACGTCTCGTCGTACAGCACGCTGTCCACGAACGTGCGATTGACCATGAACAGCGACGGGCCACCAGCGACCCCGATCTGCAGGTTCGAGCCGATCGGCAGCACATACAAGGCGCTGAAGTGCACCACCTGCTCGCGGTGCTCCAATGCCGCCGACTGCCCTTGCACCTGCCGCGGCTGATTGAAGAAGAACGGATGCGGGACGCTTGCGGCAACGGCCCCGGTGCTGTTGTTGTCCTGATAGAACGAATAGGTGACGGCGCCACCGAGCCCGTTCGCCACGTAGCCGCCGACAGTGCCCTCGTACAGCGCACCGCCTTCGATCCCGTAGTCGGTCGTCCATCGCAGCTGCTCGCGGTACAGGTCCTGCTGGCGCGTTTCGCTGAACGTCTGATCGTCGGCCTGATATCCGCCATTGATGGCGATGAACGAGCGGCCCGACCTTGCTGGTTCGGCAGCGGCGGGGGTCGGCGCAGGCTGCGTCCCAGCCGCCGGTTCTGGCGTTTGTCCCGCGGCGCGCGTGGACACCACGCACAGCAGGATGAGACCGAGAGCTGCGGGTGTCGATCTCATTGCACACCCACCGCGGTCCATGCCTGGGTGATGGCACTTTCCACGTTGCTACCGGGATACAGCTCACGCGCGGCCTGGATCGTCGCCGCCCGCGCGGTCGAGAACGTCGCGTTCGACGGCAGCATGAAGACGAACGCGCGATAGAACACTCGTTCGATCTGCTGGCGGTTGGCGGCGCCGACGCCCTGCACGCTCAGATTCGACGTGCGGTTGGTGCCGCCCTCGATGGCGAGGTAGAAGGCCTGGTTGGGAATTCCACAATTGATGTGGACGCCGCCATTGTCCTCGCTCCCGGTGAAACGGCGGCTGTAATGATCCGGATCCCCGAAAGCGCCTGGGTTCGACATCGACCGGATCCCGCCCGGCCGAAAGACATCCTCGCCGATAACGTAGTCCGCCTGCCGCGTGCCCGAGCCGGGTGTCTGATAAGCAAATTCGACACTGGTGCCGACCATGTCCGAGAAAGCTTCGTTCAGCGCACCTGATTCGTTTTGAGAGATGAGGTTTGAGCTGTAGTCGGTCAAACCGTGGGTGAGTTCGTGGGCGACGACGTCGAGTCCACCCGCGAGATAGTCAACGAACACGCCGCCGATCGCGAACCCCAGGCCGTCGCCGAAAACCATTGCTCCCCGACCGCTCGGCCCACAACCGCCACACCAAAACGCGTTCGTATTGATATCGAATGCCTCGTCCGAAAAGTCGGTGCGCCGGGCCGGGTGCGTTATGCCGAAGATCGGCGTGTCGTTGTCGTCAAGGCCTTTCCGGCCGAACCGTTTGAAGTAATAGTCGTAAGTCCAACCGACATGTGCGTGCGCGTCGACGTTCGCCACATCGGTCCAGATGTTGTCGGTATCGTTGGCGACGTCGGCTGCGACGGGTGTGTAAAGACCGTCGAGATAGGCAAATACTCGGTCGAGATTGCCTTGCATGTCGTAGGTAATCAGCGTCGGCGGCCGCAGCGCGTCGTCGGCGATGAAACGGCCGGAGGCAGAGGAAGCACTGATCTTCTTCTGATCGCCGAGCACCCCTGTGCCCGTGCCAACCGCCGCCGTTTGCGTCTTCAAGTCGTTGTATTCGAGCACCACCTCGCCACTGTTCGCATCGAGGAACGTGTGCATCCAGCGTCTCTCACGCCATACGTGCGTGCGGTAGGTGAGCGCATATCCGCCGTCGTCTTTCGGCAGGATTACGAGCTCGATCTCGCGCTTCTCAGGGAGCGGTCCGCCGGACAGTTTTTCGAACGCGTCCCGCGCCCCGTCGGCGGAAAGCTTGGGGCGGGTCTGAAGGCCCGTGACGGTGTGCAGGGTGCCGAAGATCGATTCGGTGGCGCCGTCGGCAACCTGACGCGCGATGTCGCCACCGAAGACGCGGACGCCCTGGAAATACTGATCGTAGCGTTCGTGCGAGCGCCCTTCGATCATGGTGTCCGTCCGCACCTTGCGCACAACGAGCTCGCCCTGGCGAACGAGACTATCGACGGTCGAGTCCCAGGTGCGCAGCGCACCCCGGTCCTGCAGTGTTGCGCTGATCGACCTCACCGTCGTATTACGAGCTGCCGTTCCGCCCTGCGCCAGCAGCGTTGCGCTCGCCACAAGCATCGCAACACAAACCGCCCAATGTCCGCGTGACATCCGTCCTCCTTACCGTCTCGTACTCGTCGATCGGTGGCGCACACGTGTCGGACAAGAGCGTACGCTTCGCCGGCGCCCGCACCCCGCGTTGACTGCAGTGTTCGGAGAGAGGACGGACATTTTATCAGATGAGCCGAAGGGGAGAACAGGAAGGCCGTTCGGGCTGTCGACCGGCGTCAGGAAGGGCTCCTGCGCGTTTCGCGGCGGTACTTGCTAATGGACGATGCGGCTGCTCCGTTGTTCGAGCGCACCCTCCAATGCTTCGATGGCGCTCCTCAACTTCGCGATTCTGCAGTTTTGAGCGGTGACCTGCGCCTGGCCTGGACCGGCCGGATCATCGTGCAATCTCTGAAGGATCCCCAAGGCTTCCGCGAGCTCCCTCTGCGCGGACTCGAATAATTCCAGGAGGAGCGGGTCCGGTTTCCAACCCATTGGCTCCTCCTGTCGATGGTGGCGCATGGCTCACACCAGTGGACGTGCCTGCGGTGCCGCCCCCTTGGCGTGAGCTGGTGCCGGTGACGCAGCGATGTCCGCCTCATGGATCAATTGCGCCATGCTGCTCGTGGCCTGAGCGTTGGAATACGTGATCATCGCCACAACCGTAAGAGCCGTCAGGAGTGCGGCGAAGAGCATGTAGCTGGTCGGTGTCAGCGTTCCAGGCACGCCGACAAGCCACAGCAACGCGAGGCACGGCACCAGGAGCGCCAGGGCAAGGGTGAGGGAACGGACCGAGGTTGAAGAGAGTACGCATGGAGAACCTTCCGAAATAGCACCAGTCGTGGTCCGAGGGCGGAAGGCGGGAACACTTCCCAGCCAGCCCACTTTGATGAGGCTGGCGGCTGGTGCAGTGCCGGGAGGCTCAGGAAAGGACTTCCATCATAACATCATCACGCCACGAGCCTTGTGCAGCCGTGCGCAGCGGCCACGCCGGTTTGCGCGAATCGGGAAATGGCAGTACTCTGGACGGCAATCAGTCGAGTCAGGTCCCGTCCAACTTTGATGTCGAGCCCGTCAGGGGGCGTGCTGCACCCGAGTTGAGCGTCGTTCACGACGTCCGGAGGTGCAGGTGAGATCCGATCCTTCCAGCATGGCGGGCACGCCCCTGGACGCAGTTGTCTATCCGGAATCCCGCGCAATTGAGATCGCGGTTCCTGGGCCCTCCCTACGGAGCGAATCAGAGTACACGCCGATGCACGACAAGCTGAGTCACGTGGATGCGATACTGGAGCGTATCGCGCAGCTGGCGGGTGAGCTGAAGAACGATCCCGATGGACACGTGCGGCGATCGATCGATGAATTGCGCGAGGCCTTCACCACTCGCGGTGCCATGGAGCCGGCCGTCGCTCGCGTGCGGCAAAGCATCGATATGCTTCGTGCCGGCGATCTCGAAGGTGCCCGACGCGAATTCCAGCGTCGAGCGCCAGGGCTCAATCATCTGAGTGATGTGATTGAGCAGGAACTTCTGCCGGATCTCCGGCGGCTCGGGTTCGACCTCTGAGGCCGCGGCAGTCATCCGCGCAGGAGTTGCATGAGATACCCTTCCAAAGCTGAGACGAACGCACCAAGCGTCACCACGGAACCGCCAACGCACTGCCCGACGTGTAGCTCGCGAGAGGTCACCACGGTGAGTAAGGTGGTCACCACGGCGACGTACTGGCGCTGCGGGAAATGCGGTGACGTGTGGAACGTCGAGCGGCGCCGTGAGGGCAGCCGCTACGCCGATTGGCGTCGGCCGCGTTGATCCCGAAGTGCGGGCCGCTCCTCGTTTCTGATTCAAACTGGCTCCAGAAAACCCCAAGACAGCTGCTGGTCTGTCAGTAGTGATGGACAGGCGAGACCTTTTTTTGTATACGGGTGCCACACGGATTCCCGTTGGATCTTCTGGAGGAAACGCAATGAGGCGTGCATGTTTCGTATTACTGGCGCTGAGTGTTGCTGAGGCGGGCTACGCGCAGGCCACCTACGACATTCTGTTGAAGGGTGGACATGTCATCGACGGCCGGAACTCGATCGATGCCGTGCGCGACGTGGGCATCAAAGACGGCAAAATCGCCGCGGTACAGGCCAACATCCCCGCGACACAGGCCACGAAGACCATCGATGCCTCCGGCCTCTACGTCACGCCGGGTCTCATCGACATCCACGTCCACGTCTACACCGGCGAGGGTGAGAGCTACTCGCGCGGATTCCGCAGCGTCCCGCCGGACGGCTTCACGCTCGAAAGCTGCACGACCGCCGTTGCCGACGCCGGCAGCTCCGGCTGGCGCAACTTCGAAGATTTCAAGACGCGGATCATCGACAAATCCCGCACCCGCGTCTTCGCCTTCCTCAACATCGTCGGCAACGGTATGGGCGGCGGCCAGATCGAGAACAACCTGAAGGACATGGAAGGGAAAGTCACCGGTGAATTTGCGCTCAAGTACAAGGGCATCGTCGTCGGCGTGAAGAGCGCGCACTACGGGGGACCGGAGTGGGACCCTTACATCCAGGCCGAGGAGGCGGGGAAGATCGCCGACATCCCGGTCATGGTCGACTTCGGCAACGCCAGCGTTCGCACGATCAAGGAGCTCTTCGAGAAGTATTTCCGTCCGGGGGACATCTATACGCACGCTTACGCCGGCGGCGGCCGCAAGGAGATTCTCGACGGCAAGGTCAATCCCGCGATCTTCGCGGCGCAGAAGAAGGGGATCATCTTCGACATCGGCCACGGCGGCGGCAGTTTCGTGTGGTCCACCGCAGTGCAGGCGTTCAAGGAAAAGTACTACCCCGACTCCATCTCGACCGACCTGCACATCGGCAGCATGAACGCCGGCATGAAGGACATGGTCAATGTCATGAGCAAGTTCCTGGCGCTCGGCATGCCGCTCAAGGACATCGTCATCCGCTCGACGTGGAATCCAGCGAAGGAAATCAAGCAGGAAACCCTGGGTCACCTCTCGGTTGGCGCACCGGCGGACGTCGCCGTCATGCGGCTCGACAAGGGCAAGTTTGGCTTCCTCGATCAGCGCGGTGGGCGTCTCGACGGCACCCAGCGTCTTGGTTGCGAGCTGACGATGAGGGATGGGGAAGTGGTGTACGACCTGAACGGCCTTGCCAGCCTCCCCTGGGAGAAGATGCCCCCGCCCACCCCCGGGAGAGGCGGCAGGGGGAGAGGCAATCCAGGGAACCCTGGGAGTGCCGGCGGCAGAGGCAACCGCTGAACCTGGTATTTCGCTGATGTTCTGGATCCTGCTTCTCACCGCCACGCTGGCGCAGACCAACTGGCCACAGTTCCGCGGGCCCGGTTCGGCCGGGCTCGCGGACAATCCGCGGCTTCCCGATCGCTGGAGCGAGACGGAAAACGTTGCCTGGAAGACCGACATCCCCGGGCTCGGCTGGAGCTCGCCGATCGTCTGGGGTGACCGCGTCTTCGTCACCTCGGTTGTTCCGATGGTCGATCAGGAGAAGCCGAAGATCGGCATCTACCTGGATGGACGCCGAACCACACCGCCGCCCGGCGAGCATCGCTGGATGGTGTACTGCATCGACTTCAAGACCGGCAAGATCCGCTGGGAGCGGGAGGTGCATCGCGGTGAGCCGAAGAGCGCGCACCATCTGAAGAACAGCTTTGCCTCCGAGACGCCGGTCACCGACGGCGAGCGCGTCTACGCCTATTTCGGGAATGTCGGCGTGTTTGCGTTCGACGTGGACGGGAAGCCGCTCTGGTCGCATCCCATTGGTCCGTTCCCGATGCGCGGCGGTTGGGGTACCGCCGCTTCACCTGTCCTCCACAAGGGCCGCCTCTTCATCGTCTGCGACAACGACGAGAAGTCGTCCATGGTCGCCTACGATGCCAAGACCGGCGCGGAGGTCTGGCGCGTGGACCGCGACGAGAAGAGCAGCTGGGCCACGCCGCATGTCTGGGAGCACGACGGGATGACGGAGATCGTGACCAACGCCTCGGGGCGCATCCGGTCCTACGATGTCGACGGGAAGTTGCTGTGGGAACTGGGTGGGGCGAGCTCGATTGCCATCCCAACGCCGCTCTCGCGGTTTGGCATGGTCTATGTTTCCTCGGGGTACGTCCAGGACGAAAATCGGCCGGTGTTTGCGGTGCGGCCCGGGGGGACCGTCGCCTGGTCTCTTCCCCAGGGAGGACCTTATAACACCTCGCCGATCATCTACGGCGATTACTACTACACGCTGTTCGACCGTGGGTTTCTGACGTGTCACGACGCCCGGACCGGCAAGGAGATCTACGGCAAAGTCCGGCTCGATCCGGCGGCGGGTGCTTTTACGGCTTCCCCGTGGGCCTACAACGGCAAGATCTTCCTGCTGAGCGAGGACGGCGTCACGTTCGTCGTGCAGGCAGGGCCGGAGTACCGCCTCCTCGGGAGGAACTCGCTCGACGAGATGGCGCTGGCGACGCCGGCCATCAGCGCCGGCAGCCTCGTCATCCGGACGGCGTCGAAGCTTTACCGGATCACCGCCCCGGACCGGCCTTCAGCAACAAAGTAGGCCCGCCCTTCCGCCGTCGCTGAAGCTACGGCGGACCGCCAGAGCCTTGGCGACGGCGGTGAGGGCGGGCGTTAGTTCTCTCCCAGGTAGAGGAAAGTGGTCGGATTCCTCGGAAATACGAGGGGTGCGACTTGAACGATGATCTTTGCGACATTAGTTAGTGATTCCGTCGGCGTTTTGCGGTAAAAGTCCTCCATCCACACTGGATATTTGTGTCTCTACTGGACCGCCTCGGATGGCGCTCTCCAAGAAAGGAAGCTTCGAATGCGTCGCCTTGTCACCTCCTTCCTGCGCTTGAGCTTTGTCGCGCTGGTCGGGCTCATGATGACCCTGCCGGCCGCGGCGCAGACCGGCCTGGCCACCGCTGACCGGACTTGTCTCGGACACGTCCGGTGGCGCGGTGCCCGGCGTGACCGTCACCGCCACCAACCAGGCGACGAACATCGCCTACACCGGCGTCACCAACGATGCCGGCAACTACATCATCACGAGCGTCCCGATCGGACAGTACGTGGTGACCGTGGATCTGACGGGATTCAAAGGCGCGCAGTCGAAGGTGGTCCTGTCAGCGGCGCAGACGGCGCGCGTCGACTTCCAGATGGAGGTCGGCAGCGTCGAGGAACGGGTCGACGTCGTGGCGATGAGCGCGGTGTTGCAGACCGAAAACGCGGTCGTCGGCAAGATCGTGGAACGGGAGCAGATCGAGCGCCTGCCGGCACAGGGGCGCAACCTGTCGACGGCGACGCTGTACGTAGCCGGCGTGACCTCTACCCAGCCCAGCCAGTTCGACACCATGCGAGGCGGCGGCCGTCCGGCTGTCAACGGCCAGCGCGTCCAGGGCAACAACTTCACGGTCGACGGCATCGACGCGAATGAGGGCATCAACAACCAAATCCTCTACCAGCCGAGCCCGGATGCGGTGGAACAAGTCAGCGTCGAGACCAACAACTACTCGGCCGAGCTCGGGAACGTGGCCGGCGCCGTCGTCAACATGGTCATCAAGTCGGGGACCAACCAGTTTCGAGGAAACGGCTTCTACTATCTCCGTGACAACGAGCTGGCGGCGACGCCGTGGGCCACGAACCGTGCGGGCGGCACGAAGTCCAACTTCACGCGCGACACGTTCGGCGGCACGATCGGCGGGCCGATCCTCCAGAACAAGTTGTTCTTCTTCGGCAACTATCAGGGTGGACGTCAGGACACACCGCCGGCGCAATCCTTCGCGACGGTCGTGCCCGATGCGTGGCGTCAGGGCGACCTGAGCAGCCTGCTGCAACGCAGTTCCCCGATTGTCATCCGCGACCCACTGACCGGTCAGCCCTTTCCCAACAACCAGATCCCGGTGAACCGCTTCAGCCAGTTTGCGCGAAACCTGTTCGCTGACGAGACGCTGTACCCGCGGGCCAACGTCGCGCGTCCGATGAGCGACTTCCGCGAGAACTATCGCGATACCACCGCATCGGAGCAGAACGTCGATCAGTACGACGTGAAGTTCGACTGGAACGCCTCGGCCAGCGACAAGTTGTACGTGCGCTACTCGCGGCAGACGGGCGATTCAGCGACGACGAAGACAATCATGCCGCTGTCGTTCACGTCAGGGTCTGAGAACCCGTTCTGGGGCGTCGCCACGAACTGGAACCGCATCTTCGGCAACTCGATCGTCAACGACCTGCTCGTCGGATACAGCGACGGATCGTCGCTCAGCATCCCGCTGGATCCGCTGGGACTCGGGGAGCTCAATAACCGTCTCGGCATCGCCGGCGACCAGGTCATGCGCGGTTTGACATCCATCCGATGGGGTAACGACATCACCGAAATCGGCAGCGCCGAAACCGGCACCGACAATGTCAACCAGAACTTCCAGATCAACGAGCGGCTGACGTGGCTGCGCGGCCGGCACTCCTTGAAGTTCGGCGGCTCCTGGAACTACTCCCACAGCAAGTCGCACTATCCCGGCAACAATGGCCGCAACGGATTCATCGCCTTTAACATGTTCAATTTCACGGGCCAGCCGTTTTCGGACTTCCTGCTCGATCAGGTGTCGCAGAAGGGCCGAGGCTCGGCGACGGAGGCGTGGACGCACCTTCAGCATCGCATCGGCCTCTTCGCCGCGGACGATTTCAAGATCACCGGCAACCTGACGTTGAATCTTGGCATCCGCTGGGCGTACACGTCGCCGTTCGTCGAGGCGGATGACCGCCAGGCGAATTTCGATCTCACGAACGCGGCACAGCTCCTCGCGGGCCAGAACGGCAACAGCCGCGCGCTCTACGACGCGTATTACAACGGCTGGGAGCCGCGCGTGGGATTTGCCTACCGGCCCGGCGAGCGCTGGGTGTTCCGCGGCGGCTACGGCATCACGCAGTACATGGAAGGCACCGGCGCCAACCTGCGGCTGCCGCTCAATCCCCCGTTCTTCTTCGAGACTGACGTCAGATACGACGCGACCAGCGGTGCCGGGAACATTGCCACCGGATTCGTTGGTTTGCAGCCGCTCGATCGTCCGTCGGGACAGGTGCGCGCCTGGGATCCGAATCTGCGGCCGCAGTTCACGCAGCAGTGGAACTTCTTCACCGAGTACCTGCTGGGATCGCGCTCGTCGATCAACATCGGCTACGTCGGCAACTGGTCGACAGAGCTCGTCACGCCGATTGACGGCAACCAGCCGCTGCCGGGCACCGGCGATCCGTCGACGTGGCTGCCGGTGCAGCAGCGCCGGCCGCTCTATCCGTTCAACCCGCTGATCCAGTCGATCAGCACGACGGCGTCGCGCGGACGGTCCAACTACAACGGGCTGCAGTCGACCTTCAAGCAGCGGCTCTGGAACGGGCTGGACTTCGTCGCCAACTACACGTGGAGCAAGTCGATGGCGAACAACTCCGGCTACTTCGGCAACGCCGGCGTCGCCGGCGAAGGGCGCCTACCCGCAGAACAGCTACGACATCGAAGCCAACTACGGTCCGGCGGCGTACGATGCGCGGCACATCTTCTCGATGGCGGGCAGCTACGATCTGCCGTTCGGCCGCGAGCGGCAGTTCGGTAGCAACTGGAACGGGGTGGTCGATGCGGTGCTCGGTGGCTGGTCCACCAGCTTCGCGACGACGGCGCACACCGGCTTCCCGATCACGGTGACCGACGGCTCGAACCCGTCGCTCCAGGCGTCGCGTTCGCCTGAGCGGCCGAATCGCGTCGGCGACGGTTCCGTGGAGAACCCGACGATCGAGCGCTGGCTCGACCGTTCGGCGTTCGTCTCGGCTCCGCGCGGATCGTTCGGCAATTCGGGTGTCGGCATCGTGCGCGCGCCTGGCTACTGGAACATCGACATGTCGCTCAGCAAGCGATTCCTGACGTTCGGCCGTCAGTTCCTGATGATCCGCGGCGAGATGTTCAACGTGCTCAATCACCCGAACTTCGGCGCGCCGCAGACCAACATCCAGAACACGGCATTCGGCACGATCACCAGCACGGTTGGCGACGCGAGGATCGTGACTCTGGTAGCCAAGTACATCTTCTGATTAGCTCCCAGCCTTCAGCTTCCAGCCTCCAGCTGTCAGCTTCCAGCCGTCAGCTGGGGGCTGGCGGCTCTCGCTGGAAGCTGGTGGCTGGCAGCTGGAAGCTAACCCACCATGGATCGTAGAGAGTTCCTCGCCGCAATGGCCGCCGTGCCGGCCATCGGCGCACTGCAGACCACTCGTCCCATTCCCGACTACCGCGTCGTCACCAAGTTCAAGCCGGCGGCGGAGCCGGGCATGCCCGGCAAGTATCCGGGACGTGTCGTCACGGTTCATTCGCCGAAATGCATCGATGAAGTCACGGAAAAGGTCGACGTGCCGACGGTCAAGGAGATGATCGCGCGCGGCATGACGACGCTCACCGAGGACAAGGATGCACGCGATAGCTGGGCGCGGTTTTTCAACGCGCAGGATTTCGTCGGAATCAAGATCAACTGTTCCGGGGCACCGGGCGCGATGTCGATGCCCGACGTGGTGGCGGAGATCTGTCGCAACCTGATCACCGTCGGCGTCAAGGCGGAGAACATCGTCATCCACGAGCGTGGCGGCGGTCAGATTCTCAACGCGAAATACGACCAGTTCGTCCCGACAGGCGTGCGCGTCGAGTCGTCGAACTGGCTCGGCTTCGATCCTGGCGTGTACGTCGAGGCGAATTTCTTCGGCGAGGACGATACGCGGTCGTTCCTGCTGCGGATGGCCACCGAGAAGTTCACGAAGATCATCAACGTGCCGAACATGAAGGATCACGGCGCGTCAGGTGTGACCGGGTGCCTCAAGAACATCGCCTATGGCGAGTTCAACAACGTCGCGCGATCGCACTACCGATCGCAGACCGAGACGCTGACATTCATCGGCACCCTCGCCGCCACCGAGCCGATACGGTCGCGCACCGTTCTCCAGATCATGGACGGGCTGCGCGGCGTCTGGCACGCCGGGCCGTTCTCGACCGAGAAGCGCTATCGCTTCTACCCGAAGCAGATGAAGTTCGGCACCGATCCGGTCGCCATCGACCGCTTCCTGATCGACGTCATCGACGACAAGCGCAAGCAGGAAGGGGCGATCTCGGTCTGGGAGCGGGACATGAAGTATTTCAGTACCAAGCTCCAGGACTGGCAGGCCAGTCCGAACGTCAATCGCTTCATCCGTGAACCGGGGCACATCGAATACGCGTCGAAGCTCGGTCTCGGCGTCTACGACACGGCCAAGATCAAACATGTGGAACTCACGGTATGAATCCGAGATCAAGACGGCTTCAGAGATCAGGAGAGTTTTCACAGGAGATCAGAAGATCAGGAGGTCTTCTCTTGAAAACCCCAATTTCTACGGTTTTTGAAAACCCAAATTACTCCTGATCTCTTGATCTCCTGTAAGACGGGCGCGGTGGTTCTCTCGTGCATCGCCGCGCTGATGGGCGGCGCGCTCCTGGCCTCGACCGCGGAGGCGCCGCCGGAGAGCGGACACCTCTTCGTCACCGCCGGAGCGTCGGCGCTCGTGACGGAGGGTCTCGCGGCCGCCGCGCCGACGGGGACTGAAGCGGAATCGTTTCAGGAGGTGCCCAGCCCCGGTCTGCGCTTTGTCGCCAACGTAGCGCAGGCAACCACGGCGCCATGGATCGACTCCAACGCCTGGCGGTACCACCGCGGGCTGCGCAAGGCCAACTACTCGAAGCTGGCTGCCGGCGCCGGCCCGCTTGCGGCGGCGGAAGCCTTCGCGTTCGGCGTCGACGCGATTCTGAATCCCGAGGCGGCCGATCTCGAAGAGCTCAAGAAGATGCTGCGGTTCCTGAAGGCGCAGGAGGCGCCGCGGCTGCCGGCGATGGCAAACATCGGCGTCGTTGATTCGCAGTCGGCGCTGCTGCCGGAGGCTTTGAACCTGCTGTCCAGGCGGAACCTCCTCTATAAGGTCGTGACCGCACCGGACCGTTCGCTCGACCTGAACGTGCAACTCGGTTCGGCGGACTTCCCGGAATCGCTGGCGGCGAACCCCAGCGACTTCGCCGCGCGCGTGCGAAGCAAGCTGGGGGACGACAAGCGGTTGGTCCGGCTGTATGGCACCAGCTCGGTGATGGCCTATCTGACCGGCGACGCCAAGGCCGCCCGCCTGTACCTGTTGTCATATGGCGGCAGTCGCCGGCAGCAGGCCACCGGCGCGCAGCAAGGGATTCGCGTGCGCGTGCTCGGTCGCTATCGTCCCTTGAAAGTCGCGGCTTATGACGCGCCGGCCGACGCCGCGCTCGTGGACGTCGACAATCCAGGCAACGCGACCGAATTCAGCATGCCGCCGCTGAAGACGATTGCGGTCGTCGATCTCGAGCGGCTCAAGTAGACTGCCGTCGATCAATGCGCTCGCTCACTGTCGTTCTGATGCTCGCCGCATTCGCCGGCGGAGCCATGCAGGAATCCGCCGTTCTGACGAGCGCGTTTTCCGCCAAGGATCTCGAGCCGAATACTGATCCCACGAGCGCCGTCTGGGCCAAGGCGCCCCGCGTCACCGCCGACCGCAACTACCTCGGCGAGCCGATCGCCGGTCCGCCGACGGAGATCCGTTCGCGCTGGACGAAAGAGCATCTGTATCTGCTGTACATCTGCCCGTACGACGAGCTCAATCTGAAGCCGGACCCGGACCGCTCGGCGGAGACGCCGCGGCTGTGGAACTGGGATGTTGGCGAGGCTTTCATCGGATCGGATTTCGAGAAGATCACTCGCTACAAGGAATTTCAGGTGTCGCCACAGGGCGAATTCGTCGACCTCGACATCGATCGCGAGAACCCGAAGGGACAGGCGGGCGGGAAGTGGAATTCCGGGTTCACGGTGGCGGCGCGCATCGATGCGCAAGCGAAGATCTGGTACGGGATGATGCGCATCCCGTTCTCTGCCATCGACACGCGTACGCCGGAAAAGGGTCGCGAGCTGCGCGCGGGTCTCTATCGCATCGCCGGTGTCGGTGAGACCAAGAAGTACTACGCGTGGCGGCCGACGGGCCAGACCACGTTCCACGCCCCGCAAGCCTTCGGCACGATTCGCTTGGAGTGAGAGCGGGGTCAGATCTGTTTCGAACAGGACGTGCAAGAGACAGAGATCTCTGACCCTCTCGGTTCACTTCAGCCAACTCGCACGTCGCCTGCGGGCGGTCCTCACAGAAGAACACGCGGAACCCTGCCGGCTTGTGCGCAGACGACCAGGCGCGGCCGTTGATGAAGAACGGTTTCGTCCACGCCTCGCTGTCGATCGTTCGTGGTGAAACCACGGAGACGGCGGACGTGCCCTGCGCGGGGTAGCCCGTCCGCGGATCCACGATGTGCGAGTAGGTTCGCCCGTTGGCCCAGAAGAACTTTTCGTAGCTGCCGGACGTGGACAGAGACATGTCCTCGAGGAAGACCGTTGCCGCCACCGCGTCCGGATCGCGCGGGGTGCGAATCGTGATCGGCCAGCCCTTGGGATCTTCCGGCGGCGCCCCCATACCGTAGATGCTGCTGCCAGACGCCGACACCAGCGCGACGCGAACACCAGCCCGTTTGAGGACATCGACCATCCGGTCCACGGCGTACCCCTTCCCGATGCCGCCGGGGTCGAGCTCCATTCCCGACCGGGCGAATCGTACGGTCCGCGCGGCCGGGTCGAGCTGCACGTGCCGGTATCCCACTCGAGTCAGCGCGTCGGCCACCGCCTTCGGACGGGGCATCCCTCCTTCACCCTTGTAGAAGCCCCACACCTTTATGAGCGGTCCGACCGTGACATCGAAGGCGCCGCTGCTCTGGCGGCTGTACTCCAGACAGCTGGAGAGCACCGTAAACAGCTCAGGCGACACGGGGAAGGGCCCCTTGGCCGCCGAGCGATTCATGGCGCTCCACTCGCTGTCGACCAGATAGTTGGAGAGCATGCGGTCCAGGCGGTGGACCTCGGCGAAGGCGGCCGCGGCGGCTGATTCCAGGCCGGCACGATCGGGACCGACCAGCACCAGGGAGAAGCTCGCCCCCATGGCCTCTTCGGTCAGCTCGAGCCGCGCCTGCTCAGTGGATTGGCCAGGGACGAGACGACGGCGAAGCGGCGAGGAGGAGGGCGAGGAGGAGGAGGACGGAAATGAATCCGTAGGCCCGCCCTTTAGGGCGGGCGTGTTTGAAATCAGCAGCCATTTGATTCGGAGCACGCCCGGCAAAGACCGCGCCGACGGTATCCAACAAACTGTATCGCAGGGCGGGCAGGGCAGACGGTAAATACATGCAGCTCAGGACCTTTGCGACCTGGTCGATGATTTTTGCGACGCCAGTAATGGACTGGCGAGGCCCTTTTGCAGTAAATACCGGAGTACTCCCGCGCCCTCCGAATCGTTCGTCAAGCATCAACGCCATTGAGGCGCGGTCAAGCAGAAAGGGAACTCCCGATGCGTGCGCTATTGCAGGTCGTGCGGCGTGTGGCTCTCGTCGCGCTCGCTGGACTCGTCTTGACCACCCCTGCGGTGGGACAGTCGGGGCTGGCGACCGTCACCGGGCTGGTGGCCGATTCATCCGGTGCGGCGGTTCCAGGTGTGACCGTCACCGCAACCAACCAGGCCACCAACATCGCGTATACCGGCATCACCAACGATGCCGGCAATTACGTCATCACGAGCGTGCCGATCGGCGAATACGTCATCGCGGCTGGGCTGACGGGCTTCAAAGGCGTGCAGTCCAAGGTGACGCTATCGGTCGCGCAGACAGCGCGCGTCGACTTCAAGATGGAAGTCGGCAACATCGAGGAACGGGTCGACGTCATCGCGACCGGCGCCGTGCTGCAGACGGAAAATGCGGTTGTCGGGATCAAGGCGGAACGCGAGCAGATGGAAAAGCTGCCGGCGATTTCCCGAAACGTCTCGTTCGTCACGATGTATGCGCCCGGGGTCACCCAGCCGCAGATGTCCAACGTTCAACAGCCTGAGCGGCGGCGGACGTCCATACGTCAACGGCCAGCTGCAGCAGGCGAACAACTTCACCATCGACGGCGTCGACACCAACGAGGCGATCAACAACTCCATCGCCTACCAGCCGAGCCCGGATGCCGTAGAACAGGTCAGCGTCGAGACGAACAACTATTCGGCCGAGCTCGGCAACGTCACCGGCGCCGTCGTCAACATGGTGATCAAGTCCGGCACGAACCAGATTCGAGGGAACGGGTTCTACTACTGGCGCGACAATTCCCTCGCCGCAACGCCGTGGAACACCAACCGCCTGGGCGGAACCAAGTCGGAGTACAACCGTGACATCTTTGGCGGCACCATCGGCGGCCCACTCATGCGGAACAAGTTGTTCTTCTTCGCCGACTATCAGGGCGGACGTCAGGAAACGCCTCCAACCAACTCCTTCGTGACGGTGGTGCCGGACGCCTGGCGGCAGGGGGATCTCAGCAGCCTGCTGGCCCGGGCGACTCCGATCATCGTCCGCGATCCGGTGACCGGTCTTGCCGTTCCCGAACAACCAGATTCCGCTGACTCGAGTTCAGTGCGCTCGCGCGCAATCTGTTCGCAGACGAATCGCTCTATCCGCGCGCCAACGTCGCGCGGCCGCTCAGCGATTTCCGCGACAACTATCGCGGCACGACGGCTTCGAAGGAAGACGTCGATCAGTTCGACGTGAAGCTCGATTGGAACGCATCGTCCAAGGACAAGATGTACGTGCGGTATTCGAAGCAGACCGCCGAATCCGGAACCTCGCAGACCGCGATGCCTCTTCTGTTTCCGTCGGCGTCATCGAACCCGACCTGGAGCGTGGCGGGGAACTGGAACCGCCTCATCGGCGGCACCATCGTCAACGATCTGCTCGCGGGCTACAGCGTCGCCGACAACCTCAGCGACGAGCTCGATCCGCTCGGGTCTCGGCAAGCTGAACAACCGCTATGGCATTCCCGGTGAGCATGACGCTCCGCGGCCTCACACAGATTCAGATGGACACCACGATAAGCAACGTCGGCGGCATTGAAACGGGCACCGACAATTACAACCAGGTCTATCAACTGAACGAACGTCTGACCTGGCTGCGCGGCCGTCACACCCTGAAGTTCGGCGGTTCCTGGAACTACTACCGCAGCAAGTCGTACTATCCGGGGAACAACGGTCACAACGGGTTCATCTCGTACACGCTGTTCAACTTCACCGGATATCCCTTTGCCGACTTCCTGCTCGACCAGGTGTCCCGCAAGGGGAGAGGTTCGACGTCCGACGCGTGGACGCACCTGCAGCATCGCATCAGCACATTCGCCTCGGATGATTTCAAGATCAGCCGGAACCTGACGCTGAATCTCGGACTCAGGTGGGCGTACACGTCGCCGCTCGTGGAGAAGGACGATCGGCAGGCGAACTTCGACATCACGAACGCGCAGCTCCAGCTCGCCGGGCAGAGACGGCAACAGCCGCGCGCTATACGACTCGTACTACAAGGGTTGGGAACCGACGGCTCGGGTTCGCCTACCGCAAAGGTGAGCGCTGGGTGTTCCGCGGCGGCTACGGGATCACGCAGTACATGGAAGGCACTGGCGCCAACCAGCGCCTGACGCTCAACACGCCGTTCTTCTTCGAATCGCAGATCTCATACGACAGGACGAGCGGTCCGGGCACGTTCGCCACGGGCTTCGAGGGGTTGCAGGCGCTCGACCGCCCATCTGGTCAGCTTCGGGCGTGGGATCCCAATATTCGACCGCAGCTCACGCATCAGTGGAATCTGTTCGGCGAGTATCTGCTCGGATCGAGATTCGTCGATCAATATCGGCTACGTGGGCAGCGACTCGAAGTACATCATCATGACCATCGACGCCAACCAGCCATTGCCGGGCACCGGTCCGGCCAGCACCTGGACTGCCGGCGCAACAGCGTCGTCCGCTCTTCCCGTTCAACCCCGACATCACCTACATGATCCATGACGACGTCGCGGGGGATTGCGAACTACAACGCGCTGCAGACGACGTTCAAGCAGCGGCTGTGGCACGGGACTGGACTTCAATGCCAACTACACCTGGAGCAAGGCGATGACGAACAGCCGCGGGTTCTTCGGCTCCGGCGGCGTCGCCCAGGGCACGTCCTCCTCTACGCCTGTGAACAGCCGCGATCTCGACTCCAACTACGGACCGGCGTTCTTCGACGCCACCCACCTGTTTTCAATGGCGGGGAACTACGATCTGCCGTTCGGCAGAGATCGCGCCTTCGGCAGCGGTTGGAACCGCGTTCTCGATGCAGTGGCGGGCGGATGGGGTGTCCAGTTCGGTGTGATCGCGCACAGTGGCTATCCCATCACGGTGCTCGACAGCTCGTCGCCTTCGCTGCAGGCCTCCCGCTCGACCGAGCGGCCGGACCGTATCGGCAGCGGGGAAGTGGACGACCCGACGCTCGAACGGTGGATCGATCGTGCCGCCTTCCGATCGGCCCCGCTAGGTGAATTCGGCGACTCGGGGATCGGCATCCTGCGCGCGCCGAGCTTCTGGAATGTCGACTTCACGCTCGGCAAGAGGCTGGCGACGTTTGGATCGCAGTACGTGCTGATTCGCGGCGAGCTGTTCAACGCCCTGAATCACCCGAACTTCGGACCGCCGCAAGCGAACATCCAGAGCACCGCCTTCGGCACGATTACGAGCACGGTCAACGATGCGCGTGTCGTGCAGTTGGTCGTGAAGTACGTGTTCTGAAAAAGCTGGCAGCCACCAGCTGCCAGCTTCCAGCGACAGGAACCAGCCAGCGAGCGCCTGCTGAACGCTTGCTGCTGGAACCTGGCAGTTGGAAGCTGACAGCTGGTGGCTGTAACACGAAGATTGAGAAGTCGGGGTAACTAGACCATTAGCCTTCGGCGAGCCGCAGGCTTCGTGAGGTTCAATGGATCGTCGAGACTTTCTGGCCGCCATGGCCACGGGACCTGCACTGGCTGCCCTGCAACCGCGGCCCGTCCCCAAGTATCGGATCGTCACCAATCACAAGCCGGCGGCGAAGCCCGGTATGCCCGGTCCGTATCCCGGACGCGTGGTCACGGTTCAGTCCGCCAAATGCATCGACGAGGTCACCGAAAAGGTCGACGTGCCGACCGTGCAGACCATGATTGCGCGCGGGATGTCGACGCTCACAGGCGACAAGGACGCGCGCGACAGCTGGGCGCGTTTCTTCAACGCGCAGGATTTCGTCGGCATCAAAGTCAACGCCTCCGGTGCGCCGGGTGCGATGTCGATGCCGGAAGTGGTCGCCGAGATCACCAGAAATCTGACCACGGTCGGCGTCAAGCCAACCAACATCGTGATTCACGAGCGCGGCGGCGGACAGATCCTCAACCCGAAGTACGACCAGTTCGTGCCTGCCGGCGTGCGCGTCGAGTCGGCCAACACCTGGCTCGGCTACGATCCGGACGTCTATGTCGAAGTGGACTTCTTCGGCGAAGAAGACACCCGCTCGTACTTGATGCGGATGGTTTCCGACCAGTTCACCAAAATCATCAACGTGCCGAACATGAAGGATCACGGCGCGTCCGGCGTGACCGGATGTCTGAAGAACATCACCTACGGCGAGTTCAACAACGTGGCGCGCTCGCACTATCAGGCACAGACGGAGACCCTGACGTTTATCGGCACCCTGGCGACCGTTGAGCCCGTGCGTTCGCGTACCGTCCTGCAAATCATGGATGGACTACGCGGCGTGTGGCACGCCGGGCCGTTCTCGCGCGACCGCAAATACCGCTTCTATCCGAAGCAGCTGAAGTTCGGAACCGACCCGGTGGCCATGGATCGCCTGCTCATCGACATCATCGACGACAAGCGCAAGAAGGAAGGGGTCATCTCGGTGTTTAACCGCGACATGAAGTACTTCAGCACCAAGCCGGAGGACTGGGAGCGCGATCCCAACATGAATCGCTCGATCCGCGAACCGGGGCACATCGAGTACGCCTCAACGCTTGGTCTGGGTGTGTACGATCTGAAGAAGATCAACCACACGGAACTGACCGTATGAGCGAGACCAAGAAAACACTCCTCCTGATCTCCGCTTCGGCGGCGGTGGTGATCTCCCTCGCGCCCGCCGAACCGTCCGCGCAGGCG
Organism: uncultured Acidobacteriota bacterium; assembly: GCA_963804245.1. Taxonomy (GTDB): domain Bacteria; phylum Acidobacteriota; class Vicinamibacteria; order Vicinamibacterales; family 2-12-FULL-66-21; genus CAWDPQ01. Next base: position 53,622 of record CAWDPQ010000010.1, read on the forward strand.
GCAGCCGCCAGCAAGCTGTATCTGTCGGCGACGGCGTCGAGTCTGATCGACCAGGGCCTCGCGGCGGCGGCACCGGCGGATGCGGCGTCGTTTCAGGAGGTCCCCAGTCCAGGGGTCAGATTCCTGCCGAATGTCGCGCGCGCCACCAACGTTCCGTGGATCGACTCGAATGGCTGGCGGTTCGCGCGCGGCATGCGCAAGGTGCACTACGCGAAAGTGCCGGCGGGATCCGCGCCGCTCGCCGCGGCCGAAGCATTCGTCTTCAACGTCGAGGCCATCATCAATCCGGATCCGAAGGATCTCGACGAGCTCGGAAAGATGCTGCGCTTCCTGAAGGCGAGCGAGCAGGCGCCGCTGCCGGACCTGGTGAACATCGGCGTGGTGGACAATAAATCCCCGCAGATGGGCGAGGTCCTGAACCTCCTGACGCGACGCAATCTGCTGTACAAAGTTGTTCCGGCGCCGGATTCGACGCTCGACTTGAACGTCCAGCTCGGGACGCCGGACTTTCCGGCGGAAGCGGCCGCGAACCCGTACGAGTTCGCCGCTCGCGTCCGCGCGAAGCTGGGAGACGAAAAACGCCTGGTTCGCCTGTATGGGACCAGCACCGTCATCGCCCGGCTGACCGGCGACAAGAACCGCGCGCGGCTGTTCCTGCTGTCGTTCGGCAGCCGCCGGCAGCAGAACGCCGGGCCGCAAGCCATCCGCGCTCGCGTCCAGGGACGATACCAGCCGGCGAAGTTCGCCGCCTACGGCGCCAGCGCCGACGCTAAGCTCAGCGACCTTCGCAATCCGGGAAACACGACCGAGTTCTGGGTGCCGGACTTCAACACCTGCGCCATCATCGACCTCGAGGCGATGAAATAGGCCGTGCCGGCTGTCGTGACCGTGCTCGTTTGCCTGGTGCTCTCCGCTGCGGCGTTGAGCGACCCGGCTGCCGTGCTCGAGAGCGCCTTCTCCGCGCGCGACATCCCGCTCGATCCGGATCCGACGCTCAAAGAATGGGCCGATGCCCCGCGAGTGGTCGCCCGGGTCGACCGCGCCGGCCAACCGATCCCCGGTCCGCCCACGGAGATCCGGTCGCGCTGGACGCGCGAGCATCTGTATCTTCTTTATATCTGTCCCTACACCGAGTTGAACCTCAAGCCCGATCCCGTGCCGACTGCTGAAACCTCTGGACTGTGGAATTGGGACGTTGCCGAGGCCTTCATCGGATCGGACTTCGAGCGCATCGGACGCTACAAAGAGTTCCAGGTCTCACCGCAGAGCGAATGGGTGGACCTCGAGATCGATCGCGACAATCCGAAAGAACAACAGGGTGCGCGCTGGAACTCCGGCTATCAGGTCAAGGGCCGCATCGATACCCAGGCGCACGTCTGGTACGGCATGATGCGTATTCCCTTCGGAGCGGTCGATGCGCGTCCGCCGGAGAAGGGCAGAGAGTTGCGCATCGGCCTGTTCCGGATCAGCGGCGCGAATCCCAGACAGCGCCACACCTGGCGAGCGACCGACGGCACCACGTTTCACGTACCCAAGGCCTTCGGTACGCTTCGGCTGCGTTGAGGACACAAGTGATGCATCAGATTAGAGTCGGGACGTTTTTTCTGGCCGCCGCCGCCGCTGCCTGGCTTGCCGCGGCGCTCTCGGCGCAGTCGCCGGCCTCACCCGCCAATGGCGAGCTGCTCGTCTATTTCGGGACCTACACGGGTGAAAAGACGAGCAGCAAGGGGATCTACGTCTCACGGCTCGATCTGGCCAGCGGGAAGCTCACGGAGGCGGAGCTCGCCGGCGAGACGACCAACCCCAGCTTCCTCGCCGTGCATCCGACCGGCAGATTCCTGTTCGCCGCGAACGAGGTTCGCGAGTTCGAAGGAAAAGAAGGCGGTTCTGTGAGCGGCTTTGCCGTCGATCGCAAGAGCGGCAAGCTGACGGCGCTGAACCAGCAGTCCTCGGTAGGCAGGGGTCCCGCTCACCTGACCGTCGACAAGGAAGGCCGCAACGTGCTGGTAGCGAACTACGGCGGCGGCAGCGTTGCCGTGCTGCCGATTGGTGCTGACGGCATGCTCAAGCCCCACACGGCTTTCATGCAGCACACGGGGACGAGCGTCAACCCGACCCGGCAGAAGGGACCGCACGCCCACTCGGTCAACGTCAATCCGGGCAACCGCTTCGCCTATGTCGCGGATCTCGGCATCGACAAGGTGATGATCTATCGCTTCGACGCGGCGAAGGGCACGCTCGCGCCCGCCGATCCGCCGTTCGCGGAGGTGAAGCCGGGATCCGGTCCCCGTCATTTCTCGTTCCACCCGCAGGGGCGGTTTGCCTACGTGATCAACGAACTGACGCTGACCGTGACGGCATTCCGTGCCGATCCCGATCGCGGCTCGCTGACCGAAATACAGACGGTTTCCACGCTGCCGGCGGGTGAAACGCCTCAGCCCGGCCAGAGCACGGCCGAAGTGCAGGTGCACCCGTCGGGCCGATTCCTCTACGGCTCCAACCGCGGACACAACAGCATCACGGTCTTCACCATCGACAAGAATTCGGGCCAGCTCACCTTCGTCCAGAACGAGCCGACCAAGGGTGACGCGCCACGTGGCTTCGGAATCGACCCGAGCGGCAAATATTTCCTGGCCGGCAATCAGCGTTCGGACTCGGTCATCGTTTACCAGATCGACCAGCAGACAGGGCGGCTGACGCCCACCGGCCAGATGCTCAAGGTTGCCTCGCCGGTGTCCGTGAAGTTCATTCCGGCTTCGCAGTGAAGATCCGCCTTCCCGTAGCGCCCGCCCTTCAGGGCGGGCGTGCACAAATCCGCATTTCGCTGATTCCATTGCGCCCGGCCTGAAGGCCGGGCCTACGGTTCCCCACTTGGCGTATCCTTGCGCCATGGGTAGGGCATCATGGGCTTTGGCCCTGATTCTGATGGGCGGCGGCAGCGTCCTCCGCGCCGCCCCGTCGGCCGACGGTGTCGGCCGGCCCCTCATCCACAACTACAACCGCCGCGATTTCGGTGCCGAAGTCCAGCAATGGGACGTGATTCAGGATGCCCGCGGCATCATGTACTTCGCCAACAACGCCGGTGTGCTCGAGTTCGACGGGCGCAATTGGCGACTGATTGAATTGCCGTCGCGGCTCGGCGTCCGCGCGCTGGCCATCGATCCGACCGGGACCGGGCGCATCTACGTTGGCGCCGGCGGCGACTTCGGCTATCTGTCACCCGATGCTGCCGGCCAGCTGCAGTTCACGTCGCTCATGCCGCCGGAAGCCAAGCAGGATCGCGGCTTCGACCAGGTGTTCACTCCCGTCAGCGCGCCCGACGGCCGCGTCTATTTCCAGGCCAGAACGAAATTGTGCCGCTGGTTCAACGGCCGGATCGGCTGTCGTGACGTGGCCGGCGCGCTCTCCAGAATTTTCGTCGCCGGGCGGAAGCTGTACGTGCAGCAGCAGGGCGTCGGGTTGATGGAGATGCAAGACGACTCCATGCGCCCCGTTCCCGGGGGAGAGCGGTTCGCCGAGGAGGACGTCCGGGTCCTGCTGCCTTACTCCCCTGACGAGACCGGCGGCATCCTGGTCGGACTGCGTACGGGTGAGCTGTTCCTGCAGCGCGACCGTTCGTTCGAGCCCTTCGCACCCGCCGTTCGCGACGGCCGCGTCGAGGAGCGACTCCTCGATGCCGCGGTGCTGCCGAACGGCTCATTCGCCTTCGGCACGCGCCTGCGCGGCCTGCTGATCGTCGACCGCCATGGCCGGTTGCTGAACCAAATCGATCGAACGGCCGGCCTGCAGGACAACTACGTCCACGCCGTGCTGGCCGATCGGCAAGGTGGCGTGTGGCTCGCCCTGCAGACGGGTGCGAGCCGAGTCGAGGTCGTGTCACCGTTTTCCGTCTTCGACGAAGCGTCGGGCCTGGAACAAGAGTGGCGGGAGGTCGTCAAGCACGAGGGAAGTCTGTACGTGCGCGGGTACGCCGGTCTCTTCGAGGCCAGCCTGCACTCGAGCCGGCCGGCGACAACGGAGCACTGGGCTCGCTGCAGTTCCATCGCGTCCGGGAAATCGAAGGCTCTGTCTGGGCGCTGCAGCCGGTTGCCGATCGTCTGCTCGTGTCGTCGGTGACGGGCATCGACGAAATCAGGAACAAGCGTCCACGCCGGATCATCAGCTACCGCTCGACGCCGATGACGATGTACCGGTCGCGGACCGATCCGCGGCGGGTGTACGTCGGGCTGGCGGAGGGACTCGCCTCCCTCTATCTTGGCGACAGCGGGTGGCAAGACGAGGGCAGGGTCGAGGGCATCGACGAGACGATCACGTCGATCGCCGAGACTCGCCAGGGCAGCCTCTGGCTGGTCTCGCAGCGTCAGCGCGTTCTCCGCGTTGATTTTGCCGCGTCGGATCGCTCACGACCCAATACGCGCACGCCGCGGGTCCGCGTGTATCCGCCCGGCGGCGATACGCTCACCGGCAGGATTTCGATCCACGAAATCGGCGGCCGCCCTGTGTTTCTGACCGACCGGCGCGTCGCGGAGTTCGACGAAGCCTCCGAGCAGTTCGTTGCCGTGCCGGCGCTGAGTGCGCTGACCGACGCCGGAAGGCGCTCGTTTTCCTGGGCGGTCGAAGATCGACGTGGCAACCTGTGGATTGCCTCGCGCAAACCGGGCGGCGTGGACTTCCTGCGCAGGCAGGCCGATGGCAGCTACGACGTCGACAACGCCGGTCTGCGCCAGGTGCTCACCTGGTCGGTCTACCCAGAAGAAGACAGCGACGTCGTCTGGTTGTGCACGCCCGATTATCTGCTCCGCTACGATCCATCGATTCGCACGGCTATTGCGCCGCGAGATTTCACCACGCTCATCCGGCGGGTGACGTCGGACGAGGACACGGTTGTCTATGGCGGAGCGCCGATGCCGGACGCGCCAGGCGACGGCAGCCGTGGTGCGGAGTACGTCCGTCCGGCGTTTTCGTACGGGGCGCATTCGCTGCAGTTCGATTTCGCGGCGACGGCATTCGATGCCCCTGAGCTGAACGAATACCAATCGCGCCTCGAGGGGTTCGATCGCGAGTGGTCGACGTGGAGCAGGGTCCCCAACCGGATCTACACGAACCTTTCCCCCGGCAACTATCGGTTCCTGGTGCGGGCCAGGGACATCCACGGCCAAGTCACCAAGGATGCGACCTATTCCTTTTCCGTGCTGCCGCCGTGGTATCGCAGTCCGTGGGCGTACGGCGCCTACGGCCTTCTGTTCCTGGGGCTGCTGTTCCTGGTGCGATGGTTCGAGATTCGCCGATCGCAGGTCAGGCTGAAGCGCGAGCTCGAGTCGATGGAGCTCGAGAAGCTTCGCGAGCTGGATGGCCTCAAGTCGCGGTTCTTCGCCGATATTTCCCACGAGTTCCGCACCCCGCTGACGCTGATTCTCGGGCCGATCCGCCAGATGCTGCGCGACTCGAGCGCGCCACAGGTGCAGAAGCTGCAGCTCGTGCGCCGGAACGCCGAGTATCTGCTCCGGCTGATCTCGCAGATCCTCGATCTGTCGAAGCTCGAAGCGCGCAAGATGCGGCTGCGCGCGGCAGCCGAAGATCTCCCGCAGTGCGTCAGGACGATCATCGCCTCGTTCGCGCCCGTCGCCGAGGCACAGAGCGTCGAGCTGCGCTTCGTTTCCACCTACCGCCAGGACCTGGGCGACGAAGCCTCGTATTTCGACCGTGATGTCGTCGAGAAGATCCTCAACAACCTGGTCGGGAACGCGCTCAAGTTCACGCCGCACGGCGGCAAGGTTTCGGTCTCGCTCGCCCGTCGTTCGGCCACGCCGGCGAACGAGCTCGGTGGTGTTCAGGGAGATTTCGCCGAGATCGTCGTCTCCGATACCGGCATTGGAATCTCGGAGGATCGCCTCCCTCGCATCTTCGATCGCTTCTATCAGATCGACGGAACGAGGTCGCGCGAGGGCATCGGCATCGGCCTCGCGCTCGTCAAGGAGCTGGTCGAACTGCACTACGGCCGCATCACGGTCGACAGCGCGGGGGGCAAGGGGACGACGTTCGTCATCCACCTGCCGACTGGCAAGTCGCAGTTCCAGCCGGACGAGATCATTTCTCCGACCGGCGCGCAGACGTTCGAGCCGGTTGTCCCGGAGCTGTCGACCGAACCGGAATACGCGGCCGCGTCATCGAGTCCCGATCTCTCCGAGCACGACGAAGCGACCACGGTGTTGATCGTCGAGGACAACCTCGGCGTACGGCATTTCATGCGCGAGCAGCTGCAGTCGCTCTATCGCGTGCTCGAAGCGGATCACGGCGCCGAGGGATTCGATCTCGCGGTCTCCTCGCTTCCCGATCTCGTCGTCAGCGACGTGATGATGCCGGAGATGGACGGCTACGAGCTCTGTCGCGCGTTGAAGGGTGACAAGCGGACCTGCCACATTCCCGTCGTCCTGCTCACCGCGCGGGCCGGCCGCGACGACAAGCTGATGGGACTCGACATCGGCGCCGACTCCTATCTCGTCAAGCCGTTCGATGCGTCGGAGCTGCTGGTGCAGGTGAGGAATCTCATCGAGCAGCGGCGGCTGCTGCGCGAGCGATTCAGCCGGCCGATCGTGCTCAAGCCGAGCGAGATGGGCGTGACGCCCATGGACGAGGCCTTCCTCCAGAAAGTCCTCAGCGTCGTGCAGGCGAATCTGGCGGACCCCGATTTCGACGTCGTCCGACTCGGGCGCGAAGTTGGACTCAGCCGCTCGCAGCTCCATCGGAAGCTGCGGGCGCTCACCAATCAATCGCCCACGCTGCTCATTCGATCCATCCGTCTTCAGCGCGCAGCCGAGCTGCTGCGGCAGAAGGGCGGATCGGTGGCGGAGATCGCCTATCGCGTCGGATTCAGCAGCCAGACCTACTTTGCAAAGTGCTTCCGCGAAGAGCTGGGCTGCTCGCCGAAGGAATACGCGCGCGTAAGACCTGAACGCCTCGCCGATGGCGAAGGCCGGAGTCCATACGGCGATGATAGCGGAGAACGGATTCTCACCGTGATTTTTGGCCCGCCCTTTCGCTGGCGGGCGCTAGCGCGCTTACCCCCCCGTTCCCTGCGTCGGACGCGCACCACCGAACGTGTGTCGCCGCGCCGTCCACGTGGCGTCCAGATACTCGCCCATGTCGAGCTCGCCGGACATGGAATCGCCACTCAGCTTGCCGGTGAATCGGAACCCAACAACGACGCCCTCGCTGCTGGCCAGCCGCGTGGCGAACTGTACCTGATCGCCGTCGATCGAGCCGGCGAGCTCGCGCGCGCGGAATTCCGCCTGATGTGTGCCCTGCAGCCGGTTGCCGTCCTGGGCGATGTTGATGGTGTGGGTGCTCTTGCTCGCGGCGAACTGGATGTCGACCTTCCAGGTGCCCGTGAGATTGCCGGCTGGCGGCTTCACCGCCGGCGTCGCCTTCGGTGCGCGCTTGGCTGACAGGATCTCGAAGAGGCGATTGGCGACGATCTTTTCGTCCCCCGCGCCCATCATGAAGGCTGACATCGAGATGCTGGTGTCGGTTCCCGCTTCCTGCGGCTGTCCCGGACGTCCACCGCCACCGCCGCCGAGCACGATGCGTGGCTCGGTCGTGTCCAGAATCTCGGTGACCTCGGCGCCGGTGATATTCAGCTTCTTCGAGTCCCATGCGATGCTGACGCGAGGACTGCGGTTGCCGCGGCCGCCCGGCTCGCGCCGCACGTTGGCGACGACGCCCGGAATCTTCGTCAGCCGGTTGGCGATGTGATCGCATCGACCGACCCATTCTTTCCACTCGGCGTCGTGATCGCGTTTCACGTAGTTCTCGACGGCCACGACCATGCCGACGATTTCCTCGCGGCCGATCTTCATCGACCGCGCATATCCATGGTGCGGCGCGCTGTGGACCCAGGCCGCCTGGACGAGATCCTTGCGGCCGAGCAGCAGGCCGGCGCTCTGTGGCCCGCGGATCACTTTGCCGCCGCTGTAGGCGACGAGCGTCGCGCCGCGCTGCAGGTGCACGTTCGGCAGGACGGTCAGGATCTCCGGCGCGGCGTCGACGAGGACCGGGACATTGTGCTGTTTGGCCACGGCGGAAATGGCCTCGACCGACATCGGTCCGCTGTCGGTGCCGGTGCCCCCTTCGACATAGATCATGGCCGTCTTCGGACCGATCGCGAGCTTCAAGGCATCCATCGAGTCGACTTCGATCAGCTTGGCGCCCACCGCCGTGATTGCCGCGTCGTAGCTGTTCCGCGACTCCGTCGGAATGATGACTTCGTCCTTGGGGAAGCCTCTCAGGTCGGGGATGCGGATGTGCAGGTCGGGGTTGCCGCCGGCGATGCAGGCGGCAGTGGCATGCGAGATGGCGGCCGCACAACCGGCGCTGACCATGCCCCACTCTGCGCCGGTCAACTCGGCCAGCCGCTTTCCGGCCGCGGCCATCAGCTCGTCCATCTGGACGTATTGCTGGTTGGCGAGCGTCTTGGCGGCGCGCACTTCCGGCTGCTCCATGGACCCGCCAATCACCGTGATCGTGCCCCGGCAGTTGATGAACGGCCTGACACCGAGCGATTCGTAGATTTTCGGCCCGATTTCCACGGCTCCCGGGTGCGGCAGCGCCGGTGCCGCGGCGGACGCCTCGACTCGTGGGGACGGAAGGAGGTGCCGAGACCCAGGAGGCCGGCAACTCTGAACACCTCGCGCCGGCTCAGCCCGCGCAGTCGCTCCGAGGACCAGCTATCGAAACGCTTCAGCATAACGACCTCCGTGCCGCTGAAACCGGGACACGCAGCGTCGCGCAACGTAAACGACACTCGGCGAGTTAATCTACCGGGGTTCCTGAGGGGGGTCTACCTCCTCAGGTCGCAAAGATCAGCAATCAGGTCGCGACACCAGTGCTGATTTTTGCGACGCCACGAATAGACGCCACCCCGCCGTTGATGTAACCGTTCCCCAGCCAATCCCCCGGAGGTTCATCGTGCGCGTCTTTTTCATATCTATCTGTCTCCTCGGCGTGGCGGGCTCGGCCTCGGCGCAGGACTACGACCTGCTCCTCAAAGGAGGGCACGTCATCGATGCTCGTAACAACCTGAGCGCCGTACGAGATGTGGCGATCAAGGACGGGAAGGTCGCGGCCATCGCCGCCGACATCCCGGCCGCCCAGGCCTTCAAAACGGTCGACGTCAAGGGCCTCTACGTCACTCCCGGCCTCATCGACCTTCACGCCCACACGTACAGGCCCACTTTTGGCCGGGGGTTCACCGCCGAGAACCAGGCCGTCTACCCGGACGGCTTCAGCTTCCGCAATGGCGTGACGACGCTCGTCGATCCGGGCGGGTCCGGCTGGCGCAACTTCGAGGACATGAAGGACAAGATCATCGACCGCTCCCGGACTCGGGTCTTCGCCATGATCAACATCATCGGCCTCGGCCAGGCGGGCGGGAAGTACGAGCAGGACCTCAACGACATGGAGGTCAAGCCGACCGCCGACATGGCGCTCAAATACAAGGGCACCATCGTCGGCGTCAAGAGCGCGCACTATTCGGGGCCGGAGTGGGATCCGTTCACGCGCGCGGTCGAGGTAGGGAAGATCGCGAACATTCCGGTGATGGTCGATTTCGGCAGCAGCCGCCCCGAACGCCCGCTGTACGACCTGCTCAACAAAGTGTTCAGACCCGGTGACATTTTCACGCACGTCTACGGTGGCAACCGCGGCGAACAGGATCCGAAGACGCTCGGGCCCAGTCAGGCGCTCATCGACGGGCGGAAGCGCGGCGTGCTCTTCGACGTCGGCCACGGCGGTGGCAGCTTTCGATGGAGAGTCGCCGTGCCCTTGATGAAAGCGGGATTTCTGCCGGACACGATGTCCACCGACCTGCACACGCGCAGCATGAACGCCGGCCTCAAGGACATCCTCAATCTGATGAGCAAGTTCCTCGCGATGGGTATGCCTCTCGACAAGGTGATTGCGGCCAACACGTGGAACGCCGCCCGCGCCATCAAGCAGGAGCAGCTGGGGAATCTCTCGGTCGGTGCCGTCGCGGACGTCGCGGTGTTGAGAGTCGAGAAAGGGAGTTTCGGATTCTCCGATCAGCACGGCGCGCGTTTGAAAGGCACCGAGCGGCTGCGATGCGAGATGACGCTGCGAGACGGCAAGGTCGTGTACGACTTGAACGATCTGACCGGTGAGGACTGGGACAAGTTGCCGGCCGACTATCGCGGCCTCGGCGATCCGCGCTGGGATGGCATCAGCGAAGGGGGCGGGGGGCGTGGCGGTCGCGGCGGTGGACGCGGCGAGGGTCGTGGACGTGGCGAGGGCCGCGGGCGCGGCGCGGGGCAGTAGCAAACGTTTTTCGTCAGAGGACACACGATGAAGAAAATGCTGATCACGGTAGGTTCAATGTTGTTCCTGACGTTCGCGTCGACCAGCACGACGCAGACGCCGGCGCCGGCGCCGGCCGCTCCGCAAACGAACTTTGAGTTCGACTTCCTCATCAAGGGTGGACACGTCATCGACCCGAGGAACAAGCTCAGTGCCGTTCGCGACGTCGGCATCAAAGATGGCAAGGTCACCGCGGTTGCCGCGAACATCGCCGCAACCCGGGCCCTGAAATCGGTCGATGCCACTGGCCTCTATGTGACGCCGGGACTCGTCGACATCCACGTGCACCTGTTCGTCGGGACGAAGATGAACGACTATGCCGGCGGCGACTGGAGTGTGTTCCCGGACGGCTTCACGCTGCGCAGCTGCGTCACCACGGTGGCCGACGCCGGCAGCCCTGGGTGGCGGAACTTCGAGGAATACAAGACCCGGATCATCGATCCGGCGAAGACCCGGGTCACGGCATTCCTCAACATCGTCGGCGCTGGAATGGGATCGGGCCCGATCGAACAGAACGTCGCCGACATGGAAGTGAAGCCCACCGCGGATATGGCCCTGAAGTACAAGGGCGTTATCGTCGGCATCAAGAGCGCGCATTTCACCGGAAAAGAGTGGACGCCGTACGAAAGAGCGGAAGAAGTCGGCCGCATTGCCAAGATTCCGGTGATGGTGGATTTCGGCAGCAATGTCAGAGCGGGTCGCACGCTGGCCGACCTGCTGACCAAGTACTTCCGTCCCGGCGACATCCTGACGCACATGTACGGCGGAAATCGTGGTGAGCAGAACCCGGATACCAAGGGCCCGAGCCAGGCAATGCTCGACGGGCGCAAGCGTGGCGTGTTCTTCGACGTCGGTCACGGCGGCTCGAGTTTTCGCTGGTCGACGGCCGTGCCGTTGATGAAGGCGGGTTTCGTTCCGGACTCCATCTCAACGGATCTGCACACGGGCAGCATGAACGCGGGGATGAAGGACATGCTGAACGTCATGGGCAAGTTCCTGGCGATGGGCATGTCGCTCGACGAAGTGATCCTGCGGTCGACATCGAACCCGGCGAAGCAGATTCAGTTGGATCAGCTGGGCCACCTGGCGGTGGGGTCGCCGGCGGATGTTGCCGTGCTCAGGCTCGAGAAAGGCAAGTTTGGATTCGTCGATCCACGCGGTGGGCGAATGGAGGCCGCGCAGAAGCTTTCGTGCGAAATGACGGTGAGAGACGGAAAAGTGGTCTACGACCTGAACGGGTTGACAGCGGAACGTTGGGATACGGTGTCGTCCGAAGGAAGAGGCGGTGGTGATCCGAGGTGGGATGCGATCAGGCGCAGGTGAACAATGGTCGACTCCCAATCCCGATCCCAAATGTCCGACGCGACGGGGAGGGCGCAACAGCGTGGTCGGGACGGTGACCGATACCCTTCCGCCGCATAAGGTGAGGTTGCGACTAAAGTGATGATCTTTGCGACGCAAATGGGTTGACATCTAGCCCCTTTGCGGCCAATGTGCGCACTACTCGCACTGTGTTGTGTCGTACGAAGGGAGGGAGGAGTTCCGATGATCCGGCACGCCTTGTTCTCGCTGTCGCTGGTGCTGCTCGTCGCCGCCAGCGCAGATGCGCAGCTCGCCAACCAGACGGCGCTCGTTGGCACCGTCACGGACACCAGCCGCGCCGTCATCCCCGGCGCCTCGGTCGTTGCCGTCAACGTGGGGACAAAGGACACCTACGAAGCGACCACCAACGACCAGGGCTACTACAACATCCAGTTCATTCGGATCGGCAGGTACGAGATCACGGTGACGCTGGCCAGCTTTCAGACCTTCAAGGCCACGGGGATCGAAGTCGGCACCAACCAGATCGTCCGTCAAGACGCCGTGTTGCAGGTTGGTGGCATGGCCGAAACTGTCACCGTCGAGGCGGCTGCCACGTTGCTCGCCACCGAGAACGCGACGGTTGCCGAAACGATCCGCCAGGAGATGGTCGCGGAGTTGCCCTTGAGCGGCGGCCGGAACGTCTGGAGCCTCGCGGGCACGACGCCGGGGGTGCTCGGCGGAACCAGCAGCTTCACTGGCGCGGGACAGCGGAACATTCAGAACAGCCTGTCGATGGACGGGATCAACTCAGCGGCCAACTTGCTGACCGCGACGAGTATGCGCCCGATCGCGGATGCGATCACCGAGGTTCAGGTTCAGACCGGCAGCACGTCCGCCGAGTACGGCTCCTACCTTGGCGTGCACGTGAACGTCGTCAGTAAGAGCGGCACGAACCAGGCGCACGGAAACCTCTACGAGTTCCTGCAGCACGACTCGTTTGCCGCACGTCAATACTTCGAGGATCGAAGCACGCCGGCCAACCCGCGGCGCCGTGACCAGTTTGGATTTCAGACAGACGGCCCGGTGTTCATTCCGAGGCTCTACGACGGCCGGAACCGCACCTTCTTCATGGCGGCCTATGAAGGCGTCCGCGAGGAGGAAACGACGACGTCGATTTCATCGGTGCCGACGGCGCTGATGCGGCAGGGAAACTTCAGCGAAGTCAGCACGGCGATCCGCAACCCGTTCACGAATCAGGCGTTCCCCGGCAACGTCATCCCCGCCGGGCAGATCTCGGCGCAGGCGTTACGGATCATCGAGTACTACCCGCTGCCGAACCGGCCCGGGACAGCATCGAACCTGGTTTCCACGGGGCAGAACATCGACGAGACCGATCAGTTTCTAACGCGCGTCGATCAGAACATCGGGAACAAAGCACGCCTCTACGTCCGGTACAACTGGCAGGATCAGTTCGATCAGAGCATCGGCGCCATTCCCGTGGCGGGCGGCGGCGGCCCGAACACCAACTACAACACGCTGGTGGCGTATACCCATACCTTCTCGTCGCGTCTCGTGAATGACTTCCGCGTCGGGTATCACAGCGTCTACGACGACAGCCTGAACTACTTCGCCATGAACGGCATCACCGACGCCGGAGCTGCGTTGGGCATTCCAGGATTCGACGGTGACGTCCGCTACGACAATCCCGGCATCCCGCTCTTCACCGTCACCGGTTTCAGCGGCTTTGGCGGCGGCGGCACGAACTGGTATCAGTTCGACAAGACCACCCAGTTCTCGAACGTTCTCGCCTACACGACCGGGTCGCACAACATCCGGACCGGCTTCGATGCGCGGCGCCTCGAGACCGGACGCCGCGCCGCGAACAACCCACGCGGGTCGTTCACGTTCACCGGCGAAATGACCGGGTACTCGGTGGCGGATCTGATGCTCGGGCTGCCGCGCACGGTGACGACCCCGCTCGATCAGCTTCAGGGCCACGTCGGCGGATGGCGCTCGGGGTACTTCATCAACGACAACTGGCAGGTCACGCGAAACCTGACGCTGAACCTCGGGATTCGCTACGAGTACCACACGCCGGTCTCGACGCTCGAAGGGTTCGCGTCGATGCTCAACGCGGAGCAGACCGGGCTGATTCCGACGAGCTTCCCCGCGAAAGGCTTCCAGTTCCACGAGCCGAACAAGAAGGACTGGGCGCCGCGAGTCGGCATGGCCTATCGCCTCGGCGAGAAGACCGTGCTGCGATCGGGGTTCGGGATCTACTACAACCCGAACCAGATGAACACGTTTACGTTCCTCACGAACAACCCTCCGCTGTCGCCGGAGTTCACGTTCCAGTCGCTGCCGAGCAGTCCGACTTTGTCGCTGTCCAACCCGTTTGGCGTTGTCGGCCCCGGTGGACCTCCGAACGTCACGTCGCCGAACCGGCACCTCCCCAACGCGCGCAAGGATCAGTGGAGCTTCGACGTGCAGCGTGAGCTGTGGAAAACCGGAGCGCTGGACATCCAGTACCTGGGTTCGCACACCACCAACCTGGATCGGAGCTTCTTCGTGAACACTCCAGCGCCGGGTGCCGGGGCGATGGACGCGCGCAGGCCGAACCAGAACTTCCGCGTCATTCGCTTGATCCAGAACGACCTGTACGCCGATTACCACTCCCTGAGCTTCATCCTGCGGCAGCGCACGTGGCATGGGCTGCAGATGAACGCGCACTATACCTGGTCGCGCACGCGCGACGTCGGCACCAACTCGAACGGCGGCTCGAGCCAGAACCCCGGCGTCGATCCGCACACACAGATCGAGGTTGATTACGGCATCGCCGACTGGGACGTGCCGCATCGCTTCGTTGCGAGCTACATCTACGACGTGCCCTTCTTCAGGGAATCGGACAACGCGTTTCTCCGCTACGCGCTCGGCGGATGGCAGGTCGCGGGCGTGACGACGCTCGAGAGCGGCCGGCCGTTCGGCCTCACGATCCAGGGCGACCGGGCGAACACCGGCATCGGCAGCCAGCGCCCGGATCTCGTCGGAGCGATTCCGGAGCTCTCGTGCCAGAGCAATCCGACGGGCCCTGGGCTTATCAACTGCATCGACGCGAGCGCGTTCGCGCAGCCGGCGCAATTCACCTACGGCAACGCGCCGCGCAACCTGCTCCGCGGGGCGGGGGACATCATCACGGATCTGTCGCTGTCGAAGAACTTTCCGCTCGCCGGGCGGGCGCGCTTCCAGATCCGGGCGGACATCTTCAATTTCTTCAACCGCGTGGGCTTCGGCAACCCGAACGGCGGGTTCGGGACGGCGAACTTCGGGCGGATTACAAGCGCCGACTCAATGCGGCGCATGGAGCTGGGCGGCAAGATCATTTTCTAGCTTAGATCCGGGGGGCTTCGCCCCCCGGACCCCCTTACGCCGTCGCTCGCGGGGGCCCCGTGCCCCGCTCCGCTCCGGCGGGCGCGCCCGTGGCGCGCCTAATCCCTCAGTCGACGTAGGCGATGCAATCCACCTGCAGCAGCGAACGCTGCAGCGTGACACCCGCGAAGCTGCGGACGGGCCGGGGCGAAGGGAAGTAGCGATTGAAGACCTCGTTCATCCCGTCCCAGTTCTTGTTCGGGTCGACGAGCGAGACGTGCACCTTGAGTACGTTCGCCATGGAGGAGCCGGCACCCTCGAGACGTGTCTTCATGATCTCGAGGGCGTCGGCCATCTGCTGACGCACGTCGCCCGGCCCCTCGGGGCGGCGTTCCGGATACCATCCGCCGATGCCGCCCATGAAGAGCAGATGGCCGGAGCGAAGCACGCCGCCTACGTTTTCTTTCTTGGGCGTCCATGAGGATGCTGCGCCGGCTGCCGCCTCTTTCGCCGCCTGCGGCGACGCGCCGTGAACGGCGCCCTGCGCGGCACCCGCACCCGTCATTCCCGCGAATACCCCGCGCAGCAGCTCGCGGCGGGATCTCAGCCTCGTCGTGCGTTCCATCATGTGCGCTCCTGCTTCTGTGAATGAATCCCACTCTAGAGAACGTGTTATGTGTGCTGTCTCTCGGCGCTGCTGGTTCTTGCCGTCATGCTCTTGTCCGCCGACTCCGCATCGGCGCAACTTCGGACGCATTACGTCGGCCGCTTCGATGCGAAGGATTGAGCTTGGTGGGAGATTAATCTTCTAGATCGGGAGGTCAGGAGAAAACGTTTCGAGGTCAGGAGGTTGATCCCCCTGACCTCGATCTTTGTACAGTCTCCTGATCTCTACTGCGACATGCCGCGGGCGGTGATCGGCCACACCACCTCGACCCGATCCTTGCGGATGCCGTGAATCTGGTTGTACAGGTTCACGACCGGATCGCAGTGGGGAGCGATGAGCTCGATCTTCTCGCCGATCTTGTATGCCTTCGAGGTCTCGGTCAGCCGAATCGATCCGAACTCGTCGGAGCCGGAGGTATGAATCAGTCCCGGCTCGCCGATAACGGCCGCATCCGGCTTGTTGAGCGTCATCGCCTTGGTGCCCGCGTCGGTGGTGAGTCGGCCGGGGAAGCGGTTGTTGACCACGGTGGCCGTGACCGTCAGCGATGGGGCGAAGTCTTTGTAGACCTCGTCGCCGTCCTCGCTGCCGATGGCGAGATATTGCATGTCCATGAAGAGGTAGCTGCCCACCTGCAGGTCGCTGAAGCCCGGAACCAGATGCATGATGTTGTAGGTTCCGGTTCCCCCGCCGCTGAAGATCTCCACGTTCAATCCGGCTTTTTTCATCGCCGCGAACGTGGCCGCGTTCTCTTCGATGGTCTTCAGCGCCCGCTCTTTCCGGGCGGCAAATCCCTTGGCGTGCTGGACGCCGCCGTCATACGAGAGCATGCCGAGCAGCTTGAGATTGGGCAGCTTGTCGATGACCTTTGCCAGTTCGACCGCCCCGTCGCCGGCGGGGATGCCGCTCCTGCCACCGACGGCCACATCAATCACGACGTCGGCGACGACGCCGGCTTCCTTGGCGGCGGCCGAAAGGTCGCGCGCGTTCTGCTCCTCGTCGACCGCCTGGATGAATTCCTTGTTCGCCTTCCTGATCTTCATCGCCCGGCGGATCTTCGATGGCGTGGGATTGCTGGTCGTCATCATGACCTTGGTGACGCCATGCTCCAGCATCGACTCGGCTTCGCTGACCTTCGCGCAGCAGACCCCGATGGAGCCGGTCTTGATCTGATACTTGGCGATGGCGGCGCACTTGTGCGTCTTGGCGTGCGGCCGGCTCGGCAAGCCGTATTTCTTGAGGCTCGCCTGCATCTTGGCGATGTTCTCCTCCATCTTGTCGAGGTCGACGCAGAGCGCCGGGGTATCCAGCTCCCACTTCGACACGCCCGGGCTGACCGCACCGTCCGAGTCTGCGAGCGCACGCATCTCAGCGGCGGTGTAGCCCTTGACCGGCTTGGGGATCCACAGGTACGCCGACGCGGCGGCGGAGGTTGCGAGGAAGGTCCGTCGTGACGTTACCGGCCGTTCGCTCATGGCTGGCTCCAATGTTGAAAATACTGGCGAGATTCGCGGGTGATCATACACCAGCGGCTGCACGATGCCACGGCACCGCGGCGTCGTGCTGGATCGGTTCGTTACTTGCGCGAACTCGTTGCTGCGCCGAGGGCGACCCTTTGCCCGGTGCGTGCCGATTCGCGGGCCGCTTCGAGGATTTCCGTGGCGATGAGGCCGTTCTCGAGCGAGGACAGGCCATTTACCTGGCGCGTGCCGCGCACGACAGCTGTCAGATGTTCCATCACCTGGATCCGGCCTTTCTCGGCGGCCGTGCGGATACGCTGCGCGTGCGCGTTGCTCACGGCGAGCGGCTTTTCCATCATCACGTGCACGCGGTGGGCGGCTGCCAGCTCGACGATCTGGGGATGATCGTAAGTATTGGTGAAAGCCGCCACGGCTTCCGGCTTCGTCGCCGTGATCATCGCGCCGGCATCGGAGAAGAGCACCGCCTCCGGCAGCTTGTATCGTTCGGCATACTTCCGGAGGAGCGCCGGGTCGCTGTCGAACACGCCGACTATCTGGACGTCCGGGCGCGCTTGCGCGGCCTTCAGGAACCCGCTGACATGTCCATGCACGAGGCCGGCGATCGCCAGACGCAGTGGCGGCTGCGAAGTCTGCTCATAACCTAGAGCGACGACACTGCTTGATCTCCTGTTTGATCCCTCCTGATCTCGCTCAGATTACTTCCGCACATACCCGTGCAGCGCCGACCGCTTGCCACCGAGACGATGGGCTTCGTCGCTCAAGGCGTGGACGCCGGTGGCATCGATCCAGCGGTTGTAGAAATTGAAGAGCGCGCAGACGGTGATCGCGAAATACAGCTCCTCGTCCGTCCATCCGGCGGCTCTCACCGTATCGAGATCCGCGGGCGTGATGTTCGGCGAGTCGTGATTCACCGCGTCGATGAAGCGGAAGAGCGCCTTGTGCCGGTCGTCGAACGGGCATGATTCGACGTCGTTCAGGACCGCATCCACCAGCCCCGCGTCGCCAAGCAATTCCGCCGCAACTGCGGCGTGCGACTTGATTCAAAACGGGCAGTCGTTCCGCCGCGACGTATAGGCCGCAATCAGCTCGCGCAGGCCGGGGCTGAGCGGCGAGGGGCCGCGCAAGATCTCCTGTGTGAAGCGCGCGAGGTGATCGGTCGCCGAAGGCAGGAACGCGAAGAGATGCCAGATCTGCGGATACTCCAGACCCTGCTGCTGCATCTGCTCTATCAGCGAGCGGTATGGGCTCGGCTGTGGATTCTGTTCGACGTCCGGCAGGTACATGGGTTTCATATTTAGCTTCCAGCTTCCAGCCGCCAGCTGCCAGTAATCAGTTAAGGAGTTGACAGTCAGCGTGGGACGCTGGATTCACCGAGCGTCCGTTCCGCGGTTATCCGCTGCCCTTCCGTGACCACAAACGAGCGCCCGGCCTGCAACTTGCCGAGAAGGTCGCGCCCGCCGCTCGGCCATTCGACGATGAGCTCCTCGATGGTCTTGGCTGTCCCCAGGCCGAATGTCAACGGCAGCTCCGACTGCGAGAGATAGCTCGAACCGGTACGCACCATCCGCGAATGCCAGGCGCCGCCTATTCTGGCC
The DNA here is from genome assembly GCA_963804245.1 of uncultured Acidobacteriota bacterium. Classification (GTDB taxonomy): domain Bacteria; phylum Acidobacteriota; class Vicinamibacteria; order Vicinamibacterales; family 2-12-FULL-66-21; genus CAWDPQ01. The sequence goes on from CAWDPQ010000010.1 coordinate 72,398, forward strand.
CGCACGCGCGCACCGATGCCGTCGCGATTCGATTTCGTGCCACGCAGCGTGATCCGGACGCTGCGGTTGGCGGAGACGACGTTGTTGCGATAGAGGTGAACGGGACCGCCGTTGGTGGTCACGAGCACGTCGAGATCGCCGTCGAGATCGAGATCACCGAATGCCGCACCGCGTCCCACTTTCGGCTTGGCGAAGTCGGCGCCGACCTCGCGCGCAACATCCACGAACTGGCCCTTGCCGCGGTTGTGAAACAAATGCGGCGGCTCCGCGTAGTGCACGCGCCCGTTTCTCGCCACTCCATCGTCGATGTGTCCGTTGACGACGAGGAGATCGAGCAGACCATCGAGATCGGCGTCGAAGAAGAAGCAGCCGAAGCCAAGGGTCAGGCGGGTAGCCCGACCCACTTCCGACCCTGGAGCGCGGTCGGCGTAGACGCCGCGGCGCACCGGCACATACAGCCCGAGCATTTCGCCAGAAAAATTGGTGACGACCACCGACGGCACGCCGCTGTTGTCGAAGTCAGCGGCATCAGTGCCCATGCCGGCACGGGCGCGTCCGTCCTCGCTGAACGCGAGGCCGGCCTGCACCGCCACTTCTTGAAACGTGCGATTGCCCTTGTTGCGATAGAGCTTGTTCGGTTGCGTGTCGTTGGCGACGAACAGATCCGGCCAGCCGTCAACGTCGAAGTCCAGCGTGGTGACACCCAGAGCTTTCGACGTGGGATCGAACAAGCCGGCCACGGCCGTCACATCCTCGAAGGTGCCCTTGCCGGTATTCCGATACAGCCAGGACGTCGTCCCCGCGTAGGCTTCCGGCGTGCAATACGATTTCGTCTTGCCGTCGGCGCTGCAGAAAACGTCGGTCTCGGGCGTCCAGCGGACGTAGTTGCCGATCAGCAGATCGACCAATCCGTCGCGGTCGTAATCGACCCAGAGCGCGGACGTACTGAAGGCGCTGCGGCCGCCGAGACCCGCGCGTTCGGTCACGTCGGCGAATCGGCCATCGCCGGCATTTTTGAACAGCCGGCTCTGTCCGACGCCGGTCACGACCAGGTCCTGGTGACCATCGTTGTCGTAGTCAGCGGCCGCGGCTCCCATCGCGTACATCGCCACGTTCAAGCCTGACTTGACCGTGACATCCTCGAAATTGCCGACGCCGGTGTTGCGGAAGAGCCGAAGGGCGGCGCCGGGAGGCTGCGTTCGAGAGTCCAGGCTCGTTCCGCTCAGCAGCAACACGTCCTGCCGACCATCGCCATCCGCGTCGAAGACGGCGACACCCGAGCCGAGCGTTTCCGGCAGGTACTTCCGCCCGGACGCGCCCGTGAAATGCTCGAACCTCACTCCTGCCGCGGTCGTTGCATCAACGAGCTCGAACCCAAGACCGGACATGGCGGCAGGCATACGAGCGCTGAGCATGACCAGAGCGCTTGCGACAGCGACCGCGATCGCAACAGCCCGGTGTGGACGATTCACTGGGGATTCACCAGGCCCTTTTTCACGGCAATCAAGACCAGCTCGGCGGCCTTGTGAACACCGAGTGTCGCCATCAGGTTGGTCCGATGCACGGCCACCGTGTTCGCGCTCACGCCGAGCAGTTCGGCGATCTCTTTGTTGCTCCGGCCGAGGGCGATGAGGCGCAGCACCTGGATCTCGCGCGCGCTCAGCTGACTGAAGCGTTCGTCGGCATCCGCATCGTCGCCTGGCGGGCTGGCGATGGCGGCTATGAGCTCCGGGCTCAAAAACTGTCCACCGTTGGCCACCGTTCGTACCGCGCGGAGCAGATCCGTCTCGAGCGCGTTCTTGAGGATGTAGCCGCGGACGCCGGCGGCCAGGGCGTTCCGCACGTACTGCGCTCCGTCGTACATGCTGAGGATCAGAATCCGCCGTTCGGGACTGTGCCGGAGGATCTCGATGGCGGCATGCAGACCGTTGATCTCCGGCATCGACATGTCCAGCACGACGACGTCCGGGTCGAGTTTGCGATCGAGCTCGATTGCCTCGGCTCCCCCTCCAGCCTCGCCGACGACCTCGACGTCGGATTCGTCCTCCAGAATTCGGCGAAAACCCTGGCGCACCAGCGAATGATCGTCAGCCAGGAGCACGCGGATCGCCACGTCACGCCACCTCGTTGCGCGCGGTGGCGCGGTCGGTGCAGTCGACGACTCGCAGGTACACGGTTGTTCCGCCTTCGGCCGGGCGTCGCACCTGAAGCTCACCGCCAATCAGCTCGGCGCGCTCACGCATGCTCACGAGGCCCATGCCGCGATCTGTTTCTCGCCGCGCTGCGCCTTCCGGCATCCCCTTGCCGCGATCCTCGACTTCGAGCTCGAGGCCATCGCCGGCGCAGGTGATTCGCACCCAGGCGACGGCAGACCCTGAGTGGCGCGCGGCATTGCTCAACGCTTCCTGCGCGATGCGATAGACGTGGATCGCACAGTCCTGGCGGACGGCATCGACGGGGCCGGACGCCGTCAGGTGCGTGCGGATGCCGGTCTGTCGCTGGTACTGTTCGACGCAGCTCTCCAGGGCCCGCTCGAGACCAAAATCGTCGAGCACGCCCGGATGCAGCCACTGCGAGCGATTGCGAATGCGGTCGAGGGCCTGCTGGGCGATCACCCGCACGTGCTCGAGCTCGGTGCCGAGCGCGCCTCCCGCTGGTATCTGCCGCCGCGCCCGCCCGAGAAGCGTGCCGATGGCGGTGACGATCTGGCCGAAATCATCGTGCAGCTCGCGCGACAAGGACCGCTGAACATCTTCCTGCACCCGCAGCATCCGCCATGACAGCGTACGAAGTTGCGCGCTCACGTCGGCGACGTCCTGAAAAGCGCGGCGATTCGAAACCACGATCCACGTGCCGACGCTGGCTGTCACGATCAGCAGCCCCACCACGAGCAAAAGGATCTCGCGCCCAACGCGGTCGTAGACATCGCGGTTGGCGCGGGCGGCATCTTCCTGCACCTGGTTGTTGACGATCAGGAACTGTGAAACCAGGCCGTCCATCGCGCGATGCTGAGGGATGAGCGACGATTGCACGATGCGCCGTGCCGCCTCCTCGTCGGTGCGGCTGAGCGCAAACATCTTCGCGACGTCAGACCAGTACGAGTCGATGCTGTGAATGAGCCGGGTCTGCTGCGCCGGCTCCCGCACCGCCGGTGCCAGGCTTTGTTCGAGCCTGGTGGCTTCGGCAAGATCCCGTTCCACCCGTTCGAAGGCCGGCTGCCAGCCATGCAGCGGGTACGGTTCGGTCCTGTCGGCCATGTCTCGCATCAGCACGGCCAGCGAGGCGAGGTCGTTCTGGATGCGAAGGAGCTGCAGCGAGTCCTTACGATTGCGTTCGCTGATTGCCGTCTGCTCGTCGCGCAGCCGACGAATCTCCGTGTAGGTGTAGGCGCCAACGGCCGCAATCGTGCACACGGCCAGTACGACGCCAACGGCAAGCGTGCGCCAGGGCGACCGCGGCGAGGGCCGAGAATCGGTCAATTCCTAACCCTAACTCCTGACTCTTGACTCATTCACTCCTAATCGTAGCCCGCGAACCCGAGAACCCATGCGCGAGCCTGTCCCTGCCCTCAGAAAATCAGCTTGAAGGCGAACTGTACGAGCCGGGGTGGGCCCGCCGACAGAATCCGGCCGAAATTGGGCGAGTTGAGATCGGCCACCGGCAGACCAAAATTCGGATGGTTGAGCACGTTGAAGGACTCCGCCCGCAGCTGGAGACGCACGTCATCGCCGAGGGGCAGCGTCCGCACCAACGAGACGTCAACGTTCGTGTAAGACGGTCCGCGCGCGATGTTGCGGCCGGCGTTCCCAAACTGTCCGGCATCCGTTTGCGGGTTCAACCGTTGAAATGCGGTACGGCTGATCCATTCGTCGACGGTCCGCGGGCCGGCATTCGGGTCGCCGATCAGATTCGGCCGGCTGGCGGCAAACCCCGAGATCGGGGGGCTGTTGGCCTGAAGCGCGACGTTGGTGGAATCCGAAACCGTGAACGGCGTGCCGGAATTGAAGGCTGCGATGACGTTGACCTGCCAGTCATCGAGCACCGCACGCAGTGTCCGGTGCGCCGAATCGGGCAGTCGAGGCTCCCAACTCGCGCTGGCCACGAAACGGTGCCGCGCGTCGAAGAGCGACGGGCCGTATTCGGCATCGAGGTCGAAAGGATTCTGCGCGAGGTCGTTTTCGCCCGCCAGCGGCTTCGCCGCCGCTCCCGACAGATTCATCGCGGAGAGGTAGTCCAGAGATTTCGAGAACCAGTACCAGATGTTGAATCCAACGCCGGCCGCATACCGTCGCGAGAGTGCCACCTGGCCGGAATGGAAGCTGGAGCTCGTGATGTTCGACAGCATGGCAATCGTCGAGAAGTCGCAGGTGCCGCCGTCGGCCGGGCAGTTCGCGTAAATGCGGCGCCGGTCGGCGTTCTGCGCTGTGGCGCCGGGGGCATACTGCGCCGGGTTCGCCTCGATGTTCCGCGGCAACCGCGATCCCGCGGCCCCCACATAGCGAACTTCCACGAGGTAGTGTCCGGCCAGGGATCGCTGAACGCTGACATTCCAGTTCTGTGCGTACGGCGGCTTGGCGTGCACATCCATCGCGAACACCGTGGAAGGCCGAACGAACGTGTTCGGTGCGGGCAAGGGGCGTTGGTCGTAGGGATTCTGAAAGTTCAGACCCGCGCCGCTGAACTGGTTGAACTGCGCCCACGGAATCGAACTGATGGCCACCTGCGACGTCGTGCCCGCGCCGTTCTGGAATTGATCGTAGAAGAGTCCGTAGCTCGATCGGACGGACCAGGTGCCTGAACCGGTGGGGTCCCAGGCGAACCCGATCCGTGGCATGAACGCGTGCGCCCCGTGCGCGATCCCGGCGCCCACGCCTGGGTCCCCGGGAAACACGAGACCGCGCGGCGCGTCCGGCCGCACCTGCGACTGCACACCCGGCACGAAGCCCGTCAACCGATCCTGCACCTCGGTCAACGGGTTGATCCGCTCGTAACGCAGGCCGTAGTTCATCGTGAGGCGATCGCCGAGACGCCATTCGTCCTGCGCGTAGAGACCGACGTTCCACAAGCGCACACCACGGTTGAAGTCGCCGAGCCCCTGATAAAAGGTGACGGGTGCACCCAGCAGGAGGTTGGCAATGGCATTGGTCGTGGGGAAGGTTCCCGCGAACACGAAGAACGCGTTCGGCGCGATGGGCTGAATCATGTCGATGACCGTCCGCCGGACCTCACCGCCGACCTTGACCAGATGCGCGCCTCGCGTCCACGTCATGCCGTCGTGGACCTCGAATGTCGTCTGCGTCGAATTTCTCGGGCCGGTGATGGCCCCACCGATCGGCGAGTAGCCACTCACGTTGAAGAACGGCGGACCCTGACCGAGGGTATTCGCCGAGTCGTAGCCGAAGCCGAGCTCCCGCGGCGGCCGCCGGTTGAGCCGCTGGTCGAACAGGAATTCGTGGCTGAGCCAGGTCGCTCGCAGAGAGTTCGTCAGTGACGGCGAGAAAATCCGCGTGCTCGACAACAGTGCTGAATGCGTCGCGAGATCGTCGCGCGTCGGATAGCCCGGAACGTCCGTGCCGCGGACGGACACCGGGTTGATGTTGTGGCCGCCCGAGTACCAGTAGCGGCCGAACAGCTGATCGGACGCCGATGCGTTGAAGTCGACCCGCCCACCAATCTGATCGATCTCGTTACGGCCAATCAGTGTTTCGCGATAGATGGATGGCGAGACGTTGCCAAGCGGGTAGAGGTTGACCACGTTGCGGGCGACGGGATTGATGGCATTCGGCGGCAGCTGATTGCCGGGAAATGGGACGCCGCCAGCGGCCAGGTTGAGGAGAGGTGTGCTGAGCGCCGAGAAATCCCCGACTCGTTCCTGCGCGGTAGGAACGGTTGCTGTCGTCGTGATGCCCTGTTTGTTGCGGAAGCCTTCATAGTAGCCGAAGAAAAACGTCCGATTCATCTGCAGTGGTCCGCCGAACGTGGCGCCAAACTGATTCTGGTTGAGCGGCTCGACCTCGCGCGAGAAGAAGTTGCGTGCGTCGAACACGTCGTTCCTGATGAAGTCGTACACGCTGCCATTGAAGCGGTTGCTGCCGCCGCGAGTCACGACGCTGGTCGTCGCTCCGCCGGTGCCCCCATATTCCGGCGGAGCACTCTGCGTCAGGATCCGGAACTCGGCGATCGCATCGACGGGAATCCGCACGGCGAAACCTCCGTCCATGCGGTTCATGTTCTGCGCACCGTCCACGAGATAGATGTTCTGCTCAGGACGCATGCCGTTGACGGCGTAGGCCTGACCTTGGCGCAGCGACCCTCCGGCCGTCGCCACGCCGGCAGTGAGTGGCGCGACGCCCGTCTGCAGCAGGCCGAGTTGCGTGAAGTTTCGGCCGTTCAGCGGCAGGTCGACGAGCTCGCGTCCCGTGATGACACGTCCCAGCGCATTGGTAGACGTGTCGACGAGCTGCACGCCGCCGGAGACGGTGACGACGTCAGTCACCGAGGACAGATCCAACTGCACGCTGAGCCGGACGGTCTGGCTCACCGTGACCGGCACGCGCTCTTGCACCGCGGTCGAGAACTTCGGCGCCTCCACGGTCACGCTGTACTCGCCGACCGGCAGGAGCGACAGTCTGAAGAACCCGTCGGCGCCGGCGACGGCCTCCCGGGTGAAGCGGGTGTCCGCCTGCCTGGCAGTGACCCGTGCGCCAGGCACGACGCTCATCGTCGCATCGATGACAGTCCCTTCGATCGTTCCAGTCGGATCCTGTGCGGCGACGGAGTAGTAGGGCAGGACGAGCATGACGAGCAGTACTGATGCTCGCCGCAGCGAGAGGATTGTGGCAGGCATTGTTGCGATGAGTTGAGCGGGGAATTTACCTTCGAGGTGGCGAAGGGTCAATAATTCGAAGGCACTAGAGCTTACGCGGCGAAGTCGCTAGTCGTTGGTCGCCAGTCGTCGCTAGTCGGGGACGACTAACGACTAACGACGACTAACGACTAACGACCAACGACTTACATGTATCATGCGACTGTGGAGGACTCTGCATGCGCGCTCGCTTGTTCACGGCCGTCTTGACGGCCCTGGTTATTGCACCCACGACCGCTCTTCAGCCACCCGCTGCGACGCCGCAGGCCGCACCCGCGAAGCCGGCGGCGGCTGCGTTGACGCCCGAGCAGGTCATCGCCGAACTGCGCCGTCCGGAGAACAGCACCGGGAACATCGCCGACGGTGTGGAAGCGGCGACCGGTGCTCGTGGCTGGATGTCAGCGGATATGAAGCCGATCAGCGATCGCAAGATCGTCGGGCGGGCTTGGACGGCGCTGCTGCGTCCGGTGTTGAAGCAGGATCAGACGGCGTATCCCAACTACGCGCTGCAGATCCTGGACGAGGCGCCGGCCGGCAGCGTGCTCGTCTACGTGCTCGAAGGCAGTGTGGAGATTGCCGGCATGGGCAACCTCATGGCCACCACCGCCGCGGTGCGCGGACTCGAGGGCACGGTGATCGATGGAGCTGTGCGCGACATCCGCGAGATTCGTCAGATCGGGCACCAGGTCTTCGCGCGGCGAGTCAGCCCGGCCACGTCGGTCGGTCGGCTGGTGAGCGTGGCCAAACAAACCCCGGTGAAATGCGCCGAGGTCATGGTCCGACCGGGCGACTACATCGTCGGCGACACCGACGGCGTGGTGGTCGTACCTCAGGAAGCGGCCGAGAAAGTCATTGCCTTGCTGAAGGACTACGACTCGCGAGAGTCGAAGATGGTGCCGATCATCAAGCAGGAGAAGTCCATGCTCAAGGCGCTCGAGATCTACGGCCGCTACTAGAGAAAATTGCGCGCCAGCGAAAGGCGGCCCGATCCTTTACCGCTTCTTGCTGGCGCGTTTTCGCGAGGTCTTGCGCCGCGGCACCTTTGCGCCTTTCTTCCGCGCTTCGCTGAGACCGATGGCGATTGCCTGCTTACGGCTCTTCACGGTCCGTCCGGAACCGCTCTTGAGCGTTCCACTCTTTCGCCGCCTCATCGTTGACTTCACGCTTTTCGACGCAGCCTTCCCGTACTTGGCCATGTCGTTGCCTCCGCGGCCGAAGCGTGCAAACCGCGTGCTGACGACACTAAGAGACGAGGTCGGTTCAACGTGCGGCGATTCGCGTTCGTCAGATCCGTGGATGTGCCACCCTTGGGGTCAGATCTTGTTTCTTGCGGATGTGTCCTCTTTCGGAGTCGATTGCATTTGTCTCCGAAAGAGGACACGCGTGCAAGAAACAAGATCTGACCCCCAGTTCCCCCCGTTCCCCCCTACCGTGGATACAGCGACATCGCAATCTTCTGCAGCTCGATCGACGGCATTTCGCTGCTGGCAACAAGGAAGAACATGTCGCCGTCATGCCACGTCACCACGGCCGGACTGCGGCCCTCGATGTCTTCGGGGGCTGGGTCGGGACCGAGCTCATAGAGACGCGCCTCGTGCTCGAAGACCCGGGCAACGATCGGATTGCGGCCGTACCAGACCTCGAGCGCCAGGCGGCGCGCCTCGTCCGGTGCCCGCCGCGATTGGCTGACGACGAAACTGCCGTAGTGCGCTTCGCACGTCCTGTCAGCGATCGTCAGCTCCCGTTGGCGATGATCGCGGACGTATATGCGGATGGCCTCCAACTCGAAGCCCGCGGTATAGGTCGGTTGCAGCGGCCGAAAGGCCAGCATGGTTTCGGCGGCTGTTCCACGAATCGGCTGTTTCGAAATGTGGGTTGGTCGTCATTGTGAGGAGCGTGATGGTCGCGAGAATCTGGCGCGGATACACGGCACCGGAGCATGCGGATGCGTATCAGTCGATGCTGATGCCTGAAGTGCTACCGGGCATCAGCACGGTCAAGGGCTACCTGGGCAGCTACGTGCTCAGGCGAACGGCCGGTGACGAGATCGAGTTCATCACCGTGTTGTTGTGGGAATCCATCGATGCCATCCGGGCGATTGCCGGCCCGACCTACGAACGGGCGATCATACCGGAGGAGCGCCGGAAGTTCTTGCTTCGCTATGACGAGACGGCTGCGCATTATGACGTGGTGTCGACCCAGTCCCCACTGCCTCTCGCGCCTGGCTAACGGTCGCCGGCACAGCGGTCAGCGCGCGGCCATCCGCCGAGTAAGTACGCCCGAGTCGATAGTCTGACCCGTTCGCGAGACGGTGTTGAAGTACATCTCATCGCCGGCTATTTCCGCCGCCATGAACGCAAGATCGGTATCGAACCCCTTGGCGGTGATGCCGGTGCTGCGATCGATGTTACCGGATCGCAATTTACCACCAGATCCCACCACGAAGTACGCGATCCCATTTTGTGGTTTGACACGCTCGTAGAAATGATCGTGCCCGGTCAGAACCACGCTGATGTTGTTCGCCAGGAAGAGCGGTTCGAGGACCTCGCGCAGCCGGAGGTCGGAACCGTGCCGATCACCAGACGAATACAGTGGATGGTGGAAGAACACGATCTTCCAATTGCTCCCCGACGCCTTGAGCTCCTTCTCGAGCCATCGGATCTGTTCCGGAACCGGATACGTACTTTCGAGCGCGAAGAACCGGATCTCGGGCTTCGGGCTGAACGTGTAGTACAGCTTGCCGTCCATGTTGAACGGTTTGTAGAAGCGCTGTTCCCGCGCATCGTGGTTGCCGAGCGACGCGTAGAACTTCACACCCGCGTCGAGCAGCGGCTTGTAGGGATCCTCGAACTTTTTCTTGAAGTCCTGCGGGCGCTCGGAACCATAGATGTTGTCCCCAACCAGCACTACCAGCTCGTACTTGAATGACTGGTAAACCTTCGCCATCTGCGCAGCCAGCTGGTACTGCGTGCGATCGCCCGTGCCGAAGTCACCGAGGACGGCGAACTTGAAGGATCCGGCCCGGTTGGGCAGGGCAACTGGCGCTTCCACGGCCGCCTGCTGCACGACGTCCGCCACGGCCACGGCGGTCGCGGCCAGGAGGGCAAACCCGACGATAGCGAGACTGGCTCGCGGGCGAACGATGCGTTCAAGCGTCATTTCGGAAATGCATCCGGGATGAAATCGGCAATGACGTGCGCGTGCGCGTCGAGCAGGATGAGGTTGTCGCCGACGAAGCGATACTCCATGTCCTCGCTCAGCGCCGGCAGCGTTTGCAAGACCTGTGGCGGCACGCTCGAGATAGGCACGGCATCGGGATAGCGGCCGTTCACGGCGAGCTTCAGGCCGACCGGGTTTTCGTCCATGATCGACGCCTTCAACTGTTTCCCATCGGGCCCGCCGAACACGGAGGCGAGCAGGCGCTTGATGACCACCTCCGCTTCCGGCGTGAAGATATCGCCACGCTTGGCGGACATGCGTTCTTTGCGGATCAGCTTCTCGAACATCCGCTGGTTGCTGTCGATCTGCTGTGGCGTCGCCTGATCGGGCAGCTCGGGCAGCGTTTTCTCGATTTTGCGGTGGAACTCGACATACACCTTCAGCCGATCGTTCATCGTAGCCAGGGCTTTAGCATCGGCTTCGCTGAGCGGGCCGACGACGCGCTCGGTGGGCGGTGCCGTGGCGGGCGACGCCGTCGTCGCCGGCGGGGGTGGTGGAACGTCCCGCTTGCACGCCCCAAAGAACAGGAGCATCACTCCTAGGCAACCGAAGACTCCATTTCGCACTGCGGGCATGCTGGAACCTCTCCGAGTCGAACGCCAAGCACAACTAATGCCACGTGCGACGTGCGACGTGCTACGTGCACGTGCTACGTGCCGGACGTGCTAGGTGCGACGTGCTAAGACGCGGCACCTCGCGGTTCCGCCGTCCCGCACATAGCACGTCGCACGTCAGCACGTAGCACGTGTACGCACGCGGCGTTAATTGACAAATTATTTTTCCTATTCTATTGTCTCGCCCGTGACGACCGCTCCCGTCGCCCTGATCGACGACCCGCAACGCGTCCGCGCCGCCTTGACGCCGATGCGGCGGCGGCTGCTCGAGCGCCTCCGTCAGCCGGCCTCGGCGACGGAGCTCGCCCCGGAATTCTCGATGGGACGGCAGCGCCTGAACTACCACCTGCGCGCGCTGGAGAATGCCGGTCTGCTCGAACTGGTCGAGGCCCGGCAGCGGCGGGGATGCATCGAGCGGATCCTGGCGGCGCGCGCTCAGGCGTTCGTCGTCGATCCGGCGATCGTCGGCGGCCGTGCGCCCCGCGCCATCCGTGCCGCCGTCCAGGATCGCTTTGCCGCCGCACATCTGATCGAGACGGCGGCTGACGTCGTCCGCGAGGTGGCGCGCATGCAGTCGCGCGCCGACCAGCAGCGCACGAGGCTTCTCACCTTCACGATGGACACGGAAATCAGCTTTGCCACGCCTCGTGATCTCGAGCGATTCACGACCGCGCTGGCCGGCTTCATCGCGCGGCAGGGCCGCAAGCACAATGCGCGCGACGGCGGCCGCCGCTATCGTGTCGTCGTTGGCGCCCATCCAGCGCCGCGCCGGCAGCCAACCAGCAGGAGAACATCATGAGCACCTCCGATCGCGTCATCATCGAGATCGTCGTCGCCGCGCCGATCGACGTCGTGTGGCAGGCCCTGCGCGATCCGGTCGAGATTGCTCGTTGGTTTGGTTGGGATTCACCCGGACTGGCGGAGGAGATCGATTTCATATTTCGGAAAGCCCTGACCGTGTCGGAGACCGATCACACGCTGCGTGGGATCGACGTCCCCGACCGGATCACACTCGAGGCGAGCGGCGCGCAGACGATCGTGCGCGTGGTCCGCTCGGCTCCGGTTACGGACGTGAGCTGGCAAGGCATTTACGACGACATGGTCGAGGGATGGATTACCTTCATGCAGCAGTTGCGCTTCGCGCTCGAACGTCATCGCGGTGCGGACCGCCGCACGCTGTTCCTCAACGGGCGCGCCCGTTCCGCCGGCACTGCACTGCCCGGGGATGCTCTAGGCCTCGGCGTGTTGTCGACGGTTCCCGTGGGTGAGCGATACGCGATCACGACGCCCTTCGGCGAGCGCCTGGAAGGGACGGTGTGGTTCCGAACTGCTTATCAGGTGGGCGTCACGGTCGACGCTTTCGGCGACGGTCTGCTGATTCCCAACGACCGTCCACAGACCAGCAAGTCTCCGCACGGCGGCGGGAACCTGGTGATCACGACGTACGGGTTGAGCGACCGCGCCTTCGCTGATTTGCGAGAGCGCTGGGAACGGTGGTGGACGGCGACTTACGAGGTGATTGAAATGTAGCCCTTGTCAAGCCGTCCGCCCACTACACCACCGGCGGACACCTAACTGAAGCTCTGGTCGTCTGCCGATGGGCCGTACAGAGCCGGAACCTTCGCACCCAGCAACCGCAGGTACACCGTCATCTGTCCACGGTGATGGGCGAGATGGGCGAACGTGTCGCGGATCATCTCGTGACGCGGCCCCTGCGCGACGACGTTGCCGGCGACGAGCAGGCGCCAGGGTTTCATTAGATGATCCTCGGTCGTGCTCTTGAAGGCCTCGCGCGCGTCGCTCACAGCCTTGTCGTGCGCCTTGAGATACTCGTCGCGTGTGTTCATCGACGGCATCTTGAAGCCCGAACCACTGGCCGGCTTGAGATCGAGCTCATCCTGCTCGATCTGCATCGTGATCCACATCGGCATGATCGCCACGAGCTGCGAGAGGTAGCCGAAGATCATCGAGCGATCGTGCGGCTTCCAGTCGTGCTTGCCTTCGGGCATCTGCTCGAGCGCGCGTCGTGAGCGTTGCGCCTCTTTATCGAGTTCGGAAAGGAAAAGCTCAGCCAACTTCACAGCCAACCTCCTACTAACTGAGGAACTGGACGAACTGGGGAGCTGGGGAACTGTAGGTCTAACCAGCTCGAGATTGAGTTCACTAGTTCGCAGGTTCGAGCCCCCGAGCCCCCGAGTCTCCGAGTCCCCGAGCTCGCGCCGAGCCGCCCGAGCCCCCGAGCCCCGATGGTAACACCGCTATTGGCTGTGGTAAGACGTCGCTATGGCCACGTTCGCCATTGCCCCACCAATCGAGCCGATGCTCGCCAAGCTCGCCGACACGCTGCCGAGCGGCGAGGGATTTCTGTTCGAGCCGAAGTGGGATGGCTTCCGCGCCATCGTGTTTCGCAGCAGTTCAGAGGTGTACATCCAGAGTCGGGATCTGCGGCCGTTGGATCGCTACTTTCCGGAGCTGCACGATCTGTTCATGCGCGCGCTGCCTGACGGCTGCGTCATCGACGGCGAGATCGTGATCGCGACCTCGAGAGGGCTCGACTTCGATCGCCTTCAGCTTCGCCTGCACCCCGCCGCGTCGAGGGTGGCGAAGCTTGCCAGCGAGACACCGGCCTCCTTCGTAGGCTTCGATCTGCTCGCGGGTCACGGACGCGATCTGCGCAGCGCCGGGCAAAGTGAACGCCGCGAGCACCTGGAGAAGCTGCTGGCCGGCGTTGCGCCTCCTATTCATCTCACGCCGATGACCCGCGAGCGCAGCGTGGCAGCCGAATGGCTCAGTCGATTCGAGGGTGCCGGGCTCGACGGCGTCATCGCCAAGCCAGAGCACGGACACTACGAGCCGGGGAAGCGCGCCATGATCAAGGTGAAGCATGCGCGCACCGCCGAGTGCGTGGTGGCTGGATTCCGCTGGCACAAAAACGGAGAAGGCATCGTCGGCTCGCTGCTCCTCGGTTTGTACGACGACAGGGGCAGGCTGCAGCACGTCGGCGTGACGTCGTCATTCACGATGGAGGCACGCCGGCAGCTCGCACAGGAGCTCGCTCCGCTCCGCACCGACGCGCTCGTGAATCATCCCTGGCGCGAATGGGCGACTGGTATCCACGAGATGACACGCATGCCGGGCGGTCAGAGCCGCTGGAGCGCGGGAAAAGATTTGTCGTGGGAGCCGCTGCGGATCGAGAGGGTCTGCGAAGTCAAATACGATCACCTGCAGGGCGATCGTTTTCGCCATGCGGCGGTCTTTCAGCGCTGGCGCCCGGACAAGTTGCCAGCGGATTGCCGCTACGACCAGCTCGAGGTTACCACTCCTTACGAGCTCGAGAAGGTCTTTGGCGCGACGTGACTTCCTCCTGCGCTGGCCGCAGCGGCTCGGGCACGTGCTGCAGGTTCACGCGGATTCGAGTCCACGTCGAGGATCGCCCGCGCATGGAGTCCACGAGCACGTCGGCGGGCTCGAGATGCGCGGCGGCCTCGGGATGACGCGCGCGCCAGCGCTCGAGTCCGGCCAGCGCTTCTTCTTTCCTTTCCGCGCGCGCGACCTCGATCAGCGGGTGCTTCGGCACACGCCGCCGCGACGGTTGCACGCGCATCGGTTCCCCAGGCTGCTTCTTGTACTGAGGAGGCCACGGTGCGTCCCCTTGCCCCTCCTTTTCCTGACGCGCTGACAGCTCGAGCAGGCTCGCCAATGAGCACGGACGCGAGTCGATATCGGCATGACGGTCGCCCACTTCGCGAAACCTCGCGATCATCGTCTTCAGCGTGAAGTCACCCGGATCGCAGGTATCGATCTCGTCCCACGTGAGAGGCGCCGACACGCGCGCGTCGGGCGTCGGACGAACCGAATAAGCGGCGGCCACAGTGCGATCCTTGGCGTTCTGGTTGTAGTCGATGAACACGCCGTGGCGCTCCTCCTTCCACCATTTGCTCGTCGCCAGGGCAGGTGCGCGGCGTTCCACCTCGCGGGCCAGCGCGAGTGCCGCGCGGCGAACCTCGGTGAAGGTCCATTGGCGCTCGATGCGCACGTACACGTGCATGCCGCGCGACCCTGACGTCTTTGGCCAGCCGACGAGATCGAAGTCCGTGAGCACCGTCTGGACTACGCGGGCGACCTCGCGGATCTGCTGCCACGAAATGCCGGGGACGGGGTCGAGATCCACGCGCAACTCGTCTGGATGATCGAGATCGTCCGCCCTCACGGGATGGGGGTGAAGCTCGAGGCACGCGAGGTTGGCCATCCAGGCCAGTGCCGCCGGATCTCGGGGCACGACCTCTTCGGCACTGCGGCCGGATGGGAAGCGCAGGGACACCACCTCGATCCACGGCGGCCGCGACTCCGGGGCCCGCTTTTGATAGAAGAACTCCTCGCCGATCCCGTTGGGATAACGGACCAGCACATTCGGTCGTCCGCCCGCGGCAGCCAAGGCACCCTCCGCAACTGCCAGGTAATACTGAACAATGTCGAGTTTTGTGTGGCCAGCCTTGGGGAACAGCACTTTCCGGGGATTGGAAACACTCACCTCCCGGCCGGCGACAATGAGGGTTTCCTTTTCTGTGGCCACCGGGTGATCCTAATCCCTGCTCCAGAGCCGCCTGTGTCAACTCGCCGACACACGTTTTACACGGCAAAATTCGCTGGAAAATCTCCAGATCAGTAACAATACGGCTGAGAGGGGAACCTCAGTCCGAAAGGCGGCGTCTTGATCAAGGGGCGTCTGACGCTGTCGATTTCGAACCCTTCAGATCGTCAATTCTGACGACGGGACGATCGCACCGACCAGCCTGGCCTGGATTACCTCTGGAGTAATTGCGACGCCTGCCTCGGACCGGATAAAGAGGAAGCTCATGGCAAAGCGAATGATCCTGATGTTGGCGGTCATGGCCCTGTTCATTGGGGCTCTTGGCTTCGTGAAGTTCCGCCAGATCCAGACCGCCATCGCGCAGGGCTCGTCCTTCCAGCCGCCACCCGACGCCGTCACCACCATCGTCGCGCAGCGGGAAGAGTGGCCCGCCACCCTGGCAGTGATTGGCACGATGGCGGCCGTTCAGGGCGTCACCGTCAGCACCGATCTGCCCGGTACGGTCGATCGCATTGCCTTCGAATCCGGTAAATCCGTGCGTGCCGGCGAGGTTCTGGTTCAGCTCGACACGCGACAGGAGCGCTCGCAGCTTGCCGCGCTCGAAGCGCAGCGGGACCTGGCACGTTTGAATTTCGCCCGGATGAAGGACCTGCTCCAACAGAAGGTGATCGCGCAGTCGGAGTTCGACCGGGCGATGACCGATCAGAAGGAGACGGACGCCCGGCTCGGCGAGATTCAAACGACGATCGAGCGCAAGAACATTCGCGCGCCGTTCTCGGGCATCCTCGGCATTCGCCAGGTGAACCGCGGGCAGTACCTCGCCGCTGGCGATCCTGTTGTCGCGCTGCAGGCGCTCAACCCGATCTACGTGAACTTCGGCGTGCCGCAGCAGGATGCCGGCCAGATCCGCGTCGGCCGCAACGTGCGCATCACCGCCGAGGAATTGGAAGAGTTCCGACTTCTCCGGTCGCGTGACCGCGATCGATTCGATCGTGGATCAGAAGACGCGGAACGTGCAGGTGCAGGCGACCCTCGCCAATCCCGAGGGCAAGCTGCGGCCGGGCATGTTCGTGCAGACGGAGTTGAATCTCGGTGCCAGCCGCTCGGTAATCGCGCTGCCCGCGCCGGCGATCAGCTATGCGCCGTTTGGCGACTCGGTGTTCGTGGTGACCGATCTCAAGGATCCCAACGGCAAGACCTACCGCGGCGTCCGCCAGCAATTCGTGAAGGTCGGCGGGTCGCGCGGCGATCAGGTGGCGGTGGTCTCCGGAATCAATCCAGGGGAGGAAGTCGTGACTTCCGGCGTGTTCAAGCTGCGTAACGGTGCCGCCGTGCAAATCAACAACAAGGTGACACCGACGAACAATCCAAAGCCGAAGCCTGAGGAGAGCTGATGCGAATCACCGATCTTTTCATCAGGCGGCCTGTCCTCGCGGTCGTCGTCAGCCTGATCATCCTGATTGCCGGGCTGCAGTCGATCAGGGCGCTAAGCGTCCGCCAGTACCCGCGCAGCGACATTGCCATCGTCCGCGTGTCCACGGCGTATGTCGGCGCGAATGCCGACCTCGTGCGCGGCTTCATCACCACGCCGCTCGAGCGGGTGATTGCGAGCGCGGACGGCATCGACTACATGGAATCGTCGAGCGGGCAGAGCATCAGCACCATCACGGTTCATCTGAAGCTCAATTACGACACCAACGCCGCGTTGACGCAGATCCAGGCGAAAGTTGCCCAAGTCCGCAACGATCTGCCGCCCGAGGCGGAAGCGCCGATCATCGAGCTCGAGACGGCGGACAACCAGTTTGCGGCGTTGTATCTCGGCTTCGCGTCGAAGGACCTCGATCCGAATCAGGTCACCGACTATCTCACCCGAGTGGTGCAGCCGAAGCTGAGCGCGATCAGCGGCGTGCAGCGGGCCGACCTCCTCGGAGGTCGGACCTTTGCCATGCGCATCTGGCTGAAGCCCGATCGCATGGCGGCGTACGACATTTCGCCGAGCGCGCTGCGCGAGGCGCTGGCTCGCAATAACTATCTGTCGGCGCTCGGTCGCACCAAAGGTTCCATGGTGTCGGTGAATCTGGTCGCCAATACGGATCTCCGCACGCCCGAGGAATTCCGGCAGCTGGTCATCAAAGAGCAGGATGGCGTCGTCGTCAGGCTGGGCGAGATCGCCGACGTCGAGCTGGGTGCCGAGAACTACGAACAGGACGTGCGCTTCAACGGACAGAGCGCGACGTTCATGGGCCTGTGGGTGCTGCCGACGGCCAACTCGCTCGACGTGATCCACCGCGTACGCGAGGCGCTGCCGGCGATCCAGTCGCAGCTGCCGGTCGGCATGACGATCAGTGTGCCCTACGATTCGACCGAGTACATCCAGGACGCGATCGACGAGGTGCTCACCACGCTCTCGGAAACGCTCCTCATCGTCATCATCGTGATTTTCCTGTTTCTCGGGTCGTTTCGGTCCGTGCTCATCCCGGTGGTGGCCATACCGATTTCACTCGTCGGTGCCGTGTTCCTGATGGCCGTGGCCGGGTTCACGATCAACCTTCTGACTCTGCTGGCGATCGTCTTGTCGGTCGGCCTTGTCGTAGACGATGCGATCGTGATGGTGGAGAACATCGAGAGGCACTTGCAGCAAGGCAAGGCTCCTCACCGAGCAGCTATCGATGCCGCGCGCGAGCTCGTGGGACCCATCGTTGCGATGACCATTACGCTGGCCGCGGTGTATGCGCCGGTAGGAATCCAGGGCGGGTTGACCGGGGCACTGTTCCGGGAATTCGCATTCACGCTGGCCGGAGCGGTCATCGTGTCCGGCGTCGTGGCTTTGACCTTGTCACCGATGATGGGCTCGAAGCTGCTGCGCGCGGGTCATACGGATCGCGGCTTCTCAGGGTGGATCAATCGTCGCTTCGAGTCCGTGCGTCGCGGCTACATGCGCACACTCACGGGAACGCTTCGTTACCGCCCGGTCGTTCTGGTGCTGTGGGCGATCGTGGCGTTGTTGATCGTCCCCTTCTACATGTTCTCGCAGCGTGAGCTGGCTCCAAACGAGGATCAGGGAGTGATCTTTTCAGTCCTCCAGGCGTCGGCGAACTCGACGATCGATCAAACGAAGCTGTTCGCGGAAGAGGTCTACGACGTATACAAGTCGATTCCCGAGACCGCCAGCATCTTTCAAATCACGTTCCCGACCGGCGGTTTCGGCGGCATGGTGACGAAACCGTGGAGCGAGCGCAGCAAAACGACACAGCAGCTGCTGATGGAGTCGGCGGGCGGCCTGTCGAAGATTTCTGGCATCCGCGCCATACCGCTGACGCCCCCGGCGCTGCCCGGAGGCGGAGATTTCCCGGTAGACGTGGTGATCGCGTCGGCGGCCGAGCCCCAACAGCTCGGTGAGTTCGCTGGACAAATCGTTCAGAAAGCCATGGCCAGTGGTCTCTTCATTTTTGCCGACGCCGATCTGAAGTTCGACCAGCCGCAAACCGAAGTGGTATTCGATCGCGACAAGCTCCGCTCACAAGGTGTGGATCTGAGCCAGGCAGGGGCGGATCTCTCGATCCTGCTCGGTGGGGATTACGTCAACCGGTTCAGTATCCAGGGCCGCAGCTACAAGGTGATCCCTCAGCTCAAGCGCACGGAGCGGCTGACACCGGATCAACTCGAACAAGTCTACGTGACTGGTTCGAACGATCAGCTCGTTCCACTGTCGACCTTTGCATCGCTGAAGACCACGGCCGAACCGCGCGAGCTGAAGAAATTTCAGCAGCTCAACGCGGTCCGCATTCAGGGCGTGATCCCACCGCCGGTGCCCCTCGCTCAGGCGCTGACGTTCCTCGAGGATCAAGCGCGCGCCATCCTGCCGCAGGGATTCACCATCGATTACGCCGGGGAGTCGCGCCAGCTCAAGACGGAGGGCAGCAAGTTCCTCGGAACGTTCCTGCTTTCCGCGATCCTGATCTATCTCGTGCTCGCGGCGCAGTTCGAGAGCTTCCGCGATCCGTTCATCATTCTCGCCGGATCGGTGCCGCTGGCGATCTCAGGCGCGTTGCTCTTCTCGTTCCTGGGCTTCACGTCGCTGAATATCTACAGCCAGGTCGGACTGATTACCCTCGTCGGCCTGGTGTCGAAGAACGGCATTCTGATCGTGCAGTTCGCGAACCATCTACAGGAGACCGGTTCGGACAAGCTGGCCGCGGTGATCGAGGCGGCTGGCACCCGGCTGCGGCCCATTCTGATGACCACCGCGGCCACGGTCATGGGTCACTTTCCTCTCGTTCTGGCGACCGGTCCGGGCGCCGGCGCGCGAAACAGCATCGGCATCATGCTGGTCAGCGGCATGATCATCGGAACGGTCTTCACGTTGTTCGTCGTGCCGTCGATCTACATGCTGCTGGCGACGACGCACCACGCAATCGCCGTCGAACGGGAAGAGGACGACCGCGGGTCCGTCGGAGTGCCGGGGCTCCCGGAGGCGGCGAGGTGATTCCAACTCCGGCATTCGAGGCGCCTGCGATTAGCCGTGAGCGATCAGCGATCTGAGATCGTGCCATCGTCGAGACCAACGCGGCGGACGAGCGGCCAGTAGCGCGCGTCGGATCGAATCGGATCCAGTCGCGGATGCACGCGCAGCAGGCTGAGTCCCGACGCCTTCTCCTGCACGGCAATCTCCAACCAGCGATACGCCTCGTCGATGTCACCAAGGCTCGCGTGCACCGCGCCGATCCCCCATGCCGACACGACACGCTGCGCTCGCGCCATCGTGAGCTCGCCGAGAATGCGCCGCGCCTCCGCAATGTTGCCGGCTGCAGCCTCGAGATGCGCCAGCCCGAACGACGGGCCGGCAATGCCGCCCGACAGCCGCCGTCCGGTCTCGTATGCCGCGCGCCCCTCGTCGAAGCGGCCGAGCGCCTCGAACGCGCGCGCGAGGTCGGTATGCGCGCTGGCGAAACGGGGGTCGAGCTCGATCGACATGCGATACGACAACACCGCCTTCTCGTATTGGCGCGCGAAGTAGTACACGTCGCCGAGGATGGTGTGCAGCATGACCGCGAGCGGATCCAGGCTGACCGACCTCAGCGCGGCTACCAGTGCTTCCTCGTGTCTCTCGAAAGAGGAAAGAGCTCGCGCCAGCATGTTGTGCGCAACGGCGAGAGCCGGGTTCAGTTCGATGGCATGTTTCAGTGAGCGGATGCACCCATGCATATCTCCCGTGTGCATCTGGACGACGCCGATGGATACGTGAGCATCGGCGAGGGAGGGATCGAGTTCGAGAGCTCGCCGGGCGGCCGCCGCGGCCTCCGCCGCGGCCTCGGCCGGCGGCGCCATCCCTCGCGTCGCGCGAAGAATGTGGCAATCGGCGAGCGCCGACCACGCCGCGGCGAAGTCGGGATCGATTTCGAGCGCCCGCTTCGCGTGCCGGAGGCCGAGATCGACCCCTTCGGGCGATCCGCCCCACGCTGAATGCCGTCCCTTGAGATATTCGAGATGGGCCTCCGGGTTCACCGCGTGACGGTGCGCGAGCTGCGTGACTTCGGTCGGGGTCAGCTGCACCGCTATCTCGCGAGCAACCTTTTCAGCGAGCTCGCTCTGCAGACCAAGGACGTCTTCGAGTTGTCGGTCGTAACGATCGGCCCAGAGCGTTTCGTCCGTACGGGCAGCGATGAGCTGAACACTCAGCCGCACACGCCCGCCGACCAGATGCGCGGAGCCTTCGAGAATCGCTTCCGCGTTCAGCTCCCGGGCGATCTCCGGAAGCGACAACGCGGTCCCTTTGTAATGCATCGCGGACGTTCTCGAGATGACGCGCAAGGCCTTGATGCGGGCAAGATCTGAGATCACCGCCTCGGTCATGCCGTCGGCGAAATATTCCTGCGTCGGATCCTGCGAGATGTTGCGAAACGGCAGGACGGCGATACTCCGGATCGTACCCCTAGCCAAAACGGGCGAAGGACCCCTGGAGTCGTTGGCGGGCAGTCGCCGCAACGCTTCCGCGACCGCGGCTGCCGACGCCGGCCGACGCGCGCGGTCCTTCTCGAGGCAGGACGCAATCAGACGGTCGAAGTCGGCGGTTGCTTCCGGCCGGAGGGATCGCAATGAAGGGGCCGGCGTATTGAAGATCGCGAACATCAGCGCCTGCGGCCGCTCCTGCGCAAACGGCCGCTGTCCTGTGGCCAGTTCGAACAGCGTGACGCCAAGCGCGTAAATATCCGTTCGCGGGTCTTCTTCCTCGCCCGCGAGTTGTTCGGGCGCCATATATGCCAGCGAACCCATGACATTGCCCGCCCTGGGTCAGCCGGCCCGTCACCGCGTCGCCCGACAGTAGCAACGCGAGGCCGAAGTCCAGGATCTTCGGCTGCCCATCCGTCGTCAGCGCAACATTCCCCGGCTTCAGGTCGCGATGAAGGACGCCGTGGCGGTGCGCGTCCTCCAGCGCGTCGGCGACCGCGGCGCCGAGCGATTGGATCTGCACGAGCGGCAGCGGACCCTCTCGCAGCCGGGACTCGAGCGTGCCGCCCGGCACGAACTCCATGACGAGGAAGTCGTGATCTCCCCCGGAGTCGAAGTCGAACACCGTCGCGATCCCGGCATGCGACAGCCGGGAGAGCGTCAGAGCCTCACGCCGGAATCGCTCGCGGCCGTCGTTGCTGAGGGGCCCGAGCGCGCCGCGCAGCAGCATCTTCACTGCGACCATGCGATCGAGCCTGGCGTCGTGTGCCTTCCACACTTCGCCCATGCCTCCGGCGCCGATCCGTTCGAGCAGCCGATAGCGACTCGGAGCGTCTGTGTTCATGGATGGTGACTACGAGCCTACCGGCACATTCGCGGCCGGTCTTACGACGCTCGCAGCATAACGCCAAACCGCCGGCACCGTGGGATCCGTCCATCGATTGACGGCTGGATACGGGCGACTAGTTCGAGAAACTGACGCGCCTTGTGCCGACGAATGCGGGTGCTTCAGCGGGCATCGTGCAAGATGATACCCAATGTCGCTCGATGCCCTGATCGCACCCGGCTCACGCCGTGGCGCAGGTTCACTCGATAGGTTCCACGACCACCCCGAACGGGACGATGACGCACCGGAAAGATCACGCCGGCGCCGCGCTCGAGGGCGACGACCTCGACGCGTGACTGCATCCGCGGACGCTGTTCCGTCAGCACGAACTCGCCACCCGTGAAGTCGCGGCCCGGTTCCGAGAGCAGGAATGCCACCTGCAGCGGAAACACGTGCTCGCCGTAGACGTCCTGATGGAGACAGTTGTAGTCTCCGGCTTCATAGCGCAGTAACAGGGGCGTCGGCTTGGTCTGGCCGGCGTCGTGACAGCGCGCCAGAAAGGCCTCGTGCGAGTCGGGATAGCTCACGTCGATGCCCATCGCCGCATTCCATCGATTGGCGATCGCGGCAAGCGGCGGGTAAAGCGCGGCACGCAGCGAACGCACGATCTCGGGCAGCGGATACGCGAAGTACTTGTATTCGCCTCGCCCGAAACCGTGCTGTTTCATCACCACGCGACTGCGGAACAACGCGTCGTTGCCATAGCTGTCGATCAGTTCGGCGCATTCGTCGGGTGCGAGTGCGCCGCGAATCAGCGCACAGCCGTGCGCGTCGAGGTCATCGGCCAGTCGCGGCCAGTCGAGACTGGTGAGGCGATCGAGAACCGAGGCGGTGGCGGGTGCAGCGGTGCTCACAGCGCAGCCTCGCGATCCAACAGAGCGCGCTTCCGTTCCACACCCCACCGATACCCGGTCAACTCACCATCGCTGCGGATCACCCGGTGGCAAGGAATCGCCACCGCAAGAGCATTGGCGCCGCATGCCTGGGCGACCGCGCGAACCGAGCGCGGCGCGCCGATCTTCTCGGCGATTTCCGAATAGCTGGCTGTGGATCCAACCGGAATATCCGACAGCGCCCGCCAGACGCGCTGCTGGAACGCCGTGCCGCGCACGTCGAGCGGAAGGTCGAGGCCGAGCCGAGGCATCTCGACGAATCCGACCACCTTTGCGACCCAGGCGTCGAACTCACCGTCTCCGGCCGTCAGCGTCGCGTTGGGGAAACGGTCCTGCAGATCGCGCGCGAGTGCATCCGGATTGTCTCCGAGCAGAATCGCACAGACACCCTTGTCACTCGCGGCGACGAGGATCGAGCCAAGCGAGCATTCGCCGATCGCAAACCGGATGGTGGCGCCGGAGCCGCCCGCCCGGTAGTCGGTCGGCGTCATGCCGAGGACTTTGGCAGCGGTCGCATAGAAGCGCCCGTTGGAATTGAATCCCGCGCCGTAGATCGCGTCGGTGACCGTTGGACTCTCCCGCAGCTCGCGGCGCACGCGGCTGGCGCGATGGGCGGCCGCATACTCCTGCGGCGTCACCCCGGTGACCGCTTTGAAGACGCGGTGGAAATGGAAGCGGCTCATCCCGACGCTCGCGGCGAGCACGTCGAGAGTCGGCATGGTCTCCGACTCCTCGATGAGGCGGCACGCCCTGGCAACAGCGGCGGCGCGCCGTGCGGCCAGCGGCGCGTCGTTCGGACGGCAGCGTTTGCACGGCCGGAAGCCGGCGCGTTCGGCATCCGACGTCGAGCGATGAAAGCTCACGTTGCCGCGGAGCGGCAGACGGGCCGCGCAGGAAGGTCGGCAGTAAACCCCTGTCGACCGCACCGAGTAGAAAAACACCCCATCGGCAGCCGGATCGCGCCGGGCGACCGCCGACCAGCGGTCGTCATCGTTCGCGAACCGGGTCGAAACCGCCGGGGTGTCGAGTGCCATTACAGTCATGATTGTCCTCCGTTTTGGGATCAAATCTGCCGTAAGGCCCGGGCTTTAGCCCGGGCGTTCACATGCGCGAATCAGGACCAGGCTGATTCCTACGGGCCCGGCCTAAAGGCCGGGCCTACGGCGATCGCGTCGCCGACCTCGGCCGAGCCCCCGCAGCCTCGCTCGAGCCGCCGAGCCGCCGAGCCCCGAGCCCCGACAACCAATCTACAGATGCACTATCCCCTTGGCACTCCGTCCCTTGCTCTCGAATTAAGCCGTTGACGGGCCTGAAGATGAGCCAGCCACCTCGCACACGTCCGGCAATCGCAGCTAAGATGTCGCATGCACGCGGGAGGGATCCGGATCATCGCGGCGGCAGCTACGTGCTTTGCTGTGACGCTGGCCGGCGCGGTTCTCGCGGCGCTGGCGCAGACGCCCGGCGCCCAGGCTCAGGAGAAGGCGGCGCAGCCGCCCATCAGCTTCAACCGCGACATTCTTCCCATCCTCTCGAACAATTGCTTCGCCTGCCACGGGCCCGACGAGAAGAAGCGCGAAACCAAGTTTCACTTCGACACGAAGGAAGGCGCGTTCGCCAAGCCAGGTGTGATCGAGCCCGGCAACGCCGCTGAAAGTCTGCTGATCGAGATGATCACTCACCCGGATCCGAACGAGCGCATGCCGCCCGCGGATTCGGGACACGCGTTGACGGATCGCCAGATCGAATTGCTGCGCCGCTGGATCGACGAAGGCGCGAAGTGGGATACGCACTGGGCGTTCACGGCGCCTGTGCGCGCGGAACCGCCGGCCGTTCGGCAAACGGGCTGGGCGCGCAATCCGATCGATCAGTTCATCCTGTCGCGCCTCGAACGGGAAGGCCTGAAGCCGTCAGCCGAGGCGGACAAGGTGACGCTGCTGCGGCGCGTGACCTACGACCTCACCGGCCTGCCGCCCACGCCGGCAGAGGTCGACAGCTTTCTCGCCGATCGCGCTCCTGATGCTTACGAACGTCGCGTCGACGCGCTGCTGCAGTCGCCGCGTTACGGTGAGCGTATGGCCATGCCGTGGCTGGATGCCGCACGCTACGCGGATACACACGGCTACCACATCGACAGCCTGCGCGGGATGTGGCCATGGCGAGACTGGGTCATCAACGCGTTCAACCGCAACCTGCCATTCGATCAGTTCACCATCGAGCAGTTGGCCGGCGACCTGCTCCCGAATGCCACGCGCGAGCAGAAGGTGGCCTCTGGCTTCAACCGCAACCACATGATCAATTTCGAAGGCGGGGCGATTGCCGACGAGTATCAGGTCGAGTATGTCGTCGACCGCGTCGAAGCCACATCCACCGCCTTCATGGGTTTGACGATGGGTTGTGCGCGGTGCCACACGCACAAATACGATCCGATCACCCATAAGGAGTTCTACCAGTTCTTCGCGTTCTTCAATAGCGTTCCCGAGCGCGGCCTCGACGGGCGCACGGGGAACGCCGTGCCGTTTCTCCTGCTGCCGTCGGCGGCGCAGCAGGCAAAGCTCGACGAGCTCGATGCCGCCATCAAAGCCAAGGAAGCGACCCTCGCAGACGTGGCCGTGGCACCGGTACAGGCCGAGTGGGAACGGTCGTTTGCGGACAAGCTGGCGCCAATCGACCGGGACGGGCTGGTCGCGCACTACGAGCTCGACGGAAATTTCTCGGACATTTCCGGCCGCTATCAGCACGGTCGGACGGTCATCGGCGATCCCACCTTCGACGCCGGGCAGATCGGGCGCGCGGTCACGTTCGACGGCGACACCGAGGTGACCTTCGGCAACGTCGGTTCTTTCGATCGCGGTGATCGGTTCAGCCTCGCCGTCTGGCTGCGCGGCCGCGGTAATCAGCCGATGTCGGTCTTTCAAAAGATCGACGATGCCAACCGCCGGCGCGGCTACGAATGGCGTCTCGACGACATCGTCCTGGTCGGAATTCAACGGTGGGCAGCGCGGATGACGATTGCGTTGGCCTCCGATACCCCGGCAAGCCGGATCGAGATCCGCACGCGCGAGCGGCTGCGGCTCGGTGATTGGTATCACGTGGCGCTGACCTACGATGGTTCGGGCAAGGCCTCGGGCCTCTTCCTGTATGTCGACGGCAAGCTCTTCGAGACGGACGTGATCAAGAACACGCTGGCCGGACCGATCGGAACGGATGCCGCTCTGAAGGTGGGCAGCAAGACCCTCGGTCTGCCCTTCGTTGGACAGATCGATGATCTCCGCCTCTACAACCGCACGCTCACGCCCGAACAGATCGAGCAAATCGCCTTGCACTATCAGCCGCGTGTGGTGCTCTCCGGCGTCACCGGCAAGCGATCGAAGGAAGAGGCCGAAGAAGTCCGCGAATACTTCCTGACTTACGCGGCGCCGGAGGCGCTGCGAACGGCGCATGCCGAGCTGAAAACGCTTCGCGCCGAGCGATTGGAGTACCAGAAGGGCATTCCGTCTGCGATGGTGATGAGCGAGACGGCCAAGCCGCGCGAGACATTCGTTCTCGCCCGCGGCGATTATCGCAATCACACCGAAAAGGTGGAGCCCGGCGTACCGGCGATGCTGCCGCCGCTGGCGAAGGATGCTCCGCGCACCCGCCTCACGCTCGCGCGCTGGCTCGTCGATCCGGCGCACCCACTCACCGCGCGGGTTGCCGTGAACCGCTTCTGGCAGATGTACTTTGGCTTCGGCATCGTCAAGACGCAGGAAGACTTCGGCGTGCAGGGCGAGCCGCCGGTGCACCCGGAGCTGCTCGACTGGCTCGCCACGGAATTCATCCGCACGAAGTGGGACGTCCGGGCGATGCAACGATTGATCGTCACGTCGGCCACCTACCGGCAGGCTTCGAATGTCACGCCGGCGTCACTCGAAAAGGATCCGGACAATCGGCTGCTCGCTCGAGGTCCGCGCATGCGTCTCCCGGCCGAGATGATTCGCGACACAGCGCTGGCCGCAAGCGGTCTGCTCAACGGTGAAATCGGCGGTCCGAGCGTTCTGCCCTATCAGCCCAAGGGACTCTGGGAGGAGATGGCATTCGGCGAAGGCTTCTCCGCGCAGTCGTACGAGCAGAGCCACGGCAAGGATCTGTACCGCCGTGGCATGTACACCTTCTGGAAGCGGACGGTTCCGCCCGCCTCCATGGCGACGTTCGACGCGCCCGATCGCGAGAAGTGCACGGCCCGCCGCGCGCTCACCAACACGCCGCTGCAGGCGCTCGTCCTCATGAACGATCCAACCTACGTCGAATCGTCACGAGCGCTCGCACAGCGGACACTGCTCGAGGGAGGCAGGGACGAGAAGCAGCGGGTTGAGTACGCGTTTCGCCTGGCGACTGCGCGGAAGCCGACCGGCAAGGAAGCCGGCGTGCTGCGTCACCTGCTCAAGGCCAGGCTGTCAGAATTTCAGAAGGATCGCGGGTCGGCGATGAAACTGCTCGGCGTCGGTGAATCGGCGCGCGATACCCGGCTGGATCCGTCAGAACTGGCGGCGTGGACGACGGTGGCGAGCGCGATCCTGAACCTGGACGAGACGATAACGAAGCAATGACACCCGTAGCGCGGGAGCTGCAGCCCCGCGGCAGTGAATGCGCAGCTGAAGCTGCGCGCTACGGGCGAGGAAGTTCGCATGACCATCGAACGCGAATTCGACTTGCACCTGACGCGCCGGCAGCTCTTTGGCTTGACGGCTCGCGGCATCGGTGTCGCGGCCCTTGGGTCGTTGCTCGGTCCTGACGTGCTCATCGGCGCTTCGGCGCAGCCGGGCGCGCGAAGCCGCTCGGCCTGCCAGGCCTTCCGCACTTCGCGCCGAAGGCCAAGCGCGTCATTTTTCTGCACCAGTCCGGAGGACCGTCGCAGCTCGAGACCTTCGACTACAAGCCCGGGCTTGCCGAGTTCCAGGGGACGCAGATCCCCGACTCGGTGCGCATGGGGCAACGCGTGGCGCAGACGATGGGGCAGTCGACGCTGCCGATCGCGCGCTCGCCATTCAAGTTCGCTCAGCACGGTCAATCGGGCACCTGGGTCAGTGACCTGCTGCCGCATACCGCGAAGATCGTCGATGACATCACCGTCATCAAGACGATGAACACGGATGCGATCAACCACGATCCGGCGATCACGTTCATCCAGACCGGCTTTCAGCAGCCCGGACGTCCCAGCATGGGCGCGTGGCTCAGTTACGGTCTCGGCAGTGAGAATCAAAACCTGCCGGCTTTTGTCGTTCTGCTGTCGCAGGCCCATGCGATCAACGCGGACCAGCCGCTCTTCTCGCGCCTCTGGGCCAGCGGATTTCTGCCTTCGAGCTACCAGGGTGTGAGATTTCGCGCCGGCAGCGCTCCCGTCCTCTTTCTCGACGATCCGCCAGGGATCAGCAAGGTCGCGCGTCGCCAGATGCTCGATGCCGTCGCCAGGCTCAACTCAATGAAGCATGACGCCTACGGTGATCCGGAGATCGAAACGCGCATCGCGCAGTACGAGATGGCGTATCGGATGCAGACGTCGGTGCCCGACCTCATGGACCTGTCAAAGGAGCCGGACTCGGTCTTCGAAATGTACGGGCCGGAATCGCGCAAGCCGGGTACGTATGCCGCGAACTGTCTCCTCGCGCGACGTCTCGCCGAGCGCAACGTCAGGTTCGTGCAGCTCTATCACCGCGGCTGGGATCAGCACAAAGACCTGCCACGCGATCTCGCGCTGCAGTGCCGGGGGACGGATCAGCCGACGGCGGCGCTGATTACCGACCTCAAGCAGCGCGGATTGCTCGACGACACGCTCGTGATCTGGGGCGGCGAGTTCGGGCGGACGGTGTTCAGCCAGGGAAAGCTCACCGACGTGAACTACGGTCGCGACCATCACCCGCGCAATTTCTGCATGTGGGTCGCGGGCGGCGGCGTCAAGCGGGGCGCCGTCATCGGCGAAACGGACGACTTCAGCTACAACATCGTGTCGGATCCCGTGTCCGTCTACGATCTGCAAGCGACGATCCTGCACCTGCTCGGCATCGATCACACGAAGCTCACGTACCGATTCCAGGGGCGGGACTTCCGGTTGACCGACGTGCACGGGGAAGTGGTGAAGAAGATCCTGGCGTGAGTGGAGATCAGGAGAAAGGCGGAGATCAAAAGAAGATCCTCGTGGCCTCGATTCTTGCCGGCCTCTACTCCACCCGCAAGGCCATGACCGGCTCGACCCGCGACGCGCGCCACGCCGGCACGCTGCACGCGATCAACCCCGTGATCCCCAGCAGCTCGGGGCTCGGGCCTGCCGCGCCATAGCTTCAGCGGAGGCGGGGCTAAGCTAGATTTGTGACCATGACTCGTACCCAATCCGAAAAAGAGAAGATGCTGGCGGGCGAGTTCTATGACCCGCTCGATCCGGCACTCGTCGAAGCCCGTAATCGTGCACGCGATCTGTGCCAGGACTTGAACGCCACACGTGAGGGGCAGGCGGAGGAACGACGCCGCATTCTGCGCGCGCTGTTCGGCGCCGGCGGTGACGACGTGTGGATGCAGCCGCCATTTTTCTGCGACTACGGCTCCAACATCCTCCTCGGCACGAAGTGCTTCTTCAACTTCAATTGTGTGGTGCTCGACGTGTGCACCGTGCGAATCGGCGACTTCACGCTGTTCGGACCGGCGGTGCAAATCTATACGGCCACGCACCCGATGGACGCGACGCTGCGGCGCACGCGCGAAGCAGGGAAGCCGATCACGATCGGGTCGGACGTCTGGGTCGGTGGCGGCGCCATCATCCTCCCCGGTGTCACTATCGGCTCGCGCACCGTCATCGGCGCCGGTAGCGTCGTCACACGTGATATTCCTGACGACGTGTTCGCCGCGGGGAATCCTTGTAAAGTCGTGAAGTCGTTAGTCGCTAGTCGCTAGTCGCTAGTCGCTAGTCGTCGTTAGTCGTCGTGATCACAATCAGCTCGTTGTTCGAACCGGAGGGTCAAGTGTCCGCGACGATCGCTCTTCTCTTATGTCTGACGATCCAATCCCCCGCGGGCGGCGATGAAACTGCCGTGCGGGACGTGGTCAAGAAGTACGTCGACGCCCGGGATCGCAGCGACGAATCCGCGATACGGGCGCTCTTCACTGACGACGCCGATCAGTTGACGTCGTCTGGGGAGTGGCGGAAGGGGAGGGAGAACGTCGTACGTGGGACGCTGGCGTCGTCGAAAGGGAATCCTGGATCGCGGACGATCGCCGTTGAGACCGTCCGCTTCCCGGCGCCCGGTCTGGCGATTGCGGATGGACGCTACGAGATATCCGGCGGACCAGAGGGGACGCGCAAGATGTGGACGTCTTTCGTGATGACCAGGTCGGCGCAGGGCTGGCGAATCGCGGCTATTCGCAACATGCTGCCGGCTCCCGCGGCCGCGCCGCTGAAGTAGGGCTCACGTGGCTTCCGCCTTCAGGCGGAAGGTAGGGCTGATGTGGCTTCCGCCTTCAGGCGGAAGGGGATCGCAGCGGGTAACGAGTGCCCGCGACGCCCGTGGCGTTTGGTATTTGCACAATGCCGCCCGTTCCCTGAGAATGAGGCCGGCAGGCCATTCATGTTTCCAGCCGTGGGCCCCTTCGATCCTCTCGATGGCCTGAGTCGGGAAGAACTCCGTCAGCGCCTGCAGTCCCTGCAGGCACTTCTGGCGCAGGCCCCTGTTCCAATCGCCATCGCGCACGATCCGGATTGCCGATACATTTCCGCCAACCACGCGCTCGCGGCGCTCCTGGGGGTGCCCGACGAATCGAATGTCTCGCTGACGCCGGCCAGCTCCGATCGGCCGCTCTACAGGATTCAACGCAACCGTCAGGATCTTCCGCGCGGTGAGCTGCCGATGCAGTACGCCATTGCTCAACGCACGTTCGTGAGCAACGAGATCGAGATCGTCCGGGCGGACGGGAGCGTCGTGTACGTGCAAAACGACGTGCAGCCGCTGTTCGACACACACGGCGACATCTACGGGTGCGTCAGCGTGTGCGTCGATCTGACCGAGCGAAAGCTGGCGGAGAGCGCGCTGCGCGATGCCGACCGCCGGAAGGATGAGTTCCTGGCCACCCTGTCGCACGAGCTCCGCAATCCTCTGGCTCCGATTCGCACCGCGCTCGAGGTGATGCGGATTGCCGGCAGCGACGCGGACGTGCTCGAAAAAGCGCGGGCGACGATGGAACGGCAGGTTCTGCACCTCGTGCGGATCACGGACGATCTGCTGGACGTGTCCCGCATCACGCAGAACAGGGTGGAGCTGAGGCGCGAACGCATCGATCTGCGATCGGTGCTGCACAGCGCCGTCGACGCAGTCCGTCCGCTCATGGACGCACAGGGCCAGTCCCTGACGCTGGAACTGCCGCGGCAGCCGCTGTGGACCGACGCTGATTCACGCGGCTCTCACAGGTGTTCGCCAACCTCCTGAACAACGCGACGAAGTACACGGATCGTGGTGGTCAGATTCGTGTCACCGCGACGGCGGAGGGTGAGTGGGCCGCCGTGACCGTGGTCGATACCGGTGCGGGCATTCCGGCGGACATGTTGACGCGTATTTTCGACATGTTCACGCAGGTTCAGGAGTTCCGCGATCGCCGGCAGGGAGGGCTCGGCATCGGGCTCACCCTGGCAAAGCGGCTCGCCGAGTTGCACGGCGGCACCATCGACGCCAGAAGTGACGGGCCGGGCCGTGGGAGCACGTTCACCGTGCGGATGCCGCTGGCGGCATCCACCACGGACAGCGCTCTGGACGATTCGGATATCGTCGAAGCGTCACGCGAGGAATGCCGCGTCCTCATCGCCGAGGACAATCCTGACGCCGCTGAAATGATGCGGGTGATGTTGAGCATCAAAGGCCACGACGTGAGGGTCGCGACCGATGGCGTGCAGGCGGTCGCTCTCGCCGAACAGTTCGATCCACACATCGGGTTCCTCGATATCGGTATGCCGCTGATGGATGGCTACGAAGCGGCGCGGCAGATCCGTCGGCTCCTCGGCCGTCGTGTCGTTCTCGTCGCGCTGACGGGGTGGGGACAGGACGAAGACAAGCGGCGCTCGCGCGACGCCGGATTCGACCATCACCTGACGAAGCCGCCCGAACCCGAAGTCCTGGCGCGACTCATCGCCGAGTGCGCGGAGGGAAGCAAGGCGCGCTGAGGAAGACACAAGGAAGGAGCGACTACGACGACTGCGACTAACGACTAGCGACTAACGACTTCAAGTAGTGCCTCCACTTGACACCCCAGTGGAGACTTTGGTCTACTCCACTGAGATGGCCAGTGAAGCGCACAACCGGGTCGAACTGCTGCAGGGGACCCTCGACCTCATCGTGATGCGGGCGCTGGCGACGATGGGGCCGCAGCACGCGTACGGACTCGCCGCCCGGCTGGAACAGGTAGCGGATCATCCCTTCCCGCTCAACCAGGGCACGCTCTACGCCGGTCTGGTGCGCCTCGAGCAGAGAGGCTGGATCAAAGGCACCTGGCAGCCTACCGAGGCGGGACGCGAAGCCAAGTACGACAGCCTCACCAGATCCGGAACGCGGGCGCTCGAGAAACAAACGGAGCGCTGGCGACGCCTGGCCACGTTCGTCGACAAGCTGCTGATCGAAGAGTCCTGAACATGTCGCGCATCAGGCGCTTCTTTCTCCGGCTGCTCAATACCGTCCGGCCCGGCGAGCCGGAGCGCCAGCTCCAGCGCGAAGTGTCTTCGCACCTCGCCATGCTCGAAGAGGAGTTCAGGCGGGGCGGCATGAGCGCCGATGACGCCCGCTTCGCCGCACGGCGAGCTTTCCACGGCGTGGAACAGGCGAAGGAAATGCAACGCGATGCACGGTCATTTGGCTGGCTGGAGGACGCTCGGCGCGATCTCGTTTACGCAGCGAGAACCCTCGGCCGGACGCCCGGGTTCACGTGTGTCGCCATCCTGACGCTGGCCCTCGGCATCGGCGCCGTCACGGTCATCTACAGCGTCCTCCGCAACGTCGTCCTCGATCCCTTTCCCTACTCGCGATCCGATCGCATGGTGAATGTCCTCCTGAAGGATGCGTCGGATCGCATCCATCGCGGTCCCTATTTTCCGGCGCCGGAGTTCCTCGACTACCTGGAGCAGACGCAGGCGTTCGAGGACGTGGTCGGGACGAGCAGAGACGCCATGCATTGGGTGAGCGAAGCGGGCGCGGAGCGCCTGTCGATTGCGTGGATGACCGCCAACGGCTTCGCGTTCCTGGGCGTGCCGCCGCAGATCGGGCGGGTGTTCGGCGCGTCGGATGCTGCGCCCGGTGCGCCGCCAGTTGCGGTCATGGCCCACCGCACGTGGGTCAGGCTCTTCAACGCCGACCCTGGCGTCATCGGCCGCACGCTCGTGCTCACCGGGGGACCACGAACCATCATCGGCGTGATGCCGCCACGGTTCGAGTGGAACATCGTTGACCTCTGGCTGCCGGCAGAGATGAACCGCAGCGACGATCCGAGGTCGCCGCGAGGCTTCCGGGCGTTTCAAGCGCACTTGCGACCGGGAGTGACGCCGGCCGAGGCCGAAGCGCAGTTGAACGTCGTTGCCACGCGCCGCGCGGCGGAATATCCCAAGGACTATCCTCCGAATTCGCGCTTTCAGGTCATCACGGTCATCGATTGGGTCGTGCGCGAGTTCCGCGGGGTGTTGTACACACTGTTCGGAGCGGTCAGCCTCCTGATGGTGATTGCCTGTTGCAATGTGGCCAACATGCTGCTGGCGCGCGCGACCACCCGCGAACGCGAGATCGGCATTCGCGCCGCCATCGGCGCCAGCCGCGGCCGCATCGTCCGTCAATTGCTCGTCGAGAGCGCGCTGCTGGCATTCGGCGGCCTGGTTGCCGGCTGTCTCGTCGCCTATGCCGGCATCGCCGCGCTGGCCGGGTTCATGCCGCGGCAAGGCGTTCCCTGGGAAACGGAAATCAGGCTCGACCAGCCGGTCCTGTTCTTCGCGCTGCTTGCCGCTGTGCTCGCCACGCTGGGCTTCGGGTTGTTCCCGGCCTTGCAGAGCGCGCGGCGCGACCTCGTCGCCGGCACGAACGTCGGACGATCGTCGGCTGGCCGCCGGCAGACGCGGATGCGCAGCGGCCTCGTCGTGGCTCAAGTCGCGCTGTCGATCGTGCTGCTGCTCGGAGCCGGACTGCTGATGCGCACGTTCGTCAAGCTGGTCGGCGTCGATCTCGGGTTCGATCCGAAGCGCATGCTCGTGGTCTTCACCTCGTTTCCGCCGGGTCAGAAGACGTCACCCGAGCAGCAGCGGCAATTCTATGGTCAGGTGATCGCTCGTGTATCGTCGATGCCCGACGTGCGGTCGGCTGCCCTCACGATTTCTCCGCCGCCTTATGGTGGCATGAGAAGCGGTCTGCAGATTCCGGGCATGGCCCTTCCACCCGAAGCTTCGACTGCGTTGCTCTTCTGCAGCGAACGCCTGGCCGAAACGATCGGGTTGCCTCTCGTCAGGGGTCGTCAACTGTCAGAACTCGATGTGGAGAGGTCGCATCACGTCGCGCTGATCAGCGAGACGTTCGCGAAGAAGTACTTCGGTGCGGACGATCCGCTCGGCCGGACCATCCGGCTGCCTCGGCTGTCGACTCTCCCGGTGCCGGTCGCTGATCCGACGTTTGAAATCGTCGGGGTCGTGGGGGACATGGCGAATGAGGGTCCCCGCGAGCCGTCCACACCGCAGGCGTTCGTCCCGTTCTCGGTGGTCAGCTTGCCAGGACTCGGACTCGTGATGCGAACCGCGGGTGATCCGATGCGGATAGTCGAGCCGTTGCGTCGCGAGATCCAGGCGATCAATCGCGACGTGGCAGTTGTCGAGCCGCTGCCGATGGAAACCTTCATCCAAAACCAGTTCTACGCGCGCCCGCGCTTCAGCCTGCTCGTGCTCGGTATCTTCGCCGGCACCGGAATCGTGCTCGTGGCGTTTGGCGTGTATGGCGTGCTCGCCTACACCGTGTCACAACAAACAAAGGAGATCGCCATCCGCATGGCGCTCGGCGGCGAGCGCGGTCACGTGATCAAGATGGTCCTTCGCCTTGGGATGCAGCTCGTCGGAGCCGGTCTGATCATCGGCGTCGCCGTAAGCCTGGCGACGAATCGGTTGCTCCTTGCCCAGTTGTGGAACACGTCGCCGACCGATCCGGCGACGTTCGCGATAGTCCTGACAGCAATCGTGGCGATAGGTGCACTCGCGTGCTGGATACCCGCGCGCCGCGCCGTTCACGTCGAACCGATGGTTGCGCTCAGGCACGAGTAACGAAGTCGTTAGTCGTTAGTCGTTAGTCGGTTAGTCAACCATGTCCACGCTCAGGCGCATCTTCCTCGGCTGTACAACGCCGTCTCGCCGGGCCGGGCCGAACGGCAGCTCGCCGACGAGATCGCCTCACACCTCGCGCTGCTCGAAGACCGGTTCCGCGCACAGGGTCTCGCACCGGACGAGGCGCAGGTCGCTGCCCGGCGGGCATTCGGCGGCGTCGAGCAGGTGAAGGAACTGCAGCGTGACGCGCGCTCCTTCGTGTGGCTGAACGATGCCGGGCGCGACGCGCGCTACGCGGTGCGCACACTCGTCCACGCGCCTGGATTCACGCTGGTTGCCGTCTTCACGCTCGCCCTCGGCATCGGTGCCGTCACGATCATCTACAGCGTCATCCACAACGTGGTGCTCGATCCGTTGCCGTATCGGAACTCCGATCGTCTCGTCAACGTCATGGTTCAGGACACGCAGACGGGTCGCGTTCGTGGTGTGTTTCCTTCGGCCGAATTCCTGGACTTCAAGGAGGCAAGCACCAGCTTCGAGGATGTCGTCGGGACGCTCGGCTTCGCCGCCTTGTTGAACGGGCCGGAGCACGCTGAAATCCTGCGTGGCGTATGGGTCACGCCGAATTTTTTCGACTTCATGGGACTCCCCCCGGTACTCGGTCGTGCGCTCGTTGCCGACGATGGCCGGCCGGAGGCGCCGCCAGTGGCTGTGCTCAGGCATCGCGCCTGGGTCAACTACTTCGCCGGTGATCCCGACGTGGTCGGGAAAACGATTGTCTTGAACGGCGAGCCGCGCACGATCGTCGGCGTCATGCCACCGCGATTCACCTGGCACGCTGGCGATGTCTGGATACCCAGGCGTATCGATGCCGCGGCCGTGAACGGGCAACCGGTCGTCCACAATTTGCAGGCACGTCTGAAGCCTGGAGTGACCACCAAGCAGGCAGAAGCGCAGCTCAATCTCATAGCCGCGAGACGGGCACGCGAGCACCCGGCGGAATACCCCACGGCGTTTCAGGTACAGGTGGTGAACGTCATCGAACATACCGTTGGCAGCTTCAGCGCGGTGCTCTACACGGCACTCGCTGCGGTCGGACTTCTTCTCCTGATCGCGTGCTGCAACGTGGCAAACATGCTGCTGGCCAGGGCGACCGTGCGTGAGCGCGAGATGACGGTGAGAGCGGCGCTCGGTGCCGGTCGAATGCGGATCCTCCGCCAATTACTCGTGGAGAGCGTGTTGCTCGGTTTGAGTGGAGCAGCGGCCGGGTGTTTGTTCGCCTACGCTGGTCTGGATGCGCTCGTCAGCCTGCTTCCGCAGAATCCGTTACCAGGGGAAGTGGAGATCAGGTTGGATGGTGCAGCGCTCGTGGTCAGCCTGGGAACGGCTGTCGCCTCCGCGCTCTTGTTCGGCATTGCTCCGGCGCTGTACAGCGCACGACGCGATCTGGTGGAAGGCCTCAAGAGCGGGGGGAAGACAATGGCTGGCAGCCGCGGGACATTGCGGAACGCGCTGGTGGCCGCTGAAATCGCCCTTTCCCTGGTCCTGTTACTGAGCGCAGGGCTGCTCATGCGGACCTTCACCTCCCTGATGCGGGTCGATCTTGGATTCAATCCCGACAAGCTGCTCGTCGTGCCTCTCGCGTTTGCGCCGGGTGCGTATTCGGTTGCCGCGGACAAATACCGGTTCTATGACACCGCCCTGCAACGTATCGCCGCGCTTCCGGGTGTGGAGGCAGTCGCCGCAAGCAGCTACCTGCCTCCGTACGATGGCCCCTACAAGCTGCATTTCGACATCCCTGGCACCGCCCAGCCCGAGCGTCCCACGGCAGTCGTCCAGTTTTGTACCGAGGACTACTTTCGAACACTGGGCATCCGCATCGTGCGAGGGGGCGGATTGACTCGCCTGGCCGTGAATGAAGCCCCCCGGACAGTTGTCATCAACGAGGCCCTCGCTTCGATCTACTTCCGAAACGAGGACCCGATCGGCAAGCATCTCACCTTCCGATCGCCACCCACGGTCGATGGATCGTTCGAGGTCGCCGGCGTCGTGGAAAACGTGAGGAACCAGGGAATCCAGCAGGTGCCGGCCCCCCACGTATATCTCTCTGGAGCCACGACCGGCCCGTTCAATCCTCTTATCCTCGTGCGGACGTCGACGGATCCAAACCAGGTCCTCAACGCCGTGCGTGGTGAAATTGCGATGGTCGATCGACGCGTCGCGCTGAGGCAACCAGGAAACCTGCGGGAAGTGCTCGCCAAGAGCGTCTACTCGCAGCCCCGCTTCAGCCTGATCGTGCTCGGCATCTTTGCCGTGACCGGTACGCTCCTGGTGGCCGTCGGTGTCTTCAGCATGATGGCGTATACCGTGTCCAGGCAGACGAAGGAGATCGCTGTCCGAATGGCTCTAGGCGCTGGCCGCTGGCAGGTGCTCGGCGTGGTCCTTCGTCTGGGCGCGCAGCTGGTCGTGGCAGGCGCCGCCGCCGGCCTGCTGGCGAGCTTTGCCACCAGCCGGTTGATTGCGAATCAATTGTGGAACACGTCCCCGCACGATCCGATGATTCTCGCCGCTGCGACGGTCGCGATCGCCGTCGTGGCACTTGCTGCCTGCTACATCCCCGCTCGACGCGCGATGACGGTCGATCCGATGGCGGCGTTGCGGCACGATTAGGGGAAACTGGAGAACTGGGAACTGGGGAACTGGGGAACTGGGGAACTGGGGAACTGGGGAACTGGGGAGCTACGGAGCTACGGAGCTACCGTGGGCCGGCCTTCAGGCCGGGCGTGCATCTAACCAGCACGCTCGATCGTCGGAAGCCCCAGTTCGCCAGTTCCCCAGTTCTCCAGTTCCCCAGTTCCCCAGTTCCCCAGTTCCCCAGTTTCTTATTGCTGCCGCAGCATCGTGACCGGGTCAATCCTGGTGGCACGTCTGGCCGGCAGGTAGCTCGCGAGCAGGCCGACCAGAATGAGGGCGCTCGAGTAGCCGGCAAACGTGGCGGCATCGGTCGTCGAGACGTTGTAGAGCAGCGTCCCCATGACCCGGGTCAGGGCGGCCGCGCCGGCGAGGCCGATCGCCACGCCAATCAGTACGACCGACATGCTCTGTCCGAGCACCATCTTCAAGACGTCCAGCCGGCTCGCCCCGATGGCGACCCGGATGCCAATCTCGTGCGAGCGCTGCGTGACCCAGTACGAAATGACTCCGTAAATTCCGACGGCAGCCAGCGTCAGCGCGATGCCGGCAAACAGCGTGAGCAGCGTCATGATCAACTGTCGCCGCATCACCGACGTGGCCATCAGCTCGTCCATCGTTCGAATGGCCCAGACCGGCTGCTCGCGATCGACGGCGATCACTTCCCGCTGGATGCTGTTGGAAAGCGTCCGGGGGTCGACGTCAGCCTTGATCGCCAGGCTCATGCCCGTGGCCGGAACCTGCGCGTGAGGCATATAAAGCTGTACGCGCGAAGGCTCCTCGAGAGTCCGGTAGCGCACGTGGCGCACGACGCCGACGATGGTCAGCCAGGGCTGTGTGCTCTGACGGCCTCCTCGTTTGAGGCGCTTTCCAATCGCGTCTTCGTTCGGCCAGAAAGTCCTCGCCATCGTCTCGTCGATGATCGCAACCGGTTGCCCGGTGCTGCTGTCGCGCTCGTCGAACACCCGGCCACTGAGCAGCGTCATCCCCATGGCCTCGAAGTAGCCGAGCGTCACGATTCGCTGATCGGCTTCCGGTGTTCCTCGATCGTCGGGGAAGGCGGGGTTGTCGATGGTCGTTGTACCGGATCCGCCCGCTCCCGACAGCGGGATGCCGTTGCTGGCCCCGACTTTCGTGACGCCTGGCAGCCCGGCCACGCGCCTCAGCACCTCTTGGTAGAAATTCCGTACTTGGTCGGGCTGCGAATACCGCACCGTCGGAACAACGATTCGCATGGTGAGAACGCCGGACGGATCGAACCCGGCGTCGACCGCCTGAAGCCGCATGAAGCTCTTGATGAGGAGACCCGCGCCTACGAGCAGCAGCAGTGAAAGCGCGACCTCCGCCGCCACCAGCACCCGGCGAAGACGGAGGCGGCCCCGCCCGGTGGTTGACGCCTGGCTCCCTTCCTTCAATACGTCTTGCGTCGCGCCACGCGCACTCTGAAATGCCGGGAACAGGCCAAACAGGATGCCGGTCGCGAGGGCGACGACAACCGTGAACGTCAACGCCAACAGATCGATGCGCGTGTCAGCCAGTCTGGGAAACGATTGAGCGGCCATCGTCGCCAGCACCGAGACGCCGACGCGAGCCAGCGCCACTCCAACGATGGCTCCAATCAACGAGAGCACGACGCTCTCGGTGAGCATCTGGCGCATCAAGCGGCCGCGGCCCGCACCGAGCGCCGTGCGAATGCCAATCTCGCGCTCACGCGCCGACGCGCGCACCAACATCAGATTGGCGACATTCGTACACGCGATGAGCAGCACCAGGCCCACGGATCCCATGAGCATCAGGAGCGCCGGTCGGATATCTCCGACCGCCTCCTCGAGCAGCGGGTTGATGAGCACGCGGTAGCCGAACTTGGCGTACGGATACTCCGGCGCGCCCTCGACGATCCGTTCCGAGACCCGCGCCATGTCAGAGCGCGCCTGTTCGAGCGTGAGCTCCGGCTTGATGCGGGCGATGACGAGAAGGCCGTGATTGCCGCGCTGTGTGAGCTGCTGATCGGTGAACGACAGCGCCGCCCACATCTCGGCCTCGGGTTGCACCGGATCCCTGAATCCCGGCGGCGCGATCCCGATGACCTGGTAAGGCCGTCCGTTCATGTTCAACGTCCGCTCGATGAGGGCTCGGTCGGAGGCAAAGCGACGCTGCCAGAGACCGTGGCTCATGACGACCACTGCCTCCTTGCCCTGCTGTTCTTCGTCCGGGGAAAACGTTCGGCCGAGGAACGCCTCCACGCCGAGCAGCTTGAAAAAGCTCGGCGAGACGACCTGGCCGAGAATCCGTTCCGGCGTGTCGCCTACCAGAATGGAGAAGCTGGTAGCCTTGTATCGCGGCAATGTCGCTGAACGAGCTCTGATGACGGCGGACGTCGCTGAATTCGGGCGGGGCAGTCCAGTTCTGGTCTTTCGGCACGCCGATGCCCGTAAACCGCTGCCACATCATCACCAGGTGCTCGGAGTCCGCGTATGGGAGCGGTTTGAGAAGCACTGCGTTCAGTACGCTGAAAATCGCCGTGTTGGCGCCGATGCCCAGCGCCAGCGCGACGACGACGACCAGGCTGAAGACGGGGTTCTTGAGGATGAGCCGAAGGCCGTATTTGATGTCTGAGATGAGCGTTTCCATGTCATCAATCCCCTGCAGTTACTGAAGGTCAAGCAGGTCCAGACTTCTGTGTTAGACGAGCTGTCGAGTCGAAAGGTGTAGATTTTGTCGCAACCGAATCAACTTTGTGCGTGCAATTTCAGGTGGGGGGCTCGGTAAATGCGACCGAACAGCGTTGGATCAGGCTTTCAGGCGACGCGTCGCAGGTGTCGCGGGGGCATTGCATGCCTCCTCGTCGTGGGGTTGGCCGTTGGCGCTCGGTCTCTCGCTGCTCAGCCGGGTAGAGAATCACGGTGGTGGCTCGACGAGCCGGTTCGATTCCTTCAGACGAATCTGAGCGAGACCGATTCGACCGTCGATCCGAAAGCCCTCGTCGCCGCTGTCGCCGAGTTTCCCGCAAACACATTCCTCATCAACATGGGCGGCATCGTCGCGCAGTATCCGACGAAAGTTCCCTTTCACTACGCGAGCGCGTTCCTGCCACCGGGGCGTGATCTGTTCGGCGAGGTGCTGCGCGAGGCGCACGCTCGTCGAATCCGCGTGGTCGGCCGCTTCGATCTGAGCAAGACGCAGAAGCCGGTCTTCGATGCGCACCCGGAGTGGTTCTTCAAGCGGGGCAATGGCGAACCCGCGATCTACAACGGGCTGTACTCCACTTGCATCAACGGGGACTACTACCGTCAGCACGCGATGACGATCCTGGCGGAAGCGCTCGATCGCTACGAAGTCGACGGGTTGTTCTTCAACATGTTTGGCAATCCGTCGGCCGACTACAGCGGCCATCCGATGGGGCCGTGCCAGTGCGATGCCTGCCAGACGCGCTACCGCGCCCGATACGGTCGGCCCGTCCCAGCGGCGGCGGATGCCGACTATCGCGCGTTCATGGCCGATTCATCGCGAGAGGTTGCCGCCGGGATTGCCGAACTGATCCATCGCAAGCGCCCGAACGCGGCGTTTCTGACCTACATCAAGGATCACACCGACGGCATCATGTCGGAGTCGAATACGGCGGTCGGCCGGGCGCTGCCGCTGTGGCCGTACTCGGCGAGTGACAACGTCAACCGGGCACTCGGATCCGAGCCCGGAAAGATCCCGATCAACCTGGCGATGAGCTTCGTCGATTTTCCATGGCGCTATGCTCACGTGCCCCAGGCGGAGCTACAGCTGCGCCTGTACCAGAACATGGCCAATGGCGGTCCTCCCGCCTTTGCCATGGTCGGCCCGATGAATCAGCAGGACAGGCACGGGCTGATCGCCGCGCGCCCTGTCTTTCAGTGGCATGCACAGCATGAGGATTTGTACGTCGGCCAGAAGAATGCCGCTCGCGTCCTGCTGCTCGCCGGCGGGGAGAGCGCTTCCTATCGCGGGTTCTTCCGCCTGCTCAGCGAGCAGCACATCCCGTTCGTCGTATCCGAAAACCTCCGGTCGATCGAAGAGGAACCGCGGCGCTTCGATCTCGTGATCGCTCCGGGCCGTCCGCCTCGCGGCCTCGAACGATACGTTGCGGACGGAGGCCGGCTTCTCGTTGCCGGCACGGCGCCGCCGGAGTTGCCGATTGGCGGCGGGAGCGGCCGCCGCATCACCACGCAGGGTTACTGGCGTGTCCACGACCATGCGCTCCTTCCATCTTTGAAGGACACGAGCCTGCTCTTTCTCGACGGCGAATACGTTGAGCTGGCCCCGCTCGATCGGCCCGTGCTCACGTTGATTCCCACCGCCATGTTCGGCCCTCCGGAGAAGGTCTGGGGCGACAAAGTGGAGACGACGACCCCCGGCCTCGTGCTTGCGGACCACGGCAAGGGGCGCTTCGCCTACATTCCGTGGGACGTCGGAAGCCTCTACTACCGCCACAGCTCGCAGGGTCACGCTGGCTTGATGGCGGATGTGATCGATCGCCTGTTGCCGAACGGCCGGCAGTTGAAGTCGAATGCGCATCCCCTCGTGGAAATGACGGTCATGGACCAACCGGCGCGCAAGCGGACCCTCGTGCATCTGGTGAACGCGACGGGCCATTCGGATACGGCGTACTTTCCGCCCGTCGAGGTGAGAGACCTCCGAATCGAGCTGGCGCGCGAGGTCACCAGCGCCACGGTCGTCAGTTCCGGCGCCCGTCTCACGGTGACCAGCCGGGGACCCTACCGTTCGTTCACGGTGCCGAGCCTGAAGGCCTACGAGGTCGTGCTGGTCGAATGACGTGGGCAAAAGCTGTCCTTGACCCCGGGGCCGGCGAGGCGGTAGATTCCGCTCGCCCCACTGTTTCCCGCGGCGTCAGGAGGTATTTATGGCGCGTGGGTTTGTGAGTTCGCGCGAGACGCTGGCCGCCGTGCTCGTCGCCGTGGCCTTGGCGTCAGGATGTTCCAATCAGGGTTCGGCTGAGCGTGCCTCCGCCGACGCGGCGATTCCGCTCGAAGTCTCGCCGACGATGGTGACGTTCCAGAACAAGACGGGCATGCCGTTGATGTCCGTCACTCTGGCGATTCTTCCCTACGGCCCGGGGGGAGAGTTCACGCGGCGCCTGTCGCGCGTGGAAAACACCATCAAGCGCGATGTTCCGCTGGGCGAGTTCCGTGCCCGCGACGGCACGCCCTTGAACTTGCGCGTGACCCGGCCGAAATCGGTTCGGCTGAAGGCGGAGGATGCGACGGGGAAGTCCTACGAGGTCGAGGTTCCTTGGAAGTAGAGCGGGGTCGCCAGTCGCTAGTTGGTAGTCGTCGCTAGTCGTCGCCAGTCGCCCACTTGGGGTCGCGTGGCAGGGAGCCTTTCGTGAGATACGTCGTCGCCGCCCTCGTGGGGCTCTCGCTCACGCTTTCCACGACAGTGCACGCACAGGAAGTGATGCAGCTGGGGCCCGTACTCGTCGTTACTGTGGTGGATGCGAAACCGGAGCGCGCGGGTGCGGGGCAGCAGTTGTTCATGGCGGATCGCGGCGGCCGTAAAGGTCAATACGTGGTCGTCACGTCATCTGCCACGAATGTGCAGGCGGCCGGCACGACATCGACGGTCTACAACCTGCTGAGCCCGAAAACGGTACCGGCGTTACCGCAGGTAAACGTGCTCGGTATGCACTACTTGAAGATCCGTCCCGAGCGGAGTGAAGCGTTCGAGCGCTTCGTCGCTGAAAAACTTCACCCGACGGTGG
Source organism: uncultured Acidobacteriota bacterium (assembly GCA_963804245.1). Taxonomy (GTDB): domain Bacteria; phylum Acidobacteriota; class Vicinamibacteria; order Vicinamibacterales; family 2-12-FULL-66-21; genus CAWDPQ01. Next base: position 116,144 of record CAWDPQ010000010.1, read on the forward strand.
GCAACCTGCGACCCGATCTTCGCGTGCTGTACTACAAAGCCGTGAAGGGCGCCGACGCCGGCAACTACGTTGCCCTGTTCGCGCTGACCAAGGTATCGCGCGACAAGTACTGGCCGGGCGGATCGGATTCGGACGATCTCAGGGCGGCGTTCTCGCCGGCGGTCAAAGCCCTGACCACGGAGCTGGCCACCTACCTCGTCGAAGGCTCCTACGCGGTAGATCCAAAACTGGCGGCGGCCGTTTACGAGAGCCGCGAGTGGACTGACTTCGTGCTCGTTCCTCAGGGCAACAGCAAGTAAGAGCCGAAGAGCCGAGCCCGCAAAAGCCACGATCGTTTGGGGCCATGCAGATCATCAATTCCGCCAAGGTCTATCCGGTCATCGTCATCGGCAGCGGAGCATCGGGTGGCATGGCGGCCTGGAACCTGACGCGCCAGGGCATCGAGGTCCTCCTGCTCGATGCCGGTGATCGCTTCGATCGATCGAAGTTCTGGACGCACGTGCGGCCGTGGGAAGCGCAGGAACGGGAAAGCCGTGGCGAGCGAGCTCCACAGTTCTTCCTCGATCGCACCGAGCAGCCCTACCTCACCCCTGACGATCGTCCATTCGAGCTGACGCGTGTGTGGGGACACGGCGGAAAGACGAACGTCTGGGGCCGGGTGAGCCTCCGCTACTCGCAAATGGATCTCAAGGCGGCGGAGCGCGATGGCTGGGAAATTCCGTGGCCGTTCGCCTACGCCGACATCGCGCCTTATTACGATCAGGTCGAACAGCTCATTGGCGTGTGCGGCGGTACGGATGATTCGGACGCCCTTCCTGGTAGCAAGTTCCTGCAGCCGCCTCCCGCTCCACGTTGCGGCGAACGCCTGCTTCAGAAGGGCATGGGCAAGCTTGGTATACCGGTAGTGGCCGGGCGGCGGGCCAACATGACGCGTCCGACGCGCGGCTTCACGGCCTGTCACTATTGCGGCAACTGTGGCGCGGGCTGTGATACCGCATCCTTCTTCTGTTCGGCCGATCATCTGCTGCCGTTTGCGTTGAAGACTGGCAAGCTCGAAATTCGCTCCAACGCGGTCGTCGCTCGCATCCTCACCGGCGACAATGGTCAGGCCAGCGGCGTGCAGTACTTCGATCGGCAGACGGGCGCCGAGCGGCAGGCGTTGGGCAAGGTCATCGTCGTGGGTGCGAGCTGCGTCGACTCGACGCGCATCCTCCTCAATTCCAAGTCGCAGCGTCATCCGAACGGGTTGGGGAACGGGTCCGACGTCATCGGCCGGTACTTGTGCGAGCAGATCCGCCTGAATGTGGCCGGTTATTTTCCGGCTCTGGAAGGTACGCCGACACGCAACGACCGCGGCATCGGCGGCGAGCACATCTATGTTCCGCGTTTCAACCATCGTCCCGGTCAGGGACGGGACTATCTCCGCGGGTTTGGCATCCAGTTCTGGAATACCGGCGCGAGCGCCGTCGGTGCACATCCCGGTTCGAAGCAGATCCCCGGGTTCGGCGCGGCGCTGAAGAACCAGATCAAGCGCCGTCATCCCGCGTGGTTCGAGATCCATCCGTTTGGCGAGGTGATTCCTTATGCGCACAACCGGATTACGGTGGATCCCTCGCGCGTCGATCGATACGGTGTGCCGCTTCCGAGGATCGACTATCGAATAGGCGAGAACGAGCGCAAGATGACCGAGCACATGGCGGACACGGTCGAGGAGATCGTGAAGGCTTCAGGCGGTGTGCTGGTGAACTACCGGCGCGGACAGCTCGACGCCATGGGCTCGGCAATCCACGAGCACGGAACCTGCCGGATGGGGAGCGATCCGAAACGGTCGGCACTCGACGCCTTCAACCAGATGCACGAGGTGAGGAACGTGCTGGTGGTCGATGGATCGGCGTTCCCGAATGCGTCGGAAAAGAACCCGACGCTCACGATCCTGGCTCTCGCGTGGCGCGCAACCGATCACCTGGCGGAGGAGATCAAACGTGGCTCGCTGTGATCGCCGCACGGCATTGCGCGCACTGGCCGCCGGCGCCGCGGCGGCGTGGGTTGACTCGCTGACTGCCCTGGCCGCTCAGCACGCCCATTCGCCGGCTGCGCAAGCAGCGATTGCCGCTCAGGAATGGACGCCACGCGTGCTCAGTCCGCAGCAGAACGAGACGATCATCGCCCTGACCGAGCTCATCATCCCGCAGACCGAGACGCCCGGCGCGAAGGCGGCGAGAGTGAATCGTTTCATCGACGCCGTCTTGCAGCGGGCAAAACCTGCCGATCGTGACTCGTTCCTTCGCGGCCTGACGTGGATGGACGAACGCAGCCGCACGCAATTTCGCACCGATTTCGTCGCCGCCACACCAGCGCAGCAGACAGAGCTCCTGACGACGCTCGTGAAGGGCGATGGCGAGACGGCGGAGTTGCGCGTCGGCGTTCAGTTCTTCCGCGCCATCAAGTCGATGACGATCGACGGCTACTACACGACGGAGATTGGGCTGCGGCAGGAGCTCGGCGACAACGGGCAACTCTTCCTTGCGCAGTTTGCGGGCTGCGATCACCCCGAACATCAGGGGTGATTGGGAGTGACCCCGGATCGGGGGACGATGCGCAGGACGCGACCGCGTGCGTCGAGTTCGAAAAAGTAAGGCAAGGGCCTGGGTCCGCGCGACCTGGGTCTGCCGGCGGCGCGAGTTGTAGGCCGAGATCGATGATGTAACGATGATAGGAGTGCTGATGTTGCGACGCGCCGTAGCTTTGATTGTGTTACTCGCAGCCGGGGTTGCCGTCCGGGCGCAATCGGCGTCGTTCGCGAAGTGGGAGAAGGACGTTGCGGCCTTCGAGGCCGCCGATCGGACGAGCCCGCCGCCAAAAAATGCGCTGTTGTTCGTCGGTTCATCCACGATCGTCCGCTGGAAGACGCTCGATAAGGACTTCCCCAATCAGCCGATCATCAATCGCGGCTTCGGCGGCAACGAGATCGCCGATTCGACCCACTTCGCCGATCGCATGATTTTGCCGTATCGGCCGAAGATGATCTTCCTGCGCGCGGGCGGCAACGATATCCACAACGGCAAGACGCCTGAGCAGGTATTCGACGATTTCAAGAAGTTCGTCTCCACCGTGCACGGCAAGCTGCCGGAAACCGAGATCGCCTTCATCTCCCTGTCGCCAAGCATCGCCAGATGGGCCGAGCGTGACGCCAACCAGCAACTGAACACGTTGATCGAAGGGTATGTGAAGGGCAAACCGCGGCTGAAGTACATCGACACCTGGTCCATTTCGCTCGACGCGAAGGGGCAGCCGCGGCCCGAGCTCTTCGTCGAGGACAAGCTGCACTTCAGCCCGGAGGGCTACAAGCTCCTCATCGAACGCGTGCGCCCGTTCATCCCGCGCTGATGGAGTACACGATCGTCGTTGCCGCATCCCGTGATGCCTCGGCGATCGCCGCTCTGCACGCCGAAAGCTGGCGCAGCGCTTATCGCGGTCTCTATCCAGACGAGTTCCTCGACGGTCCGATCCTCGACGAGCGCCTGCGATTCTGGAAGGAGCGGATGTCAGCACTGAATCCGGAGCGGCAACGCGTCATCGGAGCCATGGCTGACGGCCAGCTCGTGGGATTCGCGTGTGTGCTGCTCGATGCCGAGCCGGCATGGAGTCCGCTCCTCGACAACCTGCACGTCAAGCCGTCGTACAAAGGACAGGGCATCGGCGCGCTGCTCCTCAGCGCATCGCGCGACTGGGTCGCCCGCGCCGCACCGGGAGAGCCCATGCACCTCTGGGTGATGGAAGGCAATCTTCCCGCACGGCGTTTCTACGATCGGCAGGGTGGGACGGTAGCCGAGCGTTCTATCGTTGACGACGGCCCGGCCAAGGGTCTGCCGGTCATGCGCTACGTCTGGCCTCCTCTCTGAACAACTCCCAATTCCCAATTCCCAACTCCCAAACGAAACCGGTTCGAGCTGATGGGGTGAAAGACCTGACGACACCCTTGGGCCACGATTTTTCGCCCGAGATCCCTCGAACGGTTTCTCTTTGGTTGGAGTTGGGAGTTGTGTGTCTGAGCTCCTATTGCCTTCCCATATAAGATGTGAGAAGCTAGCTATGGGGAACCAATAGGAGACGGAATGGGCGATCGGTCCGATGTAAAGCAAGGCACCCTGGCGCTGATGATTCTGAAAACCCTGCAGCTGATGGGTCCGCTGCACGGCTACGGGATCGCGCGGCGCATCGAGCAGACCAGTGGTCAACAGCTCGCCATCAACTACGGCACGATCTACCCGGCGCTGCTCAAGCTGGAGCAGGAAGGGGATATCTCGGCCTCCTGGGGCGTGTCCGACAACAACCGCAAGGCGAAGTACTACCAGCTGACGCGGGCCGGGCGCCGGCGCATCGAACGGGAAACGCGCGAGTGGGAGCGGACGTCGGCCATTCTCGGTAAGTTTCTGTCGGGCGGAGAACAGTCGTCATGAGGCGGGCGCGCGCGTGGCTCCGGCGTATCTGGTCGTTCACCGACCGCACCCGCCACGAACGGGAATTCAGCGACGAGCTGGCCGCACATATCGAGATGCACGTGGCGGACAACGTTCGCGCTGGCATGAGCGCCGCCGAAGCACGACGGCAGGCGCTCGTGAAGCTGGGAGGCCTGGAGCAGACGAAAGGGCAGCACCGCGATCGACGAGGTCTTCCCTGGCTGGAAACCGCTTTCCACGATCTCCGCTTCGCACTAAGGCTGATGCGGCGGAATCCGGGATTCACGCTCGTCGTCCTCTCCTCGCTCGCGATTGGCATCGGCGCGAACACGGTGATGTTCAGCATCGTGAACACGCTGCTGCTGCGGCCGCTGCCGTATCGCGACCCGGGGCAGTTGATGTTCGTCCAGGCCGTCAACGCCACGAACCGGCAGTTATCGCTGACCGCTCCTCCCGACTTCTACGCTTATCGCGCACAAAACCGGACGCTCGACCATCTCGAGGCGTTCTATTTCCGATTCTTCAACCTGACGGACGGCCGCGAGGCCGAGCGTATCTCGACGTTGATCGTGTCGGCGGGACTCTTCACGGCACTCGGCACGGAACCAGAACGAGGCCGTGGGTTCGTCTCGCAGGAGGAGCAGTGGGGCTCGCACCGAGTCGTGATCCTGACGGATGGGCTGTGGCAGCGCCGCTTCGGGGGGGATCCGCGCGTTCTCGGGCAACCCATCACGCTGAACGGGGAGCCCTACGAGATCGTCGGTATTTTGCCGCCGGGTTTCTCGTTCATGGGATTCGACGTGCAACTGTTCGTGCCGATGTCGTTCGCCTCCGGCGACAACATGAATTCCCACAGCAACAACTTTCTGCGCATGATTGGACGGCTGAAACCTGGCGTCTCCCGTCAGCAGGCGTCGGGCGACCTGAACGCGATTCTGAACGGAATCATCGCGGAGCAGTCGGTCAACCAGGGAACTGCGATCGAGGTTGTGCCGTTGCGCGACCTGGTAGTAGGCAGCGACGTCCGCCGCGCCATGTTCGTGCTGCTTGGGGCGGTCGCGTGTCGTCCTGCTGATCACCTGCGCCAACCTGGCGAACCTGCTCCTTGCTCGCGCCGCCGTCCGGCAGCGTGAGATCGCCGTCCGTGTGGCGCTTGGTGCGTCCCGCGCCAGGCTGATCCGACAGTTCCTCGTCGAAAGCCTCCTGCTCGCGTTTGCTGGCGGCGCCGTTGCACTCGGCATCGCGTATCTGTCGGCCGACGCGCTCAATCTGGTCAGCCAGCGGGTGCTGCCGCGGGCGGATGGCATCCGCGTGGATCCCGCCGTGCTGCTGTTCACCCTTGCCGTCACGACGGTCACCGGGATTCTGCTCGGGCCTCGCGCCAGCGGCGTACGGCGTAGGCACCGACGTGAATGAAGGGTTGAAGGAGGGCGCGCGAACGGCTTCAGATGGTGCCGGCCGCCGCCGTCTACGCGCCGCGCTGGTCGTGACAGAAGTGGCGCTGTCACTCGTCCTGCTGGTGGGAGCTGGACTGATGGTCAAGAGCATGTATCGGCTCCTGCGCGTCGACCCCGGCTTCAAACCTGATGGCGTCCTGACCATGCAAATCAATCTGCCGCCGCAGAAGTACGTCGATGCAGAATCTGGAACGTCAGTTCTCGCCGCTGGCCTACACCCGCTCGGTCGCGTTCTTCGCGGGCGTGGTCGATCGAGTACGGACGGTACCTGGCGTCGCCACGGTGGGGGCGATCAACGGCCTTCCGCTCATGGGCGAGGTCTGGGGCAAGAATGTGACCTTCTATGACCGGCCGCTGCCCAGTGATTTCCGCGGTCTCTGCCCCTATTCAGTACCGCGTCGTCGCTGGCGACTACTTCCGTACGATGGGCATACGCATCGTCAGCGGCCGTGCCTTTACGGACGAGGACACGGCGCGGGCGCCGAAGGTGGCGATCGTGAATCGCCAGCTCGTTCGCCGCGATTGGAATGGCCAGGATCCAGTGGGAAAGGTTATCTCGGTGAACCCACCGCTGGCGGTCCTGCCCAAGTCGATGATCGAGGAAGCGAGACGCGCCGGCGCGCTGCCCGAGAACTACGAGCCCGACCAGCTTCACCATGGTTGGCGTCGCCGAGGACGTGCTGTATGGCGGCCTCAGCAACTCGGCGCTGCCTCTCGTCTACGTGCCCTACGCTCAGGGGTCCGAGGGCCAAACGAACATGTTCCTGACCGTTCGGTCCGACGGCAATCCGCTGGCGCTGACTGGAGCCATCCGGGAGCAGATTGCGCAGCTCGATCGCGATCAGCCGATTGCCAACATTCAGACGATGGAGGCGCGTGTGTCCGCGTCGGTGGCGCAGCGCCGCATGCAGATGAACGTGCTCGGCCTCTTCTCGGCGATGGCGGCGCTGCTGGCGGCGATCGGCATCTATGGCGTGATGTCGTACGCCGTGACGCAGCGCGCCCGCGAGATCGGCGTCCGCCTGGCGCTCGGCGCGGCCCGCCGCGATGTCGTCGCGCTGGTGCTGCGCCAGGGATTCGCGATGGTCGCGGTGGGCGTGGCGCTTGGATTCATCGGTGCCCTGCTGTTGACGCGCCTCCTGCGCACGCTGCTCTTCAATGTCAGCCCGACCGATCCGCTCGTCTTCAGCGGCATCGTGCTGTTGCTCGCTCTGACATCGTGGATCGCCACCTATGTTCCGGCCAGGCGCGCCGCGGGACTGGATCCGCTCGTCACGTTGCGCAGCGAGTAGTTCTTCAGGAGGAAACACTTTCGTGGCTTCCGCCTTAAGGCGGAAGAATCGCGAGAAGCGAACTTCCGGCTGAAGCCGGAAGCCACGGAAACTATCCGGCAAACCTTCCAATACCCACAGCCGTCTAAGACACAACCGTACCGAAGGAAGGGTGTGCCTGTGCAGCGGTGGCTGGAATCCCTCGTTCAGGATCTCGGGTATGCGACGCGAGCGTTTCGTCGCAGCCCGGCGTTCACCGCAGTCGCGCTACTGTCGCTCACGCTGGGCATCGGGGCAACCTCGGCAATCTTCAGTGTGATCTACGGGGTGCTGATCGCGCCGTATCCGTACGCGCGCCCGGATGAGATCTGGGCGCCCGGCGTGCGCGCGGTCGACGGCCGCGGCGGACACGGACACACGCTGGACGAGTTCCTGCGCATGCAGAAGCTGCCCGCGTTCTCCGACGTGATGGCGACGTCGTACGATACGGTTCTGCTCAGCGGCGACTTCACACCCGAGAGCTTCGGCGGAGTTCTGCTGTCCGGAAACGCCTTCAACTTCCTCGGCGTCGCACCGGTCATCGGCCGTACCATCCAGCCCTCCGATATTCGCTCAGATGGCAGCGCGGATCCGGTGGTCGTGCTCAGCTACCGCCTCTGGCTCCGCCTGTTTCAGGGAGACAACGCGGCCATCGGTAGAACGCTCCGCCTGAACAATCAGCCGCACACCATCGTCGGCGTGATGCCGCCGCGCTTCGGCTGGTACGGGAACGACACGCTGTGGCTGCCGCTCCCTCCCAATCGACGGGACGTGAGCTTCGTCAACCCGATCGTCCGTCTCGCGCCGGGCGTGTCGCCGCGCGCCGCGGAAGATCAGCTGCACGCGTTCTATCAGAGCGTCGCGAAAGAGAACCCGTCGGCGTTCCCGGCGCAGGGATTCACGACCACGTTGCGCAACTATCTCGACGTCACGGTGGCGAGCGGCGACATGCGGACGACGTTGCGTCTGCTGCTCGGCGCGGTGGCATTCCTTCTACTGATCGCGTGTGCGAACGTGGCGAATCTTCAGCTGGCCCGTGGAACCGCCCGTGCCCGCGAGATGGCCCTGCGGGCATCGATTGGCGCCGGCCGCAGCCGGCTGGTCCGTCAGCTGTTGACCGAGAGCGTCAGCCTCTCGATCCTCGGGGGCGCGGCTGGCGTGGCTTTCGCCTACGGCGCTATCAACGCGATCGTCGCGCTCATGCCCGAGTTCTACGTGCCGAACGAAGCTCGGGTCGCCATCAACACGCCGGTTCTGGTCTTTTCTGTCGCCCTGGCTGTGTTCACGGGCATCGTGTTCGGTCTGGCACCAGCGCTGCAACAGTCGCGGCCAGACGTGGTCGACGCGCTGAAGGCGGGCCGCGGTTCCGGGGAAGGCACGCAGGGCGGCCGCATTCGTAATCTACTCGTCGTCGTCGAAGTGGCACTGGCGGTCGTGCTGCTCGTGAGCGCGGCTTTGACGGTGCGGACGTTTATCGCGCTGCAGCGCGTCGACGTGGGATTGCAGGCCGACAACGTCCTCATCGTCAGCGTGCCTCTCCCTGCGCCAAAGTACCCGACGCTCGAGAAGCGCAATCTATTCGCTGAAGAGCTCCTCGAGCGCATGGCCGATCTGCCCGGCGTCGAGGCCGTGAGCATCGGCAACGGCGGGGCGCCGTTCGGGGGCCTCCAGACCCCGTTCACGATCGCCGGACAGAGTACGAGCGAACAGCGCCGGGTTGCCGTCAGCCTGGTGGGGTCAGACCATCTGCGGACCTACGGCATGTCACTTCGGGCCGGCCGCATGTTCGACGCGGCAGAGGTGCGCCGCGGCGATCGGATTGCGGTGATCAACGAAGCGGCGCGGCGCTTGTGGCCGGCGGGGGAGGATCCGATCGGCGGCCGGTTGCGGCTCGGCGTCCTCGAACGGCCACCCTCCCCTGGACTCGTCGACGCCGCTCGTCCGCCAGAGGTCACAGTCGTCGGCATCGTCGCCGATACGCGGAACGCCGGATTTCGCAACGAACCAACAGCGGCCGTGCTCCTTCCCTATACGGTCCTCGCCCCTCTGCAGCGTGTGTTGTCGGTGCGGACAGCGGGCCAGCCCACGTTTCTCTTGAATCCGGTGCGCGCGCAGCTGCGCGAGATGGATCCAGAACAGCCGCTCGGCCGGCCGTTCACGCTTCGCGAAGTACTCGACTCACAGGTTGTTCAACCGCGGTTCGCGATGGCCCTTTTCGCAACGTTCGCGGGGCTTGGCCTGGCCCTGGCCGCCGCCGGCATCTACAGCGTGCTCTCCTTCCACGTCGCGCGCCGTACTCAGGAGCTGGGCGTTCGCATGGCGCTCGGCGCTCCGCGCCGCCACGTTCTCTCGCTCATGCTGGTGATGGGCCTGCGCCTGGTGGCGGTCGGACTGGCGGTCGGGATACCGGTCAGCCTCGCCGCAACCCGACTTCTGCGCAGCCAGTTGTTCGGCGTCACGCCAGCCGATCCCGTCGCCTACGTGACTGTCGCCGCGCTGCTTTCCGCCGTGGCGATCGTCGCCTGTTACGTCCCCGCGCGGCGTGCGGCCGCGGTCGACCCGATCATTGCGCTGCGGCAGGAATGACGAAGTCGCTGGTCGCTAGTCGTTAGTCAGTCGCTATCAGTCGCTAGTCGTATTGGGAGTTGGGAACTGGAGTGGGAGTTATCTCCGCCTTCTTCAGTTTAGACTCGGCTGATGACATTCATGACCTTCATCAGCCGCATCAAAATCGTTGTTGTCGTCTGCACCGCCCCGCGCAAAGGCAAAGACTACGGCTGGCCGACGATCGCTTACGGTATCGAATACAAAGGCGCTCCGATCGGCGATGGCATTACGGCGAAGGACGGGATGGAGCAGCCGCTCTACTACTGGGATCCGGTGATTGCACCGAGCGGCATGGTCTTCTACACCGGCGATCTCTTTCCCGCGTGGAAGGGTGATCTGTTCATCGGCGGAATGGTCAGCACCAACCTCGTGCGGCTCACCGTGAAAGGCGAGCGCGTCGTCGATGAAGAGCGTTTATTGAAGGACCTTCAGCCGATGCCCGAGCGCATTCGGGATGTGGAGCAGGGGCCGGAGGGCGCTATCTACCTGTTGACGGACAGTCCGCAGGGGCGGCTGGTGAAATTGGTGCCGAAGAAGTAGACGCGGCGCGGCGCTCGTCGCCGTTCGACGCGACCGGTATAATTCCCGCGTTTGCAGGCGGGCCAATCCCTCGGGCCGTACGTGATTGTCGCACCGCTTGGCGCAGGCGGCATGGGTGAGGTGTATCGCGCGCGCGACACACGCCTTGGCCGTGACGTTGCCCTGAAAGTTCTGCCCGAGACGTTTGCCAACGATCCTGACCGCCTGGCGAGGTTCGAGAGGGAAGCCCGAGCCGTCGCCGCGCTCTCTCACCCGAACATCCTCGCCATACACGATTTCGGCCGGGAGGATGGCGTCGCTTACGCGATCTTCGAGCTTCTCGAAGGCGCCACGCTCCGCGAACGGCTCAGAACGGGATCGCTACCGGCGCGCAAGGCCGCCGCGATTGCCGCTCAGGTTGCCCGCGGCCTCGACGCGGCGCACAGTCGCGGCATCGTCCATCGCGACGTCAAGCCGGAAAATCTCTTCATCACCTCCGCCGGCCTGCTGAAGATTCTGGACTTCGGGATCGCGCGTGTCGACGGTCCCGGAACAGGCGCCGAAACCTTCACCGATCTCGCGACGAGCCCGGGCCAGACCGTTGGCACGGTCACCTACATGGCACCCGAGCAGCTGCGTGGGGAGGTCGTTACCGCCGCAACGGATCTGTTCGCAGTCGGCGTGGTGCTGCACGAGATGATCTCCGGGCGGCGACCGTTCGATCGCGATTCGCATGCGGCCACGATCGCAGCGGTCCTTCAGGAAGACGCACACGCGCTGCCGGCGGCAACGCCGTCCGCTCTTGCGCGCATCGTCGATCGTCTGCTCGATAAGCAACCGGAAGATCGCTTCCGATCGGCGCTCGATCTCGCGTTTGCGTTGGAGGCCCTGAGCGGAGATACCGGAAGTGCATCGGTCACGAAGGCCGACCGTCGCGCTTTGAGAGTACCGCTCGCGCTGGCGGCAGCGGTCGCGATTGCTGCCGGTATCGGCTGGGTCGTCGGCCGGTCGTCCCGGGCGGCCGAATCGGCAGCCGCTCCGACGTTCGATTCGCTGACGTTTCGGCGAGGAACCGTCTTTCAGGCGCGCTTCGGCCCGCGCGGGACGATCGTTTACTCTGCTGCCTGGGATGGTCAGCCGGTGGAGATCTTCGAAACAAGCGGCCTGCAACCCGAGACCCGTGCGCTCGGCCTTGCGCCGGCCAACCTCTTTGCCGTGTCGTCGTCCGGCGAGGTCGCGTTGGCACTTGCGCCTCGTTTCCCGCTTACCTATTTTCATCCGGGCCGACTCGCGACCGTCGCCATCGGTGGCGGTGCGCCGCGCCAGCTGGCTGAGGATGTCTCGGCCGCCGACTACACACCTGACGGTCGCGAGCTGGCGATCGCGCGTGTCGTCAACGGTGAGACGCGTGTCGAGCTGCCCATAGGCCACGTGTTGTATTCGAGCCAGGCCGACCGCGATCCTGTTTCAAGCCTGCGCGTCTCACCTGACGGGAGTCGGGTTGCCTTCTGGCACGGGAATACTGGCATGATGTTGACCGTGGTCGATCGCGCCGGGGGTAAGCGCGATTTGCTCACCCAACGGATTTTGGGCCGAGGCCTCGCCTGGCTGCGCGACGGCAGCGAAGTGTGGGCTGTGACCGCCAGGACAACGGTTGATCCCGCGCGCCTGATCGCGGTTCCTGCCGACGGCAACGGCGAGCCGCGTGAAGTCTTGAAGCTTCCCTCGAGTCTTCGTCTTTATGACATTTCTGCCGACGGCGACGTTTTGCTGACGTTGGTGGACGCTACGACTTCGCTCCACGTCCAGACGGTTGGTGGACCAGCGAGCGATCGGTCCTGGTTCAGCACCACGTTCGTCAACGACATTTCTCCCGACGGAGCATTCCTCCTGTTCCATGAAACTCCAGCCTTCCCTCACCTGCCGGGAATCTTCCACCGAAGCGTCGCCGGAGGATTGCCAGTTCGCATAGCAGAGGGACAATTCTTCGCACAATCGCCCCGGCTATCCGCCGATGGAAAACGGGCTGTCTTCCTCCGCGACGGCAAGGTCACGATCGCGCCGCTCGCCGGCCAATCTCGAGAGCTGGTTACGCCAAGCCAGGCCACGGACATGCTCGCGTGGAATGGCAGCACACACGTCGTCTATGCGGCTCAGGACGGCGGTGTATACCGGCAGAGCGCCGACGGAACCTCTGCCGGGACGCTGGTAGCGAAGATGCCCTGCACCGGCGGTCCGGTCACGTCTACAGACGGCCGCCTGGCGTGTTCTGATCCGAGCGGCCAGATTTCCGTCATCGGCGTCGATGGTTCCAACAAACGCACGATTCAACCGAACGAGTATCCCGGCCGCCTGATCGGCTGGACGAATGACAACCGTCAGATCTATTCGTATCTCGAGGGCAGCAATCCCACGTGGGTTGCACGTACTGATCTGGATTCCGGGAAGGTCACACGTTTCGCCGACATCAGACCAACCGACGGCACAGGCGCGTGGCGCATCCATCCGGTCCGAGTGACACCCGACGGCCGGGTCATCGCATACAGTGTGGCGCGCGAGATGTCTCACCTGTATCGGTACAAGGGGTTGAAATAGGCTGCCAGCGACCAGCCGCGAGCTTCCAGCTTGGCCAGCTTCGTTCATGCTTCTGACTCGTTTCTTCAGGATGGCACTATGATCTCGCCTGCCGCCTGACAGGTCCTCGTTGCCCGGTTGGCCGCGGCGCGTGGCCGGACCGGCGTGATATCGGTCGATCGAGATTCAACGATGATCGGTCGCACGCTCGGCCACTTCGAGATCCTCGAAAAGGTCGGCGAAGGCGGCATGGGTGTCGTCTACAAAGCGCGCGACACCCACTTGGACCGCTTCGTCGCCATCAAAATCCTTCCGCCTGCCAAGGCCGAGGACGTCGATCGCCGCCGCCGCTTCGCGCAAGAGGCGAAGACTGCCTCAGCGCTCAATCACCCCGGCATCGTCACCATCTACGACATCACGCAGCACGAGGGCATCGACTTCATTGCGATGGAGTTCGTGCCGGGCCGGACGCTCGATCGCGTGATCCCGCGGCACGGGCTGCGGCTGAACCAGACGCTCGACTACGGCGTCCAGATCGCCGATGCGCTCGCCGCGGCGCACGCGGCCGGCATCGTGCATCGCGATCTGAAACCGGCGAACGTGATCGTCAACGAGCAGGGGCGGATCAAAGTGCTCGACTTCGGCCTCGCGAAGTTGGTCGAGCGTGTTGGGCTCGCGATGCACGATGACGCGAGCACGGTTTCTGAACGTGCGCCTGTGACCGATCAAGGCGCAATCCTCGGCACCGTCGCCTACATGGCGCCCGAGCAGGCGGAGGGCAAGACGGTCGACGCGCGCAGTGACATCTTCAGTTTCGGTTCCGTGCTTTACGAGATGGTGACGGGAGAGCGGGCCTTCAAGGGCGACTCGCCGCTGTCGACATTGACGGCGGTTCTGCGCGAGGAGCCGAAGCCGGTCGGGAACACCAGCGACGGGTCTGCTTCGCGAGCTCGAGCGACTCATCACGCGTTGCCTGCGAAAAGCTCCCGAGCGGCGCTGGCAGGCGATGGCCGATGTCAAGGTTGCCCTCCGGGAATTGAAGGAAGAGTCCGACTCGAGTGTGCTCGCTGCCAGTGCTCCAGCCGTCCCCCGCCGACGTCGCTGCGTGGGCAGCTGCGGCGGCGCTGACCGCGGTCGTCGGCGCGGGAGTAATTGGCACGTTCGTGTGGCGTCACGTAGCGCAACGCGCCGACCAGCCGGAGACACGGCAGTGCCGTTCACGGCCATTCCGCTGACGACATACCATGGCCGCGAGCAGCAAGCGTCATTCGCTCCTGATGGAAACTCTGTCGCGTTCAGCTGGAACGGCGAGACAGAAGACAACTGGGATATCTACGTCAAGCTGATCGGCCCGGGGTCACCGCAGCGCCTGACCAAGGACCCGGCCATGGACCTCAGTCCAGCGTGGTCTCCGGACGGGCGCTCGATCGCCTTTGTCCGGGTCCGTGGCGGTCGTTTGATCGTAATTGTCGTCCCTTCTCGAGGAGGGCCCGAGCGTGAAGTGCTCGAGACGCTCAAGGTGGGAGGTCTCGGGTTCGGACAGGTCCTCTCGTGGTCCGCCGACAGCCGGATCCTTGTTGTGGGAGCATCGCCGTCAGTTGAAACACCTGAGGTTCTCACGGCCGTGGATGTGGCGACGGGAGAGACGAGACGGGTCACGACGCCACCGCGCCGCCGCCCGCAGTGATTCGCTGCCGTCGGTTTCGCCGGATGGGAGAATGCTGGCCTTCGTGAGGCGCAGCGGCGTCCTGACAGGGGAGTTGCACGTGCAGGCGTTGTCGGCCGGGTTCGCGCCGATAGGTGAGCCTCGACGCCTCGGCGCTGAAGGGCGGTTCTATCACGGCGTGGCGTGGAGTGCGGACGGACGCGACGTCATCGTGTCGTCGGGGAACCAGGGCGACGTCGGGTTGTGGAGGATTCCACTCCGAAGCCCCGAGCAGCTCGAACGGCTGTCGCCCCCGGCGATGAATGCCGTCAGCCCACCATCGCTATGCAACAGGACCGGCTGGCCTTTACGCGTGCAAGGTGGGATGACAACATCTGGAGTCTGGCATTGTCGGCTCAGGGCCGGCCGGCCGGCAGTCCCGTCAGCCTGATTGGGTCGACACGGTCGGACCGGAACGCGCGGTTCTCGCCGGATGGGACCCGCGTCGTGTTCGAGAGCCAGCGGTCGGGAACGCAGGAGGTCTGGGTGGCCGACCGGGATGGACGGAATGCCCTGCAACTGACGTCGTTCAATGGCCGTCAGGGCGGAACGGGGGCGTGGTCGCCCGATGGAAAGTCGATCGCGTACGATCTGCGGGGCGACGACGGACGAGGAGACATCTACATCATCCCGGCACGCAGCGGCGCACCGCTTCGAATCACGAACCATCCGGCCGACGACCTCGTGCCAACCTGGTCGCGTGACGGGCAGGCCATCTATTTCGGCTCGACGCGCAGCGGCACGTTCCAGATCTGGAAGCTGTCACCGCAAGGCGGCGAGCCAGTTCAAGTGACCCAGCACGGTGGCACTTATGCCAAAGAATCGGTCGACGGCCGATATCTCTACTACTCCAGAACTTGGCTCCTTTCTGGCTTCCCTGTGGCGCGTGCCGGTATCCGGCGGCGAAGAGGTGCAGGTCCTGCCGGAAATCGCCGGGGATTTGAACTTCGCAGTCGCGCGCGACGGGATCTATTTCGAGTCCTCACCCCCGAGCAGTCCGCTGGGCCACATCCCGATGCTCACGCCGTTCACCCGCCCGCAGGCCACGATCGATTTCCTCAGCTTCGCTACCGGAAAGGTCACCCGGGTGATGACGATGGCTCGGCACGCCGCGCTTGGCCTCGACGTGTCACCCGATGGGCGAACGCTGCTGTTCGCTCAGTTGGATGCGTTTCACCGAGGATCTCGATGCTGGTCGAGAATTTCAAATAATCCAGCTGCCAGCTCGCTCCAGCTCGGCTCCAGCTTCCGTCTTTCTTCCCTCCTCCTTCTCCCTTCTTCCTTAGCCCAGGTCCACCGCCATCATTTCTTTCCTGTCGCGGATGTACAACCGCGTACCCACCAGTACCGGTGGTGTCCAGGACAAGCGGGAGAGCAGGGGCGCTTTAGCGGCGATCTTGAATCCTTGCGGCGACGGGTGGGCAATCATCAGGTTGCCATCCTGATCGAGGGTGATCAACTTCCCATCCGCCCACACGAACGTCGCTTTCTCGATGCTGCGTTCCTGCCAGTGAATCTTGCCGCTGCGGGCGTCCACCGCGCTGAGGATCGCCTGACTGCCTTTACCGCCGCTCGAGAAATAAATCGTATCGCCGATGCGCATCGCGTTGCCGTGATGGAGGCGAAGTCGAGGCGAGCTCCACAATTCCTTGGCTGTCGTCTGCTGACCGTTGCGCTGAAGCTCCACGACCTTCGTGCCGCCGTCGTACTCCGATGAAATGAACAACAGGTTGCCCGGACCCCAGAGCGGTGTCGCCACAGCGATCGAGTAGTTGGCTTTGAACGGCACCTGCCATTGCAGGTCGCCGTTGTGCGGATTGACGCCGATGAGAGCGCCATCCATGAGCACCGCCAGCTGTTCCAGTCCATCGACGTCGATCAGGACAGGAGACGAGTAGACGTTGCCGAAGTCATTCTTGGCCCAGGCTACCTTGCCGTCCGCCTGATTGAACGCGACGATGGCCTTGCCGCGTCCTCCAACTGGAACGATGACCGTGTTGCGGAAGGCAATTGCGCTCGACGAGTAGCCGTACATGAGGCGCGAGCCGCCATGCTCGTCCCACAGCTGCTGCGTCCACAGACTCTTCCCGGTTTTCCTGTCCAGACACTGCAGGCGGCCGGCAACGCCCGTCGTGAACAGGCGATCGCCAACGATGAGAGGCGTGGAGTACGGGCCGTTCCCCATCTCCGCACCGGCGTCACTGTTGAACGTCATCGGTGCGGACTGTTCCCACAGAGTCGTGCCGGTTTCAGCGTTCGCCGCGAGCACCACTTCGACGCGCGGTCTGCCGTACATCGTGTACAGCACGCCGCCCTCGACTGCGGGAGATGAGTAACCTTCACCGAGCGGCCGCTTCCAAACCACGCGCGGTCCGGAGGCCGGCCACGTATCCTTCAGGCCGCTGGCTTCGGTCTGGAAGTTCCGATGCGGACCACCCCATTGCGGCCATGGGACAGCCGGCGATGCTGCGACGGGAGCCGGTTTCGGCGTGGGTTTCTGTGTGGGTTTCTTCGTCGTCTGGCCAAGTGCAGGGGCGACGAGCGCGACGGTGAGGAAGGTGCGTCGGTCCATACGGAGATCCTTTCCCGTAAGGCACCATTCATACCTCAGTGGGACGAGTGGATCCACCGGTCCCATTCAACCGTCCCGCTCTCCTATAGCGCTGCCGACATCTGGTCGACGTGGCTTGGTGGTCTTCGTGTGCGCGCTCGTGCCCGTATGAACCAGGTCGCTGATGCCTGGATTCACCATGCGTAGCCGTCGGCCGTTCACCAGCGACGCGACGACCAGCGACTGGCGACGACTAACGATAGCGACTAACGACTACTTTGCCCACGCGTAAGCATCGTTTCGAGCATCAGCGCCGGCTGTGACGATACCCTTCGCGACGTCGACGACGATCGCGGCGTTGGCGCCGAGCGACCAGGGACCCGACACCGTGAGCTTGTGGCCTTTCGCGGTTAGAGCCTTCTGCACGTCTGCCGGAATCCGCCCTTCGACCGATAAGTCTCCGGGTTTCATCGTGTGGGGAAACGGAGAGGCGGGAAAACTGCTCGTGGACCAGCGCGGCGCTTCAATTGCCTGCTGAACGTTCATGCCAAAGTCGATCACGTTGATGAGCGTTTGCATCGTCCGCATGACCTGATCGTCGCCGCCAGGACTTCCCAGGATCATGAAAGGCTGGCCGTCCTTCATGACCAGCGTGCTCTGCAGCGTGCTGCGCGGCCGCTTTCCAGGTTCGAGCGCGTTGGCCTCACCCGGTACCAGGGAGTAGTAGTCGCCGCGGCAATTGAAGATGAACCCGAGGTCCCCCATCACCAGGCCGGTGCCCCACGAACTGTGCAGGCTTGGCTCGAAGCTGACCATGTTGCGGTCCTTGTCGACGACGGCCAGGTAGCTCGTGTCGCCGACGTGATCGGCTTCGCCTTCGAGGGTTACGTGATAGGGACGATCGAGCCGCTCGGTTCGTTTCATGTATTTCGACGGATCGCCAGGGCGCAGCTCGAATGATGCCTTGTCGGCATCGATCAGCTTGCGCCGCTCGGTGGCATATTCCTTCGAGAGAAGGCCGTCGTACGGGATCTTGAGGAAATCCATATCACCGAGGTACTTCTCGCGATCCCCGAATGCGAGCTTCAATGCTTCCGCGTTGGTGTGCACGTATTGCGCGGAGTTGAGCCCCAGCGCCTTGAGATCGAAGCCCTCGAGGATGTTCAGCGCGAAGAGCTCCGCCGGTCCCTGAGTGGCTGATGGGTTCTTGTAGATATCGTAGCCACGATAGTTGACGGACACTGGCGTTTCGACCTTGACGGTATAGCTGGCGAAGTCTTCGTATCTGAAGAGTCCCCCGTTTTGTTCGGAGAACGCGGCCATGGTCTTGGCGATGTCACCTTTATAGAAGCGGTCACGCGCCGCGCGGAGGCCGGCGCGGCGGTCCGCTCCGGCTCCCTTCTCGGCGTCCACCAGCATGCGCAACATCCGACCGGCGTCGCGATTGCGAAAGATTGCACCAGCCTCTGGCGCCTTGCCGTCAGGCATGTACAGCTTGGCGCTCGACGGATTTTTCTTCAGCTTTGCCGATCCCATCGAACGCGCGAGGCCGGGCGTCAGCGGAAAGCCCTGCTCGGCAACTTCGATCGCCGGCTGCAGTACCTGCGCGAACGTCATCGTGCCCCACTGGTCGAGCATCGCAAACCAGACGTCGACGACACCGGGAACCGTCGCTGACAGCAGCCCGTCGTCGATCGGCAGCTTCCCGCCGTTGTTCTGTTTGTACCAATCGATCGTTGCCAGCTTCGGTGCCGTTCCTCCGCCGTTGATGGAGACGACTTTTTTCGTCTTGGCGTCGTAGACCAGGACGACTGCGTCGCTGCCGTAGCCATTGGAGGCTGGATCAACGAGTGCAAGAACGGCCTGCCCTGCAACGGCGGCATCGAACGCGTTGCCACCGGCCTCGAGGATTCGGACTGCTGCCGCCGTGGCCTGGTGCTTCATGGAGCTGACCGCGTACTGCTGGCCCATGATCACCGGCCGCATCGTGCGGGGGCCGCGGGCCGGAGCCTCGGGTTCATCCTGGGCGACGGCGGATGTGACCGTGGCGAAGAGAACAACGGCGCACGCAAAGGTCCTGGCGAACTGGCGCATGGCGAACCTCACTGATAGTGGGTCGTATGATACCGCCAGATCGACTTCCAATTTCCAACTCCCAACCGCCAACTCCCAACTCCCAAAGGGAAACACATTCGAGTCAGGTCACCCCTTGTATCCCAGCAAAAACCGCGGCAGTACAAGCGTCAGACTTGGAAATGCCGCGATGAGCACGAGGCCAATCAGCAACGCAACCAGGTAGGGGACGTAGTTCCGGCTGACGTCATCGATATCCACGCGGGCTATCCCCGCGGCAATCGACAGCCCGACACCGATCGGCGGCAGGAAGAATGCGATGCCCATGGCGGCGACGATGACGATGCCGTAGTGGACGGGGTCGACACCGACAGCGCGGCTGATAGGGAAGAGGATGGGGCCGAAAATCATGAGCGCCGGCAATCCTTCGAGCAACGCTCCGATGATGACGAACACGACAATCGTCAGCGCGAGAAAGCTGGCGCGCCCCGCGCCGACTCCGCCAATCCACTCTCCCAACGTCTGCGGCACCCACTCACGGACCAGGATCCAGGCGAAGGCCGATGCCGCAGCCAGCACCCAGAGCGTCGTGGCGGTGACGATACCGCTTTGCGTGAGTTGTCCGGCGACGCCGCCCCCTTCGGCCGGTCCGGTCCCGCCGATGAAGTACCCCGCGACCATGGCGTAGACGACGGCAATCAATGCGGCTTCGGTGACTGTCGTCGCGCCTGAAAAGATTCCGCCGAAAAGGATCACCGGGAGGCCGAGCGGCACTGCGGCGCGACGAGCGGCCCGTCCGAGATCCGCAGTCGACGCGCGGCCGGTGACCGGCCAGTTCTGACGGCGTGCGCGCAGCGCGATCAAGATCAGCAGAACGGCCGCCAGGATGAAGGCGGGAATGAAGCCCGCGAGAAAGAGCGTGACGATGGAGAGGTTGACGAGCGATCCGAGCACGACCATGGTCAGGCACGGCGGCACCAGGATGCCCATCGCGGATGCCGCGGCAACGACGCTCACGGATTCGGGCCCCGAATAGCCGGCTCTCCTCATCGAGGGGATGAGGAGCGAACTGATGGCGGACACGTCGGCCGTTGTCGATCCCGAGATCCCGGAGAACAGAATCTCGGCAACCACGACAACCATCGCCAGACCGCCGCGGACGCGGCCAACGATGGCCATGGCCAGTGCGACGATGCGCTCGGAGATGCCTCCTGACTCCATCAGAGCGCCAGCAAGAATGAACAACGGGATCGCCAGGAGCACGAACGAGTCCACGCCGCCGAGAATCTTGATCGGCAGGATGATGAGGCTGACCCCTCCTATTCCCAGCAGATAGGTCAGCGACGTCAGGGCCAGAGTGAAGGCGAGCGGCACGCCAAGAGCAGCGGTGACGAGGAAACCGGCGACGAGCACGACGAGAGGCGCGGCTCCTATCAGGAGCGGTACCGAGCACCGAGGCGATCGAGATACCGGCAGCGCCAAGCGACCAGACGACGAGCGACCGGTTGCGCCAGACGCCGGCGCCATCACGGCGAAACTGTTCGACGAGAACCGCGGACATCACGAGGAGCGAGAGCGGCAGTACCGCGGAGATTGCGGCGCCGGACAATCCGCTGGCGGGCAGACGTTCTCCGGCGCTGGCCACGGTGAGCCGGTATGCGGGTCCGACGAGGCCGAGGAAAAATCCAAGGAGCACGAGCCGCAACCCGCGATCGACGGCGGCGCGGCGGGGACCGGGAAGGAGACGAACGAGCGCGGTCACGCGTGGGTGACTGGCGTGCCGCAGTGCGGCGATTCCGCCGATGCACATCAGCCACACGAGCAGCAGGCGCGCGATTTCCTCGGTCCACGGGAGTGGGTTTCGCAGGATGTGACGGCCGACGACCTGAAGACCGACGACCAGCGCCTGCGCGGCGACGAGGACGGCAATCGTCTTGTGCAGCGCGCGATCGATCATGCGCGGATTGCCGCAAGCCAGGGTTCGACCCCCAGCGCACGCGCTTGCGCATCCCAGAGACGCTCGGCGGGCATCCGGAAAGCGGCGCTGTCAATTTCGCGGATGGTCATTCCGCGCGCGGCGAGCTCGGTCGTTGCGGAAGAATCCTCGCGCGGTCCCATGAGTCGTTGTTGCCGCGAGGCCTCGAGCGCCGCTCGTTCGAGCGTGCCGCGAATGTCGGAGGGCAGAGCCGCAAGGCTGGCGGTCGACGCGTAGAGGCCGAGCACGCCGGCGATATGGCGGGTGCGCGCCATGTGGTACGCCACTTCGTAGAAGCGCTGCTGCAGCGTGGTGCTCGCGTCGTGCTCGAAGCCGTCGATGACACCCGTCTGCAGCGAGGTGTAGACCTCGCCGAACGCCATCGGCGTCGGGCTGGCCCCCATCAATTCGACAGCCTTCACGTAAATTGGCGATTGAATGGTGCGGATCTTGAGACCGGCCAGCTGACCTGGTTCGGCGACGTCGCGCGATCGAGTAATGACCTGGCGGAATCCGAACGAGTCGCCCCAGGCCAGCGGCCGCATTCGAACGGTGCCCTCGAGGTAATCGGCCGCCTCTTTTCCGACCCGGCCGTCGACCACGTCGTGGACGTGCGACCAGTCGCGCCAGAGGAACGGGAAGTCGAAGACCTGTATTTTGGGGGCGACGCTGCCCCAGATGGCCGTGCCGGAAACCATGAAGTCGACGAGCCCTTCCTGGAGCTGCTGGACGACTTCGCGCTCCTGGCCGAGCGTGCCGCTCGGAAAGACGCGAACCTTGACCGCGCCGGCGGTCGCGGTTTCGACGAGCTCGCGAAATTTGTCGCCGAACACGTGCAGCGCGGTCGTGCCGGCGGCCATGGAGTGCGAGAGCCGCATCACGAGCGGTCCGCGTGTGGAGGAGGATCGACAGCCCGCCGCCAGCGACGCCCCCAACACCCCCAACAATTCGCGCCGGGTCAGATCGGTTGGGGTCAGATCTTGTTTCTTGCACGTGTGTCCTCTTTCGGAGGCAGTGCGAAGAAAACTGACTCTAGAGTCAGCGCAGGCATGGCACATTCTGCTATATCGCCGCGGCTCGTGCTTACGCGATCGGACCTGGGTACAGTTAGGCTTCAGGACTGTGGGGGCGTAAGAGTGAACAAGTATCTCGATCTCAGCGGATCCATCGCGCTCGTGACCGGGGCATCATCCGGAATCGGATCGGCCACGGCACGGACGCTTGCCGACCTCGGCGCGCGGGTGGCTCTCGGCTATCACCGCAACCGAAAAGGGGCCGAGGAGACGCAGGCGCAGATCGTCAAGGCAGGAGGGACGGCGATCACGCTCGAAGCGGACGTCCGGCGCGCCGAGGACGTCCGGCGCCTGGTCGATCGCACCACGTCCGATCTCGGGCCCATCGATATTCTCGTCAACAACGCGGGCTCGCTCGTCATCCGTCAGGGGATTCGCGAGCTGACCGAAGACCAGCTCAGCGACATCTGGTCGCTGAACCTGAAGAGCGCGGTGCTGGCGTCGCAGGCGGTAGCGGCCTCCATGATCGAACGACGGCGCGGCTCGATCATCAACATCGTCTCGATTGCCGGGCACACCGGCGGCGGTCCTGGCGCCGGTGCCTACGCATCAGCCAAGGCCGCGCTGACGGCCTACACCAAATCGCTCGCGCGCGAGCTCGCCCCGTTCGGGGTGCGAGTGAATGCGGTCTCTCCCGGCGTCATCGATACACCGTTTCACGAGGTCTTCTCGACGCCTGAGATGATCGAGAAATTCGTGGCGACGATTCCGCTCGGCCGCATCGGCACTGCTGACGAGTGCGCGCGGGTCATCGCGTTCCTCGCCTCGCCATCGGCCAGTTATATCGTCGGGCATACGATCGACGTCAACGGCGGACAACTCATGCGATAGTTGAACGGCCCTGGTGCGATGCGATACAGATCGCGGTGCACGGATTACACGCTGCGCTACCCTCAACATTCCGAACCCGCATGATTGCCGCCGATCGACGGTGGTACGCCGGTTGCGACCGCATTCTCTGATTCACAACATCCGCGCGTAGCAGCATCGGTCTTCGACGCGCTCGAGAGGTCCGCCGCGAGTTCGACAGCCCGTAATCAAGAGCCAGAACGTTCGCATCGTCTTCGAGCACGACATCCCCGAGACGACCGCCGTTCACGCACACAGCGCTCAGCTGAACGCACTGCCGAGGTGCGGCTCCAACTCCCTGCTGTGAATCCAACGACACACACGTCCGAGTATTTGAGGAGGTTAGATGACTCACTTTGCAGGAACCCCGTTTGGACTTGGCAACCCGACAAACTATTCGATACCGGCGGTGCCTTGGGGAGTTTCCCCGTACACTTCGCCGTTCTCGAGTCAGCCGATCGCCGGGTACGGCATCAATCCGGGACAGCCGTTACAGCAGGTGTTGCAGCTACTGCACATCGTCCCCCAGCAGCTACAGCAGTTGCAGTTCATTCAACAACAGCAGTCTCAGCTGCTCCAGCTGCTGCTGCAGACTGTGCCTGCGCAGCTCCAGCAGCTGCAGCAGCTGATCCAGATCGTGCCGCAACAGGTCCACCACCTTCAGCAGCAGCCGTTCGGTGCCGCTAGCTCGGGTCAGCTCGGGTTTGGATTCACGCCGCAGGTCTTCGGCGGTCAGGCGGCAGGGCAGGTGATGTAGTAGTTCGACACTCGCGACAGCTCGAGAGCAAGTGGCCTGCGGCCGCGTGACGGGCCGCAGGCCAAACACAAAGACGCTTTGCGAAAACCGAGGAGCTCACATGATGGAAACACTGTTTACAACGACGCCGCTATCGGCTCTTCCCTTTCAGACGCCGATTGGTGTCGGCAACCGTCCGATCGCGACATCGCTCTACGGACCGTCGGCAAACGCACAAGGCATTTCGGCAGGCACATTGCCAGTCGGCGTGTACGGATTCGGTGGGCTGATGGCGGCGCAGAATGGGATCCCGGGGCCGTTTGCCGCTACATCAGTCGTTCGCACCTCAGCCTTCAGCAGTCATCATCGGCGACGCCAATGGTGTTCCGGCGCCGTCGCTGCTGGCCGCGGTTGCGATGCGGCGCGGTCAGCCGCAAGGACCAACCAACGATCATGAAGTCGAGGACTTCATCTACGACGCATTCGAGTTGCTGCCCGGCGCCGCCGATGTGGAAGTCCGTTGTGAAGGCGGGCGCGCCACGCTCACCGGCAACGTGCAGCACAAGCGCACCAAGCGGGACATCGGTGAGATTGCCTGGGCCATTCCGGCGCTGAACGATGTCCAGAACAATGTGACGATCACCTCTCGACGACGCGCACGAGGCTCCAGTCGGGAAGCCGAGCCGGCTTCGATTCCACCATCACGCAAATAAGTCTGGATCCGGGGGCTCGGACTCGCTTGCGGTAGAACGTTTCCGGGCCCCCCGAGCATCTTCTTTCAGTGCTCGCGGGGCCCTCCGCCTCCGCGCGACAAATCCATGCGCGCTATGGCGAGACCTCGCCGTAGCTGGTCGCCCGCCTGTTCCGCGACCAGCGGAGGCGGGCACCCCCGCTCGCTCTCGCTCGCGCATTCGCGCTCGCTCGGGCCGCAGGCGCTGCCCCCGAGCCCCAAGCCCTTGACACCCCGCCCCTTTGAATGTTATTTTTCTCGCATTAGTGTTATAGAAATAACAGTCACGCGACGATGATGACCAAAACCGACACCTCGACCAGCCTGACCGCGCTGACGCGCCGCGAGCGGCACATCATGGACATCCTCTTCCGCCTCGGACGCGCCACCGCGGACGAGGTGATGCTCGAGCTGTCCGGCAAACGCAGCTATTCGACAGTTCGCACGCAGCTCAGGGTCCTGGAACACAAAGGCTACGTGCGTCACGAGGAGCGGGGACGTCAGTTCGTCTACACGCCCACGGTGCCGCTGCGCTCGGCACGAAAGTCGGCGCTGCGGCACGTCATGGACACGTTCTTCGACGGATCGGTGGAAAAAGTGGTTGCTGCGCTGCTCGGCGGCGAAGCCGCACGCGTGTCCGAAACGGATCTGGACCGCATCGTCGAGCTCGTGTCGAAGGCGCGAGGATCGGAGAAGGCGAGGGGACGATGACACTGCTGGTCGAGAGCGCGATCAAAAGCTCTTTGATCGTGTTGTTAGGTCTCGCGATCCTGCCGCTGCTGCGCAGACGGGCGGCCGCGGTACGGCACTGGGTTCTGGCAGCCACGCTCGTTTGTGCCGCGGCGGCACCCGCGGTGACTCTGGCTCTGCCTTCGTGGCAGCTGCCAGTCAAATGGCCGTCGACCGTCGCGTCGAGCCGTGTGTGGCGTGCTCCCGCGACAATCGGTGCCTCGATCGCCACGGTATCGCGGCCCGATAAGGAGCGTAGTCACGGCGATTCCTTCGACGTCACCACAGTCTTGTACAGGAGCTGGATCGCCGGCGTTGTCGTCAGCGCGCTGCTTCTGCTCGTTGGACTCGCGCGTCTCCGCTACCTTGCCTTACACGCCGTGCCCATCCGGGAAGGCGTCTGGGTGGAGCGCGCGCAGGAAATTTCCCGGCAATACGGAGTGCGGCAGCCGTTGCTGTTTCAAACACGGCACCCGACGTTGCTCGTGACCTGGGGCGTGCGGCGGCCGCGAATCCTGTTGCCATCGCGCGTTCGGGCGTGGAGCAAGGAACGCATCCGTATGGTGCTCTCGCACGAGCTCGCGCACGCGCGCCGCGGCGATTGGCTGGTCACGCTCGGTGCGGGACTGCTCTGCGCCGTTTATTGGTTCAACCCCATCGTGTGGTTCGCGTGCCGGCGTCTCCGCCAGGAGAGCGAGCAGGCCTGCGACGACGAGGTGTTGAACGGTGGTGTGGATGGTGCGGACTACGCCGCACATCTGGTGGAAATCGTGCGCGAACTGCAGCACAGACGGCGCGGTTGGGTGCCTGCGCTGTCGATCTCACGGGCGTCAACGCTCGAAAGGAGAGTCAGGGCCATGCTCGATCCTCAAGTCAACCGTCGTCCGATCACTCGTTTGGCCGGCGCCGCGACGCTGCTGGCGGTGGCGCTGCTGACGATTCCAGTCACGAGCGTCGTTGTCGCCCAGATGTTCACCACGATGTCCGGGTCGATTGTCGATCCGACCAATGGAGCGCTGGCTGGAGTGACCCTCGTTCTTACCAATACCCAGACCAAGGCCAAGTACGAAGTCCTCAGCGACCGTTCGGGCCGCTACGAGTTCGTGGGCCTGCCGGCGGGCGACTACGCACTCGAGGCCACGCTGCCCGGGTTCGCGGCGTTCAAAGGAAAGCTGACAGTTGCCGGGCCGAGCCTGCAGCAGGATTTCAAGCTCGACGTCGGCACGCTCATGGAGACGATCAACTTCAGAGCCAGCGTCAGCCGTCCCGGTAGCGGAATGGGAAACACGAGCGGGAACGGCCCGTCCCGCCGCGCCCGGCGCCGAAGTGTGACGGCGCCGCGAGTCGCGACGGGACGCCGATGGGCGGCAACATCCGTCCACCGCACAAGCTGCTCGACGTTAAGCCGCACTACCCCGCCAGCGCAGTGAGCGCCGGAGCTCAAGGCGCGGTCGTTCTTCAGGCGCGCATCGGCACCGATGGCAACATCGAGGAAGTGAAGGACGATCTCGACCCCGCATCCGGATCTCGCCGCCGCCGCGATGGACGCGGTACGCCAGTGGCAGTTCGACGCGACGTTCCTCAACTGCGTAGCGATCCCGGTAAACATGGGGATCACGGCGAACTTCGAGCTCGAACGCTAACGAGGCGTCGCACCCCGCCAGCGATCTGCGTTGCAGGCGTTGTCGAGCTGGAGCTGAATCGGCCGCGGAATTCCTAAGCAGGTGCGTTCAACTGTCGAATTGGTATCGTTCGAACACGACCTTTCCGCCAATCACGGTGAGGTCCGGGCGAATCGCCCGTAACCGCTCGGGCGGGCAGGTGAGCAGATGATCGTCGAGCACGGCGAAGTCTCCCAGCTTGCCCGTCTCGATGGAGCCGCGAGTCTTCTCGTCGAAACTGAATCGCGCGGCCGTGCTCGTCATCATCCGCAGCGCTTCCTGACGTGAGACCGCGTCCGACGCGCTGACGATCGCCCCCGATTCGGTGCGCCGGGTGGTGGCCGCGTAGATCGTCAACATCGGATTGAACGGGTTCATCGCGTCATTGGGATCGAGGCCGAACATGTGGTCGGTGTTGATGGCGACCTCGACGCTCGCCTGCCGCAAGGTACGAAGACCGATGAAATGCTCCAGCCGCTCGCGACCAAGTGCGGCCGACAACGCGTCGGCGTCCTTGTAGTACCACGCCGGCTGCGTGTCGACCAGGACGCCAAGACGCGCGGCACGCGCCGCCGTTTCGGGATTCACGAAGTAGGCGTGGATGAGCGTGTGCCGCCGGTCCGGCGACGGCTGTGCCTTGAGCGCCGCTTCGAGCCCATCGAGCACGACGTCCACGCCGGCATCGCCGGTGACGTGCGCGACCATCTGCCAACCGAGGCGATGGCCGATGGCCAGTGCCGCGGCGATCTGCTCGGGCGTGAGCGTCAGAAACCCGCGATAAGCGGGGTCTTCAACCGCATACAGCTGCTTGGCGCCGAGTCCGTAAGGCTCGCGCATGAACGCCGTCCCAATCAGGATGCCGCCATCGGCGACGATCTTGAGCGGGCCGGCCTTCAGCCAGTCGTCGCCTTCACCGAACCGGAACGGCAAGCCCTTGATGAAGCGCTCGACTTCGCCGGCATCGTTCGGGCGAGGAATCCGAACCGTGATGGTGGATCGCACCCGCAAACGGCCCGCGCCTTTGAGCGAGCGGTACGACTCGAACCCGTTGAGATCGGCGCCGCGCTCGATGATGCTGGTGATCCCCGTCGACAAGGTACTGCTGATGAACTTTTTCGAGCGTATCGAGCGCGAGCTTTCCCGGCTCCGGACGAAAGCGGGCGAGCAGGCCGCCGACGTTTCGCAGCAGTCCGGTCGGCTCGCCGGCGGCGTCCTTGACGATCGCGCCGCCCGCGGGGTCGGGAGAGGAGCGCGTGATGCCGGCCGCCCGCAGCGCCGCCGCGTTCAGTGACAGGGCGTACGCCGCGTCGACGACGACCGGATGTTCCGGCGCCGCCGCGTCCAGCTCTTCGCGCGTCGGGAATCGCCGTTCGCGGAATCGAGTCGGGTAGGTGCGCGGCGTCCACAGCCACGTGCCCTTGGGTTGCCGTGCCGCTTCGGCTTTGATCCAGTCCTGCAGGTCACCTATCGACGTCAGGTTTCGAAACGGCTGCGCGGCCTCCGCCTCGGCAACGCCGAGGGCGTGCACGTGCGTATCGATGAGGCCTGGTATCACCGTCCGGCCGCGTCCCTCGATGACTCGTGTCCCCTTGCCGATGTGCCGTCGAACGACATCATTCGATCCGATGGCGACGAACTTGCCGTCGCGCACCGCCAGGGCGCTGGCCACGCTGAACTTCTCGTCGACGGTGACGACGTTGCCGTTGACGAGGACGAGATCGGCCGGCGGCGGCGACGGCTGCGTCGCGAGATCGGAGCCGAACGCGACAATCAGGAGGATCACCGGGCCGAGTGAACGGAGCGTGCTGTGAATGGTTCGCATTGCGAAACGAATAGTACAGCCGCCAGCCCCCCGCTTCCAGCCTCCAGCTGAATCTTGACTTCCCCTGGCGCCGACGTCATGCTGCCGCGCAGCAAATGGTGCGCTCACGCACTTCCGCGTGGCGTCCACATCGGCCAGCAGAGGGAGCGATGATTCAGCACAGCCTCTTCCTCGCAGTTCTGACGTCCGCACTCACGATCGTCACAGCTTCACCAAGTCCCGCCCAAGTCACCACCGGCACCATCGTCGGGACAGTCAGCGACTCCAACGGCGTCGTCCCCGGCGCGAACGTCACCATTCGCGAGGTGAACAAGGGAACGTCCGACACGTTCATCACCGATGGCACCGGCACCTACACCGCGCCCTTTCTCACCCCCGGGACCTATGCGGTCGAAGTCAACGTGCAGAGCTTCAAGAAGTGGATCCGAGAAGGCGTTGTCCTCGAAGTGAATCAGCGTGCGCGGGTTGACGTGCTGCTCGAAGTGGGCGGCATCGAGGAAACCACCACGGTGGTGGCATCGGCACCGCTGCTCCGGACGGATTCGTCCGAGATCGGCACGGTCATCGACGGCCGCTACGTCCAGAATCTGCCGCTCAACACGCGGAACTTTGCGACCCTCGTTTACGCCGCGCCCGGCGTCACTCCCGGACAAGCGGGCGAGAACCTCTCGGGTGCCAGCACATTCAACCCGCGTGGCGCGTCGAACTTCAACGCGCTCGGCCATCAGGCCAATGCCAACGGGTGGCTCATCGACGGCATCGACAATAACGAGTACACCTTCAACACGGTCATCGTGGCCCCCTCGATCGAACAGGTGCGCGAGTTCAAGGTGCTCACCGGCGTCTTCTCGGCAGAGTTCGGTCGAGGCGCCGGTGTCGTCTCTGTTTCGACCAAGTCAGGCACCAACACGCTGCATGGCACAGCATTCGAGTTCTGGCGGGACCAGGCCTTCGATGCCCGGAACTTCTTCCACCGCAAGACCGCCGCAGGGCCGGACCCCAAAGCCCCGTTCAGCAGACATCAATTCGGGGGCGCAGTCGGGGGCGCGCTGGTCGTTCCGGGGTTGTACGACGGGCACAGCCGCACCTTCTTCTTCGCCGACTACGCCGGCCTGAAGGAAACGCGCGGCCTGACGTTTGTCAACAGCGTTCCGACGGCGGCGGTCCGCGCCGGCGACTTCAGCGACCTCCGCAACGCTGCGGGCCAGCTCATCCCAATCTACGATCCGCTGACCACGAGGGTCGACCCGACCACCGGGCAGATCGTCCGAACGCCGTTCACGAACAACATCATCCCGGCGGACCGCATACACACGGTCGGCCGGAACATCGCCAGCATCTATCCGCTGCCGAACGGCCCGGGCAGCTTCGACAACTACACGTCGATCGCGAACCGCGAGGTGACGGATCATGCGCTGTCAGGTCGCGTGGACCACAAGGTCGGCGAGAACGACTCGTTCTTCGTGCGGTTCAATTGGGGCAGGTTCTTACTGGACGCACCGCAGGGGCAGACCGCCTGCTGTCTCCCGACGCCGGCGGAAGCCGCCGCCCGCTTCGACTTGGGGCCGTTCGTCGCCGGCATTCAGAACACGCGGCTGACGACGCATGGGGCGGCGTTCAACTATTCGAAGGCCCTGCGTTCGAACCTGATCAACGAGCTCCGGACCGGCTATGCGCGCACGGTGCCGTTCACGTTTCCGTCGGACTTCGGCCACAATGCGGCCGAGTCACTCGGCATCCGTGGAATCAATGTCACGGAATTCACGTCGGGCCTGCCCAACATCAACGTGACGAACTTCACGGGCATCTCGGGTGGTCCGGCCTTTCTTCCCGTCAATCCGAAGCCAGTTCCACTACCAGATCGAGGACGCGCTGGTGTGGCTCACCGGACGTCACCAGGTCAAATTCGGCTACAGGCTGGTGGATCGCTGGCCGTCGCCCTTCACGAACACAGATACGCGCGGCAGCATCAACTTCGGGACGAGCTTCGTGAACAATCCGGTGACCAACACCGGGGGCACAGGCATGGCGGCGGTGCTGCTCGGATACTACAACAGCGCCGCACGCGGCTTCCTGCTCGAGCCGTACACCCTGCGGACCCAGGAGCACGGCGCGTTCGTTCAGGACGACCTCAAGCTCAGCTCACGCCTGACGATCAACGCCGGCCTCCGCTACGAGATCTTCAGGGCGGAAACGGAGGAGGACAACAAAATCGTCAACTTCGACCTTGCCGGGCTGCGGTTGATCTACGCGGGTGAGGACGGTGCGAGCCGCAGCGTCAACAAGAAGACACGGCTCAACAACTTTGCCCCGCGCCTTGGCCTCACCTATGACCTGAGTGGCAATGGCAAAACGATTCTGCGCACCGGATTCGGCATCACGTATTTTCCGGAGCAACCCTCCGCCTCCAACATGATCGGGCAGCAGGTGCCCTACACGATTTCCCAGAATGTGAATCACGAAGTCAACCCGCTCGACTTTTCCGTCGTGCGGACGATTGACAACCCGTTTCCGGCGATTGTCCCGCAGAAGCCACGGACCACGGCTGAGCTCAACGCCGCGAACCCCCGCGTGCTGGGGCACGGGTTCGAGAACGAGACGTCGTCCGCCGAGCAGTGGCATCTCGGGATCGAGCGGCAGGTTTGGAACGCGATGGTCGTGGATCTCTCGTATGTTGGCAGCGCCGGCAAGCATCTGGTGTTCTGCTACAACCCCAACGAGGTGCAGCCTGGCCTCGGGTCGCAGGCGTCTCGCCGCCTGCTGCAGCCGCTCTCGAATCTCAACAACATTGTCCAGTGCGATCCCCGCAACCGGTCCACCTACCATGCCGGCATTGCTTCGAGTGGAGCAGCGATTCGCAAATGGCGTGCAGTTCCGCGTCGCCTACACGTACGGCAAGTCGCTGGACTACGGCGGCTCCGCGGCGAGCGGAGCGGGCGCGGTGGGTAACCCGCAGACCGTTACGAACCTGGAAGCTGGTCACGGACCTTCAGGGTTCGACGTGCGGCATCGCGCGGTGATGAGCTGGGTCTGGGAACTGCCGTGGGGACCGGGCCGCAGATGGATGCCTGAAGGCGGCCTGGTCGGGGCCGTGGTGGGAGGCTGGCAACTTGCCGGCATCGGGACGATTACGACGGGACGGCCGTTCACCGTGTTCTTGCAGACCGGCGTCAACAACGGCGCACCGAGCTGGCCGAACCGCATCGGCTCCGGGCAAGCTCGACGATCCGACGGTCGACCTGTGGTACAACCCGCGCGATTTCGTCGCGCCACCGGCGAATACCTACGGCGACAGCGGCCGCGGCATCCTGTACGGTCCCGGTCATGTGAACTTCGACACGGCGTTATCGAAACGCTTCATGGTGATGGGTAGAAGCAACGTGGAGTTCCGGTGGGATGCGTTCAACCTGTTCAACCATCCCGGGTTCGGCTTCCCGCAAGCAGAATTTCGACTCGCCGACGGCGGGGCGGATTACGACGACAGTGGTCGACAATCGATCGATGCAGTTTTCGCTGAAGTTCAATTTCTGAGAAAGCGGTGACTCAATCGACGACAACTACTCGCCAAGATCTACAGGAGGATAGGAGAAGAGGAGAACAATAAGTCTCTCCTTGTCTCCTGTTGGCTCTTGACCAGCGAACATCGTGGATTGAGTTGTCCAACGAGGTAGACATGAAGCCTTCCGTTCGCAAGATGCTCGACGCGCCGGTGCCGCCGGTAGACCGGCGCTCCTTCTTCAAGACGCTCGGTCTCGGCGCTGCCGGTGCGATGACGCTGACGGGATCCGCTGCGGCGGACGCAGCGGCGAACGTCGTGCAAGCGAACGTCAAGCGCGCCTCCGAACCGTCGGCCCTGAAGATCACCGATCTGCGGGTCGCCGTCGTCGTCGGCGCGCCGATGACCTGCCCCCTCATTCGCGTGGATACGAATCAAGGATTGGTCGGCTGGGGCGAGGTCCGCGACGGCGCGAGCGAAACCTATGCGCTGGTGCTCAAGAGCCGGCTCCTCGGTGAGAATCCCTGCAACGTCGACAGGATCTTCCGGAAGGTCAAGCAGTTCGGTGGTCAGGCGCGCCAGGCCGGCGGGGTGTGCGGCGTCGAGATGGCGATGATGGATCTGGCGGGAAAGGCCTGGGGCGTTCCGTGCTGGCAGATGCTCGGGGGAAAGTTTCGCGATCGCGTGCGCCTCTACGCCGACACGACGTCGCATCAGGATCCAAAAGAGCAGGCGAAGCTGCTCAAAGAACGAATGGACCGCGGCATCACCTATCTCAAGCAGGATTTTGGCATCGGCCTGATGCAGAAGGTGCCGGGGACACTGTCGATGCCGGCTGGCACGAACATCGGCCAGGGCGATCGGGTGATGCACCCGTTCACCGCGATCGAGGTGACCGAGAAGGGGATCGCCTGGCTGTCCGACTGGGTCGGTCAGCTCCGCGAGGTCATCGGCATGGAAGTCCCGTTGTCGACCGACCACTACGGTCACATCAGCGTCAACAGCTGCATCAAGCTGGCGCGGGCGATGGAGAAGTGGAACTTGGCGTGGATGGAGGACATGGTGCCCGTGGCAGCTCGGCGAACAGATGAAGCAGATTCGCGATTCCACGACGGTTCCGATCCTGACCGGGGAAGACATCTTCCTCAAAGAGCCGTTCATGAAGCTGATCGAGATGGGAGCCGTCGACATGATCCATCCCGATCTGGCGAGCTCGGGCGGGCTCATCGAAACCAAGAAGATCGGCGATTACGCCATGGAGCACGGCGTGGCGATGGCCATGCATTTTGCCGGTACGCCGATCTCGTTCATGGCCAACGTGCACTGCGCGGCCGCCACGGAGAACTTCATCGCTCTCGAGCACCATTCGCTCGACGTCCCGTGGTGGGAGAGCCTCGTTCGGACGACCGGCGGAAATGCGCTCGTGGAGAAAGGGTTCGCGATCGTGCCCGATTCGCCGGGACTTGGCGTCGAGATCAACGAGGAGACGGTCAAAGCGCACTTGCGGCCGAACTCCAGCTACTTCGCGCCGACGCCGGAGTGGGACAACATCCGGAGCAACGATAGGCCTTGGAGCTGAGTCGACAACCCCCAACGTGCTTGGTCAGCGAGGTACTGCCTCTGTCTCCACGCTGTTCGCTTGTCAAAAGCGACAGGAGAAGGTGATGTCTGCTTTTTACATGCGTGCACTGTGAATCTTGGGGAATGGCGCGAGCAGTTTCTATCGGCCGGCGGCGACGCCTTGCAGCACGACGGTTGGTGCCGCCGCAAACGCCGCCTGTGCCTCCGACGGTGAACGGAAGCCCGAGAGCGGCAGCGCGCGGGCGGAAACCTCGAAGGGAATTTCGCGGCCCTGAAAAGGGTCGGGTGCGACGGTGACGCGGTTTCCTTCGAGGTGGAAGGAGTAATTCAGTCCCAGGTCGTCCTGTTGAACGTCCTGTCCATCCATTGCAGAACGTCAGCGATAACAAGTCGCCCACGCGCAGGAAGACGTAGTCGCGCTCCAAATCCTCGAAGACCAATGGTGTCGAACGCAGCAGCTGGCGATCGCGAGCTGTTTCCATCGTGTAGAAGAACGGCATCCAGTCGGGATTGCCGCGATAGCGACGGTAGATGTGCACGGCATGCTGCGCTACCAGCGCCGCCGCATATGGATTGGCTTCGAGCTGGGCGACGACGTTGGGCCACACGCCACGCTTGATGTCGTCCGGAGTGCCGATGAAGTCCAGGATCTCCCCGCTCTCATCGTCCACCATCGGTGCGCGGTCGACCTCGAGCCAGCCGTGATCGTGTCGCTCGATCGCGAGAAGAATGACGTCACGCCTCGGCGAATCCGGCAATCCGTCGGCACGCCATTCGCGCATGAGCCGCGCGGCAAGCGCCGCATGATCCGGCTGCGTGATGAGCAGCTGGCGATTTCCGTCCGCCCGGACAATCACCGGCTGGCGCTCGCACGGGAAAGTGAGGACGAGCAATTCATCGTCGTGCGGGCAGCTTCAGAAACTCGGTCGGCGTGAGCGCTCGTCGTGTGAAGCGGGCGAGGTGAACCGCCCCTTTGAAATAGAACACCTTGTTGATTCGCACGCCGACGGACGCGTGGCCGGGCCCGTGCGGAGCGAAGTGCACGTCGGCTGCGCCCTCGCGAATGCCGTCCACGTAGTTGCTGAACTGTTTCCCGTCGTAAACCGACGCCACGTGATACCAGACGCCTAGCGGATGGAGCGCCGTCTTGTTCATCAGGGTACCGCTGGCCTTGCCGGATTGGTTGTAACTGTCGAAGAACCACTTGTCATCGCTGACCCGGATTTCAAACAGCATCCGGTTCTCGGTATCAGCGCCGGTCGCCGGGTCGCGCTCGCTCAAGTGAAACCAGCGCTGTTCGCGCTGCCCGCCGTCCGGCCGGAAGATGGCTTCGAACGTGAACGCGTCAGTTCCGGCTAGAGGATGGTTGTCGATGAACAGCGCGTCATCGACGCCGTCGAACTCGACCGCTTTGCCTATTGGCGAGTCGATGATCTTCGGCTCTCCGAGCACGGTCGTCGCGTGTCCTCCGATGTTCTCGAGACGATCGAAGGTCCATATTTCAGCGTCGCCGCCCTGCTCCAGTCTGGCCACGCTCGTGGACTCGATGGCGAGGGCGAGAAACACGCAGACTCGTTACGGCGGCAACTCTCATCATTGTTTTCGTGCGGCCAGCTGCTTCTCGATCGACTCGCGGACGCTCGGCAGATAGCGGAGCGCGTTCACGTAGTAGACCTTGCGCAGCACATCATCCGGAAGCCCGATGCCGGAGATTTTCCAGCGGCCGTGCAGCGGCGCGCCGGTTGGCGATCGCAGCTGGGCAGGGTGATCGAAGTGCTCGTCGAGCGTCTCGAGGAAGCGCCAGTGAGGCACCCAGAACTCGTCGATCCCGCGGTTCGGATTGCCATCGGAGCCGAACAGGATGCGGTCCTGATATTTCATGAAGAAGGCGCGAATGTATAGCGGCGCGCGGCCCAGATCCTGGACGGTCGCCGAGATCTCGACGTCGGCGTTCGGATACTTGTCCAGAAACGCGGTGACCTTGTCCATGTCGTAATACAGCATGGCCACGTGAGCATTGACGAAGCGCGTCTTCGGATGCTTCGCGTGCATGTTCTCGCGCGCCTTTTCGATGATGTCGGGCGTCGGCTGTCCGGTCTCGTAGTAGTTGCCTTCGGGATTGCTCCGCCACAGGCCGGCTTCGTATCGCTCGTTCTCCGGTCCGATTGGCAGGAAGCGGCCGTACGAATCGCTGATGTGAATCATCACCGGCTTGTTGTGCTTGGCGCACATGGCCCAGATCGGATCGAATCGTTTGTCATCCGCCTGGATGTAGGTGCCGTCGGTATTCTTGAGGTCCAGTCCGAGCACCTTGTTGATCTTCAATCCCACCGCGCCCGCCAGAAAGTCCCGTTCGAGCTCGGCGGCGGTCTTTTCCGACCATCCCGCCGCGTTGATCCCCTCGAAATCGAGCCGGGCAAAGTGAATGATGCGGTCGCGGAAAGGCTCGCCGACCTTCATGTTCCGATCGAATCCCGAGCCGAAGCCTCCGTCCATGTTGGCGATCACGCCGATCCCGGTCTCGTCCATGACCTTGATCAGCTTCTGATAGTTGTCGGACGTTTTGAGGGAGCCGCCGTGAAAGTGGAAGTCGATCGCCGGAAACTTCGCGCGGGTGATCGGCGTCCGCGGCAGCTTCATCAGGGCTTTCGGCATCGCCGGGACTTCAGGCGTCACTTTGAAACCGGGATGCGACGGAAATTTAGGGGCCTGGGCGCTCAGTGACACCGAAACGATCAAGATAGGCAGCCAGCGGGACATCAGATGCTCCTTCGGATGGGAGGTATAGCCTATCCGATTACCCCCGGCCTGAAGGCCGGGCCTACGGTGCGCGCGTACGCCCGCGGGGGACCATTCCGTAGGCCCGCCCTTCAGGGCGGGCGTGTGGGTTGGAAGTTGACGGCTAGGTCGAACGCAGCACCGAAGCCAGATCGACCCGCGCCGCTCGCCGGGCGGGCACATAGCCGGCGACCAGCGCGACGGCCGACAGGACGAACGCCATGGCTCCGAACGTGACCGGGTCGGTAGCCGTGACGCCATACAGAAGGGAACCGATCGCCCTGGACAGGGCGAGTGACCCGAGCAGTCCGAGTACGACGCCGGCGAATGTCAGCAGCAGCGTCTTCGTCATCACCCGGAACAACACATCGGAATTGGAAGCGCCGAGCGCCATGCGGATGCCGAACTCCTGCATGCGTTGTCCCACCGAATACGAAACAACGCCGTAGATGCCCAGCGCGGCGAGGACGACGGCGGCCAGGGCGAAGGCTCCCAGAACCTGCACCACGAATCGACGCGGCGACACGGCACGCTGGACGATTTCATCCAGCATCTGAACCTCGCCCAGCGGAAGCGCGGGATCCTCCTCGCGCAGAGCGGCGCGCACGCTCGACGCCAGCGCGGCAGGCGCGGCTCGCGAGCGCACCACGAGATCGAGCGATCCCCAATCAGGTTGCTGTGTGATCGGCAGGTAGACCTCCGACTCGGCCTCCTGCTCGAGCGAGCTGTGCCGGACGTTGGCGACGACGCCGACGACGCGCCACTCATCGCGGCCGACCCGGGCGACCTGGCCCAGTGCCTCGAGTCCCGGCCACAACTTCCGGGCCATGGTCTCGTTGATCAGAATCACTTTTTCGGAAGTGCCCGAGTCGTGGATCGTGAAGTCGCGGCCGGCGACGAGAGGGATCCTCATGGCGTTGCGATATCCGCTGTCGACCATGCGCGGGAAGACGATTGGCGCCTCGCCCTGCTTGTAGATCACGCCCTTCGCGGCGGCGCCCCAGCTTCGATTGCGGCCGAGGGGCAGGGTATCCGTGACGCCAACCGACTCGACGCCCGGGATGGCTTCGACACGCTTGATCAGCCGTTGATGGTAGGCGAGCCTGTCTGCCGGTGTCTCGAATCGGCGCCCGGTCTCGATTCGCCATGCCGCGGCGCGCTCAGGCTGGAAGCCGAGATCGACGTCGAGCAGCGTCAGGAAGCTGCGCAGGAGCAGGCCGGCGCCGACGACGAGCATGCAGGCCAGCGCGACCTCCGAGATCATCAGCGCGCTGCGAATCAGCGTGCCCCGCCTGCCTTCGCTCGATCCCCGTCCCGCGTCCTTCAGCGCCTCATGATCCTCGCGGCCGGAGACCTGCAGGGCCGGAACGATGCCAAACAGCAGCCCGGTTCCGACGGCGACGAGCACGGTGAACGCGAGCGCCGTGCGGTCGATGCCGACGCTATGGAGCATGGGAATGCTGATGGCGCTCGTGCCCGCCACGGCTTTCGTCAGGGCGATGGCCACCAGTATTCCGAGAGCGGCACCGCAGGCGGACAGCAGCACGCTCTCGGTCAGCATCTGTCGAACCAGCCGCCAGCGAGTGGCGCCGATGGCGCTGCGTACCGCCATTTCCCGGCGTCGCGACGTCGCGCGGGCGAGCAGCAGGTTCGAGAGGTTCGTGCAGGCGATCAGCAGAACGGCGCACACCGCGCACACCAGGACGACGACCGCGTTGCGGAAACGCCCGGTGATCTTTTCCTGCAGCGGGCTGACCGCCGCACCCAGGCCCCAGCGTCTGCCGTCCGCCTGACTGAGCTGCTGATTGATGACCTCGAGCTCCCGCTGGGCGTCCTGCACCGTCATCCCCGGCTTCAGCCGGCCGATGATGGCCAACGTGTTCCCCCAGCGATCGGTCTCGTCGCTGACCGCAAACGGCATCACCAGGTCGATCTTCGATCCCGGAGAAAAAATTGAAGCGAAGTCGAAAGAGGCCGGCAGCACGCCGACGATGGTCGTCGGCTCGTTGTTGAGCGTGATCGACTGTCCGACCACCGCCGGGTTGGACCCGAATCGCCGCTCCCAGAACGTGTGCGTCAGCAGCGCCGCCTGGCGGCCGTTCCAGATGCACTCGTCATCGACGAAATTGCGGCCGATGGCCGGCTGCACGCCGAGGACGGGGAGGAACGTCTGCGTCACGCCGACGCCGACCAGGCGCTCAGGCTCTCCCTGTCCCGACAAGGTGTAGCCACCGTAGTCGAAGAAGGCGAAATACCCGCCGAGATCCACGAACGTGCTATTCATCCGGCGCCAGTCGCGCAGGTTCGAGGTGCGCGAGGTCACCGATGAGAGACCGCCGCCGCGTCCCGTGTTCGCAACCCACACCAGGCGCTCGGGTTCGTGGAAGGGAAGGGGGCGGAGCATGAGCGCCTGGGCGATGCTGAAGACCGCGGTATTGGCGCCGATGCCGAGAGCCAGGATGAGGAGCGCGAAGAGTCCAAATCCCAGATCACGGCGCAGCGTTCGGAGACTGTAGCGGGCGTCCTGAATCAGGTTGTCCCACATATGTCCCTTTGACGAGTGCGCCGAATCGGAGGTTGGCAGGCAATCACGCCGGATTCGGACGCCGCGTCGAATGCCACACGTCCATCAGCCACTGACCGTTTTTCTTGACGTAAACAATCGAAAAGCGCACCGGCACGTCCTGCGGCTTGCCGCCGACGACGACGTTGATGTCCGACAGTCCCTGAAGGATGGCGACATCGGGGGTGACGAACCGCACCTTGAGGTCCTGGTGCCTCATGGTTTTGTAGACGACCTGGCCGCTGCGCAGATTCTTCAGCAGCGTCTCCTTGTCGTCGATGGCCGCGCTGGAGTGCGTATAGGTGGCCGCCGGCGTCAGCATCGCCGCGAACTCGTCGATTTTCCCCGACGTCAGGAACTCCACGCGCTGTTGCTCCCGTTTCAGGATTTCGTCCTCGGACCCGGCGGCCTTCTGCCATCCGCTCGAGACGACCGTGGTGGCGCACAGAAGAAAAGTCAGAATCATGCGTCGCGTTCTCCTCGATGTCAGCCGATTCGGCATCATACCGCCTGGCCGGATGTTCACACTCACCCTTGCTTCGGGGTACCGGCGGCCGATATCCTCTCGCGGTCAGGTGTTCAACAACCTTGAGGTGGAGGGATTCTGATGGAAGTCAGCGAAAAAGCGTCGCGCAGATCCATGATTCGCTCGTTCTTTGCATCGGTCGCCGCGGCCGGCGCTGGTATGTTCGGCGTGGCTCACGCGCAGACGAAGCCTGTGGAGATGGTGAAGAGAACCTCCACCGACAATCAACCAGCGGGCGACAAGCCGCCGATGTTCTCGAACTGGGTGACGTATGGGAACCTCGTGTTCATCGCCGGAAAGGGCGAGCACACCCCGGGTGACATTACCGCCCATACCACGGCGGTGCTCAACCTGCTCGAGGCGGAGCTGAAGAACGCCGGGTCGTCGATGGACAAGGTCCTGAAGGTCAACGTGTACCTGCACGACATGCGGGACTTCGAGGCGATGAATGCCGTGTATCGTGGCCGGTTCGGTCCGAACCCACCGGTGCGGACGACGGTCGCTGCCCACGCCGGGATTCCGGGCAGCTCGCTCGTCGAGATCGACTGCATCGCGTCGCGGTAAGAGGCGGGGAGGGAACGGAGATCGCGGGACAGGCATCAACACGGAGGCGCGGGGGCACGGAGAGACTAAGTGCCTAGCCGAACAACGTTCGCTTGCGAAAGGCGCTAACGCAGAGAGCGCGAGGGCGAGAGACGCCTGGGGTATCTCGATCGACGGGCTGGCGTACCGCGCGTAGCGCGGCACGCCAGCCCGCAGCGCAACTAGCCATCCGAGGTGTCTCTGCGCGTCCTCAGCGGTCTCAGCGTTTTGAAGGCTCTTTACCAGCGATCCTGGGCTTTCGTGTCGTCGTGTCTTCGTGTCGTCGTGTTGATCCCCGTCCGGTCCGTACACCTTCTCTATCGCACTCAGATGTCCGTCAACGCCCGCCGCACCACGTGCCCGAAGGCGGTCGGATCCCACATCTGCGCCTGTGCGTTGACGACGAGCCGCGGGTAGTCCGACCAGCTCCACGCAGCCCATCCGATATCCAGCCTCCTCAGGTACCGAATCAGCGTTTCTCCCCACCTCACGTGCTCTGGTCCGCCGCCCCACTCCGCGACGAATACTGGGACCGTACGCGACAGATGACCGAAGGCTTCCCGCCAGCTGGGAGACGATGCGAACGGAAACCGACGGCCTCCACGCTGGCTGAAACTTCCGCACCAGGGATACACGTGCGTGC
This sequence comes from uncultured Acidobacteriota bacterium, assembly GCA_963804245.1. Taxonomy (GTDB): domain Bacteria; phylum Acidobacteriota; class Vicinamibacteria; order Vicinamibacterales; family 2-12-FULL-66-21; genus CAWDPQ01. The sequence goes on from CAWDPQ010000010.1 coordinate 157,144, forward strand.
TGTAGACGACGTTCGAAAAGGCCTCGGTCGAATCCTCGGCGCATGTCAGCGGCATGCCCCTGAGGTCTGTACGCCCACCTGACCCCTGAAACGAAGAGCAACGACTCGGCATGCTCCCGACGGATAGCGCGAGCGAGGTGCCTGGCCCACGGCTGCCATTCGGCCATCGACACGCGGCGCGAGGGCAGCGGAAAGACACGGCCATCCTCGTCGATCCCTTCGAGCGCCGCCGGATCGTCTGGCAGCGGATCGTGCGGTTCGTTGAACAAATCGAACAACACCGCGGGCTCCTCCCGGTAGCGCTCGGCCAGAATGCTCCAAACGGCAATCGAGTCGGAGTTCGGGAGTGAGGAGACGCGGTTGAACGAGCCGTCGGCATTGCGGCCGCGCGGGACGTCCGCGTCAATCCACTGAAGATCGAGGATCGTGTAAGCGCCGGCACGCGACGCGTAGTAGATCACCTGATCGAGCGCGTCGAGGTACGTGGATGCCGTGTACGCGCCCCGTCCGTGCAGCACCCAGTCCTGATTGAACGGGACGCGAATGACGTTGGCGCCCCATTCGCGGACCATGTGTGAAATCTCGGGCTCGGAAATGGCCGCGCTTTCGAGGAATCCCTGGCTGCCCGGCTCGGCGTACTCCAGGCCGGAACGGTTCACGCCGCGCAGCCGGATCGCCTGGGACACCGCACCGGAGACGATTTTCGTTCCGGAAACGGTGAGCCGGCCGAGTCCACAGGAGAGATCACCCGGCATCGGTTGACCCGGGCCACGTTGCTGACGTCGCCGACATTGCCGACATTGCCTTCAATGGCCGGGCTGCATTATCGTGCATCGGGCGAAGCCGATGGAGAATCCGACATGACCTGCCGTGGTGCGATCTGCGTCGTTTTGGGCGGGTTGGGGATATTCGCCGCGACAAGTGGCTATGATCACCGCGTGCACGCCCAGGTCGACAAGAAACCCGAGATGATGGTCAAGCCGGCGGATGATTTCGAGGTCAACGGTACCGGCGATCATGCGGCCTGGAAAGCCGCCGAATGGGTTGCTCTCCGCAAACGGCAAACAGACGGCCATCCGTACGATACTCGCATCAAGGTCCTCTACTCGAATACCGGTGTGTACTTTCTCATGGAGGGCACGGACAAGAAGGTCACCTCCAGCATGAAAGAGGACTACATGCACCTGTGGGAAGAGGACGTGTTCGAAGTGTTCCTGTGGACCGACGAGCGCTACCCCGTTTACTTCGAATACGAGATCTCGCCCCTCAATCGCGAACTGCCGATTCTGATTCCAAATTTCGGCGGGCAGTTCCTCGGTTGGCGGCCGTGGGACTACGAGAAGGATCGCCTGACCCGCAAGGCCACGAGCACCTGGGGAGGACCGAAGGAATCGAATGCGGCGATCGAGGGCTGGCGGGCGGAGTTCTTCATTCCCTACACGCTGCTGCGCCCGCTGCAGAACGTTCCGCCGAAGCCGGGCGCGCGCTGGCGCGCCAACTTCTACCGGATGGATCACGACGATGGAAAGCGTACGCAGTGGGAGTGGGCGTCGGTCGGCAAGACATTTCACGAGTATGAAAAATTCGGTACGCTGCTGTTCGGGAATCGCTGAGAACGGCGCGGCGTCATCCGACCGGCTTGGAGGTCAGTCATGTGGACCCGAAGAGATTTTCTCGAAACGTTGTCCGGCATGCCGCTCGTAGGCGGCTTCATCGGCGCGAGCGCGCTGCCAGTCGTGGCGGCGGCCGCTGGAAAGAGCCGCGACTATTTCCGTGACCTCGGCGTGCGGCCGTTCATCAACGCGGCCGGAACCTACACGGCGATGACCGCTTCGCTCATGCCGGAAGAAGTGATCGAAGCGATCACTTATGCCTCGAAGCAGTACGTGATGCTCGACGATCTGCACGACAAGGTCGGTCAGCGGATCGCCACGCTGGTGAAAAGCGAAGCGGCGATGGTCACCTCCGGCGCCGCTTCGGCACTGACGCTCGGCACGGCAGCGAGTGCTGACCGGAACGGATCGCCAGAAGATGGTCGATCTGCCCGACCTGACGACGATGAAGAGCGAGGTCATCATCCAGAAGTCCCACCGCTTCGGCTACGACCACGCCGTCCGCAACTGCGGCGTGAAGCTGGTGGAAGTGGAGACGGCGGAGGATCTCGAGCGCGCCGTCAACCCGAAGACGGCGATGATGCTCTTCTACAACAACAACAACAAAGAAGGAAAGATTCAGGACGAAGAGTTCGTCCGGCTTGGCAAGAAGCACGGCGTCCCCACGTTCAACGACGCGGCGGCCGACGTCCCGCCGGTCGACAACCTGTGGAAGTACACCGCGATGGGTTTCGACCTCGTGGCCATCTCCGGCGGCAAGGGTATTCGAGGACCGCAGAGCGCCGGACATGCTGCTCGGCAAGAAAGATCTGATTGCCGCTGCCCGATTGAACGCGCCGCCGAACGGCAACACGGTCGGCCGCGGCATGAAGGTGAACAAAGAAGAGATGCTCGGGACTGCTCGCCGCAGCTCGAGCTCTATATCTGCCAAGGATCATGCCGCGGAGTATCGCGACTTCGAGAAGCGCGCTGAGATGATTCAGAAGAGCGCCGCGGCCGTTCAGGGAGTGAAGGCGGAGGTCTTCGTGCCCGAGGTCGCCAATCACGTGCCGCACGTGCGTATCACCTGGGACGCGACGGCGCTTGGCTTCAAAGCGGACCATGCCGTCAAGGCCCTGCTCGACGGGGAACCGTCGATCGGCACCCGCTCGGAAGGGGACGCGATCGTCGTCGGTGTCTGGATGATGCGGCCAGGGGAAGACAAGGTGGTCGCGAAGCGGATGCGCGAAGTGCTGGAGCAGGGTGCGAAAGCCAAAACGTTGGCCGGAAACGAGACCGAGCTTCCGCGAGCATTCACCGGTGACGAATAGCGCGCGTTGCGCGACGCGGCTGACCGTTCCGCTGATTCTCGTCCTCCTCATCAGCGGAGCTGCGCGTGGCCCGGTTGCGGGTCAGAACTCGTCGCCGGTTCGGTTCCCGGCCGACGTGGCGCCGAGAAACGACATCCTGATCGACAATCACGTCGCCGTGCGCATGCGGGACGGGGTCAACCTCTACGCCGACGTCTATCGTCCCGTCGGCGACGGGCGCTATCCCGTCCTCGTGTCGAAGACGCCGTACAGCACCGAGCGCTTTCCCACGGCCTACGATGCCGCGGTGTACTTCGCGCGGCGCGGCTACGTCTACGTCTTCGCGGACGTCAGGGGGCGTCACGAGTCCGATGGCGTGTGGGAGCCGTTCCGCAACAGCGAACGGGACAGCTACGACACCATCGAGTGGGCCGCCAAGCAACCCTGGTCCGACGGCAAGGTCGCGATGCAGGGTGGCTCGTACCTCGGGCAGAACCAGTGGCGCGCGGCGCAGGCGGCACCGCCGAGCCTCGTCACCATCTTTCCGATGGTGGCCTCGACCAGCATCTATCACGACTGGATCACGCTCAACGGCGGATGGCGGCTGTCGTTCAACTTTGGCTGGGGACCGGTGCGGCAGGAATCACGCATCATGCAGAATACCGGTCCGCACACGATCGACGGGCTCAAGGCGATTCACTATGACGAGGTCCAGAAACACCTGCCGCTGAACACGATGCAGCAGCGCGTGGGACGCCATGCGAAGTTCTACGACGACTGGATTGCGCATCCCGACTACGACGACTACTGGAAGCCGCTCAACGCCGAGGAGGTGTTCAACAAGATCGCCATTCCCGTCCATACGTTTGGCGGCTGGTTCGACATCTTCAGCCAGGGCACGCTGCGCGGCTACGTCGGGATGAGCCACAAAGGCGCGACCGAGAAAGCGCGCCGCATGAGCCACATCGTCATCGGACCGTGGGGACATGGTGCGTCGCGAAAGTTTGGCGCGATCGATTTCGGCCCCACGGCAAACGTCGAAGCGAATCACCTGCAGCTGCGGTGGTACGACTACTGGCTGAAGGGCATCGACAACGGTCTCGCCAGCGAGGCTCCGGTCAAGCTTTTCGTGATGGGAAGGAATGAATGGGTGTACGAGCGCGAGTATCCGCTCGAGCGCACCGACTATCGCGCGTTCTATTTCTCCAGCGGCGGCAAGGCCAACGGTTCCGACGGCGACGGGCGTCTCAGCTGGACGAAGCCGACCAGTCCCGTCTTCCTCGGATCGCTTCTCCTACGATCCCGACAAGCCGGTCCCTTCTGTTGGCGGAAACAACTGCTGCGGTACGCCGACGGCTGCCGGGCCGCAAGATCAGCGTTCGATCGAAAAACGGGAGGATGTGCTCGTCTACACGTCAGACGTCCTGACCGAGGAGCTCGAGGTCACCGGTCCCGTCAAAGTCGTCCTCCATGCCGCGTCGGATGCCGTGGACACGGACTTCGTCGCCAAGCTCGTGGATGTCTATCCCGATGGCACGAGCTACAACATGGCCGAGGGCATCGTGCGCGCGCGTTATCGCGAAAGCCTGTCGAAGCCGAGCCTGATGAAGCCGGGCCAGATTTATCGGTTCGAGATAGACCTGGTGGGCACGTCCGTCGCGTTTCAGAAGGGACACCGTATCCGCGTGCACGTCACCAGCAGCCACTTCCCGCAGTTCGACCGTAACCCGAACACCGGCGCTGCCTTTGGCACGACGGACAAGGTTCGCATCGCGCAGCAGACCATCTATCACGATGCGGAGCGACCCTCGCACGTGCTGCTGCCGGTGATTCCAACCCGGACTACCAATCCTTGACCCGGTCAAACACGTGAATCGCAGAACATTTGTCTACAACGCCACGCTCGGCACGATCGGACTCGCCGGCCTCCCGCTTCGAGTCGGGTCGGGTCCGCGAGAGCTGAAGGGCCTCAAGATCGATCTGCAGGCACCCGATGTGCCTTTATCGCCGCTCGGCATGCCGGGACTTTTCCCGGGCCGGGTCGTCGAGGTGTTCCACTCCGGCTCGATGGTCAATCGCCGACCCTCGCAGCCGGCAGTGCACACCATGGTGGAAGAAGGCCTGAAAGCCCTGAGCGGCGAGTCGAACGCGAAGGACGCCTGGGCCCGGTTCTTCGTCCCCTCCGACATCGTCGCGCTCAAGGTGAATCCATCCGGCGTGCCGGGAACGGTGACGTCGATCGCCTTGATTCGTGAGGTGATCAAATCTCTCAACGCCGTCGGCGTGCCGAACAAGAACGTCATCGTTTACGACCGGAACTCGAATCAGCTCGAGGTGAACGGTTATCCCGCCCTGGTCCCGCCCGGCGTCACCGTGGTCGGGCTCGATCAGCGATGGCGGGTCAAAGGCGAGACCCGCAGTGGATACGATCCCAATGCGTTCTGTGAGATGGACTGCTTTGGCGAGCGCGAGACCCGCTCGTATCTCGCGAGCATCGTGTCCAGCGAAGCGACGAAGATCGTCAACCTGCCGTGCCTCAAGGAACACAACGCATCGGGCGTGACCGGCTGTCTGAAAAACCTGGCGTACGGCTCGTTCAACAACGTCAACCGCACGCACACGAATCCCAAGACCTACACGGACCCGGTCATTGCGGTGATGTGCACCGCGGCGCCGCTGCGGGCCAAGGCGGTGCTGCACATCATGGACGGGCTTCGCTCCGTCTACCACGGTGGTCCTTTCGCGTGGGATCCCAAGTTCCAGTGGGAGGCGAAGACACTCCTCATCGGCACCGATCCGGTAGCCGTCGATCGCATCGAGCTCGAGATCGTGGAACAGAAACGTCGCGAGGTCGGTGCGCCGTCGCTCTTCGATCGCGACCCGAAGAATCTCGGAGATCAGCAGCAGAGCGTGATGAAGAATCGGTTCTATCGCGAGCCAGGTCATATCAAGACAGCGTCAGAACTGGGACTTGGGAAATGGGAACTCACGGACATTGAGCGTAAGAAGATAGATGTCAGTCGTCAGTCGTAAGTCGAACCCTAGTCGCTAGTCGTCGTTAGTCCTTAGCCTGAGTTCGAGCAACGAGCAACGAGCAACGAGCAACGAAAGATATGGATCAAAATTGGGTCACCCTCCTCGCGACCAACGATCGGCGCGGCGGCACGACGGCTGTTCGCAGCAAACCGCCGGCCGAATTGATCTGGAAGGTGGCGCTGCCGGAGTCCATCCGTTCGAGTCCCGTCCTTCGCGACGGCGTGGTTTACGTGACGTGTCGTGACGGTCGTCTCTACGCCGTCGACGGCCGCACCGGCAAGGAACGCTGGACGCTCCAGGCCGCGGCGGCGACGGATTCGACGCCTTCGATTTCCGGAAACCTCGTGTTCTTTGGCTGCGACGATGGGTCTGTCTACGCCGTGGACCTGACGTCGGGTCTCCTGCGCTGGAAGGCGGCGACGCGCGGTCCGGTCTGGACATCTCCCACCGTCTATGACGATGGCGTGTACTTCGGATCGACGGACGGCTCGTTCAATGCCGTCGATCGAGGCAGCGGAAACATCCGCTGGACCAGGCAATTCGAGGGGCGGATCTGCTCGACCGCCTACGTCACCGAGCGGCTGGTGTATTTCGGCTGTGGCGACGGCCGCGTGTACGCGCTCGATCGTGCATCCGGAAAAGATGCCTGGAGTCACGAGACAGGCGATGCCGTCGTCTCGTCGCCGGCCGTGGTCGATGGCATCGTGCTCGCCGGCTCCGAGGACTTCTCCTTTTACGCGCTCGATGCTGCCAGCGGCAAGGTGCGGTGGAAGCTGGAAACCGGCCTCGGCATCGTGTCATCGCCAGCCGTTGCCTCGGGAAAGGTCTCGTTCGCCGGCAAAGATGGCTTTCTCTACGTGCTGAATCTCGCCGACGGCAAGGAAATCTGGAAATCGCCTCCGATGCGCACGATGACGGCGACGCCGGTTGCCGCGGATTCGATGCTGTGTATCCAGGCCTTTTACGGCACCACCCTGGCCTGCGACGTCAACAGCGGCAAGGAGCTCTGGCGCGCCAACCTGGGTGGTTCCCTTCAATCGACGCCCATCGTCACGGAGGATGCGGTGTATCTCGCGACCTACCAGGGCGTCCTCTATGCGCTCCGTTAGAGGTTCGTGGCTTCCGGCGTTAGCCGGAAGATCCGCCATCGCGGCGCTGTTCTTGACATCGGCAAGCGTGAGCGCTCAGACGCTGGCGCCCGTCCACCAGCAGCGTTACTGCATGGGGACGATGTTCGATGTCGTCGTCTATCACCAGTCGCAATCGGAGGCAGAACGGGCGATCGAGCAGGCATTGAACGAGGTCGTTCGGCTCGATCGGGTGATGAGTCATTTCAAGGCGGACAGCGATCTGGCACGGCTCGTCCGCAATGGCCGGGGAGAGTACGTCAGCGTCGATCCGAGCCTCTACGAAGTGATCGAGCAATCGCTCGGATACTCCCGTCGCTCGGGAGGCAAGTTCGACGTCACCATCGCGCCAATCCTCAAGGTGTGGAAGCAGGCGTACGCGCAAGGACGGCGTCCGACCGCGGAAGAACTCACCACGGCGAAGCGCTGCGTCGGTTACGACAAGATCGAGACGGCCGCACCGAATCGGATTCGGCTGCGCTCTGATTGCCTCGACATCGACCTCGGTGGAATCGGAAAGGGCTACGCAGTCGATCGTGCGCTCGACGTACTCAAGGCCGCCGGGATCGCCAACGCGCTCGTCAACGCCGGCAGCAGTTCGATTGTGTCGATTGGCGCACCTCCCGGCCTCGACGGATGGCCGGTTGCGCTGGGCACCACGCTGTCCGGTCGGGAGACGATGCTGCTGCGCAACGCGTCGATTTCGACCTCGCAGCAGAACGCGTCATACCTGCCGTTCGTGAGCGGAACCTTCGGCGACATCATCGACCCGCAGGCCGCCGCACCGATAGAGGGTCGGGCTGTCGTCAGCGTCGTTGCCCCGAACGGCACGGCTGCCGACGCGTTGTCCACAACACTGTTGATGCTGCCCGCTCGCGATGGAGCGGCCCTGCTGGCGCAGTTCGATCACGTGTCTGCGCTGTGGATATCCGACACGGGCGACCTGCAGTCGGCATATGGCGTCTCGGATCTGCAACTCTCGGAGTCTCGCTGACAGCGATGTTCAATCACAAGAGGGTTTTCGTTCTCCTCGTGCTCCTGCTCTCGCTGGGTCGGGTCGCTGACGCCGAGATCTTCGTCCGGTGGGATCGCGATGACATTCCGGCGCAGCAGAGCCTCGGAATCCTGACCATCGTCGTTCCGGCAAAAAACGCGACGGCGGTGCGCAACGCCGTGGGACGCGGATACCAAGTGTTTCTCGAGGTGGACGGTTCCGCTCTCGCCACGTTCATTCCGCCGGCGCACCCTCTGGCTGGAATCGTCGTAACGGGGAAAACGTCAGCCGTCGAATTGAATCGCGTGAGACAGCGGCTCGCGGCGCGCGGTGCACGCGTGCTCGCTCTCGAGCAGGGGAAATGGCCGCACATCCGTACCAACTGGGTGACGAGCAACAAAGGTGTGCTGCAAGCCACTCGCAGTTCGCAGCAACCCTGGATCGAGAACAACCGCGCCCAGATCCGAATCATGGGCGGATCGCCAGGTTCACCGAAAGCGCTGACGTATGCCTGGCAGCCGATCACGCTTTCAGATCAGGACGAGGGGCCGCGGATCGAGAACTATCTGGTCGCGATCGCGGAGGCCGGCAGCTTCGGCGCCGATCTGGTGCTTCCTCTTCACCAGCGATTCCAGGATCGACTCCTGCTCGGCCAGCCGCAGGCGCGTGCCGAGTGGGACGACATCTGCCGGTATCTGAAGTTCTATTCGTCCAATCTGCCGGCCCGCTATGAGCCGGTGGCGAATATCGGGGTTGTCACGGCCGAGCCGATGCTGTGGTTCGAAGTCGTCAACCTGCTCGGCCGTCACAACCTGCCGTTCGTATTGATCGAGCCGGCGGCACTGCCAAAAGTCTCCGACGCCTTCAAAATGTTGATCGTGCTCGACCAGTTGCCACCTGCGCAACTGGGCGCTCTCGCCGAATTCGCCCGTAAAGGCGGCGCCGTGGTGCTCGGTGGCCTGAAGGGAGCGTCGGCTGCGAACGCGCCATGGCGCAGTGCCGAACCCGTCAATCGAAACGAGCGGCGGGCGAGCTATCGTCTGGGTGAAGGTCGCGTCGTCGAGCTCCTGACGCCGATCGCCGATCCCAATGTTTTTGCGTTGGAGATGCGCCAGCTGCTGGGGCGCGAGCAACGAGCCGTTGAAATCTGGAACGGCATCACCTTTCTCGTCGCGCCCTATCGTGAGCCGGGAGGCACCAGCGTGCTCCTGACCGCGCTCAACTACGCAGCCGATCCGCAGCCGATTCAGGTGCGCATTCCCGGCACGTTTTCCCTGGTGCAGTACCAGTCCCCGGAGGAGCCCGCCGCCTTGCTGCCGCACCAGCAACGGGACGGCTACACCGAGTTCGTGCTCCCGGGGCTGCGTGCCGGCGGACGTGTCTTCCTGACCCGGGTCCCTTGACTGGAATCGGCGGCTAGGCCATCGTTACCCCCAACTCCGTCGAATGTGTGCTCTTCCTTCCCCGGCAGAGAAAGGCTGAAGACACATGAAGAAGTTTCCATTTCTGACTGTCGCACTCGCCGGTCTCGTGAGCGTAACCGTTGCGACAAACGGACGCAGCGACAAGTGGTGGTGGGACTACGGCGGCGGGCCGGACAGCTCACATTTCGTCCCCCTCGATCAGATCAAGAGGTCGAACGTCGGCAAGCTCGAAGTGGCGTGGTACTACCCGCACGGTACCACCGGCTTCAACCCCATCATCGTCGACGACGTGATGTACGTGCTGGGACGGAACAATTCGCTGATAGCCCTCGATGCCACGACCGGGAAGGAGATGTGGATTCACGAGGGACTGTCCGGGATCATCACCCGCGGCATCAACTACTGGCAGAGCCCCGACGGAAAAGATCGCCGACTGCTGTTCTCGATCAATGGATACATGCAGGCGATTGATGCCCGCACCGGCAAATCCATCTTGACCTTCGGCAACAACGGGATCGTCGATCTGCGTGAAGGGTTGCGGCGCGCCGAAGGCACCGACCGCCGCGTGCAGTCGCGGACGCCGGGAAAGATCTGGAAGAACCTGGTGATCATGGGTTCTGCCGCCGGCGAAGCCTGGGTGACGCCTCCAGGCGACATCCGCGCCTATGACGTCGTCACCGGAAAGCGCGCGTGGCAGTTCCACACGGTGCCGGAGCCTGGCGAATTCGGCTACGACACGTGGCCGAAGGAGGCCTACAAGTACGTCGGCGGCGCGAACAACTGGGGTGAAATGTCGGTCGATGAGGAGCGGGGCATCGTCTACGTACCGACCGGATCGGCCACCTACGATTTCTACGGTGCGGATCGCCACGGCATGAACCTGTTCGCCAACTGTCTGCTCGCGCTCGACGCGCGCACCGGCAAGCGGCTGTGGCACTTCCAGACGATTCATCACGATCTGTGGGATCTCGACAACGTGTCGGCGCCGCAGCTCATTACCGTCCAGTTCAAAGGCAAGCGCGTCGATGCGGTCGCTCACGCCGGCAAGACCGGTTTCCTCTATGTCTTCAATCGCGTCACCGGCGAACCGCTGTGGCCCATCGAAGAGAAGCCGGTGCCCAAGAGCGACGTTCCCGGCGAGCAGGCGTGGCCGACGCAGCCGTTCCCGACGGCTCCGCCGCCGTTTGCGAAGATGGATTTCACGGTCGACGATGTGAACCCGTGGCTGCTGTCGCCGGAGCAATACGAGCAGATGAAGGCGCGCGTCGCCAAAGCGCGGAACGAGGGCATGTTCACCCCGCCGGCGTTCATCGACACCATCTCGATGCCCGGCAACCAGGGCGGATCGAACTGGGGCACGACGGCAGCGAATCCGAAGAAGGGAATGGTCTACGTCGTCAACGTGAACCAGGTGGCGCTGCTGAAGCTCGAAGACGTGAAGACCAGGAGTGGTGGTCGAAGCGGCGCGAATGCGGGGGCGCAGGTCTATCAGCGATTCTGTCAGGCGTGCCACGGTGCCGACATGCTCGGCGGCCCTGCCGGACTCGGGCCGAGCCTCGCCGACATCACCAACCGGATGGGAGAAGACGCGATACGCGCCATCATCACGGGCGGCAAAGGCACGATGCGCCCTGTGCCGGGGATTTCGGACGCGGAGATGACCAGCCTGATTCTGCATCTGGCCAATCCGAATGCCGGTCGGGGCGGCGGAGGACGCGGACGCGGCGGCAGAGGAGCCGGACCCCCGCTGCCCGCCGGACCCGTGGTCGCCTCGGGTGGGGCACCACTGCCGCAACCGAAAGCGGTCGATCCCGATCCGCCAAGTTACGGGACGAATGGCGGCAGCGGCGGCAACACACCGTATCCGGAAGGCCTCGAAGTTCCGCCGATGCGCTACGTGAGCGAATACGGCGTCATGGCCTCGTCGACCAAGCCGCCGTACACGACGTTGACCGCCTACGATCTCAACAAGGGAACGATCAGGTGGCAGACGCCAATCGGCGACGATCCGGCCACGATCGCGCGTGGTGGTCCCGCCAATACTGGTGCCGTTGGTGCACGATACGGAGTCGTCACCACGAAGGCCGGGCTCGTTTTCGTGGCGGGTGGGGACGGCAAAGTTCGCGCTTACGACGAAGAGACCGGGAAAGTGCTGTGGACCGGCACGATACCCGGCAGCGCGAGCGGCATTCCCGCGAGCTACGAGGCGAAGGGTCGTCAATACGTCGTGTTTGCCTCGCTGCCCAGCAGCTTCCGGGGCATGGAGAACGAACCGAACGTCGCGGCCGACGCGCCGCGCGGCTACATTGCTTTCGCGTTGCCGCGTCGGTAGCTGCGAGATTCATCGAGGTACGTGGCTTACGGACGACAGCCGCTTGTCGAAGATCCACAAGAGAATGGGAGAAAGGGAGAACAATAAATTTCTCCTTATCTCCCGTTCTCCTGTTTGTTTTTGATCAGCGAACAATCGTGGATTAGGAGCTTGTGAGCGGCGCAACCCGGTTTCATTTCCGGAGGATCGGTGTAATGAAACGTCGTGAGTTCATTCAGCTGGGTGGCCTGGCGGCTGCGTGGCTTCCGCCTTCGAGTGTGTGGCTTCCGCCTTCAGGCGGAAGAACCCTTGCTGCGCAATCGCCATCGCCTGGAGTCCTGAAGCGCATCGGCATCACCACCGTCTGCTTCCGCGATCGATTCGCATCGACGCGGGAAAAGAACGCGGGACCGATCCCGGCGGGTCAGGAACTGACGCTGCTGACTGCTCCGAAGTTCATCGCCGACACGCTCGGCCTCCATAACGTGGAAATCTGGAGCGCGCAGTTTGCGGAGATGTCGCCCGACTATTGCAAGAAGATCAAAGCGGCGGCGGAAGGCGTGGGTTCGCGAATCATCAACATTCAGGTGGACGGATCGGAGAACCTGTCGGATCCGGACGCGGCGAAGCGAGCGCAGTCGATCGCCACGATTAAGGAGTGGATGGACCGGGCGGCGGCCGTCGGCGCGTCGACGTGTCGCGCCAACACCGGTGGCGGTCCTCCCGAAGGCTGGGATGTGAACCGGACCGCCGATTCGTTCCGGCAGCTCGCCAATTACGGCAAGAAGATTGGCGTCAAGATCCTCGTCGAAAACCACATCGGTTACAGCGCCGACATCGACAAGGTGGTGGCGGTCGCCAAGGCCGTGAACGATCCGTATTGCCGTGTGATTTCGGATTGGGGGAACACGCCCTCGAGCTCTCCCGAGGCGCGGGTGACGGGTCTCAGCAAGCTGTTCCCGTACCTCGAGCTGGTCTCAGCGAAGCAGCTGGACTTCGACGAGCAGAACCGTCACGTCAACTACGACGTCGTTCCGCTCATCAAGGCGACGGAAGCGTCGGGCTACAAAGGGATTTACTCGATCGAGTTCTACGGGAAGCCGCCGAAGGATACGGTGGCGGCGGCGAAGGAAATGATCAAGGCGCTGACCGCGAATATCCGCGCCTACGATCGGAATACGCGACGGGGCCAGCAGTTTGACCCCCTTGCGCTTCGACGACAGCGACATTTTGTCGCCAGGTCTCGCGCCGTCAGGCAGCATGTAGCTGATCGCGTACTGGTTCAGGAGCTCGTGGGCCATGCGCTCCAGCGCAGGAACGAGCGAGGTTTCGATGACCTGCTCGTGACGGCCTCCCGAATCCTTCGAACCATCGCCGAGCACCTGCGCCAGGTTGAACGCGCCGTCGGCCGCCTCGGAATCCTGGAGTTGAGCCTGTTCCGTGGAGATGCCCGACCGTGCTTGAATGGGCGCGGCACGTTCCGCGCCGACCGTGGACACGACGTACAGGATGGCGCCGCTCTGCCGCAGCTGTTCGCGAACATCGTTTCCTGGAATGGAAGTGGTTGCTTCGGCGCCGACCCTCGTGACCACGATGACGGGACGCGTGCCGTCGCGCTGGACGTGTTTCGTCGCCGCCTGGATGGTCTCCATGAGCTGTGCGCCGCGCTGACGTCCGCGCGGACCCATGCGAAGCAGGCCGGCCTTGAGCACGCCCGCTTCGGATGAATACTCGACAACGGTCTCGGGCTGGACGATCAACGAGATCAGCGAAAACTCGGCGCGTCCCAGCAGCCGTTGCATGAAGGTCGCCAGTCCGAGCTGGAAGCCGCCAGGTACCGGCATCGGAGACGATGAGCGCAATGCGCATGGGCGCCTCGGCCGGGCGCACGTTGACGATTGTGCTCTTCTTGCCGTCCACTTTCAGCTCGAAGTCGGCCTGCTGGAGGTCGGTAACGGGGTTGCCGTACTTGTCGATGGCCGAGACGTAGACGATTCGCGCGATGGCCTGCGGCGCCGGCACAAAACCATCAGCGGGCTCGCGGAGCGCGGCGGGAGCATCGAATCCGATGAGGAGCAAGCCTGCGACGCCGAAGACAACTTTCGCGGCCGTCGATGAAGGCGTCATGAAAACCTCGGCGCGTCAGTATAGTGTTAGGCTCGGCCGGCGTCGAACGTCGGTTTTGGAGGAATGATTTTATGACCATGACAGCCGTCTGCACGGGCGTCCGTCGATCGATCCGCGTTGTGTTCGCGACCTCCGCGGTGGCGGCAATCGTCAGCGCGACGCCAGGGCGTTCTGGCGCAGGCGCCCGGGTCCCTGGAAGCCGCTTTTCAACGGCAAGGACCTGACCGGATGGACGGTGGCCGCGGGACGTGGCGGGGGCGGCGGTGCCGCCGGCGGCGCTGCGACAGCCGCCGACACCGGCAAACTGGAAGGTCGAGGACGGCGTGCTCGTCGGCGGCCAGGGCGGCGGCCGCGGCAGCCTCGTGTCGAACGACCAGTACAAGGACTTCGAGCTCGAGCTCGACTTCATGCTTGCGGAGCACGGTACCGAATGCTCGGCGGAGTTGATCGGCGCCGAACAGACGAATGCCAGCAAGGAACATACGTGCCTTTACAACAGCGGCATCTCGTTCCGAACCGGATATCAGTTGAACCTCGGCCGCCGTGAGGCTGGCGAGTACATCGGGATTGTCGTACACCGCAAGGCGCCGGGCGCGATCAGAGGCAACGTGTTGTGGCTCGACCGCGGCGACGACAAATTTCCGAACCTGCGCAAGAAGCAGGACTGGAATCAGCTGCGCATCAGCGCGAAGGGTCCGCAGCTCACCGTTTTCCTGAACGGCACGAAGATCTGCGACGTGAAGGACGATCCCACGGATCCGGCGGAGGCGAAGTGGAAGGAGGCGGCGCCGCTCAGCATTCAGTGGCCATATGTCAATGAGCCTGGCTTCACGGGATACGTGAAATATCGAAACATGAGGATCAGGGAGCTCTGATAACGCTGTTTCTCGCTGCCGTGTTGCTGGCGCCGCTGCCCTTGGCGGCGCAGCACCACGAAGGCGCCCTGCCGTCCGATTTCGACCAGCCGATTCGCCTCTACAGCGTCGGCCTCGGAAAGTTCACGCGCCCGATCTCCTCGAAAAACCCCGAAGCCCAGGCCTACTTCAACCAGGGCTTCCAATTGATGTACGCCTTCGCCAAGGCCGAAGCCGGTCGATCCTTCCGCGAGGCGCAGCGGCGTGATCCGAATTGCGCGATGTGCTACTGGGGTGAAGCGTGGGCCTGGGGGCCTTACGTCAACGGGCGGATGAACGCGCACGACGCGCAGCGCGCCTTTGCCGCCATTCAGAAAGCGCTGTCACTCGCCGATCGCGCCAACCCGGTCGAGAAGTCGTTGATCGAGGCCATGGGCGTACCGGTACGTCGAACGTTTCAATCCGGAGACGCGCATCACCAAGCAGGATCATGCCTACGCCGAGGCCATGAGCCGCGTGGCTGCCGCGCATCCTGACGATCTCGATGTGGCGACGCTTTACGCGGAAGCGCTCTTCCTCCTTCTGCCGAGGCCTGGTTTACAGGACCTCAAGGATCCCACCGTGGCGCGACTGCTCCGCGTGCTGGAGGGATCGCTGAAGCGCGACATCCGTCACCCTGGCGCCTGTCACCTCTACATTCACACCACCGAATTGACGTCCGAGCCGCAGCGAGCCGAGGCGTGCGCCGAGTATCTGGGAAGCGCGATTCCGGGAGCGAGCCACATCAACCACATGCCGTCCCACACGTGGAGCAAGGTCGGTCGATGGGGCGACGCCGTTCAGGCCAGCCTGCAAGCCTGGAAATCCAATCAGCAGGCGGCGAAGGGCGAGGGTTTCGCCACCTATCCGGCGCACGATCTGCAGATGCTCGTTCTCGCGGCCTCGATGGACGGCCAGGGTGCGCTGGCCATCCAGGCCGGGCGCGGCATCGCGAAACTCACGTCCGATCCGACCTATCACGCACTGGCACTGGTCCGCTTCGGCAGGTTCGACGAAGTGGCGGCAATTGGCGATCGTCCGAGCCACGACATTGCCGGTGGCATCTGGGATTTCGCTCGCGGGTACGCGCAGCTTCGACGTGGCGATGCGGACGGCGCGCGGCGCCATCTCGATCGCCTCCTGACAGCCGCGACTTCGTCGAAGGCGATGTTCAGATTTCACCCGGCTCGAGTGCTCCTGGGTGTCGTCGGCGGGATTCTCGAAGGGGAGATCTATCGGGTGGCCGGCGATCCGGCCCGTGCCATCGGCGCCTTCGAGCGCGCCGTTTCGCTGCAGGATTCTTTGATCGTCGACGATCCCGAACCGTTGCCGTTGGCCGCCCGGCACTGGCTGGGCGCGGCGCTGCTGGAGGCGAAACGCCCGGCCGATGCCGCACGCGTGTACCGCGAGGACCTCACGCGCCATCCGCATAACGGCTGGTCATTGTTCGGTCTGCAACAGGCTTTGAAGGCGCAGGGTCAATCGACGGCTGCGGTCGACGTCGATCTGAAGGCGAGTTGGTCGCGCGCCGACACAGTGCTGAAAGCGTCGAGATTCTGAAAGCGGTTGGGGTGTACCTTGGTTTGCGGATGTACTTCAATCGATGACACTCAGCAAAGACCCACAGGAGAATCGGAGAAAGGGAGCCAAAAGAATATTTCTCCTCTTTCTCATTTTCTCCTGTTGATCGTGGACAAGCGGCTGTCGTTGATTCCGCGCAACACCGCTAAGGAACCAGGGTGGGAGTTGGTCGTTGGGAGTTGACACGCGAGACCGCCCCTCGCGCCGCGAGCTGCTGAGGATCCTGGCAGCGAGCAGTGCCGCCAGCGTCGCGGGCACGTGCCCGGTGCTCGCGCGGTTGGCAGCCATTCAACCATGCGCCGATGCGGCAGCAGCCGGCACGCTCCTCGGCACGCTGCCGCTCACCCGCGCCGGCGCGCCGGTTCAACCGTTTGGCGTCAAGTTCGGCGGCCGCGGCCTCGATGCCCGCCTCATCACCGATCTGTCGCTGCTCGAACCCGGTCGTCTCATCACGCCGAATCCGCTCGCCTACATACGCACCGAGTGTCCGCCCGACGTTGCGGCGGATCGGCGGCCGTGGACGATCAACGTTTCGGGAGTCGTGGAGCGCAGTCAGGTTCTGTCTCTCGATGAATTGATTCGCGAGGCGCGACCGATGGGTGCGCATCTCTTCGAATGCGCGGGCAACAACAATCCCGCCAACTTCGGCCTCATGAGCGTGGCGGAATGGGACGGTGTTCCATTGGCGCCGATCGTTTCGCGACTCAAGCCCGGAGCAGAATGCGACGGGCGTGCTCGTGAGCGGCAGGGACTACAACGGCGAACCGTCGGCCGATTCATTCCTGGTGCGAGTTGGGTTCTCCCGCTCGCGTCGCTCGAGCGTCTCGGCGCGTTCCTCGCGGTTCGCATGAACGGCGAGGCGTTGCCCGTCGATCACGGGAAGCCGGTTCGTCTCGTTGTTCCCGGCTGGTACGGGTGCGCGTGGATCAAATGGGTAGCACGAGCTTCGGCTCGTTGGCGAACGGGAGGCGGCGACGGGCCAGATGAGAGAGTTCGCGGGCCGAACGCACCAGGCGGCTCGACACGATCTCGCAATCGATTACACGCCACCCGAGATCCAGGCGGCGGCCATGCCTGTTCGCGTCGAGAAGCGGCGCGTTTCGAAGCGAACTCGAATATCGTATCGTCGGGGTGGTCTGGGGTGGCAGCTAAGCCCTTGCATCGCCTCGCGATCCGGTTCGGCGTCGACGACTCCTGGAACCGTTTTCCATCTGTCCGATTCCCACGACGCACGCGGTCTGGTCGCTCTGGGAATACCGCTGGCGGCCGCCTTCACCAGGGGTATACAGCATCAGCCTGACGGTGCCCGATTCGTCGGTGCCGCAGCGTCGCCTCGCGACCGGATACTACACGCGCCAGATCCAAATTCATGAAGTGTAGGGCTCCAAAATCCCGGAGCCAGAGCAGGCCGATAAGGCAACGTTTTCAGTATCTTGCGGGCATCTGAGTTTCATGGTAGCTTCCGCCGAGATCTAATATATCCGGGCAACCGTCGGAAAGTAGGGAGGGCTCGAATGGCGAACATGTCGTTCGGTTTCGCACGACGAATCGTCGTGGTCTTGCTCTGTCTCGCTGGCGCAACCAACGCGTTCGCGCAGGGCGGAACTGGAACCCTTACCGGGACGGTCGTTGACGGTACCGGCGCCGCCATTCCTGGGGCGACCGTCACCGCGACCGAGTTGAACACCGGCACGGAACGAATGGTTGTCTCGGACGACACCGGGGTGTTCCGAATGGCGGCGTTGAACCCCGGTCCCTACGTCATCAAGATCGAGCTCGCCAGCTTCAGGCCGCTATCGGTTGCCGATATCAACCTCCTCTCCTCCGAGATTCGCGATCTCGGCAAACTGGCTCTGGAGCTCGGCGGCATCACGGAGACCGTTTCGGTGACCTCGGAGGTCACGCCGGTGCAGGTTGCCGACAGCTCGCGGCGCAGCACGATCACGGTCGACGATATCGCCAACATCCAGATGAAGGGCCGCGACATCTTCGGTCTGCTCGCCATCCTGCCGGGCGTCCAGGACACGAACCTCAATCGCGACTTCGCGCAGTGGCGGTCGGCCATCTCGATCACCATCAACGGCATGCCGTCGCAGAACAAGGACGTCCGCGTCGACGGGTTGAACATCGTCGACGAAGGCGGTTGCGGTACGGCGTACGTGAACCTGAACATGGACGCGATCGGCGAAGTGCAGGTCATCGCCAACGGCTACACGGCGGAGAATGGCCGCAACAACGGCGGTCTGATCAGCGTGGTGACGAAGTCGGGCGGAAGCGTGCTCAAGGCCTCGGGCTGGTACAACGGCCGCCGCGACCAGTTCAACGAGAACGACTACTTCCGCAAGGCCGCGGGCACGGCGAAGCCGCTCTATCGCGTCAACATTTCCGGCTACAGCGTCGGCGGCCCCATCGTGATTCCGGGACTCGTCGACAGCCGCAGCGGCAAGGGCGGGAGCAAGAAGTTCTACTTCTTCGGCTCGCAGGAATACACCGACGACGCGCGGCCGACGACGACCAGCCGCGCCAACATGCCGACGGCGCTCGAGTACAACGGCAACTTCTCGCAAACCCGAGTGACCGCCGGAACCATTCAGCCGATCATCGATCCGAACACCGGCCTGCAGTTCCCGGGGAACATCATCCCCGCCGATCGGATCAACGCGCTCGGCCAGAAGATGCTCCGCCTGCTGCCGCAGTCCAACGGTATCGGCGACCCGCGCGTCGGCCAGGAGTGGACGTCGAATTCGACCTACGACCTGACGCCGGTGCACGGCCGCACGAACCACGTGCTGCGCGTCGATGGCGTGCTGAGCGACAAGACCCGGTTCAACGTCAAGCTCGTAAAGGACCGCGACGACGACTGGAGCTGGAACCGGATCACGCCGGGCACGGGCTTCGTGAATCAGAATACGCCCGGCGTGCTGCTGGGCACGACCGTCACCATGGTCCTCAGGCCGAACATCGTCAACGAATCGAATTTCGGGTATACGCACAACCGGTGGGGTCACCGTGCGGACGACGACTTCGATTACCGCAGCTTGTACCGGTCGACGCTCGGCATCGATCCGCCAAGGTTCGAGCCTTTCGGAGAGTTTACGGATCCTCCCGAACTCGGCGGGTTCGGCGAATCCCAGCTCGATGAATGGCCGTACGCGCCCAGGTTCAGCACGACGGGCGGGAACCGTTCCAACCTGGCGAACTACCGCGTGGCCAACGGGAACATCCAGTCGGCCGATGAACCGCTTCCAAAGCTGAACCTGAGCGGCCGGTTCGTGTTCAACAACGATCTATCGATGACCGTCGGCCGCCACAACATCAAGATGGGTGTGGCCATCGACTACAACCGGAAGACGGAGCCGGGTTCGGCCGATTACATGGGCAATTTCAACTTCGGCCACGACGCGAACAACCCGCTCAGCACCGGCAACGGCTACGCGAACATGCTGCTCGGCGTCTTCACGACGTACACCGAATTGACGAGCCGTGTCGACCGGGATAATCGCCACTGGCAGAACGATTTCTACGTGCAGGACAACTGGCGCGTGACCCCCCGCCTCACGGTCGATTACGGTCTGCGCATTCAGCACAGCGGCTCGCCCTTCGAAGTCAACAACATGAACAGCGGCTTCTTCACTGATCGCTGGAATCGCAATCAAGCGCCCCGCGTGTATACGCTGGCCTGCATGGACGGGCGCCCGGGCAACCAGGCGTGTCCTGCCAACCTGCAGCGCGCGATCGATCCGGCCAATCCCGGCGTCTTCTTCCCGACCGCGTTCAACGGCAACATCGTTCAGGGGACGGGAGTCCAGATCAACGGCATCACCACGGGCGGGATCCAGGGACGCAAACCGGGCACCTATTTCACGTTCCCGTATTTCGTCTACGCGCCACGCGCCGGGTTCGCGTGGAACATGTTCGGCGACGGCAAAACGGCGCTGCGTGGTTCCTGGGGGCTGTTCTACAACTTCCCACGCGCTAACGGCAACCCGGGTGCCTCGGCAGCCCCCGGTGGCGGGTACCCGTTCACCGGCGGCTGTCCGATCTCCTGCTCGCGTCAGATCCGCTGGGCGACGTTCAACGACATCACGACCGCGACCGCCGCGAACCTGATCGAGAATCCGGTCAACGTGAACATCGCCGATTACGAGCAGCCACTCGCGAGATCGCATAACGTCAACATCGCGTTCCAGCGCGATATTGGCTTCAGTACCAGTTGCCGAAATCGCGTACGTGGGGAACTTTACCGAGGATCACGGTCGGACCGTGGATGTCAATCGGCTGCCGCTGAATGTCTTTGCGAACCCGGACAACCTGGTCAACAACGCACCCCTCAACACCAATGCCCTGCGCGCCAAGTACGGTCAGTACCCCGGCATGGGCTCGGTCACGCAGTTCGTGCCGGATCTCTATGCTGAGGTGCTTCGCTACCACGCACTGCAGATGCAGGTACAGCGCCGGTTGTCCAAGGGTCTGCAGATGGGTCTGGCCTACACACTCGCGAAAGGTGAGGGATATCGCGGCTACGACCCGTACACGGACGAGGTCGGCGGGGAAGCGGCGATCCGCGCGCGCTACTGGGGACCGACGGCCGACGATCGCCGCCACAACCTGGTCATCACCTACAGCTACGACATCCCGTCGTTCTTTGACGCGCCGGTGCTGAAGCAGCTGTTGAGCAACTGGCAGATCTCGGGCGTGACGAAGATGCTGAGCGGCCAGGCGATCACCCCGAGCTGCACCTCGAACAACCCGGGCGTCAACAACAGCGACCCGTCGCTGAGCGGACTCGGCACCGGCACCGACATCGACGACGTGCGTTGCGAGCTGACGGGCGAGCCGCTGTTCGTGCCCTACACCGGCGATCCGAGCGTTCCTGAGGCGGATCGGCCGCACTTCAACCTCGCGGCGTTCCGCATGCCGCAGCCGAATGGCAACGTCGGCAACTTCGGGAACACGCCGGTCGGAATCCTGCGCCACCCGACGTGGCACGAGTGGGACATCACGTTGTCCCGGCGCTTCCCGATCACTCTGGCCGGCCGCAGGAACAGCGGGATCAAGCTCCAGCTGCAGGCCTACAACGTCTTCAACGAGACGCAGTTCACGAACATGAACGCGTCGTTCACGTTTACCGGACACGAACAACTCACGGAACAACAGCGCGAACACCGGGAAGTACACGGCCACGGGCACGGGTCTGGCCGCGGGGACGATCGCTCCGCGCGTGCTGGGTCTGACGGCGAGGGTGGACTGGTAGAAAACCGTAGGCCCGGCCTTTCAGGCCGGGCGTGCTGCAATTAGGCTGGTTGCTGATTCAGACACGCCCGGCCTGAAGGCCGGGCCTACGCCGTTCAATACCCCAGCGCCAACCCGTCCTTGCGCGCGTCTGAAGCGCCGAGCAGGGCGCCGGTGGCTGGATCGACCATGATGGCCTGGCCGCCGCCCATCAGTGCGCGGTGGGTGAGGCCAGGTCCGGGCATGACACGTTGGTGGCCTCGCTGAACGAGACCGTCGATGACAGGTGCGGTCAGCCCGTCTTCCAGCATGACCCCCCGTCCGCTGATGTATCTGAATCGCGGCGCATCAATCGCCTGCTGCAGGTTCATCCCGCGCTCGAGCACGTTCACGAGAACCTGCACGTGCGCCTGCGCCTGAATGTCCCCACCCATCACCCCATACGACATGAACAGCGCATCGTCTTTGAACGCCATCGCCGGGATGATCGTGTGGAACGGCCGCTTGCCGGGCTCGATGCGATTGGGATGCCCGGGCTCGAGCGAGAAGCCGGCACCGCGGTTCTGGAGGACGATGCCCGGTGTCACCGCCGACGATTGCCGAGCCAAACGCCGAGAAGATGCTGTTGATGAACGACACCGCGTTGCGATCCTTGTCCACGACGGTGAAGTAGGTCGTATCGCTGCCGGTGCGGATATCACCGTAGGCGGGCGGGTCGATCGCCTTTTTCGGATCGATCAGGCCACGACGCCCCACGGCGTAGTCCTTGGCCAGCAGCTCCTTGACCGGCACTTTCGAAAACGTCTGATCGGCGATGTAGCGATTGCGGTCGGCAAAGGCAATCTTCGTCGCTTCAATCAGCGTGTGGTAATACTGCTCCGGCTGCGTCCGCATCGCCTTCAGGTCGATGCCTTCGAGGATGTTGAGCAGGATCAGCGCGGTCAGTCCCTGGCCGTTTGGCGGGATCTCGTGGAGCGTGTAGCCGCGGTAGGTCGTCGAGATAGGCTCGACCCATTCCGATTTGTGCGCCGCGAAGTCGTCCAGGGTCAGGAAACCACCGTTCTTCTGGCAGTAGTCGACGATGGCCTTTGCGATTTCACCTTTGTAGAACGCGTCGCGGCCGCCGCGCGACAGCGTGCGCAGGGTTCGAGCGAGATTCTTCTGATAAAGGATGGTGCCTGGCGCGGGCGCGTCGCCGTTGACCAGGAAGGTGGCCGACGCGGCCGCATCCTGCTTGAGCCTGGGGACTTCCGGCACCCAGTCGGCGCAGATTTTCTCCATGAGGGGGAAACCGTTTTCCGCGTAGCCGATCGCCGGCGCCAGCAGGTCGGCCAGCTTCATGGTGCCGTGTGTCTCGAGCAGCGTCACCCAGCCGTCGAAAGCGCCCGGTACGGTGATCGCCGCCATGCCGATCGTCGGCATCTGGGTGATCTTCCGCGAGGTGAAGTAGTCGAGGTTCAGCGCCCGCGGTGCCCGTCCGCTGGCATTGAGCCCGACCAGCTTTTTCGTCTTCGCTGAATAGAACAGCATGAACGCGTCGCCGCCGATCCCGGTCATGCTCGGTTCGGTGACGTTGAGCATCGCTGCCATGGCGATGGCGGCGTCGACCGCGTTGCCGCCGCGCTTCAAGACTTCGATGCCAATCTGAGAGGCCAGCGGCTGACTCGTGGCGACCATGGCCTGACTCGATCGCACAACCGATCGGCCGGCAGGAAGACCGGAAAACCACTGGTCGGCACTCGGCGGCGCCGACTGATCCGGCGCTTCCGAAATCCGTCCGGTCATGTCCGTCGTGTACACGCTCGTCATAGCGGAGGCACCCGCGGAAAGTTCGAGAAACTCACGGCGGCTCAAAGGATTGCTCATGATAGGGGATTATAGACAGCTTCCAGCCTCGCCATAGCTTGTCGCCCGCATACTGATGCGACAACCGACGGCGGGCAGCCGCCAGCTCGAGTTTAGGAGTTGACACGTTTTTTTCCGGCGACCTAGACTGGCCAGCGGCATGATGATTTCCAACAAACGCTATCTCTCTGCTTCACTCTTCGCGCTCGGCGCCGGGTCGATTCTGCTGTTGACGGCGGTTGCCGCCCAGCAGCCGGCACCGCCGGCGAGCGGACCGCTTCAGTTCCGCGAACAGGAGGTCGCCAAAGACTTCGGCGTTGGATACGCCGTCGTGCCGGGCGACGTGAACGGCGACAAGCAAACCGACATCCTCGCCATCAGTGGCACTGAGCTCGTCTGGTTTCAGGCGCCCAACTGGGAAAAGAACGTGATTCTGGCGGCCGGTGCCACCACAGCCGATAACGTCACGCTGGCGCCGCACGACATCGACGGCGACGGGCGGCTCGACGTTGCGCTCGGCGCCGGATGGACACGCCAGAACACCGGTACCCTGCAGTGGGTCAAACAGAACGCACCCGGCGCAACTCCCGCCTGGGAGGTGTTTCAGATTTCCGCCGAGCCGACACTGCATCGGATCAAGTGGGCAGACGTCGACGGCGACAAGAAGCTCGAGCTGATCGTCGCGCCGCTGCACGGCAAAGGCGCCAAGGGACCGGATTGGGATGGACCGAGTGCCCGTCTGCTGGTGTTCAAGCCGCCGGCGAAACCGCAGACCGAACCCTGGCCGATGGAAGTTGCCGGCGAGGCCAACCACATTCAGCACAATTTCCTGGCGATGAACCTCGACAAGGATCCGCAGGACGAGCTCGTCACTGCCAGCAAAGAAGGAGTGACGTCCTGGAAGCGCGGCAAGGACGGAACCTGGTCGCATGCGGTGATTGGCGAGGGCGCACCCGGCGAGGTGAAGCTCGGACGCGTGGGTGGCAGGCGAATGCTCGCGACCGTCGAGCCCTGGCACGGAGCCGGCGTCGCCATCTATGCAGAGAAGCCGGGAGCACCGATGTGGGCCAAGACGACGATCGAGTCAGCGCTCAGCGAAGGCCACGCGCTCGGCTGGGCCGACTTCGATGGTGATGGCAGCGAGGAGCTGGCCGTCGGATGGCGCGCCCGTGGTGAGGCCAGCCGTGGCCTGGCCGTCTATTTCGTCGACCGCGAGGGTGCGCTCAAGACCAAGCAGCCCATCGACACGACTGGAATGGATACCGAAGATCTGATTGTCGGAGACTTCAATGGCGACAAGAAGCCCGACATCGTCGCTTCCGGCCGCGCCACGCGCAACGTCAAAATCTACTGGAATGAAACGAAGAAAGGCGCGAGCCACTAAGGGCCTTCGGCTCAAAATCGTGACGTCTAGGCAGGTAGGACAGCTTTCATCACTCGCAGAAAATTCCCGCCCACGATCATCCCGATATCCTGATCGCTGAACCCTCGCTCCGCGAGCATGCGGATGAACGTCTCCCAGTGCTCGTACATGCTCTGGTTCTCGATTTCGCTTGGCGGACGGCTCGGTTTGGTGGCACCCGGTACGTAGCCGTAGTAGGGATGTCCCTTGTCGTGTCCGAGCCAGCCGATGCCGATGTGCTGGACGCCGACCGTTTTGGCGAGGTGCTCGCACTCGTCGACGAGCAGCTTGTAGGGTGTCTGTCCCTCGATGTAGCGCAATCCCACTACGCCGCCGGTGCCGGCGACCGCTTTGACCTCGTCCGGCGTGAGCTCGAGCGGCGATTTCAGGAACGGCTGGATGTTCTGGTGCGTGGAGATGATCGGCTGTTTCGTGATCTCGGCCACGTGCAGCACGCCGTTGGCCGACAGATGTGAGACGCCGATGACCATGCCGAGCCGGTTCATTTCCTGAACCACTTCGACGCCGAACTTCGAGAGCCGGCTGCCCATTTTTCCGGCCTCGATGCCTTCGGCGAGCATGTTCCGGCCGTTGTGCGTCAGCTGCATGCCGCGCACGCCCAATCTGAAGAAGTGGCGCAGCAGGGCCAGTCGCCGGTCCGGATGGAATTCGGGCTCGGGATCGATCTGGATGGAACCGCCGCCCTCCAGGTCCAGGAAGATCTGCACGGTGCCCTGGTTCGGCTTCGTCGGCACGTCCGCCTTGGTTTTTATCAGGGTGGCCTTGCCGTTGGTCTTCTCGATCTCCACCAGGAGCATGTCGAGAACGCGCAGCGAGCCTTCGAGCAGATGCGTCTCTCCGCCGCGCTCGTCGACCGAGTCGCCGCCGGCGGGCATGATCACGACGCTGAGGCCGCCCTCGATGAAGCGCGGAACGATGAAGTCGCGCAGAGGCGAGTGCTGTGCCTTGTCGCGCAGCTTGAACCGGTCGTTGAATTCCCAGATATCGCGATGGCCTTCGACGACGATGAAGTCGTGCGGCCGTCGTCCGGTTGCAGCACGCTGCGGGGCTTGGGCGGTGACGTCACGCGTGACGAGCGCGGCTCCGCTTGCCAGGGTGGCTGACCGTGCGAGGAACTGCCTGCGATTGAGCGGATGCATCATGTCCTCATGTCGAGATCAGAAGAGCCATTGATCGAGATCAGGAGGATTATTGAACAGGAGATCAGGAGATCAGGAGGTATTTTGTTTTTGAGGAATATCTCCTGATCTCCTGATCTCCTGTTGATCCCCTCCTGGTCTCTGGACCCCTCCTGATCTCCACACCGAAGGACGTATGATAAATTCGCCGCGCTTCTCACCATGGCTACTGTTGCAGTTTTCGGCGCCCTCGACACCAAAGGCGCCGAGCTAGCGTTTCTCAAAGAGCAGATCGAGGCCCGCGGCCACCGCGCGCTCGTCGTTGACACCGGCGTGATGGGGGAGCCGGCGTTTACTCCGTCCGTGACCCGTCGCGAGGTCGCCACTGCAGCGGGCGCTGACCTGGCGACGCTCGTGTCCGAAGCCGATCGCGGGCGCGCGGTCACCGCGATGGCCGAGGGTGCCCGCGCCATCGCACTCCGGCTTTTCCAAAATGGTCAGCTCGACGCCATCATCGGGATGGGCGGCGGCGCCGGAACCTCGGTTGGCACCGCCGCCATGCGGGCGCTGCCGCTCGGGGTGCCGAAAGTAATGGTCTCGACGCTTGCCAGCAGCGACGTCCGCGGGTTCGTCGGCGTGAAGGACATCGTCATGTTCCCGGCCATCGTGGACATCAGCGGCCTGAATCGCATCAGCCGCGGCGTCTTCACGCGCGCGGCTGCCGCTGTGTGCGGCATGGTCGAAGCGAAGGTCCCCGAGGCCGATGACAAGCCGACCATCGCCGCTTCGATGTTCGGCAATACGACGAAGTGCGTCGAGGCCGCCCGGGCGATCGTCGAGCAAGAGGGCTTCGAGGTGCTGGTCTTCCACGCCGTTGGCGTCGGCGGCCAGACGATGGAGAGTTTGATCGAGGCGGGACACATCGCCGGTGTACTCGACGTGACGCTGACCGAGTGGGCCGACGAGCTCGTTGGCGGCGTGCTCTCCGCCGGACCCACACGACTCGAAGCGGCCGCGCGCACGGGCACGCCGGCAGTGATCGCCCCGGGATGTCTCGACATCGTGAACTTCTGGGAGCCCGAGACCCTTCCGGAAAAATATCGCGGCCGCCGTCTGTATCGGCACAACGCCAAGCAGACGCTCGTCCGCACCGATCCGGACGAGAACGCCGAGCTCGGTCGCATCATCGCCGGAAAGTTGAACGGCTCGAAGGGCCCCGTGGCGGTCTACCTGCCGCTCGGCGGCATCTCCGTCATCTCGTCGCCAGGTGGTCCCTACCATTGGCCGGAAGCTGACGCCGCTCTTTTCGATTCGTTGAAGACCAACCTGCGCAAGGGCATTCCAGTGCACGAGCTCGACGTGAACATCAACGACCCAGCCTTCGCGCGCGCAATGGCCGAGGGGCTGCTCGCGATGGGACTGAAAAGAAACTAGTCGTGGCTCAGAGAACTGGAAGCTGAGAGGAGACCTCAGAGATGGCACGTCGGCTGATCGACCTGAGCATGCGTGTTCACAACGATATGGTGGCGTTTCCGCGGGTCGTTCGACCGTCGCTGGCCATGTACGAGGACTGGCGTCAGTTTGCCGAACGGATCGGCGCCGCGAAGTACGGCGTCGACTGGTTGACGGCGAGCTATCTCGTCGTCCTCGGCGATCACATTGGAACGCACATCGATTCGCTGCGCCACCTGCGCGACGATGCCCCGGGACCCGAGGGCATTCCGCTGGAATACTGCTACGGCGACGGCGTCTGCCTTGATTTCAGGCACCTGCCGAGAGGGGCGGGGATCTCGGTGAACGATATGAAGGCGGCGCTGGAGAAAGCGAAATACACGCTCAAGCCGCTCGACATCGTGTTGATTCACACTGGCGCCGGCGCGGTGCAGGAGACCGACAAGTACCTCACCGACCAGGTCGGCATGACCGGCGAAGCGACGCACTGGATGCTCGATCAGGGCGTGAAGGTTGCCGGGATCGACGCCATCACGTTCGACCCGCCGGTGTGGGCCATGTTCGAACGCAAACAGTTCTGGGAAGCGCACCGCGTGATGCTGGAGCGGGAGTATTACCATCTCGAGAACATGACGAACCTCGATCAGCTCCCGGCGCACGGCTTCAAGCTCAGCGTGTTTCCGGTGAAGTGGGTCAACACCACGGCCGCACCTGTCCGGGCCGTGGCCATCATCGGAGACTAGAGGCGCCGTTGGAGGCTTCCGGAAGCGAGTCGCCCCTCGTCCAGGCTGCCTCGCGTTGGGTCGTGGCGTGTTATCCCTACAACAGCCGGCACCTTCTCGAATCGCTGGTCTGGCTCGACAGGATCGCACCTGGCTCGAGAGACGCCGTCCGCCTGGCGACGCTTACTCACGACATGGAGCGGGCGTTTCCCGGTCCCGATTCGCCGGTGATGAAGGGGCTCGGCGACGCCGAGTATCACGCCGCACATTCCGAGCGTAGCGCCCGGATCGTCGGGACGTGGCTCCGCGAAAACGGCGCCGAGGAAACGCTGGTCGGCGATGTGGAGGCGCTCATTCGCGTTCACGAAGACGGCGGCTGGCCAGAGGCCAACGCCGTGCAGGCCGCCGACAGCCTGAGCTTTCTCACCACCAACGTCGATCTGTTTCTCGGATTCGTGCGTTCCGGCAAGTTCAGCGCGAGCGACGTGAAGTGGAAGTTCGACTATACGTACGAGCGCATTCAAGTGCCGCATGCGAAGGAGCTGGCGCGGCCGCTGCTCGATGCGGCGCTGGCGCGGTTGGATAAGTTGTAGGCCCGAGCTTTAGCTCGGGCGTGTTCCAATCAGCGACGAGCTGACGTCAACACGCCCGCGCTGAAGCGCGGGCCTACACGTGAGGTTTGTTGGTTACCTTCGATTACTTGCGCCCCGACAGCCTCGAAGAGGTCATCGCCCTCCTCGAGAAACACGGCCCGGCGGCGAGACTGCTCGCGGGCGGGACCGATGTTCTCGTACGCCTGCGACTCGGTCACATGCGGCCATCCGTTGTGGTCGATCTCAAGCGTGCGCGTGGGCTCGAATCGACGATCGTCCAAGTCGCCTCATCGCTGCGTGTCGGCGCGCGGTCGGTGATGGCCGATCTGCTCGCCGATGAACGGGTTCGGACGCACTTCCCGGCCCTGGTCGAAGCGGCACGCGTCGTCGGATCCGCGCAGATCCGTCATCGCGCCACGCTGGTCGGCAACATCTGCAACGCATCGCCCGCGGCCGATACCGCACCGCCGCTCCTCGTCTACGACGCCGCTGCCAACATCGTCGGACCCGCCGGTGCGAGGCGCGTGCCGGTGGCCGAGTTCTTCACCGGTCCAGGGACGAACGGTCCTGTCACGAGGGGAAATTGTCAGCTCGATCGATTTGCCGATTCCTGGAGGGACGAACTGGCGCGTCTTTCACGCGCCTGACGCGACGGCGAGGTGTCGACCTGGCGTCGTTGACGGTGTCGTGCCTGATCAAGCCGAGCGGTGAGGCGGACATTGCCTTCGGTGCGGTTGCGCCGACGCCGCTGGTGATAAGAGGATGATGGCGCGATCGTGTCTCGAGTTCCGGCGGCAATCGAGCGCTGACCGATGCGACCCTCGACCGCCTCATCGCCCGTTCAAGCCCGATCTCGGACGTGCGCGCGAGCCGCGACTATCGCCTGGCGATGCTGCGCGTGTTCATACGCCGTGCGATAAAAAGGGCGCTGGATCGACTGGAGGACGCGTCCGGGCGCACGGACTAGGTGCGCCACAGGCGCGCCCGCCGGAGCGGAGTGGGGCACAGGGGCCCCCGCGAGCGACGGCGCAAGGGGGTCCGGGGGACGAAGTCCCCCGGTTAAGCCAGATGACCATTCCCGTTTCGCTGATTGTCAACGGACAGCCCATCACCCTGGATGTGCACCCGCATCACACCCTGCTTGCCGTGCTGCGGGATCAAGTGCAGCTCACGGGGACCAAGGAATGCTGCGCTGAAGGTGAG
Source organism: uncultured Acidobacteriota bacterium (assembly GCA_963804245.1). Taxonomy (GTDB): domain Bacteria; phylum Acidobacteriota; class Vicinamibacteria; order Vicinamibacterales; family 2-12-FULL-66-21; genus CAWDPQ01. The sequence continues at coordinate 187,127 of CAWDPQ010000010.1, forward strand.
TGCGGCGCCTGCACCGTTCTCGTCAACGGCCGGGCCATCAACTCATGTCTGGTCCTGGCAGTGGAGTCGGAAGGACAGGAGATCGTCACCATCGAGGGGCTGGCGGCCGACGGCCGGCTTGCGCCAATTCAGGAGGCGTTTCTCGACCACGGCGCCGTGCAATGCGGGTTCTGCATCCCGGGGATGATCATGGCGGCCGTGTCACTGCTGCGAGACAACCCGCGGCCGACGGTCACCGAGATTCAGGAAGGGCTGGCCGGCAATCTGTGCCGGTGCGCGGGCTACAGCCGAATCATCCAGGCGGTGCAGAAGGCTGCGGAGTCGATTCGATGACGGACGCGAGCTGGATCGGACGGTCGACGCGACGTGTCGGCGGCATCGAACGCGTCACGGGCACGCAGCGCTACGCCGCCGATCTGCGGCTCGACAACGTCCTCCACGTCAAGCTCGTCACGCTGCCCTGCGCGCGCGCCCGCATCAAGAGCGTCGACTGCTCGCAAGCCGCAGCCATCCGCGGTGTGCGCCGCATCATGACGGCCCGGGACCTGCCAGAGCCGATGCCACGCTACGGACCTGTCTTCGCCGACCGGCCGGTGCTGGCCGTTGGCGAGACGAAGTTCTTCGGTGAAGCGGTCGCCGCCGTGGCGGCCGAGAGCGTGGATGCGGCCGAGCACGCGGCTTCGCTGGTACACGTTGATTACGAAGAACTGCCTGCGGTGCTTTCCGTTGACGCGGCTCTCGATCCCGCCTCTCCTCTGGTCCAGGATCCAGCGTTCCGAAAAGCCGGCCCGCTGGCGCGCACGAACACCCTCGAAGCCTGGACGTTCGGATGGGGCGACGTCGACCAGGCGCGTGCCGACTGCGTGATCGAGCACACCTACACGTTTCCGATGGTGACGCACTTCGCCATCGAACCTCACGCGTTTCTCGCAGCTCCCGATGAACAGGGGGTCACCGTCTGGAGTCCCATCCAGCATCCCTTCGTCCTGCAGCGCGTCGTCGCCGCGGCGTTGAAATGGCCGCTGTCGCGCGTGCGCATCGTTTCACCCGATCCCGGCGGTGGTTTCGGCGGGAAGGGGTGGCCGAAATTCGAACCGCTGCTGGCCTATCTCGCGCTGGGCACGGGCAGGCCGGTCAGGCTGGTGCTGACTCTGGAGGAGACATTTCAGGCCGTGCGGCGCACTTCCGCACGCGTACATGCCCGCACCGGCTTCGATCGATCGGGCCGCATCATGTTTCAACAGCTCGATGCGGACTTTCTGATCGGGGCCTATGCGGACATCGGTGCGAGGGTCGTGAGCAAAGCCAGCTACACGGCGTGCGGACCTTACAAGACGCCGCACGCCCGCGTCGTCGCTCGCGCGCTGCTGTCGCACACGACACCGAGCACTGCATTCCGCGGGTTCGGCACGCCGCAAGCATCGTGGGCAGTCGAATCGCAACTCGACGAAGCGGCGCGAGTGCTCGGCTTGGATCGGCGGGAAGTCCGGCTGCGGAACCTGCCGGCAAAGGGAGAAACGTTCATCCCCGGCGACACAGCAGCGGATGGGGAATGGCTGACCGCGGTGCGACGGGCGGCTGAGGCGATCGAATGGGACAGTCCGATGCCGCCGCAGCACGGCCGCGGAATTTCCGTCGGCATCAAGAGCTCCTCTACCGCCTCCTCTTCGTTCGCGCTGGCGCGGATGCACTACGACGGCAGCCTCACGCTGCTGACCGGAACGTCGGACATGGGTCAGGGCGCGCGCACGGTTTTTTGCCAGGTCGCCGCGGAGTCGCTCGGCATAGATCCCGAGAACGTCGCGATTGTCATGGGCGACACCTCCGTCGTTCCCTTCGACTCGTCCACGTCCGCCAGCCGGTCGACCGTGTTCATGGGCAATGCCATCTTGAAGGCCTGTGACGGCATCAAAGCGCAGCTGAGAAAGCTGGCTGCCGGCCTCAATCAAGTGTCCGAAGAAACCGTTGTCGTCGAAGGCGGTCATGTTCGCGTGAAGGAACAGGTGCTCACGTATGCCGAGCTCCTGCATGCGCACTTCGGGCCGCCACGCGGCGAGCTGATTGGCGTTGGCGAAGAGCGAAATCCCTTCGACGCCGGCCATCCGCTCGGCGGCAAACCGGCGTTCTGGGAAATGATGTGCGCCGCCTGCGAGGTTCAGGTCGACGTCGAAACCGGGATGGTGGATATCCTCAGGCTCGTGCTCGTGAGCGATATCGGCAAGGCTCTGAACCCGCAGCAGGTCGAATCGCAGGACGAAGGGGCGGCGGTGATGGGACTGGGCCACACGCTGATGGAGCACCTGATCCTCGATGAGCATGGCCGCATCAGGAACCTCGGAGCCCTGGACTATCGCATTCCGACGATCGAGGACATCCCGCGACGGCTGGAATCGATCCTGATCGAGAACGCCGATGGTCCGGGACCGTTCGGCGCCAAGGGTGCGGGCGAGGGAGGAACGCTGGCGATCGCTGCGGCCATCGGGTCCGCGGTTGCGCAGGCGACGGGCGTGGTCATCCGGGATCTGCCGCTGACGCCGGAGCGGATCTGGGCGGCGATTCAGGCGCAGGCAACGGCGAATTCAAGGACCTGATACCAGCTCGAGAAGTTGCTTTCGGTTCGGGCCTGGTATCTGCATCGGTGGCGCGTGCTTTGCTGCTTCGCTGGCAGCGTCGATAGCGGCGGCAACCTCGGGCCGCTTGAGGATCTCCTGCGCCGGTGTGATCGTTCCGATGTACTCGAGGCCCGCTCGAAACAGACCAGGATCCATCACCATTGACATCAGCAGCGACCGGATGTTTCTCGACAGCTGGTCGCGCGGCGCCGGCGGTGCGTGGCCATCGCGTGACGCTTCCATTTCGGCGAATCGCGCGCGATCGACGGCAATCTGCGCATCGTACCACGGTGTGATTTCCTCTTCCGTCTTCGCGTGAAATGCCTCGACCACACCGCGCGGATTCTGGCTGGAATCGCGCAACACGTCACGGAGACGAACCGCGTGCAGAAATCCGACTGTGAGACCACGTCCTGCCGAAGGATTTGTACATGCCCAGGCGTCCGCCACACCGACGAAGCCGGTCGCCACCGGCAATCCGTCGACCACGAAGCGGCGGTAGCGATCGACGACGCCGCTCATAGCGAGAACGTTGGTGATCGGCCGGCCATCGAGCCAGTGCGCGTGGAGGGGACAGGCGCGCACGACGTTGGTCCATTTCTCGTCGTAGCGAAGACTCTTCAGCGGCTGATCGCCCGCCGCTGTGAAAACCGTGACCGACCACGTACCGTTGTCGCCCGGCAGCGTGAGCAGGGAGATCGAGCCAAGCGGTGTCAGCGCCGGCCCCATTCGCTCCGGCTGGGTCCCCGTGAAGTAGCGCGTGTAATAAGCAAAACCGGAGTCCGCCTGCGTCTCATGTGGAAGCCTGGCGCCGAGCGCCTCGAACCACTCGGGGCTGCACGACTGTCGGCCGCTGGCGTCAACCACCAGGTCGGCGCCCAGCACGTCGCCGCCGGCAGTTCGAATCCCGGTTACGTGCGGGATGCCGGCGATCGCTGAGGGTCCAGCGAGCAGTTCCACTACCCGCACGCCGCGCCGGATCGTGACGCGCGGTTCGTTCTGCGCGGCATTGGCGAAGACCCACTCGGCAACCGGACGGCGCGCGGTATAGGTCCACAGCTTGTCATCAATCGGGTGTGATGTCCGGTCGGTGAAAAAGGGAGGCAGCGGATTCAGCAGGTCATACTTGCTCGCGCCGGCTCGCGGCAGTGCGTCCTGGACATCCGCGAGCTCCGCCTCGAGGAGCAAGCGCAGGCCGGGCATGAAGTTATGAGGCTGGCGGAACTGCGCGACTCCCTTGCGTGCCCAACGATCCCAGGCATCGTGCGGCGAGTCAGGTGTCGGATCGGCATCGCGCTCGAGGACGGTCACGTCATGACCGTCACGGGCCAGTAGGAGCGCGGTGCCCAGGCCGCAGATACCTGCGCCGATGACGACAATCGACACTGGTCGCTGCATATCGCGGGTACACAGTCACCGTCAAGCAGAGCCTTAAGAGCCAATCGGCCTACCCGACGAAATTGGCGTGATTGACGGGGTCGATGGACGAATCGAAATCGACTCCAGCGATGTAATATCCCTGTGCCCTCAGGAGGTTCGATCTCATGAAGTTCGGACTGCTCAGCGTGTCGTATTCGGGGTTGTTCTATGCCGGCGAAGCGCTCTCCCTCGAGCAGCAGATCGTCAAGGCACGAGAGCTCGGGTTCGAGGCGCTGGCCATCGAAACCAAGCGTCCGGTGGCCTTTCCGCTCGATCTCAGCACCGCCGATCGATCGCGGATCAGATCCCTTGCCGCCGATCAGGGAATCGCCCTGTGCGCCATCGAGAGCCTTTCGAACTTCACCGGCCGTCTCATGGAGGACCGGGAGAACAACCTCGCCATGATGCGTGCCGTGCTCGACCTGGCCGGCGACCTCGGCGTTGGTCTCGTCAAGGTATTTGCGGCGTGGCCCGGACTGATCGATGGCGAAGAGTCCATCGCCATGTATGCGCCCTACGAGCGAGGCAATCACTACCGGCGTCTGTATCCGCCCGATCTGCGCAAGTGGCAGCGTGCCGTGGCAGGCATTCGTGAGGTGGCCGGCTGGGCCGCGGACATGGGCATCACGCTGGTCCTCCAGAACCACGCGCCGGTGATCACGCCCGGATATGAGGACGCGCTCGCGATGATGCAGGAGATCGAACGGCCAAACGTGAAGCTCTGTCTCGATGTGAACCTCTTCTACGATCGCCAGAGCGACGCTTACGTCCACGAGGCGGTGCAGCGCTGCGGCGAGCACATTGCCTACACGCATTTCGGATCCTGGAATTTCAGCGAGACGGCCAAAGGAGAAGTCATCCAGGATCCGTCGCCGTCGTTTGGCGGCCTGATCAACTACGACGCCTTCGTGAAGGCTCTCGTCCAAATCGGCTATGACGGCTACGTCGTATCCGAGTACTGCACGCCCGTGCTGAAGAATCACACCATCGCCGGCATCGACGCCATCGACGAAGGAACCCGTCTGTCGCTCAGATACATGAAGCGCATCCTGGACGAAGCGACAGGTGCGGTTAAGAGCAGCCGGATTCACGCCGCGGTGTGAGGGGCAATCGGCGACAGGCGTCAATTCCCGTCTGAAATGAAAACGACGAGCGTCATGACGGCGCGCCTCATGGCGATGATGTTCCTCCAGTTCTTCATCTGGGGAGCCTGGTATGCGACGGGCGGCAACTACATGAAGAGCCGCGGCATGACGGATCTGATCTACGTCGCCTACATGGCCAGCCCTATCGGATCGATCGTGGCGCCATTCTTCCTCGGGATGGTCGCGGATCGCTTGTTCCCGGTGCAGAAAGTGCTCGGGGTGATGCACATCTCGAGCGGCGCGTTCGTGTTCGCCGCGCCGTTTCTGGCGGAACCGCCCTTGGCATCGCCGACGCTGTTTCTCACCTTTCTCTTCCTGCACATGCTGTGCTACATGCCGACGGTCGGCCTGGCGATGGCCACGGCGTTCCACCTCCTGCAGGACAAAGAGCGGGAGTTTCCACTGGTCCGCGTGTGTGGAACCATTGGATGGATCGCGGCCGGGATCGTGGTGAGCTTTCTCCTACGGGGTGACACGACGGCGCTCCCCATGTACGTCGCCGGGGCCGGCGGCGTGCTGATGGGACTCTACAGCTTCACGCTCCCCAACGTTCCCCCGCCTGGCGCGGGAAGACAACTCACCTTTCGTGACATCGTCGGACTCGATGCGCTGTCGCAACTGCGCTCACGCGCCTTCGTGATTTTCATCGTGAGCGTGCTGCTGACGAGCATCCCGCTCGCCACCTACTTTGCGTACGTTCCCGTGTTCCTGCGTGACGCCGGGATTGCGGAGCCGGCGTTCAAGATGACTTTCGGACAGATGTCCGAGGTGTTTTTCCTGCTCCTGCTGCCGTGGTTTCTCCTGAAGTTGGGTATCAAGTGGGTGCTGACCGCCGGGATGCTGGCCTGGCTGGTGCGCTATGCCCTCTTTGCCCTGGGCGCACCCGATGCGGTGACGTGGATGCTCATCGCCGGCATCTGCCTGCACGGCCCGTGCTACGACTTCGTCTACGTGGCTGGTCAGATCTACATCGATACCAAGGCTTCACCGGTCATTCGAGCCCAGGCTCAGGGTCTTTTCGTTCTCGCGACCTATGGCATCGGACAAGGGCTGGGCACGCTGGCCGCCGGCTGGATCTTCAACGCCATCATGCCCGCCACCGGCGGTGCGGGGTCACTCGAGCAGTGGCAGATGTTCTGGATGTTTCCGCTGATCTTTGCGCTGGTGGTGACCGCTCTGTTCATGATCGGCTTCCGCGACGAGGTGCCAGCGCGGCGTGCAGCCACAGCGCACTAGCTGACGACCAACGACCAGCGACCAACGACGACTAACGACTATCGACTAACGACTAAATGAGCGACCTCCCTCGTAAGCTCACCCTCTTTGACGGTACAGCCCTACTGGTTGGATCCGTCATCGGATCCGGCATCTTCGTCGTTCCCAGCATCATTGCGCAGAGAGTCCCGGAGCCCGGTCTCGTGATCGGCATCTGGATATTCTCAGGGCTGCTCGTGCTGTGTGGCGCCCTCACGCTCGCCGAGCTCGGCGCCATGCTGCCGCAGTCGGGCGGGCTCTACGTTTACATGCGCGAAGCGTATGGGCCGTTCTGGGCCTTTCTCTACGGCTGGACGATCATGCTGGTGGCGATACCGGCATCGATTGCGGCGCTGACCAGCGCATTCCTGCTCTACCTCAAGCTCTTCTTGCCGATGACGCTCGGAGTCGAGAAGGGTGTTGGTATCGGAATCCTCGTCGGGCTCGCGTTCATCAACGCCCGGGGCGCCAAACAAGGTGCCGGCGTGCAGAACCTGTTCACGGTGTTGAAGGTCGGCGGACTCGTCGTGCTCATCCTGCTGGCGATCGTCACGCTGCGCGGCGAATCGTCGAACTTCCTGCCGCTCCTGCCCGAGCGCGCCTCCCTGGGGCTGCTGACCGCCATCGGGTTGTCGATGATCTCGACGCTCTTTGCCTACGACGGGTGGCAATTCGTCAGCTTCGTGGCCGGTGAGATACGCGACCCGCAGCGCAACGTGCCCCGCAGCATCATCGTCGGCGTGTTCGTGGTCATCGCGGTGTACATCAGCGCCAATCTCGCCTACATCTATGTTCTGGGTCAGCCGCGCATTGCCGGTTCTCAGCGCGTCGCCTCTGACGCGATGTCCGCGATGATCGGACCCATCGGTTCGACGTTCATCGCCCTCACGATTCTCTGTTCGACCTTTGGAGCGATTTCAGCCAACGTACTGGCGGGGCCGCGAGTGTTCTTCGCGATGGGGCGCGACGGTTTGCTCTTTCCTGCACTGGCCAGGATCCACCCGCGCTACCAGACGCCAGCCAACGCCATCTGGGCGCTCGCGCTCTGGGCCGGCCTGCTGACGCTGACCGGCGGCTACGAGCACCTGATCACGATGTCAGGGTTCGCCAACTTCATATTCTTCACGATGGTCGTCCTCTCGGTGATGGTCCTGCGGCGCAAGCACCCGGACTGGGAGCGCCCGTATCGCGTTCTTGGTTATCCGGTCACGGTGATCGTGTTCGTGATCGTGTCGACGGCTTTCGTGATCAACACCCTCATTGGTGCCCCGAGAAGCTCGTTGATGGGCCTGGGGCTGCTCTTGCTCGGTGTGCCGTTCTATTTGCGGTCGAAGCGGGGGGTGGCACGGCCGTGACACCGCAGCCGTAGCGCGGGGCTTTAGCCCCGCGTCAGGGACGCGCAGCTGAAGCTGCGCGCTACGGTCGTAGATCATTCGTTTCGCAGATTGGCCGTCAGCCCGTTTGACGTGCTAGTGATGATCGTTGAGGAGACGTTATGTCGATCAGCCGCAGAGGGTTTCTGTCCATGAGCACCGCCGCCGTCCTGGGAGGATCCCTCCGAGGACAAAGCCGCGCGTACACACTGGAGGCGGACACTTTCGGGAAGACTCTCAAGGACCCGAACGGACGCGTCGTGCTCGGCTACCTCACCAGCAAGCCCACCGGGCTCGAAGGCAACAGCGCCTGCTGCATTCACCCGTTCAATACCCTCGGCGGGGAGCGGGCCACGGACATCGCGCCGCCGGATCATCGGAATCACAGGGGCATGTTTTTCGCCTGGCACGACATGTCGTTCAGCCGGAAAGACGAGACGTTACGCGGCGACTTCTGGGGATGGGGAGAGTTTGCGCCGATCGAAGGGCGCGTGATTGCCAACCGCGATGTGCGCCTGACCCGGGCGGACGCCGCCTCGGCGGAAATCGCCGTTCGCAACGACTGGTTGATTGCCGACAAGCCGGTGATGCAGGAAGAAACGACGATCCTCGCGGCCGAAGACGATCGCGCCCGCGTGCTCGACCTCACGTATCGATTCACGTCGGACTACGACGTGACACTCAATCAGATGGCGTTCACCGGGTTCTGCTTCCGATGCCGGAAAGACGGCGACTACTCGTTCGCGGATCCGAAGGGTGACGTCAAACTGCCCAACTCCAACGCGACGCGTCCGGAAACGGACTGGCCGGCCCGCGACTGGTATAGCCATACCGTCGTCCTGAATCAGGGGAAACCGCTGGCGTCGGCGGTGATCGATCATCCGAGCAATCCGCCGACGGCGTGGCACGGCGCCCGCTACGTGTCGTTTCTCAATCCCTGCATCGCCGCGTCTGGTCCGGTGAAGATTCCCGCCGGCCAGCCGCTGACCCTGCGATACCGCGCCGTCACCCACGACGGCAGATTCCCGGATGGTTTTCTCAACCGGATGGCCGCACGGTGGCGCGGGCAAGGGAAACAGTAGGCGCATGGCACGCAGGTGGCGAGTCGCCGTTATCGGGTTGGGTCATTGGTACTCCGCATACGGCCTCGCCAGGGCCATGCCGGAATATGCGCGCGCGGAGCTCGTCGCTGCCGCCTGGGATGACAAGGCGCAGCTCGAGGCTTTCACGACCAGCTTCGGCATCAAGGGGTACACCGACTACCGGGAGTTGCTCGAGCGAGAGGATATCGACATCGTCCACATCGCCTCGCCGGTATCGCGAATTCCCGAGATCACAATCCACTGCGCCGGTGCTGGTAAGCACATCGTGCTCGGCAAGCCAATGGCGATGTCGGTGCAGGAAGCCGACCGGATGGTCGAGGCCGTCGAGCGTGCAAGAGTCGTGTGCATGCCGTTTCAAGGCATCATGCGCCTTCGCGGTGCGGAGCTGAAGCGCCGCGTGGAGGCTGGGCAAATTGGCGACGTCATCCTCATGCACCAGACGAGCCGCTGGTCGATCGCTGAGGACTGGTACAGTTCGGGCAAACCCGGATGGTTCGCCGATCCGAAGCAGGTGCCTGGCGGCGCTTTCATCGATGAGGGCATTTATTGGATTGATTTCTTCCGCTGGCTGTCAGCAGGCGAAGTGACGCAGGTGGAAGCCAAGATCGGCAACCTCGTTCACAAAGATATCGCCGTGGAAGACTGGGGCATGGCCACGTTCACCTTTTCCGACGGCATCATTGCCACGCTCGAAGCCGCGTGGACCATCAATGCGCCGCGCAAGAGCGGTCCGTCGCCGAAACAGAACGCTGTCGTGCGCCTGGAGATCATCGGCACCCAGGGGGAGATCGTCGACCAATGGTTTCGCAGTCCCGGACGCGCGGTGCTCGCGGCCGGCGCCAGCGACTGGGTGTTCGAGCGGCAGGCTGAAGCTCCGCCATTTGCGCCGCCGGCACCGTTTCCGCTCGCTCACCTGATCGATTGCCTCGACAACGGCACAATGCCGATTGCCTCGATCCAGGATGCGCGCAGCTCGTTCGTCGTGGCGATGGCCGCCTACGAATCGGCGCGCACGGGGCACCCCGTTCGATTGGCGTAGTGAGTCCTCACTCTCAGCCTTGCGCCCGCCAACGACCTGCACGGATAATTCCTTCGCTCGCAAGTACCACAGGAGGCTCGCTGATGGCAGGTAAGCACCGTCGAACAGCTGGAATGCTGGCGATTGTCGGCCGAGTGGCGCCGGTAGTCGCCATAGCTGGCGCCGTGGCCCTGTCGGCGGCCGACCAAAATCAGCGAGACTGGCGCGACTATGGGGGCAGTCCTGACAATTCGCACTACACCACGCTGAAGCAAATCGACAAGTCCAACGTCGGCAAGCTGCAGGTCGCCTGGAGTTATGAATACGGCGAGACCGGGTTCAACCCGATCGTTGTCAACGGCGTCGTGTACGGAAAGGGGCGCAACAGCTCGCTCATTGCGCTCGATGCCGCAACCGGTAAGGAGATCTGGATCCACGAGGGACTCGAAGGCATCACGCGGCGAGGAGTGAACTACTGGGAGAGCAAGAACGGCAAGGATCGGCGCCTGCTCTTCAGCATCAACGACTATCTGCAGGCGATCGATGCGGCGACCGGGCTCTCCATTCGCACCTTTGGCAAGGATGGCGTCGTCGATCTGCGTGAGGGACTGGGCCGGGATCCGGCAACCATCGGCCGGATCCAGTCCAACACGCCGGGAAAGATTTTCGAGAACCTGCTGATTCTCGGATCGGCGACAGGTGAGGCGTACTTCTCGCCGCCCGGTGATCTTCGCGCCTACGATGTCGTCTCGGGAAAGCTGGTGTGGCAATTCCACGTGGTTCCGCGTCCCGGTGAATTCGGATACGACACCTGGCCCAAGGACGCGTGGAAATACATCGGCGGTACGAATACCTGGGGTGAGCTCACTATCGACGCCCGTCGTGGCATTGCGTTCTTTCCCACCGGGTCCGCCACGTTCGATTTCTACGGCGCCGATCGTCATGGTGCCAACCTGTTCGCGAATTGCCTGCTCGCGCTCGACGCGCGCACGGGCAAGCGGCTCTGGCATTTCCAGAACGTCCACCACGATCTGTGGGACTACGACAACGCCTCGGCTCCGCAGTTGACGACGATCAAGCGCAACGGGAAGAACGTCGAGGTGGTCGCCATGGCCGGCAAGACCGGATTCCTCTACGTGTTCAACCGCGTCACGGGTGAGCCGATCTGGCCAATCGAGGAACGTCCCGTTCCGACGAAGACCGAGGTGCCCGGCGAACAGCTGTGGCCGACGCAACCGTTTCCCACGGCCCCGCCGCCGTTCGCGCGTCAGAAATACACGGTCGACGACATCAACCCGTACCTGCTGACGCCGGAGCAGCGCGAGGAATTCAAGGATCGCATCGCGAAGGCGCGAAACGAAGGGCTGTTCACGCCGATCGGATTCACCGACGTGATCCACATGCCGGGCAACAACGGCGGATCGAATTTCGGCAGCACGTCGGCGCACCCGACCGACGGAACCGTGTACGTCATCAGCTACGACATTCCGGCAATCATCCGCCTTCTCACACCGGAGGAAGCTGCGGCACGGGGAGAGCGCGGCCGCGGCCGGGGAGGACCCGGGCTGGGTGTTTATCAGGCCAGCTGTCAGGTTTGCCATGGTCCCGATCGAGCCGGCACTCCCAACGGAACGTCATTGGTCGGCGTTTCGACGCGCATGTCCGCCGAGGAGATTCGATCGACGATCACCAACGGCAAGGGACGCATGCCACCGCTCCCGCACCTCACGCCGGCCGATGTCGACGCAGTCGTCGCGTATGTATCGGCGGCGGACAGCGGCGGACGTGGCTTTGGTGGACGAGGCCGCGGCGATGCCGCACCGGTGACGTTTCCGCCCGGACCGGTCGTTGAAAAGGGACCGGCTGTCGTTCGGCCTGGTGGAGGAGGATTCGGCCGGGGGCGCAACCCTGGCCCGCAGGCCTACCCGGATGACGTGCAAGGACCAGCCGAACGCTACACGATGAACGGCTACGGCCTGCACTCGAACATCGTCAAACCTCCGTTCACCACGCTGACGTCGTACGACCTGAACAAGGGAACCATCAGATGGCAGGTGCCTCTCGGTGACGATCCTCGTCTGATCGCTCAGGGGGTGACCGGCACTGGCACGGCCGGCGACTTCAAGTTTGGCGTCATACCGACAACAACCGGACTGGTGTTCGTGGCCGGCGGAGACGACAAGATGCACGCCTACGACTCCGCCACCGGTAAGCAGGTGTGGGAGGCCGCGCTCGGCGCCGCGAGTCGCGGTATCCCCTCGATGTACGAGCACAAAGGCCGGCAGTATCTGCTGGTGACGGCCGCCGATCCCGGGGTCGGTCCGAACAGGGAGCCACGCCTCGACAAGCCGCGCGGGTACGTCGCTTTCGCGCTGCCGCGCCCCTAGCGCTGATTCCCGATGAGATACGCGTTGTTCGCTTCCGCTTTGTGTCGTTGCGACGATGCTCGCTTTGCGGGTTTTCGAAAACGTCAGCACGCTCGACGGTCGTCCCGTCCGGGTTATCGCCAATGACAAGATCTCGCTGACCATCCGCTCGGTAGGCGGCGCGATGGTCCAACTCTTCCTGAAGGACGATCCCGACAAGCTGAATCCGCTCGAAGGTCTGGGCCACTTCGTTTGCGTCGACGGGTTCGGTCCGGTGTCGAGCGAGGAGCGTGCGGCGGGCTTGCCCGGCCACGGAGAGGCTCACCGCGTCGCGTGGGACATGGCCTCCACGGAAAAGAAAGACGGCGTCTTGACCGTGGCATTCTCGGCATCGTTGCCGCTGGTGCAGGAGACGTTCAGAAGGACCATCAGTATCGTGGATGGCGAGAACGTGATTTACGTCGACAGCGAGCTGGAGAGTCTTCTCGGCTTCGATCGTCCGGTCAACTGGGGCGAGCATTTCACGATCGGCGGCTCGTTTCTCGAGCAGGGCAGGACGCTGACCGACATGTCGGCGACGCGGAGCATGACGCGGTCGTACGCATCGGAAGCGGTCGACCCCCCGGACAACCACAACCTCGCCGACTCCAAAGAGTTCGATTGGCCGATGGCGCCGACTGTCAGCGGCAAGCCGATCGACATGCGGGTGGCGCCGACGATCTCGCCGGTGATGGACCAGACGACGTCGCTGATGGATCCCGCTCGACGCCTCGTCTTCGTCACCGCACTGCATCCGGACAAGAAGGCACTCATCGGCTACATATTCCGTCGCGACGAATATCCGTGGCTTCAGATATGGGATTCCTATCCGGGATCCAGCCGTCGTTCGTATCGCGGCATGGAGTTCGCGACGCAGCCGTACGATCTTCCGCGCCGTGAGGTCATCCAGACCAACACGATGTTCGGAACGCCGACTTACCGATGGCTCCCCGCCAAGTCGAAGATCGCGTCCAGCTTTCTGATGTTCTACACGCGGACCGACGAGGGCTTCACCCGAGTCGACGATGTGGTGCTGGAGGGCGGGAAGATCACGATTGAGGATCGCGGCGCCTCCAAGAAGATCGTCTTGAAGGCGTCGCGGCAGTTGTAGGGTCAGCCATCAGCCACCAGCCACCAGCCACCAGCCACCAGCCACCAGCCGGAAGCTGGAAGCTGGAACCTAGCACGCCCGAGCTTCAGCTCGGGCGCAGTAATTAGAGCGTAGCCACCACGACATCGTAGATAGCCTGCGTTCCCTCGTGAGAGTTACTGGCCTCGATCGTGTAGAGGCCTTTGTAGCCGAGCTCACCCTCCAGATACTTGATCGCGGTGGCGAGATCCCAGCGCGTGTTCACCCGCGTGTGCATGGTGTTGGCGGTCATCGGGAACATCGTTTTCAGGCACGAGTGCAACTCTTCCTGGTTGGCGGCATTGGCGCCACCGACGTCGACGTTGGAATACGCGCCGGCGCCTTTGATGATTTCCGCCAGCAGCGTCCAGGCCGCCGGGCCGGTCAGGGGCGGCGGGCCTGCAGGTGCCGTTGCCCCGGGCGCGGCGCCGGACGGTGCCGTACCTGCGGGTGCTCCGGCAGTAGTCGGCGGCGTTCCCGCGGCTGCGCCGGCCGCTGGAACGTTCGGCGACGTGCTCGCCGGCGTACCGGCCGCAGCTCCCGGTGCGGCTCCACCAGCCCCCGGCGCCGTGCCGGCTGGTCCCGCGCCACTCTGCCCACCGCGGCCACGTCCGCCGCCGCCGCCGCGTGTTTCCACCGAGACGATGATCTTCTTGGACTTGCCGTAGTCGACCATGGTCTTCAGCGTGGGTATTCCGTAGGACTTGTTCTCGTGCGTCGGCTGGCCCTGATTGATCATGACGCGCTGCGCGCCGATCAGGACCGCATGGTCGACCCACATTTTCGTGAGATCGATGGCCAGCAACCTGTCGCGCTGCTGCGGCGCCGACATGTTCAGCTGCCCGAACTCGAGATTGATCTGCGTCGCGCGCGACTTGCTCTTTTCCAGCCGGCTGCGAAGCTCTTTCAGGTACGAAGGTTCCGTCGACGCCAGGTGATAGTGCTGGAACTCCACTTTGTGCACCTTGTAGCGGTCGGCCAGCATCTCGCCGATGTCGAAGAGCTCGAGGGTGCGGTTCGGGTTGTCCTGCACGTCGGGGACTTTCAGAATGCTCTGGAAGTTCAACGTCATGATCGCGATGCGGTCCAGCGTGGACTGTTTGACCTTGGTTGGACTTGGACTCGGGGTCTGCGCCCAGGTGGAGCGCGTGCTGGCGAGTCCGGCAGCGGCGGTCATGAGAAACTCTCGACGTCTCATTGAGCACTCCTCAGTAGTGTGGAACGCGATTCAGGGGTCAGATCTTGTTTTTTGCACGCTTGTCCACTTTCGGAGTCAGTCGTCCCAGATGGTTAGTGACGCCTCGAGAGGACAAGCGTGCAAAAACAAGATCTGACTCCTTCTTACTCCTTGTACCCACGCCCAAATAGCGGCCGCCCGGGGCGGGCGCCGGTGTGTTTTCCGCCGTCGATGACGACCACGCCGTTGACGATCGTGTACGGAATTCCCACCGGGTAACTCTTGGGCTTTTCAAACGTGTTCGTTTCGCCGACCTTTGCCGGATCGAAGATGACGAGATCGGCGGCAAAGCCCTCGCGGATCTGACCACGGTCGCGAAGACCGAGGATCTGCGCGGGCAGGGCCGTCATCTTGCGGACGGCATCCTCGAGCGTCAGCACTTTTTCCTCGCGCACGTAGTGCCCGAGCACCCGCGGATTCGTCGAAAAACTGCGCGGATGCGGCACGCCTTCCTCGTTGAGGTTCAGCGCCGAGCCGTCGCTGGCAATGGCCACCCATGGCTGCTTCATCACCAGCCGCACGTCCTCTTCGGACATGGTGTGGAAGATGCCGGCGATCGTTCCGTTCTCTTCAGCCATGAGCGCGAGGCAGGTATCCGCCGAATCCGCGTCGCCGCGCAGCTTCGCGATCTGGGCGATTCGCATGCCCTCGAACTTCTTGTTCTGCGGCTGGCGCGCTCGCCCCAGCACGATGCCTTCCCACGAGCCGTGCTCGTGGACCCATGTTTGAAAATCCTTGTCCTGCTTGATTTTCTGCCGCGTCGCCGGATCCTTCAGCGCGGCGGCAAACGCCTGCGGTCCGCCTTCGCGGGCCCACACCGGAAAGAACGCACTCCAGCCATGCTGCATGGCCGTATACGGATACTGATTCGCCGTCACATCCAGGCCGCGCGCACGCGCCGCTTCGATGCGGGAAAGATATTTTCCGACGGTACCCCAATTCTTCTTCCCGCGAATCTTGAGATGAAAGATGTGAACGGGGATCCCGGCTTCCTCCGCCACTCGTATGGCGAAATCGAGCTCCTTGTCCTGTTGCATGCCCTCACTGCCGATGTGGGACACATAAATGCCTCGATAAGAGGCCACCACTTTTGCGAGCGCGATCACCTCGTCCGGGTAGGTGGGTCCACCGCTTTCGAATCGGGTCACGAGCCCCCAGGCTCCCTCTTCCATCGACCGGGCAGCGAGCTGCTTCATGCGCTCGAGTTGATCGGCAGTGACCGGGGCGGTGGAGTAGCCGGCCACCACGTAGCGAATCTGCTGGAAGGAGACTTCGGAGATGACATTCAGGGAGATGCCCTTCTGACCAAGTGCACGCCAATAGCCCGTGAAGTCCTTCCAGGTGTCGTTCGCTTCCGGAGTTCCGTCGCGGGGAGCAACCGTCGTGCTCTCGCCGATGACATCGAGCGTGACGCCCTGACGCACCTTGCTCTCGCCGTTCCCGTCGGCCAGCAACGGCAGGTCCGAGTGAGTGTGGAGATCGATGAAGCCAGGAGCAACGACGAGCCCGCGCGCATCGATTTCCCGGGTCGTGTTGCCGCCGGCACCCACGTGACCGACAGCGACGATGCGATCCCCGCGGATCCCGATATCTCCCGCAAACCACGGGTTGCCCGTTCCATCGACGATGCGGGCGCCGCGAATGAGCAGGTCGAAGGCCGGCTGCTGAGCGCCGAGCCAGATGACGGGTCCTGCCATCACGATGCCGGACAGGGCAAGGCCGATCGTGAGCCTGCGCACGATGATTCTGTGGGTTGCGACGGGTAATAGCTGCTTCATGCCGGCGCTGACTTTGCTCCGTGAATTGTGAGAGTATACCCTCCAATCCTGAGCCGATTCGGGACCGATTCACCAAGTTGAGGGATGCATATGGCTGCTATTTCGAGACGAGAGTTCTTCAAGAAAGCCGGGACCGATGCCGCCGTCGCGGGCTTCATGGTTGCAGGCGTCGCCACGCTCCGGGCCAATCCGCTCGGACTTCCCATCGGCAGTCAGACGTATCCCCATCGCGCGATGATCAAGGAGAACAATTTTCCCGGCTTGCTGAAAACACTCGCCGATATCGGCGTTCAGCGCGTCGAGCTGTGCTCGCCGCTCGGCTACTCGGACTTCAGCAGCCTGTCGGACGGCAAGCAAACCGCCAAGATCCTCGCCGACCACGGCCTCAAATGCGAGAGCGCTCACTTCAGCATGCGCGAGCTGCGCGAGATGCAGGACAAGAGCATCGCCTGGGCCAAGGACGTCGGCATCACGCAGATGATTACGGCCACGCTCGGCGCCGGAAACACTCCGACGATGGACGACGTGAAAAAAGCGGCGGACGAGTACAACAAGATTGCCGCCGTCGCCGCCAAGGCGGGCATTCAGCAGGGTCTGCACAACGAGGGCTTCGAGCTGTCGGAAGTCGACGGCAAGCGGACCTACGACATCCTGTTCGACCTGCTCGACCCCAAGCTCGTGAAATTCCAGTTCCAGATGTCGACGATCGGCCGCGGCTTCATCGCGCACGAATACTTCACGAAGTATCCGGGCCGCTTCATCTCAATGCACCTGCAGGACGTCGACCTGAACGCGACGCCACCACCACCTCCTCCAGCTCCGGCCGGTGAGGCCGGACGCGCGGGCGGCGGGGGCGGCGGTGGTCGCGGCCGTGGCCGGGGCATGCAGGCCGCCGTCGGAAAGGGCAGCATCGACTGGAAGAAGACGTTCGAGGCGGCCAAGGTCGGCGGCGTGAAGAACTACTTCGTCGAGCAGAACATGGAGCTGACGAAAGAGAGCGTCGCCTTCCTCAAGACGCTGAAATAAGGGTTCTACCTACGGTTCTACGGTTCGGGGTAAACCCTAGAACCGTAGAACCCGGTCAGAGAACTGACCCTTAGATCGTGATGGACCGCGCCCTTCCCACCACCCGCCATCGTTCTTCTGCGCGGCCGTTGCGCACCACCACCGCGTCGCTGTGCAGCGCGACGGTCGGGCAGATGTGCCACGGCATACCGTAGAAGGTCGAACCCACTTCGAACTCTCCCGCCCGATCGGTTTCGAGTACCAGGTGTTCCTCGCTGTGTCCCACTTGCCGCGCATCCGGCAGCTCGAGCAGTTGCACGCGCGGCGGCGGGTTCTCCGAGGCCACCGCTTTGTGTCCGAGATCCAGACAAAGAAGGTTCGTTCCCGGCTTGCTGATGACGCGCGTGAGCAGCAGAACGGCTGGCAGAAAATCCAGGTCGGGAAGCGTGGCGCTGTAGCCCCAGTCCCAGAACACGGATGTTCCCGGGCTGCACTCGACATCCTGACGCTGGGAATGGAGCGGGAACGTCGGCGTGCCGCCGGCGACGACGCGCGGTACGGTCATGCCGGATTTCGCCAGCTCGTCGCGCACGGCCCGTACGTGCGCGAAGGCTTCTTCCGACTTGCGCGTGCGATCGCCCAGATCGGTATCGTGGATGTGACCGTCATACATGTGGAGGCCGGCGGCGCTGAGACCGGGAAGGGTGGCAATCAATTTGTACAGCTCCACGGCCCGGGGACCCGGCGCGACTCCGGTTCGATGCATGCCGCCGTCGAGGTCGAGGAACAGGTTCAGCGTCACGCCGTGGCGAACCGCGGCATTCGACAGCGCGCGAATCGTTCCCTCGTCGTCTACGAGCGCTGAGAAGGTCGTCGACGGAAAGGTGCGAACGAGCTGAACGAATCGTTCCACGTTGGGGCCGACCGGCTGATAGGCGAGCAGGACGTCCGGCGCGCCAGCGGCCGCGGACATTTCGGATTCCGCAACGGTCGCGCACTTGAACTTCGAGATGCCCTGCTCGATGTGCATCCGGATGACCTCGGGCAGCTTGTTCGTCTTCATGTGCGGGCGAAGACGTCCGACGCCACCGGCGACGGCGATCATCCGCCGGATGTTCTCCTCGACGCGATCGGGATAGACGAGGAGTGCGGGTGAGGGGATCTCATCGACGTTGCTGACGGTGTACCAGTGTGTATGCATGTGATTGACGCGCTGTGGAACATTCGTCCTTTACAGCGCCAATAGATTCTCCCTGATCCTGACATAACCCTGTTCGCGCGCCCACAAGTCCAGCGACACGCTCGCGATGTCATCCACGGGCGGCACCGCCAGGCCGTTCTTCGTCAGGTCGATCGTCTTGATGTAGCGCTGGCAGCGGGTGCACGCCTCGATTCGCACGTACTCGAACTGTTCCGCCGTATAAACGGGCAAGGCATCGAACTGCTGTTCGCCGCAGTGGGGACAGAGGATGCGGCGGTAGTCCCACTCCGTGAAGCAGAGCGAGCACAGCAGGGTGCGCTTTGCGCCGTGCCCTTCCTCACGCAGCACGGCCAGGACCGGCAGCGAAGCGCACGCGGGGCAGCGGGCTGGGGTGACCGGGTGCTCGGCGGGTGGAGTCGTCTCGTGACGAGTCCATTGCTCGGCGAACGGCTGCAGCAGCGCTTCCGCGACGAACCGCACGTTGGGGTCACCCACGTTGGGGTCAGATCTTGTTTCTTGCAGGCTCGTCCTCTTTTGGAGACATCTCCAAAAGAGGACAACCGTGCAAGAAACAAGATCTGACCCCAACATCTCCACGGCAGCGGCGGCCAGAGGCGCGGGCGCCTCGCGGGACAGCCAGGTCAGGAAATCGGGGATTGCCGCGAGAACCGGATCCACATCCACCATGTCGGCGGCCTCGGAGCCGATGGCGAGCGATTTCTGGTAAGCCGCGAGCGCGGCGTAGAAGGTCAGCGCGTGGTGGGCAGCCGGATGCTCTGCGGCTAGCGTTCGGGCGCGCGCGATGCGCTGGTCCCAGCGTGCATCGCTACTCACGCGCTCGGGCATGACCCGGTGCGATGCCGCCGCGTCCGGATGGTCCTCCGGTATTTGCCTGCCTCGAAGCGTCCGTTCCGGCGTGACCCGCGGAACGGATCTGCGCCAGCCACAGCGGGTGATGCTGCCGCGCCCATTCCTCGGTGACCTTGCCGTGCAGGATGGCCTCGAATCCGCTGGGAACGACCGCCAGTCCCATGTAGAGATGGATGATGAAGCCGCCAATCGTCGCCAGCGCCGCGACGGCGTGCACCAGCACGGCCGCGTATCGCAAGCCACGGAGCTCCCACGGTATGGATGCCACGAACCAGAGCACGATCCCGGAGAGCAGGAGCGCGAGACCGCCCACCACCATCAGCCAGAACAGCTGTTTCTGCCCGAAGTTGAAGCGTCCGGCCGGGGGGACCTTCTCATCTTCGTTCCGCATGTAAAAGCGCATCGCCCGCCGCCATGCGCGATCCTCGGGCGTGATGCGCATGTCGCGCCGCCACGAGAGATACATCCACAGTACGGCCGCCGAAAACACGAGCCCGACCCAGGGGTGCAGCAGCCGCGTGAGATAGCCGCCACCGAGGACCACGGCAATCCAGTAGAGCGCCGGCGTCCAGAATGCGAGCCCGGTCAGCAGCAGGTACACGTACGAAAGGCCGGACAGCGCGTGCATCAGCCGTTCGCGGAACACGTAGCGGACGATGACCGTCATGGACCAGGTTCCTCAGCGCGGCTCGCCTCTTCCGACGCTTTGGTTTCGCCGTGCTTGCGTCCGAATCGAACGAAGTGGACGAAGACTCCGAGCACCCCTCCCAGCATGGCGATGTTCCCCAGCCATTTGAGAGGTCCCTTCCACAACCGGACCGACATCGGAATCGTCGGGTCGCGCGGCAGACCGTACAGCTCGGGTCGATCGCCGTAAGTGAGGACCGTGACCACCGACGTTCCACCGACACCGGGCGGATCGTAGACCGCCGCGTTCGCGAACCCGTTCGACTTGAGCTGAGCGACGCGCTTGCCGGCGACCTCGAGCATCGCGTCCTTCGTACCGAACTGCAGACAGCTCGTCGGACAGGCTTTCACGCAGGCCGGTTGCAGGCCAACCGCCACGCGATCCACGCACATCGTGCACTTGTAGACGCGACGTGTCTTGGCGTGGAACTTCGGGACATCGAACGGACATCCGGTGATGCAGTAGCCGCACCCGATGCATTGATCCTGCTGGAAGTCGACGATCCCGTTCGTGTACTGCACGATGGCGCCAGGCGCCGGACAGGCGATGAGACAGCCCGGCTCGGCGCAGTGCATGCACTGGTCCTTGCGCATCAGCCAGCCGAACGCGCCATCCGTCTCGTGCTCCTGGAACTTGATCAGATTCCAGAAGTTGGCGGTGGTCGTGGGCAGCGTCTGGTAGGTCCCCATCTGCACCGTGGTCTCCGGCGGCAGATCGTTCCACTCCTGACACGCGACTTCACACGCCTTGCAGCCGATGCACGTGGAGGTGTCGACGAGCTTGGTGATCGTCGGCATTTCACGCACGCCCGGCGCGGGCGCCGTGGTTGCCGAGACACGCAGCAGCTCGAGGGTGGGCATTTCGATCCCGGAGTACGTTGCTGAATCGGCGACAGCCACTTGCCAAAACTCACAGCAGAACAGGAGAAAAGGAGAACAATATTTTTCTCCCATCTCCTGATCTCCTGTTTGCTTTTGACAAGCGAACGTCGTTGACTTCTGGCATCTGTCTCAGACTTTTTCCAGCTTCACCAGGAAACCCTTGTACTCGGGCGCGAACGAATTCGGATCGACGACGGTTGGCGTGACCAGGTTGGCGAGCGATCCGCGCTGCTCGCCGCGTCCGAGGAAGCCCCAGTGAATCGGGAACCCGATCTGATACGTCGTGCGACCCGCGATCTGCATCGGCTTGATGCGCCGCGTGACCATCGCCAGGCCTTCGATGGAGCCGCGAGCCGACGTGACGCGCACGCGATCGCGGTTGGCGATCCCTTTTTCCTGGGCCAGCTGCTCAGGAATCTCGACGAAGAATTCCGGCTGCAGCTGCATGTTGTACGGGTTGTTCTTTGTCCAGAAGTGATAGTGCTCCGTGAGGCGATACGTCGTGCACACGATCGGGAACGCATCTGGCGTGCCGAGGACGTCGAAATCGGTGCCAAAGGGACGGAGTGCCGGGTTCGAGCTGTGCTCGGGATGCAGCGGGTTGGCAACGGGCGATTCCGCCGGCTCGTAATGCTCCGACCACGGACCGTCGACGAACTGACCCGGGATGAAGAGACGCGCCACGCCTTCCGGATTCATGATGAACGCGCCGAGCCCGGCGTCCGGCGGGCTATCGACGGTGTAATCCGGTGTGTCGCCGACCCAGCGCTGACCGTTCCACGCGATCCCGATACGTGTCGGATCCCAGGGCCGGCCCTGCGCGTCCGCCGATGCGCGGTTATAGAGGACGCGTCGGTTGGCGGGCCAGCTGACGGTCCACTCCGGGTATCGTCCCAGGCCGCTCGGATCGGCGTTCGATCGCCGCTGCGTGAGATTGCCCGCATCGGTATACATACCGATGTAGAGCCAGTTGCCCGAGAGCGTCGAGCCATCCGCCCGGGCATCGGCGAATCTGGAGAGTTGCTGCCCCGCTCGCAACGTGACGGCCCCGCTCGGATCGCGCACGTCCTCGAGCACCCACCCGTTCAGTTCTTTGCAGACCTCGTCGAATGACGGGTTGGTGGCGTTCGTATACCACCAGTTCAAGTTGTGGATCGGCTCAGGAAAGGTGCCGCCCTCTTTCTGATAGAGCTCGCGCACCTTGAGGAAGATCCTCGCCACGATTTCCGGATCAGGCTTCGCGTCTCCCGGCGGATCAACGGCCTTCCATTTCCACTGAATCCAGCGCGCGGAATTGACGAACGAGCCGTCCTTCTCCGCGAAGTTCGATGCCGGAAGCAGGAAGACTTCGGTCTTCACATCCTCCGGCTTCAGGCCGACGAGGTCGAGGATCTCCGGCTTCCAGAACGTCGAGGTCTCCTGCTCGAAGTTCTCGACGACCACCATCCAATTCAATTTCGCCAGCGCGGCAATCGCCTTCCGCGTGTGCGGTCCGTTGCTGACGGGATTCATCCCGAAGCTGAACAAGCCTTCCATCTCGCCCCGGAACATATGATCGAAGATGTAGGCCCAGCTCCAGTTGTCGTAGCCGCCCGATGCGGACTGCGGCAGCTTTGGATGCCAGTCGTAGCCGAAATCGTTCTGCTTCGTCGCGGCGGCGCCGTAGTACGCCTTCAACTGGCTGACCATGAACCGGTCGATTCCGGACCAGAAGTTCATGGAGTTCGGCCGCAGCGGTTTCGGCGTGACGGCAGTGAGAAAAGTCCCGAGCGTGTCGTGATCGGCTTTGGGTATCGGGATGTAACCGGCCAGATTGTGGTAGGCCATGCCGCAGTCGGTACCGCCCTGAATGTTGGCGTGGCCGCGCAGCGCGTTGAGACCGCCACCAGGCCGGCCGATGTTGCCGAGCAGGAGCTGCAGCATCGCGGCTGCATGAATCAGCTGCACCGAGTGACTGTGGTGCGTCCAGCCGAGCGCGTACATGATCGTGCCGGCGCGGTCGGCGGTATACGTGGAGGTGATGAGCTCTGCCGTCTTGAGGAAGTCGTCCGCGCTGCAGCCGCAGATGGTCGAGACCATTTCCGGCGTATAACGCGCGTAGAACCGTTTCATCACCTGGAACACCGAGCGCGGGTGCTGCAGCGTCGGGTCGACCCGCGCGAAGCCGCCCTCGTCGAGCTCGTAGTTCCAGCTCGACTTATCGGTGTACATCTTGCGTTCGCTGTCCCACCCGCTGAACACACCGCGCTTCTCATCGAAGGCGTACTTCTCGGACACGAGGAACGGGGCGTTCGTGAACAGCCGCACGTACTCGTCGTGATAGCGGTTACGCGACAACGCGTAGTGGATCAGCCCGCCGAGAAAGGCGATGTCGGAGCCGGCGCGAATCTGGACGAACCGATCGGCAACCGCTGCCGTGCGATTGAAGCGCGGATCGACGCACACCAGTCGCGCGTTGCGGGTCCGCTTGGCATCCATGACGAAACGGAACCCGACGGGATGGTTTTCAGCCGGATTGCCACCCATCGCCAGCACGACATCCGCATTCCGGATGTCGGTCCAGCCGTTCGTCATCGCTCCTCGTCCGAATGTGGCGGCCAGACTGGCCACCGTCGGTCCGTGTCATATTCGGGCCTGCTGCTCCATCGGGATCACACCCAGACCGGCGCGAAAGGCCTTGACCAGGAGGTAATTGAGCTCGTTCGTTTCCGTGCAGCCGCCGATGACGCCGACAGCGGTGAGCGCGTTGATCGTCTGGCCGCGCGCGTCTTTCGCCACGAAGCTGGTCATCGCGCGTCTGTTTCAGCTGGCGGGCAATCCGATCGATCGCCCAGTCCCAGGATTTTTCTTCCCAGACGCGGCTGCCCGGCGCGCGGTAGCGCACGGTCGTCAGCCGCAGGTCGTTCACGATGTTCTGCTTGAGCGTGATGCCCTTCGGACAGAGCGTGCCCTGGTTGATCGGATGATCGGCGTCACCCTCGACGTGGACGATCCTCGGTTTGGTGTTGCGCGATCCGTCGCCGAGGGTGTGCAGGATCACGCCACAACTGACCGAGCAGTACGGACACGTGGACCGCGTTTCCGTCGTTCGCGCGATCTTCAGCTCGCGCACCTGAGCGTAGGCGGGCGTCAGGTCGAAGCCGAGGACGGAAGCGGCTACGCCGCCGATCGTGCTGACTTTCAGGAATTCCCTGCGGGTTGTGTCCATGAGTGACCTTGTCAAGCTTCCAATTCCCAACTTCCGACTCGCAAATGTCTACGCGAACGGCTGAGAGGTTTGGGCGTTGGCAGTTGGCGGTTGGAGTTATCGATATCATCTGCTACCGCGTGCTCGTGACCTGCGTGCTCTTGGCGCCGTTGAGGAAGATGTACGCCCCCTTCCGCGCGGCGGTCAGCACGTCGGGACGCTTGTCCCCGTTCATGTCGACAACGGCGATCTGCGTGCCGAGCCCGACGTAGTTGTTGATGATGTGCGGAACGAACTCGACCTGACCGCCCGAGCGGCGCACGAGTTTGAACCAGGCCATCACCGCCGGATCGTCGCGGTCGTTTTCCGGGTATTCCATGCCGTGCGAGAACCAGCGCTTGCCGGTCACGATGTCGCGCACGCCGTCGCCATCCATATCCACGAGCGCGATGGCGTGGAGCTCGGTGAAGACGATCGACTTGTCCGACGTCTCCCAGGTCTTGCGCTCTTCGGGCGTCGAATCAGGGCGATCCATGATCATGTGCATCTTCCACGTGATCGGACCCTGCCCGCTCCGCTGCTGCTCGTACCAGACCAGACCCGGACCGTGCGCAAACAGGCTGGTGACGACGTCCGGGAGCTTGTCGCCGTTGACGTCGTAGGCGAACATGTCGGCGCCGCGAATGAATGGGTCGGTGCCGCGACCGAAGGGAACGGCGTTGAACGTCCACAACCCGCTCGTCGCGCCGGCGGCCGGCTGTTCCCACCATCCGCTGCCCTGGATGATGTCGTTCTTGCCGTCGCCGTTGATATCGCCGAACCCGTAGCCGTGCCCGCCCCAGTCCCCCTTTTCCGAGACTGGGAAGAACGTCCACTTCTGCGTCGGATCGGCTCCCGGCTTCGAGAAGCCAATCACGCGACTGGCGCCGCTGGCAATCGACATGAGCAGTTCGACTTTGCCGTCCCCATCGATGTCACCAAGCTGCGTCGTTTCGGCCGAGACGCCCTCGGTCACCTGTGAGACCGGCCAGTGCCGCGACTCCTCTTTCGGATTGAGATAGAGGTACGAGCCGTTGAAATTGATCTTCAGATAGTCGTTCCAGCCGTCGCCGTTGAAGTCGTGGACGTAGTTCAAGAAGTTGTCGGTGTACTGCCCGCCCATCGTCGCATTGGCAATCGCGTAGGTTTGCGGTCGGTAGATTTCAACCGAGCGCTTGAAGTCCGGACCGAGATAGGCATACGGCCCGGTGAGCGCGTCCATGACGCCGTCGCGGTTGATGTCGCCGGCCGAGATGCCTTCAGAGTAGAAGCGATCGGTGAGCTGAATCTTCCGGAAGTTCGGCGAATTGACTTCAGCGGCCACGCCGGCGGCCGGGCGAAGCAGGTCGGTGACGGTCAGGTCCTTGATACGCACCTGGCCTTTGCCGATTCGCAGGGACAGCGGTCCGTAGATCGCATAGGTCTCACCCGCCGGCGCAGGCGCTGGTGCCGGGCCCGCACCGCGGCCACCCGCCGGCGGTGCCGTGACGTCGCCGCGGACCTGGATGCGCACCTGAGTCCATCCACCGGTGCCGGGTGTGATGGCCATCTGCATCCCCGGCGGATTCTGACGCGCCGTCCACTTGTACAGCTGCGTGCGGTCGAGCTCTTTACCCTGGGCATCAGTGGCAATGCGGTACAGGACTTTCTCGTCCGGGCCGGAGATCCCGGCATAGAGTGCGCTCATCGTGCCCGGTTTCGACGTCGATGCCACATTGCGCAGCATCACACCGGCATCGCAGCCGTCGCACTGAAAGGCGAATTTCAGGATGATGTCCTGGTAGCTCTTGTCCAGCACGAGCAGCCCCGGACCACTGGCCGCCGAACCGACCAGCTCGCCCGACGCGGCACGCCACTCGGCCGCTCCCTGCGGATGCCAGCCTGCGAGGCTGGTGCCGTTGAACGGTTTCGTCGTGTCCGAGTGCGGGCCTTGAGCTGAAGCCCGGCCGGACATCGCCAGCGTAACGACACAGGCACTGACCACCAGCCGCAGTCCGAGTCATTGCCGATGCTCCTTCGATAAGGGTCAGTCCCGGGCGTGCATTATGGCATGGGGAGAGCGCGGAGCGGGCGGAGGGCACGGGACAAGATCAATACGGAGACGCGGAGGCACGGGGATCTCTGCATTCCCTTGTCAAGTCGCAGAAAACGCACTTGCCACAGCGGTATGTGATCGAGAAATCCGCCACCTCTTGCATGCGGTCTTTCTTGAACGGGCGCTTGCTCGGTGACACGAAAATTGCAGCGCACGCTGTATGGCCCTGACGCCTCTCCCCAGATCAACGAAATCACTTCACGAATCATCGGGGCAGCGATCGAAGTTCATCGGACGCTCGGCCCCGGGCTTCTCGAGTCCGTTTACCTGGTGTGCCTGGTGTACGAGCTACGGAAGGTGGGTCTAGTTCTGGAGACGCAGAAGGGGCTTCCGGTTGTGTACAAGGACGTAAAGCTGGATGCCGGATTCCGCGTCGACTTGATAGTCGCGAGTGCCGTGGTCGTGGAAGTCAAATCGGTTGCCGAACTCGCCGCTATCCATCGAGCACAGATGCTGACGTATCTCAAGCTGACGAGATGTCAGGCAGGCCTCCTGATCAATTTCAACGTGCCGGTGCTAAAGCAGGGGCTGACACGGGTCTTGAACACCAGGCAGATCTGAGCGAGAATGTCGTGTCGGGCTACAGCGCCTCGCGCCGGCGCCGACACCGGACCCTCCGTGTCTTCGCGCCTCCGTGTTGATCTTGTCCCGTGCCCTCCGTCCCCTCCGTGCCCAGCACCTACTTCCCCAGATGCCTGTCGAAAAACTTCGCGATCTCCTCGAACGCCTCGCGCGTCTCCGGCGCCGCCGGGCTGCGCATGTAGTGCGCGTGTGACTGCCCTTCGTACACGTGCAGTTCGGCGACGACGCCCGCTTGTCGCAGCTTCCGGTGCACACGCACCGTGTTGCTGAGGAGCAAATCGCGCGTGCCGGTGGTCAGGAGCGCGGGCGGGAAGCCCGTCATGTCGCCGTAGACCGGCGACAGCATGGGATCCTTGAGGTCGTGTCCGTTCGCGTACAGCTTGGCCATGGCGTCGCAGCGGCCGTCGCTGCCGACGAGCACGTTGTCCACCATGAAGTTCGTGTAGAACGAGTCGCCGGTCTTCGTCAGATCGGACATCGGCGTGCCCGGCGCGATGGCGCCGGGCAGCGGCAGACCTTCCTGTTTGGCGCGCAGGATCGTCGAGAGCGTCAGCGCGCCGCCGGCCGACGTGCCGAAGATGGCCATGTTCTTCGGTTCCGCCATCTTCAGGGCACCCTTCCAGGCTGCGACGCTGTCGTCGAGCGCGGCGGGGTAGGCAGACTCCGGCGGACGGCGGTAATCAATCGAGAGCACTTTGAACCGTCCGAATCCCGCCATGTAGATGCCCTCGGTGGTTCCGGACTCGCCGCCGCTCAGCACATAACAGCCGCCGTGGATGTGCACGAGCAGCCGGTTGCGGTTTTCGGGCGGGATGTCCTTGGGCGTCAGCATGTGGGCCGGCACACCGTTGACGGTGAGCGCTTCGGACGTGACCCCGAATTTTTCGCGCAGCGCCTGGACACCACGGCCGGCGGAGGGGGCTGAGAGCTTCTTCCATTCCTCGACCGACTTCGGGTAGGTGTTCCAGTTCCCGCTGAGCGGCGCGCCAACCATCGTCTGCATCTCCGGACTCACCGTCGTCGGCACGGGGATCGTCCGGGCGGGTACTTCCAGTGGTGCTGCCGGCGTTTGCGCTTTTCCTCTGGGCATAGCAGTAAGGATGACGACGGCGGCGAGGGTTGAGGCAAGCCCGAAGCGGGTGAGGACGCGGATTCTGACATGCATGGCGGTCTCCCGGCGCCTCACTTTACTCGATCGCAAAAAACGGGGACACTCACCTTTTTACGCGGAACGAAAAAAGGTGACTGTCCCCTTTTCCGGAGTGACAACCGTGCGCCGATTACATCTCGCGTTGCTGCCCGCCTGCGTCGCGATCGCGCTGACCTCCGCGCTGCACGCGCAGACGGCACCCACCCCGGTTACGCCGACATCGGTCATCAAGCTCTTCGACGGGAAATCGCTGGCGAACTTCGACACCTGGCTCGTCGATCATCACGAGTCCGACCCCGAACGCGTGTTCAGTGTCGTCGATCAGATCGATGGGGCGCCGGCCATCCGCATCAGCGGTCAGTTCTGGGGCGGGCTGCTGACGAAGCAGGCGTATCGCGACTACCGGTTGATTGTCGAGTATCGCTGGGGCGGCGTGACGTGGGGAGAACGCAAGACGCGGACGCGCGACAGCGGCGTCCTCATCCACGCGCAGGGACGGCCCGGCAACACGCGCAAGGATTTCAACGGTCCCTGGCTGCGGTCGCTCGAGTTCCAGATCATCGAAGGGGGCGTCGGCGATTTCATCTCGGTCTCCGGATTCGCCGATGATGGTGAACAGATCCGTCCGTCGATGACCTTCACGGTTCGCAAGGATCGTGACGGCGAGGACGTGTACGATCCAAAGGGAGAACCGAAGGTGGTCTCGTCTGGCCGCGTGAACTGGTGGGGACGCAGCGAGGACTGGCAGGATCGTCTCGGGTTTCGCGGACCTCAGGATGTCGAGAGCCCGGGACTGGAATGGACCCGGCTCGAAGCGATCGTCGAGAAGGGCAACCTGCAGTACTTCGTCAACGGAAAGCTGGTCAACTCCGGTATCGACGCGTCGCTGACGGACGGCAAGATCATGATTCAGTCGGAAGGGGCCGAGATCTACGTCCGGCGTGTCGACCTCGAACCCCTGAAATAAGGAGGAAGAATGAAGGAGGAAGGAAGAAAGAGGAAAGAGCGTCCTTCGTTCTCCTCCTCCTTTGTCGTCTGTCCTACCGATACTCCTTGCGCCGCTTCGGCCCGTTTTCCAGGAACCCGCGCTCGAGGCGCCTCGTGTGCAGCTTCGCAACGTGGCTGACGCCGCCGGTCTGCGCTTCGTTCACCATCATTCGCCGACGTCCGGAAAGTATTTCGTCGAGAGCGCACCGGGCGGCCTCGCCGTCTTCGACTACAACGGCGATGGTCGTGCCGACATCTTCTTCACCAATGGCGCGCAGACGCCGTCGCTCGAGAAGAGCTCCGCCCAGTACGCGAACCGCTTGTATCGCAACGATGGCGAGATGCGCTTCAGCGATGTCACCGAAGCGGCGGGTGTGCAGGGCGTCGGCTATGCCATGGGAGCGGCCGCGGCAGATTACGACAACGACGGCCGCATCGATCTCTTCGTCGCCGGCGTCCGACAGAACCAGCTGCTACGCAACCGCGGCGATGGCCGCTTCGAGGACGTCACCAAGCGGGCGGGCATCGCCAGCGGGGAGTGGGGCGTAGCCGCCGCGTGGTTCGACTACGACGTCGACGGCCGTCTCGACCTCTTCGTCGTCAACTACGTCAACTGGTCACCGGACACGAATCGATCGTGTGGCGACGATGCGCGTGGGATTCGGATTTATTGTCATCCCCGTGTCTTCGAGGGGTTGCCGAACCGCTTGTATCGGAATCGCGGCGACGGAACATTCGAGGATGTCTCGGCGAAGTCCGGTGTGCTGAAGCATGTGGGCAAGGGGATGAGCGCCGCCGTCGCGGACTTCGATCACGATGGCCGCCAGGACGTGTTCGTCACGAACGATACGGTGCCGAATTTCCTGTTCCGGAACAAAGGTGACGGCACGTTCGAAGAAACGGCGCTGTTTGCAGGCGTGTCGGTGCCCGATTCCGGCCGGCCCATCTCGAGCATGGGGGCCGACTTTCAGGATTACGACAACGACGGCTGGGAGGACATCCATCTCACGGCCCTGGCTGGCGAGACCTTCCCGCTCTTTCGCAACGAGTCGTCCACCGCGCGCAGTTTTGTCGAAACGACAGGGACGAGCGGTCTCGCACCTCTGACGGTCAAAGCATCAGGCTGGTGCACGGTGTTCGCAGACATCGACAACGACGGCTGGAAGGACATCTTCACGGCCAACTCGCACGTGAACGACCGGATCGGCGACTTCGAAGCAATCGACTTCAAGCAGGCCAACAGCCTGTTCCTCAACGATGGCCGCGGCAGGTTTCGCGATGTGACGGCGGCCTCCGGCCTCGCGGGCGCGGTTGCGACCCATCGCGGCTGCGGCGTGGCCGACTTCAACGGCGACGGCCGCCTCGACGTCGTGGTCCTGGTCCTCGGCGCGCCGGCGGAGCTCTGGAAAAACGACAGCGCTTCCGATCGCCACTGGCTCATCGTCCGGCTCGTCGGCAGTCGGAGCAATCGCGATGGCCTCGGCGCGCGCGTCACCGTCGGCAATCAGGTGCGCACGATGACCACTGCCGTCGGCTACGCGTCGTCATCACACGCGGGGGTTCACTTTGGATTGGGCGCTGCCACGGAGGTTCCGCGCATCGAGGTGCAGTGGCCATCGGGTACGCGGCAAATCGTCGAGAGAGTTAAGACGAACCAAATCCTCGAAATCAAAGAACAGTGACAGTCGTAGCGCGGGACTTTAGTCCCGCGTCACAACGTTGGGATGACCCCAACGTTCGGACGCGCCGCTAAAGCGGCGCGCTACGGGCGCGGTCGCGTCGGGTTCATTTCGGCGCCGTGATCGGTCCTCCGCGCCGCCGCGTTTGCCCTGTCCTCGGCGGCGCGCTGTAGATCCTGCGATCGCGCGAGGAGCGCCTCCGCTTTCTCCTTCTGCCCGACCCTCTATAAGCACGCGCAAGCTGCACGTGCAGGCTGCCGTCCTGATCGCCGGCGAGCTGGGACTCGATGAGCGGGATCGCCGCGGCAAAATCCCCCTGTTGCAGGTAGGCGCGGGCGAGGGCGAGACGCGTTCCATCGTCGCTCCCATCACGCTCGGCCGCCCGCCGCAGCATCGGCACCGCGTCGTCCGGGCGTCGCAGCTGCAACAGCGCGAAGCCGGTCAGCTGCAAGAGCCGCGGATCGTCGGGACGGGCGCGGAGCATCGGCTCGAGCGTCGCGATCGTCTGATCGTAGTCGCGCGCGGCGTAGTACGCCGAGGCCAGCTCGAACGTGAGTGCCGGATCGCCGGGCGCGAACGTCAGTGCCGCTTTGAGCTCCACGATCGCGTCGACGAAGCGGCCCTCACCGCGGGCGAGCGTGGCGCGGACGACGCGCCGTTCTCCGGAGTCGGGGAGCTGGTCGAGGTGCTTGAAGGCGGCGAGGGCGAGCTCGGAGGCAGCGCGCGCCTGCCAATACCGCGATTCCGGATCCCTGCTGGCGAGTGCGGCGGTGAGCGCCGATCGGTAGCGGCCCGCGCGAAATTCGCAGAGCGCCTGTCGAGTGTCACACGCTGACGGCGGAAGCGTACCCGCGGCCCGTTCTTTCGCGGCCCACTCAGGCGCGTCCGGTCGTCTCGTAGATCCGCGCTACCGAATCATGGATGGCGACCATCGACGGCAGTCGATCCAGCGTCGCGCGGTACAGCACGAAGGCGTCGGTGAACTGTCCGTTGATCATCAGGGCATCGGCCGCCAGCAGCTGTTGCCAGGGCGCGTGTTCGGGGCTGTCGTCGAACGTGCGCAGGGCGTCCTGCTTGACCGCGTTGTACGCCTGTCCCAACGCGTACCACACCCGCGGATCCGTGGATTTGGATGCCGCCGCACGCTCCAGCTGCGCCAATCGCTCGAGATCGTCGGATTGTGGCGCAATCGGCGCGAATAGCGACGTCGCCAGGCATACGGTCAGAATGGATCGCATCTTCGAACTTTTGAACCCGATCGTATCCCGCTAATCAATAGAAAACAAAACCACTTGGGCCTTGACTCGGCGTCCCGGCTGCGCCATCGTTTTAGGCGCTTTCCATACGTTTTTACTTCGTGTCATCACTGCAGGGGGGAAATAAATGAAGACCGCGCGACTCTTGGGTTACGCGCTGCTGGCGTTCGTCATCGGCATCCTTACTCCGGCAGTCACGCTCGCCCAGACCGGCGCTGCGTCGTGACGGGCATCGTTTCAGATTCAAGCGGCGGCGCCGTGCCAGGCGCGACTGTCACCGCCACCAACCAGGCGACGAACATCGCACTACACCGCCACCTCGAACGAGGCCGGTACCTACGAACATCACGCTCGCTCCCGATCGGTGTCTACGTCGTCAAGGCGGAGCTCGCCCAGTTCAAGACGGCGGCAACCAAACCGATTCGGCCGAGGCGCGGCAGACCATCCGCATCGACTTCAAGCTCGAGCTCGGCTCCGTCGAGGAGACGGTTGAAGTCAGTGGCGAGATGCCCGGTGCTGCAGACCGAGAACGGCGACTGTCGGCAAGGTCATTTCCGGAACGACGCTGACCGCGCTGCCGCTTGAACGGCCGCAACCCAGTCAATTCTCGTTGACTGCTGCCAGGCGTCGTGACGCCCCAACCCGGCTCGTTTACGGGCGCGCACAACACTGGTGCCGGCGGCCGGCCCTCCGTGAACGGCAACCGCGAGCAGACCAACAACTTCACGATCGACGGCATCGACATGAACGAGTGGATCAACAACTGGTGGCCTACCAGCCGAGTCCCGACGCGGTGGCGCGAGATCAGCGTCGAGACGAACAACTACTCGGCCGACACCGGCAACGTCGCCGGCGCGGTCATCAGCAACGTCATCAAGTCGGGCACGAACCAGTTCCGGGGGAACGCCTTCGAGTTCTACCGTAACAACGAGATGGACGCGAACTCCGTTCTTCAACAATCGCGCGAAGGCGGCCAAGCCGGAGCGCAAGCAGAACATCTTCGGCGGCACGATCGGCGGGCCGCTCGTCAAGAACAAGGTGTTCTTCTTCGGCAATTACCAGGGGACGCGCTTCGAAGCGCCCGGGTCGGAGCTCGCGTCGGTCGCGCCCGAGAGCTGGCGTCGCGGCGACCTGCGCTGGCTGCCACGACCGATCATACGATCCCGTGACCGAACTGCCGTTTGCCAACAACCAGATCCCGCGTGAACCGGATCAGCCGGAATCGCGCAACGCGATTCTGTCGAATACGGCGCTCTACCCGCTGCCGAATCGCGCTCCGGCGAGCGGACTGGTGAGCAACAACTTCGTCGGCGAGCGGCTGCAGACGATCAAGGCAAACCAGGGAGACGTCCGCGTCGACTGGAGCGCTTCCGACAACGACAAGATGTTCGGCCGCTTCTCCAACGCCGAGTACCGAGGACGTCACCGACAAGCGGGCGTTTCCGCTCCTTCTCGGCAGCAGCCAGGACGCGCCGTTCCGCAACCTGGCGTTCAACTGGAACCGGATCTTCAAGTCGTCGCTGGTCAACGAACTGCTGGTTGGCTACAGCCAGATCGGCATCGTCAATCACACGCTCGACTGGGCCGGGCATCGGGAACGGCAACTAGACCGTTCGGCATCGCCGGCGGTCAGCCCATTGCTGGTCTCAGCTCGATCGGCTCGGCAGCGGATTGACCGGCCTTGGCGCCGGAGCCAGCGACTCGGACACGCTCGACAAGCACTACCAGATCAACGAGAAGCTGACGTGGCTGAAGGGCCGCCACTCGATGAAGTTCGGCGGCCAGTTGATCCACTACGTGCAGCGACGGTTCTACGCTGGCAACAACGGCCTGCTGGGATCTTCGGCTACAGCTCAGCTTTCACAGGATTCGCGTTCTCCGACTTCCTGCTCGATCAGGTCGCCAGCAAGGGTCGAGGCAGCCAATCCGAGGCGTGGACGCACCTGCACAACCGCATCGGCCTCTATGTCCAGGATGATTTCAAGATCACCGGCAGACCTGACGCTGAACCTCGGGATGCGCTGGGCGTACACGCAGCCGATCGTCGAGAAGGACAATCGTCAGTCGAACTTCGACCTGACGAACGCGGCGCGCAGATCTTCCCGGATGACAGCAGCCGCGAGAGCCGCGCGCTCTATCAGGCGTACTAGAAAGGCTTCGAGCCGCGACTCGGCTTTGCCTGGCGGGCCGGCGAGCGCTGGGTGGTCCGCGGCGGCTACGGCATCTCGCAGTACATGGAAGGGACAGGCGCCAACCTCCGGCTGCCGCTCAATCCGCCGTTCTTCTTCGAGTCGGCCGTCCGAACTACGACGCGACCAGCGGGGCCGGGAACTCTGACACAGGCTTCGCGGGGCTCAGGCCGCTCGACCAGCCGTCGGGCCAGGTGCGCGCCTGGGATCCGAACCTGCGGCCGCAGTTCACGCAGCAGTGGAACTTCTTCACCGAATACCTGCGTGACCGAATCCGATGTCGGCCAACGTCGGCTACGTCGGCCACAACGCCGACACAGCTGGTGACGCCGGTCGAGGGCAACCAGCCGCTGCCGGGAACGGGCGACGTCGTCGACGTGGCTGCCGGCGCAGCAGCGCCGGCCGCTCTATCGCGACCGCGCCGCTCATCACCAACATCTCGACGACCGCCGCGCGCGGCCGTAGCGACTACAACGGCGCTGCAGGCGAGCCTCCGGCAGCGCAATGTGGCCGGGTTTGAGGACTTCGTCGTCAACTACACGCTCAGCAAGACCAAGACGAACAACCCTGGCTACTACGGCTCGGGCGGCGTGGCGGCAGAGGGCGCGTACCCGGATGAACACCTACGAACCGGAGTGGAACTACGGGCCGGCGTTCTTCGATGCGCGGCACAACTTCGTGTTCTCCGCCAACTACGAGCTTCCGTTCGGCAAGGGGCGCAGATGGGGCGGCAACTCCTCAACGCTCGTGGATGCGCTGATCGGCGGCTGGCGGCTGGGCGGCAACTTCCAGGCCCGCATCGGGCTTCCCGATCACGGTGACCGACGGCGCGAGCCCGTTCGCTGCAGGGTCAGCGCGGCAACGAGCGTCCGAACTGCGTCGGCGATCCGCGGCCCGAGCAATCAGAACATCGAGAACTGGCTCGACATCAAGGCCTTCCAGCGCGTGCGCCGCTCGGCACGTGGGGCAATTGTGGCATCGGTGTCGTCCGCGCGCCAAAGTTCAGGAACATCGACGCGGTCCTCGCGAAGCGATTCAACACCGGCGGCGAGCGCTACTTCGATTTGCGTGTCGAGGCGTTCAACTTGACAAACACGCCGAGCTTCGGTCCGCCGGCACGCGACATCAACACACCGAACACGTTCGGCAGATCACCAGCACGGTCAGCACCGCTCGAACGGTGGAACTCTGTTCAAGTTCTATTTCTGATTCGATCGGCCCGTAGCGCGGGACTGCAGTCCCGCGTCACTGACGCGGAGCTAAAGCTCTCGCGCTACGGGCGCTAAAATGGCTTCGACTCCCCTCACACGCCGTCAACTTCTGCAGCTCGGCGCGGGCGCTGCAGCAGCAGGCTTGTCCCCACGCCCGGATCAACAAACCATGACTAGTCAGCAGGGCCCCCTCACCACACGCGGGCTGTTTCTGCATGTCTGGGATCTCCGGGACGAAGGCGTCGACCGCGTGTTGGGCTGGATGCAGGAGTCCGGTCTCAATCAGATGGCGATTGCCGGCTCCTACCATTCGGGCTGGTTCGTCCATCCGGGAAAGGAAAAGCGTCGGCTGTACATGACGCAGGGCGGCGTGTTGTATTTCCCGCCCGATCCGAAGATTTTCAAGAGCACGCCCATCAAGCCGGAGGTCGCGGACTTCGTGCGCGAGACGAACTGGCTTCGTCAGGCGGGCGAGAAACTCGATCGTTACGGTCTGAAGATGACGTCGTGGACGATCGGCGTCCACGGCACACGCCTCGGCCAGAAATATCCGGAGTACACGCAGCACACCGCATACGGCGACAGCCTTCCACACGCCCTTTCACTCGGACACGACGCGACTCGCGAGTACCTGAAAGCGGTCTGCCGCGATCTCGCGACGAACTACCCGATGTATGGCGTGCAGCTCGAGGCGTTTGGCTGGATGGGCGCCGGCCACGGACATCATCACGAGCGGGACCTGACACAACTCCGCCCGGTGGAGCAGTCGCTCCTGGGCATCTGTTTCAACCCCGAGACGATGAAGAAGGCGAAAGCCAAGGGTGTGGACGCTGAGAAGGCGCGGCAGGCGGTGCGTGACGTTCTCGATGCCGCGTTTCGCGAAGCGCCGGATCGTCCGGCGAACCACCCGGCAAATGTCGCCGAAGTCGAAGATCGCTCGCCCGACCTCAAGGCCTACAACGCGCTGCGGCGCGAGCTGGCGAGCAGTCTCATCATCGAGCTCAAACAGCAGGCGCTGAAGGGAACGACGTGCAAGCTGTTGATGCAGGGCGGCTATCAGCCCGAGATTGCGCAGGCCGCCGACGGATTCTCGAGCAGCGCCTACGGGCAGCCGCCGGAGAAGGTGCTCGATGTCGTGCGCACCGCCACGGCCAAAGTGCCGGCTGACTGGCGGGGAGAGTTCCCGTGCTTCATCCGACTGGGCATGGGTGTTCCGGCCAACCCCGAGCAGCTTCGCGCGATCGTGATGGCCGTCAAGGAGGGAGGATCGACGGGTCCGATCTTCTACAACTATTCCGAATCACCGCCGAAGATGCTCTCGTGGGTCAAGGACGCAATGCGAGGGTTATGAACTGGGGAACTGGGGAAGCGCCTGCGGCCCGAGCGAGGCGCGAAGCCGCCGAGCGAGAGCGCTTGGGGAGGTGGGGCCCCAAGCGCACTAGATGAAGACAGAGCTGGGCTTAGCGAGGAGAATCAGCGTGATCGTCGCGGAAAAGCACTCTTTCCGGGTGCAGATGGTTCTTCATCGTGGCTGCGGCTTTGCCGCTCAACGCCCAAAACCCTCAATTCGATCTGCTCATCAAAAACGGGCACGTCATCGATGCGCGGAACGGCGTCGATGCGGTGACGGACATCGCGGTTACGGGCGGCAAGATCGCCCGGGTCGCGGCCAACATCGATCCCTCACTCGCGCGGCGCGTGGCAGACGCGTCCGGCCTCTACGTCGTACCGGGGCTCATCGACATTCACGCGCA
This sequence comes from uncultured Acidobacteriota bacterium, assembly GCA_963804245.1. Classification (GTDB taxonomy): domain Bacteria; phylum Acidobacteriota; class Vicinamibacteria; order Vicinamibacterales; family 2-12-FULL-66-21; genus CAWDPQ01. The sequence continues at coordinate 224,374 of CAWDPQ010000010.1, forward strand.
CGTCTTTTTCGGGACCGATAAGGACGCGTATCTGAGCAACGGCGACTCGGCGGTGCCGCCCGACAACCACTCGTTCCGCAACGGCCAGACGACGCTCGTCGATGTCGGCGGCGCGGGCTGGAGAAATTTTCAGCAGTTCAAGGATCAAGTCATCGACCGCGCGCGCACGCGCGTGCTGTCATTTCTCAACATCGTCGGGTCGGGGATGAGGGGCGACCCGGTCGAACAGAATCTGCTGGACATGGACGCCAAGCTGACCGCGATGCGCATCCGCCAGCATCCAGGCGTCATCGTCGGGATCAAGGTTGCCCACTACGGCGGTCCCGAATGGGATCCGGTCGCTCGGGCGGTGGCCGCCGGCAAAGAAGCCAATGTGCCGGTCATGATCGACTTTGGCGGCACCGAGCCGCCCCTCCCGCTCGACGACCTGCTGCTGAAGCATTTGCGGCCGGGTGACATCCTCACCCACACCTACGCCCACGTTCGCGGACGGATCCCGATCGTCGACGAAGAGGGGAAAGTCCGCGCGTATGTGCTCGAAGCGCGCAAACGAGGAGTCATCTTCGATGCCGGCCACGGCGGTGGAAGCTTCCTGTTCCGGCAGGCAGTTCCGGCCACTAAACAGGGCTTCTTTCCAGACGTAATAAGCACAGACCTGCACACGGGGAGCATGAACGGCGGCATGAAGGACATCCTGAACACGATGTCCAAGTTCCTGAACCTGGGGATGCCGCTGCCGGACGTGATCAAAGCGAATACTGCCAGGGCCGCCGAAGTGATCAAACGTCAGGATCTCGGCCACCTCGGCGTCGGCGGCGAAGCGGACATCGCGGTCTTGAGCATTCGCAAGGGCAAGTTCGGGTTCATCGATACCGCGGGCGGCAAACTGATGGGGGATCAGAAGTTAGAGTGCGAGCTCACGGTGAGGGCAGGGCAGGTGGTGTGGGATCTCAACGGTCTTGCCAGCCCCCTCTACACGGAGCTCAAACGGGAGCGGACGGGAAGGGATAAAAGCGGGGAACCGGGAAGGGAATGGGGACGGAAGGGAATGCGGGCACGTTGCACGTAGCACTTAGCACGTAGCACGTGGCAGTGGAGTCAGTTATACTCCGCGCACTCTACTAATCCGGGCACGTTTCGGGGTTCGAGGTTTGAGGGTCGCAGGCCGGGCTCGCGAAGGGGGTCCGACTGTCGGTCCCAATAAAGGCAGGGGGAAAGATGATACGCCGTATAGCGATGGCGCTGAGTTTCGTTCTACTTCTCACGGGCAGCGCCTGGGCGCAGCTCACTTCTCAGACGGCCCTTGTCGGCACAGTCACCGACAGCGGCGGCCTCGTCGTCCCCGGAGCGCAAGTGGTGGCCGTGAACATTGGTACGAAAGACACCTACGAGGCCACGACGAATAACGAGGGCTACTACAACATCCAGTTCGCTCGTCCAGGCGAGTATGAACTCACCGTCTCGATGGCGGGCTTTCAGACCTTCAAGGCCACGGGCGTGAGCGTCGCCACCAACCAGGTCGTGCGCACGAATGCCACGCTGCAGGTCGGCGCGCTCAGCGAAACGGTGAACGTCGAATCGGCAGCGCAGGTGCTCGACACGGATCGCGCCACGATCTCGGAGACGATCGGCGAACGCGCGATCGTCGACCTCCCGCTGAGCGGGCGTAACGTCTGGAGCCTGGCGACCACGACACCGGGCGTGCTGTCGGCGGGCACCAGCGATATCGGCCAGAGCTTCAGGGGCGCCGGCCAGCGCGAGATCCAGAACAGCCTGTCGCTCGACGGCATCAATTCGTCGGCCAACCTGCTGGCGGCGACCAGCATGCGGCCGATCGCCGAAGCCGTGACCGAGATTCAGGTGCAGACTGGCAGCACGTCAGCGGAGTATGGCTCCTACCTCGGCGTCCACATCAACGTGGTGACGAAGAGCGGAACCAACAGTCTGCACGGCGCCGCCTTCGAATTTTTTCAGGACGATGCCCTCGACGCGCGTGGATACACAGAGAACCGGGCGCTTCCGGCCAATCCGCGAAGCCGCGACCAGTTCGGCGCTCAGGTCGATGGCCCCGTGGTGATCCCGGGTCTTTACGATGGGCGCAACAAGACGTTCTTCATGGGGGCGTACGAGGGGATCCGGTCGGAGGGGTTGTCGAGTCCGATTATTTCGGTGCCGACGCCGTTGATGCGACAGGGAAACTTCTCGGAGGTCACTACGCCGATCAGGAATCCATTCACCGGCCAGAACTTCGCCGGCAACATCATTCCGTCGTCGATGCTATCGCCCACCGCGCGGGAGCTTTTGGATTACTTACCGTTGCCGAACAGGCCGGGGATCGTCGATAACTTCCAGGGCCCCAGCCCAACTACAGACAATGTAGATCAGGTGCTGACTCGCATCGATCAGAACCTGGGCAACAAGGTGCGCCTGTCCGTGCGGTACAACTGGCACGATACCCTCCCCCTCAACGGCTCCTCCATACCGGTCCAGGGTATTACGCAGCCAAGGGTCAACAAGAACACGCTCGTGTCCTACACGCACACGCTGAGTCCGAACCTGCACAATGACTTCCGGATTGGCTATCACCGCCTCGATTTCGACACCTTGAATCACTTCGCGGTGAATGGCATCGCCAGCGCCGGATCGGACCTGGGGATCCCCGGGTTCGACGGCGACGTGAGGTACAACAACCCCGGCATCCCGAACGTCAGCATCACCGGCTTCAGCGGGCTGGGACAGGGCGGGACGAACTGGTATCAGTTCGACACGACGTTCCAGTTGTCGAACGTGCTCGCGTATAACCGTGGAAAGCACAACATCCGAACCGGAGTCGATGCGCGCCGGTTAGCCACGGGACGCCGGGCGGCCAACAGTCCGCGCGGCGGGTTCACGTTCGACAGTAGCATGACCGGCTACGGCGCGGCCGACTTCATGCTCGGGCTGCCGCGGACGGTCACCACGCCCGTGGATCAGATCCAGGGACACGTCGGCGGGTGGCGCAACGGCTTCTTCATCAACGATGTCTGGCAGGCCTCGCGCAACCTCACACTGAGCCTCGGCCTGCGTTACGAGTTGAACACTCCGGTCCAGACCTACGAGGGATTCGCCTCCATGCTCAACGCCGAGCAGATATGGACTCCTCCCGACTAGTCACCCGGCCAAAGGGTTCGAGTTCCACGAGCCGAACTACAAGGACATCGCGCCGCGCGTAGGCGCTACGTATCGTTTAACCGAGAAGACCGTTCTGCGCGCGGGCTTCGGGATCTACTACAACCCGAACCAGATGAACACGTTCACGTTCCTGACCAACAACCCGCCGCTGGCGGCGGAGTTCACGTTCAACTCGCAGCCGAGCAACCCGACACTCTCCTTCGAGAGCCCGTTCGGCGTGGTCGGGCCGGGCGGTCCTCCGAACGTCACGTCGCCTACGCGTGTTCTTCCGAACGCTCGCAAAGACCAATGGAGCTTCGATCGTTCAGCACGAGCTGTGGCGCGGAACCGTGCTCGACATGCAGTACGTTGGCTCGAACACGGAAAACCTGGATCGCAGCTTTTTCAACAACCGGCCGCAGCCAGGTCCGGGAGCTATCGATCCGACGGCGGCCGAATCAGACTGTTCCGCGAGCTGCGCCTCATCACGAACGATCTGATCGCCGATTACGATGCGGTCAGCGTCATCCTGCGCAAGCGGATGAGCCACGGACTCCAGGCCGACGCGCACTACACCTGGTCGCGCACGCGCGACATGGCGACGCACTCGAACGGCGGCGGCACGACGATGGACCATTACGACATCTGGCGGGACTATGGTCCGGCCAACTGGGACTACCCGCACCGCTTCGTCGCCAGCTACATCTACGACGTGCCTTTCCTCAGGAACTCGTCGAACGCGTTCCTGCGAAGCGTGGTGGCGGGCTGGCAGATTGGCGGCATCACCACCTACCAGAGCGGCGACCCTTGAACGTGTCCATCAATGGAGACCGCGCCAATATCGGCGCCGGAAACCAGCGGCCGAATCTGGTGGGGCCCGTTCCCGAGTTGAACTGCCAGCCGAACACCCCGCCGGCCTCGCGTCTGATCAACTGCTTCGACCCCACCGCGTTTGCCGTGCCGGCGGAGTTCACGTATGGCAGCGCGCCGCGCAACCTGCTGCGCGGACCGCATTCCCTGGTGACGGACCTGTCGCTGGCGAAGAACTTCCGGCTCCATGGGCGGACGCAGTTCCAGTTCCGGGCGGAACTGTTCAATGCGTTCAACACCGTGAACTGGAGCAGCCCGAACACAAATATCCAGAACACGAACTTCGGCCGGATCACCGGCGCGGGCGGCATGCGCCGCATCGAGCTGGGCGGCAAGCTGATCTTCTAGACAACGTCAACTCCCAACTGCCCCGCCTTCGCGCCCCGACACCGGGGCGCGCGGCGAGGCCGCGCCATCGCCTGCCGCCCCGCGCGACGTGGCGGCAAGCGATGGCGGGCAACTCCTCACGTCCGGGGAGATTGGTTCAGCACAGCTGGGTGAACAAAGGAACTGGGGAACTGAGGAAACTGGGGAGCTGGCGAGCTGTAGGGAAATTGTCTTACTTCCCCAGTTCCTCAGCTCCCCAGTTCAAAGTCTGTGTTGGGCCCCTCTCTTGGGCGTCGGGAGTTCGCCGGAAACGCGAACATCCCGTGAAGGAGGTAGGCAGTGAGAGTCCGATCTATTCGTCTGATTGCTCTCGTTCTGTTGGCCACGCTCTGCGCCTCGCCAGTCTGGGCGCAGTCGGCCGACACTGGGATCCTCGGCACCGTCACCGACTCGAGCGGGGCGGTTGTTCCCGGTTCTGACGTCACCATCACCAACGCGTCCACAGGCGTTGCGCAAGCGGTGGTGAGCGGCCCGAACGGCACGTTCGAGGTCCGGTATCTCCTTCCCGGCGACTACACCATTCAGGCCAGCCTTTCCGGATTCCGCACGGAACGCACGACCGTCACGATCCGGGTCGGACAGACCGCGCGCCTCAACTTCGTGCTCGAAGTCGGAAATATCGGTGAGGTCGTCGACGTCGAGGCACAAGGTCTGCTGCTCGAGACGCAGAGCGGCGTGACCGGCAACGTGGTCACGTCGGAGAGCCTCGTCAACATGCCTCTGAGCGGCCGCAACTTCACGCAGCTCGGCAACCTGACCGCCGGCGTGGTCGCTTCGAACACGCAGTTCCGGACCAGCGGCGCCCGCGGCATGTACCAGCAGGTGTCGTTCGACGGTGTCAGCGCGCTCAACAATCGCGGGAACAACCTGTTCATGTATCCGTCGGTGGATGCGGTCGAGGAATTCAAGGTCCAGGCGACGAACTACACGGCGGAGTACGGTGGGCACGCCGGCGCCAACGTGCAGCTGCAGCTCAAGTCCGGCAGCAACAGCCTGCACGGGTCGGCGTTCAACTACGTGCGGAACGACTCGCTGGACGCGCGCAACTACTTCGCCAAGGCCCCGACTCCCAAGCCCGAGCTGGATCGTCAGCAGTTTGGCGGTGTGGTCGGTGGGCCGGTCCGCCGTAATCAGACGTTTTTCATGGGCTCCTATGAAGGCGTCCAGGAAACTCGGGAGACCGTCTCGCAAACGAACGTGCTGACGGCGGAAATGCGGCGAGGCGATTTTTCGGCTCTGCTGCCGGGTCGACGATCATCCGCGATCCAATGACCAGTCTGCCATTCGCGGGCAACATCATCCCCAGCAATCGCCTGGATCCGCTGGCGGTGTCGATGATCAATCAGTACCAGCCGCTGCCCAATCAGTCGGGTGCCAACAACTTCCGCGGCTTTACGCTCGCTGAAGACACCCAGCATCAGGCCATCACGCGCGTCGATCACGTCATCAGCCCGAAACAGAAAATCTTCGGCCACTATCTCTACCAATACCGAGATAACCCGACGATTCCGATCAATCCCGAATTCCCGGCGCCGCGCCTTTTCAAGAACCACAGCGTGGCCGTTCAGCATGTGGCGACCTGGAGCTCCAGCCTGCTCAACGAGATTCGCTTCGGCTACATGCGTGGCGATCTCAACCGCCTCAGTCCGCGCCGGCTGACCGGGTTCAGCGTCGAAGACGATCTGGGCATCCACGGCATGCTGGTAGGAGGGCCGAACGGCCGGCCGCCAAACGAGAATGAGATCGGGTTCCCGATCGATCGAGCATCCAGGGCTTCAACGGGTTTGGAGACAGCACCGGCGGCGAAGGCATCGACCTGAGCCAGACCTATCAGTTCGTGGACAACCTGACAGTCATCCGGGGCCGTCACGCGCTGAAGATGGGAGGCGACGTCCGACGGATGATGGGCGACGCGACGAGCACGAACGCGCCGTTCGGCGCCCTTGATTTCACTCGCGACATCTCCGGCCATGCCGCCGCGGCCTTCATGCTTGGTTTCCCGAAAGTCGCGCGCACGCCCGAAGGCATTCCCATTGGCGGCATACGCCAATGGCGGACGGGATTCTATTTCCAGGACGACTGGCGGGCGACCCCTCGAATGACGGTCAATCTGGGACTGCGCTACGACAAGAACCTGCCGCCCAAGGACACCAACGGTGTCAGCCGGACGCTCCGGTTCGATCTCCCGAACGGGCCGGTTCTCTGGCCGGAGCCAGGCGAAGTCGTCGATCAGCTGTATTTCAACGAGCAGCGTGGCTGGGCGCCGCGTCTCGGCATCGCCTACCAGATGAACGACCGGTTGGTGCTCCGCGGCGGCTACGGCATCTTCAACATGGCGCTGCACCTCGACAACATCAATACGCTGGGTACCAATCCTCCGACAGCGAGCGTCCAGGTGACCAATCCGAACACCAGTCCGGTCGCGACCCTCGCGTTCCCGTTCCCGTCGTCGCTGGTCCCGGCCAATACGATCTTCAACGTCACCTCCGCGGAGGTCGATCGCAACCACCAGGATGGCTACTACCAGAACTGGAACGTGGCGGTCGGCTACGAGCTTTCGCGCTCGGCAGCGGTTGAAGTGCGCTACGTCGGTGCCAAGGGCAGCAATCTGGACACGAGCCTGACGAACTTCAACAGCCCCGATCCGGATCCCAACGCCGGTTCCATTCCGCTCCAATCTCGCCGGCCGTACCCGGCGTATGGCAGGATCCGCATGTGGGTGACCGACGGCGAGAGCGACTATCATTCCCTGCAGAGCGAGTTCAAGCAGCGCGGTCCGTGGGGCCTGCACTTGAACGTCGCCTACACGCTCTCGAAACTGAATGACAACCAACAGGGTGGTCTGAATGCGTCACGAAGCCGCCGGCAGAATCCGCGCAGCCTCGAAGGCGAGTACGCGCCCTCGGCCGACGATCAGCGCCAGCGGCTCGTCATTGGCTACGTCTGGGACATCCCGTTCGGTTCAGATAAGACCGGGTTGGTCGGTGCGCTCGTCAAGGGTTGGCAGCTGAGTGGCCTCGGTATCTTCAACTCCGGCTCTCCGCTCTTCATCAACCAGGACGGCGACACGCTCAACGTCGATTCCGAAGAGATCCGTCCGAACCTCGTGGCCGGGCAGAATCCCGAGCTGCCGAGCGACGAGCGGACCATCGCGCGATGGTTCAATACGGCAGCGTTCGCACGCGCCACGACGACCTACGGAAACTCTCAGCGCAATCCGGTCGTCGGACCGGGGCGGAAGGTATTCGACATCTCCCTGGCCAAGTTTTTCCCGATGACGCACGGGCAGCAGCTGCAGTTCAGGATCGAGGCGTTCAACGCGTTCAACTGGGTGAACTGGGGCAACCCGAACGGCTCGCTGGGCAACTCCAATTTCGGGATCATCAGCAGCGCCCAGGCTGCGCGCGAAATGCAGCTGTCTCTCAAATACGTGTTCTAACGTGTAGCCGTACCGTAGGCCCACCCTTCAGGGTGGGCGTGCCGGAATCAGCCCGTTGCTGACTTGGGCACGCCCACTCTGAAGAGTGGGCCTACGTAGGGCACGCCCACCATGCAGGATGGGCCTACGAGTTCGCCACGGCCAATGACCGTTTAGGAGTCAACACGAACCATGAAAAATCTCATTACCCGTCGTAACCTGCTTCGATTTGCTGGTTTGTTTGGCGCGGCCAACGTGATACCGGGCTCGAGCGTGGCGGCGCAAGCCAAGAAAGCCGTGTCCCCGGCCGCCGCAGCGACGCCGCCGATCGATCCTGTCAGCGTCTACAAGGCCATCGGCGTCAGGCCGCTCATCAACGGTCGTGGCACCCTGACCGTCATTGGCGGGTCGATGGAGCTGCCGGAGGTGCGAGCCGCGAAGAACGCCGCAAACCAGGCGTACGCCCAGCTCGACGAGGTCATGGACGGCGTCGGCAAGCGCCTCGCCGAGCTGACCGGCGCGGAGTGGGGCATGGTCAGCGCCGGCTGCGCCGCGGCGATGTCGCACGCAACGGCGGCCTGTGTTGCCGGCGGCAATCCCGACCTCCACGTTCGCATCCCGAATCTCGCCGGCTTCGCGAAGGATGAAGTCATCATCCCAGGGACGTCGCGCAACGTGTACGACGCCGCGATCCGAGCCGTTGGCGTCAAGATCATCGAAGTCGAATCACCGGAAGCGCTGCGGCTGGCCATCGGTCCGAAGACGGCGATGATCTACCTCTTTGCCGGGCCGCGCCTCGAGTCGGGGCCGATGTCCGAAGAGGCCATCTGCGAGATCGCCAAGCAGCACAACGTGCCGGTCATGGTCGATGCGGCCGCCGAGATCCTGACCATCCCCAACGTGCACCTGCAGCGCGGCGCGACGCTCGTCGGCTATAGCGGCGGCAAGTTCATCCGCGGCCCGCAGAGCGCCGGGCTGCTGCTCGGCCGCAAGGATCTCGTCCAGGCGGCGTGGATTCACAGCGCGCCGCATCACGGCTACGCCCGGGCGATGAAGGTCGGCCGCGAAGAGATGATCGGCATGCTCGTGGCCGTCGAAAGCTGGGTGAAGCGCGATCACAAGGCGGAGTGGGCGAAGTGGGTCGCCCGCTGCGATTACATCGCCGAAAGCGTCACGAAGATTCCGGGCATCACCGCCGAGGTTGTGCGCGAGCCGGGCGCGAGCCTGAGCAACCGCAGCCCGCGCGTGTCGCTGCGCTGGGACTCGAAACAGTTTGGCCTGACTGGCGCCGACGCCGCCAACCTTCTCGAGGAAGGCGAGCCGCGAATCGCGCTGGGCGGCGGCGGTGGTGGCGGCGGCGGTCGCGGCGGCGGCCCGCAAACGGGTGGCGACTCCGGTATCTCGATGTCAGCGGCCATGCTGGGCGACGGCGACGAGAAAATCGTGGCGCGGCGCATCGTCGAAGTGTTGTCGGCGAAGCACACGCTGAAGCCGGTCGAAGCGCCAGTCACCCCGGTTGCCAACCTGTCGGGCCGCTGGGAAGTCGAGATCAAGTACACGGCGAGCAACACGACGCACACACTGGTCCTTCAGCAGAACGGGAATCGACTCGAGGGCATTCACCAGGGCAACTTCATCACACGGGACGTGGCGGGTACCATCAGCGGCGATACCGTTTCCCTCGCGAGCAGCGTCACCGAGCGTCATGGCGATTCGTTGAACTATCGGTTCAGCGGCAAAGTCTCCGGCGACACGATCTCGGGCGCCTTGAGCCTGGGCGAGTACCGGAGTGCGACCTGGACGGCGAAGCGTCCGGCGCCGGCGGCGAATCGCGCGACCGTCTGATCGCGGGTCGCAGGCTTGACGGTCTGCGTGCGGCTATCGATGCTCGTTGGAAACGTGTGTACACCCCATGGCTGACGTGACTCAAAACGTCCGGTCCGGCGCGCTGCCCGCCGAACACGGCGAGCTCCCACGCTGGAACGTCGCGGATCTTCCAGCCCCCCTGCCGTTCAACTTCGGCAACATGATGAAGGTGATCGGTCCGGGGGCCATCATGGCCGCCACTTCCATCGGTGGCGGTGAGTGGCTCGTCGGTCCGGCCGCAGCGGTCAAGTACTCGTCCTCGATTTTCCTGATCGCGACGGTCGCGATAGTCCTGCAGGTGCTCTTCAACCTGGAGGCCATTCGCTACACGCTCTACACCGGCGAACCGATCTACGGCGGGATCATGCGTCTGAAGCCCGGCGCCAAGTTCTGGGCGGGCTTCTACGCGCTCCTGGGCTTTTTCCAACTGGGCTGGCCGGCTCTGGCCGGGAGCGCCGCCGCCACGCTGCTCGGCGCCTGGATGGGCCGCATGCCCGGAGCCCCCGATCAGGCCACGCAGGCATGGGTGACGACGTGCCTCTTCATCGTCGTCGTGCTGATTCTGTCGTTTGGCGGAACCATCGAGCGCATGCTCGAGCGCTTCGCCTGGACGATGCTGGCGGTGGTCTTTCTGTTCCTGGTCACCGTGAACGTCGCCTTCGTGCCGTTTTCGCACTGGGCGACGACGTTCGCCGGGTTCTTCAGCTTTTCCGGTCTGCCGCAGCCGATCGACTGGGCGCTCATCGGTGCGCTGGCGGCCACGGCCGGCTCCGGCGGCATCGGCAACCTCACCGTCACCAACTGGGTGCGCGACAAGGGCTTCGGCATGGGCGCCAAGGTCGGCGCCATTCCGAGCGCGGTCGGCGGCCACCAGATTCAGCTGTCACACGTCGGCACTGTCTTTCCGGCCACGAGCGAGAATCTGGCGCGCTGGCGCGAATGGCTCCGCTACGTGCACACCGATCAGATCTGGGTGTGGGGTCTTTTCTGTTTCGTCGGGATGTTCCTGAACGTCAACCTCGCGACCGCGATCATCCCGCACGGCACCGATCTGCAGGGCCTCGCAGCCGGCGCGTATCAGGCCGAGTATCTGAGCAAGATCTGGCCAGGCTTCTGGTTCCTCACGCTGTTCAACGGATTCTGGATCCTGTTCAAGACTCAGCTGGGCAACACGGACATCGTCGTCCGCACGATCACCGACGCGTTGTGGATGGCCAGCCCGCGCGCCCGCGAAGGTCGGCTGGGAATCCGCGGCATCTACTACACGCTGCTGTTCGTCTTCTCGATCTGGGGCATCATCGTCATCCGCATGGCCTCGCCGTTCACGCTCTTCAAGATTCTCGCGAACGTTGCGGGTCTGGTCCTGGTGATCGGCGGCATCCAGATCTTTCTGGTCAACCGCCGTTTCCTGCCAGCGGCCGTGCGCCCGCCGCGCTGGCGCGAATTCGGGCTCCTGGCATGCTCGGCGTTTTACGCGTTTTTCGCGTACTTCGTCCTTCGGGATTTGCTCAGGAGCATGTTCTAGGGTTCTACGGTTCTAGGGTTCGGCACCCGCCATCCTCAGGGCTGGCCTTGTCTGCGCTGCGATGTCCTGCCAGCGGAACACCAGGAAGTTACGCGACGCGCTGTTCATCGCAATCAACATTCCGTGCGGCAGCCCCGGTCCAAGCGCGCTCGAGGTGATCTCGATGCCATCGGTTGCATCCGCGCCGCCTCGAAGGACGGCAATCTCGCGCGAGTGATCGTGGGGGTTACCCGGTGTCCCCTCCCGGGGGTAGAGGTGGTATTCGCTATCGTCATCGAGTTGGTCGGTGACGACGATGTAGCCCGTTCCGTCTGAAAGGGTGTAGATGGCGATTCCCTCGCGATCGCCCCGGAAGCCGGTGCGGGCGAAATGGGCGAGCTCACGCCCGGCGTCTTGATGGTCGGGATCCGCCTGCCATTTGTGGATCCCGTCCGCCTCGTCTGCGTAGTAGACGTACCCCAGCGTGTCGTCCACGGCGACCGCTTCGATTTCGTTCTCTTCGCGGACGGTGGCCGCACTGTAGCTGCCGAAACGCCGGACGAACGTCGCACCGACACGGCCATTACCCACGTCGGAGAGCCGGTACTGCCAGAGATAACCGTCGCGCGGTCCTTCTTTCGGCGCAACGATGGCGAAGACCGCACCATCTCGCGGACGCCGGTACAGCGCAATACCCATGGGTGCTCCTGCCTCGCCGGCCTCACCCTGCAAAATGGGAATGCCGCCGAGATCGACGAGACGGCCTTCCGCGGGATCGATGCGGAACACCCTCAGTTGCCGCGCAAGCCGTTCGGTGGCGACGGCGATATCCGTCCGCCGCCCGCCGAGCTGCACGCCATATTCGACATCGATGTTGTTCGGACGATCGATTCCCGAGATCGTCTGGCGGACCTGACCGTCAACGCCGAACACCACGACGGCGCCGGCCGGCGCGGCGACCTTCATGGTGCCGAGAATCAGGCTGCGCGACGGATCCTGCGGGTGGACCCAGATAGCCGGATCGTCCGGGTCGTTGGAGAGTTGAGCCGTTGCATATTCCGATTCAATTTCGAGTGCCTTCGACAGCGGCGACGGAGCCGGCGCAGGCTTTGTCGAATCCTCGTCCGGTGTCGGCGGCGTGCGCCGGCAGCCGGACGAGGCGTTCAGAACAACCAGCGCAGTCACCGCGAACAGGCCGAGCGTTCGCCGCACCGTGACACTCAGAACTTGAACTTCAGTCCGAGCTGCATGACGCGCGGGCCGCCGCGCGTGCGCGTGATCTGGCCGAAGTTTGAGCCGCTCAGATCGCTCGCAGGATTCCGGAACGACGGCGTATTCGTGATGTTGTAGATCTCGGCCCGGAACTCGAGCGACTGGCTGCCTGAGAACCTCGTCATTTTCGAGATGCTGACGTCCACGCGCTTCTGCGCCGGTCCGATGACCGTGTTGCGGCCCAGGTTGCCGAACCGCTCGAACGAGCTCACGAACGCGTCGGGGTTCAGATAGTTGTCGATCCGGTCGGTCACGGGCCCTGACGTCGTCTGGTCCTCGTGCGTCGTCCCAGGCGCGAGGTCCGGTCGCGGATCCGTCGTCCCGAAGATGACGCCGCTGAAGTCGTCGTCGAACACGGTGAAGGGGCGGCCCGACTGGAACGTCCCGATGCCCGCGATCTGCCAGCCTTCTACGAACCGGTTGCCCCGGAACGGCAGATCCCACGCCCAGCTCAGGATCAGCCGGTGGTCTCGATGGAAGTCCGACAGCCCCTTGTTCAGCTCGGGCTGCCTCTGGTCGTGGGGCACTTGCAATATCCCCTCGTCTGAGAAGTAGTCGATGGATCGGGAGAACGTGTAGTTCACGTTGAACAAGTAGCCCTGCGTGAACCGCTTCTGGATGCTCGTCTGCAGCGCGTTGTACCAGGATTTGGCCGTCGAGACGAGCATGTTCGCTCCCTCGTCTTCGTCCAGCCCGAGCAGGCGACCGCGCAGTTCCGGCGAGACGATGCAGTCGCCGGGATCGTCGGCAAAGCAACCGGGAGGAGGCTCCCTCAGGTTCACGAACTCATCTTCATCAGGATCGTAGTAGTTGCCGGTGAACCCGCCGCCCGGCACTCCCGGCCGCGGCAGGAACCCGCCGGTCGCGGCGATGTCCAGCGCCTGATTCTGGTTGACGAACTGTAGGAGGTTGCTGCCCTTGCTGCCGACGTATCCGATCTCGAGCAGCCAGTTGTTCCGGAACTCCCACTGCCCGTTGATGCTCCACTGCTGCATGTAGGGCGTCTTCAGATCGGGCGACACCATCTGCGTCTCGAGCGCCTCGAACTCGTTGTTGGGATCATTCGATCCGACGAGGATTGGCTCGTTGTCGTCGAAGGCGATCGAGAACGCCGGAATCGGCAGCGCGGGAATGTCCCTCGGGAACACGTTCCAGTCGCCGAGGTTGTTCAGCTGCAGCTCGCGGAAGAACGGCGGCGCCTGGCGCAGCGAGTTGGCGAAACCGCCTGTCGTCCGCTCGTAGAACACGCCGTAGCCCCCGCGAAGCACGACGTTTCTACGCTCGAACGGCGTCCAGGCCAACCCGACGCGCGGCATGATGTTGTCGTAGTCGCCCGGAATGATGTTCTTGGTGTCCGCCGTCTTCAGGTTCAATCCGGCCGCCCCGGGCACGGAGTTCGGATCGAAGTTCGACGCGAAGACGAACCCGTCCTGCACCATGCCGGTCTCGAGGGCCGCCGGGTAATCGAACACGGCCAACAGGCCATTCTTCTCGGACGGGAACCCGAAGTATTCCCACCGGACGCCGAGATTCAGCGTCAGGTCCGACGTGACCTTCCAGTCCTCGGCGATGAACGCGTTCAGGTCGGTCATCCGGTAGGCGCGCGCGGTCTCGCCGTAGTTGAGCGACGAGTCGGAGATCTGACGCGCGCGGTTTCCGTCCAACGGGTTCCTGTACCCGACGGTCAGGAAGTCGAACCAGCTCCGGAAGTTGTGCCGCCGGTTGCGTCCTTCCTGCAGGTCGCCGTCCAGGTGGTGTCGCCGGAGCTCGCCGCCGACCCGGATCGAGTGGCTTCCCTTGCTGAAGCTCAACGTGTTGCCAATGGTATAGGTCGTCTGCTGGTCGTAGACGCGTGTGCCGTCGGCCAGCGTTCCAAATCTGAGATCGGTGCCCACATCCATGTCGCCGTTGATCGTGACCTGAGTCAGGTCGGGGACCAGGTCCGCCTGCGGGTTTTGGATCCCGAACTCGGCGTTGGTGAAGTGCGCGACCGGGTCGTTGTCGTTGCGGTTGTGGAAGAAGCCGGCGCGGAACTCGTTCACGACCGTCGGGTTGAAGATGTGGAGGTCGGTGAACGAGAACGTCCGCTGCTCTGTCAGCTCCTCGCGATCGTGGCGCGTCAGCGCGTTGCCATTGGCCAGCGGATCGAGGCTCGGCTGGTTCGAGAAGAAGAACTTCCCGCTGAACTTGTGCGACTGGGTCAACTGGTGATCCACGTTGGTCGTGAACTGATGCTGATCGAAGGTCGCGGGGATCACGGATACCACCTGGCAGCTCTCGAACAGCTGGCTGCCCTGCCGTCTGCAGTTGATGCCCTGGTCGCCGGATGGAATCAGATACGAGTCATCGGGGAGCCGCGCTTTAAGCAGCGCCCGCGAGATCGGGTTGATGACGCTCGTGTTCACGGGGCCGTACCCCGGCGCCCAGATGGCCCTGGCGAACGCATCGATGCCGGCATCGGAGCGGTCGTCGGTCAGCGCCCGCGGAAGCCGCACGGTGTTGCTCGCCTCGTCCACGAACGACGTTTCAGCCTGCGTACGCTGGTACGAACCGAAGAAGAACGTCTTGTTTCTGATGATCGGGCCGCCAATCGTTCCCCCGCCTTCGTGCCGATCGAGGATGGGCTTTTCGATGCCCGCGCGATTGAAGAAGAAGTCGTTGGCCATCAAGGCGTCGTTCTGGTTGTAGTAGTAGGCGCTGCCACGAAAGCTGTTCGTGCCGGTTCTGCCGACGAGCGTGAAGTTGCCGCCGCCGTTGCGGCCGGTCGCCGCGTCGTAGAGGCTCGTCTGCAGCTTCACTTCCTGCAGCGTTTCAGGGGCTGGCGCGACGTTGCGGGACAATGAGCCGCCGCCGTTCTCGATCGTGCCGGCGGACCCGCTGACCCGGCTGTTGCAGCAGATCAGGTTCGTGACGTCCATGCCGTTGAAGACGAAACTGTTGTTCGTGGTGCGAGCGCCGTTCACGCTCGGGGAGATCGACGCGTTGTCGTTCGACAACAGCTCGCTGATGTCGGCCGACACGCCGGGCTCGATCACGAGAAGCTGAGTGAAGTTCCTGGCCGACGTCGGCAGCGCCTCGAGCTCCTTCTGGTCCAACGTCCGCGTCATCGTCATCGAACCGGAGGAAACCATTTCCGCGTTCGCGACTACTTCGACAGCTTCAGCCAGCGCACCGAGCTCGAGTGCCACGTCGACCGTCGCCATCTCTGCGGTGGATACCGTGATGCCTTCACGACGCAATGTCTTGAATCCTGTGAGTTCGAAGGTGATGCGGTAGGTGCCGGGCGGGAGAAAGCGTACTTCCCAGTCGCCCGTGGCGTTCGTCGTCACCGCGCGAACGCTTCCCGTGTCGACATTGGTGAGCGTGACCGCCGCGCCGGGAACGGCAGCTGCGCTGGAATCGGTGACACGTCCCATCAATCCCGTGCTCGCCCCTGCCTGGGCCAGTACGGAATCGACCGAGAGTGTGAGAAGCAAGGTAAGGGCACCGAAACCCTGCAGCAGCGAGCCGCAGTACGGTGTTGGCTTTCATCACGCCTCCTTCACAAGTTCAGGGCTTGATCTCCGTTCCGATTTGGGCCGAGTATAGGCTCGATTTAATCCGTGATCCAAGTCACAAAGGTGAAACAGGTGACGAATGTAATTCTCGTCCTGATGACCGTGCTCACGTTGCGCATCGGACCGGCTATCGGTCAGGCGTCTTACTCCGCAGGACAAGCGCCCGTTGCGCGCAGACGATGTGCGGTTGATGAAGCTGCCCGCACAGTTGCGCGACCAGGGGCGTCTCGTCCTCATCGAGCCGGACGAGGACAAACGCGCGGACCTGGTGGAGCTGCTGGCTGAGAAGGATGCCGTTGGCGCCCTCGACTTTCTCCTGGCCCTTCTCGAGAGCGATCCGTCAGCTGACGTGCGCGAGAACATTGTCGACGAGCTCGAAGAGGTCGACGATCCGCGCGTTAATCCGGCGCTCGAGCGTCGGGTGCTGCTCGATCCCGATCTCGACATCGCGCTGGCGGCGCTCGAACTGCTGCGAGCGCGGTCGACAACGCCGCTGATGCGATTGCTCGAACGGCGGCTCGATGTCGAGCGGAAGAACGGCAACGGCCGCACCGAGGCTGTGGGCAGACTGGCGGCTGAACACGATCGGTGGACGACAATCGTGCGCGGCGGGCTGCTGCCGACGTTCTTCCAGACGCCGCCGGCGCCATTCTCGTTGAAGCCGGCAGCGATGCCGATTCGCGTGCTCGCGTTCGGAGATTTCGGCGATGGAGGTGACGCCCAGAAGCGCGTGGCCGCCGCCATGCTGCGCTACCACGAGCAGCACGCATTCGACTTCGCCATCACGCTCGGCGACAACTTCTATCCGAGCGGCATGAACAGCCCCACCGATCCACGCTGGCAGACTTGGTGGAGCGCGCTCTACGACCCTCTGAAGATTCCGTTCTACGCCTCATTCGGCAACCACGATTGGAACCAGCCGAACGGCCCGGCCGCCGAGATCCTCTTCTCCGAGCGCAGTCCGACCTGGCGCATGCCGGCCGCGTATTACACCTTCGAGGCCGGGCCGGTGCAGTTCTTCGCGCTCGATACCGACATCATTTCGGAGGCGCAGCTGCTATGGCTGGCCGACGCGCTCGACAAGAGCCGGGCGACGTGGAAGGTGGTCTACGGGCATCACCCGATCTATTCGGAAGGGCAGCACGAGGACAATAACCAGAAGATCGCGCAGCTGCTGCCGGTGCTGAAGGATCGCGCTGACGTCTACCTCGCCGGGCACGACCACGACATGCAGCACCTCAAGCCCGAGGGCCGGCTGCACTTCTTCGTCGCCGGCAGCGGCGGCAAGCTGCGGACGATCGAGCCGGGCCCGCGCTCGCTGTTCGCCAGGAGCGCGCATGGGTTCGCCGTGCTCGAGGCAAACGATCAGACCTTGAAGGTGACGTTCATTGAAACAGACCTCACGTCACCCTACACCTATACACTCACCAAACAGCTTGAGGGTTCTAAAGATTAGGGCTCTTTGCCAAGTCTTTCATTATCAGTCAGCCGCGCGTTCGCGGAGGTCCTGCGACGCCCAACAATTTCAAGCACATATTAGGGCCGCCGAGTGATGGCCCCCGAGCCTGCGGAATCGAGAACTTAGAAACTGACCAACGTGTGCAGCGCCCACCGACGTTCGTCCGTTTTCATCGGGACGAAATTCTCGTTATCGATGCGTTCGTAGTCCAGCAATATCGCCGCCGCGAACGGGCCCTGCTGCCGAAACCAGTACGCGACACCCCCAATTATCCGGTTACGCTCGCCTTTTCGCGACGACATCGCTTGCTCCTGCGCCAGATGATCGAATCGCACCAGCCCTTCCCAGCCGTGACCCTTCGGTGTCTTGGGCGTCGCCCACACGGAAAACCCGCTACGATCGAGCTTCGGACCGAGGGCCTGCGACCGATCGCTCGCAGTCACGTAATTGAGTCCGGCGTTGATATAACCGTGTTCGTAGGTCAGCCCGACGATGCCGCGGTTTCGCTCGGCATTCTTCACGTAGGCATCGCGATCGTAGAATCCAGTGACACGCAGACCGTGCACCAGAGAACGCGTTGGGAACGGACGGATTGTGAGCCGGGCCATGAGTGCCTTCTGATCGTTCTGCTCCGCGTGGTTGTAGCCGTCACCGTTGTAGAAGCCGACGTGGACGTCACCATAGTTGTCTCCGAGCGGATAGTGAAAAGCGGCCCCCACATCTGCTGATGAAAGGATGTCTTCGCGATCCTCCATCGTCGGCCCCTGGAATCGGTACCGATAGACCGAATCGATGAAGTCAATCCACGGTGTCTGCTGCATACCGACGCGGACGAATGATCCGCGGCGCATCCACTTGTCGAGATTGAACTGGGCGTAAGCGTACTTCAACTGGAACGTCAGGCTTTCGTTCACCGAGCTGCCCGATGTCGTTTCCGGCATGATGTCCGGAGTAACCCTGAATGCGATGGCACGGGAGATGTTTCCCGTGACATTCAGATAGGCACGGGTAACATTGAACGAGTTTGGGCTGAACTCGTTACCGTCGACGTCGACACGTTTGGGTTCTGAAGTAATTGTGTAGTCAGCAAAAAGTGTCATGCCGAGCCGAATGGTCGGGGTCCCCTCGGATGCCCCCTGTCCGACGGCGGAAGTAGCCTGACCGCGAACAGCCGGGACAGGTCCGACGGCCAAGACAACAAGGAGAAGACATGATCGTTTCCACGAGGACATCAACTCGACCCTTCTGAGGATGATTCCGATGTCGAGGTGCTCAGAAAGCCTCTGCGCTTCAGAGTCGGCACTCTGACTCGCGACAGTATCCGGTCGACGGCGACGTGGCTCTTAGGTACTGAGCGCATCTCGAGCCATACGAATGCGAACGGAAGAATGACACTGGCAGCGCGTCTATGCGAAGCCTCTGTTAAGATCCCATGCGGGAGGTTGAGTGGCGTTCAAGTGGATCCCGCGTGACGAGCGATTCTTCGATGATTTCGTCGCCGTCGCGGAGCAGATTCGCAACGGCGCGATACTCCTTGAAGAAATGCTGGCGCCAGATTGCGCCATCTGGAATAGAGCAGACGAAATCAAGGCAATCGAGCACAAATGCGACGCCCTCACGCGCGACGTTATTCAACGCCTTCATCAGTCCTTTCTTACACCTCTCGATCGCGAAGACATTCATCGGTTCGCTCATTCCCTCGATGACGTCATGGACGCGATCGAGGACTCTGCCGGATACTCCGGCTGTACCGAATCGAGCAAGTACGGCCAGGTGCACGCGAGCTGGCAGCTATTATCAAAGCGTCTGTTGATCAAGTGATCCTCGGACTGAAGGCGCTGGAAAGTCGCAAAGACTTGGCCACGTATGCGGTCGAGATCAACCGTCTTGAAAACGAAGCGGATCGCATCCATCAGGCGGCGGTCGGAGCCCTTTTTGCCGATGAACGCAATCCAATCACGATCATGAAGTGGAAGGAGATCCTCGGCTTTCTGGAAGCTGCGACCGACTGCTGCGAGGATGTTGCTGACGTGTTTGAAGGGGTCATTGTGAAGCACGCCTGACCATAACAGGACGTCCTTGCAGCTCCTGCCCTGGTATCCTGACTGACGGTACGCCGTGCACCCCAGCCTCGAGCACGATTCCCCGCTGACCCCTTCACCTGCCTTCGGCGGCATCACCATGGATCTGCAGCCGTTGCGCATTCAGAGATCGATGTCGTGATCCAGCACGACGCGCGCGAACCGCGTACACTGTCTCGGCAAGGCGCGACGGGACGCATACACACGGAACTCCGTACAGCTACGACGCGCATATCCCCCTCATCCTAATGGGCCTTCGCGTTCGTCCGGGAGATACTCAGATCAGGTTGCGCTCAACGACCTCGCACCGACGATGGCAACTCTCTTGGGTATTGAGATTCCGGCTGGATCCTCCGGCCGTGTTTTGACCGAAGCCATCCGTCCGTCTTTGACGGCGACACCTCGACGAACTCGATAGCATTCAAATAGTGCCTTGCGCTTGGCGCATCCAATACGGTTCCAGGATGATCTCAAGGTCTCCAGAGCGCTGCGCGTTGAAGCCACGCAGGATGCGAGCGCCAATACGGTCATTCGGGACAGCGCCTCGAAGGAGATCATCCCGCGTGTACACCCGGGCGACATGCGGCACTCTGGTCGCGGCTTCTGCCGCGACGCGGCGGACCTCGGAGGCATCGAGCCCGAGCTTGTCGATGAGCTCGTAATTCAGGTACGGCGATGACCCCGCCGTCGCGAGGAGCCATTTGCCGTCTCCGAACGTCGTCGCGAGAGCCTGCTGAATTGGCTCGAACAACTCCTTCGTCGTCATTCGTCCGCCAGGTAAGCCTCGATCGCCCAGCGACTCAGGTACGGGTGCCACGCCATGGTCGGTCGTGAACTCCACGAGGGTGTGCTGAAGCCCAACGGCTTTGTCGACTTGATTCAACAGACGCCCTATGGCCCGATCGGTTCTCAATGCAATATCTCGCACCTGCGGCGAGTCTGGCCCGTAGGTATGGCCGACTGAATCGTTCGAAGAGAAGCTGACGGAGAGCAGATCCGTGGCGTTGCGTCTACCGAGCTGTTCACGATCGAGCACGGTCGACGTCCCTCGCGCTAAGCGTGAGCCATTTTCCGTGCCGATCGAGCCACGCGAGATTCTTTGATTCACCGCGTCGTCGTCGAATGCGCTGACATTCCGCACGCCGCCGCATTGAGTCAGCGCGACGTGGTCGTGCCAGGCAGAGGCACGTCGACCTCCAGTTTTGCGCGGCCACGCTGATCGGCGGTGACAGTGGCGATATCAACGCCGTCAATCACAAACGTCAATGCGACACCAGCCTGCAGACTCCGAACCGAGAACTCGATTTCCTGTTTTGTGGCCGCGGACTTCGCGAACTCCACCTCCGCCTCGCCAGCCGCGTCGGCGTCGACCCCGGTCGGCTGGAGAGTCGCCTTCCTCTCGATGTCATCGTCTTCTTCGTCCGCCAAGACGAACTGTCCGCGAAGCACCACTTGTCCCTGCGTATCTCGGACTTCTGCCGTCGCCGCGTTGGTGAAATTGCCGGACGGGACTCTCACCTGGCCGTTGAGCTGGACGACCATGTACACGGCCGCTGCGATCGTGGCTACCAGACCAACGACTGGAATTGCCTGACGCTTGTCCTTCATGTCATTTCCTCATGGGGTTCGATTACCTGAAGCGTACTGGTCAGAGGATGAATAGGAGATAAACGGGCCTCAGTGACACGAGTGAGAAATTGCTGAGCTGCGGAAGCCTGCAACCAGGCCCGCGAAGCTGCCATGCATGTGGGGTGGCGAATACCCCGACTTTCGATGCCCGGAGAACGCTGGTTGTGGTCGCAGTGCCGCGGGGGGAACTAACCTTGCCGAGGGCGAGGCGGAATCTCCCCTTCCTGAAGTTCCATGTCCACGCTGCCTCGATCGTCGGTCGTAAACGTGCCGACGATCCGATCATCAATGACGATGGAGAAGGTCTGGCGTGACGGCAGGCCGATGATGTCGACTTCCAGCTCGGGGCGCCGATCCTCGCGAAGCGGCGGCGGAATTTCCAGCTCCACTTCTCCGATGACCGTGCGGCCACGCTGATCGGTCAACGCCGCGTCCTTCTCGGTGTTGCCAAGCGTATCGACGCGGGGTCGGAATTCTCCGGAGAGCACGGTCTCCCCACGATGGTCGCGAATCTCAACTATCTGTGCTTCCGAGACGTCGCCGAGCGCAATTGCCGACGGCATGGCGTTCTCGCCAGTCAGGGTGGGCATGGCAAGACCGCCGATCATCAGCAGACCGCAGATGACGGCGAGCAGGCCCAGCATCCGACGCTCATCGGAACGCTCACTGAGGTTTGATTGAGCGAAGATGTTCGTCGTTCGTGGCCTGCCCAATAACGTCGGTCGCGTCGAGCACATCAGCTCGCTCCTCCAGAGCGGTTCGCCCAATCAGCAGCTTACAAATTCACAGGTGAACGAGAGATAAACTCTCGCGTGTGTCAGCTCAGCTGGGAGTGGGAAGGAACGCAGCGCGATCGGCACGACGTACGCGAGGATTTCCCGCAGCGATTCCAATTCTTCGTCAGTCGGCTCGAGTGAGCTGGCCGCGACAACGATGTACCCTGCATTGTGCAAAGGGATGATGACGCGGCGCAGCGCAAGCCGGTGCCGGTCGTCCTTGATGAGCGCGGCGGCGAGTGCGGTGATGTAGAAGGCCGTCAGCCTGCCGCGGACGGTGTCAATCCTCAGCGCTCGCATCGTCGTCGGCGGCTTGAAGCGAGTATCCGGCGCCACGCCGCGTTTGTAGCAGCTTCACACGATGGTCGTCGTCAACCTTTCGACGGAGACGCTGGATGTACACCTCGATCAGGTTTGACAGGGGGTCGAAGCTGTCGTCCCAGACATGCTCGGCGATGTCGGCGCGGCGGACGACGTCACCCTGGCGCCGGGCGAGATACTCGAGCAATGCATATTCCTTCGACGTCAGCTGAATGGAGCGATCACCACGATGAACGCGACGTGTCCTCGTGTCGATGCGGAGATCTTCGATCTGCAAAACTGACGACGCGAGCGCCGGTCCTCGGCGAAGAAGGGCACGTATCCGCGCAAGCAGCTCGGGAAAGTGATAGGGCTTGGCCAGATAGTCGTCGGCGCCGACATCGAGGCCTTCCACCCGCTGGTCGGGTTCCCCGCGAGCCGTCAACCTGAGAATCGGTGCTGCGATGCGTTCAGCGCGTAACCGGCGGCACACCTCCAAGCCGTTGATGCCGGGCATGAGGACGTCAAGAACGATGAGGTCGTAGTCGCTGATGCTCGCCTGCTCGAGGGCCGTCGACCCGTCCGCGGCGAGGTCAACGGCATAGGTGTGCTCGCGGAGCCCCTTCGAGAGCACCGCTGCGGCGGCGGCGTCGTCTTCAACGACCAGAATTCTCATCAGACTGGTCAGCAGCATTTCGCACGCGCGTTGGCGCGCGTTGGTCTCGGCGTCGGTCGGAGATCCTCAGGACGCCGGTGGTGCGGGCAACGCCAGGCCCTGCGCGATCTTCTGTTTGATCTTCCTGAGATAGCGCGTGACGTGCTGTTCGTCGTACTGCGCCGCGCGGAACGCCTCGCGCCATTGATGCTCCGATAGGCGAGACAGGAGTTGACACACCCAGCGCACGTCCGTTGGAGTCACACTGTTGATGACGTCCCGATAGATCCCACGGTAGTCGAAGGTGATGCGTGATCGATCGTCGATGCTGCGGATGAAGCCCTGCTCTTCGAACCCAGGCAGGTCGTTTCTCGTGCCCTGCCCGAATCCTCTCAATCGAAACCACTTCAGAAGCCGTGGATACGTGGTTCGACCCAGCGACGCGCCCAGATCGCGGACGACAAACCACCGCTTCACTCCTCGCACCGGCTCGGAGAGCTCGTAGATCTTGTTGTTGGACGTCTTCCAGTCCCAGCTGTTCAACAGCAGGTTGGCAACCACCAATCCGCGGTAGGGCTGCGAACCGACGAACGGATTCTCGTACCATGACCATTCCCCGACAACCTGCTGACTTGGCAGCTGCGGACGGAACCGTCCCGCCGGTTGTGGGCCAACCTCGGCACCCTTCAGACTCCATCGTTCAACGTAGTAGGTGGGCGGCTGATGAAACCCGATTGCCCAGAGGACGCGGGAGGTGACGACTTCTGATTGGGCCTCAGGACCGAGCTTCACACTCCACTCGATCCCGTTCGCGTCCTTGACGTCGAATCCCGGACTCCAGCCGCTGGTGTCCCGTGCCACAAACTGGAACACGGTATCCGTCGGCGCGAGTCCGGCGCCACCTGCTCCGTGAAACAGATCTCGCTGCTCGAGGTCAACCGGCTCCTGCCACAGCTCCGCGATACTCGGCGCTGCTCCGGGCAGCACCGGGGCTTGCTGAAGACGTCGGGCGCAGCCTCCGAGCCCGAGCACCAAACCCAGCGCGAAGACAAGACACAGATGATGGGCCGTGATGAAGGGACCGCGCGGAGCAAGGCCGCAGCAGGGAACCAGGGGGGCAGGCATTGGTCAGCGCTGATCTCGTGACTTCGTAGTGCACGCGTATTTGGCAAACGTGCCGGGCTCGGACTTCCCGCCTCCTTCTCCAGTCAGGTACACCGTGCCGTCCGCCCCCATGGCGACGCCCTCTCCCTGGGCCTCGCCGACCGCCTTCAGATCAACACGGCTTGCGTCCGTCCAATTGCCCGTGAACAGGTCCGTGGCCCGATGTAATGCGAAGCCCTGCCTGGTGCGCAGGACGACCCACGTTCCGTCGGGGGATACGGCTCCGTCGGTAATTCGTTCGGTCTCGGAAGCCTTCCCCGATGCGCGAGGCTTGCCCACACGTTCGAGTTGATGGGTCGTGCCCGGTCGCAGTTCTCGAGGGAAGCGGTACAACCCGACAGCGTCCGTTTCACCTTTCGTCACGATGAAGAGGCCGCCGTCTGGCGCGGCGAGTAGGGCTTCCGCGTCATGTGCGCCGTCAGGGTACGTCGCATGGAACGTGTCCTTGACAGCAACGGAGTCCTCAGTGGACGGTTCAGGGACACGATAAATCGTGATGCGCTTGCGCACAGCCTCGTTGTCGCCGATATCTGCGATGTAGATGCACGAGCCGCCTGGACAAGCTCCAACAGCCACGGCTTCCCAATCGTCGACCTTCACCCCGGACACGCGGACGCGGCCTGTCACCGAGCCTCGTGTGTCGAGCGCCACGAGTACTGCGTCGCCCGAATCGTTATGCGCCCACAGACGCCCGGGCGAGCGGCGGCTGACCGCGACGCCGCTCGCCTCCGGTAGTTCGGGGATCCGCACGAGCGCCCCAGCGGCTTGACATTGCGGTGCGGCTGCCTGTTGTGCGATCGACACGGCCGGCGAGGCGACCGATAAGGTCACGATGATCAGGGCGACCCGCATGGCGCGTGTCCGATCGTGAAAACACACCTGGCGCATACTCAACGCCTCCTGATTGCACAGTAGCGCGTGACAGATGAACGTCAGATAAACGTCGGAGCAGTTTGTCGTTCAACGTGCGACTGCGCTTGCATCTAGCTGATGCACACGTCCAGATGGCGCGCGAGTTGCTGGTTACAATCAGAGCGGCAGCATACGTTGCGGATTTGCCATCTCGTCCCGATCGTCGTTCTGCCATCTGTGCTCGTGGCCCAGAGCCATCAGCCGCCGCTTAAGGTACTGCCTCCATTGGGCACGACGCAGCTGTCGACCAGCCTTGACGCGGCGACTGGCCACCCGCGGCATATCTGGCGCGACACGCCGCCAGTAAACGACGATGGGACGGTCAACGCCTACATCGAGATCTCGCGCGGCGACCGCCGCAAATGGGAGTTCGACATGCGCGCGAACGCGCGCGCCATCGATCGTGTGATTGCAGAGGACATCGGCGGGTATCCCGTCAACTACGGGTTCGTGCCGCAGACGATCTCCTACGATGGGGATCCGTTCGATGCCCTCGTACTCGGACCTGCGTTGCCCGGCGGAGATGTCGTACGCGGAGCGATCATCGGGTTGATGTACATGGAAGACGAGAAAGGGATCGATTCGAAAGTCGTCCTGTCTCCCATCAGCCGGGCTGGGAGCCCACGCTATCAGCTGACGGTCAAGGAGCGCGAGACGATAGCGGAGTACTTCCGAAGGTACAAGCGTAATGAACCTGGGAAGTTCTCCAACGTGCCAGGCTGGGGCTCGATCGCTGAAGGGCGCGCGCATGTGACGACGACTCGTGCCTTTTTCCGAGAGTGCCGGATGCGGTGCCGGCGAACCGTGTCACATCGGGCAGTCCCCTTGAGCGAGCAGCCCTCACATGCGCCCCGTTTAGGGTCCAGACGCGTCTTCGCGTTCGTCGCCACAATCGCGTTCCGTGGGACATTTGAGAAGCTGCCTCAAGATACGTGTCGGAGCCACAGATGAATTGACAGGCTCCCTCGATGCCGAAATAGTACTGTCCGCCATCTGTTCTCGAACCGTTCATAGATCACACCGCGACGGACCGGAGGGAGAAGACGATGAAGCCGAAGCTTTGCTTTTGGGTTCATGGGTCTGACCGATCTGCTGCCGGCCAGCCTTCAAGGGAAGTTTCATGCCGAGCTGATCGCCGGCGGACGACTCCAACCCCGTTTTCATCGAAGCCGATGAAATGCTTACTCAATCCCGGATTGTTAACGCTCTCACTGCTCGCCGGCTGTGCGGCCAATCCGCCGTCGCCAGGCACCGGAGGTCAGCCTGCGTTCCGGGTTCGAACTGACTTCAGAGCAGCCTTGAATTCGGATCAGGGCTGGGCCGGAGCGCTCAATGAGAACGTCAGCGTCCCCGCCGACCGGCCCTTCCGCGTTCGTCTCGAAGTGGAGCAGCCGCCCGGCGCCGAGGCCCGCGCGCCGTTTCGACTTCAGTACCGGCGGAACGGAGATGGCTGGACCGACGTCGAAGCGCACGATTTCCCGCACCCTGTGCGCGAACTCGAACTGGACTTCGCAAAGGTTGAAGTTGGCGCGACACCCGAGGGCTGGAGCGTCACCCAGGGCGGTGCCACTGGCATGGTTGTGGCTTCGGACGGACGGGAAAAGGTCGTGCGGGCCCGCGCGGCCCGGGAATCCCTCACTAGTCTCTACACCACGCCATGGGCCGCGACCGAATTCGCGGCAGCATTTCGACTGCCCGCCGGAAACCGAAATGGCCTTGGATTCGTTTTCGGCTATGTAGACGCCGCAAACCACTGGCGCGTTTTTCTCGATCCCGGCGCCGGCGCCATTCGTGTGAGCCGGTTCGTCAATGGAACGGAGACCGTCGCGACAGTGAAGCGAACCGCGATCACCGTGGGCCGATGGCACGAAATCGAAATCCAAACCGAGGACAACAAGGTCGAAGTCAGCTATGACGATGGGGCCTTGGAGCTGGAGGTTGAACTCGGAACCACCATGCCGCCGTCCCCATTCGGGTTCCACGTCCCGGCCAACAACACCGCCGAATTTCGGAGCTTCACTGCAGCGGGCGAAGCCAGAACTCCCCGTGTGAGCATCGTCTCCTGCCCGGCATATGAGCATGGCGCTGCGACCACCGACCTCCTGACGGGTTCCTCCGCCCGATTCCAGGCCGGCGCCGGCATCAGTTCCGCCGAGCGCACCCCGTCATCGAGCGCTGCGGGCTCACACGCCGAGTTCGAGTGGGCGCTGGTCATCCGTCGCTATGCCGACGGCGCCGTTGCCAATGAAGAGGGCGACTCGTTCGAGCTCAGGATGGTTGACGCTGGCGGCGCCGCGTTCGGCGGATCGCGGAACCCGGTGCTCCGGCTCATGATCCCGCCCGGTCATGTCGGAGGAACCTTCGTGGAGACGCCCGGCCGCATCGGTCCATGGCAGGCCCACAATGGCGACTTGTACTTCATCATGGAGCCGGCGGAGACGGACAACGTGTTCATGATGACCAAGTCGACCGACAACGGAGCCACCTGGCGAGAGGTCGACGGAGCAAACCGCCCTGAAACGAACGACCTCGAATCGGTCGATGCGTGGCCGGTGAAGGATACGATTCACATCATTCATCAGGTAACCGGATCGACCCGCTATCACACGTTCCGCACGTCCGACCACCCGACGCAGCCCGATACGTGGGGCGTTCGCGATGAAGTTGCGGCCACGGCACCCTCTGTCGCCCAGGCAGCGACGCTCGCCATGCGATCGGATGGAAGCATGGTCACGTTCTATGTCGCGGACACAGTCCACTACAACATCCGCTCCTCCGGAGGCACCTGGGGTGCAGACACCGTCCTCGACCCTGGAGTCGCTCCGAAATCAGCCGGTCCCAGGGCGGTGCTCGGCGCCAACGACACCGTGCACGTCGCCTACTATGGCGTCGACGG
Source organism: uncultured Acidobacteriota bacterium (assembly GCA_963804245.1). GTDB lineage: Bacteria > Acidobacteriota > Vicinamibacteria > Vicinamibacterales > 2-12-FULL-66-21 > CAWDPQ01. The sequence continues at coordinate 252,270 of CAWDPQ010000010.1, forward strand.
CACAATCTGGTATCGGCGGCTGCTGCGCGACGGCACCTTCACGCAGAGGCAGCGGCTGGCGTCGGGCCTGGGCACTACGCGCGCTGAATACGGAACGGTGCTGCCGCTCGTCTTCATTCCCCGGACCAACACGGTCGTGATCATCTACCGGCAATCCGACGGCCGGCTCTGGGAGCGGCGTGTCGTCAGTGACGGAACGCCAACGCCGGCAGTGCAGGTCACCGACCGCGTCGTCATCCAGGACGCCGTCGACTCGCAGCAGCCCGCGGCAGATGCGGTGGTGGATGGAGAAATGGTTCGCGTTCTGTTCATCGAGGAATCGTCGCGGAGCATCTTCAGCACGCATGACAACGCCGGCTGGCAGCCCTCGACTCTCCGCGTCGACAATATTCTCGGGTCCTGGATCCGCGGGAATGTGTACACGCGCCGGGACGGAAAGAAGGTCCACGGTTACATCTACGACGCCGGCTCGGATGGCGGGGCCGGCATGAACCGCTTGGGCGAGATCGTATTAGGCACCCGGTGACGGCCGAGGCTCATCGGTCATAGGCTGCTTCTCGCCGTGTACAGCCTGACGAAGCCGTTCGGCGGCTCTAAGGTTCCTGAACCGTAGAACGTTGGAACCTTACTTGGAAAACGCCATCCGCGCCCGCTCGGCGTGGAGCTCGTGCAGCAGCCGCATCACGTTGTAGGCCGTGAGCTCCACCAGCGCCGTCGTCACCTTCGCGTGCAGATCGTCGCTGAGCTCGGGCTCGAGCCGCTTCATTGCCGCGGTCAGGCGCTGCTCTTGGGCTTCGAGCTCCTTCTTCTCGACCACGCCGTCGGCCATGGCGCTCGTAAAGGAATCCAGCTTGGACAGCTGCTCCTGAATCACCGGATGCTCTGCCCGCTCATCGAACCAGCTCGTCCGCGCCATCGTAACCTCCGACTAGAGTTCCGAAACCAGTTGCTTCAGCGCGGTGAGTCGCGCCTGCAGTTGAGTACGTCCACCTTCGCCATCAATCTTCTTGAGTACGGCCGCCGGCAGGAATTGTCGATCGGTGCATTCGACGATGGCCGCCGTCTCCTGTAGCTCCCTTTCCAATCCTTGCGTGGATGGCAGGAACTGCGACACGACTTCCGCCAGTGCTTCGCGCGTGACGTGCGTCTGGCCAGCGAGGAGCGACTTCCTCCAGGCTCGGCCGACCATGCCCTCGATATCCGCACCCGACAGGTGACCACGCTGCGGGATGGACGGCACGTCCTCGGGCGCCAGACGTGACCCGAGCTTTTTCGCGAGAATGACGAACATGTGCCGGATTTCGTCCTCGTCCGTCGGGTAGAACAGCGGGATGTGAACCTCGGCCCGTCCCTGGCGCTTGAGATCGATCGGCAGCAGATCCGGACGCGCGGTCAGCAGCATCCAGATGATTCGACCCCTGTAACGCGTGTCTCCCATCTGCGACGCGATCATGCCGAAGACGCGGCTCGAGGTGCCGGAGTCGCCATCCTGTTCCCGGCTGCCCAGCGCGGCGTCCGCTTCATCCACGACCACGACGACCGGTCCCATGGCGCGCAGCACCGACAACACGCGCTCGAGGTTTCCTTCCGTCTCGCCGACGTACTTGGAGCGGAAGTTCTTGAGCATGACGCACGGCACGCCAATCTCGCCGCTCGCGCACTGCGCGAGAAACGACTTGCCGGTGCCGACAGGACCGCACAGCAAATAGCCCATGGGCAGGCTGTCCAGCGCTCCGCGCTTGAGAAGCTCGGCGTCTTCACGCAGCCGGGCTTTTGCCGCCTCGTGGCCGACGACGGTATCGAGCGTCCACTTCGGTTCGATGAATTCGAGCACACCGCGGCACTGCCGCTCGATCAGCCGCTTCTTGGACGCGCGGAAGACGTTTCCATCGAGCCGGCGGCCGCTCTCCCGCGCTGACTGAATCAGGACGTTGAGATCGGTGAGCGAGATGCCGGCGGTCAGCCCGGCGAGGCTCGAGGCGTCGAAGTCAGAGAACGACGCCAGCTCCTTCGCATCGATGCTCGTCGTGACGAATCGCTCCCGCTCGGATGTCTCAGGCAGCGGGACCTCGATCGCGGCGACGTGCGGATTGCCGGTCAGCCGTTCGCTGAGATCGGCAAGCTTCTCGTCGATCATCACGAACGCCATGTTCAGCCGCTTCACGTGCGGGCTGGTGGCCCAGTTCAGCATCGTGACGAGATGCGACGAGGCCTGGGCGTTCAGGCGGCCTGGCTCACCGGACGGGAAGACATACGATGCCTGGTCCAGAATGAACGCCAGGCTCAGCCGGTCGGCCTCCGGTGCCATGATGTTCGTTCGTACGAAGCGATCGAGCAGCGCAAAGGTGGCCGCCGGATCCTTCGGCAGCGCACTCAGGTCGCCGACTTTGCGATTCGCGAGCGCGACCATGTCTTTCAACCGCTGCTCGTCGCGTCCGGCCAGGACGCGGAGCCCGCGGCCGAGATCGTAGTGGAGGACCAGCGACCAGCGGCCAAAGAGCTGCTCGGCGAGGAATTCCGAGAGGACGCCGTACCGTCCGTCGGCCCCGTCGCCGATACGAACGTAGTCGTAGGTGTTTCCGTGCAGCACGAACGCCGCCGTCGTTCCCGAGAAATACAGCTCGGCGACCTGCGCCGCCCACGGGGTCGACCATTTGGAGCGCTGCTTCAGGGCATCCCGCCCGGCGCTCACCGCGGTGTCGGTCGGGCGATCAGGCATCATGCCGCAGCACCTCGCGGAGATCCGATTCGAGGATCGGTGGTGGCTCCTGCAGTTCGTCCGCCAGACCAGTCAGGTGCTGCAGCTCGCTCACAGCTTTTTCGGTTTGCCGCATGCTTTCGGCCGCCGAATCGACCTGCGTGCTCAGGAAGTCCGGATCTTGACGGTTCACCGCCATTTCGGCGAGCGCCTGAATCTTTCCCTCGATGCGATCGAGCTCGATTGACACGAATTGAGCATTCTTTCGCGCGCGCTCGGAGTTATCGAGCCGCAGCTCCGCCATGGCCACGCTGTCCTGCAGCGAGCGTACGACCCGGTCGTCGCCAGCGGTCTGAGCGGCTGCCAGGTCTTTTCGCAGCTGTTCCAGGCGAGCCTTGATCTCCTGGTTGTCCATCGTTGCCAGGAACCTGTCGAGCGCGGTTTTCGAGAGGAGCAGTCGAAGGAACAACCACAGCAGCCGGTCGAGTCCCGGCGTGCGAATTTCTTCTGCGCCGCTGGCATCGCTTGCGGTTCCGCGAACGCCGACGGCAATGGCGCGCATCTCTACACAACGCGCATGCAATCGCTCAAAGCGCCGGCGGGCATCAGCGGGCAGGCCGCCGAGCATGGCGACCAATGACGGCTGCGGCTCTGCGGCGACCGCATCAGCTTTCGGTCGTCCCTGCCCGTGCACCTTGGCGTCGATTGCCGCCCGGAAGCGGGGCATCCTGATGAGACCGGCGAGATAGGTCAGCTCTCCGGCCGCGACCAACGGCAGCAGCACGCCGGGAAGGGGCGTGAGCGCAGCGCCGGCCACGCCACCGAGGAAGAAGAGCAGGTTCCACCGGAACAGAAAGGCTTCCCTCAGATAGTCCTTCAGGCTGGCGCCGGACTGGGCGGTCGGTGGCGGACCGTCGCGGACAGGTGCTGCCATGGTTAGTCGCCGGCGCGTTTGGAAGACTCGAGCGTGTCGATCGTATCGCGGATCTCGAACACGAGATCGATGAACGCCTTCTCGCGCTGCATCTCCTTCGCCGGGCGATCGGGTGGCGGCACTTTCATTTCACGAAGAATCGTACCGGGCGACGACGAGAAAATGTACACCCGGTCGCCGAGGTAGACGGCCTCTTCGATCGAGTGGGTGACGAAGAACACCGTCGCCTGCGCCTCGCGCCACAGGCTGACGAGCAGCTCCTGCATGTTCAGCCGGGTGCCAGGATCGAGCGCACCAAACGGTTCGTCCATCAGGATGATTCGCGGCGACAGGATGAGTGTCCGCGCGATCGCGACGCGCTGCCGCATGCCTCCCGAGAGGTCGCTCGGATACTTCCGCGCATCACGCTTGACGTCGAGCCCGACCTTGGCAATCCATTCGCGGGCGCGCTCGCGGCGCTCGCGCGTCGGAACACCGCGACATTCGAGGCCAAACGCCACGTTGTCTTCGACGGTCCGGTTGTCGAACGACGTGTAGTCCTGAAACACCATCCCGCGATCGGCGCCAGGCCGTTCGACCGGCTTCTCCGCGACCAGGACACTCCCTTCGCTCGCCGGGTGGTGTGGCGGCAATCCCGCGATCAGCCTCAACACCGTCGACTTGCCGCAGCCGGAGGGCCCGAGAATCGCAATGAACTCGCCTTTGCCCGGCCAGTCTTCGACCTTGAACGTGACGTCACGGATGACCGTGAAATCTCCAAACCGCTTGGTCACGCCACGGAACTCGACGATGCATGGACATTCGGCCGTCACGCTGGTCATTCCTCGACAGCCCGGTGAGGGAACAGGCCGCGCTGGAAGAAGAACAGGACCCGGTCGATCGTGTAGGCGAGCGTGCCGATGATCAGAAGGATCAGGATGATGTGCTCCGAAAGGCCGCGCCGCTGGCTCGTCATCAGCAGGAAACCGAGCCCGTGCTGCGCGTTGATCAGTTCTGCCAGCATGATGTAACCGAACGCCATCCCGAACAGATGACGGAGGCTTCCATAGATGTCCGGCAGCGCCAGTCCGACCAGTACCTTCGACACGATCTGTCGCGGCGATGCGCCCAGCGTTTGTGCTGTCTCCACATAGCGGTCGTGGATCGAGGCGATGGCGCGGACGACGTCTGAATACACGAAGGGCACGCAGGCGATGAAGATGAACATCACCTTCTGCGATTCGTCGATGCCGAACCACAGGATGGTCAGCGGGATCAGCGCGGCGACCGGCAGGTTTCGGCCGAAGAGCGCGATCGGCGCTCCCGCCGCTTCGATCGCCCGCCACGATGCGGCCACGATCCCGAGCGGCACGCCAACGAGGATGGCGAGACCGAACCCGATCAGCACGCGTCGCAATGTTGCGGCGATGCTTTGCAGCAGTGCCCGATCGTTGAGCAGGCTCGGGAAGCTGGCGAGCACCTCGCGTGGGCTCGGCAGAATCACCGGCGAGATGAGGCGGTCCTCGGGTGCACCACCGCTGGTGGCGAGCCACCAGAGCAGAACGACGAACGCCACCATCGCCGCGCCGAGCAGCCGGCGCACCATCCGCGGCGGCGGGACGCGAAGCGAGAACAGCGGCGGCCTGGCTTCGCGCGCCATCTACTTGGGGGTCGTCGCCTCAGCCGGATAGACCTTGACCTCGACCCGCCTGTTCTTCGCGTGGTTCTCCGGATCCGTCGTTTCGGCCGGCCGGTCCCAGCCGATGCCGGAGCTGGCGAACTGATTCGGCTGCAGCGAGGGGAACTTGCGCAGGATCGCCTCTTTGACCGAGTTGGCGCGGTGCAGCGACAGCTCCTGCACCAGGCTCTTCGGCACGGTCCCGCGCATGGAACCGTCGGTATGTCCCTCGATCACGATTCGCGCCGCGCCGTACTGGCCGGCGAGCTTACCGACTTCCTCGACGATGAATCCGACGTTGGGATCGTAGAGTTCCTCCACATCCTTGCCGTCCATGGTCTTGGTGACCTTCTTGTTGAGGTCCCAGGAGTTCGGGAAGAAGTGGATGACGACCGTTTTGGTGAGGATCTCGTCCTTCTCGCCCTGGATGGAGCCGGCAGTGGCCGGCGCAAACTGCACGTCGTACTCGTTCTTCTGGCTCGCATATTTCGGTTCGGAGCTCAGCTTCTGGATGACGGAGAAGTCCATCACCTGATCGAACGGCGTCTGCTGCGTCACGGCGTTGATCTTCTTGTAGAGGAAATACGCCGTGTTCCACGTGCGCTCGAAACTGGTGGGGTTGTTCTGGTTCAGGAAGAAGTCACGGTTCTCGGCGTAGTTGGTCGAATGCGCGTCGCCCAGCATGCCGAGCGCGTCGCTTTCCGGAATCGAGTAGCCGGCGGCCATCAGCTTGGCGACCTTCTGCTTCGCCTCCTGAGTCTTCAGCTCCTGCATGGCGTCGAAGATGCCGCGCACCATGCCTTCCATGATGTCCGGGTTGTCCTTGGCAAAGTCGGCACGCGAGAACCACACGTCGGCGATCAGCTTGTTGGCGGTCGCCGTAGTGACGATGAGACGGTTGCCCTTGACCTTTTCGAGGTTGTAGATGTCCGGTGCCCAGGTGACGGCGCCGGCCATGCGCTTGTCGGCATTGAAGGCGGCGGCCGCCTGGAAGGCATCCTGCGTGAATTTGAACTCGACTTCCGCCGGCTGCACGCCGGCATTGATCAGGGCGTTCAGGGCGAAGAAATGCGACGGCGAGTTCTGGGCGAGGACAATCGTCTTGCCTCGCAGATCGGACATCGTCTTGATGGCTTCGCGCACCACGATTCCGTCGCCGCCGTTCGACCAGTCGACCTGCTGGTAGATGCGTGGCATCACCCGCGAGTCTTTGCGCAAGCCTTCGAGGAAGAGCGGCACCATGTCGAGCGTGGCCCAGCCGACGTGCAACGTGCCGGCGGCGTAGGCGTCGCGCATGGCCACCGGGTCGTCAATCAGGACGAGCTCGAGCTTGAAGTCTTTACCGCCCGGAGTCTTCCACATCTTGCCGGCCTTGAAGCCATTGTTCGCGTAGATGATCGGCCCCCACCCGGCCCAGACGTTGATCGCGAACCGCACGGTGCGGTCGGCCATCGGCTGGTAGCTGGAGATGCCCTTGACCTCTGGCAGCTTGGCGCTCGGGACGTAGTTGTATTCCTTGACCGTCGTGATGCCCGAGTTGTCCGGCTTCTCCGCGCTGCCGGCCATCTGCTTCATTTCTTCGCTCGAGAACTGGCCGCCGGATCCGCCCGGTGCCTGGCTGCTGTAGCGCCAGACCGCCAGGCCGACGAGGCCCAGAACGACGAGAAGGACGGCAGCGTAGAAAGCGCGTGTCGGTTGTCCGTTCGCCATAGCTCCCCTCAGGAAAGAGAAGAAGTTCTTCATCCTTTCTTCTAGTTCGTCTGCTTCTGTACCGGCTTGTCCGTGGTCGCCGGGCCCAGGTCCTTGGCCGCCTGCGCCACCGGCGTGGTTTCAGGCGACTTCAGACCCAGTTCCACCTCGAAGTTCGTCAGCGCCTGTTCCGCCAGCTCCGCCTCCATTCGTTCTTCGGCCTGAATCTCGGCGATGCCTTTCGAGGACAGATCGGCGGCGACGCGAACGCGGCCGCGGTTCTGGTCGATCTTCTGCTGAATCACCGCTTCGATCTGTCCGAAGTCCGTCGTCAGGTTCATGTCGAAGCTCTCGGCGAGCTTGGCAATCTCCGCTTCCGCCGCGCTCATCTTCAGCTCGGCGTCGTACTTCTGGATTTTCTGGCGCAGCTCGATCAGCTTGTCGTTCGCATGCTTGATTTTCTTCAGGTTGTTCCCGTACGCCGTTTCGTGCATCTGCAGCTGCTGATCGTTGGCGGCGAGCTCCGCCTTCGCCTTCTGCAGCTCCAGCGCGAACTTCGCCGCCGTCGCCCGATCGCCGGCCTTCAAATAGGCCTTGGTCTCCGCCTCGAGCTTCTGCACATGCGAGCGATTCGCCGAAACCTGCCGCGTCACGCGCTCGACCAGGCCGCGATACTGCTCGAGCCCGACGCGACCTTCCTTCAGCTGCTCGACCGAACGGTCATACTCATATTGCATCTGCGCAATGGGGTCGGCCTCCCAGAAGATGTTGGCAATCTTGTTGATTTGCGCGACGAACGCAGACCAGAATTTCTGAACAATCACTGGATTCTCCCTTTGGTTCCAGGGTTCTAAGGTTCCAAGCGTTCAGGGTTCTAGGGTTCCGGTCATTTCCGCTCCCCCGCGTCGACCGCCTCGGCGAGGATGCGTCCCTTGTAGATATCGTCGAGCGCCGCCCGAAGCTCCGCGCCGTTGCCGGCGCCGATGACATCCCCTCCTACATCCTTCAGGAACGCGAACTTCTCGGGACTCGTGTCGAACGCGACGAAGTAGGTCTGCACCGCTCCCTCGCTCTTCCTGAAGATATCGCGGGCGACGGTGTTCGGACTTCGCCCGGCGGTGTTCTCGCCGTCGGTCACGACGAGCAGGTATTTGCGGAAAACGCCGGCGCGGTAGAGATCGGGACGGGCGTTGCGCATCGCTTCGCCGATTGCCGTGCCGCCGCCTGGACTCGGCAATCGATTCAATGCCTCGCGGACGATCGCCCGATCGTACTTCTGGAGAGGCAACACGTTCGAGACGCCACTCGAAAAGCTGTACACGCCTATCTTGATGGGGAAGTCCGGATGGCTCGCGACGAAGCCGTCGGTGGCATCCAGCGTGGCCTCGAGCGCCTCTCGGGCGATGACGTACTTCGGCCGGGATTCGCCGGGGGCCGTTTCTTTCATCGAGCCGGACGTGTCGACGAGGATTGCGACTGCCGCGCCAAGTCCTTCTTCGACTTCTGCCTGGTAGGGTGCGGAAGGTTCAGCATCGTCGGCTGGCTGCGCGCTTCCGCCCGAGCCCGAGCCGCGACCGGAATCGCAGGCCACTGTGGCCATGAGCAGAGCGCAAACAGCGAGCTCGGCCGCCAACCTGAGACAAGGCCGCAAACGCGTGGGCCTCGAGTTCATGTGCGCCAAGGAATCATGTAGATCGACGAGGGAGTGTACCGTTCGGTTCCGGACGGATGCAAGACGAGCCGGCTACCTGAGCCACAGGTCCCGGCGCTCCGCGACAAATGCGTCATCGGTCAGGTGTGGATATTTTGACAGCACCCGATCGATCTCGGCCATCTGCCCTGTGCTCAGCTCCTCGTGCGGATCGAGGCACCAGCGTCCGGCCAGAAGTCCTTGCCGCCGCAGGACTTCGTGAATTCCAGGGATGCAGCCGGCAAAACCGTGCGCCGGATCGAACAGTGCAGCATTGGCGTCGGTGAGCTCGGCGCCGAGCGCCAGGAGGGCCGACACCTCGTCGCCTGCCGCCACCTTGCAGCGCTGCAGCAGGCCGACCGCTTTGCTCGTCCAGACTGCCCACTGCCCGAGGAGGCCACCCGAAAAGCGCAGTCGCGGCTGCCCGTCGCCCGCGGCGTACCCGGTCAGCAGATCCGCCACGATCGCGTCGTCATTTCCCGTGTAGAGGGCCACGTCCGTTCGGCCGCTCTCCGCGAGTGCGTTCACGACGTCCAGCGTGCGGTAGCGATCGAACGGCGCGACTTTGATCGCGACGATGCGGTCGATGTCCAGAAACGCCCGCCAGAATGCGCGATCGAGTACCCGTCCGCCGACGGCGGGTTGCAGGTAGAAGCCGACCACGGGAATCACGTCCGCCACGCGCGCACAGTGATCGAGAACCACGCTGTTGCTCGCGTCACGAAGGGCGCCGAGGCTCAACAAAGCCGCCTCGTAGCCGAGCGACACGGCCAGTTCCGCCTCCTGTAGCGCCTGCGCCGTCGGTCCTACGACACCAGCGACCATGACGGGCCGTCGCTCACGTTTGGCGCACCACGTGCGCACGGTGTCGCTGGCGAGCGCGAGAACTGGCTCCAAGAGGCCGATCGTCGGATCGCGGATCGCGAATTGCGTCGTGTGCACGCCGACCGCAATCCCTCCCGCGTCGGCGTCGCAGTAGTACCGGGTCAGCGCCACCTGCCGGCGCTCATCGAGCCGGCGCTCGGCCGTGAGCGCCAGCGGGTGGGCCGGGATTACGACGCCGCGCAGAAGCGTCTGGCGCAGGCTCGACAAACGTTCGTCAGAAGCGGCCATCCGCGACCTCGAAGTGGGTTGGCTTGTTCAGCGAGGCACCGCCTGCCTGCACCCAGTGCGCGACCCATTGCTGCAGGACTGTCAGCGGCACCTCGGGTTCGCCCAATTGCGCACGACAGCGGCTGGCATCGCTCAGGAGCGCAACCGGTCCCTCGGTGCCGACGAAGCGGGGCTCGCGGCCGAAGATGGAGCCGAACCATCGCGCGATCTCTCTGACCGAGATGCGTTCGGCACCGGTAACGTTCAATATCGTTGGCGGTGATGCGCAGAGATCGAGGCAGCGCAGCGCATAGCTGTTGGCGTCACCCTGCCAGATGGCGTTGAAGTAGCCGACGGTCAGGTCGACAGGTTCCCCGGCAAAAACCTTCCGCGCGATGTCCACCAGCGTGCCGTAGCGGAGATCGACCGCGTAGTTCAACCTGTACAAGAGCGATGACGCGGTTCGTTCGTGCGACACGAACTCTACGACTCGTTCACGCCCGAGGCAGGACTGCGCGTATTCGCCGACCGGCGCCGGTGTATCACCTTCTTTCGAGGCGGGCCCGTCGATCGGCACGAGCGGGTACACATTACCGGTTGAGAACACCACGAGTCTGGACCGGGCGAAGTGTTCGGCGACGTGTGCCGGCACCACAGTGTTGGTGACCCAGGTCAGGTCGGTTCGATCCAGCGTTCCGAACTTCCGCCCGGCGAGAAACAGCACGTTCTCAGCGCGAGGCAGCGCGGCGATCTGCGCAGGCTCGAGCAGGTCGCACGCCAGGGTCTGGATGTCGTCCGCTTCCAGTCGGCCGCGGGCTTCGGCCGAAGAAAATCGCGACGCCGCCATTACGCGATAACGGCTGCCAACACGCGCGAGAGCCCGGTACACCCGGCGGGCCAGCGAAGGCCCCATCTTGCCGCCGGCACCGACAATCAGCACGTCGCCATCGAGATGTCGCGCGAATTCAACGTCCGCCTCGGACGGGCGAGCCAGAATGTCCTCGAGTTCGGTTTCGGTGCGAATTTGTGCGGGTAGGTTCATGGTAGCGAAGCGAACGGCGATCAGCGCGCTATGACGCCCAACAGATAGCGTAGCTCATCGTCGATTTCCTGCGGACTGTCGACGGTCTCGGCGATGGTCTCTCTCAGAGCGGCAGCGAACTGTTTCCGCAGCCTGTGGACGGCGACGCGGACCGCACCCTCGCTGGTGCCGAATTCGCGGGCCAGGTCCGGATACGACAGCGTATCGTTTCCGGTAAGCGTTGACCTCAGCTGCTTGAACAGCGCCGCCCGGCCGGACCGAACGTGTGTTTCAGCGACGCGGATCAATGCCTCGTCTAGGACCTGCAGCGCCCATCGCCGCTCGTAGATCCGCTCCGGCGTCAGGTCGCTCGAGGGCTCCAGCTGGTAGCGGCGTTCGCCGTCGTCGAAGTCCAGCGGAACGTGAAGCAGCCCGCCACCGCGTTTCAGCGTACGTGCCCAGTCCCGTTCGTTCGACAGGAAGTGCCGGAGCGAGCCGAGGAGGAATGATCGGAAGCGGCCGCGGACGGGGGTTGCCGACTTCAAGTAACCCTTCTCGATTACCCTGGCAAAAAACGCCTGCGTCAGGTCTGCCGCGTCGTCGGTCGCCGCACCGCTCCTGCGAACGAAGGCGTAAACCGGAAACCAGTATCGCTCACAAAGCTCGGCCAGCGCCGCGTCAGCGTCCGTGGTGGAGCTTCCGGCCATGATGACCAGGCTCCAACGGGTGGTCGCGAAGCGATGCCGGCTCCGCTCCGTCAGTTTCGAACTCCCTGCATATGTCCGAGCGCCGATTTCAGGTCGGTCGCCACATCCTCGGCTGTCTGCCAATTTGCGCCACGGGCATCCGGCCAGATGTTGTCGCAGACCGATGCGATGTCCGTTCGACACTTGAGCAGGCTGGAGATGAGGTCACGCAGATCGTCGACGTCGGCGCGTCGGTTGTGTTCTCCGAAAACCTCCCCAGGTCGATCCGAATCCCGGCGCCCAGCTCGGCGGCTGATCCACGAAGCTTCTATGGTCGGCCGCATTCCCATATCGAGCAACGCCGGCATACATCCGTTCGATGAAGCCACGATGATCACGTTGTGTGCCTTGATCGACCCGTGTGCCAGGCGACATCGGTGCAGCTCAGCGACACGTTCGCAGATGTCAACGAGGACTTCGAGCCGCTCCCGGGATGGTCCGGACGCCGCGAAATACTGGTCGGCGGCAACGCCCGCGGCATACTCCGCGCACACGCAGGCGCGACCCTCATTAGTAACAATCGTCTCAATCAGCCGCCCGGCACCACGCATGCGCGCACTGACGGGCAAGCGATCGAGGAGGTCGTGCATCAGCGGCAGGAATATCTCAACGTCAACGGGCTGTTCGATTACTTTGACGGTTACGAAACGCTGGGGCTGTCGGACACGGCAGCCCAGGTAGACCGTGCCGTTCGGCCCACGGCCGATTGGTCCCAGCACACGGTATGCTTCACTCTCAATGACGAGGTCCGCCGCCGGCGCAGCTGGTTCGAGACCGATCCGTAGCAGGCACGCAGGACAAGCCTCCTCTTCCCAGCGTGTGCTGCCGACGTCAGCTCCGCAGTGCGCGCACGGCTTCATGACGTCCCAGTGATGTTTTGGCGCCCATTGCGCCGTCGGCGCTCAGCGCTCGTTCGAGCTGCGTGAGGAAAGAGGGTGCGTCCTGTGGACGCTGGGAACTGTCGATGGCCAGGGCGCGGTCGAAGAATTGCGCAGAGTGCGGCCACACCGACCGGAAAATCTCACCTGGCTCCCAGGTGACGTCGCCTGTCAGTCCCCCGAGCGACTGTAGCGGCGGAGCGACGGCGACCAACGCCAGCGTCCCCATCAGCATCTCGCGCGCGATGACAGCGAGACTCCAAATATCCCAACCGGGTGCGGGAAGCTCGCCGCGCAGATGTTCAGGCGCCATGTATGCGGGCGTACCCAGGAGCACCCCGGGCCGGGTCCCAGTTCGCGTTGCCACCAATTCTCCCGAGACCATGAGCGGCTTGGCGATCCCGAAATCGAGGACCTTCGGAGTGGGTCCGGCCTTGCCGTCGACCAGGAAGATGTTCTCGGGTTTCAGGTCCCGGTGTACCAGCCTGAGGCGATGCGCCGCATCGACTGCTGCACACACTCCGGTGAGAATCAGCAGCATGGCGTCGGGCAGCAGTTCCGTCCCCACTTCGATTTCCTGCCGCAACGTTCGGCCGACCAGTCGTTCCATGACGAGGAACGGCTGGCGCGCGCCGACGGTGCCGAAGTCGTGGACAGTCACGACGTTGGGGTGCACGAGACGGGCGGCAAGTCTGGCTTCCTCGAAGAAGCGCTCAACCGCGCCGTCGGCGCTCGCCAGATCGTCGCGGACAACTTTGGCCGCGACCGTGCGATCGAGTGCCATGTCGTGTGCTTCGTAGATCGTCCCCATTCCGCCGGCCGCGAGACGCCGGTCGAGACGATACCGCCCGGCAAGGGTTCGCGGTAGCTCGCGAATTGAGACATCCGTTCCGTCCCGTGTGCAGGTCCGGGTGCCACCATCGAAGCACTCACCACATTCCGGGCACTCCTCCAGCGTTGGCACGTTCACGTGTGCGACGGTGATCACCGGGAGAAGGGCGATGTTATGGGCAATCGTGACGAGGACGTCGCGGTCGTCAGTCGAATAGGGTTCCTCCGACCGCTTCCGGCCGAGTGCAAGCAGTGCGTTGAGCGTTCCGCCGGGTCCGATCACGGGGACGATCAGGTCAATACCTCCATCCACGACGTACTGAATGTCGGCCTCGGTGAGCTGCATGACCTGGGAGCGATCCGAGTCGACAGATGTCTCGAGCGGTTGCTCCAGCACGCGCGCGAGCGCGACGAGCTTGGATTCGGCGTGGAGATCTCCGAGCGCATGGGCGGCCGGAGCCGCCGCGATTGTCCGGTAAACCGGTTCGCGCGCATCTCTGGCCAAGATGACAGCAAATTGCGGATGCATGGCCGCCTCGATCTTGGCAACGACGAGTGCAGCGACTCGATCGAGGCTGCCGCCGAGGCGGAGATGCTGCGCTACTTCGCGCAGAACGACGTATCCCTCGTGTCGCTCCCGAAAGAACCGGCGATCGATTGCGTCGAGCCATCGTTGTCGCCAGGCATACGCCGCGGTTGCAACCAGCGCGATGGCGAGATATGTCGTACCGCGACGCTGCAACACAGCCGCGATCGTTTCCTGCCGGTGGCGCAGAAGGTCCAGGGCAAGACACGTCGCCAGTACAGGTGGAACCGAGATCGCGGTCCAACGCGCCAGCGCATACCTGAGCCACTGCCGAATGATGAAGCTGACATCAAAAAGCCGATGGCGCAGGATCGCGTAGGTAATTGAGAGTGGTGCAGCGAGCATCGCAACTGCGGCGAATGCAATCGCCGGTGATTCAAAAAGAGACGACTTCAGGTCCGTACGCGGGGTGATCCAGTAATACGCGAACATCGGCAAGGCCGGAACCACTCCTGTGGCAATGCCGGCGACCACTGCGCGGAGCCGCCGGCGCTCGTTTACGTCATCGATGCGTCGATAGTTGAAGAGGACAATGACCATCGCGGCGGCGAGCGACACGATCGTGACGCCGAACATCGCTGCTCCGGGTCCGACGCTTCTCAACGTCGTGCCGCCGTAGATGACATGCGCGAAGTTGTACAGCGGCAGTGCCAGCGCCGCCGCCGCAACAGCCCAGATGGCTGCCTGGACATATCCGGCATGCGGAATGCGCCGCGGGAATGCTGTGACGAACGTCAAGAGCACTGGTCCGATCGCGAGACTGCTCGCGTGCGGGAGCCACAGCAGCGCGCTGAGGGGCATCGGGATCGCGCTCCAGACAGACGCCAGCCGCATCGGCAGGGCGATAGTGAAGGTGGCGCAGGCCAGGAGAAACCACGATCCGGTCAGCGCAACTGGATCGCGCGGCCGCCGCCAGGCGACGAACAACGCGGCGATGAGCGTGAGGAGCTGAGCTCCGAGCGAGATGACGAGGATGATGCCCGCTTGCGTTCGCCAGTAACGCATGGGCGTCGGGCCCAGCCGCAAGGGCAGGGTCAGCACCGTCGTTCCGCGCGCGACGACGACGGGCATTGGCGTTCCCGTCTCGGTGATCGTGCCCAGCTCGCCCCGCGATCCACGCCCCGCGATCGTGACGTGGTTGAAGGCGAGAATTCGATCTCCTGCCTTCAGGCCCGCCGTCTCCGCCGGCGATCCGGGCGCCACTTCGGTGACCAGGACGCCTGATGACGACGAGCTCTCGTCGGCCACGAAGCCGGCATTCTCCGGGCGAGTGACGTCGCAGTAAACGAGGAGGAGGAAGTACGCGCAGAAGGAGGCGGCGACAACGACTGCCCAGAGCGGCGGCCAGCCGGCGCGTACGCGCCGATTTTCGACGGATTTGTCGAGGAATCACCGACAAGGTCACCTCCGCAAGTGACGCAGCCTGACTCGCGATGGCGACGTGTATCGAGGACGTCGACATTATAGCCCAGCTAGCGGCCAGCCTCCTTCACCCTTACTGAAGCAACCGCGCCAATTTGTTACCGGTAACGTTCCGCCTCCAATCCTTCAGCACACTCCTGAGCCCGCACTCGATGCGTGGCGCGTCAACACGTCCTCTCATCAGGAGATTCCGTATGCGCATCGCTTGTCGCACGATTCTGTCGCTGACTCTCGTTCTCTGCTGGGCGGCCACGGATACGGGGACGCTCAGGGCCGAAGACAAATTCCGCGTCGTTGTCTTCGGAGACAGCCTGTCCGACTCGGGTGGCAATCCCGCGCCCTCACCGCCGTACTTCGAGGGCCGGTGGTCGAACGGTTATACATACGCCGATGGTCTTGCGCCACGCTACGGTCTCGGTGACGCGCTCGAGCCTTCCTCAATCGCTGGCGGGGCGAACTATGCGCGCGCCGGCGCCCGCGTCACCGGCGCGAGCGGTGTCGTCGAACAGATCGCTTCTTACCTGCGCGACGTGCAGTGGAACGCGGACAAGCACACGCTGTACGTGGTGTTCATCGGTGGAAACGACGTCAGGGACGGGCTGTTCAGCGCGTTTACGGATCCATCATTCAATCCGGCAGCCTTCGTGGACAGCCGACTTGCGGCGTTAGCGGTCACGCTGAACGGACTCTCGGTGCTGGGCGGGCGAAACATCGCCGTGCTCGGTCTGCCGGATCTGTCGAAGCTTCCGGGACTGCCGCCTCAGGCGGCGCCCCTTGCGACGTTCATGACTGTTCGGTTCAATGCCGGGCTGGCGCAGATTGTCAGAGGTCTCGACGAAGGCCGCGGACATGGGTATCTCGTCGACGTGTCAGCGCTCTTCGGTGAGATATTGACGGATGCCGCCGGTGGCGGCGCGCGTTTCGGAATCACGAACGTGACGCAGCCCTGCCTCGTCGTATCCAACGGAGTTGTGATCGCCCAGTGTGCAAATCCCGATGCGTACCTCTTCTGGGATCCCATCCATCCGACAGCCCGCGTTCACGAAATCCTCGCTGACTACGTCGTCGAATCTGTCGCCGAAGCTCGTGAGGACGAAGAGGACGACGAGGAGGAGACGAACAGCCAACAGCGACCGTAGTTGAACTCTGTGAGCAGGCGTGAGGGGAGTCGCCGGCGGGCGGCTCCCGAAAGTTTCAAAATCTGCAAAGGGGACACTCAACTTTTCGGCAACTGTCCGAATTCGCGAAAAGGTGACTGTCCCCTTTTCACGGGCGGAGCTCCGACAGCGTGCGGGCGATGTCCTCTTGCTTCGGATCGAGCCGCAGCGACTGGCGGAATGCCGCGACCGCCCCGGCCTTGTCGCCCACGGCCAATCGCGTCAGGCCCAGCCCGTTCAGCGCCATCGTCGACGCTGGATCGGCGTTGATCGCACGTTCGAAGTAGGGCAGAGCGTCGGTGGGGCGACCGGCCGACGCCAGCGCGCCGGCGAGATACAAGAGGGCTTCCGAATTCGACGCGTCGCGCTCGATCGCCTGCCGGAAGAGCGTCATCGCCTCGTCTCGACGCCCGCCACGCATCCGAATCACGCCAAGCTTGGTCATAGCCGACACGTCGCCGGCGTCCAGTTCGACGATGCGTGCGTAGCGACTGCCTGCGGCGTCGAGATCCTCGCGAAGCAAGGCGAGGTCGCCCAGACGGCGAAGCGCCTCGATGTGATCGGGGACGAGCTTCAGCACTCGCTCGCACAGGGCCGAGGCTTCATCGTACTTGCGTTCCTGGATGCGGACCTCGGCCAGCGAAATGAGCGGCTGCGGGAACGTCGGGTTCTCACGCTGCGCGCGTTCGAGGATCAGGCTCGCTTCCTCGAATCGTCCTGCGGATCGCAGGTTGTCGCCGAGCACGATTGCATCTTCAGGCGTCAGCTGTCCTTCCTTGTCGAGCACGCGCAGGTCGGCGATGGCGAGATCGTGACGTGCCGCGGCGGCGTAGGCGACGGCGCGCGTCCGCCGTGCCATGTACAGCCCGGGATCCTCCTGCAGCGCCGACGTCAGTTCGCGGATAGCGAGCTCCGGCTCCGTTCGTGCCGCCGACATGCCGCGGTTGAGTCGTGGCAAGAGCCGAATCCCATCCTTCGGGTCGCGCAGGGCGGCACCGGCGCGACGTACCGGACGACCACCGCTCGCGTAGCCGAGTGCACGCAGGCGCTCCGCTGCTTCGGGATCGACGGCTGGCGCTGCTGTGGCGGTCGGCGTGGGACGGCGCAACGCTACCTCGAGCTTGCCGCCCAAATCCTCGGCACGCGCCCGTTCATCCGCAGCGCGGTTCGTGGTCTCCGAAGGGTCCTTCTCCATGTCGTACAACTCTGGCTTCGGCGCCTTGATGAACTTGAAGCCAGACGCCCGCCACGCGTGCAACGGCGCCCATCCCAGCTCTACCTCGGAATAGAGAGATTCGGCGTACGTCGGCGCCTCTCCCATCTCGTGCCCGTCAATTGCGGGCTTGAGAGAACGTCCCTCCAAATCAGTGCGTTGCGGAAGGCCGGCGAGATCGGCAAGCGTCGGCAGCACGTCGATGGAGCGGGCGACCGTCTTCGACACGCGACCGGCCGGGATGAGCGGTCCGGCCATGACCCACGGCACGCGAATGGTCGCGTCATAGATGAAGATGCCGTGCGTGCCCTCGCCGTGTTCGCCGAGACTCTCGCCGTGGTCGGCGGTCACCAGCACCACGGTGCGCCCGGTTTCGTTCCGCTCATCGAGCGAGCGCATCAGGCGTCCGAGCTGCAGGTCCACGAACGCGATCTCTCCATCGTAAGGCGCCCGCTCGAAACGCTTGGCGAGGTCGCCCGGCGGCTCGTATGGCGCATGGGGATCGTAGTAGTGCACCCACAGAAACCAGGGAGCGGGCTGTCCGGCGGTGGGATTCGGAGATGCCAGCCAATGCAGCACGGCATCGGTCGTTGCATCCGCGAACCGCTCGACATACGGAGTGCGACGCCGGTCGTTCCCCTTGGGCAGACGGTCGTCGTACTTGTCGAATCCGCGATCGAACCCGAACCGGCGATCGAGCGGGAACCCGGAGACGAACGCTGCAGTTCGATAGCCCGCCTGCCGAAAATCCTCTGCAGCCGTGCGTACTTGCGGTGTCAGGACGAATCCGCTGTTGTTGCGAAAGCCGTGGCCGAGCGGCGTCTGGCCGGTGAGAATCGAGGCGTGCGACGGTCCGGTCAAGGGCGCGTGAACGAGGGCTGTCTCGAAACGTATCCCACGGCCGGCCAGCGCGTCGATGGTCGGTGTCGACGCGGCTTTGTAGCCGTAGGAGCCGACGCGGTCGGCGCGCAAGGTATCAATCGTGACGAGCAGCACGTTGGGCCGGGCTGCGGTACGAGCGGCCGGCGCCTGCGATTCGGACACGCTCCGCCGGCATCCGGCAGTCACGGTCAGCAGCGCCACGAGGATGATTGAAGAACTGAGAAGCCGCATCAGGTAATCGTTCGAAGCGTATCGGCAAACCACGACCAGCTCAAGCCGACGCGGAAAAACCGGTTGACAGCGGCCAAATTAAAGAAGGAAAGTCAGTTACTTCGGAGTCCATTAGAGGAGCACGATGCTGAAGAATGCGTTCGACATGACGCCGCGGTTGCGACGAGGTTCTTGGTCGCGCTCTCGCCTTCTGTCTCATTCTGATCGCGTCTGCCTTCACCAGCTCAGCGTGGGGGCAGTCGTTCCTGGGCACCATTCGCGGCACGGTCGCCGATCCGCAGGGACAAGTCGTCCAAGGCGCGACGGTCCTGATCATCGACGAGGCGACCAACGCCACTCGCACGCTCGACACCGACGCCGAGGGCCGGTACGAGGCGCCAAACCTGCAGCCGGGGACTTACCGTGTCGAGGTGGCGACGACGAACTTCAAGAAATTCGAGAGAACGGGCGTGGTCCTGCGGGCGGCCGGCACGGCGCTCGTCGACGTAACGCTCGAGGTTGGCAACATCAACGAGACGGTCACGGTTTCGGCGGACGCGCTCAACAACATCACGCTCGACAGCCAGGCCATCGCGCGCGGCCTCGACGAGCAGCAGCTC
Organism: uncultured Acidobacteriota bacterium; assembly: GCA_963804245.1. GTDB lineage: Bacteria > Acidobacteriota > Vicinamibacteria > Vicinamibacterales > 2-12-FULL-66-21 > CAWDPQ01. The sequence goes on from CAWDPQ010000010.1 coordinate 271,596, forward strand.
CACGATCTGCCGCGCAACAGCCGCGACATCCAGTCGTTCCTGCTCCTCAATCCCAACGTCGTCGGCGGCAGCGGCGATATCCAGTTCCTCGGCGGCAAGACTTACGGCGTCTCCTACATCCAGGACGGTCAGGCGTCGACGAACGCCATCTTCGGAACGATCGGCAACTCCGCTCCAGGCCTCGATGCGGTGTCGGAGATTACGGTGCTGTCGAACTCCTACAGCGCCGAGTACGGGCGGCCTGGCTGGCGTCGTCGTTACGACCAAGCGCGGCGCGAGCAACTTTCGAGGCACCAGCTTCTACGACTTCAACAACAGCGGCTTGAACGCCTTGACTTATAACCAGAAGCTCTCGGGCGTTCAGCGTGGCGACCCCAACGCCGAGACGCACGAGCACCGGTGGGGTGGAAGCATCGGCGGCCCTCTGATTGGCAGCAACCTGTTCTTCTATGGGAATTACGAGGGCTCGAACAGCAAGATCGATATTCGGCGGCGGGATTGCGACGGTGCCCACCGCCGCGATGCGGAACGGCGACTTCCGCGGAACGGCGATCGCGCCACGGGATCCGCAGACTGGGCTGCCATTTCCTGATCGGGTGATTCCGAGCAACCGCATCGATCCGTCGGCGCGGGCAATCGATGGACTTCTTTTATCCGCTGCCCAATCTGTCACCGATGGCAAACGGATACGGGCGTTTCCAGCAGTTCGTGCCCAAGACCCGCGAACGTCACCGAGGCGACATCAGGCTCGACTACCAGCCTGGCAGCAGCGATTCGGTGTTCGTCCGTGGGAGTTTTCAGCACCGCAATCCGAACAGCATTACCTTCGAGGCGGGGAACGCTTTCACGCATCTGCCTCACTTGAATGCAGAGCTCAACACCGCGTCGGTCGTCGGCGGCTGGACGAAGATTTTCTCGCCGACCATCGTCAACGAGTTCCGCGCTGGCTTCAACTACGACAACTCGAGGCGCGAGAGCACGTTCCTCTCGGCGGAGCGTGGCGCCGCAGCTCGGCGTCGAGAACGCGCCGAGCCTCTCGGCGGACCGCCGCGGGTTCCCGTCTTTCCAGTTCACGACCGGAGCGAACCGACCCACCAACATCGCCGATGCAGGGGCGGAACGTGGACCGCACGCTTCGTCAGAACGCCTTCTCGATCAGCGACAACGTCACGTGGATCAGAGGCGGCCACACGCTGAAGGGCGGCGGCCTCTGGACGTCTCAACACCGCTCGCGACGGTTTTGGCTTCGGCGTCAATTTCCGCGGGCAATATCGGTTCAACGCATCGTTCACCGGCAATGCCTTTACGGATTTCCTGTTGGGTCTGCCGTCGGATGCGCGTGACCAGGTGACCAATCGTGGACCGCTCGAGGGCCACTCGAACGATATCGCCCTGTTTGTCCAAGACGACTGGCGGGTGAACAAGAGCCTCACCGCCTTTATCGGCCTGCGCTACGAGGTTATCGGGGCGTGGCATGAAAAAGACCTGACTCTCGCGAACTTCCGGCCGCTCGAGGGTGGCTATCACGTCGTGGCCAACGAGAGGGTCGCCGCGCTCCTGCCGCCTGGCTTGATCGCACTGGATCGCACCCGGATCGCGGATCAGGTGGGCCTCCCCGAGACGCTGATCAATACCGATATGAACAACTTCAGTCCTCGTGTGGGCTTCGCCTGGCGCCTCGACGAGAGCAACAGGACCGTCCTCCGGGCGGGCTTCGGCCTGTTCCATCCGACCGTGGCCGTGCAGGGGATCCGCGATCTTCTGGCGACCAACGAGTTCCGCTTCATCAACACCACGCGCGGCGGTGGGCTCCGCAATGGGTTTTCAGGTGGTACACAGGTCACCGACCTCTCCGCGTTCGGCAATCAGGGAATTGACCCTGACCTCGAAAGTCCGGACATCTACCAATACAACCTCACCGTTGAGCGCGAATTCGGGGGCGAAATAGGTGTGCGGGCCAGCTACATCGGCTCGACCATGCGCAAATTGCTGGTCGACCGCGATGCCAACACGATGCCGGTGAGCACCGTGCCCTTCGATCCTGAGAATCCCGCCGACGTTGCCCGTCTGCCGTTCCCGCTGTACGGCAATTTCATGGACGACGTCACGAACGCCGGAAGCGGACAGTTCCACGCGCTGCAGTTCGAGTTCCTGCGCCGTTGGCGGAACGGCCTCGCGTTCAACGCTGCCTACACGCTCGCCGACTCCGACAGTAATGCCCCAGATACCGGTAACAGCAGCCTCGGACCCGGTGCAGTTCGATCCCTACGACATCGAAAAAGACCGCGGTCCCGACCCCAACGTGGTCAAGCACCGCATCGTCGCCAACGCGACGTGGGACATTCCGGTGGGACGTGGCCGGCCGCATGGCGCTAACATGGCGCGCTGGGCCGACGCCTTGTTCGGCGGTTGGACGGTGTCTTCGATCTTCCAGGCGCGCAGCGGCCAGAACCTGACGCCGTTTTTCACGGGGTTCTACACGACCAGCCCCTGGAACACGGGCAAGCCACTCGACGGTCTGGGCACCTGTTTCTCGAATCGCTGGCGCCCTGATCAGATCAAAGATCCCAATAGCGGTGGATCGCGCGACGCGTTCTTCGATCAGACTGCCTACGCTCTCCCGGCGCCGGGAAAACTCGGCAACGCGAAGAAAGGCAGCCTGAAGGGGCCGGGCACCTGGGTGGTGAATTTCGGCTTCTATAAGGACATCATCGCGCAGGGCGGTTTCCGACTGCAGTTTTCGGCACTGCTCGATAACGCCTTCAACCACCCGCAGTTCTTCCCGGCTTATGGGAGCGGCTTCGTCAATCTCACCTCGTTTTTGGTCGAGGATGATCCAAACAATGGATCGACCGCTGTCTTGGGGTCTGGCGCTATAGGAAACGCGGAGGGGTTTGCGCCTGGCCGGGTCGTACGGCTGGGCATAAGAGCGGTGTTCTGAAGAAAGGAAGAAGCTGAAGAAAAAGGACGAAGGAGGAAGGACGAAGGAGGAAGAACCGTTCGTCTTTCTCCTTCTTCCTTCTTCCTTCTTCCTTCTTCCTTTCTTAGTACTTGCGGTAGCGCGCCACGTCGATCCACTGTCCCTGGACCATCACGCGCTCTACGGTCCGAATGGCAGATATGTCCCGCTGCACGTCTCCCTGAACAACGATCAGATCCGCTAGGAATCCTGGCCGTAGAGTCCCGAGATCTTCACTGCGATAGATGAAAGCCGGCGGCAGTGCTGGTCGCCGCCGTTATGGCCTCGAGCGGCGTAAACCCGCTCTCCACGAGCAATTCGAGCTCTCGCCACGGCGCCTCGCCGCGGGAGGCAAATGGCACGGTCGAATGCCCGCCCATGACCACGCGCCCGCCTTCGCGCGCGGCACGCCGCGTCAATTGCTTCATCTTCTCGAATCCCGCAGCGAACACTTTCGCCTTTTGCCGGCGTCGCTTTCTCCGGAGGGCGATCCGCACGACGTTCGAATACCGCCAAGGTTACGGTCGAGCCACGGCTTCCTGGCACGAAGGACCGCATACAGAGCCTGCGCTTGCGGTCCGTCGAGATCGAGCTCCGAGAACATCGTGTAACGTCCGTCGCGCCGTGCGTCGCTGTTTGCCAGAACCGCCTGGCGATACTCTTCCGCCTTCATCCGCGCCATCAGACCGAAGCCGAGAGACGTGATGTGCTCGACGCCATGCAGACCCGCTTCGAACAGATCTTTGGCGTCGATGATCTCGAGGTGCGCCGTGCAGGGCACGCGTCGCGCCTCGCACACGCTGATGACGGCCTTCGCACTTTCGAATGGAAGCCGGAAGTAGATCTTCAGCGACGAGGCGCCCTGCCGAAGGTTACGCTCCGCCAGCCGTCTCGCTTCTTCGGGATCGCGAGCAACAGCGGCATCGCGGGGATACGCGGGGTGCTCGCCGTCGATGTGAGGGCCGGCAGTGAAAATACGAGGGCCGGGCAGCCGGTCTGCCTCGACCAGACGCCGCAGCTCGGTGAAACGCTCTTCCCACTGTCCCGGGTCGCGAAAACTGGTGACCCCGTTGCTCAATTGACGAAGCGCGAGTTTCGGATCGTCCTCGATATGGAAATGAGAGATCGATAAGGCCAGGCAGGACAGTCCGGCCGGCGAGATCCACGGTCTCTGCGCCGGAGGGAGCAGGAACCTGGTCGACCGGCCCGAGTCGCGAAATGCGACCGCCTTCGATGACGATCCGTCCGCGCTCGACCGGCGTGCCGCCGCTGCCGTCGATGATGCGTACGTTGTCCAGCAGCAGCGTCGGCGACTGGCCGTGGACCGCGAACGCGGCCATGACCACGAGCGAAGCCGCGCCGAAGCGCTTCGCGCGAAGGCGGGCGCCCAGCACCGACGTCGCACATCGAAACGCCCGCATCTAAACTCCTTTGTCCTTACGCGAACTCCGGCCCGAAGATCGCAAATTCCTTGATGCCATCGCGGCTGCCTGCCGCTCGAGCAGCCGACGTCGCGCTGGGACGGCACATGCGGTACAACGGGCGCTCGGCACGGAAGCCGCACCTGCGCAGCCATTCGGCAAAGCTTTTGTGCTCGTCGAAGGCGTCGACGACAACCGGACGCTCACCAGCCGCAGGCATTGCCGCCATCAACAGGGCCCGCGCGCGGTCGCCATCCTGCGCCACGATCGGCCCGATCTGATCGAACAGACGGCCCTGCCTGCCGAAGCAATACTGCGGCGGCGAGGAGGTCGTTCGCACCACGCGCGCGTAGTGAGGCGCGCTCGTCAGCGCCCATTCGAGTACGCCGCGCCGGTTCCCACCAAAGATGTTGCGATCGTGACCGGCAATCGCCTCGACATCCGGGCCCGCCATGGGTTGCACGTCATCGAGACGAGCGGCGGCGCGGTCGTCGACCGAACGACGATCTGCGGCCGCGGCAACATGCCGCGTCAGCACGGTCTCGTCGACGAAGCCGAATCGCTGGTAGAGCGGCCGCCCCATCGGCGTCGCGTCCAGGCGGATCGGCATTCCGGCCGGCAATGCGTTCATCGCGGCGTCGAGCAGACGCGCCCCGAGCCCTCGACTACGGTAAGCCGGGTCGACCAGCATCATGGCAATCCAGCCAAAGCTCCCGTAGTCGATGCCAATCGCCGTGCCGACGATCCGTTCGCTGCTTGGGTCGATGGCGCCAAAGCTGCCCGCGGGCGCGGTGGTCAGGAGCATCTGCCAATCGGCACGCTGTTGATTCCAACCCGCCGTCGAGCTCAGACGCAGCGAGTCGTCGAGATCGTCGAGCGTCAGATGCCGGATGACAGGGATCTGCCCTTCCGTCACCATGCGACCATGGCGTCTTCGAAGAGCGCGCCAAGCTCTTCGGGTCCGGCTGGCCGCGGCGCCAGTTGCGTCACGCGGTGCTGCGGCAGCGTTCCCTCCACGAGTGACGGAATATCGGACGATGAGTAGTCGAGAGCGCGCAGCCCGTTCGGCGTGTTCAACCGGTGCATGAACCAGGTGATCCGGTCGGCGAGCACCTTGCCGGCGTCCTGAGCCTGCACGCGGGATATGTCGGCCCCGAGGGCTTCGGCGGCCTGAAGATGACGCTCGGGATTGGCGCTCGCCGTGAACCTGAAGACCGCGGGGGCATTGAGGATCACGGAAATGCCGTGCGGCACCAGCGGATGGTCGGTCTCATAGCCGGGCGCTCGATACGTCCTCACACCTCCCGAGACCGGATACGACATGCCATGCGGTAGATGCACGCCGGCGTTGCCAAAGCCGATGCCCGCGTACGATGCCGCGAGGAGCATGTCGGCGCGAGCCCGATCGTCCGACGGGTCGTCCACCGCGCGCACGAGCGACTGCGTGACCATGCGAAGCGCCTGCATCGACCACACGTCGCTGATCGGGTTCGAGCCCTGGTAGGCGGGCCGGAGACTGGGACGCTCGGGCCGGCGCCGCTGGTCGAACGGCAGGGCCGTGAAGGACTCGACGGCGTGGCTGAGGATGTCCAGCCCGGTCGACACCGCGACTTCCCGAGGAACCGTGCGGGTATTGTCCGGATCGAGATAGCCGAGCCATGGCTTCAGCCGTCGATTGGCGATGCCGGTCTTGGCGTGTATCCGCTGCAGATCGAAGATCGCCACACCTGTCGTTTCGCTGCCCGTTCCTGCCGTCGTCGGTATCGCCATCAACGGCTTCAGTGGGCCCGGGATTGGCAGCCCCTTGCCGATCGGCGGATTGACATAATCCAGGAAGTCGGCGGGTGGCCAGGTCGTATACAGGTTCACCGCCTTGGCTGTATCTATTGTCGAGCCGCCGCCGACGGCGACAAACGCGTCGAACGGCCGCGCCCGGGCAACCTCGATGGCGTCGAGAAACGACTGATCGCTCGGCTCGATCCGGACACGGTCGTAGACCACATATTCCAACCCGTGGAGCTCGAGCGACTCGACCACCGCTTGAGCTGGTGGCAGCCGGGCCACGGTGGGGTCAGTGAGGACGAGCACGGTGCGTGCCCCCAATTCCTGGAGGTCCGCACCAACCTCACGTGTCACGCCAACGCCAAACCGGACGTTTGACACGGCCATCTCGAACGCGTAGTCCTTGTCCTTGTTCACGACGTCTCCTCGCCGTCACAGTTTCGCGTGGATTTTGTGCGAGCCTAGTCTACATTTGTGGAGGCAGGGCGCGTCCGAGCGCCCTGTGGATGTGATGGTCAGGCTAATCCTCGTCCTCGCCCTCTTGCTGCCGAGCAGCGATGCGCAAGCGGATGTGCGTCGGGTGTGGGCCGTCGGCGACGGCGACAAGGTTGAGCGCGACGAACAGAATCATCCCGCGAGCGCCCGCAATGCGGTGTGGGACGGGCGCGTCGTTCGTCTGTTCGCCGCCCGCAACGAGATCATCGCCTTCCAGGTGATCGTCGAAGCCGACGGCGATGGCATCAGCCAACTTTCGGTACGCCTGCCGGAGCTCGTTTCGGCCAGCGACCGGATCACCTACCAGCCGCCGGGAGCGGATCCCGCCAACTCGGTGGGACGTCCGATCCAGATCTTCACCACGAACTACATGCTCGTCTCGGACGCCTCCAATGCGCCCTGGGTCTTCGAGCGCGGATCACCGGCTGCGCCCTCCGATCCGACCGGCTGGAAGCCGGTCCAGCTCGTTCCCGAGAACGCCAGACGCGGGCGGGGAGGCATGCCGGTCTCGATCAAGAAGAATGAGAATCAGTCTGTCTGGATCGAAATCTACGTCGAGACGGCGCGCGCGCCCGGCATCTACCGCGGCACGATTTCGGTGCAGACCGACCACACGCGGCGGAGTCTGCCGGTCGAACTGCAGGTTTTCGATTTTGCCCTTCCGGACGAGAACAGCATGCACGCGATGCTGTTTTACACGAGCGAACAGGCCGAGCTCTACCACGGTCGCAACATGGATGCGGAGTACAACCGACTCGCGCACCGCCATCGCGTCGAGCTCGTGCACGCCTACGACGAGAAACGCGTTCAGGAAACCTGGGGACGATTTTCCGGCTCGGATTTCACAAAGGCTTCGGGGTACGAGGGTCCCGGAACGGGTGTGGGCAACGTCATTGTCCCGCGGACGTTCTACGGCCCCGGCTCCGACTTCGACGACCGCGCCTCAGCCTGGTCGGTGAGCGATTCATGGATGACGTTTCTGCGTGAAAAACTGCCGGCGGCGATCACGTTCCTCTACATGCCGGACGAACCGGATCCCGATCAATATCCGCGCATCGTGGCGCTGGCCGACAACGTTCACTCGAATCCCGGGCCTGGTCGGGCTCTGCCGGTTTTTGTCACCAGTCGGTATGTTGAAGCCCTCGACGCCTCGATCGATATCTGGGATTCCGGCCCGAAAGGCTTCCTCCTGGATCGCGTGGCCAGCGAGCGTGCCCGCGGGCGTCAGTACTGGTTCTACAACGGCGGTCGCCCGGCAGCTGGAGCCATCACCATCGATGCGCCGGCAACCGACGCGCGCGCCACGATCTGGGCGGCCTTCAAGCACGACGTCCGCGTGTACTTTTATTGGCACTCCGTCCACTGGCAGCACAACTCGCAGAAGCAGGGGGAACGGAACCAGAACGTGTGGGCGGAGAGCATCACGTTCGACAACCGCAAGCAGCCGCAAAGGTCTGCCGACGATCAGGGTTTCATCAATGGGGACGGCGTGCTGATTTATCCGGGCCAGGATCGCCTGCACACGGACCAGGATCGTGGCGTTGTCGGCCCGGTGGCGACGGTGCAACTGGCGAACTTCCGGCGCGGCCTGCAGGACCACCAATACTTGACGCTCGCCGCGAAGCTGGGCCTCAAGCCTCTCGTCGACGAAGTGCTGGCGGCCATCGTCCCGCGCGTCTTCTCGGATGCGACCGAACGCGTCAGCTTTCCGGAGACGGGCGATCCCTACGAGGCAGCGCGGCTCAAGCTCGCGCGCGCCATCGAGGCGGCGCGCGTCAAGCAATAGAGTTTGGTTAGTGACGCATGGCCTTCGGTCCAGGGTGTTCGCTTGTCAAGAGCGACAGGAGGAAAGGGAGAACAGGAGCAGATAACGCAGAGACCGCTGGGGAGCAGAGACACCGGGATGGCCAGCAGCTCGACCAAGCGGTCGCCGTCGAGCGCGGCGTATCCATCCGCGGTGCTCTACTGCTCCACCGCGAGCTCGGCGTTGTTCTGTTCTCCTTTATCTCCTTTGTCTCCTGTTAGCTCTTGGCAAGTGGCTACCCTTGATTGAGGCACGCCCTCGAATAATCTCCCAACCGTCAGAAGTAGAACTTCAACCCGAATTGAATGATGCGCGCGTTGCCGGCGGTCAGGATCTGCCCGAAGCCGCTCGACTCGCGTGCGATGTTCGGCGGACCGAAGTTCGCGTGATTGAAGGCGTTGAACAACTCGGTGCGGAACTGGAAGTAGCGCCGATCGCTGACGTTGAAGTTCTTCGCCAGCGTGAAGTCGAAGTTCGCCAGGCCCGGGCCGCGCATGATGCCGACGCCGGCGTTGCCGAACGCCTGGGGAGACGGGCTGAATGCCGGCGCAAACGCGTCGGTATTGAACCAGCGCGCGACCGTGCGCTCCGATTCGGGCAACTCCGGATCGCCGATGAGGTTTGGCCGGGCGCGCCGCTCGCCGCCGAGGTTGAGCACCGAGGAGCCCCCGAGCGTCGCCGTCAGAGCGAAGCCGCTCTGGAGCACGTGAATGCCGGTGACCTGCCAGCCGCCAAACGCGAAATCCATCGCCCGGTTCCAACCGTCGCCGAAGCGCCGGCCGCGGCCGAACGGCAGTTCCCAGATGTAGCTGGCCACGAACCGGTGCCTGTATGTCGAACTCCGCCGGTCCACGTTCCGCGCGCAGATTGTTGCCGTCCTGCGGCTCGCGGAACACTCCGGTGTCGATACCCGCGCCGCCGCCGCTGGTTGAGATGTGATCCGGCGCATCGGTGATCGCTTCGCCGAGTGTGTAGCTGATCATGCCGCTCAGCCCCTTCGAGAAGCGCTTGTCGAGGCGCATCTGCAGGGACTTGTAGTTGGAGGCGACGCGATTCTCCATCCACTGGATGTCGCCGAAGGCCGGATACGGCCGGGCGCCCGCCGCTTGTGAGCCATCCGGGTTGGTAATCACCGCGCGTTGATTCAGGTTGCGGAAGCCGTTCAGCTTCGTGCCCTTGTTGCCCACATACGCGATGTCGAGCACGACGTCGGGCCACAGCTCATACTGCATGCCGACGTTGAACTGCTGGATGTACGGCGTGCGCTGGTTGGCATCCTGGGCGCGGCGGAGAACCGTCGGCGTCAGCGCATTCGGATCGAGGAGACCCGACGGGTAACCGTCGACGAGGCGGAATGGCGCCGCCGACGAAATGGCTGCCGCGCCGCTGACGCTCGTCTGCAGCAGGTTATCGACCAGGTACGGAGGATTGAAACCGAGCAATCCTTCACGTCCCTGCCGGACCGTGTGGGTGTAGAACACCCCATACCCGCCGCGCACGACCATCTTCGTCCACGGTGTGTAGGCAAAGCCGATGCGCGGAGCAAAGTTGTTGCGATCCGGGTGAATCAGGGCGCGCTCGAACGTACTCCCGTCGCCGGCAAAGATCATCGTGCCGGTCGCCGGATCGAAGTTCGAGAACTGATTGTCCTTTTCGACCGGCGGGTTCGCGTACTCGTAACGGATACCGACGTTCGCCGTGAGCTTCGGGCTGATGCGATAGTCATCCTGCACGAAGTAGAACTGCATGTCCTGACCCTGGTTCATGACCGTGTAGCTGGTCAGCGCCAGTTGCGACGGCAGGCCGAGCAGCAGATCGCCGACTGCACGGTTCGTGAACCGATTCTCGAAGTTCATGCGTCCGACCGTGGCATTGAGGTCGTTGATCCTCGTCTCGACGTGCAGGAACTCGCCGCCGAACTTGATGAAATGCGCGCCGCGGTTGTAACTGAACGTCGCCCGTGGATTCCACGACCGCGGCGTCTGGAACTGCGGCGTGGACGTGTGGCGTCCAACCGCGTCGAATCCCTGGACGTTGACCTTGGGCACGCCGCCGACAATCAACGGATCGTTCGGCACGTTTTTCAGACCGACTTGCGCCGCACCGTCGACGCCGAAGTTGGGCGGGTAGGTGTAATAGTCACCTCTCGCATAACCAAAGCGCAGATCCCCAACAAGATTGGGCGACATCGTCCAGGTCAAGCCAAGCGCCAGTCCCTGCGAGCGGTTGTCGTTGGAGCCAAACGCGTCGTTGAACGAACCTTCCGCCAGGCCGGGCAGCGGCGCCGGCCGGAACGTCAGGGTGTCCACGAAACTGTAACGCCCGAAGAACGTCATGCTCGGCTTGAACTGATGATCGATGCGGATGTCGAACTGATCCTGCGTGGTGTCGGTCACCGGCGTCGAGGCGTAGATGGTCGAGTTGGGAACGTTCGGATCGGGAATCAGCGCGACGATGGCGGCGCCGACCGGATCCCAACGATCGCGCGGGATGACCCACTGGCCCTGAGCGTTCTGGCTGAAAGCCGGGCGTCCCGCGGCGAACGGGTCGTTCACCACGCTGCTGAAAAGGCCGGCCTTTTCCGCCGCCGTCGGCACCAGCCGCACGCGCGGCACGCCTTCCAGATCGCGCAGCCCTTCGTAATCGCCGAACCAGAACGTCCGGTTGCGGACGAGCGGGCCGCCGACCGCCACACCGAACTGGTTGCGCTCGCGTTTCGGCTTGGGCGCATTCAGCGCGTTCGAGAAGAAGTTGTTGGCATCGAGCCTGTCGTTGCGCAGGAACTCGTAGACGCTGCCTCTCACCATGTTCGTGCCGGACTTGATCGTGGCATTGACGACGGCGCCCGAGCTGCGGCCGTATTCCGCCGAATAGGCGTTCGTCTGGATCTTGAACTCCTGCAGGGCCTCGATCGAGGGCTGCACGAGTTGCACGTTCTCACCACGGAAGGAGTTCGAGTACCAGATGTTGTCCACGCCGTCGAGCAGGAACACGTTGTTGAACGTGCGGTTGCCGTTGACGTTGAGCACGCCCTTGAAGTTCACGCTCGCCAGCCGGGGCGTGCCCGGCAGCACGCCGGGAGAGAGCAGTGCGAGCTGGTTGTAGTCGCGGCCGTTCAGCGGCAGGTCCACGATTTGTTTCTGGTCGATGACCAGTCCGCGCGAAGACGTCTGCGTGTCGAGCAGCGGCGTTGCGCCGACGACCTCGACCGTCTCGGTCAGCTGACCCGACTGAAGCGTCACGTCAATCCGAGCCACCTGGGCGACCTGGAGGGTGACGCCGGTTCGTACCATCTTCGGAAAACCGCTGCTCTCGGCCGCTACCGAGTACTCGCCGGGCCTCAGACTCGGAATGACATAGGCGCCCTCACCGTCGGTCTCGGTTTTGACGCTGATATTCGTTTGCACGTTCGTCACCGTCACGGTCGCCTTCGGCACGACGGCGCCGGATGCGTCGCGGACGATTCCGGTGATGGTTGCAGTTTCTTGTTGGGCGGAGGCGGGCGAGCAGAACAGCAGACACGTAAAGAGAAACAGAGCCGTCAGCGGTCGTCTGTGCATGACAGATCTCCTGGCGATATGGACATCTCGACGAGAGTGCAGCATCGTACCTCCGTTTTTGCTCAAAGCGAATGGTTTTTACTCGCAATCGCACTCATTTCCTCATGGACCTGTAAAGTTGGGGCGACACGATTTGGCGGAGGTTTGAATGGCTTTTCGGACGGTGGCGGGGCTGTTGCTGCTGACGTCGATCGCCTTTGGCACGTGGCAGTCGCGGGCCGGACGCGAGCGACGGCGACTGGCAGTCGTTTGGCCGCGATCCTGGCGCGCGTCGCTATTCCCCTCTCACCCAGATCAACACGAAGAACGTGGCCTCGCTGCTCGAGGCCTGGGCCTTCGATACTGGCGTCCAGGATCTGCAGGTGACGCCAATCGTCGTCGACGGCCTGATGTACTTCACCGGCGGGTCGACGGTGTTTGCCCTCGAACCGGAAACCGGCAAGACCGTCTGGACGTTCCGCGCACAAGGTGCCGTCAGCCGACGCGGCGTGGCCTACTGGCCCGGCGGTGGCTCGACTGCACCACGGCTGTTCTCCGGCGCCGGTGATGGCCGGATGGTTGCCATCGACGCCAGAACCGGCACGGTTGTCTCCGAGTTCGGCGAGCGTGGATACGTGGACTTGAAGGAAAGCGTGCGAGGCGACGTCGACGGCAAGCTGGAGCTGATCACCCCGCCGGTCGTTTACAGGGACGTCGTGATTACCGGCGGCAGCAATCAGGAGCAGGAACCCAGTCAGGGACTCTACGGCGATATTCGCGGATGGGACGCCCGTACTGGAAAGCTGATCTGGTCTTTCCACACCGTTCCGCGGCCGGGTGAGCCCGGGATCGAAACCTGGGAAGGCGAGAGCTGGAAGAACCGCTCGGGAACCAACGTCTGGACGTTCATGACGGTCGATGTGGAGCGTGGCCTCGTGTTCGCGCCGACCGGATCGCCGACATCGGACTTTTACGGCGCCGATCGCAAGGGGAAGAATCTCTACGGGAACTCGCTCATTGCCCTCGAGGCGGCGACCGGCAAGCTCAAATGGTTCCAGCAGCTGGTGCATCACGATTTATGGGACTGGGATCTGCCCGCCGCGCCGGCTCTGATCGACGTCACGCGCGGCGGCCGTCGCATTCCCGCGGTCGCACAAATCACGAAGATGAGCACGCTCTTCATCTTCGACCGGACGACGGGTGAGCCGATCCACGGCATCGAAGAAATGCCCGTGCCGTCGAGCGACGTACCAGGCGAAGCGAGCTGGCCGACGCAGCCGTTTCCCATCAAGCCGCCGCCGCTGTCGCGGACGTCGTTCGATCCGGCAAAGGACTTCTACACCCTCACGCCTGAGCACGCCGCCTACTGCCGTGATCTGTGGGACAAGCACAAGATGTACACGAAGGGAATCTTCACGCCCACCGGGCTCGAAGGCACGATGGTGACGTTTCCCAGCACGCTCGGCGGCGGCAACTGGAGCGGTCTGTCTTTCGATCCGGTCCGCGGCCTGGCGTTTGCCAACATCATGAATCTCGGCCAGGTGGCGCGAATGGAGACGCGAACCGACCCGGCATCTGGCGCCGTGACCTACAAGCGGACGTCGCCGTGGAACACCGCGTACGGCCGGTTCTGGAATCCGGCGACGAAGGTTCCGTGTTCCGCGCCGCCGTTCGGTGAGCTCGTCGCGGTCGACGTCAGCCGCGGCACCATCGCCTGGCGCGTGCCGCTCGGCGTATTCGACGATCTGCAGGCGCGCGGATTCGGCAATACCGGCACGCCGAACATCGGCGGCACCATCGTCACCGCCGGGGGCCTCGTCTTCATCGGCGCGACCATCGATCGACGGTTCCGCGCTTTCGATGCTCAGACCGGCGCCACGCTTTGGGAGACGATGCTCGAGGCCAGCGCGCACGCGACGCCGATGACCTTCATGGGGCGGAACGGGCGCCAATACGTGGTCGTGGCTGCCAGCGGGAACGGAATTCTCGCGTCGCCGCCGGGGTCGAAGATCGTGGCGTTCGCGTTACGGAAGTGAGTGGTCGAGGGGACGGAGATCACGGGACGAGCATTCAACACGAAGACGCGAAGACACGAAGACGCGAGCAACAGCCGCTTCAGGAAACGCCAGTGACTTGTCGAAGAGCTCCAACGCAGAGAGCGCAAAGGGCGAGAGACGTCTCGGGTGGTTTGTCGCGGGCTGGCGTGCGCCGGTCTTCGACCGGCGTAGAGGGTCAGTCGAATGCGAAAACACAAGCCATCAAACAGTCGATATGGCTTGCGTTCGCATTTGACTGACCCTCACCGCGCGAAGCGCGGCACGCCAGCCCGACGCTGCAACTAGCCATCCTTGGCGTCTCTGCGTATTCTCAGCGGTTCTCGGCGTTTGAAGCTTTTTGCAAGTGAACGTCGTCCGGAACGGCCGGTAGCTCCGCGCCCCCGTGCCTCCGTGTTGAAATCCCGTCCCGTGTCCTCCGCTTCCTCTGCGATCACTCGTAGCGCAGCGCGCTCAACGGATCGATCCGGGCCGCACGCCGCGCGGGCGCGGTGGCGGCGAGCAGCGCGATGAACAGCATCAGCAGCACGACGGCGACGATTGTGACCATGTCGTTCGGCCTGAGCCCGAACAACAGCGAGGACACGAACCTGGTCAGCGCGAGGGCAACCGGAATTCCGCAGGCGATGCCGACGGCGACGAGGAGCAGCGTCTCGCGCAGCACCATCCACACGATGTTCCGGGGGAAGGCGCCGATGGCCATGCGGATGCCGATTTCATTCGTGCGCCGTACGACGGAGTACGCGAGCACGCCATAGAGGCCGACGCTCGCCAGCACGACCGCGACCACCCCGAAAAGAACCGACAGCCTGGCGATGAGGCGTTCGCGCACGAGCGACTCGTCGATGAGCCGCGTCAGCGCTTTGATGGTGAGCACGGGCATCGACGGCGCAACTTCCCTGACCGCAGCGCGAAGGACTGGCGTCATCCGCGCCGGGGGGACGCTCGTCCGCACTTCGAAGTTGGCGGTCGTCAGCCCGTCGATTGGCTGCAGGTACGACACGTACATGCGCCGGCGCACGTCGTCGCGCAAACCATGGTCGCGCGCGTTCGTCGACACCCCGACAATCGTCAGCGCCATATTGTCGTCGGTGATCAATTTGCCGAGCGGATTCTGATTGGGGAAATAGAAGCGCGCCATGCTGTCGTTGATGACCGCGACGCGGGCGGCACGCTCGTTGTCCGACTCGTTGAAATCGCGTCCGAGGAGAAGAGGAATTCCGACGTTCGTGAAGTAACCGGGACCCACCTGGTCGAAGCGCACGACACGGTCTGCCTGAGAAGACGGCGTGTACCCTTCGATAGTCACGCTGGCGCTCGATTCGGTACCGCTGAAGAGACCGTTTTCGGAGAACGTCGCCGCGGTGACGCCGGGTATGGTGCGGACGCGCTCGAGGAGCCGGACGCAGACCCGGCCGATGTCGTCGCCGACGTATCCGGCGGAGATGGGGTCGACGCGCATCAGGATCACGTCCTCAGGCTGGTAGCCGAGGTCCTGCGCCTTCATGTTGTAGAGCGTGCGCGTGAAGAGCCCCGTACCCATGAGGAGGATCACTGAGAGCGTGACCTGCACCGCCACCAGCGCGCGTCCGAGCTTCCACCCACTGGCGGCCGATCGCCCGGACTCTTTGAGGGCCGTGCTCACGTCGACGCGCGTGGCGCGCAGGGCCGGAACCAGGCCGAAGAGCAGTGCGGTCACGAACGACACGGCAGCGGTGAAGGCAAAGGTACGCAGGTCGGGCTTCAGATCGAGCCTGAGCGAGCTGCTCGTTTCCGCCACCGTCGAGAACAGTGCGCCGCTGCCCCACCAGGCGATCGCCACGGCTACCGCACCGCCCGTGAGAGCCAGCAGTACGCTTTCGGTCAGCAGCTGTCGAATGACTCGCGACCGGCTGGCGCCGATGGCCATGCGGATGCTGATCTCGCGACGGCGGGCCGAGCCCCGGGCCAGCAACAGGTTGGCCAGATTGGCGCAGGCGATGAGCAGGACGACCGCCACCATGACCATCAGCACGGTCAGCGGCTGAGAAAATTGTCCGCGCAGCTGACTGAGACCCTTCTCGCCGGTGGCGAGCGCCAGGTTGGCGGCGGCAATCGAGCGCCGATCGTCCGCCGTGATTTCAGTCCCGCGCTCTTGCGTCAGCGCCTGCCTGAGGAGAACGGTCCCACCGGCTTTGGCCTTGTTCGAGGCCGACGCCTGGTTGTAGCCGCGCCATCAGGCGAACCCACGACGCCGACGTGCGGCGCAGCCAGGGGCGGCCCGGCATGAAGTGTTCCTGCATCATGATCGGCGCCCAGAAGTCTGGATGCTGTCCAACTGTTTCGCCGGTGAAACCAGCGGGTGCAACACCCACGATTCGAAACTGTGAGGCGCGCCGTGACGTCGATGCGCTGTTCGACTCGAAGCCGCCGGTGCCGGCGCCGCTCGACAACGTCCCCGGGCTCAAGCGCATCGACTGGTCGAGCACAGCCGGGTCGCTGTTGAACCGGCGCTGCCAGAACGCGTGGCTGATCACGATCACCGGGTGTGCGCCCGGATCGCGATCGTCATCCTGCGCAATGAGGCGGCCGAGACGCGGTTTCACGCCGAGAAGATCGAAGTAGTTGCCGGTTATCAGGCGCCCCTCGAGGAAGCTGGATGGATCTTCGTTGCCGTCCACCGATACCTGAGACACGTTGGCAAAGCCGAACATGCCTTTGAAGAGATGCGCACTGTTGTCGCGAAAGAACTGATAGCGGGGGTATGACTGGACGGCGCCGAAGACAACCAGCTCGTGCGGCGATTCAACGGGCAGGAGCCGCAGCATCACCCGATCGATGAGCGAGAAGATCGCCGCGTTGGCTCCGATGCCGAGGGCCAGCGAGACGACAGCCACAGCCGTGAAACCGGGCGCCCTTCGCAGCCCTCGTGCCGCATAAGCCAGGTCGTAGAGCAGGCGTTCCATGGATCGTACCTCCGTGAGTCGAGCGTCCGTTCGCGAATGACCGCCGGGTTGCCCAGCAGTTGTGCGGCGCGGCGAAGCGCCGCCTCGCGGCTGACGCCGTTCGCCATCAACTGCGTCGCCCGCATCTCGAGGTGAAAGCGCAGTTCTTCATCCACCCGTTCGCGCAGGCGCCGTCGTTTGAACAGCGCGTCGACGAGGGCTCGCAGGTCGGCCTGCCACTGCGTGCGGCGCATCAGGGCACCGCCGGGTCGATGATTCGGGCCACGACGTCGACGAACCGACGCCAGTTCGCCACTTCGATGACGACGCGGCGACGTCCGCGCGGGGTGAGCGAGTAGAAACGCGCCCGCCGGTTGTTGTCGGACGTACCCCATTCCGACACGATGAGGCCGCGGTCCTCGAGGCGGTGAAGCGCGGGGTAGAGCGAACCTTCTTCGACCCGGAGCACGTCCTCGGATACCTGGTGCAAGTACTCCGCGATGCCGAAGCCGTGCATCGCGCCCCGCGCCAGGCGCGCCAGGATCAGAATGTCGAGCGTGCCGAGGGCGAGCTCGCCGGACGGTCCTTGAGGCCTTCCCATAGATTATTGAGATGAGAACGTATCGCGGCGTCGCAGACGCTGTCAAGGGAGGAAGAACGACGCCGTTTATAGAATTCGCTCATCCGATCACGGCGAGTGACGCGGAAATTGGATCTGAGCTCGGATCGATCGCGGAGGTTGATCGTGCACAGGGCGGATACGGCTTAGCTTGAAGCGCATCTCCCGGCAGGATAGGGTAGTGCAGAATTCTTCGATGAGCGTCACGGTCAGTTGTCCTCAACTTGGAGATGCGGCACTGCGCTCGCAGCTGCACGACCAGGTCAGGGAAGTCGTGCGGCGGTGGCGTCCTTCCTTCGAATACTGGCGTCTCTCGATTTTCAAATCGCAGTCTGGATCGGGGTGGGATCTGGCGATGAGCGGACCGCGGTTCCGCAAAGTCTTCACGTTGTATGGGCCCGCCGACGATCTTCCCGGGCTCGTGAGCGCATACGTCGACGCCATCCTCGCGCAGAAAAGCGTTCCGTCACCAGCGTCGCGATCATAGCTTCCAGCCTCCAGCCTCCAGCCTCCAGCCTCCAGCTCCAGCTCCTAGCTCCCAGCTCCTAGCTCCTAGCGTAGCGAAGCTCAGCTTGCATCCATCGCCAACTAATCCATAAGCTCAGGCCATGGGATTCGCGCAGTGGATGCGTGTGATCGAGACGGTGAGCGGTCTCGTCCAGCTCACCGGTCGAGTACGGCAGCCGCCGGAGTCGCCGGCCGGTCCGCTGGCCACAGGCGGCGCGATCGGTCAGCTCGAAACACGGCTCGCCGGCGTGGTCGTGGCCGCGCTGAAGGAGGCGTTCGACCGCGATCGCGTGCGCATGGACCTCGAACGCACGCAGATGGAGTCGGAGCGCCAGCGCGCGGAGCAGGCCCTGCGCGCCGAGCTGCGACGCCAGGCGGCCGAACGCATGCTGGGTCAGCTGCGCCTGGTGGCGGTGATGGCGATCGCCATCTGGATGCTGTCGGCGGCGCTGGGCGCCTTTCTGCCGGGGATGCGCGAAGGAGCGGCCCGTCTGCTCATGGCCACGGGTTGGGCACTCACGATTGCGGCGCTTGGCTGCGCGTTCGGAGCCTGGCAGCATGTGTCGACGTGGTCGGCGGATGCGCGAGTGGGCGGCGAAACGCCGTATCATCCGGCCGCAGTGGCCGCCCAGTGGCTGCTCCTGCTGGCGCTCGCGGTGACCGGAAGCGCTCTGCTGGTTGCCCTTTAGCGTTCCGCGATTCCGTGCGGCGGGAGTTGACGCGTTGATCAAGGTTTTCGGGACAGATTGGTGCTCGGACACCCGCCGCTCGCTGCGGCACCTGCGGCGGCTTCACGTTCCGCACCAATACATCAACATCGATGACAGTCTGGACGGCCTCGCCCGCGCCAAGCAGCTGACCGGCGCGAAGCGCTGCACCCCCATCGTCGATCTGGCGATGGGCGGCCAGGCGCTGGTCGAGCCGTCGAACGACACCTTGACGGGCGCGCTGGTCGAACTGGCCATGCTCACGCAGGATGAGGCATACGATCGACTGACCGTGCAGAACGTCGGAGATATCGAGCGTGCCGTGCGCATGAGCGTCGGCGGCGCCATCCTGGCGACGGCAGCGGCGTTGCCGCGCGCGAGCCGCTGGCCGTTTGCCCTGCTCGGCCTGTTCGCCGCAACGACCGGGCTGACTGGTTGGTGCCCGGCTTACCACAGGGCTGGTGTGACCTCGCTCGGTGGTCCGGGCGATCGTCCCAGCGAATCAGAGCGCGATGCGTGGGTTTCACGACGCGCGGTCGCTTCCCCTCGCCTCGTCACCGCCGGGACCGAAGCATGACGCCACCCACCGGCGTTCGGCGGATCGACTTCGACGCGCTGGCCGAAGCGCGGCATCACGACCCCTTTTCGATACTCGGGCCGCACGTCGTGGACGAAGGCGTGGTTATTCGCGCGTTCCTGCCACAGGCCGAACAGGTCAGCATCATCCGGCCCGGTGGCGATGCTGTGCCGATGCAGAAACGCCATGACGCGGGAATTTTCGAAAGACTTCTCGCCGGCCTCACCACGATTCCCGATTACGGGCTGCGCGTCACCCACCCCGGCGGCGATACCGATAACGTCGACGATCCGTATCGCTACGGGCGAGTCCTCGGTGACTACGATCTGTATCTCTTCGGCGAAGGCAATCACACGCGGATCTACGAAAAGCTCGGCGCCCATCCGATGCGCATCGGCTCGGCCGACGGCGTGCACTTTGCGGTGTGGGCGCCCAACGCCGTCCGCGTCAGCGTCGTCGGCGACTTCAATCGCTGGGACGGTCGCGCTCACCCGATGCGTTCGCTCGGCGCGAGCGGCGTCTGGGAGATCTTTCTCCCTGCCGCGACGGTCGGTCATCGCTACAAGTTCGAGATCAAGGCACGCAACAAAAACGTTCTGCTCAAGGCCGATCCTTACGGTCGGGCGTTCGAGATCCCGCCGCTGTCGGCGTCAATTGTGACCCGCCTCGACTACGACTGGCAGGACGATGAGTGGATGCGAGACCGGCTGAGACGTGAGTCCTGGCTCAATCGGCCGATGGCCATCTACGAAGTGCACCTGGGATCCTGGATGCGGATTCCCGAGGAGAAGGATCGTTACCTGACCTACGACGAGCTTGCGGCGCGGCTCATTCCGTACGTGCGCGACATGGGTTACACGCACATCGAGCTGCTCCCGGTCATGGAACATCCGTTTTCGGGATCCTGGGGATACCAGGTGACGGGCTTCTATGCACCGACGAGCCGCTTCGGAACGCCGCGTGAGTTCAAGGGGTTCGTCGATGCCTGCCACCGTGCCGGCATTGGCGTCATCCTCGACTGGGTTCCCGGCCACTTCCCCAAAGACGCTCATGGGCTGGCGCAGTTCGACGGCACCTCACTCTACGAGCACGCTGACCCCCGGCAGGGTGAGCACAGCGACTGGGGCACGCTCATCTTCAACTACGGCCGCAACGAAGTACGCAATTTCCTGCTCGCCAACGCTCTCTTCTGGCTGCACGAGTACCACGCCGATGGCCTGCGCGTCGACGCGGTCGCGTCGATGATCTACCTCGATTACTCGCGGCGGGAAGGGGAGTGGGTGCCGAACCGTCACGGCGGCCGTGAAAATCTGGAGGCGATCGACTTTCTCCGCCAGATGAACATGCTGACGCACGCCGAGCAGCCGGGATCGATCACCATCGCGGAGGAGTCAACGGCCTTTCCGTCGGTGAGCCGTCCGACCTATCTCGGCGGCCTGGGTTTCACTTACAAGTGGAACATGGGCTGGATGAACGACATTCTCGAGTACGTCAAGAAGGATCCGGTTTACCGGCGCTGGGATCACACACACCTGACGTTCTCCCTGCTCTATGCCTTCACCGAGAACTTCATCCTGCCGTTCTCGCACGACGAAGTGGTACACGGCAAGGGGTCGATGTTCGGCAAGATTCCCGGTGACGACTGGCGGAAGGCGGCCACGCTGCGGGCGCTTTACGGCTTCATGTACGCGCACCCGGGCAAGAAGCTGATGTTCATGGGCTGCGAGTTCGGCCAGACTCGCGAATGGAACTACGATCAGAGCCTCGACTGGCACGCGCTCGACAACCCGCTTCACTCCGGCCTGCGGCATTTCGTTACCGATCTCAATCGGACCTACACGAGCGAGCCGGCCATGCACCAGGTCGATTTCGATCCGCACGGGTTTCACTGGATCGATTGCAACGACAACGAAAACAGCGTGGTCTCGTTAATCCGCCGGGCACAGAATCCCGATGACTTCGTGGTGGCGCTCCTGAACTTTACGCCCGTGCCCCGCGAGGGCTACCGCATCGGCGTCCCCAGGGACGGCGGCTACATCGAGCTGCTCAACAGCGATGCCCAAGCCTACGGCGGCAGCAACTGCGGCAACGGCGGCATCGTGTTCACCGAACCGATCGCCTCGCATGGGTACAACGTGTCGCTGAACCTGCGCATCCCTCCGCTCGGTTTCCTCCTGCTGAAGCCCGCGGTGTAAGATCGTTCGTTTCTATGGCTCGCCGTTGACGGCGCCGCATCAAGGAGTTCGAGGAATGTCTCAGAGAAACGGCGAGAAGTCGCGCTTCCAGATCAATCGCAAACGCGGAGTACTCCGGCGCGCCAAGATTCGCGAGCTGCTGGCAGCTCCGGCGGCGGAGAAGCGACCGGCGCACGCCAAGCCACGCCGAGGCAAGTAATAAGCTGTCGACGAGCATCTTTTCTCAGCGCTCGCGGGGCCCCACCCCCGCTCGCTCTCGCTCGCGCATTCGCGCTCGCTCGAGCGCCCGCAGGCGCTCCCCGAGCTCCCGAGTTTACCCGTGTACCCCCGGCGCTTCGTGCCCCGTGCGCTCGACGTATTCCACGTAGGAACCCGGGTAGGCGTGCGGTTCGGCGTCGGTGCCCGACTCTCCCCCGAGCTCGAGAACGCGGGTGCTCAGCCCGCGCAGGAACGCCCGGTCGTGCGATACGAACATCATCGTTCCCTCGTATGACGAGAGTGACGCGACGAGCATTTCCTTGGTGGCGAGATCGAGGTGGTTCGTCGGCTCGTCCAGCACCAGGAAGTTTGGCGGGTCGAGCAGCATCCGCGCCAGGACGAGTCGGGTCTTTTCGCCACCCGAGAGGGCGCGTATTTTCTTTTCCACCTCATCGCCCGAAAACTGGAACGCTCCGAGCAGGTTGCGCAGCACGCCGGTCGACTCGTGCGGAAAATCCCGCTCGATCTGTTCCCACACGGTGAACTCGGGATCGAGCAGATCGAGAGCCTGCTGTGCGAAGTATCCCATCCTGACGCTGACACCGATACGCACGTCGCCGCTGTCCGGTGGCAGGACGCCGGCGACCATCCGCAGCAGCGTTGTCTTTCCCGCGCCATTCCGCCCCATCACGCACCAGCGCTCGCCGCGCCGGACAGTCAGGTTGACACCGTCGTGGACGATGCGACGGCCGTAGGCCTTGCTGACGCCTTCGAGCACCGCGACCTGTTCGCCGGAGCGCTGCGGCTGCCGGAAATCGAACTGCACGACGCGGCGTTTCTTCGGAAGCTCGATCTTTTCAATCTTTTCGAGGGCTTTGACGCGGCTCTGCACCTGCGCGGCCTTGGCCGCATGCGCCGCGAAGCGGTCGATGAACCGCTGCTCCTTGGCGAGCATCGCCTGCTGGCGCGCATATGCCGCCTCGCGATTCGCTTCGCGAATCGCCCGCTCCCGTTCGTAGAAGTCGTAATTACCCGAGTACATCGTGATCTCGCCGCCGTCGATCTCCGCGACGCGACTGACCACCCGATTCATGAAATCGCGATCGTGGGAGGTCATGACGAGCGCCCCGGGAAGCGACTTCAGGAACGCCTCGAGCCAGATGATCGATTCGATATCCAGATGGTTGGTCGGTTCGTCCATGAGCAGGACGTCCGGGCGGCCGAGCAGCACGCGGGCCATGGCGACCCGCATCTTCCATCCCCCTGACAACGCCCCGACGTCTCTGTCGATTTGTTCATCGTCGAATCCGAGACCGTGCAGGACCTCGCGCGCCTGGCTCTCGAGCGCGTAACCGCCGAGATGTTCGTATTCCTCCTGAACCTCGCCGAACCGCGCGAGGATTCTGTCCATGTCTCCGCCGCTGGCCGGGTCGGACATCGCGCGCTGCAGCGCGTCGAGCTCGTGGTGCAGCACGCCGGTGCGGCCACTGCCGGCGATCGCCTCGTCCAGCACGCTGCGCCCTGACATCTCTTCCACGTCCTGCCTGAAGTAGCCGACCGTCACTTTCTTCGGAACGGATACTTCGCCGTCGTCGGGCGTCTCTTCGCCCACGACCATACGGAACAAAGTCGTCTTGCCGGCGCCGTTGGGCCCGACGAGTCCGACTTTTTCGCCGGGATTCAGTTGGAAGGAAGCGTCGACGAACAGTATCTGGCGGCCGTACTGCTTGCTGACCCGGGAGAACGTGATCACGTCAGCGCGACCTCCCGCCGGGAGGCCGCCCCTCGCCTGCCATCGACTCGATCCGTTTCCACTCGACGTCGGTCACCGGCATGACGGACAAACGCGACATTCGGACGAGAGGAAACGTGGCGAACGCCTTGTCGGCTTTGATCGCCGCCAGGGTGACCGCTGACGCGAGCTTCTTGACAGGCTCTACGTCAACCGCGTAGAGCTTTCCCGTCTTGTCGGCCGGGTCCGGATAGGCTGCGCCCGACGCGCGGGCGATGCCAACGACCGCTTTTTCGTTCCCAGTGTGATAGAAAAAGATGCGATCGCCATCGCGGATGCTCCGGAGGTGCTTTTGCGCCAATGGATTTCTCACGCCGGTCCACGAGGTGCGGCCATCGCGCGCGAGGTCGTCATAGCTGTAGTTCGACGGTTCTTCTTTCATCAGCCAGTTCATCAGCAGGCTCCGAGGCAATCCGGGTATGTCGGTTTTTGCGTTCTTGTCTGGATTATAAACAGCCGTGACACGCCAGCACATCGGTCGCTACAGGATCACGGGAACGCTCGGCGAGGGCGGAATGGGGATCGTCTATTCCGCGGTCGATCCTAAGCTCGAGCGTCCGGTCGCCATAAAAACATTGCGCGGAGCCTCTCCGGATCCGGTTGCCCGGGAGCGACTGGCGCGCGAGGCACGCACTGCCGCTGCCATCAACCACCCCGCGATCTGCCAGCTCTATGAAATCGGAGAGGACAACGGCGAGCTGTACCTGGCGATGGAGCTGCTGGAGGGAGAGTCCCTCGCCACCCGCATCGGGCGCGGCCGGCTGACGACGTCGGAAGCGGTTTCACTCGCGCTCAGCATGCTCGCCGGGATCGATGCACTGCATCGTCATGGCGTGGTGCACCGGGATCTGAAACCCTCGAACGTGTTCCTGACGGCGCACGGCGTCAAGCTCCTGGATTTCGGTGTCGCCGCCGCCACCGGCGCCGACGCCGCGGTAACGTCGACGCGGCTCACTTCCCCGGGCATGCTGATTGGCACGCCGCAATACTGTGCGCCGGAGCAGATCCGGGGGGAGCCGGCCGATGCTCGAACGGACATCTTTGCCGCGGGCGCGATCGTTTACGAGATGGTGTCCGGGCAAACTCCGTACGGCGGCCGCAGCACCGTCGAAGTCATCCACAACATCATGTACGACGAGCCGCCTGTGCTGACGGGTGGCCCTGCCGTGTCAGCCCTCGATCGCGTCATCAACAAGGCGCTCGCCAAAAACCGCGACGATCGTTACCAGACCGCCGACGCCTTCGCACAGGAGCTCCGCTCGTCGCTGCTCCTCGCGGATACGCAACCGGTTGCCGCCCGTGCCGCCACCCGTCTCATCGTCCTGCCATTTCGCATCCTCCGACCGGATGCCGAAACGGACTTTCTCGCGTTCAGCCTCGCCGATGCCATCACCAGTTCGCTCTCGACGCTGCAGCCGCTCGTCGTGCGATCGAGCGTCGTCGCAGGAAAGTTTGGACGGCGGCATGCCGGACCTGAAGATGCTTGCGACCGAGGCAGACGTCGATGTGGCGGTTGTCGGGACGCTCATGCGCGCGGGCGATCAGCTGCGCGTCACGACACAAATGCTCGAGGCGCCGTCGGGGACGGTCGTGTGCTCGCACAGCAGCCAGGTTCACGTCGGCGATCTGTTCGCCCTGCAGGACCAGCTCACCACTCAGATCGTGGAGGCGCTCTCGCTGCCGCTCACATCGCGCGAGCGCCGTATGCTGCGGCACGACGTGCCATCGAATCCGCACGCCTACGAGCGCTACCTGCGCGCCAACGAGTTGAGCCAGAACACGAAACAGTGGAAGACCGCGCGCGACCTGTACCAGGAGTGCCTCGGCGACGATCCGCACTACGCGCCGGGATGGGCGGCACTCGGCCGCATGCACCGCTTGATCAGCAAATATCTCGTTGGCGAGGAATCCAGCACGCTGCAACTTGCCGAAACCGCGCTCAAGCGCGCGCTCGAGCTGAACCCCGATCTGTCGAGTGCGGAGAATGCCTACGCCTATCTCGAAGTCGATCTCGGGCGGGCGACGGATGCGATGTCGCGGCTCATTCGACTGGCCAAGACCCGCGGCTCCGACTCCGAGCTCTTTTCCGGCCTCGGCCATGCGTGTCGTTACTGCGGCCTGTTGCGAGCGTCCCTCGCCGCCTTCGAGCGCTCGCGCCGACTCGATCCGCGCCTGAAAACGAGTATCGCGATCACATTCTTCATGCTCGGAGAGTACGAGCGTGTTCTGGAATTCGAAACGGAGGGCATTCCCTATGCCCGCAATGTCGCGCTGACGATGCTCGGGAGACAAGACGAGGCATTGGAGAGCCTGCGCACGATCGACGAGCGCATCGCCAGCCGAATGGTGTCGTTCACCTCGGCGTTGCGACTGCTGCTGCACGGCCGGACCGACGAGAGCATTGCCGCGCTGGCCCCGCTCCGCGACATTCACGATCCCGAGGCGCGCTACTTCGTCGGCCGCCACCTCGCGTATGCCGGCGATCACGCCGGTGCGCTCGAGGCTATCGAGTGGGCGGTCGACAACGGATTCTTCTGCACGCCCGCCGTCGCCCGGGATCCGTGGCTCGACGGCCTGCGCGCCAATCCCGCATTCGGCGCGCTCGTCGCCCGTGCCGAAGCGCGGCACCGGGATGCCGTCGTCACCTTCTTGAGCGCCGAAGGCGACCGAGTCCTCGGTTTAGGCCAGCCGGCTTGAAGAGCGCCTGCGGCCCGAGCGAGGCGCGAAGTCGCCGAGCGAGCGCGCTTGGGGGTGGGGCCCAAGCGCATTGAGAGAAGAAGAAGCCTTGAACTGGTCGCACCTGCGCCTGCGCGATCGCATCAAGCCGGGCGTGCGCGTGCTGTTCGTCGGCATCAATCCCGGCGTCCGATCGGCTCAGACCGGCCATCATTTCGCCGGCTACTCCAACCGGTTCTGGAAGCTGCTCGGCGAATCACGGCTGGTTCCGGAACCAATCACCTACCTCGATGACGATCGGCTGCCGGAGTTCGGGTTCGGCATCACCAACCTGATTGCGCGGCCGAGTCCAGGAATCAACGATCTGGCCCCGCGTGAGTACGTGGCGGGATGGACGATTCTCTCGAGGAAGGTGAAACGCTACCGTCCGCAGGTGCTGGCACTCGTTGGCGTAACGCTCTACCGTGCGGTCCTGCCACTCATCTCTTCCAGGGACGGCACGGGAGGACACTCGCGTGCGACCGGCACCGTCCTGGGCAGCCAGCCGCACCTCGTTCACGGCGCGCAGCTGTTCGTGCTGCCCAATCCCAGCGGCCGGAATGCGAACTTCAGTTACGCCGAGATGCTGGAGGCCTTCGCGACGCTGAAGCGACTACTTTGAAACCTATTTGATGCCCCCAAGGCACAAGTACTTGATCTCGAGGAACTCCTCCATCCCGTACTTCGACCCCTCGCGACCGATCCCCGACTGCTTCATCCCGCCGAACGGCGCCACTTCCGTGGAAATGATCCCAGTGTTGATGCCCACGATTCCGTACTCGAGCGCGTCCGCCACGGTCCAGATCCGGCCGATGTCGCGCCCGTAGAAATACGCCGCGAGTCCGAACTCGGTATCGTTCGCGAGGGCGATTGCCTCCGCGTCGGTCTTGAAGCGGAACAACGGCGCCACCGGACCAAATGTTTCTTCCCGCGCGATGAGCATCGCCGGGGTCACATCGGTCAGGATCGTCGGCTCGAAGAAGCGGCCGCCGAGCTTGTGGCGGTTGCCGCCGACAAGCACCCGAGCCCCCTTGGCCGTCGCGTCGCGAATGTGCTCCTCGACCTTGTCAACGGCGCGGTCGTCGATGAGTGGGCCCTGAGTCGCTTCAGCATCGAGGCCCGAGGCCGGGCGCAGCTTGCGTACGGCCACCGCGAGCTTTTCGGCAAACACGTCGTAGACCGAATCGTGTACCAGGAGACGATTGGCGCAGACGCAGGTCTGCCCGGTATTTCGGTACTTCGAGATCACCGCTCCCTCGACCGCCGCATCGAGATCGGCATCGTCGAACACGATGAACGGCGCGTTGCCGCCCAGTTCCAGCGACAGGCGTTTCACGGTCGAGGCGCACTGTGCCATCAGCAGCCTGCCGGTCTCGGTCGATCCCGTGAACGACAGCTTGCGCACCAGCGGGTTCGACGTCAGCTCGCCGCCGAGCTCTTTGGCCGGTCCGGTGATGATGTTGAGCACACCTTTGGGCAGTCCGGCGCGCTCGCTGAGCTCGGCGAGCGCCAGTGCCGAGAAGGGCGTCTGCGAAGCAGGTTTGAGGACGACCGTACAGCCCGCGGCGATGGCGGGGCCGGCTTTGCGCGTGATCATCGCCAGCGGAAAATTCCACGGCGTGATGCAAGCCACGACGCCGACCGGTTCCTTCAGGACGACGATCCGCTTGTCGGGCTGGTGCTGCGGGATCGTGTCGCCGTACACGCGTTTGGCCTCCTCGCCGAACCATTCGAGGAACGAAGCCGCGTACGCCGTCTCACCCTTTGATTCGCTGAGCGGTTTGCCCTGCTCGAGCGTCATCAACCGCGCCAGGTCCTCCTGATGCGTCATCATCAGGTCGAACCAGCGGCGCAGCACGTTGGCGCGCTCCTTCGCCGTCTTGGCCCGCCAGGCGGGAAATGCACGATTCGCCGCCTCGATCGCGCGCCGCGTATCCGCCGCGTCGAGTTGGGGCACCGTCCCCAGCACTTCGCCCGTCGCCGGATTGTCGACGTCGATGGTCTTGTCTTTTTCGATCCACTGCCCGTCGATGTAGGCGGCCTGACGGAACAGCTTCGCATCGCGCAGCTCTGGCGCCGTTCTCACTTGTGTTTGCGGATTCATGTTCGTCCTTGAAAGAAGCCGACAATCAACCACCGGCTGTCTCGATCACGCCCGGCCTACAAGGCCGGGCCTACGGTTGAACGACACGACTAACGACTAGCGACTGACGACTAGAAGGCCCACTCCATCCCGATGAGCGGCGACAGGCGATCGGTCAGGCCGCTGTCCCCAATCGCGAATCTCAGGTTGAAAGTTACCAGCAGTCTCGGTGCCAGGTTGGCCTTGAGACCAAACGCGCCGGACGAGGCCCAGTACGATTCGGTCGTGAAGAAGATGTCGTCCAGCGTCACGCTGCCGGCCGCTCCAGTCCTCGTCGATGTCCGTTGTGCCACTCTTGGGGAATCAACCACGCGCTGACCGAGAATGTCGAAGATGACGCTCAGCCGTTCAGCTATGAGGACGTCGGCGCCTACCACGTACATGAACTGGTCGGGGAGATCGGCTTCTTCACCGGTTCGCACATCGCCGGCGAGTGGGCTCTCGCCGTTCCACTGATAGGCGACGTTGGCGTGCGGCGCAAATGCACCCATGGAAGCCGATACCGCCGCGAAGGGACGTAAACCGAGCGCTCCAGAACCAAGCAGATTCTTCTCGTCTCCGGTTGGCATTCGGAGGTCCAGGCCGGCCGCGAACGCCCGCGTGCCCTCGCGCATCAGCGTCGTTTTGACGCGCGCCACGAGGTCGCCGATGCCGCCAGCCGAACCTTCGGCGAAGTACTGGCGCGCATCTCCGTATCCGCCGATGGCATCTGGATCGCGGAAATAGTGCACACCCAGATTGGACCCCGTGCCAATGCGGTGAACCGTGGCATTCGAGAGCATTGCCAGCCGCGTCTGGACCAGGGGCACCGCGAGCGAAACGTCTACGCGATCCGTCAACCCATACGTCAGCGCACCGGTGTACTGGCTGACCGTCGCTTCGATGGTGTTGGCGGTCGCCACGACATCGGCTCGACCGCCGCCGAGCTGGGGGTTGTCGTGCGTGAATACCGCGGGGACATTCGTCAGGGGGATACCGTCGAGGTGGTCGAAGGAGAAGAACTGATACGTGTAGCCGAAGGCAATCTTGTTCTTGCCGATGGTTTCGCCGCGCTCCGCGAGGATCGGGCCGAAGCTTCGCGTCGTCCGCATGAATGTGCCCGTTGCAGAATCGAATTGGTAGGTGAAGCCGGATGCCGGTGACGGCAGTGGGACAGTAGCGAGCTGGCTCGTGAGCGCGACGTTCATCAGCCTGAACTCCGACTGAAACGCGCTGTTGAAGTGCGCCGCGTGGTTCGTGCCGTCGAGCTGCACGTCGTCGCTGTTCAACACCAGGCCGCGCGGACCATAGATATCTTCGAACAGCGTGGACAAGGTCGACGGGACGATCCTGCGCAGCGGCAGAAGCGGCTGAGAAGAGAGACACGAGAAGGCCGAACGCGATGAATCTACACAGGTTCATCTGAATGCCTCGAAGCGCACGCGGTCGATCACCCACTCGTTGCCGGCACGGCGGACCGACATCGTGGTACGCGAGTTGGTGTCCAGTCGCTGGCCGTCGACGGTCGACAAGCGGTAACGGCGAGTGAATGTGACCGTGCCGGTATTCCCAGAAACAGCGATATTCGTATCGTCGATGTCGACGTCGATCCGGCGCGCGTGCAGGAACTCCTTGCGTACGGCCTCTTCCTGCGCGCCCTGGAGCGTCGGCCAGACACGCTTCAACGCCTCGACGTTTCTCGATTCGAGGGCCTGTGCGTATCGCCGGACCATGTCACGGATGGCTTCCTCGGCCCCAGGCGAAGCGGGACCCTCGGCGGCGGTGATCGGCGGAGGCGTCGTGGTGCGCGGCGGGGGAGCCGGAGCTGTGGGCGCACGGGGCGCAGGGACAGACGGCAGCTCCACTGGACCCTCGGCTCGGGGTACGGTCGGTGTCGGTTGCGGAGCCGGTGCCGCGGGCTGTGGTGCCGGTGCGGCCGGCTGCGTCTCAGGCGCGTTGAGAGGGCGGCGGCGCATGCTGCTGTGCCGGAGTTGGGGTTGGTGCCGGTGGTGTCGCCAGCTCAGCGGATCTGAACAGGCCGTTCGCCTCGTAGAATTTCGCTGCCGCCTCGGCCGATTGTCCGGCCTGGTACAGTCGCTGGCCTTCGCGTTCGGCGGTCAGCGCCGCGCCATATGAGGCCGAGCTCGTCGCTACTGATCCGGCCTGCCGCGCCGCGGCTTTCGCCCGATTCATTCTGACGCGCGCGTCGTTGGCCGCGCGCCGTGCTGCCTCCGGCGTCGTGACGGTTTCAGCTGGCGGCGATGCCTCCTGCGCGGGCGGGGCAGGTGCCGGCTGTGGTTGCTGCGCCTGCGGGCTCGAAGGCTCTTGCGGTTGAGGACTCTGAGCCGGCTGAGTCACCGGAGGCGGCGGCGCTTGCTCGGTCGTGCGCTCTTTGTCGGGACTTTCACGCAGCGCCAGCCAGCCGACCGCTGCCACGGCGATGACGGCCAGCGCACCCCAGGCAAAACCCCAACGGCGCGATGTTGCCTGCACCGCGGTAATCGGTCGATCGGAGAGCGCCGCCGGAGCCGGCGACAGAGGCGCACCGTGTCGGACGGGCGCCGAGGTCCGCTACCGGATGAACGCGGGGGATCCGACGGCAGCCGTTGGGGAGGGAACACCGTACTTGCCGTCGTCACCGCGTCGCTGCCGGACAGGTGCTGGCGAATAACGGCAAGATCTCGCGAGATGTCCGTGAGCTCCTGGTATCGTTCGTCACGCGGCTTGGCCAGCGCTTTTTCCACGAGCCAGACCAGTTCCTCAGGGATGGTGGAATCGATGTTGTGGAGCGGTTCGGGTACGTCCTGCAGGATCTTGTAGAGCGTGGTGGCGAACGAGTCTCCCTGGAACGCCTTTCTCCCGCTCAGCATTTCGTAGAGCACGACGCCGAACGAGAAGATGTCCGCCCGGTGATCCGTACGCTCGCCGCGTACCTGTTCGGGCGACATGTAGTTCAGGGTGCCCATCATCATGTTGCTGCGCGTGAGCTCCGACGTCACCATCCGGGCCAGACCGAAGTCGAGCAGCTTCACCACGCCGTCGTCGGTGATGAAGATGTTGGCCGGCTTGACGTCGCGGTGCACGAGCCCACGGCGGTGAGCGTAGGACAGGCCATCGCAGATCTCGCTGGCCACCTCGAGCTTGCGCCGGAGGCTCATCGGCTCCTGGCGCGCGAGGCGGTGCTGCAGATCCTCGCCGGTCAGGAACTCCATCGAGAGAAACGGCTGTCCCTCGTGCTCGCCCAAATCGTGGATGGTGATGATGTTCCGATGCGAGAGCTGACCGGCCGCGCGCGCTTCCCTGAAGAAGCGCTCGCGCAGGTCGGGATTGTCCTCGATGGAGGTGCTGATGATCTTCAAGGCCACCACACGCTCGAGCAGCGTGTCGTGCGCTCGATAGACAACACCCATCCCACCCTGGCCGACTTTTTCGATGATCCGATAGCGTCCGATCGTGGATGTCAGCGGGGCCTCTGGAACCTGACGATCATAGTCCAGATAGCCAGCCGGCGTGCGATTGACAGCCGCATCACCCGGCACTATCCTCGCCGCCGGTTCAGGTCCAATTTGTCAGCCTTTTTTCTGCTGGAGAAGGTATGTCTTTCCGCTCGACGGCTGCTCCGCTGACGCTCGCTCTGCTGCTCGGTCTGAGCCCTGGCGCGGCGGAGCGCCGCGTGCCGACCCTTGACGATCTGCTGACACTCCGAGTGATTGGGGCGCGCAGATCTCGCCCGACGGCGCGCGCGTCGCCTATACGATCTGCTGAGACGGACTTCGCACAGGATGCGTTCGTGACCCACATCTGGGTCGCGGAGCACGGCGACGGGGCGCAGCGGTTCAACTCACGCGCGGCGACAAGACGGCGACGAGCCCGAAGTGGTCGCCGGACGGCAAGTGGCTGGCGTTCACGAGCCCGCGCGTTGGCGATCGCAACCAGGTTTTCGCGATTCGGCCGGACGGCGGCGAGGCCGATGCAGCTGACCAAGTCGGAGACGCCGGTCTCCAGCTTCTCCTGGTCGCGGGACGGCAAGACACATCGCCTTCACCGCGCCGGATACGCCAACCGAGGCGCAGAAAGCTCGCAAGGAACATCTCGGCGATTACGAAGTCGTCCGCCGCGACTACCAGCACGTGCACCTGTGGACGGTCGACGTCGAAGAGGCGCTTCGTGCGCCTGTCGGCCGGGCGTCAGCGTACCAAAGGAAAGGACTTCAGCGTCAGCGCGTTCTCGTGGGCGCCCGATGACCGGTCGATTGCCTTCAGCGGCACGATCAACCCAGACCTGATCAACGGCTCGACCGCGGACATTTACGTTCTGACGATCGCCGACGATCGCGTCAAGAAGATCGTCGATCAGCCAGGCCCCGACAACGGGCCTCAGTGGTCGCCGGACGGCCGGCAAATCGTCTTCACCAGCGCGATGGGCCGCGACCGGTTCTTCGCGCTGACCTCACGGCTTGCGATCGTGCCGGCCGACGGCGGTTCACCGCGATCGATCAGCGAGACCTTCGATGAAATGCCGGCGGTGGTGGACTGGACACCCGCCGGACTCTATTTCTCGGCACTCCAGAAAACCGCGTCTCACCTCTTCCGGCTGGATCCCACGTCCGGCACCGTCACCCGAGTGTCTGCGCCAGACGATCTCATGGGCGGTTCGTTCACGCTGACGGCCGACGGCCGGCGTGTGGCATACACGGCCGGATCCCCGCGATCGCTTCCCGAGCTGTTCGTGTCCGATGTGCAGCCGTTTGCGCCGCGGACGCTCACGGATTCCACCACGCAGGCGGCGGCGTTCGTTCTCGGCACCCGCGAGCTGATCTCGTGGAAGAGCAAGGACGGCGCCACGATTGAAGGGGTGCTGATCAAGCCTGCGAACTTCGATCCCGGCAAACGCTACCCGCTCTTGTGCATCATTCACGGCGGTCCGACCGGCATCGATCGTCCGGTCCTCCTCACGCCCGATACCCGTTATTACCCGTCGGATATCTGGGTGGGGCGCGGCGCGCTCGTACTCAAGGTGAACTATCGCGGCAGTGCTGGTTACGGTGAAAAGTTCCGCACCCTCAACGTGCGCAACCTCGGGGTCGGCGATGCGTGGGACGTGATCTCCGGCGTCGACACGCTCATTGCGAAAGGGTGGGTCGATCCGGCGAAGGTCGTCAGCATGGGTTGGAGCCAGGGCGGCTACATATCGGCCTTCCTGACCACCTCATCGGATCGTTTTCGCGCGATCTCGGTGGGGGCCGGCATCTCGAACTGGGCGACGTATTACTACAACACCGACATCACGCCGTTCACCATCAATTACCTCGGCGACGATCCCGCGGACGATCCGGAAATCTATCGAAAGACGTCGCCGATGTCCTACATCAAACAGGCGCGGACACCGACGCTGATTCAACATGGCGAGCTCGATCGGCGCGTGCCCATTCCCAACGCCTACGAATTGCGTCAGGGCCTCGAGGACCGCGGATTGCCGGTCGAGATGATCGTCTACAAGGGATTCGGACACGGCATCAGCAAGCCGCGGGCGATGCGTGCGGTGATGCAGCACAACCTCGAGTGGTTCAATCACTACTTGTGGGGGGATCCGAAGCCGGACTTCGCGAGTCCGGAAGTGCCCAAGAAAAAGACGTGGCACCGAATCAAGTCGCTGGTCGCCAGTCGTTAGTCGTCGGTTAGTCCCCGTAGGCCCGCCTTTCAGGGCGGGCGTGACTCATCGGCGAGGTTGGACAGTTGACAAATCCTCAGAACAAGAACCTCGCCCCCAGCTGGATCTCGCGCGACGGGAAGCGCGTGCTGGCGATCCGTCCGAACTGCGCGTTGCCAAACGTGACGTTCGGATTCGCGAAAACCGCGTGGTTGAACAGATTGAAAGTTTCCAGGCGCAGCTCGAGCGACTTCGCGCCGCCGAACTGAGTGCGCTTGAAGATCGAGAAATCGGTGTTGACGAACCGTGGCCCACGCACCTGGCCGATCTCGTAGTTGCCGAACTCGAAGAGCGGCGGGTTGGCGAAGCAGCTGGTGTCGAACCACTGGGTGACTTCGCCGATGATTTCGACGTCGCTGCAGGTGACATTTGCGAAGTTGCCCGAACCGGTGTTCAGCTGCGAAGTGGCGACCTGAATATTGAGTGGATCGCCGGACTGGAACATGGTGATGCCGTTGACCGCCCAGCCGTCGAGGAGCCGCTGCATCAGCCGCACTGCCACCGGAGAGGTATCGTTTGCCGGGTCCGAAGGGCAGCTCGTACGCCCAGCTCACCACCAGGTTGTGAGGAATGTCCACGGCTTTTCCAATCGACGGAGCACGCGTCTCGATCGCCGGGTGGAGGATGAAGGCCGTGTCTTCGCTTCTCGAGAACGTGTAAGAGACGAGCGCCTGCAGGCCCTGCGAAAAGCGCTTGTCCAGCTTCATCTGCAGTGCGTTGTACCAGGATTCTGCCTCGCCGGATCGCTGGTTGATCACAGGAATGTTCGGAACGAGGCTGAAGTACGGCCGCCGCTCGTTCATGTTGCCCGGGCCGGGCAGCGGCACGTTGATGTTGCGGCTGACGAAGATATTCTTGCCGCGCGTTCCCACGTAGGCGACATCGAGCACCGAGTTCCACGGGCAGCTGCCGCTGGACGCCGGCATTGAACATGTGGGCCATGTTCGGCTTGTCGTCCGCCGGGAAGAAGAACACCGCAAACCCGGGCGGCGGCACCATGGTCGGGGTGAGGGGCGTCGGCGTGAAACCGGGCAGGCCGTCGCTCACGGTGCGGAACGGTACGAACTGGTCGGAGGTCTGCAGATCGATCTGCTGGAACAGCGGATGATTCCGCTCGAGAGTGCCGCCATTGGCGCCGAAGTTGTCACGGTAATAGCTGATGCCATAGGCGCCGCGGAATGCCGTGCGGCCCTCATCCGGCGAATAGGCGACGCCGAGTCGCGGCGCCCACCCACCGTAGAAGTTGGTCGTCAGCGGACCGCGATCGTCCGGCGACGCGAGGTGAATCAGACCGTCCGCGAGGCTGAAGTTCGTCTGCCGGTTGCTCTTTTCTACAGGCGAGGTCAGCAAGTCCCAGCGCAGTCCCAGGTTCAACGTGAGATTCCGCGTGAGACGGTAGTCGTCCTGAGCGAAGAAGCCAACGAAGTGAATCTGCACTTCCGGGTAGGTGTCGACGAAATCCCGCTGAACCCGGTTGGGCAGACCGAGCAGGAAACTGGCGAACGGGTGCCCGGTGTTCGCGGCGCCGCGGTTGCTCGTGAAGTTGCGGTCGAAGGTGAACAATCCTCTTGGCTGCGTCTGGGGGTTGGTCAGCGTTGACGAGATGTTCCGGTAGTCGCCGCCGAATTTCAGCGAGTGCTTGTCGACGAGCCAGGTGAAGGTGTCGGAGAACTGCAGGGTCTTGCCGATCCGCACGGAATTGCTGAATCCCGGCGAGGCGGTGCGCAGGAAGCCGGTCACATTGAAGTCGGCGATACCGAAGGTGTAGGGATGCCCCTCGATGTTGCCATTGGGAATCCCCAGCTCGTTGTTCTTCGGGATACCGAAATCGGAACCGAACTGGGCGAGGTCGTACTTGTTGACGCCGAACCGGAACTCATTGAGCCGCGCAGAGGAGAGCGTGTAGGTGTGACCGATGACGGCGTTGTAGTTACCCGACTCCGACCGGTTTCCGCCTGACATGAAGATGTTGGCCGTCGGCGGTTCCACGAAGTCGCGGTCGGCGCGCGAGTAACGCGCGAAGAGCGAGCCCCACTTCCCGAGGACGAAATCGCTACGGATGTCGAACGCGTCCTGGTTTTGGGTGATGACGTTGTTCTCGAGGTAGTTGTCGGCAAGGCCGCTGCGGTTTGGCAGCGGGTAGAGTTCGGTCACCTGTCGAACGATCGGGTTGATGCGGCCGGAAGGGATCACGTTGCCCGCAAACTGCTGTCCGGTGAGTGGATCGAAGATCTGCGCGCCGGTCGCGCTCAGGTCACCGCGCCGCATGTCGGCTGTCGGAACCGTCGTGATGACCGTTCGCCCCTGGTCCTGACGCAGGCCCTGATAGTCCCCGAAGAAGAAGGCGCGGTTCCGCAGGATCGGGCCGCCGAAGGTCGTCCCGAACTGATGCGAGTTGAACGGCGCTTTGGTCACCGCGAAGAAATTCCGCGCGTAGAGTGAATCGTCGCGGAAATACTCGAAGACCGACCCACTGTATTGGTTGGTACCGGAGCGGATACTGAGGTTGACCACGGCGCCACCGAAGACGCCGAATTCCGCCGTCGGGTTGTTCGTTTGTACCTTGAACTCCTGGATGGCTTCGAGAGGCGGGGTGATGTTGATGAAAGCATTCAGCGGCTCGTTGTTGGCGACGCCGTCGAGCAGATAGTTGTTCCCCGACCACGGCAGGCCGTTCACGCTGTGGTGTACGGCGCTACGCGCGCCAGCGGCGGCAGGGTTCTCGGCGAAATCGGCAAACCCGCGCGGCAGCGCGCCGGGCGATAGCGTGATGAGCTGTTGAAAGAGCCGTCCATTGAGCGGCAGCGACTGGATCTGCTTGTAGTCGATGACCTGACCGAGCTCGCTCGATGTGCTCCGTACGAGCGGCGCCTCGCTGACGACGCGCACTTCCTCGGTGACCGCTCCGACCTCGAGCGTCACGTCCAGTCGTGACGCCTGCGCGATCTGCAGCACGACGCCGCTTTGTACCGCGCGCTTGAACCCGGTCACGCCGACTTCGACAACGTACTCGCCAGGAGCGAGTGCGGTGAAGGTGTAGATGCCCTCCTGGTTGGTTTTCGCGACGCTGCTGATGTTCGTGGCGATGTTGGTGGCGGTGACCGCCGCTCCCTGCACGACCCCGCCGTTGGGATCGATGACGGTTCCGGTGAGCGTGGCGCGAATGGTTTGAGCGATCGTCGGGGTAACGCTCAGCCCGATGACCATGACCACCACTGCTCGTGACACCGCGAAGGCTGCTGCTCGAGTCAGGCTCATCACGACCTCCATTTCCGAGCGGACCACTTCACGTTACGAGTCTCACTGACTCGCGGCAACCGAAATCCGAATGGCTTCCGTTACCGCGGAAGAGTCTGGCGGACCGTGTGCGGTCACGGCGCAGCCGATTTCCGGCACGTGCTCGACGCGCGATAGGATGAGGTGCTCACGGAGGCCACATGAAGCTCAGCACCGGTCTCGCCGCCGTCCTGGTCGCGCTCGCCGCCTCGTCTCCGTCCGCCCAGACGGCCCCAGTCCTCGCGCAGCAGCCGGTGCTCAGCGCCACTCAGGTCGTGTTCGTTTTCGCCGGCGATCTGTGGAGCGTCCCGCGGGCCGGCGGCGAAGCCCGCCGGCTGACGGCTGGCGCGGGAGTGGAATCGAACCCGACCTTCTCGCCGAACGGTGAGTGGATTGCCTTCACCGGGCAGTACCGACGGGAACACCGACGTCTTCGTCATGCCGGCGCAGGGCGGCGTGCCGAAACGGCTCACGTGGCACCCCGATGCTGACACCGCGATCGGCTGGGCGCCCGATGGCAAGCGGGTGTTGTTCTCGTCGACGCGAACGAGCTATTCGCGCTTCCGCGAGCTGTTCCTGGTCGGCCTCGACGGTGGTCTCGCGGAAAAAGTGCCGCTGCCGATGGGGTTCGAGGCGGCGTTTTCGCCGGACGGCGACCGCCTGGCCTACGTGCCGCTGTCCCGCGCATTCACCGCGTGGAAGCGCTATCGCGGCGGCCAGGCCACCCCGATCTGGATCGCCAACCTCGCCAACAGTCAGATCGAGAAGCTGCCGCGCGAGACGTCGAACGATTACTCGCCGATGTGGGTCGGCGATCGGATCTACTTCCTCAGCGACCGGAGCGAACCGGTCACGCTGTACCCGTACGACCTCAAGACCAAGAAAGTGTCCCAGGCCATTCAGAATTCGGGGATGGATTTCAAATCGGCGTCCGCGGGTCCTGGCGCAATCGTCCTGGAGCAGTTCGGACAGATTCAGCTGTACGACCTCGCCTCGGCACGGCTGACGCCACTGACGATCACGATTGCGGGCGACATTTCCGAGATGCGTCCGAAGTACGTCAACGTCGGGCGCCGATTGACCAACGCGCACATCTCACCGACCGGTGCCCGCGCGCTGTTCGAGGCGCGGGGCGAGATTCTGACGGTGCCGGCGGAGAAAGGGGACACGCGCAATCTGACCTCGACGCCAGGCGTCATGGAGCGCGATCCGGCGTGGTCGCCCGACGGCCAGTGGATCGCCTATTTCTCGGATGAGAGCGGCGAGTACGAGCTGCACGTCCGCGACTCGCTCGGTCGGAGCGAGGCCCGCAAGATTCGCCTGGAGCAGCAGCCGACGTTCTATCTGATGCCCCGCTGGTCGCCGGACAGCAAGAAGCTCGCGTATCTCGACGCGCACCTGAACACCTGGTACGTGGACATCGATCAGCGCAAACCGGTCAAGGTCGACAAGGACCGGTATCTATTCCCTCCGTCCGAGCGCGCGCCCGTGTGGTCGCCGGACAGCAAATGGATCGCCTACTCGAAGCGGCTTCCGAATTATCTCAGCGCCATCTTCATCCACTCGGTCGGCGATGGGAAGAGCCGCCAGCTCACCGACGGGCTGAGCGATGCGCGGTATCCGGTCTTCGACGCGGATGGCAAACACCTGTACTTCACGGCGAGCACGGATTCCGGTCCGTCGTTGGAACCTGATATCCGGAGCGCTGTCCGGCCGCCGACGCGCAACGTCTACGTGGCGGTGCTCTCGAAGAACGATCCGTCGCCGCTCGCGCCCGAGAGCGACGAGGAGAAGGTGACGAAGCCAAGCGACGACAAGACCGCAAAGCCCGCCGAGAAGCCCGAGGCGAAGCCTGACGCCGCCGGCGAGGAATCGCGGCCACCGGCAGCTCCGGCCAAGGTGCCGGAGGTCCGTATCGACTGGGATCGGATCAACCAGCGAATCCTTGCGCTTCCGCTCCCGGCACGCCGCTATGTGGCCCTGCAGGTCGGCAAAGCGGGGAACCTCTTTGCGCTCGAGGCTCCGCCGCCGACACCCGGCAGCGCCCCCGGATCGACCGTGCACCGGCACGATCTGAAACAGCGCCGTTCCGACGTGGTTGCGAGCGGGGTGCGGTTTTTCGAAGTCTCCGCGAACGGCGAGAAGACCCTGAGCGCCCAGGGCGATCGCTGGACGATCCAATCGCTGCGGCCGATGCCGCCGGCGAGCGGAGGTGCTGGCGGTGCCTCGGCCGCCGGTCCTCCTGCGCCGGCCGGACCTGGCGGCGGTGGCGGATCCGGGACCTTCGCGCTCAGGACCGAGGAGATCGAGATCCGGTCCGAGCCGCGAGTCGAATGGAAGCAGATGTATTACGACGCGTGGCGGATCCAGCGCGAGTTCTTCTACGACCGCGACCTCCACGGCCTCGATCTGACAAAGGCCATCAAGAAGTACGAGCCCTATCTCGAGTCCGTGCAGTCGCGCCGCGATCTCAATTACGTCTT
Organism: uncultured Acidobacteriota bacterium; assembly: GCA_963804245.1. GTDB lineage: Bacteria > Acidobacteriota > Vicinamibacteria > Vicinamibacterales > 2-12-FULL-66-21 > CAWDPQ01. Next base: position 311,474 of record CAWDPQ010000010.1, read on the forward strand.
CGCCGACATGATGGGTGAGATCACCGTCGGTCACCTAGGCGTTGGCGGCGGCGACGTCCCGGAAACCAAGACCATCCCAACCGGACTTCTCGGCTGCGATTACCGCATCGAGAACGGTCGTTATCGGTTCTCACGCGTCTACGACGGCGAAAACTGGAATCCGGATCTCAAAGCACCGCTCACACAGCCAGGCGTGAACGTCCAGGAAGGCGAATATCTCCTCGCCGTGAACGGCCGTGAAATCCGCGCGACGGACAACGTCTACAGTTTCTTCGAGGCGACCGCCGGCAAGAGCGTTCTCCTCCGCGTCGGTCCGAACGCCGATGGCTCGGGCGCTCGCGAAGTCACCGTCGTGCCCGTGCCGAACGAGGGACGACTGCGCAACCTTGCCTGGATCGAAGGCAACCGCCGCAAGGTGGACGCGGCGACCAGCGGACGAATCGCCTACGTCTACATGCCCGACACGTCGTTCGGCGGGCTCACAAATTTCACTCGCTACTACTACGCGCAGGTCGGCAAGGAGGCGGCGATCATCGACGAGCGCTTCAACGGCGGCGGCGCCCTGGCCACCGACATCATCGAACACCTCAAACGGACGATGATGAGCCTCGTCGCGACGCGCGACGGCGAGGACGAAGTGCAGCCGCAGGGGGCGATCTTCGGTCCGAAGGTGATGATCATCAATGAGTTCGCAGGTTCGGGCGGCGATGCCATGCCCAACTACTTCCGCCGCGCCGGTGTCGGCAAGCTGATTGGCAAACGTACCTGGGGCGGCCTGGTCGGGCGCGCCGGTGCGCCACCGCTCATGGATGGTGGTTTCGTCACGGCGCCGAGCTCGGCGGTCTGGGGTCCGGCAGGTGAGTGGGATGCCGAGAACGTCGGTATTCCGCCCGACATCGAGATCGAGCACGATCCGGCGCTCGTGCGGCAGGGAAAGGATCCCCAGCTCGATCGCGCGATTGCCGAAGTCATGGCCGAATTGAAGAAGAATCCGGTCGTCAAGCCGACGCGGCCGGCGTACCCGAACTATCACAAGAAGAAGACGACGACCGAGCCGACCAGCAGATAACTCACGGCTTTCAGCTTGCAATCCCAGGCTGTCAAAGCCGATTGGACTACGCTCCTGCCTGCGCGCGAAGTGCACGATGAATTACTGGCGCCGAGTCGGGGCGGTTGGAAGTTGACGTTCCCTCGCGCGTCTGTGCCACTCCCACGCGTGCCGCACGATCGTCTGCAGATCGGGATAGGCAGGCTGCCAGCCAAGGAGACGGGAGGCGGCGCACGCGTCAGCGACCAGGACCGGCGGATCCCCTGCTCGGCGTGCCGCCTCATGCACCGGCACCGACCGGCCGCTGATGCTGGCCACGGTGGCAATCACTTCACGCACCGAGTGGCCAGTACCGGTGCCAAGGTTCAGCGCGGCACTTTCGCCGCCCTCCGTCAGATAGCTCAAACCACGCAGGTGCGCGTCGGCAAGGTCCATCACGTGGATGTCGTCTCGGATGGCGGTGCCGTCTGGCGTTGGGTAGTCCGTTCCGTACACTTCCACGAACGGCTTGAGGCCGAGCGCGGTCTGGATGACCAGCGGTACGAGATGCGTCTCCGGATCGTGGTCCTCGCCGATCTCCGCCTCGGGATCCGCACCGGCGGCGTTGAAGTAGCGAAGCGCCATCCACTGAAGTCTGTGGCTTCCCCATACCACCGCAGCACGCACTCGACGAAGAGCTTCGATTCCCCGTATGGATTCACGGGAACCTGAGGATGCGTTTCATCGATGCGGGCCAGAACGGGGTTGCCATACGTCGCGCACGTGGATGAGAAGACGATCGTCGTGACGCCCGCTTCGCGCATGGCATCGAGCAGCACCAGCGAACCCACGACGTTGTTCCAGAAGTACTTCCGCGGCTCTCTTGTTGACTCGCCCACCAGTGCGCTGGCCGCAAAATGCATGACGGCTTCGATCCGATGGCGCGAGAACACGCCGCGCAGCCAGATGTGGTCGGTGATGTCCCCGCGCTCGAGCGGACCCAGCGAACGGCCCATTCGTGTCCGCAGGTCAGGTTGTCCACGGCCACGACGGTGTGGCCACCGCGCGCGGCAATCTTCGCGACGTGACTGCCGATATAACCGGCGGCGCCGGTAAGGAGAATATTCATTGTCGGCGAATGCGCGTCAGTACGCGGTAGTCAAACGGACCGAGCGTAAAGGCTGCCGGTGCCGACTTGCCGGTCAGCACATCGACGAATCCTGGCCCTGGGCTGAGCGTGGCGTGCGCTTCGCCGTGATTCAGCAGAAAGTAAAACTCGTTCGCGCCCTTGGTGCGGCGCGTCACCTCGACGGCGGACGGGATTCCAGTGAGCAGCGGCTTTACATGTTGCTCGGCGGCATACCGTTGCATCACGTAGCGCGCGGATTCAAGGTTGAAGAGGGACCCGTAGTACACCGCTTTGCCTTTTCCGTCCTGCCGTTCAGTTGCAGCCGGCTTCCCTCGGAAGTAATCACGTCGCCAGCGCCCCACCACCCGCGCCGTCGTTGGCCGCAACTCCTCGGCAAAGACGCGCACGGGGACGGGAACATCGCTCGTGCCGAACTGCACGGCATTGGCGTCGCGCGATGGCGGCTGGTAGGTCTGGTAGGAATCGACCTGTACGCCGAACAACTCTGTCAGTCCAGCCGGCGGCGTGTCGGCGAGCATCGCGTTGTCGCGATCTTTGAGCGCGCTGTGCGCCGACATGATGACCGTGCCACCGCCCTCGACGAACCGCCGTAGTCGACCGGCGAACGCCTCGTCTGTCAGGACCGTCTGCGGAGCGAAGACGACCTTGTAGCGATCGAGATCCGTCTCAGGACTCACGAAATCGATATTGAAACGAAGCTCCGACGCCGCCTGGAACAGCGCGGTGAACGTCGCCGCGACGTCGACCTCGCGGGTGAGGTACTGATGATCGAACACCCATTCCGCTTCGAAGTCTTTGATAGCGGCGATCTCCGAATCGACCGAGGATCCGAGAATCGCCGGCCCAATCGTCCTGAGCTCGTGTCCCTCCTGCTTGAACTCCTCGAACCGGCGCCGTGGAACGTTGTCGTGATCGAGGACGCCATACCAGTATCCTCGGCACCACGACGCGCCGCCCGCCACCGAAAATGCAGCAGGCCATCGGCTCCGTGGGCGACTGCCTGCATCGCCCACAGCCGCATCTCACCCGGGCGCGGCGTCCGCAGCAGATATGTCTGTCCGGCGGGTCCTGTCAGCTGTTCGATGATCATCATCCGGCCGTTGAAGCCGCGCACCAGCGTCAACGTGGCGGCGATGGGAAAGCGTGGTTTGTCGATGAAGGTCGGGTAGTTGCTGTGAGCATGGAGGTCGAGGCTCCGGCTGAACGCGTGATAGTCGATGTTCTTGAACGCGCCGTTGTGGGTCAGGAAATCACCGGGCCGTTCCCGACGGAGGATGGCGATCTGCTCGCCCATGTACTCCGTCACGGACGCTGAGATGAAACGCCTGAAGTCGAGCACGAGCGCCGGATTGTGCAATGCCGGGGTACGGTGCGGGAGATCGATCTGATCCCAGTCGGAGTAGAGCTGACTCCAGAATCTCGTGCCCCACCTCGTGTTCAGCGCATCGAGCGACCCATACTTGACCTGCAGCCACTTGCGGAAACCGAGACGGCAGTGGTCACTGAAGCACTCCGGGTTCTCGTTGTTGAACTCGTTGTCGATCTGCCAGCCGATGACGTTCGGATTGTCGCGGTAGTGTGCCGCGAGCGCCTCGACAATGGCCCGGGACAAGCGGCGATAGACAACGCTGTTGTAACAATAGTGCCGGCGCGATTGGTCATCGGCGCGCCGACCCGATTCGAATACGTGCAGCACTTCGGGGTATTTCCGCGTAAGCCATTTGGGCGGCGCGGCCGTCGGCGTGCCGAGAATGGTCTTGATCCCGTGGCGAGCCATCGTCGCGATCGCACGGTCGAAGAGCGCGAAGTCATAGCGTCCTTCAGACGGCTCCATGAGCGCCCAGGCAAACTCGCCCATGCGAACGGTGTTGACGCCACAATCGCGCATCCGTTGCGCGTCGCTTTCCCAATCGCTTTCCGCCCATTGCTCCGGGTAATAGGCGACCCCGAAAAGGAACGCATCGTAGCCGCTGCTCCTCGCCAGCTCACTGTCGAGCGCGAGCCAGGCCAGCGTCACCGCGACAATCGAAAGTCGCCTGAGATACTTCATCGCCAAGATGCTCGAAAGCGGTTGCTTCGGTCTCTGAGCGTGCGTATATTACGTCACTTCGATCATCGAATGGCGCGAGACACATCGATTCAACCCGACCGCACCGAGGAGATTCTGAAGGAGCTCCTCAGGACCGGCGAGGTTTCGGTTTCCGATCTGGTTCAGCAGCTCAATGTTTCGCCGGCAACCGTGCGCCGGGCGCTTCGGTCGCTCGAGCGCAATGGCCTCCTGCGCCGCACCCATGGCGGTGCGGTTCCACTCGAGCCGCTGCTCTACGAGTCCTTCCGCCACGTCTCTTCCTTCCAGGAGCAGGAAAAGCAGCGCGTCGACGAGAAGCGACGGATCGGATTGGCGGCAGCGGAACTCGTCGCCGACGGCGAGACGATCGCGATCGGCGCCGGCACCACGACGACGCAGGTGGCGCGGAGCATCCGTCATCGCAAGGGCATCACGATCGTGACCAACGCGATCAACATCGCCATGGAGCTCAGCCACCGCGACGATCTGAAAGTGATGGTGACTGGAGGCTGGGTCAGCGGCTCGTGGTTCGCGCTCGTCGGCCCTGGCGCTATTGAAAGCGCCGGAGAGATGTTCGTCGACAAGGCATTCATCGGAGTCGACGGGATTCACGCCGACCGCGGCCTCACCACGAACTATCCGGATCAGGCGGCGATTCACCGGGCCATGATCAAGCAGGCGCGCCGGACGATCGTTGTCGCTGATCACCACAAGCTCGGCGTCGTTGGCACCGCGCTAATCTGCCATCTGGCCGATATCCACACGTTGATTACCGATCGCGCCGCTCCCGCCGATCTCCTTGCGACTTTTTCCTCGACCGTCGAGCTCGTGCGCGCCTGAACCTACCGGAACCACTCTAAACAACAGCACACATTACGGTTAGCCGCTCAGTGCGCAGCCGGTGAAAAACCAGCTTGCGCGAGATGACCATTCATACTATAAACGCTCACTGCAAATGACTGTTTAGTCGGTATTCAATCTTACAATATGAACGATTAGCGCCATTTGGACCACCTCCTGAGGTATTTGAAAGCCGGAGGATTCGCATGAAGCGCCCACTGCTCGTATTCGTCCTCGCGTGTCTAGCTATTTCCCACACTGCCCAGGCTCAAGTGACCACCGGAACGATCCTCGGAACTGTGACCGATCAGAGTGGCGGCGTCCTGGCGGGCGCGGCAATCACGGCGACCAACCTCGACACGGGCTTTTCGCGCGGCGCACGGACGGACGAACAAGGGACCTACCTGCTGGCCAACATGCCGCTCGGTCCATACGAAGTTCGGGCGGAGGCGCCATCGTTCAAGTCACAAAAAGTCGGGCCGTCGGTGCTGGTCGTCGATCAGCGCCTCCGCATCAACGTCGTCCTCGAGCTCGGCGCCGTCGCCGAGACCGTGGAGATCAAGGGGGCGTTGACACTGTTACAGACCGATCAGCCCGATGTGAACCAGATCGTTCAGGAAAAGGAGATCAAGGAGCTCCCTCTCAACGGGCGGGACTTCTTCTCGCTGCTGCTCCTCAGTAACGGTGTGCAGGACACGTCCAACGATCAAGGTGGCGCCACCACGAACGTCACCTTCTCGGTCAACGGCATGCGGCCCGAGGCCAACTCCGTGACGCTCGACGGCGTGCAGATGTCATCGGTGAGGGAAGCGGACGTCGACCTGCGTCCGAACGTGGACGCGATCCAGGAATTCAAGGTCCTCACGTCGATTCCATCGGCCGAATACGGTCACACCGCCGGGGGTGTCATCTCGATTCAGATGAAGAGCGGGACGAATACGCTGCACGGCACACTATTCGAGTTCCATCGCAACGATGCGCTGAATGCCTCCAACTTTTTCAGGAACCCGGTGAACCCGAAGAAAGCGGCGCTCAAGCAGAACCAGTTCGGTGGCACCGTGGGCGGGCCGCTCCGCCAGAACAAGACATTCTTCTTTGCCGACTATCAGGGCGGGACGCTTCGCAAGAGCAACGAAGCGTTTGCCTTCGTTCCCGAGGAGCCGTTCCGGCGCGGCGATTTCTCGTCGCTGCTGCCGGCGAGCGTGGTGATGGATCCGCAGACCGGCCAGCCGTTCCCCGGCAATATCATCCCGGCCGGCCGAATCCATCCACTTGCCTCGGCCCTGATCAACGCGGTGGCGCTGCCGAATCTGGCAAACGACTACCCGCTGGGCAATTACTTCGTGCAGCAGCCGCACGAGGTCACGTCGCATGAAGGCGGCATTCGCATCGATCACGTGTTTTCGGGAAACGATCAGCTCTTTGGCCGGTTCCGCGCCAGCGACAGCGATCTCTTCACGGCAGACGCGATGTCGCGTCAGGACGGTCCCATGCCCGGTCTTGCGAAAGGCACCAATGACGACAGCCGTGGGATCGTCCAGGGCGGGACGCACGACGATCGCAATTACAACGGCGTCCTGTCATACGTGCACATCTTCGGCAACAAGCTGGTGGGTGAAAGCCGTGTCGGCCTGCATAAATACAACCTTGATGTGCTTTCGAACGCACACGGGCAGAACCTGGCCGAGCAGTTCGGGCTGCACGGCGTCAACGTCGATGAGACGTCGTCGGGGCTCCCCATCCTCTATCTGAACGCCTACACCAATTTCGGCGGCGATGACTTCAAGCCGCTGTACTTCAAAGAGACGTTCTGGCAATTCAATCAGACCTTTACCTACAGCACCGGGGCCCACACGCTGAAGAGCGGCGGGGAACTGCGCACTCGCAAGGAGGATCACTACTTCGCGCTGTTTCCCGCCGGCGCGTTCTACTACTACCCGCAGCGCACGACCAACTACACGTACGTCGGCAGTCACGAGCTGGCAGAGGTGCTGCTTGGCTTGCCGATGTTCAGTTATCACGGCCGCCGCTTCGGCAGCCCCGTGCTCCGCGACAACCAGTATTCGGTGTTCGTGCAGGACGACTGGAAGGTGAATGGCCGCCTGACGCTGAATCTGGGCCTCCGCTACGAGTACTACACACCGTTCTACAGCCCGACGAACGAGATGTCGATGTTCGACGTCGACGCCGAGCGCATCGTCACTGCGGGCACGAACGGCGAATCGCGATACATCGTCGGCTCCGACCGGAACGACTGGGCGCCGCGGATCGGCGCCGTCTACAGGGTCGGCGAGAACACGACGCTCCGGGGCGGGTTCGGGATCTTCTATACGCCCGAGACCGCGAAGCGAGACGACATCAAATTCAATCCGCCGTTCTACCGTGAGTATTCGCTCTTCGATCAGTGGATGTGGTTCGATACGGCGCCACCGCCATTTGAGGATCCCGGAGCGTTTCCGACCGGCTACAACACCACGAACATCGATCGCGGATTCACGCGTGGCTACTCGCGTCAGTACACCTTTGCCGTGCAGCACGAACTGGGAGGAGGCGTACTTGCGGAGGCGGCATACGTCGGCTCCAGCGCGGAGGGCCTGCCATTCTCGGTCAACATCAACCAGGCGCAGCCAGGTGGCATCCCCGCGCCATTTCCGACTCTCGGTCGTGTGAACGTCATACGTCCAACTGCCACCTCTTCCTACCACTCGGGTCAGTTCAAACTCGAGAAGCGGTTCGGACAGGGATTGTTTCTGCTGTCGACATACACCTGGTCGAAGTCGATCGACACGGTGAGCTCGGCTCTCTTCAGCGCGGAGACGACCGGCGGCGTCCAGAACATCTTCGATCCCGAACAGAACAGGGCGGTGTCGGACTGGGATGTGCCGCATCGATTCGCGGCCAGCTATGTGTGGGAGGTGCCGTTCGGCGCCGGACGACGTTTCGGAAGCGACGCGCCGAAGGCCTTGCGCGCCCTGCTGGGCGACTGGCAGCTCTCCGGTATCTTCGTGGCACGCTCGGGCGTTCCCGGAACCGTGACCGTCAGCTCTCCCGGCACGGATGCGAACAGAGTGCCGGGCGGGGATGCCCGGCCGAACCTGCTGCACGATCCCAATCTCTCGTCGTCCGAGCGCTCCGTCGACCATTGGTTTGACACGGCGGCATTTGCCGCAGCCAAGAGCGAATCGGGTGCGCTCCTTCCCGGCGACGCCGGCCGAAACATCATTCGCGGTCCCGGCTACGTCAACCTGGACCTCGGCTTCCTCAAGTCCATTCCCGCCGGCGGCGGGCGCCGCGTGCAGCTCCGCGCCGAGGTATTCAACGCGCTCAATCAGCCGCACTTCGCGCTGCCGGTCCTGAAGATGAGCGATCCGGCGTTCGGCAAGATCACGCACACGCGAAGCTCGACGAACTTCGGATCGACGGCGACGTCGTTCGCGAGCCGGATGATCCAGCTGGCCATCAAATTCGAATTCTGAACGACCGTTTCTTGGTAGGAGGAGTGTATGCGGTCAGGCAGACGATCCGCAGGATTCCTGGGTGTCGTGTTCGTCATCTCTCTTGTCGCGGCTCTCTCGGAAGTATCTGCAGCTGCGCAGGCGCTGTTCGGAGCGGTCAGCGGCACCGTCACCGACTCGAGCGGTGGCGTCATTCCCGGCGCGACTGTGAAGGTCACCAACGTCGAGACCGGCGTCACGAAGACGGTGGTGACGAACGAAGCGGGCGCCTATAGCGCCACCAACCTCATCTCAGGCCTTTACCAGGTGGAAGCATCGCTGTCAGGCTTCAAGACGGCACTCGTATCGTCCGTGACGCTCGAGGTCAACGCCAATCAGAAAGTCGATATCTCGCTGGCGGTGGGAGCCACCACCGAGAGGGTCGACGTGACCGTTGCCGCGCCGCTCTTGCAGACCGAGCAGACGAATCTTGGACAGACGGTGGCGCAGCAACAGATCGAGCAGCTACCAACGGGCCGCAATCTCTTCAATCTGATCCCGCTTGCGGCCGGTGTCTCACAGCAGACGACGTGCGACGGCTGTGGCAACAACGGGAACCTGCGGATCAACGGCGATCGGCCGCGGAACCAGGACTACATCCTCGACGGCACCACCATGACAGCCCCGGTTTTCGGCGGCCAGGCGTTCAATCCGTCAGTCGATTCGATACAGGAGTTTCGGATCGAAACCAACAGCATGTCCGCCGAGTACGGCAAGGCCGGCGGCGGCGTTCTCATCGCCGTCACGAAGAGCGGGACGAACGCCGTCCATGGATCCGGATACTGGTACAGCCGCAATGAGCAGCTGAATGCACGCAACTACTTCGAGGATCGGACCAAAGCGAAGAACCCGTTCGACCAGAACGAGTTCGGCGGCACGATCGGTGGTCCGCTCGTGCGGAACAAGCTTTTCTTCTTCAGCGACTATCAAGGAGTGCGCTTCGACGCCAGCACACCTGTCACCGGCGTCGTCGTCCCGAACGCGGCTTTTCGAGCCGGCGACCTGTCCGCATTGTGCACGGCCGGCTTCGATGCGACGGGCACGTGCGCCACGTCGAGCCAGCAGGTCCGGTTTCCGGGCACAGGGGCGCCGGTGCCGTTCAACAGGATTCCGGCGGCACAGATCACCGCGATCTCGCAGAAATTCCTGGAGCTATGGCCGACATCCGGTACTGCGGGAAGCAACCCGGGAACGAGCGAGCTCAGTTTCACCAAGCCAGCCGACAATTCGCTGAACCGCGTGAACTCGCGCGTCGACTACCAGCTGTCGTCGACCGACCAGATTTTTGGCGTGTTCCACGGCCAGTGGGGCCGCAGCCTCTCCTATCCCGGCAACCTCGTCGTCGGGCCGGCCGGTGCGCAGATCGGACGCAGCGACGATTACGCCGTCACGCTCGGCTGGTCTCGTACCTTCGCTCCGAACCTGCTGAACAATCTGCGTTTCGGCCAGATGCACCGCATCGGCCATCGCACGAATCTCGGGCAGGGTTCGACGTCGCCGGCCGATTTCGGCCTTCGTGGGATTCCTGATTGTCTGTCGAGCGTGCCTGACACGGCGGACGGCAAGAAATGCGGGACGCCGGGCGTGAGCGTCAGCGGTTTCCAGGGCTTCAGCACGGGCGGAGTTCTGTACGAGCCGGCCTCAACGCTGACCATTTCCGATACGGTCACGAGCCTGATGGGCCGGCACAGCCTGAAGATCGGCGGTGAGGCACGGCGGTATTCCATCGACAACTATCAGCCAAACGGCGTGGCCAGCAGCTTCACCTTCACAGGTTCGCGCGCGGGCAACGCGTTCGCGGACTTTCTTTTCGGTGTGATCGACAACGGCTTCGTGCAGGTTCAGAACGCGATGGTTTCAACGCGCGCGTGGAGTTACGCCGCGTTCGTTCAGGACGACTACAAGATCAGCCCGAACCTGACGCTCAATCTGGGCCTGCGCTGGCAGTACGATCAGTCGTTCCGTGAGCAGCACAACGGCCTGGCGTTTTTCAATCCGTACACCGCCGAATGGGAGCAGTTCGGGGTAAATGCTCCCGATGCCACGTTCGATCCGTCCCTGACTCAGTTCGCGCCGCGTGTTGGATTCGCCTGGAATGCCACGCCTGGGATCGTCGTCCGCGGCGGCTACGGCATCACGTATCCGGGCGCCGTCGGCCACGGCCGCGCCGGCGACGGGCAGCCCGGGCCTAATCTTCTCGCCCGTACCAATTTTCCGGCAGCCACCAACTGGTCGAGCCTGCCACCCATCACGAATCCGGATCCGGCGGCGATAACGGCGCCGATTCCCGTGACCGGGAACGTCTCATTCTCATCATGGGCGCCGCGCGAACAGACGCCGCCGCACTACCACCTGTGGAACCTCACGGTGGAGAAGCAGTTGGGCAGCGTTTCGGTCGCACAGCTCTCGTATGTCGGAAATCGCGGCCGCAATCTCCCCATCAACTACGCTTACAACATCTGCCAGCAGACGCCGGAAACCACGGTGCAGTTCGGCTACGCGGCGACGACCAGCCCGATACTGCCCGGCGGCGGCCGCCAAAGTGCTGGCCGCGGGCGGCAGCCTCTATGACCTCGTCATCACGCCGGGCTACTGGGGCCTCGCGAGCTCCGACTACCATTCGCTGCAGGCCAAGTTCGAACGCCGCTTCTCGCGCGGCGTGTCGCTGTTGGCGAACTTCACCTGGAGCAAACTGCTGGACGACTCTTCGTCGGATTGGGGTGGGTTCTGGTCGCTCGACGTGTTGGGGCAGGACTTCTACAACCTCGCCGCCGAACGGTCGGTCAGCGCCGGCGATGTTCCCCGGCGCCTGACGATCGCATCGATCGTCGAACTTCCATTCGGACCCGGCCATCGATGGGTGAGCGACGGCGTCGCGAGCCAGATCGTCGGCGGTTGGCGCGCAACGGGCGTCTACACGCTCAGTAGCGGGTCGCCGTTCGGGATCACGGATAACTCGTACGGCTACTGCAATGCCGCGCATACGTTGTCGAACCGGCCGACGTTGGTCGGCGATCCGTTGCCGGGCGGCTTCAACCAGACGCTATCGGCCTGGTTCGATCGCACCGCGTTCGACTTCTCGGGAACGTGTCCCGCGCCAGGATTGGCGACGCCAACAGGGCCGGGCGATCCGAAGAAGGCATTCGGCAACGCTCCGCGCTATTTCTCGAATATCCGCAATCCCGGAGTGAACAACCTCGACCTTTCATTACAGAAAGATTTCAGAGTGCCGGGAGGCGACGGACGCCGGCTGCAGTTTCGCGCCGATTTTTTCAATCTGCTGAACCATCCACAGTTTGCCGAGCCGATTAGCGATCCCGGCAACGCCAGCTTTGGGCGGATTACCAGGACCGCGGTGACGAACCGGGTGGTGCAGCTGGGGTTACATCTTTTCTTCTGAAAAGCGTCAACTCCCAGCTCCCAACTTCCAACTCCCAACCAAAGCAGCTCGAAGAGATCGCCTTTGGGAGTTGGGAGTTGGAGGTTGGGAATTATCGAGGGGACATGAAGCGTGTGGGAGCAGCGCTGGCATCCGCTTCGTGAAGAGTGGGTCATCATCGCCGCGCATCGGCAGCATCGGCCCTGGAACGGCGAGGAGATCCGTTCCGGGCAGCCGCTGCTACCGGCCTACGTCGACGACTGCTATCTGTGCCCTGGCAATCGCCGGGTCGACGGCCAGCGCAACCCAGCGTATCGACAGACATTCGTCTTCGAGAACGACGTGCCGTGCGTGGCGCTGCACGCACCGGCCGCGGTGGCGATGCGCTCGCCGGTTAATCGCAGCCGCAACGCGAGGGGCTTCGCGCGCGTGGTCTGCTATACGCCGCGCCACGACCTGACGCTTGCGGAATTGGATCAGGCGGGAATCGGGATGCTCCTCCGCGTCTGGCGCGCGCAACATGCCGAGCTCGGTGCGCACCGGGATGTTACCCACATCCTCATCTTCGAAAACAAAGGTGAGGTTGTCGGCGTTTCGAATCCGCATCCCCACTGCCAGATTTACGCGACAAACTTCGTTTTCAAGACAATTGACACCGAAGTGCGGGTCGGCGAGCGACACCTAGCCGAGACCGGACGCATTCTCTTTCAGGACGTGATCGAAGCCGAGCGGTCGGATGGCCGACGCCTGCTGGCGGAAAACGACAGCGCCATCGCCTTTGTCCCGTATTTCGCGCGTTACGCTTACGAGACCTACGTGGCGCCGAAGCAGTCGCATCCGAGCATTGCTGGCCTGTCAGGGCCGGAGCTGCGCGATCTGGCTGACGTCCTGAAACAGGTGCTCGTCCGCTTCGACAATCTGTGGCAAATGCCGTTCCCTTACGTCATGGCGCTGCACCAGGTGCCGACGGACGGCGGGTCCTATCCGGGGTTTCATTTTCACATCGAGTTCCATCCACCGCTGCGCACGCCCACACTGCTGAAATATCTGGCCGGCCCGGAGATTGGCGGCGGCAATTTTTTGAGCGACACGTCGCCAGAGGCAAAGGCGGCGGAGCTGCGGGCCTGTCGACCATTCATTACAAGCAGGGTGGCCGGACCCGGGCGGCTGGCCAATGACATTGCACGATCTTGTCGCCGCCGTGCGCCGGCTGCACGAACGGCTGCGTGCGGCGGTACTCGCCGCGGCCGAACAGCAGGGGACGGACGACCTCTCGCGTGTCGCCATCGACGACGAAGGGGATACGATGTACGCGCTCGATACCGTTACAGCGGGGCCGTTGGTGGAGTTTTTCGAGCGAGAGATCGCGCCGCACGTCTCCCTCGTATTGATTGCGGAAGGCCTCGCGGGCGGCCGTCTCGTTCTGCCGCATGGCACGCCGGAGACGGACATCGCGCTGGCACATCATCGTCGATCCGATCGACGGGACGCGCGGGCTGATGTACCAGAAACGCAGCGGCTGGATCCTGACGGGCATCGCGCCATATCGCGGAACTGCACCAGGGTTGCATGATATCGAGGCGGCGGTCCAGACAGAGATTCCGATCGGCAAGCAGCATCTCGCGGACGCCGTCTGGGCGATTCGTGGAGAAGGCGCACGAGCCGAACGCTGGAACCGTCTGACGGGCGAGCGCCAACCCTTGACGCTGCAGCCATCGCGGGCCACAACGCTGGCGCACGGCTTCGCGACGGTTGCACGATTCTTTCCGGGGCAGCGCGACGTGATCGCCGCGATCGACGACGACGTCATATCGAGCGTGATGGGACCGCCGCCGGCGGATAAAGCTGCGTGCTTCGAAGATCAGGACATCTCGACCGGCGGGCAGCTCTACGAGCTGATGGCTGGACACGATCGGTTCGTCGCCGACGTTCGGCCGCTCGTCTACGGCCGGGGTTCGCCATTGTGTTGCCACCCCTACGACATCTGCACCGAGCTCGTCGCGCGGGAGCTTGGCGTCATCGTCACGGACGAACGTGGACGGCGTCTATCAGCGTGCCTGTCGGTGAGGCCAGACGTAGCATGGGTCGGGTACGCGAACGCGCAAATCCGCAGTCTCGTCGAGCCGGCGCTGCAACAGGTGCTGAGATTGCGAGGGTTGATTTGACGGCTTTGGCATGGGCTACGCCCGCCGGCGGCTCCGATTCCGTCCAGCGCGATGCGGAGGCGCTTGCGCATCTCAATCGCACCGAAATCTTCGCACGCGACCGCGATATTGTCGTAGCGCGCGCACCGGGACGGCTCGACGTGATCGGCGGGATCGCAGACTACTCCGGATCGCTGGTGCTGGAATGGCCGCTGGCGGATGCGACGTACGTGGCGGTGCAGCGCGACCCGCGTTCGATCCTTCTGCTCGTCAGCGGCGCTCGGGAGGCCGGGGCCTATCTCCCCGAGCTCTTATCCTTCAGCTATGACGAGGCGCGCGCGTACTTTGCGGCAGATCCATCGACCCGATGGGTGTCCTACATCGCCGGCGCGTTTGTGGTTCTGGCCCGCGAGCTCGCCATACAGTTCTCGGAGGGGGCGAAGATCCTGGTCGCCTCGAGCGTTCCCGAAGGCAAGGGGGTGTCATCTTCGGCGGCGCTTGAAGTGGCGGCGATGACGGCAATCTGCAGCGCGTACGGCATCACACTCAAGCCTCGCGATCTGGCGCTGCTCTGTCAGAAGGTCGAAAACGTGATCGCCGGCGCGCCGTGCGGCGTGATGGATCAGATGACGGCAGCGCTCGGCGAGTCCGGCCGGCTGTTCGCGCTGCTCTGCCAGCCGGCGGAGGTCGCCGGCCAATACGAGCTGCCGCAGGGGCTTGCGCTCTGGGGGATTGACTCGGGGATTCGCCACGCCATCAGCGAAGCCGACTACGGTGTCGTCCGTGCCGCCGCGTTCATGGGCCATCGCATGGTCGAAGACCTCACAGCCTCCCGGGTCGACTATCTGGCAAATCTCCCGGCGGCGGAGTTTGCGACGCTGGAGCGTCAGCTTCCGGGGCGGCTGACCGGCCGCGACTTTCTCGACCGCCATGACGGCACGAGCAACCGATAACGAGTTAGCCCGAGCGCGTCTATCCGGTGCGTGCCGCAACGGCGCATCCGATTTACGAACACGCGCGCGCGCGAAAGTTTGCCGAGTTGTTGTCGCGCCGCGCGGACATTCCGCCGCAAACTGCACGCGGCCTCGAAGAGCGCGCCGAATATCTCGGCGCGTTGATGTACGAATCCCACGCCAGCTATTCCGCATGTGGCCTTGACTCCGACGGCACCGATGCGCTGGTAGACCTGGTCCGGCGCGCTGGCCCGGGTGCCGGCGTATACGGCGCGAAGATCACTGGCGGCGGCCGCGGCGGCACGGTGGCAATCCTCGGCCGAGAGAGCGCCGCGCCCGTTGTGGAGGCGATCGCCGCCCGTTATGCGCGGCAATCGGGACGCAGGCCGCGCGTCTTCGCCGGATCTTCGTCTGGGGCCGCTGCCTGGGGCGTCTGTCACTTCAGCCTCTAATCGGGCGCGCGGCACGCCGGCCAGCGCGTCACGGCTGCACGCCGGTAACGGGACTCACGGGTCACGATCAACACGAAGTCACGTTGAAAGTCCTCATATAGATCTTGGCTCTTCGCGTCGTCATGCCTCCGCGTCGATCCTGTGCCGGCCGGTGAGAATTGCCGTCAGCGTGTGCTCCCGCCTATGATAGAGATTCCTACTGCACACCAACGAGCCTTGCATATGACGACAACTGGTTCCATGCCATCGCCCGAACTGTTCTTCGACACCATGAATGCCTATCAGCGCACCGCCGCGCTGAAGGCGGCCATTGAGCTCGATCTGTTCTCCGCGGTCGGGGACGGGGCGACAGCCAAGGAACTAGCCGCGCGATGTCACGCCTCGGAACGTGGCGTGCGGATCCTTGCCGACTATCTGACGATTGTTGGCTTCATGACGAAGACGGCGGAGGGCCGTTACCAGCTCACGCCCGACACCGACTTCTTCCTGGTACGGCGATCGCCCGCTTACATCGGCGGCGGTGTCGCATTCTTCGCGACTCCGGAGCTGGTTCGGCACTCGGACAACCTCACCAAACGGTGCGCCGCGGCACGATCGACGAGGCGAAAAATACCGTGGCTCCTGACAATCCGATCTGGGTCGAATTCGCGCAAGCGATGCGGCCGCTGGTCGCACCCGCCGGGGACATGATCGCCGAATCGCTTGACGTGGCGTCCGCCAGCGGTCCCATGAAGGTGCTCGACATTGCTGCCGGCCACGGCGCGTTCGGGATCGCGATCGCCCAGCGCAATCCCAACGCGCAGATTGTCGCCGTCGATTGGCCCAACGTGCTGCAGGTCGCGAGGGAGAATGCGGCCGCGGCGGGATTGCAGGACAGGCATCACAGCCTGCCCGGCGACGCATTCCGTGTGGATTTCGGACAGGGCTACCACATTGCGTTGCTGACCAACTTTCTCCATCACTTCGACGAGCAGACCAACGTGGCGCTGCTGCGAAAGGTGGCCGCATCGCTCGTGCCCGGCGGAAAGGTGGCGATTCTGGAGTTCGTGCCGAACGAGGATCGCGTAAGTCCACCGCTTCCCGCCAGTTTCAGCTTGATGATGCTGGCCGGCACCGCGCACGGCGATGCCTTCACCTTCAAGGAACTTCGTGGGATGCTGGAAGCAGCGGGCTTCCATGACGTCACGCAAAAGCCATTGCTGCCCCTGCCACAGACCCTCGTCGCGGCCGTGCGTTGAACAGGGCTCCAGGTGCTAAGGTTCTCGGGTTCGAGGGTTCCACGAATGAAAAAGATTTGCGCGTGCCTTGTCGTTGCCGCATCGCTGGCGATCGCTGCGCCCTCGGCGCAGCCTGTTACCGCTCCCGACATCCGGCTCATTCTCCTGATCGCCGTCGATCAGTTCCGCTACGACTACCTGACGCGGTTCCGCAGCGAATACACCGACGGATTCAAGCAGCTGCTCACCCAAGGCGCCGTCTTCACGAACGCCAACCTCGAACACTACCCGACGGTCACCGCCATCGGGCATGCGACGATGCTGACCGGTGCGACGCCGTCGGTGAGCGGGATCATCGGCAACGACTGGTTCGATCGTGAAAGCGGCGCGACCGTCACCAGCGTGACGGATACCGGGGTCAAGCCTCTGGGATCACCGACCGGATCAGCGGCCTCGCCCGCGGCGGCTCCTGGTCGGCACCATTGGCGACGAGCTGAAGATGGCGTCGCCGCTGGCCAGGGCGCACCCGACAAACCGCGAGTGTTCGGCGTGTCATTGAAGGATCGGTCGGCGATTCTAGCCGTCGGCCGCGGGGCCGATGCCGCCTACTGGTGGGACACGAAGACCGGAAGCTTCGTGACGCAGCACCTACTACTTCGCCGAGCCGCCCGCGTGGGTGCGCACCTTCAACGAGCGGAAGCTGGCAGACGTCCATGCCGGCGCGTCGTGGACTCTCCTCGCCCCGCCGTCGACCGTGCTCGAAGCAGCTTCCGTCGGAGCGCGGCGCGCCCCTCTATGACGCGATCTACGGCAGCCCGTACGGCAACGAGCTGCTCCTCGATTTCGCCAGCGAGCTCCTGAGCCAGGAACGGCTCGGCAAACGCAACGCGACCGATCTTCTCTCCGTCAGCTTTTCGTCGAACGATTCAGTCGGTCATACGCTACGGGCCCGATTCACCGCAAGTGCGGGACATCGCCATCAAAACCGATCGCGTCATCGGGCGTCTGCTGGCTCAGGTCGACAAGAGCGTCGGGCTGCAGCACACCCTCGTCGCCTTCACGACGGATCACGGCGTGGCTCCCGTTCCCGAGGCGCATCCGCGAGCAGGCGCTGCCCGGAGGACGCATGTCGAACAAGGAACTGTTCGGCCCGATTCAGCAGGCGCTGGCCGCCAAGTACGGCGAAGGCAAGTGGCTGATGGCGACAGCGGGATCATCGCCGTACCTGAACTACGAGCTGATCGACAAGCTCCAGCTCGATCCGATGGAAGTCCGCCGTGTCGCGGCGGCCGCGGCGACCAAAGTGCCGCACGTAGCCCGCGTCTACACGCGGGATCAACTGCTGCGCGGCAACGTCCCCAACGATCGGATCGGAAGCCGCGTGTTGCGCGGCTTCAACGCGCAACGGTCTGGCGACCTCGAGATCATTCTCGAGCCGTACTGGATTCGTCAGGCGCAGGGCACCACGCACGGCACGCCATACAACTACGACGCGCACATCCCGCTGATTCTGATGGGACGCGGCGTCGCGCCCGGTGAGTACTCGAATCAGGCAGCGCTCAACGATCTGGCGCCGACGCTCGCGACGCTGCTCGCGATCGAGATCCCGGCGGGATCGTCGGGCCGCGTGCTTTCCGAGGCGCTGCGACCCGCTGCGCGGCGCCGGCGCCGATTCGCAAAACGCGCTAGGCCCGCCCTTCAGGGCGGGCGTGGTCGAATCAGCTACAACGAATCCAGGAACCGCAGAATCCTGGTGCGCTGCGCATTGGTCAGCGCTTCATATCGCCGTCGCACCTCGGTGGCCTGACCGTTGTGACGCCGGATGGCTTCCTGCTTGGTGAAAGACAGTCCGTCGTGCATCAGACGATTACGGGTCCGCAGCGCCCACAGCGGCGCCGTCCGCATCTGCGCGGCCGTTCCCGCATACTCGGCTCTCGGCAGGATGAATTGCTGCAGCGCGCTGCGGTGCTCGCGCGTTGCCACACTTTTTTCACATGCGGCTCAGCTCGGATGCCTGCGCGGATCGCAGGTGCGGACGGTGGAGAGTGCGGCTACTGCACGGCGATCGTGCGCGCGCGGATCACCGACGTCTCGCCGCCGGTCGGCCACACGGCGAGCAATCCCCGTTCTGTGGTGGCCAGGGTGGGATACGTTGCAGGACCATCCGATGAGAGCGTGACGATCGGAGCAAAGTCGACTTGCTGATTCGATTTCACAATCAGCTGGCGTGCCGCGGCGACCCGCCGCCCTTCGACCACCTCATCCCACGCCACCACGATTCGCCCGCGGCCATCGACGACAAGCTGAGGGTGGGTGGGGTTGAATGCGCCGAGCGTGGGGATTCGGACTCGGGGGGTGAAGGTCCGGCCGTCGCTCGTCGACGCGTAGAACAGCGCGCCTTCGGGATCCGATCCGCCAATCACGGTTCGCCAGGCCAGATGCACGATGCCGCGACCGTCGACGCCGATGGCCGGGCCATCGTCGGGGCAGGCGTTGATTGCCCATCCGTCTTCGCTCACTCGTACCGGCGGAGAAAATGTTCGACCGCGGTCGCGCGAGACGGCGAAGGCAATGTCACGGAGATTGCCGGGATACACATGTCGCCATGCGGCCACGAGCAGGCCACGCGGGCCGGCCGCGAGTGCGGTCTTGCAGCAATAGCACACGCCCTTGGTGAGCTCGCGCTCGCCGGACGACGCCGCGCCCGCGGCGGCATAGAACAAGCTCGATCGCTCGGCCATGACCGCGCCGTCCATCGCAGTACTGGCTCGATGGCCAGCATGCGCCGCGCCGGAGGTGTGAGCGGCCGCCAGACCCCGGTGGTCGAGCCAGATCGCGTGTGCCCCTCCCCGATCGTCGATCGCCAGCGCCGGCCAACCGCGATCACCGGCTGAGCCTGGTGACTGAAGCGTCGCTGCCCGATCGAACGTACGTCCGCCATCGTGCGATCGAGAAAGCTTGAGCTCGGTGGCTGTCTCGCTCCTCGTGGTCCACACGACTGCAATCTCCGGAGCCGCTGACTTGCCAGTCGAGAAGAGCGCGACGCGGGGCGGGAGCTCGCCTCCCAGTAGCGCCTCGCCAGCGACCGTATTCACCCGAACCGGCTCACCAAAGCTCTGACCACTGTTGTTGCTGACGGCCAGGTAGACGTCCGACTTGCCCGCGCTCGATGCTCCCCAGGCGACCGCCACAAAAGAGCCAGCAGCCGCCGCCGACGGTGTCGAGTTCGAACGGCCCGGCACGGCCAGGGAAACGATATCGGCCGGCGGCGCCGCCTGCACCACGAGCACAGCCGTCACCAGGATCGCGAGGAACGCGACCATGTCAGGCCGACGATCGCCCGCGCGCGTCTGACTACTCCCACTCATCGTTCACACTCTCCAGAACCCGTCGTGGAGAACCCTCCGTGGAGAACGCCCGGGAGAACTTCCGTGAGAACCCGCCGTGGAGAACCCCCCGTGGAGAACCCCCCGTGGAGAACCCTCCGTTTCTGAGGTTATCAGAATTGCCGCGGTAATCACGGTTTCGTCGCCTGTCCCCTCACCCGTAGACACCGCTGCACGGTTCGGCTCACGGCACACGTGCGCATCGGCCGGTCTGCTCCTTGCAGCCTGCGATCGCGCTTGCTGCAGATCCTCAAATCGCACCCGCTGTTCCTCCTCCTGCTCGCGGCCGTGCCCGTCGTGGAATACATCGCCGCGGCCTGGGGCGGGCCCGGACCATCCATCGCCGTCGTCCGCAACCCATTCGCCGCCATCGCGCTGGCCAGCGTTTTCTGCCGCTATATCATTTACGACCGCGCTGGCCGAACACGACGATGGATTGTCTATCTCACGCCGCTGGCGTGGGTGGCGGTCATGGCCGTCGAAGGACGGAACGCCCCGCTGCCCTTGATGTGGCTGGACATGCTGTTCGCGCTCGGAGTGCTCGGCGTCTGCGGCTTTCTCCTGGCGGCGGCGGTGTCAGACGCGGAGGCGAAATCGCGGTACGTCGAACAGTTGTTGAACGCCCTCCTCTTTCCACTCGGGGCGTCGATGGTGTCGTTCGGGCTGTGGGCCACGCATCGCGTCAATCCTGTCTACGACACCCGCATCTACGCCTTCGAGGAAATTCTCGGCTTCAAGTTCTCGATCATCGGCGTCAAGTCCTACCATCTGCTGCGACCTTTCAGCGGCCTTGCGAGCGCGTGTTACGCGTTGCTCGCCGTGGCGATGACCGTTGTGGCTGGAGCGCAAGGCTGCACGCGGCGCGAGCGGAACTTCCTCACCGCCACCGTCGTCGCCGGCGCGTGCGGGTTTGCTCTGTACTTTCTGTGCCCCGTTGTCGGACCGCTGACGGCTTTTCGTCCGCTCTACCCAAATGCGCTGCCCGACCTCGGTCCCGACGCGCCTCTGCTCGTGGCCGTGACAGGAGCGCCGCGCAACGGCATGCCGTCCCTCCATACGATCTGGGCGCTGCTCATCTGGTTCAACCTCGGAACGCTGCCGGCGAGGTTGAGGATGAGCCTCAAGGCATTCGTGATTCTGACGCTCTGGGCGGTCATGGGCCTGGACGATACACACTGGTTGACGGATGTTGTCGTCGGCATACCACTCGCCGTTGCCGTGCAATCGGCATTCGTGCCCTCGCCCGGAGTCGCGCCGGCGCGACGATGGACGACCGTCACGGCGTGCGCGGTCCTGACGCTCTTGTGGCTGGTGGCGATCCGAGCCGGCTCGCCGCTCCTCGACCTCCCGCCGACGCTGGCCTGGATCATCGTCCTGGGAACCGTTGGGTGGCCTCTTGGTCGACAGCTGCAGTGGGGCGCGCGCCGATCGGCCTCCTGGCTTCCGGCTCTGGCCGGTCAGCAAGGACGCGAAACCTAGTTCAGGGGCGGGCATCTCACATTTCCAGACTGGCGACTTGCCAAAAAGCATCAACGCGGGGTTCTAGAAACGCAGCCGCGCACCGAACTGCAACGAGCGCGGTTCGCCGACAGCGGTGATCTGATCGAACGAAGGTAGCGGATTCGTCGGGTACGCGCCCGACCCGAAATTCGTATTTCGCGTCAGCACATTGCGACGGTTGGTGAGATTGAAGCCTTCCGCCAGTATTTCCAGCTGAGCGCGTCCGGCGACGTGGAATGCCCGGCTGATCCGAAGGCTCAGATTGAGGAAGTCGCTGCCAACGCCGGCATTTCGTTGAATGAACTCGCCGTTCACGACCGGTCGGCCGGTCGTGCCTTGCACCGTCGTCACCCCCGAGGTGATGTTGAACGGCAGCGAGGAGTACGCCTGCAGCATGCCGCTCACCTGGAATCCGTTCGTCAGATATTCCCAGGCTGTGGTCGCCGGCTCCATCGATGTCTGGACCGCGCCATTCACGACGAAACGGTGACGCTGATCGTCATCCGAGCGGCTCCAGTCCTTCGATAGGTCGAAGTGGTCGATCGGTGAGCTGAAGAAAAACTCCCCGAGATTGTTCATCGACTTCGAGAGTGTGTAGGAGACGCGGTAGTGACCCCATTTCGCGGGCCGCTGCATGAAGGAGAGGTGCACCCCGTGATAGTTGGAGTGGCCGACGGACGAGTACTGGCTGTTGTTGGCGTAGTCGGGATTGGGCCGGCAGCCGTTGTTGGTGCCCGCGGCGACGCAGGTCGGGACATTCTGGTTCACCGACATCAACAGATTCAGCCCGCGCAGATATTGATAGCCGATGCTGACGGTCGCCCGCTGACCGAGCTGTTGCTCGACTTCGAGACTGGCCTGACGCGAGTAGGCGTTCTGCAGCTGCCGGTCCATGGTCGTGAGGTTGACCAGCGTCACCGAAGGCACCACGCCTGGCAAAATGTTGGGGAACGTGGGCGCACCGCTCTGAGTGGGAGAGAGACTGACCCCAATCTGACGAAGGTTGGCCAGGTCGGTCGTGTTCCCGGCCGACAGAATCGCGTTGGCCAGCGGCCGCAGCGGCACGCGGTCGTAGAACAGTCCCGCGCTGCCACGCACGAGCGTGCGGCGCGAGTCGAACGGTGACCAGGCGACACCGACACGCGGTGAGAGGTTGTCGCCGTCGGTGCTGATCGTCTCGAGAAACTGCAGATCGTAGCGAACTCCGGCGTTGAGCGTAACTCGCGAATTCACCTTCCACTCATCCTGCACGTACACGCCGAGGTTCGGATTGGTCTGCGAGACCTCCGAAACGCCGAAGGTCTGCGTGAAACCCGCGTTGTTGTACACGCCCACCAGAAAATTCGCGAGCGACGAAAACGAGTAGCTTCCGCGAGCCGAACGCGGATACGTGATGCGATCGTCGTTGTACAGGAAGTCGACGCCCACCCGGAAGGCATGAGCTCCGGACTGATGCGACAGGTTGTTCACCACCTGCAATAGCTTGTTGTTCCGCCGTGTGGGGCTGCCCGAGCTCGTACCGAATGCCGCGACTCCGGCAATGCTCACGGCGGGCCCAATGGGATCGGTCGGCGGCGCTTCGAGATCGCTGTGCGCGAACTGGGCGCGTGTTTCGAGCACCGTCTGCGACGAAATCGTGAAGGTGTTACTCATCGCGATCGTCTGATCGAGGTTGTCGAGCGCCGAGGAAGCGCTCGGCGCACTGAGGCCGCCCGCGCCTCGCGAATTGTCGGCACTGATGTCGTAGAGGCTGTAGCGAATGCTCAGCTGATCCTCGCCGCTGACCTGATGGTCCAGCTTGCCGAGCACGTTGGTGGAGTTCACCGGAGTCGGGTACCCGCCGGTGACAACCTGTGGCCCCTTGTAGCCGACGGAAGCGAGCCGGGCGTTCACCGCCCTGACGTTCGCGTCGGCGATGGTCACGAGACCGGTCTGATCGAGCTGCCGCTGTTCGACATTCGTGAAATAGAACGTGCGATTCGAGACCAGCGGCCCACCCAGGCTGCCGCCGTATTGCGTTTGATGCATCGGCAGCCGCGTGCCCGACAACGCGTTCTTTTCAGTGAAGCGATCGTCCCGTAAGTAGGTGTAGGCGGTGCCGTGCAGAACGTTCGTGCCGCTCTTGGTGACCACGCTGATGTAGCCGCCGAGGGCGCGGCCGAGCTCAGCCTGTGCGCCCGATGTCACGACCTGAAACTGTTCAATGGCATCGACGCCGTAGGTGATACCGCTCAGCGCCGCAGCGTCATCGTTGGCCGACAGCCCATCGACGATGAAGTTGTTCGAGAGGTTGCGTTGACTGCCAATCGAGAGGCTGACGCCCGGAACCGCCGACGTCTCGGGAAAAAGCTGGGTGCTGGCGACGTTGGTCGGCGACACCGCCGGCACGAGAAGCGCGAGATCGAGGAAGTTGCGCCCGTTGAGCGGGAGACTCCTGACCTCGGACTCCGACACGGTGCCGGCAATCTGACTGCGCGCCGCTTCGAGGACGGTCGCCGCGCCCGTAACCGTGACGCTCGTATCGACGCCGCCGACGCTCAACGTCACCGGGAGCTCGAACGCCGATCCAACCGTGAGGGTGAGCGCGCGGATGGCGTCCTGGAATCCCTGCTGACGCACCGTGATCTCGTAGTGGCCGACGCGAAGGTAGGGAAAACGAAAACGCCCCTCCTGACCGGTCACCGCGGTGCTCGTCAGGTTGGTCTGTGTATGGCGCGCACTGACCTGGGCGCCGGGGACGACGGCGCCCGATGGATCAGTGACACGTCCGCTGATACTGGCATAGTCAACCGACTGCTGGGCAATGCCCGGCGCGGCTCCCCAGAGCAGCGCGCTCAGGAGAGCCACGACTCTCAACGACTTCACAGCGACCTCCGCGCACGACGACACTCTTGGTCAGAAGGCACACGACGGCCTTCGAACCGGAACAGCGGCGTTTATGCGCGCGGCGGTGGGGGATCGGGAGAATCGCGGCGGCTGACGATGTTTTCGCGCGCCGGGAGGGAAGTCGAAGCGATGCCAATATTGGGAATCGCGGCGACGGACTCTGGCAGGATGCCGTGGTTCGACAGCAGCGCGAACAGAGCGGCCATGGGGCCTTCGCATGTGCCGCGCAAGGCGCACTCGTTCGTTTTCGTCGAACCGTGATGATGTTCGCCGGGTTCGCTCTGCCGGCGGTGCATCGGACAGGGGGTGCCGTCAGCCGACGGCATCGGGCAGTGGGCGGCAGCCGCCGATTCGTGACAGCTCTCGCTCGCATGCGCCGTCGCCGGCTGATGAGCGGCGCAGCAATCACGCGGCACCAGCGCCGACACCCATCCAGCCTGGACGACCAGCCAGGCGGTCGCCCACATGCGAAGGTGTCGACGGATTGTCGTCATACCTCGGTTCAGCTTAGCGGAGCCGGCAGTCGACCGCAATCCGAGCGTCGCAGCCGACTCGTCCAAGGTCCGGGAGCCGCACGTCCCATGCCAAGTCCAGGTGGCCGGAATCAACCGGTTTGCCCGCGAGCCGTGCCGCTCACCCGATACCGCCGCGACGCTTCGCGTAAACGGTTTTCGCAGCATCGCGACTTCTCTTAGTGCTCGTGGGGCCCTCCGCCTCCGCGCGCCGAAATCCATGCGCGCTACGGCGAGACCTCGCCGTAGCTGGTCGCCCAACCTGTTCCGCGACCAGCGGAGGCGGGCACCTCCCTCGCGCTCGCTCGGCGACTTCGCGCCTCGCTCGGGCCGCAGGCGCTCTTCCTTCTTTTAGCGCGCTTGGGGCCCCACCCCCAAGCGCTTCTCGCTCGCGGGCTCGGCTTCGCCTCGCTTTCCTCCGGCCGCTCGCTCGGGCCGCAGGCGCTCTTCCTTCCTTTCTTTTACTTTTCCACCCTGTGTATTTCGCCGAGCTCCGGTTCGGTGCCTGTCACCCACCCCTTGATCATCTCGAACAACACCACTGGTTGAGGCTTGTTCACTTCGAGGAACACGGCGGCGTGCACGTTGACCCCGATGAGCATCATCCGGGGATCATCTTTCGTCCCGTGCCGCGGGTCGCCCTCATCGGGGAACCACATCTTCCAGTCCGCCGCGTACAGCTCATGGATTTTCCGGCGATCGCTGGTCACGGTGGCGAGACCGGAGACCGAGATCCATTCGCGCGTCCTGTCCTTGTAGTAGGAGAGGTTGATGTGGGGATCGAAGGACAGATCCCGCAGCTTCGGCGTGTTCTCGGTGGTAACGAACCAGAGGTCCGCGCCATCTGCCCGTCTCTGAGTCGCCATGGCCCGCGACTGAAGGTGACCATCGGCCCGCCTCGTCGTCATCATCGCGATCTCGATGTCCTCGATATGGCTATATAGCTTTTCCAGCTCCTGTTTCATGTGTTCACCTTGTCCTCTTCGTCTTCGCGACTTTTCCTTCAGTGTGATCGAAACGCGTTGCCGACGAAATGGTCATTCGTTTCCTCCTCGTCGTGCTGTATTCAGGATCCGGGCCGAGCTGCCCGGTTCAGCTGCGAGTTATTTTCATTTCGGCCCGTTTTGAGGAGGGGACTGGGGGGAGACAAGTTCTCGCCACTTGCCCAAAGAACAACAGGAGAAGGAAGAGAAAAGAGAGAAATATTTTAGATCTCCCTTTCTCCCATCCTCCTGTTGATCTGCTCCGCGCGCGTCTGGCCAAGAACGACAGGAGAACCCAGACCGTTCGGCGTGCTTTGGTACGGTTACCGGGTGACAGTCGCTGCCTGTTGGCGAGAACGAGATACGATATGCGGCGCATCTCAGCCACGTTCGGCCGAGCACCATTGCGGAGGTCCACGTGATCGAAACACTTCTCCAGGACGTGCGGTACGGCGTGCGAGCGCTGCGCAAGGCTCCTGGCTTTACTGCTGCCGCCGCGCTCACGCTGGCGTTGGGCATCGCCGCGAACACCGCGGTATTCAGCGTGGTCGATGCCGTGTTGCTGCGCTCTCTCCCTACCCCGCACCCGAACAGCTCGTCAGCATTACCGGAACGTATCCCAACGGCGCGTTCGCGGAGATGCGCCGGCAGATGCGGACGATGGAGGTGGCGGCATTTGCCGATGGTCACTCGTTCAACATGATTGGTGTGGGGGAGGCCGTGCGGCTTGCCGGCACACGAGTGTCCGCGGAGCTCTTCTCCGTTCTCGGCGTACGCCCCGCGCTGGGCCGAAGCTTCGATCCAGGCGAGGACACCGCCGGTCGGGATCAGGTCGTGATTCTGAGCCACGGGCTGTGGCAGCAGCGCTTCGGCAGCGACGCGACCGTCATCGGCCGCTCGATCGAGCTCGAAGGCATCCGCCGGCAGATTGTCGGCGTCATGCCGGCGGATTTCCGTTTCCCATCGCCGAAGTCGCAGTTCTGGATTCCGCTCGACCACGATTCGCGTGACATCGTGAACTCGTGGGCTGGTGACTACATGCCGGTGATCGGACGCCTCCGCCTCGGCGCGACGGTCGAACAGGCACACGTCGAGATTCGGCTGTTCCAATCCCGCGTGTTGAAGCTGTTTCCGTGGCAGATGCCCGCCAGCTGGAATGCGGACGTGAGTGTCATACCGCTGCAGCGGGACCTGGTCTCCGTCGCGCGCTCCCGGCTGTTGATTCTGTTTGGTGCCGTCGCGGTGATCCTGCTGATCGCCTGCGCCAACGTGGCCAATCTGACGCTCGCACGCGCAGCGACGCGCGAGCGGGAGATCGCCACCCGCGCCGCCCTCGGCGCCGGGTCGCGGCGCATCGCCCGGCAGCTCTTCACGGAGAGCGTACTCCTGGCATGCCTCGGCGGCCTGCTCGGTCTCGCGTTCGCGGCGCAGGGAACCGAGTGGCTGAAGCTCATTGTTCCGTCGGACACGCCGCGACTGGCCGACGTGAGCATGAACTGGCGGGTACTCGCGTTCAGTGGCGCCGTGGCGATTTTCACCGGCTGTCTGTTTGGCTTCGCCCCGGTCATTCACGCGCGGCGGACGAGCCTGGCGCGGGTTCTCGAATCCGGCGGCCGCGGCGGTGCTCGATCGATCCCGCAGGCTCTCAGACGCTCGTTGACCGTCGCCCAGATCGCGCTCGCGGTGCTGCTGGTGATTGCCGCCGGCCTGCTCGTCCGCAGCCTCGAAGCGCTGTCCACCGTCGATACCGGCTTTCAACCTGAAGGTGTCGTCACTGCGCGCATCAACCCCAACGCCTCCGTGTGCCACGAGCCGGCACGGTGTCTCGCGTTCTACCGCGAGCTGGAGGAGCACGCACGGGCTATTCCGGGTGTGCGTGCTGTCGCTCTGGCGGGGACGCCCCCGCTCGGCGGCGCGGTGACGAAGCGCAATTTCGAGATTGATGTGCCGACCGAACGGGCGCCGCTCTTCTGGCTGAACGTCGTGACGGCCGACTATTTTCGAGTGATGGACATCCCGGTCCAAGCCGGTCGTGCCTTTACCAGCGCTGATCTGTCGGGCGCGCCGGTTGTGGCTGTTGCCGCCGCCAGCGCCCGGCGATTCTGGCCGGCGGAGAGCGCGATCGGAAAGCGCATACGCTTCGTCGGCGAACAGGAGTGGCGCACCGTCGTTGCGGTTGTCGCCGACGTGCGTGCATACGATCTCACCAGAGACGTTCCCGGTTGGATCGAAGGCACGGCCTACGTGCCCTACACGCTCAAAGCCACGCAGGAAGACGGACGCATTCCGTCCGAGATGACGCTCGTCGTTCGGACTGTTTCGAATCGAGCTCTGTTCGGTGCAGAACTTCGCCGCACGCTCGCCGGGCTCAATCGAGAGGTCGTGGTCAGCGACGTCAAGTCCATGCAGGACTCCCTGGCGGAATCCATCGCCACGCCCTCGTCCACCGCCTGGCTCTTCACCATCTTCGCCGGCCTGGCCCTGCTGCTCGGGAGCATCGGCGTCTATGGCGTCCTGTCGTTCCTCGTCTCGAAGCGCACGCGGGAGATTGGTGTTCGCCTTGCGCTCGGTGCTCAGACCGGCGACATTACCTGGCTGATCATGAAAGAGGGAGTCAAGGTTGGCGTCACCGGTATCGTCTGTGGAGTGGCCGGCGCCGCGGCCCTCTCACGCGCGCTGTCGAGCGAGCTGCACGGCATCAGTCCGCTGGATCCGATGACCTACGGTGGGGTCGTCCTCGTCGTTGCCGTTGTCACCTTCGTGGCGTGTTACGTGCCGACACGCCGGGCGACTCGCGTCGATCCGCTGGTGGCGCTGCGCGATTCGTGACGCGGATACGCCCAGCGAACCTGGGCGAGAAACAACTTCCGGAATCTGGGTACACCGTCGGCCGGCTGGTTCTGCCGGCCGACGGATGTGGTGCTGCTGCGACTATTTCTTATTCTTATTCCCCGGAACTGGCCCCAGGAACTTCATGAACACCCAGTGGGCCACGCGGCTGCCCTGGGTCCTCGCCGCTTCGTCGGCAAAGCGGAAATGAATTCCGAGATAGATCCGGGCGTCAACCACTTCCTGCGCCGCTTGCGAGAAGCTGGTGAAGTTACGGGTCTTCTGCATGGCCAGCGCAGCATTGCTCGTCACCGAGAAGTTGAACTCATCGGTTCCGAAGAAGAGCTCCAGGATCGTCGTGAAGGCGCCCGTGAGGTTGTTGGCACCCGACGAATAGTCAGGATACGGCGGTGTGTTAAACAACGAATTCCAGCCGGCATCGCCGACCGTCCTCGAGTTGCCGTCGTTGTCGCCCTCGCGAATGGCCGTGATCGGCCGCCAGAAGTTGAAGTGAAATTTGCGTCTCCCAACAAGTGATTGCCGAATCGGCCGCCGCGAGGTTCGCGAGCGCGAAGAGCCGGGCGCTGTCACCGATATCCAGTTGCTGCGCGTCGGCGATCGCCCGGACTGCGCGGTTCCACTGCGCCACGAAGTTCTCTGACCAGAAATGACCCTGGTCGGTCTGTCCGGGCGTTCGAGTGGAACCCGTGGCCGCGCCCAGTGCCTTCACCTCGTCGTAGTCGCGAAGGTAACGGACACTGTTGAGCGGGGGCGGCGGCTCGGGCCGGAACTGCGATGGCCGGAGCAGCGTGAACGGGGTCGTGTAGCGCAGGAACTCGAATGCCGCTGGCGCATTGGCCGGCGGCGTCGAACGCCACTGGCCGGTCTGGTCAACGCCCATATTTACCGCCGTAGGGATCAACGGTCGGTATTGAGTGAGGAGGGCGTCGGCAGCGGCTTCGCCGACCTCCAATCCCGGATCTCCGTTGAGTAAGTTCGCCGCCAGGAAGTCGGCGTACTTCTGATCCAGGCCAGTCGGCCCCGGGCGTTGCAACGGGTAGAGTTCCGCAAGCACCCCGTAAGCAGCCGCCGCAACCGCCGCCGCCAGCGATCCCTCTGCGCCCGGCGCTCCCGTGAAGTAGTACGGTTCAAACCTGCCTTCGATCGCCTGCACGGCGTCGTGCACGGCGGTCTGGACCAGGACCAGGTCGAGCAAGCCCGGGGGGCCTGCGCGGCCCACGCCGACAGCCTGCGCGGCGATGTCATTCCACACCGTCACCGCGTTGGCGTGGGCGGTGCCTGCCCAGCAGAGCCAGAGACCTAAGGAAAGGGCCGCGACGTGCCGGAGTCTCATCATGATTCCTCCTGCGTCACGCAAGGACGACCGATCCGGTCGTTGTGTTAATGGGGTCCGCCCGAAAGCCTGTTCAGAACCACGCGAATTGCGGAGACCTGCTTGGGGAAATTCTAGAAAACCGCGAGAGTCTGCCTCAAGCGGGACAACAATACAAGTACAAGTATTGTTATCGGTGGCTGCGCCACCGCGTTCGGAGGAGGGGAAATTTACCGCCGAAGATTCTTCGTGGCGCTCGTACTGCCATCGCTGGTAGCCGTTCAGATTGCCTGTCGCCCCTGGTTTCAGCGCTCGACACTCCCGGCGACCCTGAGCAACCAGGACTTCTGGAGTCTGAGCACGAGTCTGTCGGAACCCGCCGGCACGTTCACACATTCCGAGAATCTCGTGTCGAACGAGGCTCACTTCGCCCACACGATCCGCAGGCTCGCTCGCCGAGGCGGCGTCTACATCGGCGTCGGTCCAGAGCAGAACTTCAGCTTCATCACGCGACTGCGGCCGGATATGGCGTTCATCATCGACATCCGGCGTGAGAATCGGAATTTGCATCTGATGTACAAGGCGCTGTTCGAGATATCGTCGGATCGCGCGGAGTTCGTGTCCCGTTTGTTCTCCCGCGAACGGCCGCCCGGTCTCGGGCCGGCGACGACAGTTCAGGACCTCTTCGCCGCGTACGGTCCGGTGAGTCCAGCGGCCGGTCTTTACCACCAGAGCATCCGGCTGATTCGCGAGCGGCTCGTCGACACGCACAAATTCCCGCTGTCGTCGAGCGATATGGAGTGGATGACACATGCGCTCGAGGCTTTCTACACGGACGGGCCGGAGATCCATTACGGCCGGTCCCTGCCGCGCGACGCAGCCGGCCCCTCCTATCGTGCCCTGATGGTGGCAACGGACTTGTCGCGCGAAAGCCGGAGCTATCTGGCGACCGAGGAAGGATTCGCTTTCGTGAAGGATCTTCAGGCGAGAAATCTGATCGTACCCGTCGTTGGTGATTTCGCCGGGCCCGACGCCATCAGACGTACCGGCGAGTACGTCCGGCAACATCACGCGAGTGTCGAGGCGTTCTACGGCTCGAACGTGGAGGTGTATCTGAACCGCCGTATGGTGTCCCTCTACTGCGCAAACCTCGCGACGCTGCCCTCCCGTTCAATGACGCCGTTCATCAATAGCAAAGGTATGCAGACGTTCAGGTCGAAGTTACGGTCCTGCTCGCCGGAAGGGCGTTGAGCCGGCGATTCAAGAGCAGGTCGACCGCGTTATGAGCCAGCTATCCGGACTGCATGCTCCGCGAGATATGCGACACGGTCGCCGAAGCTGGCGAAGCGCGGATCGTCCGTCTGGCCTTTGACGAAACGGTAGTAGATCTGCTGAATGACCACGGCGATCTTGAAGAGCGCGAACACTTCGTAGAACCGCAGTCCGGACAGGTCGCGCCCGCTGTGCGCGGCGTAGCGATCGATGATCTCGTCGCGAGTGAAGTAGCCCTCGCGCGTGGTCACGGTCGTGAGCGCATCGTGCTGGCTCGGAGGCGCGGTCGGTATCCAGTAGGCGAGGAGGATGCCGAGATCGACCAGCGGATCGCCGAGCGCGCTCATCTCCCAATCCAATACTGCGCTCACGCGGCCAGCGTCGACAGGATCGAGCATCAGGTTGTCGAGTTTGAAGTCGCCGTGGACGATCGCCGGCACGGCGGGATTGGCCGGCAGCTTCTCGACGAGCCACTTCGCCAGCGCGTCCATCTGCGGACTGGCCGTCGTCTTTGCGCGTTCCCACCGCTCGCTCCAGCCGCGCACCTGCCGTTCGACAAAACCCGCGGGCTTGCCCAGGTGCATCAGCCCTTGCGCCGCGATGTCTACGGCGTGCAGCTCGGCAAGTGCGGCCACGAGCGCCTCGCTGAGTCGACGCCTGTCGGGTGGCCGATCGTGCAGCTGCGGAGGCTCCTCATGTCGAACGATGTGGCCGTGGCGGCGTTCCATGACATAGAAAATCGACCCGACAACCGACACATCGTCGCAGAGCACGTAGGCACGCGGGGCGCGCGGAAACACCGGGTGGACCGCCGACAACCAGCGAAACTCGCGGGCCATGTCGTGGGCGGTCGGAGGAACCGGTCCGAGCGGCGGCCGGCGTAGGACCAGCTCCGCGTCACCGAACCGAATCAAGTAGGTGAGGTTGGAGTGCCCACCCGGAAACTGGGCGACCTCCATCGGTCGGGACAGATCGGCGTTCGGGATGTCGCAGGCCGGCAGTCGGTCGCGCAGCCACGCCGCCAGCCGCGCCCAATCCAGTTGTTCCGTCTGGCGAACGGCGCGTGTCTCCGCAGCGTTCATGTCAGTCGCTGTAGTAGCGAACCAGCCATTCGGCGACCAGGCATGGCTTCTCGGCACCCTCGCGCTCGACGACGACGCTCCACGCGACCTGACTGGCGCCACGGTCTACCGCCTCGACGCTGATCGGCGTCACGCGGGCACGTATCCGCCCGCCGGCCGGAACGGCGGACACGAAGCGCACGCGGTTGAGCCCGTAGTTGACGGCCAGCTTCTGACCGCCGATCGACAGGGCGTTTTTCACCAGCGCGCTGATCAGCGACAAGCTGAGGAAGCCGTGCGCAATCGTCGTCTTGTATGGGGACTCGCGAGCGGCGCGGTCCTGATCGAGATGGATCCACTGATGGTCATCCGTCACGTCCGCAAACTGCCCGATCCGCTCCTGGGTCATCGTCAGCCAGTCGCTGACCGCAAGCTCGCGTCCGACATGCGCGCGGAGCTGCGCGATGTCCTCGATTTCAACCATGACCGTTCTCAATCATGACTGTGGAGGGTGGAAGCCGCGACCCTCCGAGACCAGCCGCTCCAGCAGCGGCGCCGGCGTCCAGTAGTCACCGAACCGTTCGCGGTAGGTCTTCACTCGCTCGAGCACGGTCGCCAATCCGATCGTGTCGGCGTAGAACATCGGGCCGCCACGATGACGAGGAAAGCCGAACCCGTGACAGTAGATGACGTCGATATCGCCGGCTCGAATCGCGTAGCCGTCCTCGAGCACACGTGCGCCTTCGTTGGCGAGCGCGGTCATGATGCGCGCGATGATCTCGTCGTCGCTGATGGCATGGCGCGTGAGGCCGCGCTTCGCGGCTTCCTCTGCAGCAATCTCCTCGACGAGCGGATCCGGAATGCGCGTGCGGCTGCCCGGCTCGTAGCGATACCATCCGGCACTGGTCTTCTGGCCGTAGCGTCCCATCTCATACAGCCGATCGGGTACCGCCGACTGTGGACCCTCGGCGCGGCTCTGGCCGATCGATGCCAGATACTGGCGAATCCGCGCGCCGACGTCGATGCCGGCGATGTCCTGCATGCCATACGGCCCGACCGGCATCCCGAAGTCGGTGAGCGCCTTGTCGATCTGCGGCACGCTGGCGCCTTCTTCGAGCAGCAGGTACGCCTCGCGCATGTAGTAGGCGAGCATCCGATTGGCGACGAAACCGAAACAGTTGCCGACGACCACGCCGACCTTGTTGAGTTTCCGAGCGAGCTTGATCGAGGCAGCGATCACCTCGGGGCTGGTCTCCCGCCCGCGGACGATTTCCATCAGCTTCATCACGTTGGCCGGGCTGAAGAAGTGATGGCCGATTACCTGCGACGGACGGCCGGAGGCTTTCGCGAACTCGTCGATGTCGAGCGTCGACGTGTTCGATGCCAGCACCGCCTCGGGCCGTGTCACCCGGCCAAGTTCGCCGAACGTCGTCTTCTTCAGCTCCATGTTCTCGAACACGGCTTCGACGACGATGTCGACCTGATCGAAGCCGTCATACGTCGTCGTCGGCGTGATGAGCGCAAGGGTCTTTTCGAGCGCCTCGGGCGTCATGCGTCCCTTCGCGACCGTCGATTCGTAGTTCCTGCGGATCGTCGTCAAGCCGCGATCGAGGGCTGCGTGATCGACCTCCTTCAGCAACACCGGGATCCCGGCATTTGCATACGACATCGCGATGCCGCCGCCCATCGTCCCGGCGCCGACGACGGCGGCGCGGCTGATGCCGCGCGCCGGCGTATCTTTGGGCACGTCGGGAATCCTGCTCACTTCGCGCTCAGCAAAGAACAGATGCACCATCGCGCGCGACTCTGTCGACAACACGCAATCGGCGAACAGCTCGCGCTCACGCGCCGAGCCCGCGTCGAAGTCCATCGTCACGGCCGCCTCGATGGCGTCGACGCTCACCAGGGGAGCTCGCGCACCGCGAGCGGTTTTCGCCAGCATCGCTCGCGCCGCCGCACAGGCCGCCCGACCCTCGTCGCGGTTCGTCGGTAATTCTCGCGTCTTGCGTCGTTCACCGAGCTTCGCTCGAGCCAGCGCAAACGTCATCGCGCCGACGAGGAGATCGCCGGACACGATCTCGTCGATGATGCCTTCGGCCTGTGCGCGGGACGCGGTAATGAACTTACCCTCCGAGCAGAGCTCGAGAGCCGTCTTCACCGGGGTGAGCCGCGGTAGTCGCTGTGTGCCGCCGGCGCCGGGGATGATGCCGAGCGTGACTTCCGGCTGGCCGACCTTGGCGCCTGCGACCGCCACGCGATAGTGGCAGGCCATCGCGAATTCCAGGCCTCCGCCCAGGGCATGCCCATCGATCGCGGCGACGAGCGGCTTCGAGACATCCTCGAGGTCCTTCAATCGCTCGTGAAACGCCTGCGACCGATCGAGTGATTCCTGGCGGGTGCTGATGGTCTTGAAGATGTTGATATCGGCGCCGGCGATGAAAGTCGTACCAGCGCCGATGAGCACGATCGCATCCACCGTGGCGTCGGTGTCGGCACGCGAGACGGCCTCGCTGATACCCTCGGGAACACCGGGGCCCAGCGCGTTCACCGGCGGATTGTCTACGGTAATGATGGCGACGCGATCGCGGACCTCGTAGCGAACCAACACGGCGCGGCTACAGTATCATGCGGACGGAGCCCGTCTGAGTCACCAGCGCGGGCTCCGAGGCGCGCACAGCGCGCCCGCGACGGAGCGGAGTGGGCGTTGGGTCCCACGTAGCGACGGAGCCGGGGTATGGGGCGGAGCCCCATGGAAGATTCGAGAGACACGTGGGCAGCGACGAATCACCGACCATCAAGGAGTTGAAGCAGCGACTCCTGACCTTCATGGACGACCACGTCTACCCGAACGAGTCGACGTTTCGATCGCAGATCGCCGAAGGCGATCGGTGGCAGCCCACGCGAATCGTGGAAGAGCTCAAGCTGAAGGCGCGTGCGGCTGGATTGTGGAATCTCTTTCTGCCGCGGAGCGAGTACGGCGCCGGGCTGACCAACACCGAGTACGCACCGCTCTGCGAGATCATGGGACGGTCGCCCGGCTTCGCGCCCGAGATTTTCAATTGCTCGGCACCCGACACGGGAAACATGGAGGTCCTCGTTCGCTACGGCACGGCCGAGCAGAAGCGCCAGTGGCTCGAGCCGCTCCTCGCCGGCGAGATTCGGTCTTGCTTTGCCATGACCGAACCGGACGTCGCATCGTCTGACGCGACCAACATCCGGTCGCAGATCGTGCGAGAGAGTGACGACTATGTGATCAACGGACGCAAGTGGTGGATCTCAGGCGCCGGCGATCCGCGCTGCCGCGTCGCGATTTTCATGGGAGAGAGCAGCCCGGCCGCACCGAAGCATCAGCGCCAGTCGATGATCCTCGTGCCGCTCGATGCACCGGGCGTCACCATCAAGCGCATGCTTTCCGTTTTTGGATACGACGATGCACCGCACGGGCATGCGGAGATCGAGTTCAGAGACGTGCGAGTGCCGACGGCGAACATGCTGCTCGGTGAAGGGCGCGGCTTCGAGATCGCCCAGGGACGCCTGGGGCCGGGCCGGATCCATCACTGCATGCGGCTCGTCGGGATCGCCGAACGCGCGCTGGGACAGATGTGTTGCCGGGTGAAATCGCGCGTGGCGTTTGGCAAGCCACTGGCGGAGCAGGGCACCATCCGCGCCGATATCGCGAAGTCACGCATCGAGATCGATCAGGCACGGCTGTTGACGCTGCGCGCCGCGCAGCTCATGGACACGGTTGGCAACAAAGCCGCGCGCTCGGAGATCGCGCAGATCAAGGTCGTGGCGCCACGGATGGCCCTTGCCGTCCTCGATCGTGCGATCCAGGCGCACGGCGGCGGCGGTGTGAGCGACGATTTCTTTCTCGCCCAGGCGTGGGCGCACGCGCGGACGCTACGTCTTGCCGATGGTCCGGACGAAGTGCATCTCGAGGCGATCGCGAAAATCGAGCTGAATCGCGTCTAGCCCGTCGCCTTCGCCGCGACCTCGTCCCGCAGCATCCGATAGAGCACTTTTCCGACCGCGCTCTGCGGCAGCGATTCACGCAGCTCGATCTCGTGCGGCACCTTGTAGGCGGCAAGACTGGTCCGGCAGTGCGCTTTCAATTCTTCAATCGAAACACTCGGCTCGCGCGGAATGATGCAGGCTTTGACGGCCTCTCCGTGATAGGCATCCGGCACGCCGATGACTGCGACCATGCGAACCGCGGGATGCGCGTAGAGCACGCTTTCGACCTCGGACGGATACACGTTGAAGCCGTCGACGATGATGATGTCTTTCTTGCGCTGCACGATATACGTGTAGCCATCCTCGTCCATCGTGGCGATGTCACCGGTGTGGAACCACACCTTGCCGTCGATGTCACGGCGCAGGACATCGGCTGATTCCTTGGGTTGATTCCAATAGCCCTTCATCACCTGCGGACCGGAGATGCACAACTCACCAGGCTCGCCGATGGCCATCTCCGTCGTGCCTGCCTCGACGTCGACGATCTTGATGTCGGTGTCCGGCAGCGGCAGACCGATGCTGCCGAACTTCCGCCGTGCCAGCTGCGGCGTGGAGTGCGTGACGGGCGAGGTCTCCGACAGTCCATATCCTTCGTACAACGGCCGGCCAATACGACGCTCGAACTCCTTCATCACTTCGACCGAACACGGCGCGCCGCCGCTGTTGAACGTGGACACCAGATGGAGGTTGAACTCCTTGACCTTCGGATGGGCGAGCAGCGACACGAACACGGTAGGCACGGCAGGGAAGTAGGTCGGTCGGAAATCGCGAATGGCGTTGAGCACCTGTTCCACGTCGTACTTCGGGATGATGATCTGCAGGCCGCCCACCCAGATGCCGCACATCATGCCGACGGTGAACGCGTAGATGTGGAAGTACGGAATCACCATCAGGTAGCGGCCCTGACCGCGATGGTAGGTCCGATAGTGCCAGGTCTCGGTCTGCACGACGTTGGCGAAGATGTTGCCGTGCGTCAACATCGCCCCCTTCGGAGTTCCCGTCGTGCCGCCCGTGTACTGCAGCACGGCCAGATCGTCGGGTCCGATGTCGACCAGCGGCAGCTCCGGTCGATCGTCACCGCCGGTCATCGCGCTGAGCGCCAGAGTGTCAACCACACTCGGCGGTGGCGCTGCTGCCGCGGAATACTCTGCCAACGACGTGATGACGATGTGCTCGATGCTGGTGCCCGTGCGGATGCCGAGCGCCAGCGGTGCCAGCTGGTCGAGCGTAATCAGGATCCGGATCCCCGAACTGGTCGCGACACTGAGCACTTCACGCGGTGTGTAGATGGGGTTGATGTTGACGACGACTGCGCCGAGTCGCAGGGTGGCGAACGTGGCGATGATGTACTGCGGGCAATTCGGCAGCATGATGCCGACGCGATCGCCCTTCGCAATCCCCAGCCGCAGCAACGCGGCCGCCAGCCGCTCGGTGCGTGTCCTGATCTCCGCGAACGACAGCGTCGCGCCGAGAAACGCCGTGGCCGGCGCCTCCGGCATCTCGGCCGCGG
Organism: uncultured Acidobacteriota bacterium; assembly: GCA_963804245.1. Classification (GTDB taxonomy): domain Bacteria; phylum Acidobacteriota; class Vicinamibacteria; order Vicinamibacterales; family 2-12-FULL-66-21; genus CAWDPQ01. The sequence continues at coordinate 349,484 of CAWDPQ010000010.1, forward strand.
TCGTGGACAGGATTTCATACAGCGGCCGGGCCGGGTAGGTCAGGTGCGGGGGAATCCAGTAGTCGTAGTGCTTCAACCACGGGCGTGTTGCATATACGGATTGACTGTTCATTCCAGCTCCAGCTCCGGCACGCTCGTGCCGAGCTCCCCGAGCTCCCGCAGCTCCAGCTCCCCAGTTCCCCAGTTCCCCAGTTCCTCCAGTTCTAATGCCCCGCAATGGTCCGTCCGCCATCAACAACGATGACCTGACCCGTGATGTAGTTGGACGCATCAGCGGCGAGAAAGACGGCGACGCCCTTCAGTTCGCCGGCGGCGCCGACGCGCGGGATGGGAGACGACGCTTTGATCGACGGCTCGGCGAGCGGGATTGCCGGGTCGGCGAGACGCGAGTGGAAGAAGCCTGGCGCGATCGCGTTGACGCGAATGCCCTGACGTCCCCACGACGCCGCCAGTTCACGCGTCAGACCCATCAATCCCGCTTTCGTCGCGGCGTAGCCGGCGTAGTGCGGACCGCGCACCGACGAGTTCAACCCGGCAATCGACGCGACGTTGATGATGCGACCGTACTCGCGCTTCAACATTTCGCGGCCTGCCGCCTGCGAAAACAGAAATGCGCCCGTGAGGTTGACATCGACGACCTTCTGCCATTTGTCGAGCGGCATGTCCTCGGGACGTTCGCCCCAGGTGACACCGGCGTTGTTGATGAGGATGTCCACTTGACCGTACGCCTTGACCGTCGCATCGACGACCGCCTGGACGTCCGCGGGTTTGGCGACGTCAGCCAGGACGCCTTCGACGCGGAACCCGGCATGGCGAAACTTGTCGACGGTCGGCGCCAGCCATTCCTGACGCCGGGCGCAGAGCATGAGCGCGGCTCCAGCCTCGGCGAGACCTTCCGCCATCTCCTCGCCCAGGCCTCGCGAACCGCCGGTCACAATTGCCACGCGTCCTGAAAGATCGAACAAATCCCGGATTGAGGGCATGCGTGCCCGCTTATACACAAGGAAGAAGGAAGAAGGAAGAAGGAAACGGTAGAAGCGAAAGAATAATGATGTTTACAGGAGGGACATGTGCCGCAAGTCCGGGAAGTAAACGGTGGAGGAGCGTTTCTGACACGTCCGCTCGACCCGGACGATCTTTTCACTCGCGACGAGCTGAGCGGCGAGCAGCTGCTGTTTGGACAGACGGCGGCGGAGTTCATGCGGAAGGAGGTGCTGCCGCACGAGCACCGTCTGTACGCGCACGACTGGGTGTTCACGCGCGAGTTGTTGAAGAAAGCGGCAGACCTCGATCTGTTGCGTCTCGAGATTCCCGAGACCTACGGTGGTCTCGGGCTGGACAAGGTCAGCGCGGCCTACGTCTTCGAGCACATCTCGCTCAATCCGTCGTTTGGTGGCTCAATCGGCACGCACACGTCGATTGGCACCCTGCCGATCGTCTACTTCGGCACCGACGAGCAGAAGGCGCGGTATCTGCCCCGGCTGGCGAGCGGGGAGTGGATCGGCGCCTATGCCTTGACCGAGCCCCATTCCGGCTCGGATGCGCTGTCGGCGAAAACAACGGCGCGATTGTCGGCGGATGGCCGGCACTACGTGCTGAACGGCCAGAAGGCGTGGATTACCAACGGCGGGTTCGCGGATGTCTTCACCGTCTTTGCCAAGGTCGACGGCGAAAAGTTCACTGCCTTCATCGTCGAGCGTGGCATGGGCGTGCTGAGTGGCGCCGACGAGAAGAAGCTCGGACTGGACGGGTCGTCGACGACCGTGCTGATGCTCGACAACGTCCATGTACCGGTCGAGAACGTCCTCGGCACGATCGGCGAGGGCCACAAGGTGGCGTTCAACATCCTCAACCTCGGCCGCGTGAAGCTCGGCACGCGCAACATCTCCGGCGTGCGGCACGCGCTCGATCAGTCGATCGCATACGCCAGGGAACGGCGGCAATTCGGGAAACGGATCTGCGAGTTCGGGCTGGTCAAGCGCAAGCTGGCCGAGATGAGCGTTCAGTGCTTCGTTGGCGAAGCGATGGTGTACCGCGCGATTGGCGACGTCGATGGCGCGCTGCAGGGCGTCGATTCCGCCGACAGCGCACGCGTGTTGAAGGCGATCGAGAACTTCGCCGTCGAATGCTCCATCAACAAGGTGTGGAGCAGCGAGGCGCTCGCGTATGCGGTCGACGAGGCGGTGCAGGTGTTCGGCGGCAATGGCTATTCGCGCGAGTTTCCCGTCGAGCGCGCGTATCGCGACGCGCGTATCACCCGCATCTACGAAGGGACCAACGAGATCAATCGTCTCATCATTGCCACGCGGCTGCTGAAGAACACGGAGTTCTTATTAAAAGAGGCAGACTCCCGCCGTGAAGGGCGGGCCTCCGTCGAGGGTTCGACGCTCGCGGCCGAGCACGATCTGCTCGGCCGCAGCAAGCGGCTGGCCATTGCCGCGCTGAGTGCCGTATCGCAGGCCTACGGACAGGCGGCGCGTGAGGAGCAGGAGCTCCTCGCGCACATCGCGAACATCGTCATCGAGATTTACGCCACTGAGAGCGCGGTCGCACGCGCTGAAAAACTCTCGCGACGGAACAGCGAGAGCGGCGAGCTGGCGGCGGATGTCGTTCGCATCTACGCCGGCGATGCCGCGGATCGCATCGCGCACGACGCCAAGCAGATCGTCAACGCGATGGCCACGCGTGTCGATCGAAACGAAGCGCTCGACGAGGCCCGGACTGCTGTTCTCGAACACAAAGGGATCGACGCGGTTGCGGCCCGACGTCGCATCGGTGACGCCGCAATCCAGGCAGGTCGCTACCCGTTCTAGGGCAACACTAGCGCGGGACTGCGTTCTTCTTGATGTACTCCTCCACACGATTCTGCGACGGGCCGATATAGTGGAATTGTTCGGCGTAGGTGAGCCCGTGGCGCTGGCCGTTTATCTTGTCCTGCTGCAGGACGAACTCGCGAATGTAGTTGCGATTCGCGGAGGTGTCGTCCGCGCCGAGGAGCGGCAGACGCTGGCCCTGCGCATCCAGTCGTGCACGTAGCCGCTGGCCGGTCTCGCCAGCGGGTCCCTGTGCTTTGTTCTCCAGGTTCAGATCGATCTTGCGCTCGACCCACGGCGCAATGTCCACGACACGATTCACGCGCTGCTGGAATCGCGCGAAGTAATACTTTTCCTTGACCGAGTACGGCGACAGACCGGCGGCGAAATGTTCCGGGTAATCCTTGGCGCCACCGGCCATCCAGGAAGCCGCCTCGACGCAGGCACTCGTGACGTAGTGATCGGGATTCTCTTCGTACGCCCCCCACGGATCGTAGGTGACGACGATGTCCGCCTTCAGGAGGCGGAACAGGAAGATGAAACGGGCGCGCAGCTCCGACCGCGCGATGTTGTCCATCATGTGGTTGTTGTAGTTGAGGTCGAAGGTGCGCTCGACGCCGAGCACCTTGGTGACGGCCGTCATGTCGCGCGCATTGGCCGAGACGGTCTCCGCGTACGACCCAGGGCCCGCCATGTCGTCATTGGTGACGCGAATCAGATACCCCTTGGCGCCCTCGTCCATCAGCTTGAAGACAGTGCCCGCGGCAAAGAGCGGAATGTCGTCCGAGTGCGGCTGGATGGCCACGACCACCTGACCTTCACGCGGCTTTCCGTTCCGCGGCCGCTCGATCACCAGCGGTTCGTGAGCGTCGAACTGTTGCAGCGACGGTGATGGTGATTGTTGTGCGGTCTGGCGCGCCGGCCACGCGACGGGCAAACCAGCGGCGAGAGTGGTCTGGAGGAAAGTTCGTCGGTTC
>CAWDPQ010000011.1:0-280266 GCA_963804245.1 uncultured Acidobacteriota bacterium
AATAGAGCTCAGGAGGAGCTAAAACAGGAGATCGGGAGGCCGCCGCAGATCTCTTCAGGGTCTCGATCCCCTCGTGACCTGCGCCAACCAATCCTGCACGACAATCAGCCGATTCGGGCCGACGGGGGAAGGATCCAGACGGACCATCAGCACGCGGCCATCCGGAGCAACCGAGTAATTGGCGGTCGCGCCACCGAAGTATTCGTGCTGAGCACGCACGGTCGTCGCGCCAATCGCCAGCGTGTCTCCCTGCGGCGAGATGGAGACGGCCATCAGCTTCCCATCGTTGATGTAAAAGAGATGGCGGCCGTCGGGTGACCATTTCGGCTTGATGCCACCGTCAGCGGAGACCAGCTTTTTCGCGCCTCGTGGTCCGACCGGACGTATGAACACTTCGAAGCGCCCACTCTCGTCCGACTCGTACGCCAGCCAGCGCCCATCCGGGGAAAATGTCGAGGCACCCTCGCGAAATCGGCTGGTCAGGATCGCCTCGGCCTTGGGTGGACCCGAGAGATCCAACAACCAGATGTCAGACTGGGTCGTGGGCGTGAATTCGGTGTAGGCCAACAGTTTGCTGGCCGGCGAATAGGAGGACGGGTACTTGCTGTGTTCACTTCGGAAGAGCAGCTTTGCGTCGCCGGAGCCGTCGATTGGTATGGTGTAAAGCTCGGCAATGCTTCCCGCATTCGAAGAAAACGCAATCGCCCCGCGGTCGGATAGCCATACCGGTGACATCTCGGCTGGGGCGGCGGTCGTCAGGCGGGTCCAAGAGGACCGTGCGATGTCGTACAGCCATACATCCTGCCATGGGCCACGGATCACGGCGAACGCGGCCTGCTCGCCGCTCGGCGACACCGTCGCGTCGTAGTGCAGCGTTCCGGGAGGAGCGTTTTTCAGAGGTGTCGACGTACCGGTTGCGTCGATCCAGACAGGAGTCGACGTCTGCGTAAGCGCCGGCCCCTCCGAATAGACGAGCGTGCCCGATTCCGAAACCGCGAAGAGCGCGGCGCCGAGGCCGCTGACGCCTTGCACCGAATTCAGAGCCGCAACCGGCTTTCCCGTGAATTTCAGCGAGCGCCCGTCGAACGGCGCCACCATGAGCGCGTCGGCCACAGCATAAATAAGATGACCGCCGACGTACCGGGCATTTCTTCCGCTCTCGACGAGATCACGGTGACCTGGCTGCTCCGGAGAATGGAGGCACAGCTTGAACGGCTCCGCTTCGCCGCGTCCCGTTGTCGTGAATATGACTCCCCGTCCGTCCGGCAACTGCTCGGGCCACATGTGACCGATTTCGTCGCGCTCCGCGGCCGCCGTCGTGAAAAATTGCACGTCGCCGCCGCTTGCCGAGATGCGACTCAAACCCGTGTTCGGAGTCGAAGCGAACGCAATCGTGGCGTCCGGGCCCCACGAAATGCCACGCCCGAGACCTGCCTGCAGGGGACTCGCCCAGATGATGGTCGGTGTGCCGCCGTCGAGCGACTTCGTCTTCAGCCCGCCAGGCCCGAGGAATGCGAGCGACTGCCCATCCGGTGAAAAGGCTGGATAGCGTCCGCCTTCGGTCCCTGGAATCGGAGTGGACTCGACCCGATCGATCGATCGGAGGTGCAAGCTCGTCGATTGAGTCTTGTCCATTACGGTGTAGACGATGCGTTTGCCATCGCTCGAAATGGTCGGCGGTTCCAAGAGCCGCGAATCGGGAGGTACGCGAATCTCAAAGCGCGCGGGAGCGACGACGGCGCCGCTCGACGCCGAATCGCTGCGAGGCCACAACGCCACGAGCGCAGCGCCGAGGGCAAGGCCCGCTGCGCCCAACAAGAGCGAAGAAGGTGTGAGCCATCGCCTCGACGATGGTTGCGACGCGCGCGCATTGGCACGATCAGCGGCTATCCACTCGAGCTGGCGACCGATGTCAGCCGTTGACTGCCAGCGGCGCGCCGGATCTTTCTCGAGACAGACTCGAACCAGATGATCCAGCGCGGCGGGAACCGTGGGATCGATCGTGACCAGCGGATCGGGATTCGTCGTGAGCAGGGCGGTGACGATCGCCGTCGGGGTTTCACCTCGAAACGCGCGACGACCCGACACCATTTCATACAGCACCGCGCCGAAGGCGAATATGTCACTGCGCCGGTCCGCCGGCCGCCCTTCGATCTGCTCGGGCGCCATGTATTGGACAGTCCCGAGCACGGTGCCCGCGGCGGTGACCGGCTGCTCGGTCGTGACCGTGATCGTCGCGTGGGTGCGCAGGGCCTCCGGCGTCTTCGCCAGGCCGAAATCCAGCAACATCGCGCCGCTCTTCGTCAGCATGATGTTGCCTGGCTTGATGTCCCGATGCACGAGGCCGGCCTCGTGCGCAGCGGCGAGCCCGCTGGCAATCTGTGTGGCGTACTGCAGGGCCTGCTCCAGCGGAAGCTTGCCGCGGCTCAAGCGGTGGGCCAGAGTTTCCCCGTCGAGAAATTCCAGGACGAGAAAATCAATGCCATCCTGGCGCCCAACGTCGTGCACCGGGCACACGTGCGGATGCGACAACGCCGCGACCGCTCGCGCTTCGCGCTGGAAGCGCTGCAGCGCCACGGGATCGTTCGTCACATTGGACGGCAGGACCTTGATGGCGACGGTCCGGTTCAGCCGAGCGTCCCGCGCCCGATAGACCTCTCCCATGCCGCCGGCGCCAACGGGGCCCACAATTTCATAGGGTCCGAGCTTCGCACCGGGGGCGAGGGCCATGCGGCGTCACTTTATACTGTGTCGATTCTCGGCTGCCACCATCGAGTGAAACATGGACATTCTTGCGCTGCTCGGCGGAACACCCGTTCGCACGCGTCCGTTCAGCAGCTGGCCGATCTTCGGCGATGAGGAAGAGGCCCGACTGCTGCGCACGCTGCGCAGCGGGCACTGGGGACGGCTGCAGGGAACGGAGGTCGCAGAGTTCGAGAACCGTTTCGCCGCGATGCACGGTTGCAAGCATGGCATCGCCGTGGTCAATGGCACGGTTTCGTTGCGCACGGCGCTGCTGGCTGCCGGCATCCGCGCTGAAGACGAGGTGATCGTTCCACCCTACACGTTCATCTCCACGGCATCGGCGGTCATCGAGGCCAATGCCATTCCGGTTTTTGCCGATATCGATCTGGATACCTTCAATCTCGATCCCGAAGCAGTCCGTGCCGCCATCACGCCGCGCACCAGAGCCGTGATCCCGGTCCATTTTGGCGGGCAGGCGGCTGACATGGAGGCGATCATGACGATCGCCCGGGAGGCTGGGCTGACGGTACTCGAAGATGCCGCACACGCCCACGGCGCTACGTATCGGCAGCGCCCGGCCGGATCTCTCGGCCATCTGGCTTCGTTCTCGTTCCAGTCCAGCAAGAACCTCACCGCCGGCGAAGGCGGCATCGTGACCACGAATGACGATGCGTTGGCCGAAGCGTGCCGTTCGATTCAGAACTGCGGGCGTGCAGCGGATGGCCTCTGGTATGAGCATCACGTCATCGCCGGCAACTACCGTCTCGGAGAATTTCAGGGGGCCGTCCTCAACTGCCAGCTCGATCGTCTGCAGGAACAGACGGAGACGCGTGATTCGCACGGCCGGTATCTCGCGGCACGTCTCGGCGCGCTGCCGGGACTTCATCCGCAGGCCCGTCCCGCCGACTGCACACGGCACAGCTATCACCTCTTCCTGCTGCGGCTCGACGCCGATCGATTTGGTGCGCCGCGCGAAGCCGTGCTGCGCGCGCTCGAGGCCGAGGGAATTCCCTGCTCCGGCGGCTACCGCTGCTCGCTTCACCACCAGCCGCTGTTCCGCGACAAAGCGTTTGGACCTTTCCTCGCCCGTGCCTCGCCACGCCTCGACTATCGCGTCGCCCGCTGTCCGCAGAGCGATCTGCTCTGCCGCGAGCAGGCCATCTGGCTCGAACAACGCTTGTTCCTGGGATCGAAGGCAGACATCGACGACATCGCCAGCGCGTTCGAAAAAAGTGTACGAACACCGCCGCCTGCTGAGCGGCGTGGACGCTCGATGCTGAATGTGCGCGTGCTCCGCACGCTGAAAGCGCTCAGCGAGAACACGTACCTCTCGGCGGTACGCGCGGGGATGGTGGCGGTTGTTCCGCTGACCATCGTCGGCGGGCTCTTCCTGATCGTGGCGTATCTGCCGTTTCCGGGATGGGAGGCGCGAATCGGTCCCTACCTCCCTCTGTTGCAGGTGCCGGTCACCGCCACGTTCGGTCTGCTGGCAGTCGTGGCCTGTTTTTCCATCGCATACGATCTTGGCAAACGCCTGCAGCAGGAGGCTCTCACCAGCGCGACGCTCGCGACGGTCACGTTCCTGATGCTGCAGCTCCGTCTGCCGGAGCTCACGGTCGCCATGGACGGACTCGGATCGAAGGGACTGTTCGTCGCGATCCTCGTCGCCATCGTCGCGGTTCGTGTTCAAAAGCTCTTGACCGACCGCAATCTCGTGGTCAGGATGCCGTCCAGCGTACCGCCCATCGTTGCGCAGTCGTTCCTCTCGCTCGTGCCGCTGCTGGTCCTGATTGTTCTCTTCGGCAGCATTCGATTCGCGCTCGGCATCGACCTCAACCACGTCGTGCAGACGCTGTTCACCCCGCTGGTGTTCGCGCTGAACACGCTCCCGGGAATCCTGGTCTACGCGCTGGTCGTCACCTCTTTGTGGGCGGTAGGAGTCAACGGCGACAATACGGTGGACGCGGTGGTGGCTCCCATCTTCCTTCAGTACCTGGCTGCCAACGTCGACGCGATGCGGCTCGGCGATCCCCTGCCCTACGTGACCGCTTTGGGATTTTTCACGACGTTCGTCAACATCGGCGGCACCGGAGCAACGATCGCACTGGCGCTGCTGCTGTGGAACTCGAGAGACGCCGGCTTTCGACAGGTCAGCCGCCTGTCGTTGCCGACGCAGATCTTTCAAATCAACGAGCCGATCTTCTTCGGTCTCCCGATCGTTCTGAATCCGCTCTTCATCGTCCCCTACGTGCTCAATGCTGTGTTGTTGACGACGGGAACCTACCTGCTCATGTACTGGAGCATCATCCGTAAGCCATTCGTCAGCGTGCCGTGGACGACGCCGCCGATCGTCGGCCACTACCTGGTGACCGGCGGCGACTGGAAGGCGGCCGTCTGGGGCGTCGTGTCGATTGCGATCGCGATGGCGGTGTACTTCCCGTTCGCCCGGGCCGCCGAACGGCAGCGCTCGAAAGTGGAGGCGGCACCATGACCATCGGTCAGGCCTTGCCAATCCTTGTCGGCGCGGGCTTGTGGCTACTGCCGACGGCGGCGCAGGATTCGAGCAGCTACAGGCAGAAGACACGCACCTTCCACAGCGAGGCGGACTTCAAACGAACTGCCGGCGACCGCGTCAAGATCGTCCGGACCGCGGATCGGCAACGGCTCGCGTCACTGCTCGAGGCCGGCACGCCACTACCCAGCACTCACGTCACCGTGATCGCGGACGAATCACCCGCGGCCACGTGGGTCGGCACACGCGAAGGAGCACTTCGCATCAATCGCGATGGCGGTGGCCGGGAATACTTTGCCGGGCAGCGCTGGCTTCCTGACGATGTGGTCACCGGTATTGGATTCGGTGAGGGTGCCACGTGGATTGAGACCGGGAAGGGGTTCGCACGAATCGACTACACAGCGATGACGCTGGAGCAGAAGTCGCGGGTCTTCGTCGAGCGTGTCCAGCAGCGGCACCATCGCTGGGGCCTCACGGCCGATTCCCTGCTGCGGGTAGCAGGTGACGTTTCCACGAACCGGACACGGTCGAGCGACAACGATGGCCTGTGGACGGCGATGTATGTCGCGGCGGAAGCGTTTCGCTACAAGGTGACCGGCGAGATCGATGCGCAGGAGAACGCGCGACGCGGGATGCAGGCGATCCTGCGCCTGGAGAGCATCACGGGTATCCCGGGCTTCCCCGCACGATCCTTCATCAAAGTCGGCGATGACCTGCAGCCGGGCGATGGCGAGTGGCACGATACGGCCGACAAGATCTGGCGATGGAAAGGGGACACCAGCTCGGACGAGATCGTCGGCCACTACTTCGTGTATCCCATCTACCATGAGCTCGTCGCCGACGAAACCGAGAAGCAGACGGTCTCTGCGGCTCTCGATCGCCTGACGAATCACATTCTCGACAACAAATACCAGCTCATCGACGTCGACGGACAGCGCACTCGGTGGGGTTGGTGGGGGCCGGACGCCATCTGGGCCGACCCCGACGAGACGGGGCTGCGCGCACTGCACATCCTCTCTCACCTGCGCGTCGCCATCCGCCTCACGACAAACGGCCAGTACCGATCGAAGTATCAGGCCGCGTACGACGATCTCACCCGCACGCACAGGTACCATCTCCTCACGCGCAATCAGAAGATCATGGTGCCGGGCTCGATCAACCACTCCGACGACGAACTGGCGTTCCTGTCGTATTACCCACTGCTGCGGTACGAGACGGATCCTGCCCTTCAGGAGGTCTACCGGAACAGTCTCGAGCGCAGCTGGCGGATCGAGCGGCCCGAGCGGAACCCGCTCTGGAACTTCATCTATGCCGTCGGTACTGGTGCCAAAGACTTCGATCGCGCGGCGGCGGTGCGTACGCTCCAGGAAATCCCGATGGACATGATCCAATGGACGGTGAAAAACTCGCACCGCCTGGACGTGCCGGTCGATCCGATGGGCGATCGCTTCAATCGCCGGCAGGCGCTGATCGTGCTGCCGTACGACGAGCTGCCGATGTCGAAGTGGAACGGCAACCCCTATAACCTCGACGGCGGCAACAACGGAACCTCCGAGGATGATGGCGCGTACTTCCTACTTCCCTACTGGATGGCGCGATACCACCAGTTGATCCCACACTGAGCCATGAAACACGTCACCTGCATCTTCGCGCTCGTGCTGCTCACGAGCGGCACCGTTCCCGCGGCCAGTCCAATTCAACAGGGCGGCAAGGCCCTGTCCGGCGTCACGGCTGGTGCGCTGATTATTGAACCGCCGACCCTGATCTGTCTCGGGTTCGAGTGGGAGATCTCGGGCGACGACAATCGGAACGCAACGGTGGACGTGACGTACCGAAAGTCCGGGGAAAAAGTCTGGCGCGACGCCCTGCCGCTGCTTCGCATGGGCGGCGAGAAGATCTTCCGCGCGCCCTATACCGTGCCGGACCGGTTTGCCGGGAGCATTCTCGATCTCGAGCCGGACACCGAGTATGAAGTGCAGCTCACGATGAAAGATGCGGACGGCGTGAGCGGCCAGGCAACTCAACTCAGGAAGGTACGCACGCGCGGTGAGCCGAAGGCGGCAACGGGCGGCCGCGTTCTGCACGTCTATCCGCCAACCTGGCGCGGCACGAAAGAGGAACCCAACTTCACCGGTCTGATGGCCGCCTACGCGGGAGCGGGCACCGGCGATTGGAACGTCGTCTACCAGCAGAAAGTCGGGCCCGGAGATGTGATCGTCGTGCACGCCGGCCTGTACAAGGGTGACCGGCACAATTACGTCGACCCGATGAGCACCACGTTCGACGGCGCCTACCTTCTCACCGCCAAGGGCACGCGAGAACGGCCGATTGTGATTCGTGCCGCCGGCGACGGCGAGGTGATCTTCGATGGCGACGGCGCGTTTCGCTTGTTCGATGTCATGGGGGCAACCCATCACATTTTCGACGGACTGACGATTCGCAACACGGAAGTGGCGTTCTGGGCCGGTGTCAAGGACGTCGCCGGAGCGACGGGACTAACCGTCCGCAACTGCCGGATTGAGAACGTCGGCGTCGGCATCACCACGCAGTTTGCCGGTTCGAAAGACTTCTACATCGCGGATAACGTCTTCATCGGCCGCGACGATCGCCGCCGCGTCCTCGGGTGGGCGAATCCCGGCCTCTACGGCGCCCATCCGATCAACAGCTACTACGCGGTGAAGGTCTACGGTTCCGGCCACGTGATCGCGCACAACGCGGTCGCATTCTTTCACGACGGGATCTCGGTGTGCACGCACGGGATTCCCGAGCCGGAGCAGGATCTCAAAGCCGTCGCGATCGACATCTACAACAACGACATCCACGTCACCGGAGACGATTTCATCGAGGCGGACGGCGGAGTGCACAACGTCCGGGTCATGCGCAACCGCGGTGTCAATGCGGCGCACACTGGTCTGAGCGCACAACCGATTTTCGGCGGCCCGGCGTACTACATCCGCAACGTCGTCTACAACACGCCCGTCGCGCTCAAATTCATCAATCCGGCGGGCGTCATCGTCTATCACAACACGATCGTCGCCGAGAACCGGACGGCGCAGCGGCTGTCGAATGCGCACTTCCGGAACAACCTGTTCCTGGGCACCGACGCCGCGGCAGGCATTTCGGTCATGGGCGGACCGACGGCCTATTCCAGCTACGATTACAATGGCTATCGGCCAAATCGGGGCGCGGCCGCGCAATACACGTGGCTGGGTCCGAAACCGGGCGTCCGCGTCGACTACGACATCGAACCGAAATCGGCGCCGCGTTTTTCCACGCTCGCCGAGCTGTCGGCGTCGACCGGCCAGGAAACGCACGGCCTCGAGATCGACTACGACATCTTCGAGAGCCTGCAGCCGCCAGTCGCACCCGATTCATCGAGGCCGGGCAGGCCGTACGATGCCGTCGCTCTCGACTTCCGGCTCAAGCCCAACAGCAAGGCGGTGGACGCGGGCGTCAGGCTGCCGACAGTCAACGATGGCTTTGCCGGCAAAGCGCCGGATCTCGGCGCCTACGAGGTGGGGCAGCCTGTGCCGGTCTACGGTCCGCGCTGGCTGAAGGAGCAGCCGTTCTACCGGTGAAGAACACTTCCAGCTGCCAGCCTGCAGCTGCCAGCCGCAGTTGGCCGTAAGCCGTAAGATGTTGCACAGGATGGCTTTCGGGATGGAAACAAGGTCGGGTTTGACGACGTATTAAAGCCTCGGGAGGTTTTTCGATGAGGGCGACCGTTGTAGGGTTGGACCGGGTGCGGTTTGGCCCTGGAGGGGGTGTTTATCTGATCCTGGCAACGGCCGCGGAGACCAACAACACGCACTTCGCATTCGAAGCGATCGAGCCCCCCGGTGGCGGACCGCCGCTGCACAAGCACGCGAGCGAAGAGGAATTCTTCATGGTCATCGACGGGGAAATGATGTTCCACATCGGGGGCCGGGTCACCCGCGTCGCGGCGGGTCAGACGGCGTTCGTGCCGCGCGGCGTCCCCCACTGCTTCAAGAACTGCTCCCGGCTCGAAGCTCGGGTCCTGGTGCTGTTCACGCCGGGGAACATCGAAGGGTTCTTCGAGTATGGCCGATCGGCGACTGGCGTACGGCCGGCCGAGGAAGTGCTGTTGCAGCGGATCAACGATCTCGGGCCGGCCTTCGGTCTCGAGGTGCTTGGACCGTCGCCGCTCTAGACCAGGATCCTATCGGCCAGCGGAGGCTTTCTTCTCTTCGGCCACGCGCGCATCCAGTCGCTTCGTGGCTTCAGCGGCATAGGTCCGACATCCGTCCGGATCGACAAATGGATCTTTGGCGGGCTTGGTCGCCCGCTCTTTCAGCTTGCCGTCCATATTCATGAAACCCGGGTGCGCGCTGACCACGATGTCACAGGGAAGCGCGGCCACTTTCGCGATAGTCCGTCGGAAAGTGTCGACGAGCCCCGGGTTGGCGCTGCCCGTGTAGCGGAAATCGGGAGCTGACACCGGCGTCAAGCTGTCGGCGTAGACAAAGTTCACACAACGCTGCCCTTCACACGATCGCCAGCTCCACGTCGTCCCGCCGGGCGTATGACCAGGCGTCAGGTGCGCCGTGATCGCGAGATCCCCGACTTTGATCACGTCCCCGTCGGCAACAATCTTCACGTTCTTGACCGGCGGAAAGCTCATGAATTTGCGACCGAGTCCGTATTGCGGATCGTCGGGAGTGGGCAGGCCCTGTTCGAGCGCGCGCGCTCCCGCCGCACTCATGGCCACGGTGCCACCGCTCGCGCGCTGCAACGCGGCAATCCCGCCGGCATGGTCGAAGTGTGCGTGCGAGTTGACGATCAACCGGACATTTTCCGTCTTGAATCCCAGTTTGCGGATGTTCGCGTCGATGAGCGGCGCGGATTGCGGCAGCCCGCCGTCCACCAGAATCATGCCGTTGTCGGAAACGATCAGGACCGACGACAAATCGGCGACGCCGACGAAATAGGAGTTGCCAAAGATGCGGAATGGTTCGCGCGGGGCGTTCCACCGCGCACAGTCGTCGCACTCTTTGGGTGGATCCGGGCGAAGGGTTCCCTGGCTGAGCAGGACGAGGAGGATCGGGATGATTATTAGCTTCATGGTCTGCTTTCTTCAGTGCTCGTGGGGCCCTCCGCCTCCGCGCGCAAAAATCATCCCGGCGCGCTATGGCGAGACCTCGCCGTAGCTGGTCGCCCGTAGTCTATGCGACCAGCGGAGGCGGGCACCCCCACTCGCTCTCGCTCGCGGGCGCTGTCGCCGAGCCCCCGAGCTCCCGCCTTCGCTAAAGCTACGGCGCGGCAGGCCCGAGCCCCGAGCCCCGAGCCCCGACGTTTAGTATCTCGCGAGCGTCGCCCGTGACGGCGGTCGCGTCAACAGTGACACGACGATCATGAGCGCGCCGGCGACGAGCGTGATCGGAACAACCGGCATCAGACCTCGCCAGGCCAGCGCGCCAGGTGTCTGTGCTGTGTAGATCACGGCAAACGCCGTCCATGACGGCCACGGCGAGCGCTCCCCACTTCGTACTGCGCTTCCAGAAGAGCGCCGCAATCAACAGCACCGAGAGGGCGGCGTAGCCGGAGAAGGCATACTGGACGGCGAGATCGAAGATGCTTTGCGGCGCGCGGAGTGCGATGACGTAGGCACAGATCGTCAGCAACACGACGAAGAGACGGCCCATCTGAACCTGCACGGTCTCCCCGAACCGCGCCGTGCCTCCATAAAACGTGAACACGTCCTCGGTGAACATCGTCGACAGTGCGAGGATTTGCGAGTCACTGGCCATCACCGCGGCCATGATGCCAGCGCCGAGAATACCGGCGATCCAGAGCGGTGCGAATCTCTCGAGCATCACCAGCACGACATCGTCGCCCGACGCCTGACGCCGGAGCGATGCCCGTTCTTCCCCTGAAAGCGTCGCCGGCGCCGCAGCCAGCTGACGGCGCGCCTCGAGCTTCTCCGCGATTCGCGGCACGTCGCGCAGCGAGTTGGCCGCCACACCCAGGAACACGCACGGCAGCCAGATGGCCAGGATGCAGAGCGGATACAGCACCACGGTCGGCTTGAACTGTGCCATGCGGCGTGCGGTCAGACAAAAGATGGTGATGTGCGGAAACGCGATCGTCGACAGCGGAATGAACGTGTAGCTGAAGAAGAACTGCGGCGATATCCGCTCGCGGGTGAGCAGAGGCGCCGTGTCGGGGGCCGCGAGCAGCGATTCCATCGCGACCGAGAAGCCGCCCATGCCGCGGCCGATCACGATCAGCGCGATGGCGCCAAACGACAGGAACATGGTCGCCTGGAAGGCGTTGACCCAGGCCGTGCCGCGCATCCCTCCGAAGAAGACGTAGCCCATGACGACGAGCGCAACCACGGCGCCGCCGAGCCAGTAAGGAACGAAGCCGCCGGTGATGGCGCGGATGGCCGTGCCGCCACCCATCACGCCGATGATGATGTAGGGCACCAGGAGTGCCGCCTGTACGGCGAAGATCACCGTGCCGATGTGCCCGCATTCCCACCGGTCGCGGAACATCTGGACCGGCGTCATGAAGCCGTGGCGCTTACCAAGCACCCACATGCGCGTGCCGATGAAGAACAGCGTCAACGGAATGATGAACGCGGACGAGGAGGCCATCAGCCCGAAGGTGACCACACCATTGGCGAACGCGTGGCCTGCGGAGCCCAGAATCGTGAATGCCGTCATGTTCGTGCCGAAGAGCGATAGCAGGAAGACGACGGGCCCGAGCGACCGGCCGGCCAGGAAATAGTCCTCCGCTCCGGCCACGCCAACGCGTGCGCTGCGGAACGCGAACACGCCGATGTAGAAGACGACCCCGAGATAGGCGAACACGATCAGCGCAGGAATCAATGGCGCCGGCCTTTGCCCTGAGCGTTGCGGACGATCGTGGAATCCTCCAGATGCGAAGGCCAGGCGTAGGTCGTCAGCGCCCACATGAGCGCAGACGCCGCCACGCAGTAGACGGCGTGGTAGGTAAGCCCGACGGGCAGGAAGCCCGCAAACAGGGGACGCGCCGAATGCCAGAACCAGACGTCCTGGTGCAGCACGTACAAGGCGAAAACGACGACGATCCAAAAGAGTGGTCTGTTCACGGTTTCCGCTTTTATCCCACGAGCGGCAAGGGCCCGGCAAGCCGCTGATACAATTACGTGTTGGAGTCTTGAGGAGGAGCCTGCCTGGATGTTGTCGCGGATAACGGTGTTCGGCCTGTTCGGTCTACTTCTGGTCCCCGGATTCGTCCCTGAGGCCTCGGCTCAAACGACTGGTACTTTGAGCGGCATCGTCCGCGACTCGAGCGGCGCTCCACTTCCCGGGGTCGCGGTGACGGCGCGCAACGTCGCCACCGAGCTCGTGCGAAGTGACGTCACGGGCGCCCAAGGTCGCTTCATCATCGCGCTCCTGCCGCCGGGGGAGTACGAGATCCGGGCGGAGCTATCCGGCTTCAAGCCGCATGTCCGGCGCAACCTGCAGCTGACGATCGGCCAGACCCTGACGCTCGACGTCACGCTCGATATCGGCAGCCTCTCGGAAGAGGTGACGGTTTCGGGAGATGCGTCGCTCGTGAACACGTCCAGCGCGGAATTGAGCTACCTCGTCGGATCCGCGGCGATCGAGCGGCTGCCGTTGAACGGTCGGAACTACACCGACCTGGCGCTGATGCAGCCCGGTGTGCTCGCGTATCCACACCGCGACGGCGGATCGGTGGTGGCACACGGGCTGGGAATGAGCATCAACGGTCAGGATCCCCGATCCAACGTCTACCTGCTCGACGGCACGCTGCAGAACGACTTCACGAATGGCCCGGCGGGAAGCGCCGCGGGTACTGCGCTCGGCACGGAGACGATTCGTGAGTTCCGGGTCGAGTCGAACGCCTACAGCGCGGAGTTCGGCCGCAATTCGGGCGGTCAAATCAACGTCCTGACGAAGTCGGGCACGAACAACTTTGCCGGCAGCGGCTACATGTTTCACCGGAACGACGCCCTCGACACACGCAACTATTTCGACGTCGGCGAAAAGCCGGACTTTCATCGCAACCAGTTCGGGGCGACCTTCGGCGGCCCGCTGCGGGAGAATCGCACGTTTTTCTTCGTTGGCTACGAAGCGCTGATCGAGCGTCTCGGCCGGAGCATCTCGACCGTTGTGCCGGACGACGCGGCCCAGGGAGGCGTTCTGCCCTCGGGCAACGTCGGCGTCAACGCGGACGTTGCGCCGTATCTGGCGGAGTTCCCGCGCGCCAACGGCCCCTCGCTCGGTCAAGGCCTGGCCGCCTACAACTTCCCGTTCGATCAGCAGCTGGATGAACAATTCGGTCAGGTACGCCTGGACTACAACCTCGGCGACGGCCATCAGTTGTTCGCGCGCTACACCATCGACAGTACCGATCAGTTTCTCCCGACGGATTACCCGCAGTTCCCGCGCAACTTCATCTCGCGCAACCAATTTTTCACCGGCGAGTACCGGCGTGTCCTCTCGGTGAAGACCCTGAACACGACTCGGGTCGGCTTCAGCCGCACGCGGATCGGACAGAACGTGCAGGCCAACACGTCGCAGGTCCTGGGCACGTTCATTCCAGGCCGCGACAGCATGGGAGATATCGACATCGGCGGGATGAAACGTTTTGGTCCACAGAGCTCGGGCAACCTGCGGCTGGTGCAGAACGTGTTCAGCCTGCAGAACGACCTCATCCACACACGCGGACGGCACGTTCTCAAAGCCGGCGCGCTGGCGGAACACTACCAGGACAACATGGTGAATCCGACGTTCAGCCTCGGCATCTTCACCTTTGCAGATCTGAATACGTTCCTGACCAATCGGCCGGCCAGCTTCGTTGGTCTGACGCCGGAAGCGCAGTTCGATCGCTACTGGCGGTTCACGCTCTTTGGCGCCTACCTGCAGGATGATTTCCAGGTGTCGCCGCGGGTCAGCATCAACGCCGGGTTGCGTTACGAGTTCTCGACGTTGCCGAAGGAAAAGTACGATCGGGATTCTGCGCTTCCGGACTTGAGCGCCGCGGCCCCGGTGGTGGGCCCGCTCTACGAGAATCCAACCTACACGAACGTGTCCCCGCGAGCCGGGATCGCCTGGGACGTATTCGGCGACGGACGCACAGCGGTGCGCGGCGGCTACGGCTTGTACTTCAACACGAACAACCACCAGAATCTGATCGTGACGGTCACCAATCCGCCGTTCACTCCCCGGCCGGTGATCGCCAATCCGACGTTCCCCGAGCCTCCGTTCAATCGCGCCGGCGCGATCTCGATGCGTCCCGTGCAGTTCGATCTGGAGAACCCTCGCGTGCACATCTTCAACGCCAACGTGCAGCGTGAGCTGTGGGGCGGCATGACGGCCACCGTCGGGTATGCGGGCGCGCGTGGACGCCACCTGCTGCGCAGCGGCGACGTCAATCTCGCGCAGCCGACGGGCACGACTGCTGACGGGCAACCTTTCATTGCCGCCCTCACGCCGAGGATCAATCCGGCGTTCTCGACCATCGAGCTCAAGAGCAGCGACGGCGAGTCCTGGTACAACGCCTTCGTGTTCGAAGTGCGCCGGCGATGGGCCGACGGATTGTCGTTGCAGTCGTCGTACACGTTCTCGAAGAGCGTCGACACCACGCAGGCGTCCACGTTCTTCTCCGATGCGACGAACGGCACGACATCGGCCTTGCCGGAGTTCATCCCCGACTACAACAAGGGTCTCTCGGACTTCGACATCCGGCACAACTGGGTCCTGAACTTCACGTGGCAGCTCCCGCTCGCGCCTGACGCCGACGGTCTCGCCGGCGCGCTCCTGCACGGCTGGCACCTCTCAGGCATCTGGACCATGCGCAGCGGAAATCCGCTCACCGTCTTCGTGCAGACGAACCGGTCGCGCTCGCAGTGGAACCCTTCACGCGGCCCGGGCATCGGACAGGATCGCCCGAGCTACGCACCAGGATACGGACCTGACAACGCCGTGCTCGGCCGCCCCGAGCAATGGTTCGACCCGAGCGCTTTCGTGCTGCAACCGGCAGGAACCTTCGGCAACACGGGCCGTGGAGACTTCATCGGGCCGAATCTGCGGACGCTCGATCTGTCGCTGGCCAAGATCGCGCCGTGGGGACGTCTCGGGAACAGCGGTCGGCTGGAGTTCAGGGTGGAAGCGTTCAACGTGCTGAACCGCGCGAACCTTGGTCCGCCCGAACTGCGCGTCTTTTCGGGAACGGAAGGACAGCCTGCGCTGCCGACCTTCGGGCGCATCACCACGACGGTCACATCGTCGCGGCAGGTGCAGTTGAGCGTCCGGGCTACGTTCTAAGGTTCTAAGGTTCTATTGTTCTAGGGGGTTCTCAGGTTCTTAAGGAGACGCAATGAACTGGCTGACGTTCGTCCTGGGTGCGGTGCTGTCGTGGGGCGTCTACGGTGCGATGCTGCACCAGGGGCAGGTGAAGTTGGGCAGTCCGATGCGGGCGTTGCTGTGCGTCGGGGTTGCCTACTTCCTGATCGGCGTGCTCGTGCCGGTCATGGTACTGACGGTGCAGGGGCAAGGACTCAGCGGATTCAACAGCGCCGGCACCACGGCGGCCACCGTCGCCGGCGCGCTCGGAGCGCTCGGCGCCGTCTGCATCATCTTCTCGTTCCGGACCGGCGGGACGCCGACCTACGTGATGCCGCTGGTGTTCGGCGGCGCGCCGCTGGTCAACGTCCTCTACACGATGTATATCCATCCGCCGAAGATGGCGCCGAACCCGATGCTCTATGTCGGCTTCCTGATCACCGCCATCGGCGCCGCCACGGTGCTGTACTTCAAGCCGCAGTCCTGAGGTCGGTTCTTTGCTCTCTTCTCTCGAAATGCTCGCCTCGGCGGCTCCGCGCCTCGTCCTTCGACAAGCTCAGGACGACCCTGAGCTACGTCGAAGGGTCGCTGGCCGCAGGCGCTATCCTCTGTGGCTTGGCGCCCCAACGCGCTCTGGCGCTCACGCTTCGCTCGGGCCGCAGGCGCTCTTCTTTTCTCAATGCGCTTGGGGCCCCACCCCCAAGCGCTGCTCGCTCGGCGGCTCCGCGCCTCGCTCGGGCCGCAGGCGCTCTTCTTCCTTCTTCCTTCCTACTTTCTTCGCTGTCCAATGGCCCAGAGGTGACTGGTTGTGCGGATGAAAATCTGGCCCTCGGAGATAGCCGGTGAACTGAGGCAGTAATCGTTCAGCGGATTCTGTGCGAGCAGCTCGAACTTCGGGCCGGCGCGATAGACGGACGTCAGCCCTTCGTTCTCGCTCGTAATGTAGATCTTCCCTTCGGCCAGGACCGGAGACGCACTGTAGCTGTCGGTCTTGAGCCGTTCCGGACCGTAAACAATCTTGCCCGACTGCGCATCCAGCGCGTAGGCCACGCCTCGATCCGTGACGGTGTAGATCAACTTGCCGTCGCTCGTCGGCGTCGGCACGTCGGGACCATTGTCGAAGCTCCACAGACGGTGGGTGCCGGTGACATCGCCACGCCCGCCGGCCTTGATCGCCAGCATCGGCCGTTCGCGCGTCGGCGCAATGATGATTTCGCCAACCACCAGGGGCGACGCGATGATGCGCTTGAACGGGTCGTTCGACGGATTCAGCCCGTCCATCCGCCAGAGCTCCTTGCCGGTTGCCGGATCGTGGCCGGTGACCACGTCGCCGCCGGTGATGACGATCTCGGTCTGCTTGCCGTACTGCAGCAGCGCAGGGGTCGTGTAAGAGTCGGGCGATTCGCGGATGGCCTTCGTGGGCCGCTCCATCCGCCAGACGCTCTTGCCGGTCTTGCCATCGATCCGCAGGAGGTATGACGGATCGTCGGTCTTCATGCCGTGCAGAACCTGGACGTACAGGTCTCCGCCGTGCAGGAGTGGTGACGACGCGTAGCCCCAGTTCAGGCCAAAGTTGCCGTAGTCCTTCTGGATGTCGCGCGCCCAGAGCTCTTTCCCTTTGAAGTCGAACGCCTTCAACACCCCGACACCGGTCATGACCCACACCGTCTCACCGTTGGTCACAGGCGAGGGCGACGACATGTTCTGTTTCCGCTCGATGTGGTTTCCGCCGGCGATGGGTCCTTTCCACAGTGTCTTGCCGGTGTTCCGGTCCAGAGCCCACAGCTCGAGATCCCCTGATCCATCGGCCGTCCCGATGTTCAGAAAGATCGTCTCCTTCCAAATGATCGGCGTCGACCCGCTGCGGCCTGGCATCGCCAACTTCCAGGTGATGTTCTCGTCCGGCGACCATTTCATCGGCAGGCCGGTCTCGGTGCTGGTGCCATTCATCGCCGGGCCGCGCCAGTGGGGCCAGTTGTCCGCCGACAAGGTCACGACGGCCGCGATGGCGAGGGAGAGAGACGTCATCAACAGTCGCTTCATCAGAACGGATCCTCCGAGGGTCATGGTACTTCAGAGGTCAGGAGGTAATTCAACAGGCAGATCTCCGTCGAATCTCTTTCTCTATTCAGCCCGCAGTGCCGGCAGCACGTCACCGCTGAGCGCCGCGCGTGTGGCCATCAAGGCCGAGCCCAAGCCTGCAACAAATATCGCGAGCAACAGCAGCGCCAGCCCGACTCCTGGTGTCGAGCCGCCGCGGCCAAGCCAGGCGGGGGCGATCGCCAGCAGCGCGCAACCTGTACCGACAGCGAGCCCAGCCCCGATGAGCAGCGCTACCTCAGCCGTCATCATCAGGGACACGTGCCGTCCGTCGTAGCCCACCGCACGGAGCAGCGCGATCTCCCGGCGGCGTTCGAGCACGTTGCGGAACATGACGGTGGCAAGGCCGACCGTTCCGAGCAGCAGCCCGAGCCCACCGAGCGCCTGGAATGTCGACAGATAGGTATTCTCGACGCTGTGAAACGCCGCCAGCCGCTCGGTGGTGCTGACGGCATCGACGCCGAGCGGTCCCATCACGCGTTCAACCGCCTGCGCCAGATTTCGCGCCTCCTCGCTCGTCGTGATCCCTGGCGATTCGATGAGGAAGAATCGGAAACCTTGATACGCCGGAAAGAGGCGCAGAAACGCTTCTTCTCCGATGATCAGTTCCGACTGCAGCACGCTGTCGCGCAGCGAGGCGACGAACCGGAGCACGAGCGGCGTACTGCCTCCGATGTTCATGCGCAGCTCGTCGCCGACCGCTGCGTGCATGACGTACTGCAACGACGTGGCATCGGCAATCGCCGGCACCGCTCCGTCGTCGAAGCGGCGATTCAGCAACAGCCACGGATTGCCGCGCTCGGCGTCCGAAGTCGCGAGCGTCGCGGCGAAGGAGAAGCGGTTCGCATCGATGAACGCGCGCTCCGGCGCAATGATCGTCGGGCTCGCCGGACGATACAAATTCAAGCAGCTCGCATCGTCGCCCGGACGGATGCGGAATCGCATGAAGCGGGTCTGGGCCAGCTCCGGGGCGTCGGAAATCTGCAGCTCTTCGCGCCCGGGCGGCTCGTTGGGGTTGTGGACCACCGGCACCTCGGTCCGTGCGAGCAACGCGTATCCGCCGATCCCCGACTTCGGATCGCCGGACAGTTCTCCTCCGTCGCGGCGGAACGCGTCCACAGCGACGATGATGAAGGCGGCGCAGGCAATGAGAGCCGCGGACAGCACGCTTCGCGTCGGTCTGAACGCCGCTCCGCGGAAGCCGAGTCTGAAGAGCGCACCGGTGCCGCGACCGGCAACGACGCGCGAGTCGCGTGACCTGAGCCAGGACGCGAAGAGAAAAAGGCTGCCGATCAGGAGCAACGCGCCGGCGCCGAAGAACGCACCGGTCTGGAAAGCGTCGCGGAGAAAACCGAGCGAGCTCAGGCCGATGGCCAGGAAGATGAGGACCAGGCCGATCGTGCGACTCCTCGCCGCGCGACGCACGTCGGAACTGGAGCCGACGTCGAGCGACTGGGCCCCGAGCAGCGCTCTCGGCGATCGTTTGGCAACGGTGCGAAGCGCCAAGATGACGCAGACAACGGCAGCGACTATCCCGCCGGCCGCGCCGATCACGAGTGATATTGCGCGGATGTGGACCGCGAGTGCGGTGGTGCCGACTGCTCCGACCCACCACGTCCGCAGAGCGAAAACGATTGCGTGAGCGTAGACGACCGCACCAGCTATACCGAGGAGGCTTCCGACCACCGCGAGGACACCGGCCTCGATCAGCAGCAGTCGTCGCACGTGCGCGATCGTAAAACCGGACGCCCTCAGGATTCCGATCTGCCGAAGCCGCTGCTCGACGCCGAGGCGAAAGAACATGACCGCCAGGAGCAGCGCGGATACGACGATGAAGAAGCTGAAATAGGTGAAATATTCACCGAAGTCGGTCGCGCCACTGGAGGCGCCCAGGGCAAGTTGCCTGACGGGAAGCATCGCGACGCCAGCCGCCGCGGGATCGACGCTCTTTTCGAGCGCAGTCGCGATCGACGTTGCCGCCGCTTTGACGTCCATCGATTCGGGAACGCGGGCGCGGATTGACGTCACGCGACCGTACTGCGTGCTCCACAGATCGCGCCCGCGCGCATACGGAATGAAGGCCTTCGGCGTCGTGCGCAGCTCGTCCCAGTAGCGCTCGTCCTGCGGCCTGATCCGGGACAAATCGATCGGGAACGGCGGATCCCAGTCCGAAAGGCTGTCGGCGCCGGTGATGCCCGGATAGTCCGGCGCCAACCGCCGGTCGGCGGCCGTGCCCTCGATCGGCACGATGCGATAGACGATGAATCGTGCACGACGAGTCTCCAGACCGGCAACCGCGTCCCAGACGTAATACTCGATCTCAGCCTCGTCGCCGGGCTTGGCGCCCAGTTCACGCGCTGCCCAGGTGTTCAGTGCGATGGGCACTTGATCGACACGCGACTGCTGAGACGGAGCTACGGACGGTGGAAGCAAGGCAAAGTCAATCGCGGTGATGAGCGAGTATGGAATCGTCCGATCGCCGATACGTATCGAATTTGCCAGGTAGGTGAACACCGGCGATGGAACCAGACCTGCAGCTTCGCAGGCCTTTGTGGCGGCTGATTCGAGCGGCTCGCTCAGGATGCCGCTGGCGCTCTCGATCGCGATGACACGCTGCTCTGGAAGCGTCGCGACACGAATGCCGAGATCGTCGAGATGAAGCGCCGATCGAAAGAGCTCCCCGGACGAGGAATTGTCGTTTCTGCCTGAGCCGAGGAGAACGGTATTGACGCGGCCTTCCGCCTCCAGATCACGCTGGATGCGCCGAAGCGGTACGAAGACCGCACGCACGTCCCCCTGTTGTGGTCGCAGCGCGAACTCGCCGAGCTGATCCCTCGGCAGGGATCCCTCAACCGCGAGTCGGATCGTCCGTCCGATGTCTTCCTTGTGGGCGAAGAGCGATTCGAGTGGAACCTCAGAAGGCTTTTGCAACCGCGTCAGCAGGACGTCGCCGCGCGCCACACCCAGCTCGGTGGCGAGCGCCGGTGATGCAAACGCACCGTCGCGCGGATTCAGGCCGTGAAATCGCCAGAAGCGGTCGTCGACACCATAGACGAAGACGCCCGTCGCGCGCCGGCCGCTCGCCTCGTGCGTGACGACCGCCGTGGCGGAAAGGAGCGGCGCAGCATCACGCTGCATCGCGGTGGCGAAGCGCGCCGCTATGTCGGCGCGAAAGAAGTTGGCGGCTGATACCACGTCGTAGGTGCGGCCGAGCCGACCGAGCGCCAGATCGCGCAAGCTGCCGCGGACGGAATCGCCGACGATCAGCGCGCCGCCGAGCACCGACACCGCCGCCGCCACGCCAAGGCACACCGCGAGATTGGTACGCCAATGGTGCAATGCGCTGCGGCGGATGAGACTCCAAAACGTCACGGGTAACTCCGCTCGAGGAGCTTCCGCCTAAAGGCGGAAGCTCTTTCCTATCACTTCACAAGGCGCCCGGCGTCCATCTGGTATTTGACCGGGAAGCGATCGGCAAGCGCCTGACTGTGCGTGACGAGAACGAGGATCGTTCGCGCCGCTGCGTGCAGTTCGAGCAACAGGGAGGCGACGCCGTCGGCCGAGCTGCGATCGAGGTTGCCGGTTGGCTCATCGCACAGGAGCAACGAGGGGTTGCGGATCAGCGCGCGCGCCAGTGCCGCGCGCTGTTTTTCTCCGCCCGAGAGCTCGGAGGGCCGGTGATCGAGCCGATCCTGAAGACCCACGCGGGTCAAAAGGTCACGCGCGCGGGTGAGGTCCGCACCGGCCTCGTGCCGGCCGGCAGGAGCCACGAGAGTCGGGGAGAGCACGTTCTCGAGGACGGAGCACTGCGGCAGCAGCGAGTGGTCCTGAAATACGAACCCGATGTGCGTGTTCCGAAACGCTGCCTGCGCTCGCTCGCCAAGCGCGTAAGGATCCTCGCCATCCAGCGTCAGACGTCCCGACGTGGGCGGTTCCAGTGCGCCCAGCACGTACAACAACGTGCTCTTTCCACTTCCCGACGGTCCCATGATCGCAACCGCATCGCCGCGCTCGAGCGTCAGTGAGATTCCATTGAGGATGGACAACTCGCCGCGTGGCGTCGAATACGACTTGGTGATTTCCGCAACCGTGAGCATGTCGAATCAGATCGCTGGCTTCGAGGCGGCCTTCGCAACGGATGCGTATGCCGCCTCGGCGGTTTCAGCCATTCTGCTGACTTCGTAGTGCTCGCGTACGCCGGCGGCGCCCGCCCTGCCGAGGGCAGCGGCACGATCCCGATCGCGCCACAGCGACAGGATTCCGGCAGCCAGCGCCTCGGCATCGTCGGGATCGACGATCAGACCGCCACCGGCCTTGGCCACAATCTCCGGAAACGCGCCCTTGCGCGGCTGCACGACCGGAACACCGACAGCCATGGCTTCCAGCAGGAACATGCCTTTGGGCTCCGTGTAGACGGTCGGCACCGACAGAACGTCGAGCCCCTGGAGAAACCGGATCTTTTCCGTCCGGTCGACCTCGCCGCGATACTCGAATTCGCCCTCGTATCCCGCCGCGCGCATCGTGGCACGCGCGGCGTCGAGATAACCCTTATGCTCCGGTGGCAAATACCCGGCGGCCACGAGACGCGCCTTGCCGTCCGTCAGCTGGGCACGCATCCGCACGTACGCGTCACAGAGCACGTGCAGACCCTTCTCCGGTGCGATCCGTGCAAAGTATCCCACTGTGAATGTCTCTGAAGTCCTCGCTTCGCGCACGGCATAGCCTTCCATGTTGATGCCGAGCGGGATCACGTGCATCTTGTCGCGGCTGATGCCAAGGTAGGACGGCATGAAGTCGCGGTAGTACTCGCTGACCGGGAAGAACCCATCGACGTACCGGCTCGCTTCCCGAATCAGATCCAGCGACCGCTGTTTGTATGGCGCGCCGAGGCCATCGAGGAACAAATCGTCCCCTTGCAGCGTGCAGCCAATGGGAACCTTGAGCTCCCGCTTGAGCGGCTCGGCCACGCCCAGCAGCAACGAGTACGGAATGACGATGATGTCGAACCGCGGCTCCAGACGCAGCCAGTCGAGTATCTTCGCGATCTCTTTGACCTGGAAGCCGTGTTCTCCTTTGAGCATCGAGACCGTCAGCTCACCGAGGCTTTTCGGATCGACTTTGATCTGCCGCTTCGACGCCATGCGCAGCGCCCACGGTGAATCCCACAGCCGATCGAGCGCCCGCGGCGTGTGGCGGAACAAGGCCGAGTGCTGCTCGAGGAAGACGCTGATGCCGCCGAAGAACACGTGTTGTTCGCTGACGTTGCGCTCGTCGGTACGCGTCGGCGTGTAGACCGGACTGAGGACGACGTCGTGGCCGCGCGCCAGCAGCGCCGCTGCCAACGCGTTATCCCGCAGGCAGCTGCCGCAATACATCGTCCCCGCGCCGCCGGTGAACGACAGGATTCTCACGCGCTACTTCAACGCCCAGACGGAAAGACTGTCTGCGTCGCGCACGACCACCGCGTCGGAAAGGAGCGCCGGGTGCGCCCAGGTGGGAGACGTCGCGAGCTTGTAGCGCCGCAGTTCCTCGTACTTGTCAGGATTTCGGCGAAGCACGAGCATTTCGCCCTCGGTGGTCAGGACGACGAGGTTGGGCCCCGCGCTGAGCAGCGAGGCATTGGTGCCGGCTCGTCCTTCGGTCGTCCACTTCGCGGTTCCGGTCCGTGCATCCAGACAGAACAATTGTCCCTTCCGTCTGTTCGAAAAGCCGAAGAGTATGGCACCGTCAGCGACGGGTGTGCTCATGTACATCGGCAAGTCGGCGTTCTGCCAGATCTGCTTCGGCGTCCACTTGCCACCATTGTTCTCGAGCCGGTACCCGAATGTGCCCTTACGCGTGCCGGAGAGGATCAACACGTCGCCGGCCACCACCGGCGTGACGATGTTCTCGTTGAACTCATCCGGCCACGCAAGCGACCAGAGCAGCGTTCCATTGGCGACGTCCACGCTGACCACGGCTTTGTCCGTCATCGTGATCAGTTGTCGCGGAGCGCTGCCTACCAGGACGGGGGAGGCGTAGCCGGGTCCATGGCCGGTCAGCGTCCATTTTTCGGCGCCGCTGGCAGGATCGAACGCTCGCAACGCGCCGGCATCATCATCGCCGGCGTGCACGATCAGGACACCGCTGGCGATGATCGGAGACATGGCCGTGCCGGTGAAGAGCTTCGAAGTGTCGATCTCCTTCGAGAAATCCTTCCGCCATACGAGCGCGCCGGTCGACGCGTTGAAGGCGGACAGGACGGCCGTCACGCCGAGCGTGTAGACACGGCCGGAGGCGACGAGCGGTGTCGAGAACGGTCCCTTCGCCATCTCGGTCGCGTATGGATTCTTCGTGAACGCGGCGTCGTAGGAGGCGCGCCACAGCGGCTTGCCCGAGGCCAGGTCGAACGCGCTGACGGTCTCCCGAGCATCCTGCCGGCTGTGGACGAACACCCGCCCGCCATCGACCACAGGCGATGAATAGCCTTCACCTACCGGCTGCTTCCACCGCAGCGTCGGATTGTCGGGCCACGATGCTGGCACGTTGGCGGCAGGCGCGATCCCGTCACGGCTCGGGCCGCGCCACTGAGGCCACTGCGCGTCGGCAACGACCGAACCGGATAGGGCGAGGCCAATTGCCACGAGGGCGTTGCGCATCCGCTCAGGCCGCCTGGAACGCACGCGCGCGGAACAGAAAATCGACGATGTTCCCTTCGTGCGGCTGGAGCCAGTTCAGTTGAATGGTGGGGACGGCACCGAGGTTCAGGCGGTCGATGTGCACCGCGTCGAGCAGGCTGCGCCGCAGCTCGGGGTTGGCGGTGATTGCCGAACACACCAGCGTTGGTCCGATCGCTTCGAGCATCTTCGCCTGCGGACACTCGACCACCGTCACGAACGGAAACATGTACTCCTTCTTCGTGATCGCGGCCTCGGGTGAAGTGGCGTGGACAACCGTCGGCAGCAGGTACTCCGCCTTTCCCTGTTTCACCACGCGCGCACCGGGACGGTACTTCGCGCTGACGTCGGTCACGCCGGACGCCTGCAAGTCGACATCGATGGACTGCGACACCGCGTCGGCGACGCCGGGCACGGTAAATGCGGCGACGCTCGCCTCCGGGTGGTCGGGAGGCAGTGCTTCGATCTTCGCCATACGCTGCGCCAGCGCGTCGGCGATTTCCCGTGTATGCCGGCTCGCCCAGATCCCGGAACAGTTGATGCAGCCGCGGCCGCTGTTGGCGAACACGCTGTCGAACATCACGTCCAGGTATTTCTCCCAGTCGTCCACGCAATCGTCGCCGAAGAGAATCTTCGAGAACCCGGGACCATGGGCCTGCACCCTCGCGTTGCCACGATACCGATCAACAGTCGCGGTGCCACCAAAAATCAGGCTGCGGCCGCAGCTCTCGAGCACGGCAGCGCCGACATCACCCTCGCCCGGATAGACCGAAATCGAATCGCGCGGTATCCCGGCCTGGAAGAACGCCTCGGCCATGCGATAAGGCGTCCACGGCTCCTGCGGTCCGGGTTTGAGCACGAGCCCGACCTGCATCG
Source organism: uncultured Acidobacteriota bacterium (assembly GCA_963804245.1). GTDB lineage: Bacteria > Acidobacteriota > Vicinamibacteria > Vicinamibacterales > 2-12-FULL-66-21 > CAWDPQ01. The sequence continues at coordinate 25,206 of CAWDPQ010000011.1, forward strand.
GGATGATGGGCAGCCACAAGGTGTGAACACCCGGCGAGTTGGACGGCAGCACGAGGCCAAGCACCGGGCTTTGCGCTTGGTAACTGATCGGCACACCTCGCTCCTCGCCGAATCCTTTGGACAGCACCTCGAGATCGAGTCCACGCGTGAGCGACGTCAGGATCCGGCGCATCTCGCTCAGGACGAACTTGTTCTTCTTCATGTTCGCGCGACAGAGGCGTTCTGGCAGGCCGGTGCTCGCCGACTGCGCGCGCACGAACTGGTCGGGCGTTTGCGTACCGTCGCCCATCGGCAGCTCGACGTCGGTGTAGAGCTCGCCCGCCTTTCCCACGCGCGAAATCAGATCGTCGATTGGAATCTCGCGCAGCGCGTCGCGGGCCCGCTGCGCTTTCCGCATGTCTCGTTGGATCATGCCGCCGTTGGCTCGGCTGACTTTCGCGATCGGCTCGCCCGTCGAAAAGTGGACGACTTCGTCCACGTCCATGCTGGTATATGGCTGACCCCAACGCAGTACGGGTAAGTGAATCATTGTCAGTCGATAGTCGTTAGTCGTTAGTCGTTAGTCGTCGTTAGTCCCGTAGGCCCGCCCTTGAGGGCGGGCGTGCCGGTAACTTGACCTAGTACACCCCGACCGTGGTCGTGGCCGCAAGACCGCGGAACGGCCGCACGCCGCTGACGCCGTCCCATGGATACTGATCGCACGGCTGCTCGCGCTCGCCTTCGTCCCGCTCGAGAAATCCCGGCATGAAGAACTCCCGCGTCAGCGTGGTCAGCTTCACGCGCCCGGTCTGGCCGTATTCGACCACGCGCGCGGGGTCGTCAAGGTCGACGACTTCGAGGACCGCCCGGGGCTGCGGCGCGTAGTACGTGATCTTGTAGTTGTTGTGCGGCCCCGTTGGCGCGCTGGCCGCCAGGCCCATCAGCGTGTTGCCGTAGGTTGGCGTCATGTATGCGCCGTCCAGGAGTTCTTCGTGCGCGAAGCGGTTCCACTGCGGGGTGAACTCCGTGCCGCCGGAGAAAATTCCCGTGATCCCAACCTTGTGGATGGAAGTGCCCATCGACTCGAGCCTCAGCGCCAGCGCTTCGAGCAGCTTGGGAGTCGTGAACAGACACTTGATGTCGTGGCCGGCATGCAGAATCGTGACCGCCTGATCGATCACGTGATCCTTGTAGGCCTGCAGATGTTCGGACCAGCCCTTCTTGATCAGCTTGATGACCCACCGCGGATCGAGATCCACCATGAAGCAGATGCCGCCGCGGTGCTGGGCGAGATGTTCGATCGCCAGGCGCAAACGACGCGGACCGCTCGGTCCAACCATCAGCCAGTTCGAGCCCATCGGGAACTTGTCTTCGGGCAGTGTCTCGCTGAAATTCGAGTAGTCGATGCGGAAATCCTCGTGGTTGATGCGCGACTTCGGCACGCCGGTGCTGCCGCCGGTCTCGAAAACGTAGATCGCCTTGTCTGCGTAGGCCTTGGGCACCCAGCGCCGCACCGGGCCGCCCCGCAGCCATTCATCTTCGAACGGAGCGAAACGGTGAAGGTCCGAAAAGCCATCGATGTCTTTCAGCGGATCGAAGCCGAGCTGCTTGGCGCGATCGAGCCAGAAAGGACACCCGGTGGCGGGGTCGAAATGAAAGCGCACGATGTCACGGACATGGGCGTCGAGCTGTTCGCGGGCGGCGGCAGGCGTTAACTGAAGCATGGAGAGATTTTATAGCCAGTTCGTGGCTTCCGGCTTCAGCCGGAAGGCAGTTACTTCTGCCTAAAGGGAGCTTCCGCCTTAGGCCGGAAGCTACTGAGGAATTTCGCCCGTTCGAGCGCCTCCTCCTGCGTCAGCAGATCGTCGACTGGCCATGGCAACCGCCAGGTCCAGTTGCCATCGATCTCTCCGGGAATATTGATGCGCTCGCGCCAGCCGAAGATGTCCTGCAGAGGGAACAGCAACAGCCGCGATGGGGCGGCGAACATCGCGCGGATGAGCGCGTCGCGAACAACTGGCGAAAATGGCTCCGCCGACAGGCCGGCCTTTCGCATCGTCGGGACATCGGCGCAGAGCTGGCGCTCCTCGTCGGTGGCCGCGTCCCACCACCCGGCGAGCGTCTCCGTGTCGTGTGTTCCCGTCATCGCCACCGAAGCGCGCGGGTAATCGACGGGATCACGAAAGGGCTGTTCGGGTTCGTCCCATTGCCGCTCCCAGCGCAGCACTTTCAATCCAGGCACATGGAGCCGGGCAAGGGAGGCCCGCACGAAGTCGGGAACGGTCCCCAGGTCTTCGGCGATGATGTCGGCCCCTTCCCTTGCGAGCAGACGCAGAATCGACTGGCCCTGCCGACGTTGGTCGCTCACCTTCACCGGCGAGAAGGCCGCCCGGCGATCGCGCTCCCAAACATAGGTGCGATAGAAGCCAACCAGATGATCGACCCGGAAGCCGTCGAACAGCGCGGCGCTGCGGGCGGCGCGCAGCCGCAGCCACTCGTGACCGGTCGCGGCGCTGACGTCCCACCGATATGCGGGCAATCCCCAATCCTGACCCTCGGGCGAGGTCGCATCCGGAGGAACACCGACCGCGGCATCCAGCCGGAATTCGTGCTGGCGCGACCAGACGTCGGCGCTGTGGCCGCTCACCATGAACGGGAAGTCGCCGTAGATCTGCAGAGCGCCGCTGTCACGTTTGGCACGATGCCACTGCTCGTCGGCAATCCACTGCAAATAGCCGTAGTAGCGAACCGCATCTGACAAGCGCGCACGTGCGGCGCGCAGTGCGTCATCCCGGCGATCGCGAACGCCTTCGTCCCACTCCCGCCAGTAGCGTCCGCCGTTCTCGTCGTGCAGCGCGCGAAAGAGCGCGTAGTCGTCGAGCCACCACGCGTCGCGTTGTACGAATGCCTCGAAGTCATCCTTGCGGTCTGCAGCTCCACGCGAGGTGAAGTGTTCGAACGATGCCCGCAATGCCGCCGTCTTCGCGGCGCGCACGGCAGCGTAATTCACGACGGGCGCGTTCCGTGCTTCGACCAGCGCATCCCGAGCTTCGGCTGAAAATGCGTCCTCACCACCGGCCTCGACGAAGTCCGGATGATCGGCAAGACCCAGAAAGACCGGATCGATGGCCATCGCCGTCAGCGCCGCATAGGGTGAATTGTGCGCGTGCTCCATCTCGAACACCGGGAGCAGCTGCACGACGTTCATTCCCGCTCGCGCCAGCCAACGGGCAAAGCACGGAATGTCTGGAATCTCACCGATGCCCCAGCTGCGTCGCGAGGGGATCGATGACAAGGGAATGAGTACGCCAACGCGTCTGGACCGAGTCGTCAACGTGCTCGTCTCGAGGTGGTCGTCGCGACGTCAGACGTGAGCCGGTTCGCGATTCGCGTGATTCCCTCCTCGAAGACGCGGCCCGGCGGCAGCAGGCTCACGACCAGAAATGCCTCCCGCGGGAAATCGAAGAAGAAGCCCGGATGCACGACCACGTTGTCGCGGTCGAGCAGTTCGAGCACGACCTCTTCTTCGCTCGTGCGAGCTGGCACACGCAATACCGCGGACCATCCAGCCTCGGCGACGAGAACTTCGAGCGCGGGGTGGGCCGCAATCAGCTGCCGCAGGCGGTCGTAGTTACCACGCACGCGCTCGGCAATCTGACTGCGCATCGATGCACCACGCGAGATCAGCTCGGGTGCAGCCACCTGCACGGGTGTCGAGACCGACAGATACGCGTCGCAGATGAACGCGAGACGAGTCAGCGCTTCGCTGACCTCCACGTCCGGCCCCTCCACGCTGAGCCAGCCCAGTTTCGCTTGAGGGAGCCCCACCGACTTCGACAGCCCGCCGAGGCGAAACGTCAGACACGGCACTTCTCCGTCAGCGCGCTGCTCTTCTTCAGAGGGTTGCGGGGTCGTCAACCAGTAGTCGGCGAACACTTCGTCGAGGATGAGCGCCGCCCCTCGCGTCGCGCACGCCTTGGACAGCAGGTTCTGCTCGACACGAGACAGGCACGAGCCGGTCGGGTTGTTCGGGCTCACCGCGAGCACGGCACGCGTGCGGGTGGTCCACGCGTTTTCGACGCTCGCACGGTCCAAGACCCAGCGCCCCTCATACTCCAGTGCGTACGGCACCGGAGTCACGCCATCGAGCTGCGTCAGATGCTCGAACAGCGGGTAACTCGGTGTCGGCGTCAGGACGTTGTCGCCAGCGGGCTCGCACAGCAACTTGAACAGCAAGGAATACGCCTCGCTGGTGCTCGATGTCAGAACGATGCGCTCCGGATCCACGGCCAGGCCGCGACGCGCGTAGTCGCGCGCGACCGCCTCACGAGCCGAGGGCAGGCCGAAGGGCTCTGGCTCGTAGACCAGGGACTGCGCCGACGCCAAACTCTGCAGCAGAGTATCGGGATAGTCGAACCCTGCTCTCGTCGGGTTGCTGACGGTCAAATCAATCAGCGGTCGTGATGCCGCCTTCGCCGCACGCAGGGCAAGCGCCAGCGCGTTGTGTGTGAGGTTGGACGGCACGCGAGTCGAAAACATGACGCTTGGTAGACTATAGACCGCTCGCGCCGCAGCCCGCCGATCGTTCGACATGGACACGGGGGTTGCCAGGTGGCGATTTGGAGCCTGACGATGCCCTTGACGCTCTCGTATGACGAGCTGTTGCGTTACACCAGCGAGGAGCGAGCGAAGTGGCGCGGCTGGTTCAGTGCCCACCCAGACGCGATCGACGCTGCCGTGCACCCAGGTGGCCGGCTACCGACGGTCGGCAAGCTGATCGACCACATCTTCCTCGTCGAGCGTCGTCATCTCCAGCGGCTGACCGGCGATCCGCTGTCGACCGAAACCGGCTTGAGCGGCAGCAACGCGCAGCCGCTGTTCGACTACGGCGCGTCGGTACGGCGCGAGCTCGAGCAGCTCGCCGGTACGATGGATGACGATGTCGCGGACACGGTCCGGCCGTTCGAGGTACGCGATCGCCAGTGGCCGATGACCCCGCGCAAGCTCCTCTTCCACATCCTCTTGCACGAAACACGTCATTGGGCGCAGATTGCGCTGGCTGTCAGGCTGGCCGGTTTCGAACCGCCGGGCGATCACGATCTGTTTTTCAGCAGCGCGCTGCGCTGATGATCGAAACGCTCGCCCGCCTCGGCTACGCGTCCAAGGCCCTCATCTACGCCGTCGTCGGCTCCCTAGCCGTAGCGGCAGCCCTCAACCGCGGCGGCCGGATTACGGATACGCGCGGCGCGCTGCGCGTCCTGCTCACGCAGCCGCTGGGTAACACGCTGTTGTGGGTTGTGGCGGTCGGCTTGTGCGGCTATGCACTCTGGCGGGTGCTCGATGGGCTGTTCGATCCGGATCGCCACGGCGTGACATTCAGCGGGCTGGTGGTGCGCGTTGGCAATCTCGTTCGGGCGCTGGCTTACGGCGCGATCGGGCTGGAAGCCTTCCGTCTCGCGCGCGGGCTGCGGGCGTCGAGCAGCGGTCACACGTCCCGGCAGACGCGCCTCTGGACTGCGCGAATCATGGATCTGCCATTCGGGGATTGGCTCGTCGCCCTGACGGGCTTGATCGTCGTCGGCTACGGGATCTGGGAAATCGTCAAGGCGGTGCGGCAGGAAACGGACAGGTCGGTGGATCCCTCCGAGCTGCCGGCCGCTGTGCGAGCGCCGCTCGTCAACATCGCCCGCTTTGGCGTCGTCGCGCGTGCCGCTGTGATCATCGTGCTCGGGATATTCCTAGCGCGCGCGGCGCTGCAGCACGATCCGTCCAAGGCGCTCGGCCCGCGAGAATCGCTTGTCGAGCTGGTCGGCCTCTTCGACAGCCGCTGGGCGCTGGCCGCCATGGGTCTGGGATTCATTGCCTACGGCGTCGATCAGGCAGTCCACGCCTGGTGCCGTCGCATCCGGTCGCCGGTCTAGGAAAAGGGGACACTCGAGTAGTACGTTGCCACGCACCTGTCCATGACCCATGAGGTGCGAGCGCCGCTGTCGCCGGTCGATTCACAGCGTCCGCGACCGTTGAGCTCATCGACGATCGTCTGAATCAGCGGCTGGTGGACGTGCGGTGGGTTGCGCACGGCGTGCACTTCGCTCTTCCCATCACGCGCAATCACTATATCGCCGTCGATGAAGATCGGAGTCACGAGATGTCCCTCCGCGCCGACGAAGCGGAGCCGGTCGAGCGAGGCATCGGCATTGAAATTCCAGACGCCCGTACCCGGAACGTTGCTCTCAACGATGTACGACGCAACCGTGACATCCTCCGCCGCGTAAGTGCCGCCGGTATTCCACGATATGCCGGACACCTCTCGAATCGGCGCGGCCAGAAAATCGACGAGATCCAGCGTGTGCGAACCTCTGTCGAAGAACAGACCTCCGCCGCTGGCCGCGGGATCGAAACGCCAGACAAGGGCACCGTCGCCAGTGGTCAGGCGATCGTAGAGCTCGACGTGAATCGACGTGAGCTGCCCGATCGCCTGCTGACGCACCAGGTCGCGCACCAACAGAAACCGCGGCAACGCGCGTCGGTAGAACGCTACCCACAGCGGCACGCCGCGCTCGCGAAAGGCGGCCGTCATCCGCAGACACTCCGCGTGGTTCAGCGCCATCGGCTTCTCGACCAGGCACGGCTTGCCGGCCGCGGCCACTCGCAGCGCAAGCTCGCAGTGAGAATCGGGCGGCGTGGCGATGTAGACCGCGTCGACGCCTGGATCGTCGATCAGGTCGTCCGCGTGACGGTGCACGCGCGGAACGCCGTGACGTCGCGCAAAATCCTCGGCTTTGGCAAAGTCGCGGCGCATCACCGCGGCCAGCGCCGATCCGGTGGCCTTCTGAAAGCCGGGGCCGCTCTTCACTTCCGTCACGTCGCCGCACCCGACGATCCCCCAACGCACGATCTCCATCGTCTTTTCCCGTCTACTTGTACTGCTTGCGAATCATGAGCACGACGACGTCGTGCGGTGTGAACGTTCGGCTGTAGATGGGACCCTCGGGGCCGGCCACGAAGTTGACCGCACCGCCCAACTCCATGTTCTGCCAGATGGCTTCCGGCGTATCCGACGCAAACTTGAGCGTCACGCGCTGCGCTGAATCCGTGAGGTTCGCGGCAACCAGCAGCATGGCCTCGTCCGACTCGACGAAGCGGGCAAAAATGTCACTGGTCTGCGCATCGATACCGACAGCACGTGATGATTGTTTCAACGGGGCAAAGAGGGCCGAGTTGCGCGTGACGACGTCCGCGAACGCTGCCGCCGCCGCAAGGACATCTTCGTTTTGCCGCAGCGTGGTCCAACTGTCGAACAGGACTCCCCGATAGCCGCGGCCGATCAGAATCCACGCATCCTGCCGTACCTGGGCGGCAGTGGAATCGCTCCGAACTGTCACGAACCCAATACCGTCGGCAACCTTGGGCGGTGTCAGGTTGGGATCGAGCCCAGGAGTGGCGAGCATTTCGATGCGAATGCCGTAAGGCACCTCGGCGGGATCGCGGCGCCCGACGACCGTGAAACGCAGCTTCGTGAGCTCGGTGGCACCAGTACGCTGGTCTCCCGGACGGTCGTCGATGACGCCGATGGGCACCAACGGCTGCCGCCACTGACCGGCCAGGTTGACGGCCGCGGGTACCAGGAGCGCGGTCGCCAGTACAAGGCGCATGCGCGCATTGTACGCGCGCGTCAACCGCTAGGAGTTGTACCTGCGCATGCCGGCGGCCAGCGCCACACCCGCCGCGAGAAACGGCAGCACGCGCGTCACGTCGGACAGCATGGCTGTCGTATAGACGCTCGATTTCTTGACGTGACCGGAATACGGTCCGCGCGCCAGACCGTCGCGCGATGGCCCGTAAAGGCTGTCGCCGCGGCCGATTGGCCGTTCCGTGTCGCGCTGCTGATGGAACATGGTCGCCTCCATGTAGCGATCCATCGTTCGTGGTGCCACGCGCCCGGCTACCGACATCATCCGGCCCCCGCCGCCGACCGTCACCTCCCGCAGCGGCCGCTCGGCACACCGCAGGATCGCCCTCGCCACCAATTCCGGATCGTAGACGGGCGGTGGGAAATTCGGCGCCGCCTCCATGTAGTTCCTGGCGTGTTCGAGGTACGGGGTATCGATCGCTGAAGGTTTCACGAGCGTGAGCGAGATCGGCAGCCGATCGTGTTCCAGCTCCATGCGAAGTGCGTCGGTATAGCCCTGCACCGCGTGCTTGGAGGCTGAGTACATGCCCTGCAGCGGTATCGCGCGATCCGAGACGATGCTCCCGATGTTGATGATGGCACCGCCGTGATCCCGCAGGTGCTTGACCGCTGCGCGGCAACCGTGGACGACGCCCCAGAAGTTGGTATCGAACAACCGTCGCTTGTCCTCGAGGGGGACCTCCATCAGCTTGCCGAAGATCGACACGCCAGCATTGTTGACCCAGGTATCGATACCGCCGAACTCGCGCACGGCCATCTCGGCGACGCGCATCACCGCGTCGGGATCGGCGACGTCGGCGACCGTGAACGACGCCCGCCCGCCACGACCGCGGATCTCCTGCGTCACCCGCCGCAGGTCCTGTTCATTCCTTGATGTCAGCAACACGCTGGCGCCGGCCCGAGCCGCCATCCTCGCGGTGGCCAGACCGATACCACTCGACGCGCCGGTAATCACCAGCGTCTGTTCCTTCAACTTCTTGAGCTTGATTCCGCGTCTCATCAGTCCCATGCAGCGCTCCTTACCTCTTGCAGTGCGGGCGATCCGTGCAACGCACGGGCCAGCGGCTGCGGTGTAAGATCAACGGCTTCCGACAGGAGAGTTGATATGCGGGCGAGAACAGCCGCGTTCGTGGTTGCTGCAGTGTTGGCCGGAACGACCGTAACGCTTGCACAGTCTGGCACGCAGACTCAGTCCGGTTATCGGCTACCGCCGAAGGCCGTCGTCGACATCGTGGACGCCGCGCCTCTGCCCACGGTCGAGGTGAGCCCTGCCGGCGATGTCCTGGCAATCCTGCCCCGGCGCAGTCAGCTGTCAATCGCCGAAATGTCGCAGCCCATGCTTCGCCTCGCCGGCATGCGGATCAACCCGGCGAACAACGGACCGCACCGCGCCCCGATGACCACCGGTATCACGCTGCGTTCGATCGCGACGGGGGTCGAACGGGCGGTTCAGGTGCCGGCCGGTGCCCGGATAGGCAGCCTCAGCTTTTCTCCCGACGGCCAGCGATTCTCGTTCACGAACACACGCGATACGCGCATCGATTTGTACGTCGCCGACGCGGCAACTGCGCAGGCACATCTCGTCGAGGGTGCAGTCAACGCGATTGGCGAAGAGTGCGAATGGCTGGACGACAGCTCCGGTCTGCTGTGCAACTTCGTGCCGGCGAGCCGTGGAACGCCGCCCGCGGCATTGAAAGCCCCCACCGGCCCGAACATTCAGGAGAGCTACGGCAAGCCGGGCCCGATTCGAACGTATCAGGACCTGCTCACCAGCGCCCACGACGAAGATCTCTTCGAGTACTACTACACGAGCCAGCTCGGTTACGTCGATGCGGTATCCGGCAAGCGCACCCTCGTCGGCAAGCCGGGAATGCTCAGAGGAAGTCCTTCACCGAACGGCGCATATATCCTGGTCCGTCGAGTGAAGCGTCCGTTCTCGCGGCTCCTCACCTGGAACGAGTTTCCGCAGGACGTCGAAATCTGGAACCGTAGAGGTGAGAGGATCCGCGCGGTTGCCGATGTGCCGATGGCGGATGCCGTGCCGATGAACGGCGTCATCACCGGCCCTCGGGCGTATCGATGGGCACCCCTCGATCCGGCAACGCTGGTCTGGGTCGAAGCGCTCGACAAGGGAGACATCCGCAACGCAGTACCCCAACGCGATCGCATCGTCTCTTTGAAAGCGCCTTTCAAGGACGATGCGACCGACGTCGGCAAGACGGAGTTTCGTTTCGGCGGAGCGGAGTGGACGGACAAAGGGACCATCCTGCTGACCGAGAACGATCGCAAGACCCGTAAGACCAGGACATGGGTGCTCAACGCAGACTGGAGTGCGCCGCGCAAGCTCTGGGATCGAAGGCAGCAGGACGCCTACACGCACCCGGGAACCCCAATGCGTGGGCCCGGGAAGAAAACCGTTCTCCAGGTTGGCGATGTCGTCTACCTCAGCGGCCAGGGCGCGTCGCCTCAGGGCGATCGCCCGTTCGTCGACAGCCTCAACCTTTCCACACTCGCGACGGAGCGCATCTTCCACAGTGACGAAACCAATTACGAAGCGGCAGTGGCTCTGCTCGACGACCAGGGCTCACGACTCCTGACGCGCCGGGAATCGAAGACGGATCCGCCGAACTACTTCGTGCGCGATTTGCGCAGCAGCGCCAGTCAGCCGGCCACCGACTTCAAGGATCCGCATCCGCTCATCACCAACGCGACGGCGAACCGCATGTTCGTCACCTACAAACGCAAGGACGGAGTCGGTTTGAGCGGCACGATCTACCTGCCCGTTGGCTATCAAAAAGGCACGCGGGTGCCGATGCTGGTGTGGGCGTATCCACGCGAGTTCGTCGATGCCGACGCGGCCAGCCAGGTGGTCGGTTCGCCGAATCGGTTCACGTCCGTTGGCGGATCGTCGCACCTACTTCTGCTGACGCAGGGATACGCCATCTTCGACGGCCCGACGATGCCGATCGTCGGCCCTGGCGAGACGGCGAATGACACCTACGTCGAGCAGCTCGTGGCAAGTGCCGAAGCGGCAATCGAGAAAGCCGTCGAGCTCGGCATTGCGGAACGCGCTCGGATCGGTGTGGGCGGACACAGTTACGGCGCGTTCATGACGGCGAACCTGCTGGCGCATTCGGATCTGTTCGCGGCCGGCGTCGCTCGGAGTGGAGCCTACAACCGCACGCTGACGCCCTTCGGCTTCCAGGCTGAGACGCGAACCTTCTGGGAGATTCCGGAGATCTACGCGAAGATGTCTCCGTTCTGGAATGCCCATAAGATCAATGAGCCAATCCTCTTGATTCACGGCGAGGCGGACGACAATTCGGGCACTTTCCCGATCCAATCGGAGCGGCTGTACATGGCACTCAAGGGACACGGCGCGACGGTGCGATACGTGACGCTGCCGCACGAGGCGCACGGCTACGCGGCGCGTGAGTCGAACCTGCACGTCCTCGCTGAAACGATCGAGTGGCTGGACAAGTACGTGAAGAACGCGACCGCGCGACGGCAGACCGACAGTGCACCTCGCTGACCCGGCCGTGGCTTTCGTCACTCTCGAGCAAATCCGGCAGGCCCGCGAGCGCATCAAGGCGCTGGCGATGGTGACGCCTCTCATCGACGTCTCCGCTGCCGCGGGCCGATCGCTCTTTCTCAAATGCGAGAGCATGCAGCCGGCTGGCGCCTTCAAGATCCGCGGCGCCTACAACATGGTCGCGCAGCTCACCGACGACGAGCGGCGGCGCGGCGTCGTGACGTTTTCATCGGGAAATCACGGGCAGGCGATGGCGCTCGCCGCACGCGAGCTGGGGGCGCCCGCGGTTGTCGTCATGCCCACGACCGCGCCGGCGATCAAGGTGGATGGAGCCAAGGCCTTCGGCGCCGAGATCATTCTGGAAGGAACGACCTCCGCGGATCGCCGGGCTCGCGCCGAGGCCGAAGCCGCGGCGCGCGGCCTGACCATGGTGCCTCCCTTCGATCACGAGTGGATCATCGCCGGACAGGGAACCGCCGGACTCGAGATTCTCGAGCAACGGCCGGATGTGGCCGTCGTGGTGGTTCCCATAGGTGGCGGAGGCCTGGCCGCGGGCGTCGCCGCGGCCATCAAACAGTCGAAGCCCTCGGTACGCGTGATTGGTGTCGAGCCCATCGGCGCAGCGGCGATGAAGGCCTCACTCGAAGCCGGTCACCCAGTGACACTGGCCAGAACCGAGAGCGTGGCCGACGGGCTCATGCCGGTACGACCGGGCGATTTGACCTTTGCGCACGTGAGGGCCTTTGTCGATCGCGTGGTCACCGTGGACGATCCGCAGATCATCAGCGCGGTGCGGTGGACGTTCGAGCACGCGAAGATCGTCGCCGAGCCAAGCGGTGCGGCAAGTGTGGCGGCGGCTCTGGACGACGCGCTCCACCGCGCGCTGTCCCTGGATCGCCGCGATCCGGTGGTGGCCATCGTGAGCGGCGGCAACATCGCGCTCGAGAAGCTGCGCTCGCTATGCGCATAGAACCCTTCGCCATGGAACGGATGCAGTCGACGTGGGAGAACCTCGTCGACTACGACATGAGCGAAAGCGGGGTCCGCCCGCTGACGCTGCGCGAACTGATTGAGATGGGATTCGACCTCGAGGCCTTTCTCGATCAGCCGCTCGGCTACAGCCAGTCGAACGGAACGCTCCAACTGCGCGAACGGATCGCGGCGCTCTACCCGCAAAGCACTGTGGAACACGTCGAGGTCACCAACGGTACGTCCGAAGCCAACTATCTGGTCGCGCTCGCGCTCCTGCGGAACGACGATCGCCTGGCCATGGAGGTGCCGAACTACATGCAGATGCCGGGCGTCGCCAGGAGCCTCGGCGCGGACGTCCGAACATTTCGTCTGCACCAGGAGAACGGCTGGGAGCCGGATTGGGAAGAGTTCGACAGGGCCGTCACGCCGGGAACCCGTCTGCTCTATCTCTCGAACCCGAACAACCCGACCGGCGCTGTACTGTCATCTTCGGCGATGGCGCGAATCGTCGAACGGTGCGAGAGCACGGGCACGTGGATTCTGGCAGACGAGGTGTACCTCGGAGCCGAGATCGACAGGCCACGAACGGCAAGCTTCTGGGGCATGAGCGATCGCGTCATTGTCACCAGCGGTCTGTCCAAGGCATACGGGATTCCAGGCGTACGCATTGGCTGGATCGTGGCGCCGCCTGGCCTCGTCGCGGACTGCTGGACTCAGCACGACTACTTGACGATCGGACCAAACAAGTTCTCGGATCGCGTGGCGCAGGTGGCGGTCGATGCCGGCGCACGGGAGCGCTGTTACGCGCGGACCCGCGCCATCCTTCAGCACAACCTGCCGATTGCCCGTGACTGGATTGCCGGGTTCGGCGGCAGAGTGACATGGCGTGAACCGCAGGCCGGTGCCATCGCCTTGCTCAAGTACGACGGCACGACCTCCAGCCTCGCCATTGCCGAACGCGTGCGCACACGCCAGAGCACGCTCATCGTCCCCGGCATTCATGTCGGGCTCGAAGGGCATTTGCGGGTCTGGCTCGGCGGGCGGGAACCCTTTCTGCGCGAAGGCCTTCGGCGGATCGGCGACGAGCTGAAACCGCTTTTCGACTGACTGTTAACCTCTTCGCCTCTGCTGCGTATCTACTGGGCATAGGAGCCACTTTCGATGCCCCAGATTGCTTGTCGCGCCGTCCCGCTCGTGTTCGCCCTGGTCGGCGTGTTGATTCCCCTGTCCTCAGCGGCGCAGGCGCCAGCCGAGCGGCGCCCGGTTCAAGCGGCGCCAGGGCAGACGACGCCAAACCGGGAGCAGGTGTCTCGTGATCGAAATTTCGACGCACAGGAGACGCGGCGCGACTTTCTGGACCTGCTCCGGAAGCATCCGCCGGCCGTCGCGCGTGTCATGAAGCTGGATCCGTCGCTGATGCGTAACGAGAGCTACCTCTCGGCGTACCCGTTGATCGCGGAGTTCATCTCCAGCCACCCGGAGATCCCGCAGAACACGTCCTTTTATCTGGAACAGGTGTACGGCGTCGACGGCAACTGGCAGCCGGCCAACCCGCAGCTGGATCTGATCCAGGGTACGCTCGCCGGTCTCGCCGGCCTGACCGCCTTTGCCATCGTTCTGAGCACGTTGATCTGGCTGATCAAGACCACGATCGAACAACGGCGATGGAGTCGACTCTCGAAGATCCAGGCGGAGGTGCACTCGAAGCTGATGGATCGGTTCTCCTCGAATGATGAGCTGATTACCTACGTGCAGACACCGTCGGGCAGACGCTTCCTCGAGTCCGGTCCCAGCCCGCTGCAGGAGTCGGTGTCGCCACGCGCGGTGGCCGCCCCGTTCACGCGCATACTATGGTCCGTCCAGATTGGGATCGTGATGCTCGCCCTTGCGCTCGGCCTTCTGTTCGTGAGCGGGAACACGGTCGAAGAAGCGAAGCAGTTCTTCTTCATCTTCGGCTGTCTGGCGCTGGCGCTGGGCGCCGGCTTCACCGTGTCGGCGGCGGCGTCGTACGTCTTGTCTCGAAAGCTGGGTCTCTTCGATCCACCGGCAGCGGATCATGCGTGATCTGACGCTCTCCGACGTCGAGCAGCTTCGCGCTCAGACACGCGAGTCTGACGTCGTTCTCGAGATGGATGAGGAAGCATTCCGCGCGTTCTACGACCGCACCGCCCGGATGCTCCTCGGCTATCTGTCGCGCGTCACCGGCGATCGCCAGCTGGCCGACGACCTGCTGCAGGAAACCTACTATCGGTTCCTGCGCGCGCGCGGTAAATACGAAAGCGAGGCGCACCGGCGCAACTCGCTCTTTCGCATTGCCTCCAACCTGGTTCGCGACAACTACCGGCGTGCCCGCGTCAAGCCGATCGAAGTCGTCGCCGCCAACGAATCCGCGATCGCCGACGGCTCGAACGCGGCGAATAGGGAGCGGAGCGCCGATCTGCAGCGCGCCATGGCAAAGCTGCGGCCTCGCGATCGCGAGCTGTTGTGGCTGGCCTACGCGCAAGGGTCGTCGCACCGCGAAATCGCCGATTCCCTGGGGGTGAAAACCGGCAGCATCAAGCTGATGCTGTTCCGCGCCAGGCGGCGCCTGGCGGACCTGTTGCGAGGACACGGCTATGGCCACTGAGTGCTCGCGCGAGCAGGACGTGCTCGATGCCGTCACCGCCGGTCGCTGGCCGCGCCGGTGCGACGCCGAACTGCGTAGTCATGTCGACGGCTGCGGGATCTGTCAGGACGTCGCCGCAGTCTTCGCAGCAATCGCCGACGAACGCGACGCCGCCGAGCACGACGTGACCGTGCCGCCGTCGAGCCTCGTGTGGTGGCGGGCGCAGATCCGTGCGCGCGAGGAGGCCGCGGCGGCCGCGGCGCGTCCCATCGCGGTCGCGCAAATCGTGGCGGTGGCCTGCCTGATCGGCGTCGCTCTCTCGCTCGCGCCGTTTGCGCTGGCGACGATGAAGCTGGCCGTCGGATCCACGGCGTCGGTTGCCGCGTGGTTCGCTCCGCGCGCCGCTGCCGTGATCAGTGCATTCACGATGGTGACCGGGATGGCCCAGCCCATCCTGCCGTTTGCTGCGGCGTCGATTCTGCTGATGCCGATCCTGCTGTACTACGTGCTGCGCGAGGAATAGAGCCCGACACTTCGCTGGCAACTGCCAACTCCCAACTCCCAAAACGGAGCCATTTCGGACCATCTGGGTGAACTCTGCTCGATTCGGATGCCGGGGCGACTTACACCCCGCTGCTGCGCACCTCCCGTTTTGGGAGTTGGGAGTTGGGACTTGGGAGTTATCGAGCGGCGCTCTTCTCGGCGTGTCTCAGCACGCGCCCGGGTTTGGCACCCGTGTGCTGCCCGTCCCGCACCACCACCACGCCGTTCACCACCACGAAAGGGACTCCGGTAGCGAAGGCGTGCGGCCGCTCGAACGTCGCGGCGTCGCGGACGGTCGACGGATCGAAGATGACGACATCAGCCGCGTGGCCGGCCTCGAGGCGACCCCGCCGCGCGAACTGGAAATGCTGCGCCGGCAGCGACGTCATCTTCCGAACCGCCTCTTCGAGGGAGATGATTTTGCGCTCCCGCACGTACTCGCCCAGCACGCGAACCGCGTTGCCGTAGCCTCGAGGATGTGGTGAACCTTCCCCTTCGACCAGCACACCGCTGTCCGACGCGAAACTCGTGAGCGGATGGCGCATGATGCGCTCGACGTCACCATCCGACATGAAGTGATAGACCATGGCAGCGCCGCCGTTCAGCATCATCCGCCGAGCGGCTTCGAGCTGCGCGTCGGGCGACTCCGAACCCTCCAGGCGCGCCGCAACCTGCTTCATCGACAGTCCGTTCAACGACGGATCGTGGCGGTATGAAGCGACCACGGCAAACGACAGATCCTTCAGACCGCGTTCGGCGAGCAGGCCGCGCATCTCGTCCTTGGCCTTCGCCCATGTTGCGCTGTCGTTGAGGCGCTCGGCGATGCGAGTGTCTCCGCCCTCCAGCGCCCAGGACGGAAAGCGAATCCCGAGCGAGGAGCTGGCGGCGGTATACGCATACTGATCGGCGGCAATCGCGAGACCGCGGGCCCGTGCTGCGTCAATCAGCCCGAGGGCTTTCTGGCTGGCGCCCCAGTGGCTCGGGCTGTCGACTTTGAGGTGCGAAATCTGGACTCGACAGCCGCCGGCCTCGCCGACACGGATCGTCTCCTCGATGGCCGCCTCGAGCGCCGTGCCCTCGTTCCGCATGTGCGAGGCATAGATGCCGCCGGCGTTTCCGGCCACGCGGGCGAGCTCGATCAACTCTGGAGTTGCGGCGTAGGTGCCGGGCACATATTGCAAGCCGGTCGAGAAGCCGACGGCACCGTCAGTCATCGCGCGCCAGACGAGCGATCGCATTTTGGTGAGCTCGGGAAGCGTCGGCATCCGATTGTCGGTCGCCATGACGGCGCGGCGAATGGTGTTGTGGCCGACGAGCGTCGCGTAATTGACGGAGACGCCGGTCTGCTCGATTCGCGTCAGCGCTTCACCCACATCGAGCGCCGAACCACCACAGTTCCCAGCGACGATGGTCGTGACCCCCATTCGCACGAAGTTTTCGGCGCGTGGATGGTCCGCGAGATCGTCGGCGTGGGTGTGGACGTCGATGAACCCTGGGGCGACAGCGAGATTCGTCGCGTCGATGATCTCGCGCGCATCCTGTCGGTTGACGGTTCCGATGGCGGCGATCGCACCGCCGGCGATCGCGAGGTCGGCCCTGCGGGCGGGGGCGCCCGTTCCGTCGATCAGCCGACCCCCGACAATGGCCAGGTCATAGCGGGGCACAGCTGGACGTGTCTGACCCGCGAGCGCGGCCACCGAGTGGAGCGCGAACAGCGAGAGGACCAGCTGCCTCTTAAGGTGCACTCTCGCCGCAGTATACGGGACGTTATGCGATGGGAGATCCGAGACCGTCGTCGATTCGGTAGACTGGGCCGCGTGGACGGGAGACGGGCGGCCCGACGACGAAGTCGGCGCGCGCACCAGGATCGCTGGAGTCGAGCTCGATGATGCCCGGTCTCTGGACGACAGATTCACCGGCGCGCAGGACGAGGTCGACGCGGTACTTTCCGGGCGTCAGCCTCATCGAAAAGCCACCCGAGTCACCGGTCGTCACTCGCTGGCTCTGTCCGGTCGTCACGTTGACGACCTCGACCGTCCGGCCTTCCACGGGGATGGTGCCAGCCGACCCACGAATCGTCCCACGCAGCGTCCCGTCAGCTGGCGTCGCGGCCTGAGGTGCGGTGTCGACAGGCATGCCGCGTCGGCAACCTGCGAGCGTCAGAAAGACCAAAACGGTCAGCGTCAGGGATAACAACGCCACGAATCGGGACCGCCCGGCAACGGCTGCGGCGTGCGCTCTCGCATTCACGGTTGCCTGGTTTTGCAAATGCATTGCCTGCCGCCGGGCGGACGGGACGATCATCCGCTTTGTGTCTGATTTCGAGCGTTCCCGACGCGAAACCGTGTGAGTACAAGGGTTTTGCTGACCAGGCGGTCGCATGGAGCGGCGAAGGAAGTCGCCCTGGCAGCCGAGCAATTGCCAGAACGCGGAGACTAAAGGCTGGGTAAGTCTCGACGTACCCAGGCGCGGGCGCACATACACCAGGCGCCCTCCAGTCGCTCAGGTGTGCTCGTCCGGCAGCAGCTCGATGCCAATCAGCTGCATCAGCCGGAGCGCGTTGCGGGAGGTCGCCAGTCCCGGCCGCAGGCGGTAGTCGAACGACATCGACCCGCCTTCGTCCACGGTTTCCGTGAAGTGCACCAGCCGGGCGGCGCGGTCGAGCGGGGGCTGCGACGCGACCGCGAGGTCATGGGTCGTCAAGGCGCCGATGGCGCCCGCGTCCAGCAGGTGGCGGACGATCCCGCGCACGGCAATGCTGCGTTCCGCGCTGTTCGTCCCCTGGAGGATTTCGTCCAGCAGGTAGACGAGTACGCGTCCGGCGCGCGGCTGTTCCGCGGCGTCGACGATGCCTTTCAAACGCGCGAGTGCCGCCATGAAGTAGGACAGCCCGAGCTCGAGCGAATCCTGGACCCTGATGCTGGCCTGCAAATCGCTGGGCGGCATCTTCAGACGAACGGCGCATACGGGAGCGCCGGCTTGGGCCAGCACGGCGTTGAGGCCGGTCGCGCGCAATAGCGTGCTCTTCCCGGACATGTTCGACCCGGTGATCACGAGGACGGTCCCTTGCGGGCCAACCTCGAGATCGTTGGGGACGCGGCGATCGTCGGGCAGGAGCGGATGGCCGAGCCCGGAAGCGACGAGCAGCGGCGCGCTCTCGAACTCCGGCGTGCACCACGCCGGATTGTCGAAACCGACCGTCGCGAAGGAACTGAGTGCATCCAGCTCGCCGAGTGCGGCAATCCAGTCCCGCACGCGCCGGCCGGCGCGGGCCCTCCATCGATCCAATGCGAACGCCACGTGAAAGTCCCACAGCGTGAGCGCCTGGATTGGAAAGTGCAGAATGGCTGCACCCGTCCGCAACTCCGCGAATCCAAGAATGCGATTCAACTGGCGCATGCAGCTCGGGGCGGAAAAACCTTCGGCGGTCAACCGCGCGTGCAGATGACGCAAACGCTCGCCGCTCGCGGGAGACGCCAGCGCGTGCTCGAACAGCCCGGCGTAGCGACTCAAGGCACGCTGCCCGGCACCGGCGCGGTCGAAACTGCCGTGCACGCGGTAAGCCGTCGCAAAGGAGAGGATCAGTCCTGGAATCACCGGAATCATCCAGAGTGGCGCGTCGATGACTCCCAGCAGCTGCAGCGCGAGGAGCAGCCAAATGAGCAGCGTCAGCGCCACGACCAGGGCGTGCCAGGCCGCCTCCCGGCCCTTGAACAGGCCGGGGCCTTCCGCCCACGAGAAAAATCGATCGAGGTTCACCGGCCGCTCGCCGGTCGCGACGACGCCGCGAGCGAACAGCTGTTCGCGCCAGTCGGAAACCGGCGCCAGTTCGGCAACGGCCTCCTGCCGCAGCCTGATTTCCGGCACGTCAGCCGGATCGAGGAGCCACGCCGACAGCCGCGCTGATCCGGCAGGCGTCGCCGACGGTCCGAGCCATTGTGCCAGCGACGCTCGGCCGAAGAGATCGAGGTCGAGCGCGTACGGGTGATGTGCCAGATCGATTGCCGGCGGCGGATCGGCGGGCGGCAGACCATTCCAGTCACGTCCGAGGCGAGCCAAGGCCCAGACGTTGACGAGCCTCAGTGCTTCGAACCACGCCATTCGTTCGTCGACGCGGGCGTGCCAGACGACAAGGACGGCAAAGGCGATCAGGAACGCAGCGGCGAGGATGGCCATCGGGAGCGACGCACCGCGCGAGAGCAGCCACACCAGACACGCCGCCCCGGGCAGGAATGTCGCCAGACGAAGTCTGGAGATCAGGATGGAACGGCGGTTCTCGACGTCGCGAGCGGCGGCGTGAGTCGCTGCGCGCTCTTCGTAGCGGACGCTCACGCAGGAGGCCTGCGAGCCTGAATGTTCAGCCGCCAGTAGTCGAGCGTAAAAGGCGGGTCGTCGGAGCCTGCGGCGCGCGTCAACTCCGTGAGAAATTCGACGTGGAGGGCCGCGGGCAGCCGCTCGAGGTGATGACGGACGCACACGCACTCGATGAATTCGGAGTACACCGCCGGGTCGGAAAACGTCACCGGCGCCTCTTCGAGCGACGCATCGATGACATCGAACCCAGCCCGCCGTAGTGCCGTACGCGTGGCGTCGGGCAGCACGAAATGCCATGGGTCGCGCCACCCGTCGAAGAAGCGCGCGAAAGACGGATGGTGCATCAGCGAAGCGGCGCGCGAGTAGAGGCGCGCCAGGTTTGGACCGCCGCCGCACTGCGCCACGAACCGACCACCCGGTCGCAGCGCACCATGGATGCTGCGAAATACCGAATCGTGATCGGCGATCCAGTGGAGCGTCGCGTTGCTGAACACAGCGTCGAATGCGCCGGGAAACGGCAACGCCGATCCGGTTCCTCGTACAAACCGGAGTCCTCCCGAACGCACGGTTGAGGTTTCCGCGGGGGCCGCTTGGCGCGCGACGCCGAGCATCGCGGCCGATGGATCCAGCCCGACGACCAGACCATCCGGCACAGCCACCGCAATTTCCACGGTCAGACGGCCGGTCCCACAACCGAGATCGAGTACACGCTCACCCGGCGCGGGCGCGAGGCGCGCGATGACCCGGCGTCCCCATTCGAGCTGTGGATTCGAGACACGGTCGTACCGTGCAGCGTCCCAGTCGGTCATCGATTCAGTGTACAGTCCGAAAACCGTTTCGCGTCGTCCGAAACACGACGTGCCTCACGGACGATCAAGCCGTCGGCCCGCCCTTCAGGGCGGGCGTGTTCGAGTCGGCGTTCTCGTCTCCGTCGCGCCCGGCTTGAAGGCCGGGCCTACGGCGATCGCAGCAAGAGGGGTCCCATGCGGCTGCTCAATTCAATGATCGTGCTGGTGTTGGCCGGAGGATTAGAGGGAGGCCAGATCGGCCGCACACCACCACGCCCACTGAAGATCAAAGCGCCTGCCGAAGCGGTGCGGCTCGAGGATCTGACGTGGACCGAGGCCGAACGACACCTCAGAAGCGATGCGGTCGTGATGCTGCCGCTCGGCGCAGCCGCGAAGGAACATGGGCCACACCTGAAATTGCGGAACGACCTCACGCTTGCGGAATACCTGACGCGTCGGGTGATGGACGAAACACCCGTGGTGGTGGCGCCGCCATTGACCTACCACTTCTATCCGGCATTCCTCGAGTATCCGGGTTCCACGTCTCTGGCCGTCGCGACCGCGCGCGATCTGACCGCCGACGTCGTCCGTAGCCTGGCGCGCTCGGGACCGCAACGGTTCTACGTACTGAACACCGGTATTTCGACCGTCGTACCCCTGGCCGCTGCCGCCAAGCTCCTCGCGAGCGAGGGCATCGTTCTCGGTTTTACCGATTTCAAGACGCGCACCGAAGCGGCGGCGGCAAAAATTCAGCAGCAGGCCGGCGGGAGTCATGCCGACGAGATCGAAACATCGATGATGCTGCACATCGACTCGTCGGCCGTCGACATGTCGCTGGCGGTTCGCGATTTTGCTCCAGCGCCGGCGGGGCCATTCCGGCTCACGCGCCGACCTGACGGGTCCGGCGTCTACTCGCGCTCGGGCATCTGGGGCGACCCGACCCTCGCCACGCCCGAAAAAGGACGCGTCATCGTCGAATCCATCGTCACCGGCATCGTCCACGACATCGAGGCGATACGGAAAGCGCCGCTTCCGGTGCCGGTCCCCGCGCAGGACTCTCCGCCACTGCCGGGAACAACCGCTGGAGCGGCTGCAGGCGCCGCTCGTCCCGGTGGCTGCTCGGAGGGTGACGAGCGGACGATCAGAGGCATAGGACCGACGTTCGCGGTGGCATGGACGGATCAAGACGCGCAGCGACTGGCCAACCTGTGGTCGACTGAGGGCGACATCGCGCACCCTGATGGTTCAGTGGAGCGCACGGCCAGAGTGATTCAGCAGAATCGCGCGTACTTGTTTTCGCGTCCTGAGTACAAGGCGTCGCGGCACTTTCTCGCCATCGGCACGATTCGTTGCCTGAGCAGCGACATTGCCGTCGCGGACGGAAAATGGGAGCTGCGTGAAGTGGTGAACGCCAGCCGCCAGACACTCCCTCCTGTCGAGGGATTGTGCACGCTCGTGCTGAAGCGCGCCGGCGGTGCCTGGGCCATAGAGGCGTATCGATATACGGTCACGCCACGCGGCACGCCACCGCCTGTAGTGCTGCCGCGCCCGGGGTTCATCACAAGACAATGATGCGCACGAAGATAGCGGTTGTCCTGGCGATTGGGGCAGTTGTCTCGGCTGTGTACGCCGCCTCTGTGCCGGCGCCGCAGCAGATCGCCTACGACGTCATCGTTCGCGGCGGTACGGTGTTCGACGGGACCGGTGCACCCGGCCGGCTCGTCGACGTGGGTCTACGAGGCGATCGCATCGCGGGTCTCGGCGATCTGTCGGCGGCAGCTTCGGCAAACATCGTCGACGCCAAGGGCCTAGCCGTCGCCCCCGGCTTCATCAACATGCTGTCGTGGTCAACCGAGTCGCTGCTCGTCGACGGCCGCTCGCAGGGCGAAATCCGTCAGGGAGTGACAACGCAGATCTTCGGCGAGGGCAGCTCGATGGGGCCGCTGACCGATGAGATGAAGAAGCGGATGGTCGAGAACATGGGTGATCTGAAGTTCGAGATTACCTGGACCTCATTGTCCGAATACCTGCGTGATCTGCAGCGTCGCGGGATCTCCCAGAACGTCGCCTCGTACCTCGGCGCGACGACGGTGCGCGAGCACGTCATCGGCCTCGAGGATCGCAAGCCGACGCCGCAGCAGCTCGACGCGATGCGCGCGCTCGTCGCTCGCGAAATGGAAGCGGGTGCCCTCGGCATCGGATCGTCGCTCATCTACGCTCCGGCGTTCTATGCGAGCACTGACGAGCTGATCGAGCTGTGCAAGGTTGCGGCGAAATACCGCGGCAAGTACATCTCCCACGTGCGCAGCGAGGGCAACCGACTCGTCGAGGCGGTCGCGGAATTGATTCGCATCAGTCGTGAAGCGGGGATTCCAGCGGAGATCTACCACCTGAAAGCGGCCGGCCAGGCGAACTGGCCGAAGATCGACAAAGTGATTGGGATGATCGAGGAGGCGCGCAAGCAGGGACTGAAAATCACCGCCGACATGTACACCTACACCGCCGGTGCGACGGGACTCGACGCCGCGATGCCACCGTGGGTGCTCGACGGCGGCTACGACGCCGCCTACAAGCGGCTGGCGGATGTCGAGACGCGAAAGAAAATCGCCCACGCTATACGCACGCCGTCACCAGACTGGGAAAATCTGTATCTGGCGGCCGGTTCGGCCGATCGCGTCCTGCTCGTGGAGTTCAAATCCGAAGCCTTGAAACCGCTCACCGGGAAGACGCTCGCTGACGTGGCGAAACTGCGCGGCGAGGATCCGGTCGAGACCATCATGAACCTCGTGCTCGAAGATCGATCGCGAGTGGGCACGGTCTATTTCATGATGAGTGAGGACAACGTCCGCAAGCAGATCCGCCTGCCGTGGGTTTCCTTCGGCTCCGATGCGGCTTCGATGGCGCCGGAGCTGCCGTTCACGCGATCCTCGGCGCACCCTCGCGCCTATGGAACCTTCGCGCGGCTGCTCGGTCGATATACCCGCGACGAGAAGATTCTCTCGTTGAGTGAAGCCGTGCAGCGGCTCAGCGGACTTCCGGCGACGAATCTCGAGCTCGATCGGCGCGGATTCCTGAAGGAGGGCATGTTCGCGGATGTGGTCGTCTTCGATCCCGGCACCATTGCCGACCGTGCGACGTTCGAAAAGCCCCATCAATACGCGGTCGGCATGAAACATGTCTTCGTGAACGGCGTGCAGGTACTCAAGGACGGGGAACACACGGGCGCGAAACCCGGTCTTGCGCTCTGGGGGCCCGGCCGTGCGAACTGAGCATCACCACTGGCACTCGCCACGACTCGGCCACTCGATGGGCATCGCGGTGTTCGGACATTGGGGTCCACCGATGCTCGCGTTTCCGACCAGCCACGGCGACGAATGGGAGCTCGAGCGCCATCAACTCATCGCCGCGATGGGCGAGTTCATCGATGCCGGCCGTGTCAAAGTGTTCTGCGTCGGCTCGAACAACCACGAGTCGTTCCTCGACCGCGGCGCTCATCCCTTCCACCGGAGCTGGCGGCAGCGCGTCTTCGACGACTACCTCCGGAACGAAGTGATTCCCTTCGTTCACCACCACTGTCAGTCTCCGGGGATTCCCATCGCGACGATGGGCATGTCGCTCGGCGCGTATCACGCGGCCAACACGCTGTTGCGCTACCCGCACCTCATCAAACGGTGCTACGCGATATCAGGCGTCTACGACCTGCGCCGGTTCATGGACGGCATGTACGACGACAATTTCTACTTCCACAATCCGGCGGACTACGTGTCGAATCTCAGCGACCCATGGATCCTCGATCAATTGCGATCCTGCGAAATCCGGTTGATCACGGGGTCCGGCCCGTGGGAAGAGAGCGGTCACTCGTACGCGTTTTCGGGAATTCTCGCGCGCAAGGGCATCCGGCACTATCTCGACGACTGGGGCCCGCGCGGCGGTCACGACTGGCCGTATTGGCGGGAAATGATGCGCGAATACCTCAGGCAGGGATACTGAACTTCTCCATCAGATACTGACCGCCGGCGATCACTTGATCGCCGTCGATCCACACATCGCAGGCGCGCGTCAGCACGTCCACATGCGTTCTCGACTTCCAGTCGGCGTGCGTCTGGCTGCCGTAGGGATCGCCGAATGCCAGGTGAACGCCCGGGACCTTTTCGTCCTGCAACAGGATGCCGATCATGTCGCGAAGGCCGAGGTTGGTGCCGAAGGCGAGCTCGCCCACGCGATCGCTGTTCGCGTCCGTATGACAGTAGTCCCAGAAATCTTCCTGCAGATCGCCGCGGTCGCAACGGGCCGCCACGAGACGGCCTTCGCGGATTTCGAGCAGCAGCGGCGTGTGGTCGAGACGTCCATACTTGGCGTTGAAGTAATCTCCCGCCGTTCCATCGCAGACGAAGATGCCGTCGACAGTCGCCGGCGTGGTGAAGACCTCGCCCGCTGGCAGGTTCGACCAGTAGCGTGGATTGATCAATCCGCTGGTCTTGACCCACGCCAGTGCCCGGTCGAAGGTGGCGACGAAGTCGGTGCCGCCCGGGGTTCGAACTGACAGCGAGCGGGCGGTCTGCATGCGCTCGCACAGTTCCTGGCTCAGTCGATCGACGAGCGCGTAGTCGGCGCGCATTCCCTCGCACATGATTTGCTGAGTGACGCCAACCATGTGCGCGTAGCGGATGCGCCGCCGTTCGACGGCGGCGACGATGGCCATGCGGGCGGCAAGCTCGCCTTCCTGCGGCTGCACGCAGAGGATCCCCGCATTGGCACGCTCGATGGCTTCGAGTACTTCCGGCGGCGCCGCCAGCATCGGGCGCTTCGTCACCGACTCGACGAGCAGGCAGTCGGGATTTGCACCCCGGTCCTGGAGCGCCTGCTCCAGGCTCGCAGCGACGGCGCGGCTCGCCTCGTCTGCAATCAGCGCCACGCGCTCGCCCGGCTCAATCCCGAGACAGGTATTGACGGCATTGTGCGCGCCGGGCATCAGATCGGCCGGCGCCGGGCCGTAAAAAGACATCGATGAAATTGTATCAGCCGCCTACGACGAACGGTGGCACCTGGCCGCCGCCGGACGTCACGTTGGCGAGCCCGGTTGCGCTGAGACGGGTCAGATAGCCGCCAATCCGGCCGCGAAACAGATAGGGCGCCAGATCGATCAGCATGTCACGCAGCGTCACCGCGCCGTCCGCGTCGAATTGCGGAAACACCTCGCGCCTGACCGCAATGCGCTCCTGAACGATCCACGAGCCGAGAGGATCCCGCAGCGCCGCCTGCAGCGCCTGATCCCAGACGCTCTCCGTCGTTTCCCATCCGAGCACGACACCCTTGCCGCCGTATTCGTCGTTCGGCTTGAGCACCAGGTTCTCCCTGTCGCGCCGCGCGACGTCGAGCAGCGAGGCCCGCGTCCCTGCGCGTTCGGTCGTGGTGTCGGCGACCAGCCGCGTCCAGGGTACGTGCGCGTCGATGGCGGCACGCTCGTCATCGGAGAACAATGCCGCGTACTCCGGATCCGTCAGCACGGCGAAGAACGCCTTCTTGTGCGGCAGCTTGCACCGCAGCGTATTCGCGACGCAGACGACGCCCGCCTGATACGCGTTGACGAGCGCCGCACACTCGTCCCGCCGCGCGACGATGTCGTTCAGCAGCACACGGCGATAGACGAGATCGATCTTCCGGCCCTGCGCGCCAAGCTGCCACCCGTCGTAGACCAGCTCGGTAGGGTCGCAGACGACGGTCGGCACGCCGGCCGCCTCGAACGCATCGCGGATGATCTCGAACTCCGACCAGGTGGGCACATCGCGCCAGTCGACAATCGCAATCTGTGGCGCCGGCTGGCGGCCGCCCCAGTCCCGATAACTGGCGACCAGAGCGTCGAGCAGCGCGGGAATGGTTCGATGGAATCCGACGCTGCGTCCCTCTTTGAAGCGCGACATCACCGGCAGCGCGTCGAAGATCTCGCACAGTCGTTGCGTGTAGGCAGGACCGGCCGGCGACTCGGCGTTGTATTCGGCGAATCGGATCGAATCCGGCAACAGGAAGGCGTCGAGACGCGAGGCGGTGCTGGCGGTTCCGTATCTGGGATCGATCCGAATGAGCGGCTCCTCAGCGGCAGTGATCCCGAGCGCCTGGAACAAACGCGAGTCCTCCATCGCCACACGCGCGACGCGCTCACCGAGCGCGGCAATGCTCTCGGCGGCGACCCGGATCCGCCCTTCGTCCTCGGCTGTCAGGAAGAACGGCCGCAGAAACGGACAATGCACGCGATCGCCAAAGGTGAGCTTCCGCGCGCGCATCGCGGCCGTGAGCGATCGGCAAAAATCGGGGGACAGCTCCTCGCCCGGCCGGAGCAGGGCATGCCACTCGTCGATGAGCGTCATGAGCCGGTGCCCGGCGCTCCCACGAAGCCAGACGGTCGGCCGATCCCCAGCATCTCCTCCCACCGCGGCCAGCACTGCGCCGGATGACCGTTGAGCGCACGGTCGAGGACGAGCTGCGACATCTTCTCGACGACGTGGCGGAAATAGAAATCGGTGATCCGGTCGCGTTCGAAATCCGGTGCCGGGTTCAGGTAGTCGATCGCATACGGCACGTCATCCTTGATCGCGAACTCGATCGTGTTCATCTCGTAGCCGAGCGCCTGATTGATCGTCTGCGCGTCACGGACGACGCGAGCGCCGAGGGCCGGGGAGAGGTATTCGTGCTCGATCAGGTAGCGCCGCTCGCGCGGATCGTACGCCACCGGCGTAATGTCCGTTTTGCCGAACGTGAAGCAGCGGACGTAGAGACCGAAGTCGATGAACTCCTGCAGCGTCATGCAGTACGGAGCCGTCCGGTCGTACGCGGCCAGCAACTCGTCCTTGTCGCTGACCTTGTAGACGTGCTTCCAGCCGCCGCCCGAGTACGGTTTGAGGATGGCTGGGCGTCCGACGTAGTCGAGCAGGCCATCCCAGTCGATCGGATACTGAAGGTTCCGGAGCGACTCGGCGGTGAGGTCCACGTCCGATGGGTATGCCTTCTGCGGCAGCAGCACCGTGCGTGGAATGGCGACGCCGAGCTTCGCCATCACCGAATAGTTGAAGAACTTGTCGTCGGCGGTCCACCAGAACGGATTGTTGATGACGTAGACGCCTTGCAGGACGGCGTGCTTCAGCACGCCGCGGTAATACTCGACCTCGTGCGAGATGCGATCCACGATGACCCGGTACTCCGCCGGATCGTCCATCCTCGTACCACCAAGGCTGACCATCTCCGCCGTGATCCCATGCGCGGCGCCGAGCTCGTTCACCCGCTCGATGAACGCCGGCGGAAAACTGTATTCGCGCCCGCACATGAGCCCGACCTTGAGCGGCCGATTCCTGTCATGTCCGTCGCTCACGCTGCCGCTCCTCTCTTCACGTGCTACGTGCTACGTGCGACGTGCTACGTGCTGCGGCCCGCTTCGGACCGCTCGACGCCTGCTTTCGTTTCCTGGACCACGAACTGCACGACAGCCTTGAGATCGCCCGTCTCACGAAAAACGGCGAGCTGGCGGTCGGCGCTCGTGCCTTCCCGCAACACCGTATGGACGTAGCTGGTCGCTTCGCGGCTGTTCAGATCGTCGACCACATCATCGACGAACTCGAGCAGCTCCAGCGCCAGATCGCGCATCGGTACTTCCGCCCGCTTGCCGAAGTCAATCAACTTGCCGTCGAGTCCCCAGCGCGCCGCCCGCCACTTGTTCTCCTCGATCAACGCCCGACGATAGAGGCGAAACCCCAGATTGCGCGTGTACAAGCGATGCAGCTTGACGACGATGGCCTGGCAGAGCGCACCGAGCATGATGGCCGCCTCGGGCCGCGTGGGCACATCGCAGACGCGGAACTCGAGCGTTCCGAAGGTCGGGTGCGGCCGTACATCCCACCAGATTCGCTTGGCGTCATCGATACACCGCAGATCCATCAGCAGCTTGACATAGTTCTCGTACTCGCCCCAGGAACCGAAGTGATCCGGTACGCCGGTGCGGGGGAAGCGGCGGAAGATTGTCGTGCGGTAGGACTTCAATCCCGTGTCCCTGCCCATCCAGAACGGTGAGCTGGTGGACAGCGCGAGCAGGTGCGGCAGGAAGTAGCGCGCCGCATTCATCAGGTCGATCATCGTCGAGCGATCCGGGACCGCCACATGTACGTGCAGCCCGAAGATGAGCAGCGACCGCGCCAGCTGCTGCAGCTCCTCGACAATGCTGTCGTAGCGGACGCCGGGCGACAGAACCTGATCTTTCCAGTGCGAAAAGGGATGCGTGCCGGCGGCCGCCACCGCCAGACCCACACGCTCGGCGGCACCGGTCAGCTCGCGGCGGATGCGAAAGATCTCATCGCGCAGCTCGGCGACGTCGCCGCAGATCCTGGTGCCCACCTCGACGATCGACTGATGCAGCTCGCGCTTGATCTGGTCCCCGAGCACCGGTGCGCCCGAGACGAGCAATTCCGACACGTGTGAGCGCAGTTCCCACGTCTGCGGATCGACGATCTGGAACTCTTCTTCCACCCCCACGGTGAATCGGTGGGACATGCGCGGATCATACTCGCTTGCCGTAAGTGGCTTCCGGCTCTAGCCGGAAGATCCGTTCTTCCGCCTGAAGGCGGAAGCCACCTTCGGCGTCACCTGAAGGCGGAAGCCACTTTCGCCGTCACTTGCTACACTCGCGCCGTGAGCGACGAGTGCAGGACACGTCCGCCCGCAGGCGAAATCCGTGCGGCCGCGGTAATCCGCGACGCAGATACCGTTGGCGCTCATCTCGAGGACGCTGCGCACTTTCCGGGCGGCCACGCGGCGGGCGTTGTCTACGCCCGCAGTGAGGCGGATGTCGCGGCGCTCGTCCGGAGCGAGGCTCGGGTGCTGCCGGTCGGGGCCCAGTCGTCGCTGACCGGCGGCGCGACGCCGTTTGGAGACGTCGTTCTCAGCACGGCGCGGATGAACGGCATCCTTGCGATCGGGCCTAGCCGCGCGACCGTGGAAGCGGGCGTCAGCCTGGCGGCTCTCGAGGATGCGGCGCGGAAGGTGTCGGCCACCTATCCGCCGCGACCGACCTTTACGGGAGCCTTTGCCGGGGGGAGCGTCGCCACCAATGCCGCCGGTGCGGCAACCTTCAAGTACGGCAGCACGCGGGAGTGGGTCGAAGCGCTGACCGTGATCCTCGCCAACGGCGAGGCGTTGGATCTGACGCGCGGCCAATCGGTCGCGCCCGAAGACGGGTTCGTCATCAACACGGCGGGCGGAAAGATTCACGTCCCGATTCCACGCTACCGCATGCCCGAGGTCGCGAAGCGATCGGCCGGGTATTTTGCGCGGCCGGGGATGGACCTGATCGATCTGTTCATCGGTTCCGAAGGCACCCTCGGGATCGTCACGCAGGTGACCTTCCGTCTGCTGTCGCCAGCGCCGGCCGTGGCCCTTGCGGTCGTCATGTGCCCCTCGGAGAAGACCGGCGTGGAGTTCGTCGCCGCCCTGCGAGCCGCCTCGATTGAGACCTGGGGCTCCAAGGATCCCCATGGCCTCGACGTCTCCGCGATCGAGCACATCGACCAGCGCTCGCTCGAGATCCTCGCCGAAGATGGTGCGACGAGCTCGCTCAACGTTTCGGTGCCGCCCGGGACGGCGATGGCGCTCGTCATTCAGCTGGAGCTTCCGGCGGGGACGGATGCCGCGGCGGCATACGAGCAGATCGCGGCGGCCTCATCCGTTACGGCCGCCGACGGTCCCCTCATCCGGTTCTGCCGGCTCGTCGAACGGTTCGGAGTGATGGATGCCACGGAGTTCGCGGCGCCTGGGGACGAGCGGCGCGCCGCCGAACTCATCGCCTTCCGGGAGGCCGTGCCCACCGCGGTCAACAAGCGAGTCGGGCGGGCGAAGCAGACCGTCGATCCGCGGATCGAAAAGACTGCCGCCGACATGGTGGTCCCCTTCGGCAGATTTCCCGAGATGATGGACGTGTATCGCGCAGGATTCGGCTCGAAAGGGCTCGACTACGCGGTGTGGGGACATATCTCCGACGGCAACGTCCACCCGAACGTCATTCCCCGGTCGTTCGAAGACGTCGTGCAGGGCAAAGCCGCCATCCTCGGATTCGGCCGCGAGGTGGCCAGGCTCGGCGGGTGCCCGCTCGCGGAACACGGCGTGGGCCGCAACACCGTCAAGCAGGCCCTGCTGCGCCAGCTTTACGATGACGCCGGAATTGCCGAGATGCGGGCGGTCAAACGGGCGCTCGACCCGGAATGGAAACTCGCTCGCGGGGTAATCTTCGAACCTGTGAACCTACCGTGAAGCCCCCCCGGTGACGTACCTCCGCGGCTCGGCATCGAACTTCTTTTTGCAAATCGCCGCGCAAAAATAGTACGTCTTGCCCTCATACTCGCTCGTTCCAGCTGCCGTCTTCTCATCGATCACCATGCCGCAGACCGGGTCCTTCGCCATGCGCCCTCCTCCATGGATCATAGCCATCTCGGCATGGCCCGGCGCGGTCCGCAACCTGAACGCGATCCTTGCGCTCGCCGGTGTCGTGCTCGTGGT
Source organism: uncultured Acidobacteriota bacterium (assembly GCA_963804245.1). Classification (GTDB taxonomy): domain Bacteria; phylum Acidobacteriota; class Vicinamibacteria; order Vicinamibacterales; family 2-12-FULL-66-21; genus CAWDPQ01. The sequence goes on from CAWDPQ010000011.1 coordinate 56,165, forward strand.
CGCCGGTGCCTGGTCGCTCAGGGACCAGCTCGGACACCGTTCGCCGGTGGAACTGACGTGCGCCGAGTACGCGCGAAGGTCGCCGTCGGTGCTGTGGCTGCGCGCTCGAGACTGCGACATCGACTACCTGAACGCCGGCTACCGCGAATCCCGCGGTACTATTCAGGAACTGTTCTTCGCGGTCCGACCTGCCGGCGCCTCGCGTACGCAACCGGCGGTGCTGGTGATGGCCACGCGCGATCCCTCGGTGCTCGCCATCGCGCAAGCGGGGATCGGCGAAGGCCAGCAGCCCAATCAGGAGCAGTTTCTCATCATGATGTTGCGGATCATCACCGCGCTCAACGCCGCCCGCCGGATCGAAGGTCGGCTCCGCGTTGGCTGGATGGACCGGCTGCGCGCGCGGCGGGTCCTGTCGGGTCTGACGACGCCGGTGGCGCCGAGCGCGATGGTTGTCGATCTGCACGCCTCGCCGGCGTACACCGGTCCCGCGATCCAGATGACGCTCGGCACGGCACTGGTGATCGCGGCCATCGTCTTGTTCCGCAAGGGCCGCCGGACAGAACTTGATCTCGTGCCCGCCGCGGAGCCCGTGCTCGCAACAGAGCCCGTGGTGACGACTCCGGTCCGACTACGCGGCCTGCTGCTGCTGAACCTCGCACCGGGTGCCAACGCCGCCGACATCGAATACGCTCCGCCGCTCGGCAATCGGGACGAGGTCATCGAGCGCATCGCGCAAGCGATCGGCGGCATTCAGTTCGACGCGCGCGGACGCGGTGTACTCCGGGTCCCTGAGGTCGCCGCGATCATCGACGTCGGTCGCGCCGAAATCGTCTCGAGCGCGACCGCCGGTGCCGAAGGCGCCGCAGGGGCGGCCGCGATCGCGCGTCTGCTGGCCGAAACCGGCTGGCGCGCGTACGTGCCGATCGAGGGCAGGTTTCTCGAGTAGAGAAGCCCCGACTCACCGACCGGATCGGTGATGAGTCGGAGAATTGTCTCGCGTTATGCGATGGGCACGAGCTCTCGCCGACTGAGCGACCCGCTCTCCGACAGCGCCTTCGCCAGACGTTTGACGGCATCATCGATGGTCGTCGGCAGCACGCTCGAGAAGCAGATGCGGAGCTCTGAATCGCCGGCGGTGTCGGAGTAGAACGCGTGGCCGGGGACGAAGGCCACGCCTCCGGCAAGGGCGCGATCGAGCACCGTACGGGAGCTCCACCCGGGCAACAGCCGGCACCACAGGTATAACCCGCCGGACGGCCGGGTGAACCGCAAACTCATCGTCGGGACGTGCCGCTGCACCGACGTCAGCATGGCCGCACAGCGACGCGCGTGCTCGCTGCGCAGCGTCTTGAGATGTTCGTCGAACGCCCCTTCGCGAATCAGCCGGGCCATCGCAAACTGCACGAGGTTCTGCGTATGCGGATCCAGCCGCTGTTTGATGATGGCAATCTGATCGATGATCGAAGGTGCCGCCGACAGCCAACCGAGCCGCAGTCCAGGCGCCATCACCTTCGAGAAGCTATTGAGATGGATCACGAGGTTCTGCCCGTCCAGCTCGCGGAGCGACGGCGGGGGCGCCTCGTTGAAATACAGCTCGCGGTACGTCGCGTCCTCGACGATCGGCACGCGGTAGCGCTCAGCGAGCTTGAGCACCTCGCGCCGGGTGCGGATCGGTATGGTGATGCCGGTCGGGTTCTGGAAGGTCGGATTCGTGTAGATCAACTTCGGACGATAGCGGAGGATGAGATCCTCCAGCTCGTCGACGTCGGCGCGCAGGACGTCCCATCCGATCAATTTGGCGCCGGCGGCGCGGAACGACTGAATCGCACCGAGATATCCCGGGCGATCGAGCACTACGGCGTCGCCGGGATCGACGAGGCACCGCGCCAGGAGATCCAGGCCCTGCTGCGCGCCGGCGAGGATCAGCACGCTTTCCTCGGGGACGCCGAACCGCTCGGCGATCGCTCCGCGCAGCGTGGGTTGCCCCTCGGTCGGGCCGTGGCGCCACACGGCGCGGGCATCGCGTCGCAACACCTGGTCGATCGCGTGCTGAAAGGCTTTCGTCGGAAAGCAGTCGATGGCCGGCTCGCCGGCGGCGAGCGACAGCAGTCTGGCGTCCGACGAGTGGCGGATCGTGTCGCGCAGCGTGGAATCGTTGGTGCGCAGTGCCGCCGACGCGATCTTGCCGCGCCAGGCGAAGGGTGTGCCGGAGGGTTCCGGTGCGGCACAGACGAACGTCCCGCGTCCCACGTAGCCGCGCAGCAATCCACGTGATTCGAGCTCGCGGTAGGCGCTGACGACCGTCGTCCGGCTGATCCGCAAGCGCTGGGCGAGCTCCCGTTCCGGCGGAACTTTGGTGCCCGACGGGAGATGGCCACGCGAGATGGCACTTTCGAGGAGCGTCACCAGGTGACCGTAGAGCGGGCGCGACGTCCGGACGAACTGCCGCTCGATTTCAGTGCTCGCGGTGCCCCACCGCTCGCCGTCGCCTGGCGACGCGTCGCCTCGCTCAGGCCGCGGGCCCCTCTGCTGAATCATGCCCCCTCCGTGAATAAAGAGAGTCTGCCCGAAAGGACTGCCTCAGGCCAGGGCCAATAGCCGAATGGCTACGGCACAGGTGCGCAAATTGGGGACGAGTACAGGGACCATCGCTGGATTGGACCGGTCCAATGGCGGGAGACGGCGTGGGGAGGGTCCTCCTCAGGGGAGGTCCTCCTTCAGGAGATCGGTGTTGATCGCGAAGGCCGCCTCCGCACCCTCCGCCGCAGCAACCACGACCCACTGAACATCCCTCGACGCGTCGCCGGCAACGAACAGTCCGGGCAGATGCGTGGTCTCGTACTTCCCCGTTCGCACAGTGCCCTTGGCGTTGAATTCGCAGCCAAGCCGCACCAGCAGATCCGATTGCTGCGATTGACCGGTCGTGAAGAACATGGCGCGGCGGGCCAGCCGGCTCCCATCGGTGAACACAATCTCGCTCAACATGCCGTCGCGACCGTCCAGCTCCGTGATCCGATCCTCGCGCACGGCGACACCATGCCGGGACAGCCGCGCTCGACCGACGGCGTCGATCTCGCACGGACCATCGGTGCACAGAACAAGATCTCGACTCCAGCCGGTGAGCTCCAGCGAGAGTCCGAGCCCACGCTCATCGTTCCCATACACGGCGATCGGCCGGTTGCGGACTTCCCAGCCGTCGCAGTAAGGACAGTGAAAGACGCTGCGGCCGTAGAACTCACGGATGCGCGGGATGTCTGGAACGTTGTCGACGACGCCTGTGGCCAGAAGCAATTTCCGGCTGGTGACGCGCTCTCCACCGTCGAGCGTCACCGCGAACCGCTTGTCGGCCTGACACTCGGCCGACACGACTTCTGCATCCCGCACGGACACCGTGTCGTATTGACGTAACTCCTCGCGCGCCAGGCGCAGGAACTCGAGCGGCGGCACACCATCGCGCGAGAGAAATCCATGCATGGCGTGCGACGCGGCATTCCTCGGACGCCCCGTATCGAAGACGACGACGGACCGGCAGCAGCGGCCGAGGATCAAGGCAGCGCTGAGCCCGGCCGGGCCGGCGCCGACAACGATCACGTCGTACATCGACGGAACTCGGCGCTGGGCGTTCGGCGTTCGGCGCTTGTCGTTCGCGGTTCGCTGTTCGCGGTTCCGATTCGTCGCCGGAAGCTGGAAGCTGGCGGCTGGTGGCTGGTCATTCGGCCGTCAGGCGCGCGAAACGTTCGTTCCCGCGCAGTGACTCCATGTCCGGGTCGCGCCGCAGGCGGGCGAACGTCAGACGCGGATAGCGCGCGGCCACGCGTTCGAGTGAGTCGAGAGCCTTGTCCGCCTCTCCGCGCAGGGCGTGGACGGCGGCGATGTAGTAGCGCGTGAACGGATCGTCGGCGCCGCGGGCGGTCAGTGCCCCGTGCATTTTCAGCGCGCGGTCGAAGTGCCGTGCCGCTTCCGCGGCGTGGCCGAGGCGATGATGCGCCGCTCCCATCTTCATGTTGATTTCGATCACGGTGCGATCCTTGAGCGCGTGATCGGTGGAGCCGACGAAGGCCAACCCGCGTTCGTACTCGCGCAGCGCCTCATCGTGCCGCCCCTGCAGGTAGAACACGTATCCAAGGCGTGAGTTGGCGCCGACCACCTGCAATCCGGCGTTGCCCGAGACGTACTGATCCTGGAGCTCCACGGCACGGCGGCACACTTCCTCGGCTCGCTCGAACTGACCCTCCCACGCCAGCAGCAGTCCAAGCTGCAGGTAGGAGTAGCCGGCTTCCGGATTCAGCTGGATCGATTTCTCGAACAACGGAATGGCACCGGCGAAATCCCCTTTGCCGACCCACAGCGCGCGCGCCAGCGCCTGATACGCCTGACCGTTCTCGCCGTCGAGCCGTATCGCCTCGCTGATTTCAGCAATCGCATCATCGGTGCGGCCCTTCTGCAGCAGCGCCGTTCCGAGCCACATGTGCGCGTCGGAGAAATCGGGATCGAGTGCGATGGCGCGCCGTTCGATCTCTTCGGCGCGGTCGACGAGCTCGCCGAGGCTGAGGAACGAACCCTTCAGCCCGTACGCGCCACCGAGCGCCGCCCACGCGTTGACGTACTCCGGGTCGTAGCGGGTCGCCTGTTCGAACGCGGCAATCGCCCGTTCGATGGAGTCACGGCTCGCCAGCCGCAGGTTCATCATCCCGCGGGCGAAGCTTTCGTAGGCCTCGACCGACCGCGTTTCACGCCGTTCGATGCCGGCGATCTCGGTGCCGCGGAGCGCCACGTTCAGCCCCTGGCTCAACTCGAACACGATCTTGTCCTGCAGCGCGAAGATGTCGCCGATCCGGCCGTCGACCTTGACCGTGCGCTTGATCGTGCCGGTGGCGACGACCACGAAATTCGCCGTGATGCGAACGAGCTCGCCTATCCTCTGAAAGCCGCCGACGACCACCCACGTGGCGCCGAGACGCCGTCCGATGTCGATCGCCAGCGATTCGTCCAGGCTCGTGTCCGAGCCCAGATTGCGGAGCGCATCGAATACCCGCGCGCGACCAATCACCGTCAGGCCGTGGATGTTCTTCAGGTCCGAGCTGACCGTTTCCGCGATCCCGGTGCCAATCCAGTCGTCGGCGGGCTCGCGTGTGATGTTGGCGAAGGTCATGACGGCGACTGAGCTCTCGACCGCTGCCGTGCTGGTCGCAGCCACGCCCGATCGCCGGCTGGTGCCGTGCGCCGCGACCTCGTCCAGCTCGCGCGCAACGTCCTTGAGATCCACCTGCATCGCGCGCGCGGACTGATAGCGGAACGTCGGCGATTTCTCCATCGCCCGCGTCAGCACGTTGTCGAACGAAGCGGGTATGGCGGCGTTGAAGCGTGACGGCGCACTCGGCGTGTCGTGCAGAATGCGGTCGATGATCTCCGTTGGCGACGTACCGGAAAACGGCACGCGGCCCGTGGACAGCTCGTAGAGGACGACGCCGAGCGAGAAGAGGTCGGAGCGGTGATCAACCGCGTGGCCGAGGGCCTGCTCCGGCGCCATGTAGGACACGGTGCCCACGACCATGCCGGCAACCGTCATCTGCGGCTGGGTCATGCCGTCGACGTTCGACGGCCCGCGGCCGAGAAACTTCGCCAGCCCGAAATCGAGCACCTTGATCAAACCGCGCTCGGTGCGCATCAGGTTCGCGCTCTTGATGTCGCGGTGCACGATGCCGCGGCTGTGCGCCTCGTCCAGAGCCTCGGACACCTGAAGGCCCACCTCCACGACCTCGCGGATTGGCATCGGGCCCTGCGCCGCCCGTGCCGAGAGCAGCTCGCCTTCGACGTACTCCATCACGATGAAGTCGGAGCCACGATGCTCGCCAATGTCGTAGGTGACCGCGATGTTTGGCGATCGCAACAGCGAGGCGGCGCGCGCCTCGTTGAGCAGACGCGCCCGGCTGTCCGGATCGGCCTTCAGCGCCGGCGGAAGAAACTTGAGGGCAACCGGACGGCCGAGCCGGACGTCCTCGGCGAGGTACACCTCGCCCATCCCTCCGGCGCCAAGCCGATTCCCGATGCGGTAATGCTGAACGGTGCTGCCGACCACGACCTCTGAGGATGAGACGCGGGCGGCATGCCTGCCGTCCCGAGCCTCTGATCCCACTCCTGTGAATCGCTCGATCGAGTCTACCTTGCCGCCGCCACCTTGGAGCCCAACCAGCTGTCACGAAATGCTTTCTGCTCGGGTCGCAGGGTGCCGCCGGTTCGCTCGATGGGCACGGCTTCGAGTGTGGGGTTCTCGGCGAGGGTCAGTTTGAGCGAAACCGACTTGCCGGTCGGGCGCTTCACGGTTAGTACGACGGTTTCGCCAGGTCTTCGCGACTTGAAGGCATCGAAGGGCTTACCATTCACCGAAAGGATGACGTCGTCTTCTTCGAGTCCGGCGACGAACGCTGGCGTTCCCCAGTCGACGAGCTCGGCGACCCTTCCCGAAGCCTCAACTGTTGCGCCACACCATGGGGCGCCCGGGTTGAGCTTGCGCACGACAACGCCAGCCGGCGCCAGCAGACGCGCGTAGTCGGGCACTTCGCGCCCTTCGATGTACCGGGAAAAAAAGTCGGCAGCGAACTGACGATCGTCCAACGTCTCGCCCAGACGATCGCGAGCGTCCTGCAACGTGTACGGCTTCGCGACCAGACCCGGCTGACGGCCGCCAGGTTTTCCGTGCACCCGCCACATCGCGCGCATGTAGTCGTCGAGCGCCAGCCGTCCTTTCGAGCGCTCGCGGATCTCGAGATCGAGTGCCAGCGCGATCGCGGCGCCGAACGGATAATAGTTGATGAACGAGTACCAGAAATTGGTCGGATCGACGAATCGCGCCGCGTCACTGAAGGGAGCCATCTGGCTCATCTCGACCAGCGATCGGAACTGATGGCCGGCACTCGCGGCGACGCCGAGTGCGGAGTTCGCCAGACTGCGAATCGCCTGTTCCTGCGGCGTAAAGCCTGCCCTGGCCATGATCAGACTTCCGTAGTACTGCGTGAACCCTTCGGCGAGCCAGAGCTCGCCCGACATGTTCGCCTGCTCGAAATTGAACGGCTCGAGTGATCGGGGGCGGATTCGCTCCACGTTCCACGCGTGGAAGAACTCGTGAGAGAGGGTACCGAGCACGTTGCGCACGTTGCCGCGAATGGAGACCGGCGCAGCCACGACCGTGCTGTTGCGGTGTTCCATGCCGTCTCCGCCACCCCAAGGCAGGTAGTCGCCGAGAAACGTATACGCGCCGGCGTCGAATTCCGGGAACTCGCCGAACACCGCTGCCTGCTCCAGCACGATCTTCTGTGCGGCGGCTGCATACTCGTCCACGTCAGCCTCGGTTGCGTCGTGATGAACGGCGGTGCGTATCGTGAACGTCTTACCGTCGGGGTTTTTCACGGTGAACGTGCGCAGCGAGTAGTCGCTCAATTCCGTCGGACTGTCCATGAGGTACTGCAGGTTCGGCGCGGTGAACGTCCACGGATCCTCGGTTGGAAAGAGTTGGGTCGCCACCTTCCACGCCGACTGCGGGGGAGCCACGAATGTGATGCGGATCGGACGATTGTCCAGCTGGCGTCCCCACATCAACGTCGCGGGCATGTTCATGTGCGCGTGCGACGAGTCGATTCCAAGGTAGGTGCCGTCCACCATATTGCCGAACACCTTGTAGGTGAGCCGTACCGAACCGTCGTGATCGGCGATGTTCCACTGGTAAGGATTCGGGCGAGCAATCGGCAGCTCTCGCCCGCCGCCGTTGTAGGCGTGAACGTCGAACACGTTTTTCGAATATTCGTGGATGGCGTATCGCCCGGGAGACGATCGGCTCATCCGCGCTTCGAGCACGCCAGCTGCGAGCTCCCGAAACGTGACTTCAACCTCGGCGTAGTGGTGCTCCGGAGCGGGAAACGACACTTTATAAATGACGGGTGCCTGCGCAGCGAGCGGCGCGGCGAGCAGAAGCACAACGAGTGCGGGACCAACGACTTGACGCATCGAAACCTCGAACGCCGATGCTAGCATGCGGCTCCGCCTGGGCACGGAGATCGGGAGGTTTCAACAGGAGGTCAGGAGATCAGGAGCTTTTCAAATGTGAAGAGCGAGGAGCACAGGCTGGCGGAGTTTCACCAATCGCTGACGCGCATCAACGCCACGGCGATGGTCGTTGGCTCGATCATCGGCGCGGCGATCTTCGTTCAGCCCTCGGAGATTGCGCGGCACCTGACCACGCCCGAGCAGGTCATGTTCGTGTGGCTTGCCTGCGGCATCCTCACGCTGTGCGGGGCGATGGTCTGCGCCGAGCTCGCGTCAGCATTTCCACAGACCGGCGGCCTCTACGTCTTCCTGCGGGATACGTTCTCGCCGCTCGCGGGATTTCTGTGGGGCTGGGCGATGTTCTGGACGATGCACTCGGGGATCGTTGCGGCGATTGCGACGGTGTTCTCGCGCTACGCAGCGTATCTGCTGCGTGACGTCGTGGCTGCGGACACGAAAAGTCTCGCCGTCGGGATCATCGTGGTGTTGTCGGCGGTCAACTACCGGGGGGCGCGCGCCGGCAGCCGGCTGCAGACCTGGCTGACTGCCGCCAAGCTCGCGGTCATCGCGGCGCTCGTTGTCGGCGGCCTTCTGCTCGGCGACAGCTCGCAGGCGCCCGCGGCCACGAGCAGCCAGGCCAGCATCAGCGATCTGCTCCTCGCGATGGTTGCCGGTCTCTTCGCCTACGGCGGGTGGCATATCGTGACCTACGTGTCGGGCGAGACCGTGATGCCGGCGCGGACGGTTCCAACGGCGCTGCTGGTTGGAGTGGGGATTGTGACGGCCTGTTACGTAGCTTTGAATATTGCCTACCTGTACGTGCTTCCGCTGGACGTGATACGAACCTCGACCCGAGTCGCGGCCGACGCTGCGGAAGTCGTGGTCGGCGGGGCCGGAGCGACCATCGTGGCCGGACTGGTCGTGGTTTCAACGCTTGGCACCCTGACCGGCCTCATCCTCGCCGGTCCGCGTGTGTACTACACGATGGCGCAGGACCGACTGGCGCCGCCGTGGTTCGGCCGCGTGCACCCGACGTACCGGACTCCATCGAACGCGATCGCCGCGCAGGGGCTGTGGGCGAGCGTGCTGGCGGCCACGGGTGCGTATCAGACGCTTTTCGCCCGCGTCGTCTATACGGAATGGCTCTTCTTCGCGCTGATGTCGGCGGGGTTGTTCGTGCTCAGGCGGCGAGCCGGCTATGCACCTCCCTATCGAGCCTGGGGCTATCCGGCCACACCAATCGTCTTCATCGCGGCGTCGCTGGCGATCGTGATCAATCAGATCTACCGTCAGCCGTCGGAGGCCGCCGTGGGCCTCGGCCTCGTCGCGATCGGTGCGCCGGTTTACTATCTCGTCCATGCGCGTCGTTGACTTTCACAATCATTTCTATCCGCCCTCCTACGTCGAGCGGTTGACCGCCCCCGCGTCGGCGTCGCGGGTCAGAGTGACGTATGACAACGAGGGCAATCCGTGCGTGCACTATCCAGGTGACTACAACATCCTTGTCCCGGGACATCGCGATGTGGAGCTGCGTCAGCGCGTCCTCGACGAACACGGCATCGACACCCAGGTCCTCACGTTTACGACGCCCGGGGTACACGTGGAGACGCCGGAGCTGGCCATCGCGCTTGCCCGGCACATCAACGACGAGTTCGCGGCAATCGTGCGCACTCGCGAAAAGCGCTTTTCGGCGCTCGCCACTCTTCCGCTGAACGATCCGGAGGAGTCAGCACGGGAGCTGGATCGGGCGATGACGGAGCTGCGACTGCCTGGTGCCATGGTCTTCAGCAACGTCAATCGGATGGCGCTCGCCGACGACGCGTTCGAGCCGCTGTGGAGGAAAGCCAACGAGCTCGGCGCGGTCATCTACATACACCCTACCGATCCCGCTGGTGTCGAGTCGATGCTGGAGTACTGGCTGATGCCGTTGGTGGGCTTCCTGTTCGACACGACGCTGGCCGCATCTCGACTGGTGTTCAGCGGTGTGGTCGAACGCTACCCACGCATCCGGTGGGTGCTGACTCACATGGGTGGGGCCATCCCGTTCCTCTCGGAGCGGCTCGATCGCGGCTGGCGTGCGTTCGCGGACTGCCGGCAGCACATCGACAGACCGCCCAGCGAGTACCTGAAGACCTTTTATTACGACACCGTCAACTTCAACCCCGGAGCGACGCGCCTGGCGCTCGATTTCGCCGGACCGGACCGCATCCTCGCGGGAAGTGACTATCCGCACCAGATCGGGAGCATCCCGCTGATGCTGAAAACGATCGGTGAACTGGAGATCAGCGACGCGGTGAAGGAGAAGATCTACGGTGGCAATGCGACGGCGTTGTTGGGGTTACGGTAGCCGGACACCTGTCTCGGCTTGACTCCCGGCGACGCACGATGATAGAAACAGCGCTTTTGAACAGCCGAAGCGGGGAACGGTTGGCCCAAACGGAAGCAGAGCTGCTTGACAACCCTGTCGCGGGCCAGCCCACGCTAATTCTGCGCTCGCCGGATTTCCACTCAATCACCGAGGCCGTCGCGGAGCCGGTCGAACGTTCGACACCGATCGGCTGGTGGCTCCTCTTCATCCCGTCGCTGGGACTCCTCAGCCTTCTCGGCGTGGCGGTCTCGTGGCTCTTCTGGGAGGGGATCGGCATCTGGGGACTGAACCAACCTGTCGGCTGGGCGTGGGACATCACGAACTTCGTGTTCTGGGTCGGGATCGGGCACGCGGGGACGCTCATCTCGGCGATCCTTTTCCTCTTCCGCCAGAAATGGCGCACGTCGATCAACCGCTCGGCGGAGGCGATGACCATCTTCGCGGTCATGTGCGCATTGACGTTCCCGGGGATTCACGTGGGACGCGTCTGGGTCGCGTATTGGATGTTCCCGCTCCCGAATCAGATGAGCATGTGGCCAAACTTCAGGAGCCCTCTGCTCTGGGACGTCTTCGCGGTCAGCATCTACGGAACCGTCTCGGTCCTGTTCTGGTACGTCGGCCTCATCCCGGACCTGGCGACGATGCGCGATCGGGCGAAAACCCCCGCGCGGAAGTTCGTCTACGGTCTCCTGGCCCTCGGATGGCGCGGCTCAGTGCGGCAATGGCATAACTACGAATCCGCCTACCTCGTTCTCGCAGCTCTCGCGACGCCGCTGGTCCTCTCGGTCCACTCGATCGTCTCGATGGATTTCGCGGTCTCCCTGCTTCCCGGATGGCATACCACGGTCTTCCCGCCCTACTTCGTCGCGGGCGCGATCTTCTCCGGGTTCGCCATGGTGCTGACGCTGATGGTGATCTGCCGCAAGGCGTTCCGCCTCGAACACATCGTCACCCTGCGGCACTTCGACTACATGGCGAAGATCATGCTCGTGACCGGGACGATGGTCGGCTACGCCTATGCCACGGAGTTCTTCACCTCCTGGTACAGCGGGAACCCCTACGAGTTCTTCACGTTCATGAACCGCGCGCTCGGACCGTACGCCTGGGCCTACTGGATCATGGTCAGCTGCAACGTGATCAGCCCCCAGGTCTTCTGGTCCAAGAAGGCACGCACGAGCATACCGATCCTGTTCGTGGTGTCGATCATCATCAACATCGGCATGTGGTTCGAGCGGTTCGTGATCATCGTGACGTCGCTGCACCGTGACTTCCTTCCCTCGGCGTGGGGCTACTTCACTCCCACGATCTGGGACGTGGCGTGTCTGCTCGGAAGCTTCGGGCTCTTCTTCACGATGTTCTGCCTGTTCGTGCGCTTTCTTCCGATGGTGGCCACCGCCGAGGTCAAGACCGTGCTGCCGCAGGCCGATCCACATGCGCAGCACGGCCGCGGACGCGATAGCAAGGCCCATGGGGTGGCGCGGCCGGAGCCCGCCCCCGGAGGAGCCTCCTGATGGCGCTCCTTTTCCCGCAGCTCCCGAAAGGGCCGCACTACGGAATCCTCGCCGAATTCGCGACGCCGGCGGACCTCTATCACGCGTGCGAGCGAGTACGAGATGCGGGCTTCACCCGGTGGGACGCACACACTCCGTTCCCCGTCCACGGCCTCGATCGAGCGATGGGGCTCCGACGCTCACCGCTTCCCTGGATCGTCCTCGTCATGGGATTGACCGGGGCCGCGCTCGGATTCGTCCTGCAGTGGTGGGTCCACACGTCCGCATACCCGCTCGTGATTAGCGGCAAACCGTTCTTCTCCTGGCCTGCCTTCATTCCGATCACCTTCGAAGTCGGAGTCCTCTTCGGGGCGCTCGGTGCAGTCTTCGGAATGCTCGGCCTGAACCGACTCCCAATGCACCACCATCCGCTCTTCCGCTCAAAGGTCTTCGAACGGGTGACCGACGACGCCTTCTTCATTTCGATCGAATCGTGGGATCCCCGGTTCGATTCGTCGGCCACCGGGAAGCTGCTGGAGTCCCTGGGCGCCCGAAGCGTCGAGCTCCTGGAGTCCTCTGAATGATCCCCGAACGAGACCACGTAGCGTTGCGGCCCGAGCAGGTCACGATCCCGCCGGGGCACCCGTGGAATCGGATTCCGGTCATTGCCGCCGTCGCCGCCCTGCTCGGGATGGTGGCCTGCGCGATTCTGGGCGTGGCGAATCCGAAGCAGTTCTTCTTCTCGTGGCTCGTGTCGTTCCTGTTCTTTCTGAGCCTGGCCCTCGGCGCGCTCTTTTTCGTGCTGATCCAGTACGCGACCCAGGGAGGATGGGGGATCGTGGTACGGCGGATCGGGGAGACGATCTTCGCAATGGTTCCGGTGATGGCGGCTCTCTTCCTGCCGGTGTTGCTCGGCCTGCGCGATCTTTACTCGTGGACCGTCCCCGGGGTGGCTGAGCACGATGCGCTGCTGCACTGGAAGGCGCCGTACCTCAACGTGCCGTTCTTCCTGATCCGGGCGGTGCTCTACTTCGGAATCTGGTCTTTCATCGCCCTCCTCTACTTCCGCGGCTCGCGCGGTCAGGACGTGACGGGGGATCCCGCGGTGTCGGCCCGCCTGCGCCGGCTCGCCGGGCCCGCCATCATCGTCCTCGCGCTGACCCAGACGTTTGCCTCGATCGACTGGATCATGTCGCTCACGCCGCACTGGTACTCGACGATCTTCGGCGTGTATTTCTTCGCGGGCTCCTTCGTGGGGTTCATCGCGCTGCTCTCGGTCGTCACGGTGGCGATGCGCCGGGCGGGGCTGCTGGACACGGTCATCAGCGCCGAGCACCTGCACGATATCGGAAAGTGGCTGTTCGCATTCACGGCGTTCTGGGCCTATATCGCCTTCTCCCAGTTCTTCCTCATGTGGTACGCGAACCTACCGGAGGAGACTATCTGGTACAAGGCTCGGATCGATGGGTCCTGGCTGGCGGTCTCGCTCCTGCTCATGGCAGGACATTTCGGGGTCCCGTTCTTCTACCTGATGGGGCGGAGCGTCAAGCGGAATGGGACGACGCTGGCCGTGGGGGGAGCCTGGGTCCTGAGCATGCACTTCGTGGATATCTACTGGCAGGTCATGCCGACGCTGCATCCCGAGGGAATCCGTCCGTCGGCTCTGGACGTGGCTGCGCTCGTTGCCATCGGTGGATGCTTCGTGGCGGCGACGAGCTGGCTGATGCGACGGCAGGCGCTCGTTCCACTGCGCGACCCCAGGCTCGCCGAATCGCTGGCTTTCGAAAACGCCTGAGCACGAGCGCGCGAGCTGGCGCACGAGCCTATCGCAGCGCGAGCTTCCCAGCGCGAATGCCGCGCGAAGGCGGGTTGCAGCGCGATGGGAGTTGCACGATAGCGCCCGTTGTACAGTCGGCCTAATTCCAGGTGGACCGACGACAGCGTCGACTGTGACGATAGACACGAGGTTTCGCGATGACCAAGGAGCCGAGGATGTGCAGGACAGGTAACAGGTTGGGGCTGGCGGCTGCGCTGGTCGCGTTGTCGGTTTGGCCGGGCGTCACTTTCGCCGCTTCGTCTGTCACCGGAACCGTCACCTTCGAGGGAAAGGCTCCCCCGCTCAAGCCGCTCACAATGGACGCCGACCCCGCGTGCGCCAAGAAGCACTCGGGACCCGTGCCGAGCGAGATGCTGGTCCTCGGCAGCGGCAACACCATGGGGAACATCCTGGTCTGGGTCTCGAAAGGGCTCCCGGCGGGAAAGACCTGGCCCGCTCCGAAGACTCCCGTCACTCTCGATCAGAAAGGCTGTCAGTACGTGCCCCACGTGCAGGGCATCATGGTCGGTCAGACCTACAGAATCCTCAACTCCGACGGCATCCTCCACAACGTCCACGCGCTCCCCAAGATCAACAAGCAATTCAACCGGGCGATGCCGGCGACGCTGAAGGAAGCGACCGCGACGTTCGACAAGGAGGAGGCGGTCTTCCAGATCAAGTGCGACGTCCACCCATGGATGAGTGCCTACGTCGGCGCCTTCACCCATCCGTTCTTCTCGGCGACAGGCACGGACGGGAAGTTCACGATCTCAGGCCTCGACCCGGGGACCTACGAGATCACCGCCTGGCACGAGCGGCTGGGGACGCAGAAGGCCTCGGTCACGGTCGGCGCCAACGATAAGAAGACCCAGGACTTCAAGTTCGCGATGCCCGCGAAGTAGCGATCCGGAGAACAGCCGCATGAGTCACCCAGCAGCTGTCGCCGGACCCAAGCCGCACGCCGCGCACGAAGCCCACCACGAGGAACTCGGCTTCTGGCGCAAGTACGTCTTCTCCGTCGACCACAAAGTCATCGGCATCCAGTACGCCGTCACCGGCCTCGTGTTCCTGCTCTTCGGGTTTGGGCTGATGATGCTCATGCGCTGGCAGCTCGCCTACCCGGGCGCCGCGCTGCCGCTGCTCGGCACGCTCCTCGGCGAGGCGCGCATGCCGGGCGGGACGATGGTCCCTGACTTCTACAACGAGCTGGGGGCGATGCACGGCACGATCATGGTCTTCATGGGAGTGGTCCCCCTCGCTGTCGGAGGATTCGGGAACTTCGTGGTCCCGCTCCAGATTGGAGCGCCGGACATGTCGTTCCCGAGGCTGAACATGGCGAGCTACTGGTTCTTCGTCCTCGGCGGCGTGACGATGCTGGTCAGCTTTCTCGTCCCCGGGGGAGCCGCGCAGTCCGGGTGGACCTCCTACGCACCGCTCGCCATCATTGCGCCGGGCCAGACGATGTGGCTCATCGGGATGGTTTTCCTGATCACCTCGTCACTGCTCGGAGCGATCAACTTCATTACGACCATAATCCAGCTGCGCGTCAAGGGGCTCAGCTTCATGCGGTTCCCCTTCTTCGTGTGGACCCAGTTCGTCACGGCCTTCCTTCTGCTGCTGGCCTTTCCGCCGCTCGAAGCCGCGGCGGTCATGCAGCTGATGGATCGTGTAGCCGGCACGAGCTTCTTCCTCCCGAGCGGCCTCGTCGTCAGCGGCCAGGTCCTCCAGGTGGCCGGCGGAGGCAACCCGCTGCTCTGGCAGCACTTGTTCTGGTTCCTGGCGCACCCGGAAGTCTATGTCCTGATCCTTCCCGCGATGGGAATCGTGGCCGAGGTCATCGCGAACAATACGCGGAAGCCGCTGTGGGGCTATCGCTCGATGGTCTACTCGCTCGTCTTCCTCGGCTTCATGTCGTTCATCGTCTGGGCGCACCACATGTTCATGACTGGCATGGGGACGGCGATGGCGGCGTTCTTCCAGACGACGACGATGATCATCTCGATCCCATCGGTCGTGATCCTGACGGCCCTGATCATCTCGCTGTGGGGCGGATCGATACGCTTCAACACACCTATGCTCTTCGCGCTCGGCTTTCTCCCGATGTTCGGCATCGGCGGGCTCACGGGGCTGCCGCTCGCCTTCAACATTGCGGATATCCCGCTGCACGACACGTATTACGTCATCGGCCACTTCCATTACGTCGTCGCTCCGGGGACGATCTTCGCCCTTTTCGCGGGGATCTATTACTGGTTCCCGAAGGCGACCGGGCGGAAGATGAACGAGACGCTTGGCAAGATCCATTTCTACGGCTCGTTCGTCTGCATGAACGTCATCTTCATGCCGATGTTCCTCATGGGGATGGCCGGCGTCTCGCGGCGACTGTTCGACGGTGGGGCGAGCTACGACTTTGCGCAGCCGGTCCTGCAAATGAACGTCGTCTCCTCCTGGGGCGCGTGGGTTCTTGCGCTCTTCCAGATTCCCTTCATCTTCAATTTCTTCTGGAGCATCTGGAAAGGCGAGCAGACCGATCAGAACCCGTGGCAGGCCACGACGATCGAGTGGGCGGCTCCGTCGCCCCCGCCACACGGCAATTTCACCGTGGCCCCGGAAGCGTACCGAGGGCCGTACCAGGTACAGCGTTCCCGGCGCGGCCAAGGACTTCGTGCCGCAGCACGAGGCCTGATCGAATGGACATTCCCTACACCGTAGAGGTTCGCCGCGACACCGGTCTTACCAACGGCAAGATCGGCATCTGGCTCTTCCTGGCCTCGGAGGTCATGCTGTTCGGTGCCCTCTTTGCGAGCTACATCCTGATCCGAACGGGGGCGCCGAGTTGGCCACGGGGGGACACGATCCTGAACGTTCCGCTCGCCACGTTCAACACGATCGTCCTGATTCTCTCTTCCGTCACGATGGTCATGGCCTGGGCGTCGCTGATGCGGCACCGCTTCGGGACCTTTCGGATCTACATGGGGGCGACGATCCTGCTCGGGTTCGTCTTCCTCGTGGTCAAGTACTTCGAATACAGCGCCAAGTTCGAGCACCATCTCTATCCCAGCACGAACAACTTTCTGGCCATTTATTTCACCCTGACCGGCCTGCACATGCTCCACGTCATGGGCGGGATGGCAGTGAACGCCTATTTCTGGGGCCCAGGCGCCAAGCAATGGAAGACGAACCCGGTGTGGTTCACCAACCGGGTCGAGCACTCGGGCCTCTTCTGGCATTTCGTGGATCTGGTCTGGATCTTCCTGTTCCCGACCCTGTACCTTCTCTAGGCCGCATAGATGGCATCAACGACGACCGACCACGCAGCTGACATCGATAGACACGTCAAGGTCTACATCACCGTTTTCGTCGCGTTGATGGTCCTGACAATCATCACCGTGGCGATCTCCCGCATCCACCTTCCCGTGCCGATCGCCGTGACGGTGGCGCTCCTCGTCGCGACCATCAAGGGAACGCTCGTGGCGTGCTACTTCATGCATCTGATTTCCGAGAAAAAGCTGATCTACGCGGTTCTCCTGGTGACCGCTGCCTTTTTCGTCGCGCTGCTGGCCCTTCCGGTCGTCACCCACAGCAACGGTTACTGGATTCACGAAGCACCGAGCCACGACGCGCCAACCGCACCGGCTACGAGTCCGCACTAATGAACCTCAGGTTGGTACATGCGACGCTGATCATGTTGTCCGCGGCCCTTGCCGTGCTGTTCGGTGTCTGGTGTCTTTCCGCGTACGGTCGCGACAATGGCGTCGCGAGCCTGGTCGCGGCCATTGCATCTTTCGCCGTATCGTTCGGCCTCGTGGTCTACGACCGGTGGTTCCTGCGCAAGACGAGGACGCTGCGATGAAAGCGCCTGCGGCCAGCGCGAGGCGCTGGAAGGAAGCCCGGCGAAGCCGGGCCGCCGAGCGCGACGCGAGCGGGAGTGGGGCCCCGCGAGCACTAAAAAATGCCGGCGTGCGCTTCCGAATCACCCGGATTCTCACGATGGCGTTTGCCCTGGTGATCGGCGGCAGCTCGAGCGTCCTCGCCTGCCCGATGTGCTTTGGGGCCGAGGAAACCTCGATGATCGACGGGGCGAAGCTCGGCGTCCTGGTGATGCTGGCCGTCACCTTTGCGGTGCAGGGCGCGTTCTTGGGCTTTTTTCTCTATCTCCGCAAGCGCGCGAAGCGCATCGCGGACATCGAGCTCGACACCGAATGGTCGGAGCTCCAAAGGTCGCCGAGAACATCATGACTGAGTGGCTAGGACTCCCACCGCTCGCCGCGACTCACGGCGGGCAAATCGACAGCATGCTCGGCTGGGTTCACGTGTTCATGCTTATCCTCTTCGTCGGATGGGGAGGATTCTTCGCCTACTGCCTGGTCCGTTTCCGTCGATCGCGGCACCCGGTGGCGAACTACACCGGGGTCAAGTCGCACACCTCGAGCTATCTCGAGGTCGGCGTGGCCGTGGTCGAAGCGATTCTCCTGTTCGGATTCGCGATCCCGCTCTGGGCCGCGAGGGTCGATCGCATGCCCCCGGCAAACGAAGCGCTGCTCGTTCAGGTCACAGGCGAGCAATTCGCCTGGAACGTCCACTATGCAGGCCCGGACGGGACATTCGGCCGCACGGACATCAAACTGCTCGACCTTCAGTCGAACCCCTTGGGACTCGATCGCTCCGATCCGGCCGCCAAGGACGACGTCACGACGCTCAATCAGCTCTATCTGCCCGTGAACAAGCCGATCATCGTGAGGCTGAGGAGCAAGGACGTCATCCACAGCTTCGGCGTGCCCGAGTTTCGCGTGAAGCAGGACGCCATCCCAGGTCTCACGATTCCCATCTGGTTCGTCCCCAACGTCACGACCGCGGAGATGCGGACGCGGACTGGGAATGCCGAGTTCCAGTACGAGATCGCCTGCGCGCAGCTCTGTGGTCTAGGCCATTACCGGATGCGGGGATTTGTCACCGTCCAGACCGCCGAAGAGTTCCAGAAGTGGATGGACCAACAGGTCTCGGAGCAGAGCGCACCGGATCCCTTCCGGTAACTGGAGATCAGGAGCCACGAACAGGAGATCAAGAGTTCAGGAGGTCCTGATCTCATGATCTCGTGTGTCCCTCTGGCCTACCCGAACATCTTCGGGGTTGGCATCCGCGCGCGGATCTTCTCCAACTCCTCCGGTGTGACGCGATCGATGCCGTTCCTGCGGCACGAATCCTCGACCGCCTTCACCACCATTCCCCGGACGAACGCTGGGATCTTCTTCATCCGCTCGGCAGCCGCATCGTCCCATGCGATCGTCGGCGGCGATTCGGAGCCATACACGATCGCGGAAGACCCGAGCCCGCCGGAGACGGACGCCTGGCTTTGGATGGCGAGAAGTGGAGATCCGGCGAACGTGCCGGGGGTGTGGGTGCAGAGAGGGTCTTCGGCCATCAGATCGCCGGTCATCCCGTAGGCCCGGGCGCGGCAGCCCCCACAGTGGCCGTTCATCTCACACTCGCCGCATCGCCCGCCGAGCGATGTGCGGCGGCGAATGTCGGTGAACAGCTCCGAGGACGTCCAGAGCTCCGAAAGACTCGAGCGGCGAAGGGTTCCCGCGAAGACCGGGAGGTAGGGGCAAGGGGTGACATCCCCGTTCGGCCGTATCCCCATGTAATGCGTCCCCGCCGGGCACCCGCCGGCGCCTCCGGAGTAGGTTCTGATCGGGGACTGACCGGGCCATGGCGCCGATCCGGCGTCGTTCGGGTTCGGATAGGCCTGCCCGCTGGTCGGCTCTGAGCCCGGTCGAAGGGAATTCTCCAGAACGGTCTTGATGTAGTGCGGCGCGCACTTCGCGTTCACGAGCATCCGGCGGGCGTACTTCCGCTGGATCCGGTAGAGCGAATCGAGAACCTCGTCGTACTGCGCGGGGGTGATGTCCGACACGAACTGCCCGCGCCCGGTCGGTACCAGGAAGTAGAGGTTCCAGACCTTGGCGGCGAGGCGATCGTGGGCGAAGTCGGCGATCGCCTCGAGCTCGCCGAGATTGTGGGAGCCCGCGGTCGTCTGCACGATGAAGGGAAGCCCGGTCCGGTTCAGGATCTCGGCTCCCTCGACCGTGTTCCGCCAGGCGCCGCGCACCATTCTGAAGCGGTCGTGGCGATCGGGATCGAGCGCATCGAGAGAGAGCGAGAGCCCCCGCGCTCCGGCGTCCGCAAGGCGCCTCGCTACGTTCTCGGTGATGCTCACGCCGTTGGTGCCGACGACGACCCACAGTCCACGCTCCGACGCGCGCCGGACAATCTCGAGGATGTCGCGGCGCAGTAGCGGCTCGCCTCCCGTCAGGATCGTCAGGCACTCAGGCGCGAAGGTCGCGATTTCGTCGATGACCCTGAAGCATTCCTCGGTGCCGAGCTCGCTACGATCGGCGAAGTTCTCCGTGCCGACCTGAGGTGTGCCGCCGGCGTCGAGATAGCAGTGCTCGCATGCGAGGTTGCAGCGATAGGTCAGGTTCCAGGAGACGACGTAAGGTCTGGTGAACGGTGTCATAGCGGCTCGGGGCTCGGCTCGTCCGCCAAAGCGCACAGCGCGAAGGCGGAGACTCGGCATCACATGCCGAAGAAGTCGCGGGCCGCGTCGAGGATCTTCTCGTCCACTTCCAGCCACACCTCGCTCTCGGGCGAATCGCTCGATGCCGGTCCGCGCCATGGGGCGGACGAATTCGGGGACCTTCGCGAGGCGCGCTTCTGCGGCGGCCGTCCACCGCACGGGAATGGGCTCGCTGGTCTGGACGGGCCGCGCTCCAACCCCGGTCGGCGCGCGTTCCGCGGCACCAGGGCCTTCCATCGCCGGCATCATCGCGGTGAACGGGCAGCGTGAGCCAGACGTGGTCACCGCCTCACCTTGCACATCGGGGCCAATCCGCACGCCGAGTGACTGGACGAGCTGTGTCTCGAATGGATTGGTCAGCATCGCCATCTCGTAGCCGCACTCAGGACAGGAGTAGACGACCGAGAGCGAGCCGCCCTCGGGCGGGCCGACGGTCTGCAGCTTCATGGGGCTATCGCACGGGACGCAGAGGAACTTCATCGGTGAGGCTCCTTGCCTGGTCGAAGTGGCTCACGCGAAGCGTGAGCGGAGGCTGAATCGAGGCTGTTCAGAAGTTGCTGCGCAACATGCTCCAGGGCGCGGCCGACAGGTGTTTCCGGCAGTTCCTCGAGAGGGATCCCGCGATCGCAGTGCCGCGCAAGCTCGGGATCGAATGGGACGGTCCCGAGGCAGGGGATCTCGAGGGCCGAAGGGTCGGCTGAGCCGAAGAGCGGCTTGATGGCGTTACAGTCGCGGCAGTAGTAGCCGCTCATGTTCTCGACGTAGCCGAGGACGCGATTGCGTCCCTTCGAGAGAGCTGCCACCGAACGCGCGACCACGCCGCGTGCGACCTCGGAAGGAATCGTGACGAGCAGGAACGAGGTCCGCGGCCCGAGAAAATCGGCGTACTGGACCGTCCGCTCGGCTCCCGGCGGTAGATCGAACATCAGCACATCGAGCGCTCCCCACTCGACGGACCCGAGAATCTCGCTGAGGAGGGCGAACTCCCTCGTGGCGCGCCACGTATGGGACTCGCCCTGCGCCGCGCTCTCGAACTCCAGCGCCTCCGATTCCGGGATCACCGAGCCCATCGAGAAGACCGCGATCCCGTTTCTGGTCCGCGGCAGAGCGACTCTTTCGCTGCCGGGAACGACAAACGCCCCTTGGACACCGGCCATACGCGCTTGTGAGGGGCCATTGAAGTCCGCGTCCAGGATCGCAATCCGAAGCCCGCGGGCGCGCAGCGCGCCTGCGAGATGCAAGGTCAAGGTGCTCTTGCCGACGCCGCCTTTGCCGGAGCCCACGGCCACCAGATGACGCACGCCGGCGAGCCCGTCAGTAATGCGGGTACGCTGCTCGGCAACCTGCTCGAGGACTCGGGACCCTCCGTCGCCGGCGATGTCGTGGTAGCGCTTCACTTTACTGACGTAGCTTACACCGGGGTGGCCCAGGGGTCAGGCCACGACGTTCATCGGCTGGCCGGCGAGAAACGAAAGGACGTTGTCGATCGCAAGGGCCAGGCTGGCTTCGGTGGCCTCGGGAGTGATGCCTGCGGCATGCGGCGAGAGCACGACATTGGGCAGTGAGTAGAAACGGGAGCCGGCCGGCAAGGGCTCGTTCTCGAATACGTCGAGGCCCGCGCCAGCGATCCGATGCGTTTCGAGTGCATCCAGGAGGTCGGATTCGTTCACGATCGCGCCGCGCGCGGTGTTGATGAAAATGGCGTCGGGTTTCATCAGCGCGAAGTGTTCGCTGCGGATCAATCTCGTCGTCTCCGGCGACTGCCGCACGTGGACGCTCAGGACGTCCGATTGCCGGAAGGCTTCGTCAAACGTGACCCACTCCGCCGTATCTCCGCCTGGATGAAAGGTCCAGGCAATGACGCGCATGCCGAGTCCTTTTCCCAGCTTCGCAACTTCACGGCCGATGGCGCCGGTTCCAATCAAGCCCAGGGTTTTCGCGCGAAGCTGCGTCACCATGGCACGCGGCCACCGGCCTTGCCGTACCTGTTGGTCTACCTGAACCAACTGTTTCGCGACCGCCATGATCAGGGCGACGGTGTGTTCGGCCACGGCGATCGCCGACACGCCGGGTGTGTTTGTGACACGGACTCCCCGTGCTTTGGCCGCCGCCAGATCGACGTTGTCGGTTCCCGTTCCCCAAATGGAAATCAGGCGCAACTGTGGACACTTCTCCAGGACAGTCGCGGTAAATCTCGAAGTCGACCGGATGTTGATGACGATCTCGGCGTCGCCGACGCGGGCGGCCAAATCGTCAGGTCCGGAAGGCCGATCGGCATACGCTCGAACGTCGTGTCCCGCGAGTTTCCCATAGGCCATGCTTGGCAGCATGATGGCCGGTTCGTCATCTGGTATGACAATCTGCGGCATTCGTCGTTTCTCGATAGTGAAGGGCGGGCCCAGCTAGTCGGACCGCGCGCTCCCCGCGTAGACCCGATACCCGCCGGCCGGGCGGAAACCGAGCATCTGCAGGAGATCCTTGGAGATCTCCGCCGGATGGACGTTCGGGAACCGGAAGGTCGCCATGCCTTGCACGCGGAGTCGAGAGAGCAGTTGCTTCAGACGGGCTCCACCGTCCTCGACGAAAGAGCGGAGCGACACGATCTTTCCCGGCCGTCCCGCCACGGCTCCGGCGAGGCAGCACTTCAAATAAAGGATGTAGGCCTCGATTCGCTCGTCGGAGGCGACGGCAAGTCCGGCGATGTCGTCCTTCCTTGCGGTGAGGGTCTCGACCGAGCGTTCCCAACACCCCTGCGAGTGTGCCTCTTCAAGGAGACCATTCGCGGCAAGATCGTCGACCGTGACGGGGATCACGAACCCTTCGACTCGCGCGCCGTTGCGGTGCTCGCTCAGGGCAGGCCGACCTCCGTGCTCGACGGCAGGGTCGTCACACTCGAGGACGTAGTCGGTAAGGACCGCTTCCTGGACATATCCGCTTGCGCTGAACAGCTCGCAGGCAGGGCCGAGGGTCTCGGGGACTTCGGCGGTGATTCGCGGCGGACCGAGAATCGCGAGCTTCGAGCCGAGCGAGTCGAGCAGGTGACGGCCATGACCCTGCCGCCGGTGATCGGGATGGACGGCAATCTTGTGTACGAGAGTCCCTGAAGGCCGCTTGGCGCCGATCAGGACGCCGATCGGCTCGGAGCCCGAGAAGGCGACCATGCAGCTGCTGCACCAGACCTGCAGGTCGCGGATCGACCGCTTGAACGCGACCGGCGTCATGGGAGGCTCGTCCGGAAAGTACGGAGACCAACAGCGATTCAGCGCGTCGACGAGAAGCCCGATGTCATCGGTGCGGCAGAAGCGGTATGCGCTCACATCTCCCCGGATGGGCCGGGCGGTCAACGGGCTTACCTCGTTGAGGTTGTGCTTCGCGGTGGTCGACGTGGGCGGGGAGTAGGTCGCGATCATTTCGGCCATCATCTTCTTGCCCATCTCGATCCCCTCTTCAACGAGCGTGAGGTCGATCGATGTTGCCGTGCGCTCGCGCGCGAGTTCCTCGATCCGCTCCTGCGTCTTGTTCCGCATGAACCCGGCCGGCACGCGCAGGATTCGCTTCGTCGCATCCTCCGTCCAGTCGAACGTCGAGATCAGCGGGTTTTTCTTGTCGTCTCGCGCGACGAGCTTCGCCTCGGTCGAGCTTGTCCCGCCGAAGCGCCTTGCGCGGAAGCGGACGCGGAGGCGGACTGGATCTCGAGCGGCGCTCCTGTCTCTTCCTCGATGACCTCGCGGGCGAACTGGAGCGTGATAGCGTCGAGCTTCATCATGCGCGCGCGCTTTTCGACACGCGCCTTGACGCGCCGGCGCTGATAGGCGTTCTTCATGGTCCAGAGGCCCTTCCTGGCGTCCTCCGACCAGCGAAGCTTGCGCCCGTCGTAGGTGGTCTCCTCCTCGAAGACCTCCCTCCACTGCGGCGATCTTCTCGATCATTTCCTGGGAGATCACTTCGAAATCAGTGGCGCCGCACACGGTGCACTTCACCGCATCGCTTTGCGTGGCCGCGACACCGCAGGCACGGCACATCGACACCGGGCCAGACTTGGCCCGCTCGAGGGCGACGGCCTCGGCCAGCGCTTTGTTCAAGGCCGACGCGCTCTTCGGCATGAACCGATCCATTGCGTCGTCGATCACCGCGCTCGTGATCACCGAATGCCCTTTCTCGAGCGCCAGGCGAAGGACGCCGGTGCGGGCGATCCCCTTGACCTGCTCGGGGACGTGCGTCATCCGCTCCTCGGCTTCAGGCGTCCATCGGATGGTCTCCTCGGCGCGCACGTCGAGCCGGGGCACCTCGAGACGCGTGGAGAGCAAGACGTCGCAGGGAACAGCGCGGAGGATGTTCTCCGTGTTGCTTCCCAGCGCCGTTTCGTCGTTCGGGCTATGGACGCCGATCCGCCCCAGCACGATGAGCCACGGATTCGTCTTGCGCGCATGATCGATGATCTTCTGGAAGGGCTTGCCGTCGAGGAGCGTCTTCTTGATCGCGACGCCAGCCTCGTTCGCCATCCGCTCCCCCACTTCGAGATGCGACTGATAGATCTGTGCCAGCCCAGTGTCGATGATCTCCTCGTGGAGCTGATTCTGCTCCTCGAAGCGGAAGACCTTCGCCGCCTTCTCGGTGAGGACGTTGACGATGCCGTTGAAGACGGAGTAGTGCAGGTAAGGGTCGTATACGGCGATCGCTTCGATCTTCTTGTCGAACGTGCGTGCCAGGTCGATGGCGGTCATGAGCGCGCCGAACGACTGCGGACTTCCGTCGACGCCGACCAGGATCGTGTCCCGCTCCGCCTCGTCCGGCTCCGGGACGTGCTTGACCACCCAGACATCCCGGTTGGCCTGACGGGCGACGCGTTCGCAGACCGAGCCGATCACACTGTCACGCGCGCGCCCGATCCCCAGGGCGCCAATCACAACCAAATCGGTACCTGGGAGCCGGCGAGATCCTTGAGGATCTCGACGTGATGCTTCCCGTCCATCATCCGCGGCTCGAACTCGAGGCCCGACTCCCCACAGAGGCGCGACATGCCATCGAGATAGCTGTCGGAGATGAGCTTGAGTCCCATCGTGATGAGGCTGTCGTGGATCTTCCGCTGGCGCTCCAGTTCCACCTCGTCGATGTACTCCTCGGGAAGGGTGTACTCCATCTGCCGGAAGCGATAGTCGTGCAGTTTTGCCGCGTAGACATGGCAGCCGACCAGCTTCGCGTCGAACGCCTTGCCCAGCGCGAGGGCGCAGGCGACGGCGCGGTTGGAGTGGTCTGAGTTATCGACAGGAACGTAAACGCTCTTGTACATCTTTTTCCAGGGGACTTCGTCCCCCGGACCCCCTTACACTCGCTCGCGGGGGCCCCAACGCCCCGCTCCGCTCGTGTGGCTCGCTCGCTGCGCTCGTTCGCGACGAGATTGGTTTACACACTCACGCGGCTGGCAGACCCCTCGCCGCGTCCCCGAACAACCCTCTCAATGTGCTCGCTCGTGGCGAGATTGGTTCACAACTCTCATGCGCTGGTGGTTGACGGTTGCCTCGGCTCACCGCCGAGCCCACCCCGGGCGCGAGAGCCGTAACGCGACCGCACCCAGCCGATCACGGCCAGCTCGATGGCGAGAATGAGCAACGCCGTCTTTACCATCGGGCCGACCGCCGATGGGACTACTTGCTGGCTCGACGTAGAGCGAGTACCAGATTGTGAGACCTCTTCTGTTGCCACGCTCGCGCGAGAATCCGTCCCAGACCGAGAAGGCGACCGGCACGAACCCTCCGGGCGAGAACGCGGCGCCCGCGGTTGGGCGAAGGGGCCGCTTGAAAATGGCCGACCATTCTCCCTGGTCGTAATTCGCGACACCCGTGAGATCGCCCGTGTCGTTGGCGGCGATGTCCGCGCTTCCCTTGCCGGTGAACTGCAGGGGAGCGGGCCGGGCCAGATCGAAGAACCAGAGATCCACCGAGTTCTGACCATCGCCGAAGATGAAATAGGGCTTGCGGGCGCCCGTTGGCACCTGCGAAGGAATCTGGATCGCCACCGCGTCGGAGAACTCGGATGGCGCGGCAGCCGGCGTCGCGCCTGCTGCTTCGGCAAACGGGTCTGCGGCCTGCTGGGACTCTTGCGCCGCCGGCGCGGCAGCGGTCGCTGCCGCCTCCTCTTCTTCCGGCGGTACTGGAAGTGACGGCGCGTTCTTCCCCGTCTTATCCGCGTTCATGTCGTGCCATCGAACGAGGAGGGCGATCGACTCAGCGTCGTAGATCGCCTGAACGGTGACGCTGGTCGCGGGCGGATGGAACGAGCGTCCGGGCTCCATGATCTGCCCGACGACGGGAAAGCGAGCCACACGAGCGGATTCGAAGATGGCGCTGCCCTTCGCTCAGATCGATCGGATCCTGGACGTGCTTGGCGACGACGAGGTTGGTATAACCGGGCCCGTTGCCCCCAGAGAGAGAGAGGATGAAGTCTGTGATCGCCCATCGTTCCTCGGGCTTGAGGGCCTCGAGGAACGACGGCATGGGCGTGCCATTCAACCCCGTACTCATCGTCCGGAAAATGTCCTCGCGAGACGACCCTCCCCGGAAGGTCCAGTTCTGTGCGAGGTCCGCCGCGCGTATCGGATGCCCCAAGTCGTCCTTCAGCGTTGAAGCCGAAGGTCCGTCGCCTCGACCGAGCGTTCCGTGACACTTTACGCAGCCGCTCTCTTCGTAGAGCTTCTTCCCGAGCGCGATGGACTCGGTCGAGGCGTTCGGTGCGCTCGGGAGCGGCACGGGCTGAGGGACATTCTCGGGATTCGAGAAGTCGGGGGAGAACGTCTTTATGAAGTAAGCGAGATTCGACACGTCCTGATCGGAGAGCGTGGGCCACGCGGGCATCGACGTGTACGGCATACCGCGCCTGATGATGTTCACGAGATCCTGATGGGTCGGAAGCGCTCCGTTGGGAGTCGTGCGGACCTTGAACTTGCCGGTCGTGAAGTCACGGGGCCTGGGCATCAGATGCGGGGTAGCGTAGCCTTCGCCGTCCCCTTTGTCGCCGTGGCACTGCGCGCAGTATTTCAGGTAGAGGTTCTTGCCCGACTCCCGCTGCGCATCGGTCCCGAGGTCGGGCCCCTGCGCGCGCAGCGATCCCGTCGGTGCGTTAGACACAAAGGCAATCAGGACAGCGAGACACGCGGCCGCGACAAAGAGGAGCGCGCACCAATCAGACGAGAGGTCATTGGTGCCCCTCCTCCTTGGCGCGAGGTCTCTCACCCGTGAAATCGTAGAGAAAGAGGACCGCCTCCCACATCTCTTCTTCCTTCAGGAACTTCTCCCATGCAGGCATGGCCGTATCCCAGGGACCACCTTCATCGGGCAGCCCGGGACCTCCCTTCGCGATTCGCCAGAACAAGAACGTCTCGCGAAGGTTCGCGATGGTATCTCCGTCCGCGAAATTGGTCGGGATCGGGTCCAGCCCGTGCACGAACATCCCGTTGCCGGCCAGATTGTCCCCGTGGCAGAAGACGCAGTTCCTGTAGTAGACACGGCGCCCGTTCTCGACATGCTTGCGGAACTCTTCCGGATTCGACGTTTCGAGGTGCCGGAAGGGGTTGTCTCCCGCATCGATATGGATCGCCTTGTTGTGAACCGTGATCTCGGGCGGCGATGCCGGATGGATCGTCCGGGGGAAGAAGGGAGGCTGGAGCGGCACGTTCATCTGGAAGTACACGTTCGCAGCTGCGAGCGCCGGGAGCGCGACGACGGTTGCGACGAGGAGAGCCGAATACCGCTTGTCCGTCACGAGGCTGAGGAGCGGTCGGGATACTTCTTCGCGTCGTTCCTCGCTCGACGACACGTAGGCCAGGATCGCAATCGTGACGATTCCCATGTAGAGCGCGACGACGGAGGAGGGAATCGGCGTGCTGAATCCGAACCGGAGGAGGACGTAGATCCCCACCCACCAGGCGATCGCCCACACCAGCAGATTGGTCCGGCGCAGGCGAAGGCCCCCGAACACCGCGAGGACCGCGAGGACGACCAGGATCTTCATCGCGGCTGCGCCTCCTTCCTGGGAAGAGGCTGCGGCTTGTCCGGCGCGTTGTCAGGAGCCGGGGGATTCGGCAGTCCGGCCGGTGCGGCCGCGCCCTTGGAGTAGCGGTGCGTGGTCTGCAGGGTGACGGTCGGCGTGCCGCCAAGAGCCTGCAGGGCCGCAATCACGGTAAGGATCTCCTCATCGGTGAGGCCGATCGGGGGCTGGTTGACGGGAGGCATCGCCGGAGGGAATCCCGGCACGACAAAAGCCGTGGGCTCGTACATCGACTGGGCGAGGTAGTCGACATCACTCAGGCCCGGCACGCGGGTCTTGGCCTGGGCACCGATGCCTGCAAGGTCGGGGAACCGGAGCGCTCCGGTCTTGCCGATCGTGTGGCAGGTCAGGCAGATTCCCTTGCCTTCCATGATCTCGCGGCCCACCTTGACCATGTCAGCCGTGGTCATGTTGCCTCCCAGTTTGGTCTCCTGCGGCGGCTGAACTTCCTTCTGGGGGACCATCTGACCGACATAGGTGTAGAAGCCCGTTGTCGCGAGGACGAGGCCGCCGATCCGGATCATGAGCGGCACCCTCATGACGCCCTCGTCGGCCCAGGTTCGGGCGTGGGTGCTACCGCGAACTCCGGCGGGATCTCTTTCGAGCCGTGGCGGAGGCGGGCGCGTTCCTCGAAATCGGGGCGATCGTGCAGGCTCGTGATCCAGAACACGACGCCAATCAGGAGGAAGAACGCGAGCACCGTCACCGAGACTACCTGCGTCGCGAAGCCAAGGGTCGGCGTGAACGCGTCGGCCGACTGGTCGCGAATGACTCCGTAAACGTGCCAGTGCTGGCGGAGCCCGGAGCGCACGTAGCCCATGAGCCCCATGAGCCAGGTAAACGTGACCGCGATGAAGATCAGCACGTACCTGAGAGATCGCCGGGATTCTGCCCCAGCGGACCTCACCGGTCTTGCTCGCCCCGCGGAAGAGGAAGATGTCGATGGCGGTGATCGACACCATCGCGAACAGGACCGACAGCACCTGCGGCACCGAAAGGCCGATGCGGACCGTCGCCTCGACGAAGTACCCGTAGACCCCCAGGAAGATGACGAACAACGCGACGCCCGCGAAAATCGTGAGCTGCGCCGCATGCCCCATCTTCGCCCACGCCACCACCGAGGTCTTCCCCGTCCGCCGGTAGAGGAGGAAGCTCATGAAGGTCGTGAGGATCAGGATGTTCACCGCCGTGTTCTTGGCGGACATGACGCCCAGGAAACCGAGCACCGGGTGCGCTGATCCCCCCATCGCCCGGACTTCGGAGACGGTTGCGATGATCGAACGCGGCGTGGCCCACACCATGAAGCAGAGCGCGATCGCGATGAGCAGGTACTTGATGAACTTCTGGACCGGCTGCCTGCCCTCGACCCGTCCCATCCCAAGCCACAGGTAGTAGTTGGCGGCGAGGAACAGGTTCCCAATCAGGACGGCCTGGATGATGAAGAGCCACGAGAAGGCGCCGCCCATCATCGTCAGCCCGAGCGTCTGCGAGTATGCGTAGATCTCCTTCGCCAGCCAGTAGCCGGCGAAGGGCAGCGGGAGGAACGCGATGATCGCGACGAAGTTGCCGATGTATCCCATCCAGTCGTAGTGCGCGCGCTCCTCGTCGGTGTCCGCCTGCAGGAACTTGAAGGCGGCGTACGCGGCGGCAACCGATCCGCCGAATGCGACGTTCGCGATGACCCGGTGGACGTTGATCGGCATCCACGTGAAGTTGTAGACGGCATCCCAGACGGATATGACAGCCCCCGTGTCTGAGATCCCGCGCGGCGACATCATGAACGTGAGCCAGGAATTGGCGATGAACATGATCGCCGTGCCCACGATGTTGAGGCCGAGGCCGAGGCCGAGATGAACCAGCGGATGGAACTTCCCCCACCCGTAGTAGTAGGCGTAGAGGAAGAAGGCCTCGAAGAAGAAGAGCACCACGTACGGAAGAAAGGTCGGGGAGAACACGCTCATCAGGTAGTTCGTGAACTTCGGATACAGGATGATGAGCATGAACGTGAGGAACGCCCCGAAGGTCGCCGTGAGCGAGAAGGACACGGAGAGGAGCTTCGTGAACTCGTACGCGAGCTTGTCGTAGCGCAGATCTTTGGTCTTGTAGCCGATCGCTTCGACGATGAACGCGAATATCGGCACGGCAAGCACGAAGGCCGCGAACAGCAAGTGAAGCTGCGCGACCATCCAGATCGCCACGCGGCTGCCGACGATGGGGAAGGTCCGGTACTCCGCTTCCACGTAGGGCTTTGCGCGGGACTGTTTCTCGGCGGCCGCCTGATCGGCGGCCACTCCCTCCACGCGAGGCGTGGAATCGACGGCCGCGGCTGGAGCCCGGTAGGGCTCTTTGTACTCGCTGCGGCTCACGAAAACCGAGACGACCTTGACCGTCGCGGCGAACATCACCAGCGCGGCAACCGGACCGAGGATGACCAGCAGCTTGCGGTTCACCAGGCCGTTCATTGCGGCGTTCCCCTCATTTCGCGGTCTCCGCCGCGGCGCTTGCCGTTCGCTTTCGCTGGAGGTCTCGCACGTAGGCGATGATCGCCCACCTGTCCGCGGAGGGATGGGCCAGCGATACCCGGCCATCAGCCCTTGCCCGTTCGTAATGACGTCGAAGATTTGCCCGTCCGGGTAGTTCTTCAGGAGCCTCTCCTGGTGGAAGGAGGCCGTGGGCACGTTGCCTCGCTGGAACAGGATCCCTTTGCCGTCTCCGCGGGCGTCGTGGCACGGCTGGCAATAAATCGCATACCGCTGGCGGCCGCGCTCGAGAAGCGCGTCGTCGACGGTCGCGGGGATCGTCGCGACGAACTGCCCGTCCGCCCCTTTGCCCGTGAAGAAAGCCGCGTCCTCTTTCAGACCGCCGATCGGGACCGTTCCTGGAACGGGCAAGCGCATGGACGCGCCGTCGTAGAAGAACCTGCTGGCCGTCTGGGGGAGCACCTTCGGCTGGTCGTCCATACTCGGATTGAGATGGATGGGAGGGCGGCTCGACGTACAGCCGCGCGCGCAGCCGGCGTGGGCCACGAGCGAGGTGAGCGCGAGCGCAACCAGCACGTGCCGTGTTCGGCCGATCATGCGGGCGGCCTCGCTCCCGCGTCGGCCCGCCCTTCGACAGGCTCGGGGCGGCCTGAGCTCGCCGAAGGCCGCGCGCCCTCGAGCTCGGGATTCGGGTTGCGCACCTTCGCCAGATAGGTCGTGCGGGGCTTGGTGTTGAGCTCTTCGAGCAGCGAGTAGTTGCGCGGATCGGCCTTCGCCTTCACCACGCGGCTCGATCCGTCCCGAAGATCTCCGAACTCGATCGCCGAGGCCGGGCAGGCCTGCTGGCAGGCCGTTTTGACATCGCCGTCACGAAGCTCGCGTCCGGCAAGCCGCGCGTCGATCTTCACGCGATTGATCCTCTGCGTGCAGTAGGTGCACTTCTCCATGACGCCCCGCGAGCGGACTGTGACGTCCGGGTTCATCGCGAGCTTGAGGATATCGGGCGTGTCCTTCGTGAAGTTGAAGAAATTGAAGCGACGTACCTTGTAGGGACAGTTGTTCGAGCAATAGCGGGTGCCGATGCACCGGTTGTAGACCATCACGTTGAGGCCCTGCCCGTCGTGGACGGTTGCGGCCACCGGGCAGACCTGCTCGCAGGGAGCGTCCTCGCAGTGCATGCACGGAACGGGCTGGAAGACAACCTCCGGGCTGCCCGAGGGCTCGCCGGAAAAGTACCGGTCGACCCGGAGCCACTGCATCTCGCGCCCCTTCGCGACCTGGGTCTTGCCGACGACCGGCACGTTGTTCTCGCTCTGGCAGGCGACCATGCACGCGTTGCACCCGATGCATGCGTTCAGGTCGATCGTCATCCCCCACTGATGCCCTTGATCGTAGGTATGCTCCTTCCAGAGGGAGAAGTGCGGAGAACCGCCCCCGTGCGCGCCCGCAGCTGGCTCCTCTCCTTGCGCCGATTTCGATCGAAGCGCGGTCAGGGTCGACTCGCGAACGACGGGGCGCCCCTCCATGCTGCCGTGCTCCTGGGTCGCCGAGAGCGGGTAAGTACGTGCGAGCTTGGTGAGTTTCGCGCCGCTGTCGAAGCCAGGTGCTTTTGAGCTTCGGACCTTGAACGCGTCGAACCCGACCCCCGAGCCGATCCGACCCGCGTGCGAACGGCCGTAGCCGAGCGTTACGGCGACCACGCCATCCGTCATTCCGGGAAGGAGCCAGACGGGGAGCTCGAGCGAGCGGCCGTCGTGATCGAGGCGGACCCAATCCTCGTTCTCGAGGCCGAGCGATTCGGCCGTCGTCGGGCTGACGAGCGCGGGGTTGTCCCAGGTCAGCTTGGTGAGGGGATCGGGAAGCTCCTGCAACCACCCGTCGTTGGCGAAGCGACCGTCGTGAAGCGACGGGGAGGGAAGAAAGACGACCTCCAGCCCACTGCGGGCTCCACTCGAGATCGCGCGCCCGAGCTCCGCCAGGGGCTGCGCGGTGAGATTGGGGACAACTTCTGGAAGCTCGCTGCCGGCAAGCAGCCCATCATGCAGGACGCGGTTCCATTTCTTGTCGAACTCGGCCTCGCCCAGGATTGGTTTCCATGTCTCGCGCACGATGTCGTGGCCGGGACGATCCTGGCCCCCGACCATCAGCCCCAGCACTTCGACGGGACTTCGACCGCCGAACAGCGGGAGGATCAGCGGCTGGACGACGCTGAGCGTGCCGCCGACGGCGCGCGCGTCTCCCCACGATTCGAGGTAATGCGCGCGGGGAACGTGCCAGGTTGCCTTGACGGATGTTTCGTCGACCGAGTGCCCGAGCGCGATCGACTGAGGGACCTTCGCCATCGCCGAAGCGAAGTCGAGATCGGCAGGGGCATCGAATACCGGATTGCCGCCCAGGACAACGAGCGTCTTGATCGTGCCCGACTTCATCGCCGAGACGAGTGAGGCGAGCGAGCTGACGCTCGGAAGCACCGCATCCTTCGGCTCGTAGTAGCTCACCGTCTTGCCGGAGTTGCCGAGATACGTGTTCAGCGCGCAAACGGCAGCATGAACGGCCGCGGGCTGGCGCTCTCCCGCCACGATCAACGCTCTTGCCGCGGTTCGCCAGAAGATCCTTGGCAAGCGCGTCGATCCAGCGCGCGTCGAGACCGGGTACGTCGGGTCCCGGCACGCTCGCGCCTCCGCCTACGGGAGGAGCAAGGCGTGCAGCGAGCGCCGCGAGGAAGGGCGCGATCTGCCGGCTCTCGAGGCGGAGCCGATGATCCGCCATCGCTCCCGTCAGCGAGTAGACGCCTTCAACGGCGTAGAGGCGGTTCATCGCGCCACCGGAGGCTCCCGCACGCCTTCCGTCCGCAAAGCCTCGCGTGTGACGGATCATCTCCGGGTCGGTCAGGAGCGGGTCGGCGTCGAGGGCGAGAATCACCGAGGCTCGATCGAGCCGGAGCATGAGATCGAGGTCGCGGCCAGTGGCCTGGCGCAGTCCCGCGAGTCGGCTCTCGTCGCTGACGGCGTCGTAGGTCGCCCACTGCAACCGCGGGTAGCGGGCACGGAGCTCGGAAACCAGGCGCGCCAGGGTGGGAGAGGAGAAGGACTCGGAGACCACCGCAAGACTGGCACCGCCATCCGCGGCATGAGCCTCGGACAGCGGCTTCCAGGCCGTCACGAAATCGCTCCACGACTTCCGCGTACCGTTCTGCGTGACCGATTGCGAGCGGTCGGGATCGTAGAGGCCGAGCACGGACGCCTGGACGCGCGCGCTCGAGGCCCCGAGGGTCGAGGGGTGCGAGGGGTTTCCCTCGACCTTGGTCGGTCGCCCTTCGTGGCTCTCGACGATCAGGCCGTAGGCGCTCCGGCGGAACGGCATGGTCGTCGCGTAGTGGCGCGGGATCCCAGGGACGATCTCCTCAGGCGCGGTGACATAGGGGACGATCTCTTCGACGGGGCGCCGACACCCCGCGAGCCCCGCGAGTGACAGCGAGGCGCCGAGGAGCATGATCATGTCGCGCCGGGTGACTCCCTCGGGAAGCTCCGAGGCTCCCTCCGGGAACTCGCGCTCGAGAAAGGCGCGGGATTCGGGGTGCTCCTGCAGCTGCGCGAGACTTCGCCAGTATGTCGGTGTCACCGGTGGCACCCCGAGCAGTCAGTCGGCGGCTTGACCGGGCGGTCGCGCTCGAGCTGCGCCGCGAGCGCCCCGACGTCCCGGGGTGGGGTCCACTTCATGTTGGTGACCTCCGAGACGGGGCGTCGATTGGGACCAGGGTCGCGGTGGCAGTCGAGGCACCAGCTCATGCTGAGCGGCGTCATCTGGGTGACCGTTTCCATCTCGTCGATGCGGCCATGACAGGTGACGCAGCCGACTCCTGCCGCCACGTGCGCGCTGTGGGCGAAATAGGCGTAGTCGGGAAGCTTGTGGACGCGAATCCAGCGCATCGGCCGGCCGTTGGCGGCGCTTGCCCGAATCGGCGCGAGCATCTCGCTGTCCTTCTTCACGAGCGATGGCAGTTCATGCAGGTCTGCGTGGGCGGAACGTTCGCGACGGCAGAAATCTCGACCGAGGCGTGACAGTACCGGCAGTCGAGACCCAGCTCGCCGACGTGGAGCTTGTGACTGTAGGCGACCGGCTGCACGGGACGGTAGCCGACATCGGTGTACCACGGCGAAAAGTAGTACCAGATGCCCGCGATCGCGAGAATCGGACCGAGGCCGCCGGCGATGGCAGCCACGAGCGGGAGCTTGTTCCACCAAGGGGGAAAAATCTGGCTCACTGGCTAGGACTCCGCGGCGCCGGAGGCCAGTTGCCCAGGCCGCGAGTCCGAATGGATTGATGCCACATCCTCGCGCACCGAAAAATTCTTCGTTGGGAACGACGTGACCGCCTCCGCCCCGACTTCGCCTTCGGCTTCGTCGAGGTCTCGCCTCAGCGCTCATCGCGCGGAGGCGGACAAGGCTGCGGCGAGGTCTCGCCGAAGCGCCGCACGCTTGCAGAACGGCGCGAAGGCGGAAGTGCCGTCGATCGAAGCCGGAATCTTATCCACGAACTCCGACCAGGGTCAAGCCGCGCCGCGGCCTCTATCGGACGGCACTGCGTCATCGGTCTCACCGGCACGATGATCGAAGCGCCGCGCGACGGCATTTTGCCCGATCGTCGCCGAACGTTTCGTACGGAGGGCGGGGTTCGCGGTCTCGGTTGACACTTTGTGAAAAATTTCACATTATGAATTCGGCCAACGGGACATGCCAGCGCCGTTGCCGAAGCCGTCACCGTCGCAGCGCGACGGCCGACACCTGCCGACGATTGGCCGCCGACCGCCGCGGGTTCACTTCTGCAAAGGCGGGAGTTCGAGTAGGCTTAGGCTGATCGGAGAGGGTGAAGCGTGTCCACTTAGCAGGGGGACGGCGCGGACGTCGAGACGATGAGTCAGCTCTTCCATCGCCATTCCAACATCTACTCCCGGATCAGTCTCCTCGCAGTTCTGCTTTTCGTCGGCGGCCTCGGGGTCACGCTCGCGCTCTTCAACCTGTCGGGCTACTACACCAACCAGGACGTCTTCGTCGAGCAGCCGATTCAGTTCAGCCACGCTCACCACGTGGGCGGGATGGGCATCGACTGCCGGTACTGCCATACCTCGGTGGAGGAGTCCGCCTTTGCCAACATTCCTCCGACGAAGACCTGCATGAATTGCCACTCGCAGATCTGGTCGGACGCGCCGATTCTGGAACCGGTGCGTGCCAGCTTCCGGGATAACAAGCCGTTGTCGTGGACGCGGGTGAACGACCTGCCCGATTTCGTGTACTTCAATCACAGCATCCACGTGAACAAGGGCGTCGGCTGCGCCACCTGCCACGGCCCGGTCGACAAGATGCCCTTGATGTACCAGGAGAGCACCCTCTTCATGTCCTGGTGCCTCGATTGCCACCGCAATCCGGCGAAATACGTGCGGCCTCGCGAAGAGGTCTTCAATATGGCGTGGGAGCGGCCGGCCAATGACCCCGGTCTCGGCGAGCGGCTCGTCCAGGAATACAAGATCGCGAACAAGGAACAGCTCACCAGCTGTTCGACGTGCCACCGATGAGCATCGACTTCTCAGCCATCCGTTCCCGCCTGGCGGGTTCCGAGGGACGCCTCTACTGGCGGAGCCTCGGCGAGTTGTCGGACACGCCGGAGTTCAGGGACTACCTGCACCGCGAGTTTCCCGAACAGGCCTCGGAGTGGAACGATCCGAAAGGCCGCCGCGATTTCCTGAAGCTGATGAGCGCGTCGCTGGCGCTGGCGGGTGTTGGCGCGTGCACCAAACAGCCGCCGGAATCGATCGTTCCGTACGTCCGGCAACCCGAGGACATCATTCCCGGCAGGCCGCTGTACTTCGCCAGCGCGATTCCCGTCAGCGGCGTCGCGCATCCGATCCTGGCCGAAAGCCACATGGGGCGTCCGACCAAAATCGAAGGAAACCCGGACCACCCTGCCAGTCTCGGAGCCACCGATGCGGTGACGCAGGCCTCCGTCCTCGAGCTCTACGATCCGGACCGCGCACAGACCCTGACCAACCGGGGAGATGTGCGGCCATGGGGCACGCTTCTCTCGGCTGTGGGGAACGCCTTGAATGGCCAGCGCCCCAGCAAGGGAGCCGGGCTGCGATTCCTCACGCCGCCGATTACGTCGCCGGCGCTCGCGGAGCTGATGTCCAACATCCTGCGCGATTTTCCGCAGGCCCGCTGGCACTTCTACGACGCGGTCACCAGACCCGCGGCGTCACCCAGCGTCGGCGCGCATGCGATTTACCACTTCGACCGCGCCGACGTGATTGTGTCGCTCGAAGGGGATTTTCTCGGGAGCGGACCGGGCAGCGTCCGGTACGCACGGGATTTCGCCGATCGCCGCCGGATCGGCCCCGAGCGCACGGACATGAGCCGGCTCTACGTCGTGGAAAGCACACCGACGCTGACGGGCACGAAGGCCGATCACCGCCTCCCGCTGGCCGCATCGGCTATCGAAGGATTCGCCCGGCAGCTGGCGGGCGCCGTCGGCGCCGGCAGTCGGGGGAACCAGGAGCGAACTCCGAGCGCCGACGAAACGAAGTGGGTCGCCGCCGTGGCCAAGGATCTGCAGGCCCACCGCGGACGATCGCTCGTGATCGCCGGCGACTACCAGCCAGCGGCGGTGCACGCGATCGCACGCGCCATGAACGACGCGCTGGGGAACGTCGGCACGACCGTCACCTACTCGGCCGGTATCGAAGCCGCGTCGCCGGCCGGGACCATTGCGGAACTGGCGCAGGCAATGGAGGCGAGCCAGGTCGAAGTGTTGGTCATCGCCGGCGGGAATCCCGTCTTCACGGCGCCAACGGACCTGAGGTTTGCCGAGCGCCTCGGCAAGGTCGCTCTGGCGATCTATCACGGGCTCTACTTCGACGAGACCGCGAATCTCTGTCACTGGCACGTGCCGGAAGCACACGCCCTCGAGAGCTGGGGCGACGCGCGCGCCTACGACGGGACCGTCACCCTCATGCAGCCGCTCATCGCGCCGCTCTATGAGGGACGCTCCTTGTACGAAGTGCTCGCCGCCTTCACTCCCCAGGCCGACAAACGCACGATGGAGATCGTGAAGGACTACTGGGCCCGCGCGCACGGCGCGGGCACCGGCGGTTGGACGCTGCGCGACGCGCAGGGTGAGCCCTATAAGAACACCGACACGTTCTGGCGCCGCGCCGTGCACGACGGATTCATCGTCGGAACGGCGGTGACGGCGGCTGCCCCGAGCTCCCGAGCTCCCGAGCCCCCGAGCCGAGCCCCGAGCGCCCCGAACCCCCGGCTGGCTCACTCGAGATCATCTTCCGGCCTGACCCGAGAATCCTCGACGGTCGCTTTGCCAACAACGGCTGGCTGCAAGAGCTCCCCAAGCCGCTGACGAAGGTCACCTGGGACCCGACAGCTTGGGTGGCGCCGCGATTCGCCGAGGCGCAGGGGCTGCGTAACGGCGACCTCGTCGATCTGCGCTATCGGGGGGCGACCGCGCGGCTGCCGGTTTTCATCGTTCCCGGCCACCCGGCGGAATCGGTCACCGTGTTCTTCGGCTACGGGCGCCGGACCGCCGGCCGCGTCGGCAATGCCGTCGGTGAAGCAGAACGGTTCAACGCCTTCCTGCTGCGAACCTCGGACTCGCCATGGTTCGGCCGCGGCCTCGAGGTCTCCAAGGTTGGCGAGAACTATCCGATCGTGACGGTGCAGGAGCACCAGGCGATGGAAGGGCGCTACCCGGTCCGTGCGGCCACGCTCGAGGCGTATAAAGCGCAGCCGTCGATCATCCACGAGATGGGCCACACCCCGCCGCGTACGATGACGCTCTATCCGGAGCACGAATACAAAGGCTACAAGTGGGGAATGGCGATCGACCTCACGGCCTGCTTCGGCTGTGGCGCCTGCACCGTGGCCTGCGTCGCGGAGAACAACATCCCGGTCGTCGGCAAGTACCAGGTGGGGCGGAACCGCGAGATGCACT
Organism: uncultured Acidobacteriota bacterium; assembly: GCA_963804245.1. Lineage (GTDB taxonomy): Bacteria > Acidobacteriota > Vicinamibacteria > Vicinamibacterales > 2-12-FULL-66-21 > CAWDPQ01. The sequence goes on from CAWDPQ010000011.1 coordinate 94,971, forward strand.
GGATTCGCGTCGACCATTACTACTCCGGCGACAATCTGGACAATCCGCAGTCGCACCATCAGCCCGTTCCGTGCATGCAGTGCGAGAACGCCCCCTGCGAAGTCGTGTGCCCCGTCGCCGCTACCGCGCACAGCTCCGAAGGGCTCAACGACATGGTCTACAACCGCTGTGTCGGCACTCGCTACTGCTCGAACAACTGCCCGTACAAGGTCCGGCGATTCAACTTCCTTCTCTACTCTGACTGGAACACGCAGAGCCTCTACCCGCAGCGCAACCCGGACGTCACCGTGCGCAGCCGCGGCGTGATGGAGAAGTGCACGTATTGCGTGCAGCGCATCAATCAGGCGCGCGTCGACGCCAAGCGTGAGGATCGGCAGATCAGGGACGGTGAAGTGGTCACCGCGTGTCAGGCGGTATGTCCGGCCGAGGCGATCGTGTTCGGGGATCTGAACGATGCCAATAGCCAGGTGAACAAGCTCAAGGCGCAGGAGCGCAACTACGGCGTGCTCGAAGACTTGAACACGCGGCCGCGAACGACCTATCTCGCGGCGCTGAGGAATCCGAATCCTGAGCTCGAGCCCGCGGCGGCAGCGGGCGGAACAAGTTCGACGGGACATTGATGGATCCGAAACCCGCCTCCGCTGCTGGCTACACGCCGCCGCCGCCGGTTCTGGCGCCGGGCCACACGTATCGCACGGTGACCGAGAAGATCTCCGCGATCGTGCTCACGCGGCGCCATCCGGTGGCGTGGTTCGTCACGACCGGCATCGGGTTCACGTTCGTCAACGTCCTGGCAGCTTCGGTCGCCTACCTGTTTCTCAAGGGTGTCGGTATCTGGGGCAACAACATCCCCGTCGGCTGGGCCTTCGACATCATCAATTTCGTCTGGTGGATCGGCATCGGGCACGCGGGCACGCTGATCTCGGCGATTCTGTTGTTGCTCAAGCAGGACTGGCGCACGTCGATCAACCGCTTCGCCGAGGCGATGACGCTCTTCGCCGTCGCCTGCGCGGTCATGTTCCCGATCATCCACACCGGCCGCCCGTGGCTGGCCGCGTATTGGCTCTTCCCCTACCCGAACACGATGAGCATCTGGCCGCAGTTCCGCAGCCCGCTCATCTGGGACGTGTTCGCCGTCTCCACCTACGGCACGGTGTCGCTGCTTTTCTGGTACACCGGTCTCGTCCCGGATCTGGCGACGCTGCGCGATCGGGCGCAGAACAAGCAGCTGGCGCGCCTGTTTGGCGTGCTGGCGCTCGGCTGGCGCAATTCGGCGCGGCACTGGCAGCGCTACGAAATAGCGTATCTGCTGCTGGCCGGCATGTCGACACCGCTGGTGCTCTCGGTCCACACGGTGGTCAGCTTCGACTTCTCCGTCGGCATCGTCCCCGGCTGGCACGCGACGATCTTTCCGCCGTACTTCGTAGCCGGAGCCATCTACGCGGGCTTCGCGATGGTCCTGGTGCTGGCGATCCCGCTGCGGAAGTGGTACGGAGTTGAAGACTTCATCACCATGCGTCACCTCGAGAACATGGCCAAGGTGACGCTCGTCACCTCGCTCATCGTTGTCTACGGCTACGCCTCGGAAGCGTTCTTCGGGTTCTACAGCGCGAATCAGTACGAGAGCTTCATGATTCACAACCGGATGTACGGGCCATATGCCTGGTCGTACTGGATGCTGATCTTCTGCAACGGCATCGTTCCGCAGACGTTGTGGAGCAAGCGGCTGCGCACGAACACGACGTGGCTGTTCATCATGGCGCTCATCGTGAGCGTCGGCATGTGGCTCGAGCGCTTCGTCATCATCGTGACCTCACTGCATCGCGACTTCCTGCCGTCGTCGTGGGGGATGTACTACCCGACGATCTGGGACTTCTCGACCTTCTTCGGCACGATCGGGTTGTTCACGATGCTCTTCTTCCTGTTCGTCCGGGTGCTGCCGATGATTTCGATCTTCGAGATGCGAACGCTGCTGCCCGAGTCCAAGGTGAAGGGAGGCGGCAGCCACTGATGCCCCTGCGGCCCGAGCGAGCGGCCGGCCGGCCTCCGCTGGTCGCGAAACACGCAGGCGACCAGCTACGGCGAGGTCTCGCCATAGCGCGCGTCGAGGGTTCGCGCGCGAAGGCGGAGGGCCCCACGAGCTCTGAGAGATGACGCACGCTATGGATCCAGCACAGCCGATTTACGGCTTGATGGCGGAGTTTCCGGACGCCAACAGCCTCGTCGAGGCGGCCCGGCGTGTACACGCGGACGGCTACACCAAGACCGACGCGTACTCGCCGTTTCCGATCCACGAGCTGTTCGACGCGCTGGCGATCAACGACAAGCGCGTGCCGCGCATCGTGCTGCTCGGCGGAATTGCCGGCGGCTGCGCGGGTTTCGGCCTGTGCTATTGGGTGTCGGCGATCGCCTATCCGTTGAATATCGGCGGCCGGCCGCTGAACAGTTGGCCGTCGTTCATTCCGGTGACCTTCGAGCTCACGATTCTGCTGGCGTCCTTCGCGGCGATGTTCGCCTGGATCGGGCTGAGCGGTCTGCCGCTCCCCTATCACCCGGTGTTCAACGTGCCTCGTTTTTCCAGCAAGGCGAGCGAGGATGCGTTTTTCCTGACGATCGAAGCGACGGATCCAAAGTTCGATCGCGCGCGAACTCAGGAATTCCTGAAGAGTCTCGGCGCTAGAGAAATCAATGAAGTCGAGCCTTAGATCCTCGCCGACCAACTGGCTGACTTCAGCTGAGCGTCTGCATTTATCAGCGCTCGCGGGGCCCCTCCCCCGCTCGCTGGCCGCGCGGCGGCGCGGCTTCGCCGCGCTTCCCTCCGGCGCCTCGCGGCGGCTGAGGGCTCTCGCGCGTGTCCCTTCTTCCGCCTTCTGTCTCCTGTGTGCTGTCTTCTGCCTCCTCATCGTCTCGGGCTGCCGCCAGGACATGCACAACCAGCCGAAATACAAGCCGCTCCGCGCCTCGGAGTTCTTCCGCGATGGATCGAGTGCGCGTCCTGTCGTTGAAGGGACGGTTGCCAGGGGCACGCTGCAGGAGGACGAAGCATTCTTCACTGGCAAGGTCAGCGGGGCCGCGGTGACGGAAATGCCGTTCGCGGTCGACGCGCACGTCCTCGACCGCGGCGAGCAGCGCTACAACATCTACTGCACGCCGTGTCACGACGCGACCGGCAGCGGCAAGGGCATGGTCGTCCAGCGCGGCTATCGGCCACCGCCCTCGTTTCACGACGAGCGGCTGCGCGCGGCGGCACCTGGTCATTTCTTCGACGTGATCACCAGCGGCTTCGGAGCCATGCCCGACTATCGCGCGCAGATTGCGCCGCGCGATCGCTGGGCGATCGTCGCTTACATTCGCGCGCTGCAGCTTGCGCAACGCGCCTCGACGTCGGACGTTCGGGGCGGCGATCCGACGAAGGTGCCGAGGCCAGCGCCCGGCGGGGAGCGCAGGCACTAGCCGTCATGAATACAAACGCAGCGCATCCCGACGTACCGGCACTCGCTCGACTTCAGCAGCGGGCCCTGATCGTAGGCCTGGTCGGCCTGGCGGCGGGCGTCCTTGGGGCGTTCCTGAATCTGGATCAGTTTTTCCGGTCGTGGCTCATCGGCTTTCTCTTCGTACTGGGCCTGTCGCTGGGATGCCTGGCGCTGTTGATGCTGCAGCACCTGTCGGGCGGGCAATGGGGTCTCGTCAGCCGCAGGATATTCGAGGCGGGGTCGCGAACACTGCCGGCGGTCGCTCTTCTATTCATCCCGATTCTCTTCGGGATGCGACCGCTGTTCCTGTGGGCGCGGTCGGAAGTCGTGCAGACCGATCGAATACTCCAGCAGAAGGCGCCGTACCTGAACGTGCCCTTCTTCACCGTGCGTGCGGTCGTCTACTTCGCATTCTGGTTCCTGTGCATGTTTCTCCTGACCAAATGGTCCGCCGCGCAGGACCGTGGCGAGGGAGTGACGCCGGCCGATTCGGTGCGATTTCGAACAGTCAGCGCCCCAGGGCTGCTGTTCTTCGTGCTGACCGTCAGCCTGGCCTCCGTGGACTGGATCATGTCGCTCGACCCGCACTGGTATTCGACGATCTTCGGTCTCCTCACGGTCGTCAGCCAGGGGTTGTCGGCCTTGGCACTCACCATTTCCGTGCTCGCGCTCATCGCAGCGTCGGGAACGCTCTCCGGCACCCTGTCCGCCCGTCACTTCCACGATCTGGGCAAGCTGATGCTTGCGTTCGTGATGCTATGGGCGTACTTGGCCTTCTCGCAGTTCCTGATCATCTGGTCCGGCAACCTCCCGGAAGAGATCCCGTGGTACATCGAGCGGATCCGCGGGGGCTGGGGAGTCATCGCGCTGCTGCTCGTGATCGGTCACTTCGCATTGCCGTTCGCGCTCCTCCTGTCACGCGATCTCAAGCGACACGGCAATCTGCTCGCGCGGGTGGCGATCTTCGTGATTGCCATGCGTCTCGTCGATCTGATCTGGCTGGTGGCGCCGACGTTCTCGCACGGCGAGGGCGAGGCGCATCCTGGCTACTCGGTCCCGGTGCACTGGATGGACATCGTGCTTCCGATCGGCCTTGCGGGTCTCTGGCTCTTCCTCTTTGCACGGCTCCTGCGCAGCCGGGCGCTGCTGCCGTTCAACGATCCGTACTTCAAGGAGGCGTTCGCGCATGAGTCACACTGAGACTCCGCACGACGACGACGGAGGCCTGGACATCCCGGAAGTCGCGTCCGAGACGGTCGACGTCGACCTCCGCCCGATCGTCGGCTTTGCCGTGGGCTTGTTCGTGGTCACCGCGGTGGTCTTCGTCCTGATGTACGGTCTGTTCTGGTACTTCGACCGCCAAGCGGCGAAGAAGGATCCAGCCGTCTCCCCGCTGGCGCGACCCCCGGTGCAGATGCCGCGGTCCACTGCGGGCAACCCAATCTTCGGACAGGGTCAAGGTCCTCAGCTCCTCACCCACGAGCCGAGCGTGCTGGCAAAGCAGCGTCAGACGGAGCAGGACGTCCTCGAATCGTACGGATGGGTCGACGAGAAGTCCGCGATCGTGCGAATCCCGATCTCGGAAGCCAAGAAGTTGATCCTCCAGCGGGGACTCCCGGCCCGTGCCGACGGGGCTGATCAGTTGCTCGGTACTCGGCGTGCCGCCTATGGCGAATCCTCGAGCGGCCGGACGATCACGCACCCGCCAGCAGCGGCAGGAACCGCGCAGGAACCACCAGCGGCCGCTCCCGGACAAGCGGCACCCGAGCAAGCACCGAAGGGACATGGGCAGTAAGCGCCTGCGGCCCGAGCGAGGCGCGGAGTCGCCGAGCGAGAGCGAGTGGGGATGCCTGCCTTCGCTGGTCGCGGAACAAGCGGGTGACCAGCTACGGCGAGGTCTCGCCGTAGCGCGCACGGATGATTCGCGCGCGGCGGCGGAGGGCCCGGCGAGCATTGAGTAAAGATGGCTGATCGCTTCAAACAATTCCTGGCGTTGATCCTGGCGACCATCTGCGTGACGGCGATGGCGACCTCCGCCCGCGCGCAAAGCCCGCAAGCCGGCATGACGCCGGATCCGGGAGAGCCCGCGAAGTCCAGGCCCGGCTTGCTCGGCAAGATTCGCATCGATCAGCGGCTGAACGAACAGGTTCCACTGGATATTCCCTTCACCGATGAGAGCGGACGGGAGATTCGTCTGCGCGAGCTGTTCGGCACGCGGCCCGTGATCCTGGCGCTCGTGTATTACGAGTGTCCAATGCTGTGCACGCAGGTCCTGAACGGACTCGTCTCGGCGCTGGGCGTGATGAACTTCGAGCCGGGACGGGAGTTCGACGTCATTGCCGTGAGCTTCAACCCCAGAGAGGGGCCGGGGCTGGCCGCGCAGAAAAAGGCGAACTATCTCGAGCGGTATGGCCGGCCGCACACGGCAGCCGGCTGGCATTTCCTCACCGGCAAGGAAGAGTCGATCAAGCGGCTGACCGACGCCATCGGCTTCCGCTACGAGTTCGACCCCGAGATCCAGCAGTACGCGCATGGCGCCGGCATCGAGGTGCTGACGCCGAAGGGCGCCATCTCGAAGTACTTCTACGGAATCGAATTCTCGGCGCGCGATATCAGGCTGGGGCTGATCGAAGCCTCCGAGGATCGCATCGGCACGCCGATCGACGATGTGCTCCTGTTCTGTTATCACTACGACCCGGCGACCGGCAAGTACGGCGCCGCCGTGCTGCGAATGGTGCGCGTCGGAGGCGTGGCATTCCTCCTCGCGCTCGCATCGTTCATCACCGTGAGCCTGCGACGAGACAGCCCGATCCTCCAGACCCTTCGACGGTGCTCAGGGTCGCCCTGAGAGTCGCGAAGGGCGAACGAAGCCGAGCCGCGAGCCCCGAGCCCCGAGCCCCGGTTCTTAAACGATGTTCACGAACCTTCCATTCTTTCCGCAGCAGGCGTCCGTGCAGGCCGGCCAGGTCGATGCCATCTACTTCTTCCTGGTCGCGGTCACGGCATTCTTCTCGCTGCTCATTGCCGTCCTGGTCGTCGTGTTCGCGGTGAAGTATCGACGCCGGAACGACGACGAGATCGGCGTCGCGATCCATGGATCGCTGCCGCTGGAGCTGCTCTGGACGTTCGTCCCGCTCGGCATCGTGATGGTGATGTTCGTGTGGGGCGCCAAAGTGTTCTTCGATCTCTACCGTCCGCCCGCGGGCGCGATGGAGATCTTCGTCGTCGGCAAGCAGTGGATGTGGAAAGTGCAGCACATGGAAGGACAGCGCGAGATCAACGAGCTGCACGTGCCCGTCGGGCGTCCGGTGAAGCTGATCATGGGCTCCGAGGATGTCCTCCACAGCTACTTCATTCCCGCGTTCCGCGTGAAGGCCGACGTGATTCCCGGCCGCTACAACACGATGTGGTTCACGGCGACAACGCCGGGCCAGTACCAGCTCTTTTGCGCCGAGTACTGCGGCACGAAACACTCGGGGATGATTGGTAGGATCGTGGCGATGGAGCCGCCGGACTTCCAGGCGTGGCTGAGCGGCGGACGAGCTGAAGATTCGCCGGTCGCCGCGGGCGCCAAGCTGTTTCAGGATCTCGTCTGCAACACGTGCCACATGGGGGACACGCAGGGGCGTGGACCGGTGTTGACCGGCGTGTACGGAAAGCCCGTACAGCTGCAGGGGGGCGGCACCGTCATCGCTGACGATGGCTATCTCCGCGAGTCGATCGTGAATCCTCAGGCAAAAATCGTTGCCGGGTTCCAGCCAGTCATGCCGACGTTCCAGGGTCTGGTCACCGAGGAGCAGTTACTTCAACTGATTGCGTACGTGCGCTCGCTGAGCCAGCCGGGGACGGCGCCGGCGCCGGCTGAAACGCCGAAACAGTAGGGTAGGCCCGACCTTCGGGTCGGGCGTGCTCGGAGATTATGGAAACACCAACCCTGAATTACCTGAACGCCGAGCACGGTCTCGCGTCGTGGTTGCTGACGAAGGACCACAAGCGCATCGCGCTGCTGTACCTGGTCTCGATCACCGCGTTCTTCGCCGTCGGCGGTATCTTCGCCACGATCGTCCGTCTCGAGCTGCTGACGCCGGCGGGCGACCTGCTGTCGTCGGAAACCTACAACAAGATGTTCACCATGCACGGCGTGGTGATGGTCTTCTTCTTCCTGATCCCGTCGATCCCCGCCGTGCTCGGTAATTTCCTGATCCCGATCATGGTCGGCGCGAAGGACCTCGCGTTCCCGCGCATCAATCTGCTCAGTTGGTACATCTACGTGCTGGGGGGACTCTTCACCCTGTACGCCGCGCTCAGCGGCGGCGTCGACACCGGTTGGACGTTCTACACACCGTACAGCACGGCCGCGGCGAACTCGCACGTCATGACGGCGGCGCTCGGCATCTTCATTACCGGGTTCTCCTCGATCCTCACCGGCCTGAACTTCATCGTCACGATCCACTCGATGCGCGCGCCAGGACTCACGTGGTTCAGGCTGCCGTTGTTCGTGTGGGCGCACTACGCGACCAGCCTCGTCATGATCCTCGGAACGCCGGTCATCGCCATCACCGTCCTGATGGTCGCGGCAGAGCGTGCGCTGCACCTCGGGATCTTCGATCCGGCGCTCGGCGGCGATCCGGTGCTCTTCCAGCATCTGTTCTGGTTCTACTCCCATCCGGCGGTCTACATCATGATCCTGCCGGCGATGGGGGTCATCAGCGAGATCGTTCAGGCATTCGCGCGCAAGAACATCTTCGGGTATTCCTTCATCGCGTTCTCGTCGCTGGCGATCGCCATCATCGGGTTCCTGGTGTGGGGGCACCATCTCTTCATCGCGGGTCAATCGGTGTACGCCGGACTGATCTTCTCCTTCATCAGCTTCCTCGTCGCGATTCCGTCGGCCATCAAGGTGTTCAACTGGACGGCCACCATCTACAAGGGGTCGGTCTTGCTCGAATCGCCGATGCTCTACGCGATTGGCTTCATCGGGCTGTTTACGATCGGCGGAATGACAGGACTGTTCCTGGCGACGATGGGCCTCGACATCCACGTGCACGATACCTACTTCGTGGTGGCGCACTTCCACTACATCATGGTGGGCGGCGCGATCATGGGCTACCTCGGCGGGCTGCACTACTGGTGGCCGAAGATCACGGGACGGCTCTACAACGAGACATGGGCCAGGGTTGCCGCCATCATCGTCTTCGTCGGCTTCAACCTGACGTTCTTCCCGCAGTTCCTCGCCGGCTATCTCGGGATGCCGCGGCGGTACCACGCGTATCCGCCCGAGTACCAAGTGTTCAACGTCTTCTCGAGCGCAGGCGCCTCGATCCTGGCTTTCGGCTACGTCGTGCCGTTGGTCTACCTCACCTACTCGCTGTTCAAAGGTGAGAAAGCGCCGGCGGATCCCTGGGGTTCGCGCGGCCTGGAATGGGAGATCCCCTCTCCACCACCCACGTCGAACTTCACCGTGACGCCCATCGTGACGCACGGCACGCATCAGTACGCGTCCAGCGAAGAGGTCGGCATTGTCTAACGCCCACTCCGAGCACTATCCCGGTCCGATTCATCAGCCGCCGGTCCATACAGACCGGCGCTCCGATGCGCACGGGCACGCCGGCGATCATCGGAAGTTGCAGCACCATTTCGATGATCTGGCCCAGCAGCTCGAAGCGTCGACGCTCGGCATGTGGACCTTCCTGGTCACCGAGATCATGTTCTTCGGCGGGTTGTTCCTGGCCTACCTGGTATACCGATCCACGTATCCGACGGGTTTTCAGGAAGCCAGCAATCACCTCAATGTCATCTGGGGTGCAGTCAACACCATCGTACTCATCGTCAGCTCGCTGACGATGGCGCTCGCCGTTCGCGCGGCTCAGACCAGCGCGCCGCCGAAGACGCAGGTGGGCTGGATACTCGCAACGATGGTGCTGGGGTCGGCCTTCCTCGGCGTGAAGGTCATCGAGTACGCGGACAAGTTCAAACACCACCTCGTGCCGGGTCCGAACTTCGCGTGGGAGGGGAAATACCCGCAGGCCGCGGAGATCTTCTACTCGCTGTACTTCTGCATGACGGGTTTGCACGCATTGCACATGATCATCGGTCTGGGAATGATGACGGTCATCGCGATCATGGCCTGGAAACGGCAGTTCGACTCGAGCTGGTATACGCCGGTGGAGGTCTCTGGCCTGTACTGGCACTTCGTGGACATTGTCTGGATCTTCCTCTTCCCGTTGCTGTATCTCATCGGTTATCACTACCACTGAGCGACACTGATGTCTGGTCACGTTGCATCCGTAAAGCTGTATTACGCGGTATTCGCCGCCCTGATCGTCGGCACGATTCTGACGGTCCTCGTCGCCAGCGTCGACCTCGGACCTCTGAACAATGTGGTCATGCTGACGGTCGCGTTCACGAAGGCCCTGCTCGTGATTCTGTTCTTCATGCACGTCCGCTGGGGCTCGCGGCTGACCTGGGTGATTGCCGGATCGGGTTTCGTGTGGCTAATCATCATGTTCAGCCTGACGCTGGCCGACTACATGAGCCGAGGGTGGATTCAGGGGTCGTTGAGATAACGTGCTACGTGCGATGTGCTACGTGCGACCGACTTGGCACGTAGCACGTGGCACGTAGCACCTGGCACGTCGCACGTGTTTACCGCCCGGATCCCGCCATTTGCCGGTCGGACGGACCCGCTCGGCCCGATCTTCCGTAGGATTACGTATACTGGGCGTTCGAGAAAGGAAGAACCTTCGACCTTCCTCCTTCTGCCTTCTTCCTTCTTCCTTTTACGAGCGTGGCTACATCCAATCTGAAAGACGACCTCGCATCGCTGCGCATCGACAGCTCCGCACGTGGCGGCGGCGGCCGTCGCGGCACGTGGATCGCGCTGGTCATCATCGTCGCGGTGCTGGCGGGGGGCGGCTGGCTGTGGAGCCGTCGCGTGGAAGCGGCTGATGTGAAAACCGCAACCGTGACCGCACAGACCGGGGCGGGCGCAGCACCTGGCGCGGTGTTGAACGCGTCCGGGTATGTGACCGCTCGCCGGCGGGCGACGGTCTCGTCGAAAGTCACGGGCAAGGTGCTCGAGGTCTTCGTCGAAGAAGGAAAAGCCGTACGGCGCGGACAAGTGCTGGCGCGGCTGGACGACTCGCAGATTCGAGCGGCCCTGGCGGTCGCACAGGCCCAACTCGGGAGCGCGCGCAAAGCGGCGGCGGAGGATCAGGCGCGTCTCCGTGAAGCGGAGCTGAGCCTGGGACGGCGGCGACAGCTGCTGAAGGAAGGGGTCATCGGCCGGGCGGAGCTCGACACATCGGAAGCGCAGGTCGAATCGCTGAAGGCACGGATTGCGCTCGCCGACGAGCAGGTGCACGTTGCGACGACGCAGATCAAGGCCATTCAAACCGACCTGGCCGACATGGTGGTGCGCGCGCCGTTCAACGGCATCGCCATCTCGAAGGATGCGCAGCCGGGAGAGATGATCTCCCCGGTGTCAGCTGGCGGCGGGTTCACGCGAACCGGCATCTGCACGATTGTGGACATGACCTCCCTGGAGATCGAGGTCGACGTCAGCGAGAGCTACATCAACCGCGTGCGGCCCGCACAACCGGTGGAGGCGGTGCTGGATGCGTATCCCGATTGGCGCATTCCGGCGCAGGTGATCACCACGGTGCCCTCGGCCGACAGGCAGAAGGCGACGGTTCGTGTGCGTATCGGATTCGACGCCGAGACCGCGAACGAGCAAACGCGAGCGAGCCCGCGCGAACGGCCGCCTTCGGGTCCGAGCCCCTCCGGCGAGCCTCGCCGAAGCCTTGGCGGAGGCGGGAGCGGGGATCAAGGGGCCCCCGCGAGTGAGCGCGTCGGGGGGTCCGCGGGGGCGAAGCCCTCCGGATATGAACTGGACCCTCGCATTCTCCCGGACATGGGGATCAAGGTGTCGTTCCTGAACGATCGCGCCGCGCCGACGGCTGGCGATGTCTCGCCGCGTGCCCGTCTGCTGGTGCCGAAGACCGCGGTGCGGACGCAGAACGGCGCCAGCGTGATTTTCGTCGTACAAAGCGATCGAGTGGAACGCCGCGCGGTGAAGCTGGGCGTCGAGGACAAAGGCCAGATCGAGGTTGTTTCGGGAATCAACGCCGGCGAACGCGTCGTGGTCGAGGGACCACCGACGCTCGAAGACGGCGCACGGGTTAAGGAGCGCTGATGCAGACCCTGGTCAGGATTCAGGATCTCCACAAGGTGTATTTCCGCGGAAGCGAGCGCATCGATGTGCTGCAGGGGGTGAACCTCGAGATTCCGCAGGGAGATTTCCTCGCGTTGATGGGACCATCGGGATCGGGCAAGACCACCCTTCTCAATCTGATCGGGGGGCTGGACACGCCGTCGGAGGGATCGATCGAGGTTGCCGGCGACCGGATCGACAAGATGGCGGGAAGCCGGCTCGCCGCATGGCGGGCGCGGCACATCGGATTCGTCTTCCAGCTCTACAACCTGCTGCCGGTGCTGACGGCGGCGCGGAACGTGGAGTTGCCGCTGTTGCTCACGAAGCTGTCCGCCGCCGATCGAAAGCGCCGCGTGCAAACGGCACTGTCAGTGGTCGGCCTCGGCGATCGCGCCAGCCACTATCCGCGGCAACTGTCAGGCGGACAGGAACAGCGAGTCGGCATCGCCCGCGCGATCGTGACCGACCCGACGCTGCTCCTGTGCGACGAGCCGACCGGCGATCTCGATCGCAAATCGGGCGACGAGATCCTCGAGCTGTTGCACACGCTGAACAAGGAACACGGCAAGACCATCGTGATGGTCACGCACGACCCGCACGCGGCGGCGCGCGCGGTACGAACGCTCCACCTCGAAAAAGGCACGCTCGTCAGGGAGGCGGCGGCATGAAATACGTTCCTCTGGTCTGGCGGAATCTGATGCGGCGGAAGATCCGTACGATCTTCACCATTCTCTCCATCCTGATTGCCTTCGTCCTGTTTGGCGGACTGATGGCCATACGCGCTGCGTTCACGATGGGCGTCGACGTTGCCGGCGCCGATCGGCTGATGATGATCCACAAGGTGTCGATCATCCAGCTGCTCCCGAAAAGCTACGGCGAACGCATTCGCGCCACCGAAGGGGTGACCGAGGTGTCGCACGCCAACTGGTTCGGGGCCTACTACCAGGATCCGACCAACTTCATCCAGAACATGGCGGTGGATCCGGAGAGCTGGCTGCGGATGTACCCGGAGTTCGAGGTTCCCGAGGATCAGAAAAAGGTGTGGTTGAGCGATCGCACCGGCGCGCTCATCGGCAGCGATCTCGCCCTGAAATGGGGCTGGAAGATCGGCGACCGCATCCCGCTCATCTCGCCGATTTACCGCAAGCCGGATGGTACGCCGTGGGAGTTCACGATCGACGGCATCTACACCTCGGCGAAGCAGGGCGTCGACAAAACGCAGTTCTTCTTCCACTGGGACTATCTGAACGAGACCTTCCGCAATTCCGGCTTCATGAACGGACAGGTCGGGTGGTACATCTTCAGGGTCGCGGATCCTGCGACCTCCGACCAGCTCGCCAAACGAATCGACGCGATGTTTGCGAATTCGCCGGCCGAAACGAAGACGGCAACCGAGAAGGCGTTCATCTCTGACTGGGCCAAGCAGGTGGGCGACATCGGCGCCATCATGATAGCGATCGCGACCATCGTGATGTTCTTCATCCTGTTCGTCGCCGGAAACGCCATGGCGCAGTCGATCCGCGAGCGTACCAACGAGCTCGGTGTGCTGAAGACGATCGGTTTCAGCGATGGACGAATCCTCGCCCTCGTCCTGCTCGAGTCGTGCGTCATCGCGCTCGTCGGCGGCGGCATCGGCCTGGCGGTGTCGTGGCTGATCATCGCGCAGGGAGACCCGACGAACGGCATGCTGCCGATCTTCCACTTCCCGACGCGGGATCTTATTTTCGGTATCGGGCTCGTCCTTTTGCTCGGCCTCGGTACCGGTCTCCTGCCGGCATATCAAGCCGGACGGCTCAAGATCGTCGATGCGCTGAGAAGGACGGGGTAAGCACGTGCGACGTGCGACGTGCGACGTGCGACGTGCGACGTGCGACTGCGCTGCGACGTGCGACGTGCGACGTGCGATCTGCCCCATGTAGCACGTTGCACCTAGCACATCGCACGTGATGCCCCATGTAGCACGTTGCACGTAGCACATCGCACGTGAAGGGTGTCTCTATGAATTGGCTATCGCAGGTAATCGCCGTGACTGGTGTGACGCTTCGTTCGATCCCCCAGCGTCTCGGATCGACGATGGTGGCCGTCATCGGCATCGCCGGCGTCGTCATCGTCTTTACGGCGGTGCTGTCGATTGCTGAAGGCTTTCGCGCCGCCATGAGGGGAACCGGCGACCCGCAGACCGTCATCGTCCTGCGTCAGGGCAGCGATACGGAGATGACCAGCGGATTTTCCGGCGACGACGTCAAGCTCATTTCGGAAGCACCAGGGATTGAGCAGGGTCCGCAGGGGCCGAGTGCCTCCCCTGAGCTCTTCGTGATCGTCGGCCATCCGCTCAAACGGAGTGGGACCGACGCCAACGTGCCACTGCGTGGAGTCTCGCTCGCAGCGCTGCAGGTCAGGCCGCGGCTCAAGATCGTCGAAGGCCGGATGTTTCAGCCGGGCACGAACGAGATCGTGGTCGGCCGCGCCGCTTCCCGGCAATTCGTCGGGCTGACGGTCGGCTCGTCGGTGCGTTGGGGTGAGAGCACATGGCAGGTCGTCGGCCTCTTCGAAGCCGACGGCAGCGTCGCCGAGTCGGAGATCTGGTGCGACGCCAAGGTGCTGCAGCCGGCGTACCGCCGCGGCAACAGCTATCAATCGGTCTATCTCAGGCTCGAATCGCCCGACGCGCTGCAGAAGTTGAAGGATGCGTTGACCGTCGATCCGCGATTGAACGTCACGGCGATTCGCGAGCCCGATTACTACGCGCAGCAGTCGCAGGTCCTGCAAACCATCATTCGCACAATCGGGACTGCGATCGCCGCGTTGATGGGACTCGGTGCCATATTCGGCGCGGTGAATACGATGTATTCCGCGGTCGCCGCGAGAGCGCGGGAAATCGCTACCCTGCGTGCGCTCGGCTTCGCGAGAAGTCCGGTTGTCGTCTCCGTACTCGTCGAGTCGCTGCTCTTGAGCCTCGTCGGCGGTGTGATAGGGGGACTGCTAGCGTGGGCGGCGTTCGACGGGTATCAGACAGCCACCATGAACTGGCAGTCGTTCAGTCAAGTCGCGTTTGCGTTTGCCGTCACTCCCAGTCTTTTGACCCGGGGCCTGATCTACGCAGCGTTCATGGGTCTGATCGGTGGGCTGCTGCCAGCCATTCGTGCGGCGCGTCTGCCGATCGTGACCGCGCTGCGGGAGTTGTGACGAATTCGCACTCTCAATTTCTGACCTGCGCGCGTGATCGTCGATCGGCAACCGTATCGATTCCCAACGGAGCAATTTACCAAGGCGTACAGGTTTCACGACCCACGTTTGAGGTGTCCGATCGACACGTCCGTGACGACTCCTTGACCTAACCTGCTGGTAGGTGAATGGTTACCAGCACGGATCGCATCTAGGTGCCAGCCAGCAAGCACCCGGTACGCGGGTTGCTATCTCCTCAGTGAACACTACAAGTTTATTGGTCCGTCGGAACCCAGTGGAGGGACCGAGCCATGCGTATGGATGACGTGCTGCAGCGAATTCAGGGCGAGTTCGTAGAAATGCCCGGCCTGCGGCTGACGACAGCACAAGCGCAACGGCTCTGGGGGCTCGAACGCGACGTGTGTGATGCGTTGCTGGGGGCTCTCGTGGACGCCAAGTTTTTGTCACAGACGCGTGACGGCGCATTCGTAAGAACCGACGGCGCACGGCCGATGCGTGTCCGGACTTCGAGGTCTGGACAGTCATTAGCTGTCGCCTGAGTTGCACCCACCGGTGTCGACCGGCTGACTACCTGCCTCGTCAGCCAAGTGGTCGGCTCGCCATCCCCGCTCCCCGGGCGGAAGGCGCCCGCGGCCAGGATCGTCGGAGGTTGGGGACTTCGGTCTTCAACCTTCGACTTCATTTCTTAGCTCCCCGTTCCCCAGTTCCCCAGTTCCCCAGTTCCCCAGCGTTCTGCTACTTGAACGTTTCCACCGCTTTCACCTCGCTCACGAGCCAATTTCCTCCCGTCTTCACCATTCTCAGCGCCAGCTCTCGAGCCTCGACCGCATCCTCGCCAGCTACGCGGCTGCGCCTGCGGAACGCCGCGGTGACGTTGACTTCAGCGGTTGACGGGGCGGAAATGGTCACGTTTTGGTCGAGCAGTTCCAGAGTAAAGGCGGACGTTCGAGGCTGGAGCCGCGTAGCCATGGCAACCAACGTCTGCCGTCCGCGGATTGGCGGCGCGCCATCGCCAAACTCGACGACGACGTCTTCCGTGAAGTACGTGCCGATGCGAGCGGCGTGCGCGATCGTGGCCAGACCCGCGGCGGTGGTCTCGTTGAATTCGGCGGCAAATGCGTTCAGTCGGCGGCGCACGTCGCGCTTGTCGTCGGGCCCCCAGTAGCGCCAGGCCACGACGGCGAGGACGAGAACGACGAGGGACACGAGAACCGGGCGCCGCCGCGACATCAATAGAGGACCTTCCCGAGAATGCGCTCGCGATCGACGATGCCGAACTTGTGCGCGCCCTGCTCCATACCGCGATTGTCTCCCACGGCGAAGTACTCACGCGCGCCGAGCGTGACTTCGGGTCGATCCCAGGGGCGCTGATTCTTGATGTACGGCTCCGACAGCGGAACGCCGTTGATGTGAATCACTCCGCCAACGAACGCGAGACGCTCGCCCGGCAGTCCAACGATGCGCTTGACGTACACCACGTGAGGGCCGGCGAGCCGAATCGCCACAACGTCGCCGCGAGCGGGCTCTGCCAGCCGGTAACTCAATCGGTTCACCAGGTTCAGCGAGTTCGACCGATACGTCGGCTCCATGCTGATCCCGTCGGTGCGGATGGGAATGAAGATCCAGGTGAACGTGATGAACGCGACTGCGGCAAGAACCAGCACCCGCACCGCTGTGCGGCGCGGGTTGGTTCCAAAAATGATCCGCCGCGTCAGGGACAAGTCTGCAGTATACGGGAAGGGGTTCAGAGAGGGTTCAGGGAAGGTGCAGCAGGTTCAAGGTTCGGAACGTTCAGCGTTCAAGCCGTTCGCGAACCTCCACTGAACCGTCCCTAAGTGTGTTGAACCTTGAACCCCCGGAACCTTTCTGAACCCTTCCTGAACCTTTTCTGAACCCTTCCTTACCGCGCGCGATACGGCGTCAGACGTTTGGGATCGCCGGCGTGCGGCGGGATGTAGACGATATCGGCTTGCCCGCTCTGTCGGAAGACAGCGAAGCCGTGATAGTCGCCGGCACGCGTGAAGAGCTTCTCGTCGAACGGTACCGCCGGGCCATCCGAGAAGTATCGGCGGCTTTCGAGTTCGATGAAGACGCCGTTGATGCCTGTTGGCCGGCGAGCGGTCTCGAGTGGCCCGACCGGTCCGGGCTTAATGCCGGTCGTCCCGACCGGGGGCGCGGTCACGACCGGTGTTCGGTCGGAGTCCACTTCCTGCCGATCGACGATTTCCCCGACACGTGAAGGTGGCGCCTGCGCCTGCACCATACCGGCGCCTGGCACGTACTCCATGCCGGACTGCTCCGCGGATCGGACCACCGGAAAGCTGGGGGACAAACTGCCAACCGTATCGGCGATCTCCCCCGAACGCCGACGCTCGTACGGCTGCATCAATCCGCCACTCAAAGGGGCAAATACAATGCTGTAAGGCTCGAGGGTGGTGCGACTGTAGAGCGGAATGCCCTGAAAGTGGCCGCTGCGAACCATCTCGTTGCCGTTGAAATACACCTGCGGTCCAGTGGGGTAATAGGTGTTTCCGTTGACCGTGATCGGCATCCCTGCCTGATACCAGACCTCATTCTCCACCGTGACAATGGGCTTGGGTGTGGGTTGCAGCGCCGTTTGCGCGAGCGGCGTCGAACCGGTCAGGAGCATGCCCGCCAGCGCGCCGACGAGAATTCCAGCTCTACCGTCCATCGAATTCTCCCTGCCTCACCGTTTCCATGGTCCAAGGCGCGTGCCACGACTCCCGCGGGTTATGCGGCTTTCTTGCGCCAGTACCTGGCGAGTCCCTGCCACGAGTAGTCGAGGCGTCCAGCCCGACTATATCTTGCCGCTTCGGCCTCGCCAACAGTTCTTCGCAGATCCAGGAGCGCAGCCTCGACGAACCTCTTCTCGCGGTCGTCGTCGGACAGCGTCGCTTCGGCAAGGAGCCGGCGGACGATCGCATTCCACTCGTCCAGGCGGGAGAACAGCTCCTGGAAGTGCACGCGCGCACCGTGGTGAGGGCCGAAGTGCGTCAGAAAGAGCGTGTCGGGCTCCCACTTCAGAATCCGCGCCTCGCTGAGGCGCCACAGCTCGAGGTCGATGTCCGGCGGCGGGGTCGGTGGAAGGATGTAGGCCCCCGCCCCGCGGCGAATGCCGGCGACGTCGCCCACGAACGCAATGCGACTGTCCGCATCGTAAAAGCTCACATGATGTGAGGCATGTCCAGGCGTATAAGCGACATCCAGCTCCCGACCAGCCACCGCGATGCGTTCCCCACCTTTCAAGACCCGGAGGCGATCGGCCGGAACCGCCAGGAAGTCTCCCCAGAGCCGTTCCATATCCTGGCCATACAGGCGTGACGCGCTGGCGAGGAGCTTCGTCGGATCGCTCAGGTGTGGCGCTCCCCGCTCGTGGACGTAGACCTCGATATCGGGGTTCTCGCGCACGAGGCTGCCGGTGCTCCCGGCATGATCGAGGTGGATGTGCGTCAACAGCAGCTGGCGCACGTCGCCGATGCGGATGCCTGTGTGCAGCAAGGTCTCGCGCAACCGGTCCAGGCAGGTGGTCGGTCCGGGATCGATCAGCGCAACTCCAGAAGGGCCGTGTATGACGGCCGTCGCAATAATCCCGGGAAAACCGAGAAAGTGAAGATCCAGGTAATCGAGGCCAGCGGCAAGGGGCATCATGGGCAAGGCAATTCTATTACCGCGGCTCCTTGGTAGAATCGAAGAAGCCCATGGCCGACGTAGACCGCCAGACCGGAGGGGAGGTCCTCGAGCGCACGCGGGAACAGCTCAAGAAGCCGGAACTTTTCAAAGTGCTGCTCCTGAACGACGATTACACGACCATGGATTTCGTGGTGGAGATTCTCGAAAGCGTATTTCACAAGCAGCCGGCCGAGGCGTTTCGCATCATGATGATGGTGCACACGCAGGGCAAGGGGCTGTGCGGCGTCTATCCGTTCGAGGTCGCCGAAACCAAGGTCGCCGCCGTCGTCGATCGTGCGCGCGAGAACGGGTTCCCGCTGCGAGCGGCAATGGAACCGGAATAAAGAAAGGAAGAAGGAAGAAGGAAGAAGGAAGGAAGAAGAAGCCATCTCTTGCCGCAAGAATGCCCAGAGCGGCAAGAAGGCCGCCCGCGAGGACCATTAATGTTTAGTGCATCACTCGAGATCGTGTTGACGGTTGCCTATCGCGAAGCGACATCGCGTCGGCACACGCATCTCACGCTCGAGCATCTCCTGTACGCCTTGGCGCACGATCTCGATGGCGAGCGGATTCTTGCCGCCTGCGGCGCCGATCTGCCTCAGCTTCGCAAGGACCTCGACAAGTACCTGAAGGAATCGGTCGAAGAGTTCGGCCGCGGCCAGCAAAAGGAACCGGCTCAGACGCTGGCATTCAGGCGCGTGCTGCAGACGGCGTTGCTCCAGGTACAGAGCGCGGGTCGTCAGGAAGTGCAATCGGGCGACGTCCTGGCTGCCACCCTGCAGCAGAAATCCTACGCGGCCGAACTGCTCGCGGCGCAGGGGGTGACGCGGCTCGACGTTCTCGAATACATCACGCACGGCATCAGCAAAGTGCCCCCGGCGTCGCCGGCCGGCGGCGATGACGCCGAATCGGGCGATGCCGACGCGGGTATCGGCGAGCGCGGGACCGGTACTTCGCGCGATCCGCTCGGCGCCTACGCACTGAACCTGACCGCGCGGGCAAAAGCGGGAGAGCTGGATCCTCTCATCGGCCGCACGCTCGAATTGCAGCGGACGATGGAGATCCTGTGCCGGCGGCGTAAGAACAACCCGGTCTTCGTCGGTGATGCCGGCGTCGGCAAGACGGCTCTGGCCGAAGGATTGGCGACGCGCCTGCTGCAGGACGACGTGCCGGAGCCGTTGCAGGGCGCGGAGATTTTCTCGCTCGATACGGCTGCGCTCCTGGCCGGAACACGTTTTCGCGGTGATTTCGAGGAACGTTTCAAGGCAGTGATCAAGGCGCTGTCGAAACGGCCGATGCCGATTCTGTTCATCGACGAGATTCACTCGACGGTGGGCGCGGGGGCGACGACCGGCGGAACGATGGATCTGGCGACGCTCATCAAGCCGGTACTGACCGCCGGTGAGCTGCGCGTGATTGGTTCGACGACACACGAGGACTTCAAGCACATCGAAAAGGACCGTGCTCTCGCTCGACGGCTGCAGAAAGTCGCTATCGACGAGCCCTCGCACACCGAGACGGTCAAGATTCTGCGCGGGCTTCGGTCGCGTTACGAGGCACACCACGGCGTGACCTTCACGGACGACGCGCTCGAAGCAGCGGCCAAGCTCGCGGCACGTCACTTACGTGACTACAAACTGCCGGACAGCGCCATCGACGTGCTGGACGAGGCGGGAGCGCGCATGCGCCTGCAGCGGGCCGGCACGTTTGAGAATCCGGCGGTGACGATTGACAACAAAGTGGCTGCTCCGCCCGCGGAACGGCCAGAGCTGGGCGCCGTGCAGGTTGAAGAAGTCGTGGCACGCATGGCGCGCATCCCCGCCAAGCAGGCCTCATCCTCCGATCGCGATCGTCTGCGCACCCTCGAGGAGATGCTCGGGCGCGTGGTGTTCGGGCAGGAAACAGCCGTGGCCACCGTCGCCCGCGCCATCAAGCGTTCGCGCGCGGGGCTTGGCCAAGTCGATCGCCCGGCGGGCTGCTTCCTCTTCACGGGACCGACCGGCGTTGGCAAGACGGAGCTCGCCAAGCAGCTCGCTCTGCATCTCGGCAACGAGTTCATCCGCTTCGACATGAGCGAGTACATGGAGAAGCATGCCGTTGCCCGGCTGATCGGCGCACCACCCGGATATGTCGGCTTCGAGCAGGGCGGCTTGCTCGTAGACGCCGTCCGCCAGCATCCGTACGCGGTGCTGCTGCTGGACGAAATCGAAAAAGCGCATCCCGATATCTTCAACATCCTGCTGCAGGTCATGGATCACGCCACGCTGACCGACAACAACGGTCGCAAGGCTGATTTCCGCCAGGTCGTCTTGATCATGACGTCCAACGCCGGGTCACGTGAACTGAGCGCCGGCAGCATTGGATTCTGGGAATCGGGAGTCTCGGCGCGCGCCGTGGACGCGCGGTCGAAAGCGGCGCACCAGCGGTCGCGTCAGGCCGTCGAAAAAACCTTCAGCCCGGAATTCCGCAATCGTCTCGACGCCATCGTGACGTTCGGGCCGCTCTCACCGGCGGTCATGGAAACGATCGTGGAAAAGTTCATCCTGCAGCTGGAGGCTCAGCTCTCCGAACGGCGTGTGGCCATCACCCTCGAACAGGATGCGCGCACGTGGCTGGCGGAGAAGGGCTACGATCCCGTCTATGGTGCGCGGCCGCTCGCACGCGTCGTGCAATCGGAAGTTCGAGATCCATTGACCGACGAAATCCTGTTCGGACAGCTCGAAAACGGCGGCACCGTGACGATCCGTATCGAAGACGGCAAGCTGGCGTTTGCCTACGAACCGAGAACTGAACCTGTTTCCTGACGCAGGTCGGGCGGGCCTGTCACAACCATGTCTGAAAAAGAGTACAACATCCCGGTCAAGGTCGTCGATCGGCGGTGGTGGGCGAACCAGGATCAGGGAACCGCCGGGACAGACCGGGTGCCGTCCGGCTCGCAGAAGCCGACGTACGTCGAGGAGCTCGAGCGCCAGCTCGCCGAGAAGGATCGGCAGGTTCAGGAATACATCGGCAAGTATCGTCAGGCGGCAAGCGAATTCGAGGAGGCGCGGCTGCGCCTGCGCCGGGAAATCTCCAAAGACATCGAGCGCGGTCGGCGCGAGATCATCGCCGATCTGCTCGAGGTTCTCGACAATCTCGATCGGGCGATCGAGTCGTCCAGCAGCGGATCATCGCCGGACGCCCTACTGCAGGGCGTCGAGCTCGTCCGCCGCCAGTTTCTCGCGAAGCTGGAGGGCCTCGGCGTCCACCGCGTCGATGCGGAAGGACAGCACTTCGATCCCGCCATTCACGAAGCCGTCTCCGTCGTCCCCACAGCGGATCCCGCGCAGGACGGACGGGTCGTCGGCGTCGTCCGCCGCGGGTATCGAATCAATGACGATGTCCTGCGGCCCGCTGCCGTTGCCGTGGCGAGAAAAGAAATAAGCGCGACCAGCGGATCGACGCTGGCGGCACGGCGCGCCGGTAGCCAGCAGGCGCCGGCTGCTGTCACCCCGAGAATCGACACGATGCCCGCGAGGTACTATCGGATCGGACGGCTTGACCGCGTAAAGAAGCGTCGACAACAGGCGCGACGCCAGCACGGCGCCGCCGACGCCCACAACGAGACCCGCCACAATCGGTCGCATCGAGCCTGAGACCACGAGCTGTATTACTTGAGCGCGCCGCGCGCCGAGCGCTACCCGGATGCCCATTACTGCGCGTGCGTTGCGACACGATGTAGCTGACCACGCCGTAGATGCCAATCGCCAGCAGTGAACGCTGATGCATGTCAAGGGATGCGTCGTGCCTGCCGCGCCGCAGCTTGAGCGGAGGCGGGGGCTCGGCTTGCCGTGCCGCAGCTTTGGCGGAGCGGAGGCTCGGGGGCAGCGCCTGCGGCCCGAGCGAGCGGGGGTGCGCGAGCGAGAGCGAGCGGGGGTGCCCGCCTCCGCTGGTCGAAGAAAAAGCGGGCGACCAGCTACGGCGAGGTCTCGCCGGAGCGCGCATGGATGGATCGCGCGCGGAGGCGGAGGACCCCGCGAGCGCTGGGAAATGCGGCTCGGGGCTCCGGGAAAAAGGCTACCGGCAGGGCGCCGGTTTTCCGATCAGTGGGGTCGGCATCCGCAGGTGCCCATGCCGCACCCGCCGGTCATCGGGAGTTGCGCCGATTCGGCTCGACCGTTCCCCGATCCGACCATCCCCGGGCTCGAGAGCAGCTTCGCCAGGTTGGCGCTTCTGCAGCCGGGGCACTCGGGCGTGCGCTCCGCGGTCACGAACGTCTCGAACTTCTTTCCGCAATCGTCGCATCGATACTCGAACATCGGCATGAGCCTATTGTAGCTGACCTGCCGAACGCTCGAGCTCCCGCCTCCGCTAAAGCTACGGCGCGGCAGGCCCGAGCCCCGCCTCCTAGCTCGGCGTGAGCCCGATTCCAATTCCCCCCTCGTGCGGTTAAATGGAGGTTTGATTCGGTAGGAGTCATCGATGCCTGACATTCACGAGCGAGGCTACGCCCATCCCGACGTACTCGTCAGTACGGACTGGGTTGCCAGCCACCTGAACGATGCGAACGTGCGGTTGATTGAATCCAACGAAGACACGCTGCTCTACTCGTCTGGTCACATACCGGGCGCCGTCCATGTGGACTGGACGTCCGATCTCAACGACCAGATTCGGCGCGACTACATCACCCGCGAGGGTTTCGAACAATTGATGTCGCGCATCGGTGCAACTCCCGAGACGACCGTCGTGTTCTACGGCGACAAGAACAACTGGTGGGCGTGCTACGCGTTCTGGGTGTTCCAGCTGTTCGGCCACACGAAGGCAAAGATCATGGATGGCGGCCGCGTCAAGTGGGAAAAGGAAGAAAGGCCGCTGACGCGCGATGTCCCTTCGCTTCCGCGCTCGTCGTACAAGGCATCGGACCGCGCTGATAGCCGGCACCGCGCGTTTCGAGACGACGTATTTGCACACGTACAGGGCAAGGGTCAGCTGGTCGATGTGCGCAGCCCGGAAGAGTACGCCGGCACGCGCATGCACATGCCGGATTACCCGAACGAGGGAGCGCTGCGCGGCGGTCACATCCCGGGTGCGCGCAGCATCCCGTGGGCTCGGGCTATCAACCCCGAGGACGGCACCTTCAAGTCCGCTCCCGAGCTCAAGAAGATTTACTGCGACGAAAAACAGCTGTCGCCGTCACAGCCGACGATTGCCTACTGCCGCATCGGAGAGCGCAGCAGCCACAGCTGGTTCGCGCTGAAGTACCTGCTCGGATTCGAGAACGTGCGCAACTACGACGGGTCGTGGACGGAGTGGGGCAACATGGTGAATGTGCCGATCGAGAAATAGGGACGGGAGTTGGAAGTTGGGAGGAATTGGTAAGCGGGTATGGCCCCTCAATCCACGATGTTCGCTGGTCAAAAGCAAACAGGATAAGGAGGCAAGGAGAAATTTGTTGTTCTCTCCTCTTCTCCTATGCTCCTGTAGGTTTGGCGAGTGGTCGTCGTCGATTGAGCCTTGTACCCCGCTAAACAAGATCGTTGGGAGTTGACGGCCGTTCTATGTATCCAGCCAAACTCCAACAGCTTCTCGAAACGTTCGACATGTTCCCCGATCCCGCGGATCGCACGGGCATGCTCCTCAGCTATTCGGATCAATTCCGTGAGGTTCCGGCAGACGTCGCCACGCGGCCGTTCCCGAAGTCGCACCAGGTGCCTCAGTGTGAATCGGACGCCTATGTATGGGCGATGAAGCAACCTGATGGCACGCTCACGCTCCACTTCGCCGTGGAAAACCCATCGGGCGTATCGGCGCGGGCGCTGGCGGCGATTCTCGAACGCACGCTGTCGGGGCTGACTCCTGCCGACATCGCCGGAGTGGATTCCCACATCGTCGAGCGCATCTTCCGGCAGAACATCTCCATGGGCAAGGGCATGGGGCTCATGGCAATGGTCGAGGCCGTACGCGCTCTCGCCAACAGAGCGGCAAGCTCCTAACGCCGAGCGACGACAAATAAGTCGAAGTCGTTGCGAAGATCCGACGGCTCGGTCGGATGTCGCGATGAAAATACGATGATGTCCGCGGCGCCGTCGATGGCGGCGCCGGCACTTGGCGCCATCCACTCCCCCGCCTCATCGCCGCTTACGCGGGTCATGACCCGGCTCTCTCGATCGAGCAGAAAAACGTCCCAGAGCAGATTGATATCTTCCGCGACGCCCTTGCAGTCTCGCGTGCACACCAGGTCGGATGCCTGCGACTGGAACACGACAAACCGCCCATCGTCGGACACCACGGGCGATCCGCTCGTGGCATTTGCAGTGGCGCGGTCCGTGCGGCGGCTGATCGCTTCGAGCGACCCGGTTTCGACGTCGACCAGAAACACGTCCGGCGACCGGTTGCGATCCTGGGCTGTCAGATTCGTGGCCATGGAAGAGAAGACAACGGAGCGCCCGTTGCCGCTGATGGCCGGTGCCCAACTCGAGCCGTCCGGCGTCCGGCCACTGGAGCCGACGCTGAGCCGGGTTGTCCGCTGCCGGTCGCGATCGCGCAGGTAGATGTTCCAGGTCGGCGGCGCGGGCGGTGCAGCCCGGCCGGTCGGTCGAGTCCCGTCGAGCTCCGCCGTCGACGCGAAGGCAACGCGACGTCCGTCGGCGCTGACACTGGGAGACAAGTTCGATCCGGCTGCCGGTTGACGGCCACTGCTATCGACGCTGAGCCGCCGAATCGTTCGCTCGGTTCGCTCATAGACGTAGATGTCTGACTTCTTGCCGTTCGCGTCGCCGCCGCTCACGAGATTGGTCGCAACGGACGAGAACACGACGACGCTGGAGTCGCGGCTGATCTTCGGCGTCGTGCTCGAGCCGTCGGCGCGCTCACCAGACCTCGGGGCACTCACCAGCGTGACCGTGCCCTCGCGTCGATCGCGCAGCAGGATTTCCACCTGCAGCGATCCAGAAGCTGTCGGAATAACCGATTCGTAAACGAGGAAGCGGCCATCCCCGCTCAGACTGACGGGGCCGCTATCGAATTCCGACGACTCGCCGCCATCCGTGACGCTCTCGAGCGTGAGACGGCCGTCGACGCGGTCGACGACGTAGACATCGCGGCGGCTGTTGGTGTCGGCCGGCGCCAGGCGGGCGTACGACGTAAATGCGATGTAACGGCCGTCGGCGCTCACCGCCGCCGGCGCCGAATCCAGGGGCGACCACCACGGATCCTGCTGGACGAGCGTGTGCACGGATGGAGCCTCCCCTGCAGGACCGCACAGGAGACCGACGAGCACCGCGGAGGCTGTATTCGCCCGCATCGCCTCCTCAGTCCAGCCCCCGCCGAACCTCCGCCGCCACCGTCATGCCGGCGCGTGTGGCGCGCACGGTCTCGAATGCCGGTTCGGGCGCCTCCCCACGCCTGACTCCGCTCATCGCGGCATCCGCCTTCGACGCGAGATCGACACCGTCGAGCTGTTCGATGACGTGTTCCAGCTCGTGCGCGATCAGCTCCGCGGCCTGATCGGGACTGAAGATTTCGATGTGGGCAACGAGGCGGCGTCCGTCGCGGCTGATCCTCGTTCGAGCGCGCACCCGCGTCACCATCGGACGGCTGCCCGGCTGCAGCGTCACCACGAGATCGGACGCCGTGGTGATGCGCCAGCACTGGCGGCGGAACGTCGGCGATCGCTTGAGCATCTCCTGCACGACCGGGCGGTAGATGCCGGGCTCGAGGTTGGGCGGCACGGCTTCGGGCCAGACCTCTTGCGGCCGGCTGACGACGTACTCGCGCAGCGCGCTGCTGACCGTTCGGTCGATCGTGGTCGTTGCGCGATTGCCGCTGTTCGATTGCGCGAATCCGGAGACGGCAAAAACAATCTGGACTGCACATGCGATCACCGCAACGTCCAACAATCGATGTGCGCCACACATGATGCAATGAGACGAATATCCGGTGCAGAAAGTTGGCTCACTTCTGCATGGAGACAAACGTTTCATGTGACGAACAGGTTCACTCTCCCATCGTCTGCCGATGGGACTTGACGGTCGGCGCCCATCCGATCCATCCTTCCCATCGTCTAACGATGGGAAGATGCCGATGGCCTTGACCAACCAACCCCCCGACCTGCTGCCCGGGACCCTGGACATGCTGATCCTCCGCGCGTTGATTCGCGGCCCGCTGCACGGGTATGGGATTGCCGAGCGACTGCGCCAGGTCTCGCAGGAGGTGCTGCAGGTCGGTGAGAGCTCGCTCTACCCGGCCTTGCAGCGGCTCCTCCTCAACGGCTGGGTCAAGGCCGCCTGGGGGGCGTCGGAGAACAACAGACGGGCGCGTTACTACACGCTGACTGCCGCCGGGCGGAAACGGCTGGAGGCGGAGCGCGACGAGTTCCAGCGGCTGATCGTCGCGATTCAGCGGGTTCTCGAGGGCGCGTAGCCATGGCCAAGCTGTTCCGTCGGCTGCGGTATCTGCTGCGGCAGGGCCGGATGGAGCGGGAGCTCGCGCTTTCGCTGCGGGCAAGAGCAGCGGTGTGCTGAGGAGAATTGCCATGGGCAGGATCATTCGCCTGATCGGTTTCTGGTGGCGGCGGCGAGAAGTCGAGCGCAATTTGGCCGAGGAGCTCGAACTGCATCGCGACCTGACGCAAAGGAGACTCGAGCAGCACGGGCTCAGTGCTGACGATTCGGCTCGCGCCAGCCGTCGCGCCATGGGCAACGTGACCCTGGCTCGCGAGGACGCCAGACATGTCTGGCTTGCACCCTGGGTCGAGAGTGTCTGGCAGGATGCGGCGTATGCCGTGCGGACCATCCGCCGCAGTCCGGGATTCGCGATGTCGGTGGTCGCGATCATGGCCCTTGGCATCGGTGCAACGACGGCGATCTTCAGCCTGGTCGACAGCCTCGTGCTGCGCAGCCTGCCGGTGCACGATCCCGGTCGGCTTGTGTATCTCAGTCGACCTTCGTTCTCGTACCCGGTTTTCACCGAGTTGCGAAGCCGCGGCGCTAACATTTTCTCCGCACTGAGCGCGTGGAATCTGGAAGGCGTCAGCATCCAATGGAATACCGAGCTCGAGCCGGGCGAGATACTGATGGCGAGCGGCGACTTCTATTCGACTCTCGGCATCCAGGCAGCAGTCGGCCGCACCTTCGCACTGGAAGACGATGCCATTGGCGGAGGTCGCAGCGGGCTGGTCGCGGTAATCAGCCACGCCTGCTGGCAGCGGAGGTTTGCCGGTGATCCGTCGGTCATCGGACGCGTGGTACGCATCGATCGCAATCCGTTCACCATCATCGGGGTGACTCCGGCCGGCTTTTTCGGCGTGGCACCAGGACTTGCTCCGGAAATCACCGTTCCGCTGACGACGCTGGTCGACAACGACGACCTGACTTCGCGCTCGAGCTCCTGGCTGCATTTCATCGGCCGACTGCGCGAGAACCAGTCGCTGGCGAGCGCCAGAGTGGCTTTTCAGACCATGTGGCCGGCGATCCTGGAAGCGACAACGATGCCCGACATGCCGGCAGACCGGCGAGCGGTGTACCTTGGCCGCACGACCTCGCTCGAATCGGGGCGCGCGGGATATTCCCGTATCAGGAATCAGTTCGAAGAGCCGCTGTGGATTCTGCTCGGACTGGTCGCATTGCTCCTGGTAGTCGCCTCGGCCAGCGCGGCCAATCTGCTGCTGGCCCGCGGCGCCGTGCGCCGGCGCGAATTCGCCGTCAGGCTGGCGATCGGGGCCGGTCGGCGGCGATTGATCCGGCAGATGCTGACCGAAGCGCTGGTCTGGACGGTTCTCGGTGCCGGGGCGGGTCTGGTCGTCGCGTGGTGGTGCAGCGCGACGCTCGTCAGCCTGATGACGACGTGGGACGAGCCGATCATGCTCGAGGTCAGTCCGCATTGGCGCGTCTCGGCGTTCTGCCTGGTGCTGGCGTTCCTGACCACGGCAATCTGCGCGACCTTCCCGGCGTTTCGCGCAACGCGCCTCGACGCGGGTTCCACGCTGAAGGAAGGCCGAGGCGTACCTGGCTTTGGCATCCGACGGTGGGCGCTGGGCAAATCGCTCGTTGCCGCGCAGGTCGCGCTCACGGTCCTCCTGCTGTTCGGGGCCGCGCTTTTCACTCGCAGCCTGGCGCGCATCCTCAACCAGGACGTGGGCTTCGAACGTGATGCCGTGCTCGTCCTCTCGACCGATGCCGGCGCCGCCGGGTATCGGGCGGCAGGCACACCGCGTTCTATGCGGCACTGCTCGAACGCTTGAAAGCTACACCGGGAGTTGCGTCCGCAAGCATGTCGCGGTATCCGCCGATCAGCGACGGCGCCTGGACGCAATACATCGGTGTGGATGGCGCACCGCAGCAGCGCGATCAGTCGAATCAGGTGTACTTCAACGCCGTAACTCCCGGATACATCGGCACCATTGGCTTGCGCCTGCTCCAGGGACGCGATTTCGGTGATGGCGATCGAGAGGGTGCGCCGCCTGTCGCGATCGTGAGCGAATCGCTCGCGCGGCGATTCTTTCCGGCTCAGAACCCCATCGGCAGGACGATCACGATCGGACGCGATCAATCACAGAAAAACGTCGCCATCGTCGGGGTCGTCGCCGACGCCAAGTATCAGAACATGACCGAGCAAACGCGGAGCATTGCGCTGCTCCCCATCGCGCAGCAGGCCCAGGCGATGTCGGGGCGAGATCCGGTCGCGGAACTGCGTATCGCGGGGTTCCGTACCGCCGCTGCCGAAGCCGTCCGAAGTGAAGTGAGAGCGCTCGACGGCGCGATCCCAATCCGAATCGAGACCGTCACCGAACGCATCCGTGCCACGCTGGTGAGGGAGCGCGTCATCACCGTGCTCGCAACGACGATCGGACTGGCGGCCGTGGCGCTGGCATCCGCGGCCGTGTACGGATTGCTCGCCTACGGCGTTGCGCGTCAGACCAACGAGATCGGCCTGCGGATGGCCCTCGGAGCCGAGCGCTGGCAAATGCTCTGGATGGTGCTGCGGCAGTCTCTGGTGCTGGGCCTGGTGGGTACCGCCGCTGGCATCGCCGCATCCCTCGCGCTCGGTCAGTTTGCGCGCAATCTACTCTTCCAGGTCCGCGAGAACGACGTCGTCGCCCTGACCACGGCCGCTGTCATGATGCTTCTCGTGGCGTTATGCGCTGGCTTCTTCCCGGCACTGCGAGCGGCACGGGTGGAACCACTCACCGCGCTCAGGCTCGAATGACCACGTGGCGTGCACGTGCTATGTGCTAGCTCCGCGTTAGCTCAGACGTTCGAGGGCAATGCTGGCAGCGACAACGACGTTGAGCGAATCGACGCTGATGTCGACGGGAATCCGGACACGTATGTCGGAAATCTCGAGCGCGGCGGGCGTCAAGCCGCTGCCTTCGGCTCCGAGCAGCAGCAGCAATCGATCGGCACTCGAGGTGGCGGATGCGAACTCGTGAAGTGATGTGGCACTCAAGACCGGCGTGAGTGCAACCAGCTTGAATCCGACTGCGCGGAACCGTTGCAGATCGTCCAGCCATCGGTCCAGACGCCGCCATGGCAGCCGCAGCACGGCTCCCATCGACGTACGAATGGCCTTTCGATAGAACGGATCGCCGCTCGTCGGATCCAGCACCACACCGCCTGCGCCGAGCGCCGCGGCCGTTCTGAAAATCCCGCCGACATTGTCAGGGTTGCCGATGCCTTCCAGCGCGAGCAGTCGCGTCGCGGCGAAGAGCGATTCCAGCGGGTGTGGATCGGGACGCCGCGCTAGAGCGAGACAACCGCGATGAAAGTTGAATCCGGTGAGGTCTCGCAGCAGCTCCGGATCGCAGATGAAGACGTCGCACGGCAAGGACTCGAGCAGTGGTCGTAGTGCCTCGAACGCCGGCGGTGTGACGTTGACGGACTCGATCTCGTACGCCGAAAGCGAGAGCAGGCGCTCGACGACGAATCGACCCTCGGCGACGAACAGTTTGCGCGCACGGAGCCACTGGTGATCGCCGATGTGGCGATAAGCACCGAGCCGGGGATCGTCCGGGCGCGGACGGTAAATCAATAGTTGGTGCGAACCACGGAACGGCGGCTCCGGTGCGCATCGAGCACGTGCTGGCCGAGCCGCTTCCTGAAGAACAGCTTCGACTCCTGGCTGTCCACGGGGTGAGGCACGAACCGGACGATATCGAAGCGGAGCTGCGCAAGCGTGCTGCGCATCTCGTAATACCGGTTCTTCGTCTTGACGATGATTTCGTCGAAGCCGTTGTCCATCGCCCAGACTTCCTGCTCTTCGGTGAGAGCACGGAAGTGGCCCTGGCCGCGCCAATCCGAACGCGTGCCGCCGATCCACTGGTAGAGGACCCGGCGCCCGTTGAACTCCACGCAGTCCTCGAGCTGCGCGACGAGATCCGCGAGCTTCGGATCCGTCTCGTGCGCCCGCAGTTCGTGCGCCACCTTGAAGGACACCGGAACGAACGTCCCCGGTTCGTCGGACAGCGCCGCTTCGGCCATGAGGATCTGGTGGTCGCGGTTGGCCAGTCGCTGGATGACCTCGGCCGCGGACTTTTTCCTCGGAAAATCCAGGAAAAACTCTTCGATGTACTGAATTTCCAGGGCGCCCTGATAGAGGCCGTACTGCTTCAGGAGATACTCCACGGGACGTTAACTATATCAAGCACATTGCCGGGCCGGACCATGACGGTTGCTTTTCGGGCAAAACCGCACGGCTATCGTCGCCAGGACGTCCGCCTAAAGGGGACAGTCCCCTTTATTCCGCCCGCAGGGCCACGATGGGATCCACGCGGGTAGCCCGGCGGGCGGGGACATAGGCAGCCAGGAGCGCGACGACCGTCAGGGTGACGGCGACGGCGCAGAATGTGACGGCGTCTCTCGGATCGGTGCTGAAGAGCAAACCGCTCATCATCGAGGTCGACAGCACCCAGGCCGAGACGCTACCGACCGCGACCCCCGCCACCGCCATGACCATTGCGTGCCGCACGACCAGACCGACGACGCTGCGCTCGCGCGCACCGAGCGCCATGCGAATGCCAATCTCCCGCGTCCGCTGCACGACCGCGTACGAGAGGACGCCGAAAATACCAACGGCCGCGAGCACAAGGGCGACACCGGCAAATATCGCCAGCAGAGTCATGTAGAACCGCGGCTGCGAGATCGATCGCGACACGACTTGCTCGAGCGTCCTGACGTTCGCGACGGGAAGAGACGGATCGACGGCGTAGACTTCGCGGCGGGCGGCGTCAGCCACCGACGCCGGCGGCACGCTCGTCTTCAGCACCAACGCCATCCCCTGAACGGGCCACTGCCGATAGGGCAGGTAGAGCTGAGGCGGATCGGCTTCGTTCAATCCAGCGTCTTTCACGTCGCCGATGATGCCGATGACCTCGCCGCCGGCGCGCGGCGTGCCTGGCCCGCGTCCCCAACCCAACGTGATTTTCTTCCCGATAGGCTCCTCGTTCGGGAAGTACTGCTTGACCGCCGCCTCGGTGATGAGGACGACCGGCGGCGACCCCTCGCGATCCTGATCGGAGAACAACCGCCCGCGTCTCAGCGGAATGCCGATCGTCGAGAAATATTCCGGGGTTGCCACCCGCACCTGCATTGCGGGCTGCTGCGCCGGCGGTACGGAGCGGCCGGCCGGCGACCTCGAAGTTCAAGACCATGCTGGTGCCGCTCAGGGGAAGCGACAGAATCCCCCCCGCGGAACGGACGCCAGGGATCGATTTGAGCCGCGGCAGCAGCTGATCGAAGAACATCACCTGCTGCGGCTCGTGCTCGTAGCGCGAGTCCGGCAAGGACAGCTCGAAGGTCAGCGCCGGCTCCACGCGAAAACCGGGATCGACCGCCGCCAGGCGCGTAAAGCTGCGGATCAGCAGGCCAGCCCCGGCAAGCAGCATCACCGCGAGGGCCATCTCGGCGATCACCAGCGCGCTGCGAACACGAGAGCCCGATCGGCTGGTCAGCGCGCCGCGTCCTGACTCCTTGAGCGTGCCCGCCACACCCCCGCGCGTCGACTGCATGGCCGGGACCAGACCGAAGACCAGGCCGGTGAGCACGGCAAGCGAGACAGCAAAGATGACCACGGTGCGATCCACGCTCACATCGTCGAGCCGGGGGATCCCTTGCGGCTGCATGCCGATGAGAATCTCGACCCCCCAAACGGCAAACAGCAACCCGAAACCGGCGCCGAGCAGACCGAGCATCACGCTTTCAGTGAGAAGCTGTCTGACCAGCCGGCCGCGGCCGGCGCCGAGTGCGGTGCGAACGGCCATTTCCGACTCGCGCGCGGCCGCGCGGGCGAGCAGCAGGTTGGCGACGTTGACGCAGGCAATCAGGAGCACGAAGCCTACGGCGCCGAGCAGCATGAGTACCGCCCGGCGGATGTCGCCCACCATCGCCTCGAGCAGCGGGACAGCGGTGAAGTCCAGCCCTGCGTTCGCGTCCGGGTACTTGGCCGCAAGCTGCTTACCGATGGTCTCAACTTCGGCGGTAACCTGCTCCGGCGGGATCCCGTTCCTCGCGCGACCGATGGCGGTCAGATACCACGCGCCTCGCTGGCCTGTTATGAAATTGGTCGAATACTCGATCGGTGTCCACAGCACACGGCCTGTGGGAAATGCAAAACTGGCCGGCATCACCCCAACGATTTCGGTGGAGACGCCGTTGAGCATGATCTTCTTGCCGATGGCATCGGGCCGGCCCCCGAAGCGCTGCTGCCAGAGGCCGTAACTGAGCACGACGATTCGCGGCTTCCCGGGCTCGTTGTCGTCTTCACGAAAGGTTCGTCCCCAGAGCGGACGTGCCCCGAGCACATCGAAGAAGGATCCCGTCACCTCCGTCCCGTCGAGGCGCACGGGCTCGCCCTGGCCGGTCAGGATCATCCGGTCGCGACTGAACGCCGCGGCATCGGCCAGCGTCCGACTCTGCTTCTTGAGATCCCAGAAGTTCGGCCCGGACATCGTCGTGCGCCGCCCTTCCCACATGTGGAAGATGCCGACGAGCTCGGCGGGCTGAGCGAATGGCAGCGGTTTCAGCAAGACGCCGTTGACCACGCTGAAGATGGCGGTGTTGGCCCCGATCCCGAGAGCGAGCGTCAAGACCGCGACAGCGGTGAAGCCGGGACTTTTTGTCAGGCGCCGGATGGCATATCGCAGGTCTTGCCGAAGCGTGTCCATACGAAGGGAAGAGCCAGCTCCATGCCGCGGCCTGGAGCCGCTGAAACTGCTTATTTGGCGTGGTTTTGCCGATGCGGCATTGGTAATGGGGCAGTGGCGCGATCGTCCGGATTCGAGCTGATGCCGTCCCTCAAGCGAACAGGCTCATCCGCAGGAGCTCACGATCGAGGGCTACCGAACGCGATCGAAGCGCAGATTGCGGACGCTGGTCCGGTTGACCGTGAAGACGGTCGCCCGCGGTCCAGCACCGCGGGAAAACTTGATCAGATCGACCAGCGACCCGTAAAACGCGTCGGGGAACACTGGCTGCAGGGCGATCTCCGCGCGGCCGGGGATCTGGATCACGAGTCCTGAGGCGCGGGCGACGAGGGTATACGTGACGTTGAGATCCGCGTTGGCGTAGCGGCCGGCGTACTCCCGCAGTTGCGCGGCCGTCGGCGCAAAGCCTTCGACCACCTGCTCCGACACGAACGGCTTCGGTCCCGCGCCCGTGACGCGGATCTGACGCGGACGTCCCTCACTTGGTGCCACGAACTCCGCCACGACCGGCGCTCCGAGAATGGAGAACCGGTTCATGTCGATAGGATGCAACTCGACGCTGTCGCCGGGTCCATCGCCGGCATCCATCGACGCCCACAGCTTGCCGTCCCGCACGTAGACGCGACCGTAGGTGTCGGTCGCCAGATCGCGGTACAGGCCGGCGTTGCTCGCGAGCTCCGCAGCCGTAAGCGCCGGTCCAGCGGTGGCCGGAGTCACATCACGGCTCTCCGGCTGTGCACGCGCCGGCAAATAGACAGCCGCGACCTGCCGCGCCAGCGTCCCCACGCGCGCGTTCAGGTTGTCCAGGTTGCACAGCACCGCCACGTTCAAGTCGTGCGCTGGATAGCGAATGACGTACGCCGCGATGCCGCGGTCACCGCCGCCATGGCCAACCGTCTTCAGCCCGCCATCGACGCCAACCTCCAGCCCGAGCCCCCAAGGGCTCGTGCCGTTCTCGCCGAGCGACGCGGCCGTTTGCATCTCGTCGAGATGATCACGACTTCCCACGCGCGCATCGCCGAAGTTCTGCGCGAACCGCAACAGATCCCCAACCGTCGTAAACAACCCTGAGTTGCCGACAATCGCCGACGTATCGATGCCACCATCACGTGCGAGATGAAATCCTCGGTCGTCGCGGTGATATCCGAGTGCATGATGTGCCGAGATCGCGACCGGGCCGCCTCGGAACGAGGACTGCGTCATGCCGAGGGGGCCAAAGATGTGCGCAGCTGCGAACTCGCGGAAGGATTGTCCGCTCACACGGGCGACGATGCTCCCGAGCAGGTTGTAGCCGCCGTTGTTGTAGCTGAATTCCGTGGACGGCACGAAATTGACGGCTCGCTGCCCGGCGAGGGTTCGCAGAATGTGCTCGTTGATGTCGACGCCCAGCGCCGGCGGCGGCGCGAGTTCGATGAGAAGGAACGCGTCGCGGAGGCCGGCGGTATGCGCCAGGAGGTGCCGAATGGTGACGCGATCCTGCCGGTTCACCCACTCGGGCACGTGCTTCCACACTTCGTCGTCCAGCGACAGCTTCCCCTGGTCAGCGAGGAGCATGACACTGAGCGCCGTGAACGGTTTCGCGATCGACGCGGGATCGAAGAGGGTGGCCGATGTGATCGGTACCTTTTGCTCGAGGTTGGCCATCCCGTAGCCGCGCTCGAACACCATCGTCCCCTTCCGGTTCACACCGACGCCGCAGCCGGCCGAGTCGGGCGTGTTCCACTCGGCGAACAGCGCGTCGATCTCCGCATCGGCAACGTGTTCGGTCGAGGCTCCGCCGTTGCACGCGTTGCCGACACCCACGACGAGCAGGATGACCAGGAGGCGACGAACTGGCAAAAAGACCAAGCGATTGTGGTGTCGAGCCAAATCTCCCTCCGAAGGCCTAACCACGAGGCTGCTAGGTCAGCCGCCACTTGGGGTTGATTCGCGCGTAAACGGCTTGATCGCGCGGTTGTCCGAACTTGACGCTGCTCGCACGCAGGATGGCCTCGCACTCATACCCGGCTTTCTCGAGCACCCGGCGCGATGCGAGGTTGTCAGCAAAAGGCAATGCGAACATGCGAAGCAGGTTCAGTTGATCGAAGGTGTAGGCGGTCACGAGCACGACGGCTTCAGTGGCGATCCCGCGGCCCCACAGCGTCTCGCCGAGCCAATACCCGATTTCCGCCGAGAATCGTTCGACGTCAGTGCCAGGCACATACCCCACTCCGCCGACGGCTTGACCATCGACATCGATGGCCAGGTTGGTGTCATCAGGCTCGGTCGTGGCCATTTGCAGAAACTGGGCGGCGTGTTGCCGCGTGTAGGGATGGGGAAAACGATCGCGAAGCTGACTGGCGACGTTGGCGTTGTTGGCGTGCCTGACAATCGCTTCGACGTCACCGGGGCGCCAGGATCTGACCGCGCAGCGTGACCCCTCGAGCCGCATACCCTCAGAAAAGTGACCGGCCCGCCGTTCGCAGCCAGCGCTCGGCCGCACGGAAATCCGGGTAGGCGCTCTCGACCAGGCGCCAGAAACGTCGTGAATGATTCTGCTGTTTCAGATGCATGAGCTCGTGGATGAGCACGTAATCGCGAATGGTGTCGGGCGCCTGCACCAGCCTGAAGTTCAGCGCGATAGCGCCGCTGTGAGAGCACGATCCCCAGCGGGATCGCTGGTTGCGAATGCTGATCCGCTTCACCGTCAACGACTGCGCTCGCGCGAGCTCCAGCAACCGCGGGATCAGCTCGCGCTCCGCGGCAGCGCGCAGACATTTTTCGGCAGCGGGCCGAAGGTCGAGCGGGACATGGGGAAGGCGAACGCGATGAGTGCCGATGGTCAGCCAGGCCGAGCCGCCATCCCGGACGACGCGCAGCCGCACGTGTTCTCCGCGCAGGAGAATCTCGTCGCCGTCAACCCACTGCGGCGGGGCATGCTGGGCGAGGACGCGCGCGCGCTCCTTTTCCGCCCATGAGCGGTGTTCGTGGAGGAACGACTCCGCCTCGCGGCGAGAACCGCCTCGCGGAATCGTGACGCGGAACGAGCCGTCCGGCATCACACGAATGATGTAGCGGCGGGCGCTACGGGTTCGCACGAAGTCGACAGCAGGCACGACGTGAGGCGGGTCGACGCGCAGAAACGGGAGACCGAGCTGCACACCGGAAGGATAACGTAGAGTGCCGCTTCGCGAGCGGCCGTTTGTCTACTCGCCGCGCAAGGCGACGATGGGATCGACGAGAAGGGCGCGGCGCGCCGGAATGTAGCTGGCCGCCGTCGCGACGCCTATCAGAAATGCCGAAACGCCGGCGAAGCTGAGAGGATCGGTCGGCGTCACGTTGTACAGGAGCGTCCGTATGACCGGCGTCACGGCAAACGCGCCGGCAAGGCCAACCACGACACCCACCGCAGCCAACTTGAGGCCTTGTCCGATGATCAGTCGCAGCACATCGCGTCGTTCGGCACCGAGCGCGACGCGCACGCCGATCTCCTGCGTTCGCTGTGACACGGCATAGGAGAGCACGCCGTAGACGCCAACGGAGGCGAGCGCCAGTGCAACGAATCCGAAGATCGAGAACATCCAGCCAAAGACACCATACTGCCAGAAGCTGCGCTGTCGATTCTCTTCCATCGTCCGCATCTGATAGACGGGCAGCGACGGATCCGACTGCTTGATTTGCTCACGTGCGGCTTGCGTGATGCGCGCCGGATCGCCGCCAACCCGGATCGTCACTCCGGTATTGAGCGCCGGTTCGTGCGGGTAAGGCACATACGCCGCCGGGGACACACGGTTGTCGCCGGTCCCCTGAAAATGCCGGAAGTCCGCCAGCACGCCAATGACGGTGAACCACTCCGTGTTGGTACCACCGGTCAGGTGGAAACGCCGTCCGATTGGATCGACTTCTCCCCAGAAACGCGTGGCCATCGTCTGGTTGATCAGTGCGACCGGCGCTTTGCTGTTGCCTTCGGCTGTCCGTGAAATCGCGACCCCGTACGAGGGCAAGTCCCAATGTCTGTCGCAGATGGGGTGATGCGGTGATACGGCTGATCGTCGGCTGACGTCCAGCAGGATCGTTCTGCGGCCTGCCCTCGATTACGACCTCTCCTCCACCGCCACCGCCGCTGAGGGGCACGAAGTTCGACGCAAACGCCGCCTGCACACCTGGCAATGCTTCGACACGCCGAACGATGTCCTCGACCCGCCGGGACTTGACGTCAGGAGGATCGTAAGCCTCGCCTGTCAGATAGAAGCGCAACGTCATCAACGGCGCCGTATCGAACCCGACATTGGCCCCCTGTAGATTCCTGAAGCTTCGAACGAACAGCGACGCGCCGACGAGCAGGATGAGTGCCAGCGACACTTCCGCCACGACCAGTACGTTGCGCGTCCACGCGCGACGGCCACCCGTGGCTCCGCGAGCGCCTTCCTTCAAGCTGTCCTGGAGGTTGCCATGCGCCGCATTGAGCGCCGGGACGAGGCCAAAGACCATGCCCGTGACCATCGAAATGGCAATCGTGTAGACGATCGACTGCCAGTCCATGCTCCAGTGGATGAAGTACGGAACCGAGTCCGGCGGAATGGAACGATCGAGCAATCGCAAGCCGACAATCGCCACGACAATGCCGAGCGGCGCGCTCAGCAGGCCGATGATGGTGGCTTCGGTCAGCAGCTGTCGCATGATCCGCCACCGGCCCGCACCGAGTGCGGCACGGATGGATATCTCCCTGTGTCGGACCGACGCCCGGGCGAGCAGCAGGTTGGCGACGTTCGCGCACGCAATCAACAGCACCAGCGTCGCCGCCCCCATCATCGTCAAGACGATCAGCCTGACGTCGTCAGGGAGCATCCAGTCGGCCAGGGCACGAACGTTGACCGTCCAATCGCGATTGGCGTCCGGATAAGCCGTCGCGAGCCGGGCGGCAACGCCCTGCAGATCGGTGCCCGCCTGGCCCATCGTGACGCCCGGCTTCAACCTCGCGAAGATCTCGAGCGAACGGTCATCGCGCGGCCGTGATTCCGCATAGTCCGCGAGCGGCACCCACAGCCGCGATATTTCGGGGAAGGCAAACCGCGGGGGCATCACGCCGACAACGGTATGCGGACGAGTATTGATGGAGACGGCGCGGCCGACGATCGAAGGATCGCCGCCATAGCGGCGCTGCCAAATCTCATGGCTGAGCAGCACGACCGGTTCGGCGCCCGGCCGATCGTCGTCCGGCGTGAAGTTACGACCGATGCTCGGAGGCGTGCCGAGAAGATCGAACAGATTCCAGGAAATCATCGACCCGAAGTAGCGTTCGGGCTCCGACGTCCGATCCGAGATGGTCAGGCTCCGGCCGCCGAACGCGGCCACCGCCACCAGCGTTGTCGACTGATCGCGCAGGTCTTTGAAGTCAGCGTACGAAATGCCGCCCTCTTGGATGTCGAGGCGCTGGTTGGCCGAGTCGAGCACGACGATGCGATCCGGGTCGTGGTAGGGAAAGGGCTTGAGGATGACGCCGTTGACGACGCTGAAGATCGTGGAATTGACGCCAATGCCCACCGCCAGACACAAGACGGCGACGGTCGTGAAGCCGCGATTTCGCGTGACGGTCCGCACCGCGTAGCGCAGGTCCTGGAGAAACATGAACGTGAGGGCCGACCTTCAGGTTAAGAGGTGAACGTGTAGGCACGGCCTCGGGGCCGGGCGAACTATAGGTTAGACGGATCAGTTTAGGCCGAGTTCGGCCGTTGCCCACGCCCGGGATCCACAAAAAGGGACAATCCTGCAAAAAACAAGATCTGACCCCCGACCAACCTGGCGCGAACGAATCTCGTCAAAGTCCCCGGGAGAGATTGATGACGATGAAATCGCTCGTATCCTGTGTGTTTGTGGCCGTTGGCGTGGTGACCGCCACTCCAGGACACGTTCTGTCCGGTTTCGGGGGACCGTCACCCGCACCCCAGCGGTTCGATTCCGACGACTGGTGCCGGCAGCAGAACTGGGGGAATGACCGGGCCGGCGTGTGCGAGGTTCGCGAACTGACGTTCGCCTCCGCGGGGTCACTCACGGTGGACGCGTCACCGAACGGTGGGATCAAGGTAGAAGGGGCGCCGCGCTACGACATTCAGATGCGTGCGCGGGTGGTGGCCACGGCCATGACCGAGGACCGCGCGCGACAGATCGCATCAGCCGTCCGCATCCAGCCCAGCGGCGACCGGCTCGAAGCCGACGGACCGCAAGGGCTGGGTCAGCATGAGGGGTGGCACGTCAGCTACGAGCTGTCAGTGCCCTCGCAAACGAACCTGTCGTTGAAATCGACGAACGGCGGCGTCAGCATCCGCGACGTCGAAGGACGTCTCGAATTCACGACCACGAATGGCGGCGTGAAGCTGGCGAACATCGGCGGCGACGTCCGAGGTCGCACGACGAATGGCGGTGTCGACATCGAGCTCGATGGCGTCTCGTGGCGCGGCGAGGGACTCGACGTCCAAACCAGCAATGGTGGAGTGAAAATCGCGATTCCCGACGACTATTCCGCGCAACTGCAGGTTGGGACGACGAACGGCGGTATGAACAGCGATTTCCCGATGACCGTCAAAGGCCGGCTGAATCGTGACATCGATGCCACGCTCGGCGGTGGCGGAGCGCCGATCCGCGTGCGGACGTCCAACGGCGGAGTCCGCATCACCAAGAAGTGACGAGCGGCGCATTCCGACCGTCTACGAGATCAGAAACCTTAGAACCCTCTCCAGAGCGGCCGTCCGTTCGGCATGCCCGGCCAGGGAATCGACACGAGGATTGCCACCAGCGCCAGCACGAAACAAATCGCCGCGACCTTGTGCCGCGCGGCGTCATCTCTGAGCTTTTTCGTTCGAGCGCGGCCGGCGTGTGCGAGTGCGATGGCGACGACCATTCCGAACACGTGCTCCACGGCCCAGAAGCGCAGGCCGGCGTTTTCCATGGCTGCGCCGAAGTTCCGCAACGCTTCCTTCGTGATCGGGCTCAAGAAAAAGTACATGACCAGACCGAGCAGCATCTGCAGATCGATGAGATTCACAAACCAGAAGCCGGCGCGGTCGTCCGACCGGGTCCACCGCCGCTTGCCCACGACGCCGCTAACGCCCCGAACGGCCGCGATGAGCGCAGCAATCAGCACCGCCCAGCGCAGCCAGGAATGAAACGCCATCAGAGTCGTGTACATGAATCCGATTGTAGTGTGGCCCGGCAGTCCGCGAACCGCGAATAACGAACCTTAACCGCGGGCCGTGATTCCTAGTCCTCTGGAGGCTCGCCGCTTGGCGCCATTTTGACGAGACGCGGCTCGAAACGCGCGAGCGTCTCCACGAGGTCGCTCTGCGCGGCCATGACCTCGTCGATGTTCTTGTAAGCCATCGGAACTTCGTCGAGTCCGGCCGACAGCAGCGTGACGCGCCGCTCGCGGAGAAACTTCTGAACCGCGTCCCACTTGAACGTGGCTTTCGCCTTGGTCCGGCTCATGCGGCGGCCCGCGCCGTGCGACGCGGAGTTCAGCGACGCGGCGACACCCTTACCTCTCACCACGTAACCGGGCGTTCCCATGGAACCCGGGATCACGCCGAGCACGCCGACACCTGCCGGCGTAGCTCCCTTGCGGTGGACGATGACCTCGGCGTCGGAGCCGTCTGGCAGATGGTGACGTTCGCGCCACGCGAAGTTGTGGTGGTTCTCGACATCGAGCAACACGTCCACACCGAGCGCGCGCGCCACGTGCCGGTGAATGAGCTCGTGATTCGCCGCCGCATACCGTCCCATCAGTTCCATCGCCGACCAGTACCTCCTGTCCAGCGTCGCTCGACAGATCGAGCCACGCCAGATGTGCCAGCTCGCGTGGCAGCTCCGGATGACGGTCGCGTGCCAGCTTGCTGTAGTGTTGGGCGATATTGGCTCCGGCTCCACGACTCCCGGAGTGGCTCAGTAGAGCGAGGTACGCGCCTGCGGCAAGTCCAAGGGACTCGTCCAAGACGGTCAGCTCGCCGAATTCCACGAAGTGATTTCCGCTGCCGCTCGTGCCGAGCTGCCCCCACGCGCGATCCTTCAAGCGGTAGGTGACCGGCGTCACACGCCAATCGGCATCCATGACGTCGTGCTGGCGCCGGGCTCGAAACTCAGCGCCGACACCGAATCGGGTTTCCGCTTCGAGCGCATGCGTCAGGCGACGCGGCTCCCGTTCCATCGCACTGACGGGCAGATCGAGAACGGTCAGCTTCATACGGCATGCGATGTCGACGCCTACGGCGTAGGGAATCACCGCATTCCGCGTGGCCAGGACGCCGCCGATCGGCAGCCCATAACCTTGGTGCGCGTCAGGCATGAGGGCTCCGGCCACCGCGACCGGAAGGCGGCTGGCGTTCTTCATCTGATCCAGGGCGCCAGATTCGATGTCGCGGCCCCAGATCTGGTAGGGCGCACCCGTCTTGCGTTGAACGAACGTGCCTCCGGCCGCCGCGTCGTCCACCAGCATCTTCGCCAGGGCGCCATACGCAGGATCGTTGAGGAAAGCTGAGGGTGAGCCGGCGACGCGCCGAAGATCCTCGACGACCGTCAACATGCCGCGCCTGTCGGTCTTCGCCCGCTGCAGAATCTGCTTGGCGGCCTCGGCGCAGCGTCCGGCCGGGATGCCCATTGTCACCAGGTCCCGCGTTTTCATGACCCGTCTCTTCACCCTACTACGCGACGCGAGCACCTTGACACTACTATCAATCTGATACTAGTCTCGACTCTATGCCGCGGCCGGAATTCACTCCCAACGTCGACGATCAACTCCCGTTGAAGCCACTCGTATTCCAGGTGCTGTTGTCTCTGGTCGATGGCGAGCGTCACGGCTGGGCGCTGGTGCGCGACGCGCAGCAGCGCGGAGGATTCGAGCGCATCATGCCCGGCAACTTCTATCGCACGCTGCGCACGATGCTCGCCGACGGTCTCATCGAGGAATCGACTCGCATGCGCGCGGCAGCGGACGACGAGCGGCGGCGGTACTTCAAGATCACCAGGTTCGGAGCTGAGGTCGCTGCCGCGGAGGCGCGCCGCCTCGAGGCCGTCGTCATGGACGCGCGTTCGAAGCGCCTTCTCGCCCGGTCCAGGAGCTGACATGTATCGCATGCTGCTGTGGCTCGCATTTCCGCGCCGGCTGCGGCGGACATTCGGCGACGACATGACGCGTCTGTTCAACGCGCAACGGGAAGAGGTGCGAGCGAGCGGCGGCAGCATGATGCGGCTGTGGGCGGATGCTGTCCGGGATGCCCTTCTCCAAGGCACCGCCGAGCGTTTGCAGCAAATTGAACACGGCGGCCTCGCGGTCGCGCGCGAGCTGCGGCGCTGGAGGTGGTGGATG
Source organism: uncultured Acidobacteriota bacterium (assembly GCA_963804245.1). Classification (GTDB taxonomy): domain Bacteria; phylum Acidobacteriota; class Vicinamibacteria; order Vicinamibacterales; family 2-12-FULL-66-21; genus CAWDPQ01. The sequence continues at coordinate 138,041 of CAWDPQ010000011.1, forward strand.
CGCGCATTCATACAGGACATTCGATACGCCGCACGCCTAACGTTCAAACAACCTGGCGTCACGATCGTGACGATACTGACGCTCGCCCTGGGTATCGGGGCGAATACCGCTATCTTCTCCGCGGTTGACGCTGTTCTTCTCCGGCCACTGCCGTATCCCGAAGCCGACCGGCTGGTAAAGGTCTGGGAGAAACGACTTCGTGAAGGTGTCCTGAACAACGTCGTGGCGCCCGCTGATTTCGTCGATTGGTCGAAGATGAACGGCGCGTTCGAGGCGATGGCCGCCGTCGCCGCAATCACCGTCGACCTGACCGGGTCGGGCGAGCCGGTGCGGCTGGTGGCAGGATCGGTATCGACTCCATTTTTCGACGTCCTTCGCGTCTCTCCCGTCATCGGCCGCGCGTTTCGACCCGAGGAGGGCAGGGTGGGCCAGCACCGCGTCGTGGTGCTGAATCATGGACTCTGGGAACGCCGATTCGGTTCCGACCCGTCGATCGTCGGGCGGAAAATCGTGTTGAACGGAGTGCCGCACGACGTTATCGGCGTGCTGCCACGTTCGTTCGAGTTTCCCGACCGCACGATTGAGCTGTGGTCCCCGCTCGCGTTCGAAGGAGCCGCGGAGGCTCCGACACGCAATAACCACTTTCTCGAGGTTTACGCGAGGCTGAAGCCGGAAGTGTCGTTGGAGCGGGCTCGCGCAGACATGGACCGGCTCGGCGCCGAGCTGTCGCGACAATACCCGGACTCCAATCAGAACCACGGAGCTCACGTGGCTCCGCTTCGTGAGGAGCTGACGCACACGGTCCGCACCGGACTCCTGCTTCTACTCGGTGCCGTCGGGTTCGTCCTGCTCATCGCCTGCGTGAACGTATCGAACCTGCTGCTCGCGAGAGCCGCCTCGCGACGTCGCGAAATGGCGGTTCGCGCGGCGGTCGGCGCCAGCCGGGGACGGCTCGTCGGCCAGTCGCTGACGGAGAGCGTGCTGCTCGGAGTCCTCGGTGGTGCGGGTGGTCTGCTGGTTGCCAGGTGGGGCATCGGCGCAATCCGCGCGCTGACACCGAACGAGCTACCACTGCTCGGCATCGACCATCTCGGCGTAGACCTCCGCATCCTGCTCTTCACGCTGATCCTGTCACTCATCACGGGCCTGCTGTTTGGAATGCTCCCGGCGTGGCATCTCGCAAGTCAGGACCTCGGCGAATCACTCAAGGACGGCGCTCGTACCTCCGGCGGCGTGCGTCGCCGGATCCGGTTGGTGCTCGTCGTCGGTGAAATCGCGCTCGCGTCGCTGCTGCTCTTCTCGGCCGGCTTGACGTTGCGCAGCTTTCAGACGCTGTTACGAGAGGACACGGGCATCACGACAGACCGCGTGCTGACCGCATTGGTGGCGCTGCCGCACATGCGGTATGACGACGACGAGAAGCGCGTGACGGCGTTCCGCGAGATTACGCGGCGGCTCGGCACGATTCCCGGAGTACGGTCCGCAGGTGCGACGAGCCGTCTTCCTCTGGCCGCAGAAAACGCGCGCCGGGGCGTAGTCATCGAGGGGCGCGAGCCGACTTCAGATGCGCCGACACGGGCCCATCCACGGGCGGTCGCCGGCGACTACTTCCGCACCATGGGGATGACGCTCGGATCGGGACGCGTGTTCACAGCGTTCGATCGCCACGATTCGGCATTGGTGGTGGTGGTGAATGAAACGATGGCCAACCGCTACTGGCCGGGCACCTCCCCGCTGGGAAAGCGCATCCGTTGGACCGGCACCGATGACTGGCGGGAGGTCATCGGCGTCGTCCGCGACGTCCGGAGCTGGGGGTACGAGATGCCGGTCAACCCGGAAGTGTACATGCCGCTCGAGCAGTACCTGTTGTCTTCGATGTATTTTGCGGTAGCAACCCAAGGTGACCCGACGACGATCGCCGGTTCCGTACGCGAACAGCTTCGCGCCGTCGACGGCGACCTTCCGTTGTCGAACGTCAGAACGATGGAACAGGTGGCTGCCCGATCGACGGCGTCGCGGCGAGTTTCTATGCAGATGCTGGCGACATTCGGCGCTCTCGCGCTCGTCCTTGCCGCCGCCGGCATCTATGGAGTGATGGCGCACCTGGTCGCGCTGCGCACGTCGGAGATCGGCGTCAGGATGACGCTCGGCGCACGCCCGCCAGATGTCATGAAGCTCGTGATGCGGGAAGGCCTCACTCAGGCTTTAGTTGGCCTGGCCATCGGGCTGACTGCCGGCGTGTGGCTGATGAGTACCTTCCGGACGATGCTCTTCGGCGTGCACCCGGCGGATCCGCTGACGCTCATCGCGGTTGCCGTCATCCTGTCAGGGACCGCTCTCGCCGCCTGCCTCATCCCCGCGCGGCGGGCCATGCGGGTGGATCCGGTGCAGGCGCTCGCGCAGACAGTTCCTCGATCGCACGTCGTCACGATCGCACGTCGCACGTCGCACATCGCACGTCGCACGTCGCACGTGCTAGCACCTGTTTCACGGCTGAATCGCACGGCGGGCGCGGGGCGTGACGCCGCGGCGCAGGATCTTGACCTCGAGCTCGCGGAGGTCCGCCTTCCTGCCGACGGGTGGATCCTGAATGCTCAGCACGTAGTAGTTCCCGAGCTCGGTCAAGATGCGGTCGACGACGCCACGTATGTCGTTGTTGTTCGTGAACGCCAGGCCGCCGGTTTCGCGGGCGAAGCCGCTCGCACCGCTGTCCACACGACGCGTCCCGAGGCCGGCGGGATCGATCACATACAGCGAGACGTGCGCGGCGGCGCTTGCACGCATCGCGTCGAGCCACTCGCGACGAAGGTCCATCTGCACCTGTGGCGGCGGAATCGGTGTGTCGAACAGCCAGCCCGAACCAAGCGCGACGATGGCTTTGCGGCCGCCTCGGACTTCCGCGAGCTGACGGGAAATGCTGGTCACCGTCTTCAACACCTGTTCGCCGGCGACGTCTATGCGCAGTGGAAAGCCGCTGACGTGATAGCGGTCGATGGCCCTGAGAACGAGGTCCCGATCGTTGCTCCCCTCCATCACGCCGCTGTTGAGAGACACGACAGAGACACGATCGGCATCCGATGTACGTTCGACCAGTCGCCTCGCCGCTTCCCGGACCCGTGGCACCAAGGTCTGGGTGACCGACATGTCATCCAGCAACACCACGATCGTGCGTGACGCATCGGCGACGCCCGGGGCGACGAACGTGACCGTCTCGATCGGAATCTGGAAGCCGTTGATCCAGACCTCGAACTCGCCAGGTCTCAGATCGAGAACCGGCGCACCCCTGGCGTCGAGCGCCACGACGTCGATGCGGAGGAGATCTCCGGCGGCGATCCCACCGGTCCCGTCAATGGACAGCGCCAGCGCCGTCAATGCAACGAGCAGACTCTTCATCGAGCATCCGCGCGATTCGCGGCGGTTGTCTTTGCTGGCGCGCGCTTCTGTTTCTGGACCATCGCTTCGACGTCGGCGAGGAGTTGTTTTGCGTCATAGACGAGGCCGTCCTTGATGGTGTACCGGACGCCCCCGACTCGCTCAGCACGGGCGGTCTTGTCATTCAGCTTCACGGCGCCGGTACCGTAAAGCACTTTGAAATTGTCGAGCGGATTCTGATCGACGAGGACCAGGTCGGCGAGCATCCCCGGCCGTACGGTTCCGAACTCGGGCGGCTGGCCCTTCGGCTGCGCCAGCGTCAGCGCCCCGTTCATCGTCGCCGACTGCACGACCTCGAGCGGATGGAATCCTGCCTCCTGCAGCATCTCGAGCTCGTTCACGTAGCCGAAACCGTAAGTCTGGTAGATGTACCCGGAGTCCGATCCCGTCGTGACACGGCCACCCATCTTCTTGTAGTCGTTCACCAGACGGAACCAGACCTGGTAGAAGTTGCGCCACGCCACTTCGTCGTGCGTGGTCCAGTAATACCAATACGATCCGTGTGCGCCGCGGCTCGGCTCGTAGAACGCCATCAGAGACGGCAACGTGTAGCGGGCGTGCCAGTCGGCGTTGCGAAATCGCATCACGTCGCGACCGGCGGAGTAGATGGTCAGCGTCGGATCGAACACGGTGCCGAGCTTGAGGTGCTCCTGAAGATACGCCTTCCACTCCGCAGATCCCGGCTCGTGAATCTTGTCCCAGAGCCGCGCCACCTGCCCGAACCGGGCTTGCTCATCGCTCGCATTCATGTCGGCCGGCCACGGCTGGACGACGAAGTCCTTGAGCAGTGATTCGAAGTGACCGTAGAAGTGGGTGACCGTGCCCAGTCCGAGCCGTGCGGCCTTGATCGCGTTCATCTGGGCGACGCCGCTCTGCTGCAGATGCGCGGTCGATCCGAGCCCGAGCTTTTTTGCCTCGTCCAGCAGCGCGGCCATGATGTCCGGCCGTTCGGCACCGAGCTTCAACCCATCGATGCCGTTCGACGCCGCCCAGCGCACGTACTCACGAGCCTTGTCCGGCGAATCGACAGCACCCTGCGACCATCCGCTTCCGGGGCGCTGGTAGTTGTAGATTCGCGGGGCGACGATCTCGTTCTTCTCGCTGCGCTGCTTCTCGCGAACAGCGATGGCGTGGGTCGTGAGCGGCACACCGCGCACCGTGGTCACGCCGTGCGCCAGCCAGAGCTTGTACGCGTACTCCGCATCAGGATTTTTCGGCGCGCCGCCGGCGTGGACATGCATGTCGACGAAGCCCGGGAGCAGGTACATCCCCGTTGCGTCGATTTCATGATCGGTCTGCGGCGGACGGTTGGCGCGCAGCGGCAGCCCCGGCGTGCCCGCCGAGCGAATCGCCGAAATCCGGTTGCCCTGCACGATCACGTCAACCGGCCCTTGCGGCGGTGCCCCGGTGCCGTCGATCAGCATGGCTCCTCGAATGGCGAGGGTCTTGAACGGTCCCAGCCCTTCGTTGGCCCGCCGATCCGGCGCCGGATTCAGCGGATCACGGTCCGGCGGCTGCCCCTCGGCCTCCGGCGGCCGCACCGGTACCTGCTGACCACGCACCAGAGCCGCCGGCCAGACCGCAACCGCAAGGATCGCCGCCAGCCCGAACAGTTTGGTCTTCGTCACACAGCCTCCGAGATTTCCAGCTCGTAGCTTCGCCTTCAGGTTCGTAGCTTCCTCCAGGCTTGTGGCTTCCGCCTTCAGGCGGAAGGATCCCGCGGCTGCATCTTCCGGCTAAAGCCGGAAGCCACGAATCGAATAGCGATGACAAACGCTGCGAATCGACTAGCGACGACTAGCGACTGACGACTAGATATACTCCGACCGCGACTAGCCATCCCGCGACGATATCCGCCGCGTAATGATACCGGCCCAGGACGGCGCCGGCAGCAACGGAGAGGCCCGCGAGAAACATCGCCACGACGAGCGGTGCAGGAGCGCCGATGACCAGCAGGGCGGCTGTCAGACCCTCGGCGGCATGGCCGCTCGGAAACGTATTGACGTGGATGCTGGCTTTCCCGAGCAAACAGAGGTTGAGGGCGCGAAACCAAGCCCCCCACGGCTCGCCCGACTCGAGCGCGCGCGGCGGACGCGTCTGGATCCATGGCAGCATGCCAAAACAAATGTAGTCGGTGATGAGGATGACAGCCCAGAACTTGCCGGCATTCGGCCGGCCGACGGCTGTGAGATGAATCACCAAAGCGATGGGAATCAGGACGTACACCGCGGCGTACGCAATTTCCAGGAACTCCGCAAGCAGCCGCGGCGTCGCGCCGCCTATCCGTCTGATTTGCAAGCGGCGATCGATTTCGACCAGTGCGCGTTCCACACCGGGCATCGGTGCCACGAACAGCAGGCCGCTCGTCCAATAGGCGAGCAGCAGGACCATCGGCGGAATCACCCAGTCATTCAGGAGAGGATGCTGAACCCGTGCGGTTGCGACTATCACCAGCAGACCCGCGGCGGCGCCTGCCAGCGACTGCAGCCGGCGCTTCCACTGCAGGCGCGGCATCACCAACGCCATCAAGGCGGTATAGGAAAAGAAGATCGCCGTAGCCGTCTGCCAAAGGGTCATCTCACCGATCGGCGGGCTTGTCGGCCCTGGCAGCGCCGGCGGCGGCAATGAAACTGTCGACGGCGTTCCAATACACCGGCGGATTCGTCGCGTGCAGGTCGTTGTGACCCGCGCCGGCGATCGTCACGAATGTCTTGCGGGCGGTGCCTGCGTCAGCGTAGACGCGCTTGCCCGCGTCATACGGCACGAGCTCGTCGCCATCGCCGTGGACGATGAGCAGCGGCACGTCGAGCGTTGCGACGAACTTCGAAGTGCTGAAGCTGTACCGAGGAAAGGAAACTCAGCAGCCAGGCGATCGGGTTGTTGGTGAGGAGCGAACGCGCGTGAGGCATCGGGCTCTCGAGCACCACGCCGTCTGGCGCGACACGGCTCGCGGCATATGCGGCCACCGGACTTCCGAGCGATCGTCCCCAATAGATGACCGGAATGCCTCGCTTCCGCATCCGCTCACCAAACAGGCGAATCGATGCGGCGGCATCGCGATACACGCCGTTCTCACTCGGACGGCCGGTGCTGCCCCCGTAGCCACGGTAGTCGATGGCCAATACGGACAAGCCGCGGCGACGCATGTCCACGATCACGTCGAGCCACAGGGAGAGATTGCCGCCGTTGCCGTGGAAGAACACGACCTGCGCTCGGGCCTGCGGATCCTCGAGCCACCAGCCGTGCAAGGTCTCCCCGTCCTCGGTCGGAACACTCACGTCGACGAATGGCAGCCCGGCGAGCGCCGGCGTCTCCTGAACGCCTCGAATCGGATAGAACGCGACCTTCGGCTCGAGCCATAAGACGAGCAGTTTCAGGGCTATGAGGCCGCCAGCGATGGCGACGAGCGTCGACGCATTGGCACGAAGCACGGGCCGATCGTGGCACTGTTCGTCGACGAACGGCAACGCGGTAGGTGGAAAAGCGATGGTTCGGGGCACTTCGCCCTGTATGGCGAATTTGCGCAGGTTTTGAGCTCATCGAATGCTGCTGATGCGTGCAGGCCCCCGCCTCCGCTAAAGCTACGGCGCGGCAAGCCCGAGCCCCCGCCTCCGCTAAAGTCGGCGCGGCAAGCCCGATTGAAAACTAACGCTTCATCCTTCTTCCTTCTTCCTTCATCCTTTCTTTGTGCGTTTGATTGTTTTCGATCTCGACGGGACGTTGATCGATTCAAAAAGGGATCTGGCGGACGCCATTAATGCGTTGCTGGTCGCGCTCGGAGCGAATCTTCTGCCGATCGATCAGATTGCAGAAATGATTGGTGACGGGGCCGCCGTGCTGGTACGCCGCGCACTCACCGCTTCTGGCCTGAATCCCGACACGCCGGACGCTCTCAATCGTTTCCTCCAGCTTTACGACGAATGCCTGATCGCTCATACGCGACCGTACGACGGTATGCGTGAGGTCCTCGACGAACTGCACGGCGCGCATTCCCTCGCCGTGCTGACGAACAAACCCGCGCGTGCGACGACAATCATCCTCGAGCAGCTTCGGCTATCGCCGTACTTTCGTCAGGTGGTGGGCGGCGATTCGCAATTCGGCCGCAAGCCGGATCCGGCCGGACTGTTACATCTCATGCACGGGGCCGGGAGCAATCCCGATTCGACCGTACTGGTTGGCGACTCGCCAATCGACTTGGAAACGTCGCGGCGGGCAGGCACTCACGTCTGCCTCGCACGCTATGGGTTCGGTTTTCGCTTCAAGGATGCAGACTTTCGGGGCACGGAGCTTTTCGTCGACCGGCCTGCCGATTTGCCTCGCGTCCTCGCCGGCCTGGAAGCCGTCGGCGTCGATCCATCGTAGCTCACGCGCGTGGCTTTGTTGCCAACGTACTGCCGCCGCTCCTTCTCGGGCAGTCGCTCAATCGCATACCGCAGCATCGTCCGCGGCATTCTGACGTGCCGAGTGGATAGGTACCTCCGCAGCGCAGCAACGTCTCGCTTCCCGGCTTCACGCAGCATCCAGCCCGTCGCCTTGTGAATCAGGTCGTGAGCATCGCCCATCAGCATGTCGGCTATGCGAAACGTCTCACCCAGCTCGCCAGCTCGAATGAACTGCAGCGTCGCGACAATGGCGATGCGACGCTCCCAGAGTGACCTGGAACGCGCCAGCCTGGTGAGCGGGCTTCTGCTCCGCTCCTGGAGCCAGCCGCCGACGATGTGCTCGGCGGAGGCATCGACGAGATCCCAGTTGTTGATGAACTGCGTGTTGGCCAGGTAGAAGTCGTAGATGGCGCGTTTCCCCGCCTCGTCTTCGCGGCGAAAGGCATCGACGAGCAGCAGGAGTGCAAACAGGCGCTCCTCGTGGATGTCGGAACGGAGCAGTGGCGTCAGGTCACTGATGCCCGCTCCTCTGCAGTCGCGACAAAGCTGCCGGAGTTGCGGCACGCGGATGCCGATGAACCGATCGCCCTCCGCGTACTCGCCCTTGCCTGTTTTGAAGAAACTCTGAAGGATGGGAATGCGCGTCGGATCCGCGAGCGCCCGCACCCGCTGGCTCAGGGGCCGAGCGTCACCGCTCATACGATTCACGCCGCCCGGACGCGGACACCTTGATCAGGTACCTGTTCGGCTCATTCCAGAACAGCGTCCTCAGCTCCGCGAGACTGTTCGCGCCGCCGTAGCTGATCGACGAACACAAGTGCTTGATCATGTCGCGGACGACGGCTCGAGCGGAGCCGCGGGCGGGCACGCTGATTTCCATCCCTTCCGCGCCGAGGGCATCGAGCTCGACGCGGTCGGCGTCCTCCACGTCGAGTCGGTCGCGAATCGCTTCGATCGACGCCATGCCGCGGAGGACCTTGAACGGTACCTTCACCGTTTTCTGTGATTCCGGCAGGACGACCGACTTGTGCACGATCTCTCCTGGAGCTTCCTCAGTGCCCGCGAAGGCGCTGCCGAGCATCGCGCAGTCACCGCCGAACAGCAGCGATTCTGCCAGCGCGCCGTGGCGCTTGATGCCGCCGTCGGCAATGATCGGTATGCCCGTATCGGCCACGGCCAACCGGCAGTCGACCAGCGCCTGGGCCTGAGGCACGCCGAAGCTGGTATTCATCCGCGTCGTGCAGCCGCCGCCAGGGCCGATCCCCACTTTGATTCCGTCCGCCTGCCGCTCGATGAGAAACCGGGCGCCGTCTGCCGTTGCGACATTTCCGGCGATCATTTCGAAATCGCCGAAGTGCTTGCGAAACTCCGACATCGCACGCTCCATGACGATCGAGTGGCCGTGCGCGATGTCGATGACCAGCACGTCGACGCCGGCGCGAATCAGTTCAGCCGCACGTTCCAGGTAGTCCCCGGTCGCCCCGATTGCGGCGCCGACCATCAACCGGCCCTGCGCGTCGCGTGTCGCAAACGGCAGACGGCGCTGCCGCACCAGATCCTTGGCCGTGATGAGGCCAGTGAGCACGCCATCGCGATCGACCAGGGGAAGTTTCTTGACCTTGCGCAACACCATCACTCGTTCGGCTTCGTCCGCGGTGGGCGTGCCTTCGTGCACCACGAGCGAGGTGCGTGGCGTCATCCGGTCGCGCACGGTCTGCGACGAGTCGTCGGCGAAGCGCAAATCCCGCTCGGTGAGAAGTCCGAGCAGGCGGCGCCGATCGTCGATCACGACCAGCGTGCCGACGCGCGACCGCGCCATGATGCGCCTGGCTTCCGACACCGACGTGGACGGTTGGATGCTGTAGGGATCGGTAATGACGCCGTGCTGTGTCCGTTTGACGATTTCCACCTCACGGACCTGCGGTTCGATTTCCCCGGGCCGGAATCCCCTGTCGATGATGCCGATTCCACCTTCTTCCGCCTGTACGATGGCCATCGGCGCGCGCGTCACCGTGTCCATGTTCGCGGACACGATCGGCCGTTTCAAGGTGATGCGTCGTGACAATCGGCACGACAAGTCGATGACGTTCGGATCGCGACGGTCGAGGACGCTGCACTGCGGCGACAGGATGAAGTCGTCGAACGTGCAGCCGTGCACGAGCTCGCGCACGGCGCGGCCGACGTCCTTCTCGACGACGGGAAAGGCGGACATGACCGGCTAAGTGTACTGCCGAAAACCGGCGCGCAATTGTAGGATCAGTGGACGGATGCCGCTTCGCGAGATCGAGACGTCGCTTCGCACGCGACTGGCAGGCACGCTTCCCGGCGTGGAGGCGCAGTTGCGCTTCGTTCCCGATCCGGTGCGATCGGGCTGGGTCCCCGGGCATTTTCCCGCGGACGCTCGCAGCGCTGCTGCTCTGCTGTTGCTGTATCCCACGGACGACGGGGTGGCTATTCCGCTCACCGTCCGGTCGAGCGGCCTCGCCCGACATGCCGGGCAGATCAGTTTGCCGGGGGGAGGCGCCGACGAAGGGGAGACCCTTGCGCAAACCGCCTTGCGCGAAGCCTCGGAAGAGATCGGCGTCGATCCGGCGAGCGTTCGGATTCTCGGAGAGCTCACGCCCGTGCACGTGATCGTCAGCGGCTTCACGTTGCACCCCATCGTCGGCGTGACCGACCAGCGCCCGGCGTTCCAGGCTGCGCCCGAGGAAGTGGAGGAGATTCTCGAAGTGTCGCTGGACGATCTGCGTGATGCCTCACGCATCCGCGTCGGCACGCGTATCCGCGAGGGTGTGGCCGTCGAGTACCCGTACTTCGATCTCCTCGGGCATCAGATCTGGGGAGCTACAGCGATGGTGCTGGGGGAGTTCATCTGTTTGATCGCGGAGCTGCCGAAGTTCTAAGGTTCTAGGGTTCTGGAACGCGAACCGTTACCGCAGCACCCTCGAACTCTCAATCCTCGTCGCCCGAATCGCCGGAATGGCCGCCGCCATCAGCGCCACCGTGCCGAGGAGTACGATCACGCCGGCATACGTGCCTGGATCGGTGACGGAAATCTCGAACAGCATGCCCGAGAGCGCTCGCGAGGCGACGAGCGTGAGGACGAGACCGATGGCGACGCCGGCCAGCGCCAGCCACGCCGCCCGCGCCAGCACCATGCGCATCACCTGCAGCGCGGATGCGCCGAGCGCAGAGCGGATGGCTATCTCCCGCGTGCGCTGCGTGACCGCGTACGCCATCACGCCGTAAATCCCGACAATCGCCAGCACCAGCGCCAGCAGCCCGAATGCGGCGACGAGCAGCGACAAGAACCGGGGTCGCGCCAGCGCGTTCGCGATGTGCGTCTCCATCGTGTTCACGCCGGAGATCGGCTGTGCCGAGTCGAGACTGGTAACCGCCGATCGGATCGCCGGCACGAGCGCCTCGGGCGAACCCGCCGTGCGGACAACGAAGGCCATGAACGGAAACGAGTTCTGAGAATGCGGCTGATAGATCTCGGGACGCGGTGGCGTCGCCGGTCCGAGATGCCGGATGTCCCCCGTGACGCCGACGACGGTCATCCAGGCGGCGGTGCTGCTGCCGATCTTCAGGCGGCGACCGATGGGATCCTGTCCCGGCCACTGCTGCCGCGCCATCGTGGCGTTGATCATCACGACCTGCGGCGCTTCGCGCGTATCGCCGGCGCGAAAGTCACGTCCGGACGTGATCGGAATGCCCATCGTTCGGAAGTACCCAGGCGTGACAACCTGATAGCCGGCGCGTGGTTCCTGTCCCGGCGGCGGCTGCGGACGACCCTCGACGAAAAAGCCGGCGGCGAAATCGTCGCCGCCGATCGGCAACGTCACCGCGGCACCGGCACTGGTCACGCCAGGCAGCCCGCCGATCAGCCGCAAAGCGTCGTCGTAGAAGGCCACCTGACGCTGCTGGTATTGCGCCCGGTCTCCGGTCAGGAACAGATCGAAGGCCAGCAGGTTGTGCGTATCGATCCCGGTGTCTACACGTGACAGCGCGTGGAAGCTGCGCAGCATCAGGCCCGCACCGATGAGCAGCACGAGCGCCACGGCGATTTCCGTGACGACGAGCAGGTCCCGGGTGCGGCTTGCCCGAGGACCAGAGGATGCCCGGGTTCCTCCTTCGCCGAGGTCGCCGTTCAGGTCACCGCCCGAGGCCTGCCAGGCCGGAGCGATCCCGCACAGTACGCCGGTCACAATCGCGATGACGAGCGCGAACAGGAGGACACGTCCGTTGAGCGTCGCGTGCTCGGCACCGGGGAGACCTTCGGCGGCCAGGCTGGCGAGCGTGCGTTGCGCCCATGTCGCCAGCAGAAGCCCGATACCGGCGCTGCTCAGGGCGAGAATGGTCGACTCGGTCAGCAGTTGACGACTGATGCGTGATTGGCTGGCGCCGAGCGCAAGACGTACGGCGACTTCGCGGCGCCGGGTTGCACTTCGGCCCAGCAGCAGGCTGGCGATGTTCGCGCAGGCGATCGCGAGCACGAATCCGACGGCTCCCAGCAGGACGAGCATCGGCCGCCTGACGTGACCGACGAATTGCTCGCGCATCGGTATCACCGTCGCTCCACGCCCGCCATCGTCATTCGGGTACTGACGCGCCAGACGTTCGGCAATCAGTCCCGCCTCCTGACGCGCCTGCTCGATGGTGAACCCATCCTTCAAGCGTGCGACAGCCCTGAGATACCCCGATCGACGGTTCGCCGCCAGATCGCCGGGGCGATCGATCGGCGTGCGGGGAATGTCCTGGCTCGTGCCAGGGACCCACAACTGTGGACCGTCGAAGTAGGCGGCCGTCGCCGTGATCGACGGCCAGTCGAAGGTTGCAGGCATGACGGCAACAACCGTTCGTGGCGTGCCGTTCAGCATGAGTTGACGGCCGACAATCGATCGATCGCTTGCAAATCGCGTCGTCCACAACCGGTAACTGAGAACCACGGCATTGGCGTCGGCCGTACCCGAATGAAACGGATCCCCCAGCATCGCCGGTAGGCCCAGCACGTCGAAAAACGCGGACGACACGCTCGACCCGGAGATGCGTTCCGGATCGCCGGAACCGGTCAGGTTGAACGGCACGTGACTGATGCCGGCAAACGCCGACATCGACGTGAGTTGTTCGCGAAAATCGACCAGCCGGCCGGGCGTCAGCGGTTCTCGTGAAAACGCCTGGCTCGTGGACCAGACGAACACCAGCCGCGAGGGCTCGCGATACGGCAGCGGTCTGAGCAGGACGCTGCTGATGACGCTGAAGATGGCCGTGTTCGCGCCGATGCCGAGCGCGAGAGTGAGGACGGCCGTGGCCGTGAATCCAGGGCTCCTCCACAATGCGCGAACCGCGTACCACGAATCCTGCCGCAAATCGCTCCACATGCTCGCCCGCCTTTGCTCTCTGTACCACTGCTCGTCGATGTGCCGGCACGACGCCGTCACCTGATCGACGTTGCCGAAGCGGCGCCGGGCCGCCTCGTGCGCCGCCCGCTCGCTCAGGCCGAGCGCTGCGTACTCACGCTGGCGCTCCTCGAGGTGAAACGCGAGTTCGTCATCGATGTCCTGCCGAACGTCGGGACGCCAGACACGCCTCTCGCGGCGCCGATTCGGATCTCCGGATCCGGTGTTCGGCGATCTGCTGCTCATGCCGTGCGCGGCCGCCGCGCCTGCAGTGCGCGCGACACGGCCGTCGAGAACCGCGACCAGCGCGACAGCTCCGCCCGCAGCCGTTGACGGCCTGGTTCGGTGATGGTGTAGGTCTTCACCCGGCGGTTCGTTTCCGAGATCTCCCATTCGGAGGTGACCAGCCCGTGTGCCTGCAGCCGATGCAGCGCTGGATAGAGAGATCCTTCCTCGATGAGCAGCTCGGACTCGGTGACCTGCTCGATCCATCGGGCAATTCCGTAGCCATGCATCGGACCCCAGCTCAGCGATTTGAGGATGAGTACGCCGAGGGTGCCCTGCAGGAGATCGATCGTGGTTCTGTCGAGCATCGCGGTTCAATATACCCCTGTGCTCATAGGGGTGTAAGTGCTTAGACGGGAAGCGGCGCGCAGCGGTTGGCCGCGCAGTTAGAATCGCCGGGTCATGCAACTGCACAGCTCACGGGCGGGTCTGGCCATCGCCCTCCTTCTGTCCGCCACGGCCATCTCAGCGCAGCAGAAGCCGCCATCGGCCACCGGCATGCCGCGCCCGGTGAAATCGACTCCACCGGCGAACGGTGGAACATACGTGCCGCAACTGCCGCCACTGCCGGCCTCGTCGACGAGCGAGCTGCGAGATCTCGTGAGCCGCTACTCGACCGATCGCGCGGCGTTGCTCAGGCGCTTCACCGTCGAGCACTCGCAGGAGCAGCGCGAGCGGTTGCGCGAATTTCAGGACGCCTGGCGCACGCAGCTGGGAAAAGTGGCGTTCGGCAAATTGTCCCAGGACGGCAAAGTGGACTACGTCCTGATGAAGACCCGGCTGACGTACGAGCAACGCCTGCTTGATCGCGACAGCAAGCTGATGCAGGAGACCGGACCGCTCCTGCCCTTTGCCGAAACGGTCAGCAGCCTTCACGAAGCGCGGCGGCGCATGGAGACGATGGAGCCACGGGCGGCGGCCGCAACGCTCGAGTCCCTCACCGACCAGATCGATCGATTGCGGCGCGCCATCGAAGCCGGGCTCAAGTCGGACAGCACTCAGGGCTCGGTGAAAACCACCAGAATTGTCGCGCTGCGCGCCTCGGAGGATGCGGCGGTACTCCGCCAGACCCTGCAGCAGTGGTTCCGCTACTACAACGGCTACGACCCGATGTTCACCTGGTGGGCCGATCAGCCCTTCAAGCGTGCTGACAAAGCGCTCGAAGGTTACGTGGCCTTCCTGCGCGAGCGCATCGTCGGGGCCGTCGCCGGTCAGGAAGAGCCGATTGTCGGCGATCCCATTGGACGCGACGCACTCCTCGCCGATCTCGAGCGCGAGATGATCCCGTACACGCCTGAGGAGCTCATTGCGATCGGCGAGAAGGAATACGCGTGGTGTCTCGAGGAGGCGAAGAAAGCGTCACGCGAAATGGGACTCGGCGACGACTGGAAGGCCGCGCTCGAACGCGTCAAGAACATACATGTCGAGCCGGGACGTCAGACCGATTTGATCCGCGACCTGGCGTTCGAAGCCATCGACTTCGTCGAAAAGAATCAGCTCGTCACCGTGCCCGCGCTCGCCCGCGACATCTGGCGGATAGAGATGATGGCGCCGGAACGTCAGCGCGTGAATCCGTTCTTCCTCGGCGGCGAAGTCATCCAGGTGTCCTATCCGACCGACACGATGGATCATGCGGACAAGTTGATGTCCATGCGAGGCAACGCGCTGCACTTCTCCCGCGCGACGGTGCAGCACGAATTGATCCCGGGCCATCATCTGCAGGGCTTCATGAGTGAACGCTACAACACGCATCGCGCGGCCTTTGCGACGCCGTTCTGGACGGAAGGCTGGGCCCTCTACTGGGAGATGCTGCTCTGGGACAAGGGGTTCACGAAGTCACCCGAAGACCGGATCGGCATGCTGTTCTGGCGCATGCACCGCGCCGCGCGCATCGTCTTCTCGCTCAGTTTCCACCTCGGCAAGATGACGCCGCAGGAGGCTATCGACTATCTGGTCGAGAAGGTGGGTCACGAACGGTTCACGGCCGAAGGCGAGGTGCGGCGATCGTTCAACGGCACCTATTCACCGCTCTATCAGGTCGCCTACATGATCGGAGGACTGCAGTTCCGGACACTGCACCGTGAGCTGGTCGATTCGGGAAAGATGACCGACCGCGCGTTTCACGACGCCGTCCTGCAGCGCGGCCGGATGCCCGTCGAGATGGTTCGTGCGAGCCTGACCTCACAACCAATGAGCGAAGACTATCGCGCGAACTGGCGGTTTTACGACGATACCGGCGATCGGCGATGACGGTACACTAGAGAAATGACATCAGTATTTCGCGTCTACATTCATCCCTTTTTGGGTCTGGCGTTGGCACTCGCCGTCTCGGCGTGCTCGCAGGAATCGGCCTCGACGCCGCCAGCACAGCAGGCGGCACGTCCGTCCACCGTTCCCGCCGCGCGCATCGAACCGCAGGCGATCCTCGACCGCATCAAGGTCCTCTCCTCGGACGAGTACGAAGGGCGGGCTCCTGGAAGCAAGGGTGAGGACTTGACCGTCCGGTATCTGGAAGACGAGTTCAAGAAACTCGGCTTGCAGCCAGGCAATACCGACGGCACTTACATTCAGAAGGTGCCGCTCGTCGGAATTACCGGAACGAACAGTGAGCCACTGACGGTCTCGCGGGGACCGCGTAAGCAAACCTTCAAGTGGTCGGACGAAGTCGTCGCCTGGACGAAACACGTAGCCGATGGCGCCGCAATCAAGGATTCGGATTTGATCTTTGCCGGCTACGGCGTGGAAGCGCCGGAATTCAACTGGGACGACTTCAAGGATGTGGATGTCAAAGGCAAGACGATCATCGTGCTCGTCAACGATCCACAGATCCCCGACCCCTCCGACCCCTCGAAGCTCGATGCCAAGATGTTCAACGGAACTGCCATGACCTACTACGGCCGTTGGACGTACAAATTCGAGGAAGGCGCGCGAAAGGGAGCCGCCGGTGTGCTGATCGTCCACGAGACCGGACCGGCCGGTTATCCCTTCTCAGTCGTGCAGGGCAACCTCCGCGAGAAGTTCGATCTCGTCACCCCCGACAAGAACATGGGCCGCTCGGCTATCGAAGGCTGGATCACGCTCGACGCGGCCAAGCGCATCCTGCAGATGGCCGGCCAGGATTTCGACGCGCTGAAGAAGCAGGCGCTGACCCGCGAGTTCAAGCCCGTTCCCCTCAACCTGAAGGCCTCGCTCGCAGTTCGCAATTCGATGCGCACGCTCGACTCGCGCAACGTCGTGGCGAAGCTCGAGGGATCGGATCCAGCGCTGAAAGATCAATATGTCGTCTACACGGCACATTGGGATCATCTCGGTGTGGGGGCACCCGTCAACGGCGACAAGATCTACAACGGTGCGCTCGACAACGCCTCCGGGGTCGCCCAGCTGCTGGAGATCGCCGGCGCCTTCGCCAAGAACAAGCCTCAGCCGAAGCGCTCGATCCTCTTCGTCATGGTCACTGCCGAGGAACAAGGGCTCCTCGGATCGCAGTACTACTCCGTCACCCCCATCTACCCGCTGGCGAAGACGCTGGCCAACATCAACATCGACGGTGTGAACCAGTGGGGGCGCACGAAAGACATCACGGTCATCGGTCTTGGTGCGTCCGACCTCGATGACTACCTGCGCGACGCCGCGGCGGAGCAGGGTCGAACACTGCGTCCCGATCCGGAACCCGAAAAAGGCTTCTACTACCGATCCGACCACTTCAACTTCGCCAAGCAAGGTGTTCCGGCGCTCTACATCGACACCGGCATCGACTACGTGGGCAAGCCGCCGGAGTACAGCAAGCAGAAGCGCGACGAGTACACCGAGAAGGACTACCACGCGCCTTCAGACGAGGTGAAGCCCGACTGGGATCTCTCGGGTGCGTCAGAGGATGGAGAACTGCTCTACCTGGTGGGCTACCGCGTGGCGAACGCGGACAAGTTTCCCGAGTGGAAAGCGGGGAACGAGTTCAAAGCCAAACGGGAAGAAATGCTGAAGAAACTGGGGAGCTGAAGAACTGGGGAACTGGGGAGGAGCTGAACGGCGAGCTGAGTTCTCCGTTCCCCAGTTCCCCAGTTCCCCAGTTCTCCAGTTGGTCTACCTTTCTTTCGGGTCTTCCAGGTACGTATAGCCCTGAAGTCCGTCTTCGTAGAACTGCAGGAAGCGGCCTGATTCCTCGTAGCTGATCTTCCCTTCTCTCACCGCGAGCTCGACGTCGTTCCGGAGCTTGCGCACGAGGATGTTCGGATCGAACTCGACGTAGTCGAGCACCTCTTTGACCGTGTCTCCCTTGATCACCGCGTCGAGGACCACGTTGCCGCTGTCATCGAGGCTGACGTGCACCGCGTGGGTATCGCCGAACAGGTTGTGCAGGTCGCCGAGAATCTCCTGGTAGGCGCCGACCAGGAACACGCCCAGGTAGTACGGGTCGCCGTTCACCGCGTGCAGGGGCAACGTTCGCTTCACATCTCGTCGATCGATGAACTGATCGATCTTCCCATCGGAGTCACAGGTGATGTCGCCGAGCACCGCGTGATGGGTGGGCGGCGTATTCAACATGTGAATGGGCATTATCGGGAAGAGCTGCTTGATCGCCCAGCTGTCGGGACACGACTGGAACAGGGAGAAATTGCAGAAGTAAGTGTCGGCCATGGTGTCGTCGAGTCCCTGCAGATCCTCGGGGACGTCGTCCATGTGCGCGACGAGCTTTTTCAACTTCACGAGGATGGCCCAGTAGAGGTTTTCGGCCTGGCAGCGCTGCTCGAGCGGCAGATAACCGCCGCTGAACAGACTGAGCGCCATGTCCATGGCCTGCTGCGCATCGTGATAGCTCTCGAGCGCATTGCGGGCCGACATGTTCTGGTACGTCTCCAGCAGATCGATCAGCGGCTGCTCGGCTTCGTCCGGCGAGATGGCTTCGGGGATCTTTTCCTCGCCAAAGGAGGAAACGCCGAGCACGTTGAACACAAGCACGCTGTGGTAGGCGACGATGGCCCGGCCGCTCTCGGAAACGATCGTCGGATGCTTCACGCCGGCGTCGTCGCAGACCGTCTGAATGTGGAACACGACGTCGTTGGCGTACTCCTCCAACGTGTAGTTCACGCTCGACTCGAAGTTGGTCTGCGACCCGTCGTAGTCGACGCCAAGGCCGCCGCCGACGTCCAGATACTGCAGCCCGGCGCCCGCCTTCACGAGCTCCGCGTAGATCCGAGCGGCCTCGTTCAGCGCCCCCTTCACGATCCGGATATTGGGAATCTGGCTGCCCAGGTGGAAATGGAGCAGCTTGAGGCAGTCCTCCATGCCGAGCGCGCGCAGCTCGTTGAGACCGCGCAGCACTTCGGCCACCGTCAGGCCGAACTTCGAACGGTAGCCGCCGGAGCTTTGCCACCGCCCACCGCCGCGCGCCGCCAGCTTGACGCGCATACCAATCTGGGGCCGGACGCCGACTTTCTGCGCATATTTCAGGATCAGTCCCAGCTCGGTGTACTTCTCGACGACGGGGATGACGTTGCGCCCGATTTTCTGGGCCATCATCGCCATCTCGATGAACTCGGCGTCCTTGAACCCGTTGCAGATGATCGGCGTGTCGTTGTAGGCCTGCGCCGCCACCGCCATGAGCTCGGGTTTCGACCCGGCTTCGAGCCCAAACCCGTATTCACGGCCAAAATCCAGCACTTCCTCGACGACCTGCCGCTGCTGATTGACCTTGATCGGGTAGACGCAGACGTAGCGGCCCTCGTACTGGTGCTGGGCAATCGCCGTTTTGAAGGCGTTGTGGATGTCGCCGACGCGGTGACGGAGGATGTCCCGGAACCGAATGAGAACGGGAAGATGGATCCCGCGCAGCAGCAAATGATCGATGAGCTGCTTCAGATCTATGGATCGCGCCGGGTCCTTCGTCGGGTGGACGAGGACGTGGCCGGCGGGGGACACCGAAAAGTATCCCTTCCCCCACCGCGCGACTTCATACAGCTCGGCAGCGTCGGTGACGGTAAATAGCTCTCCAGCCTGCCAGTTGCGATGACTGCGTGTCGTGGAGGAACTCACGCGAACATGATACACACGTTTTTCAAAAACGCATTTGCAAAAACGAAGCCTTCGACCAATCCCCGCTCCCACCGCACGCTGCCGACGGCCTCTCACGAAGTCATCGTCGCCAGCTCGTTCCTAGCTCCAGCTCCCAGCTTCCAGCTCCGAGCTCCCGCTCCGAGCATTCTCTCAGCGCTCGCGGGCCCGCGCCTCCGCGCGCGAACATCTCGCGCGCTACGGCGAGACCTCGCCGAAGCTGGTCGCCCCCTTGCTCGGCGACCAGCGGAGGCGGACCCCGCTCGCTCTCGCTCGGCGATTCGCGCCGCGCTCGGGCCGCAGACGCTGCCCCGAGCCACGAGGTACGAGCCTCGATAGCGCGCGGGATGAATCCCGATCATGGGATAGTCACTGTCCGATCGCGGGCAGTGTTTGACCGCGGACCAACCAAGACTTCCGTCCGCAAATAAAAGACGAGCAGCCCTTTTTGGGACGAGTGCCGGACGTGATGGTGCGAATGGTCACTCGCGGCGGACGAAGCGGTCGACCGGCATTATTGGCCGCGGTGGTGCAACGGTCAGCGCGAATCGTTGAGGACGAAAGCGTCGTCTATACCGTCTAACGAAGCGATGTCGGAGGCCGGTCCCGTGTGGTCGGCTCCTCGTCACTGCATGAAACCTCCTTCGGATCGTCAGCTCGATCTGTATGGGTCCGGCACTGACGTGCCGGCGCCGCCGAGAGTCAATCGGGGTGTGCGCTGGCAGCTGATCTTTGTCGTGGCCACGGCGCTCGGGCTGTTGTCCACGGCCCTCGCCTGGCAATTCACACGTTGGCTCGGAAAGACGGAGATCTCCTGGCCGACCCTCGCCATCCTGAATTACGCCTACTGGTACCTCTGGGCCCTGATGGCACCGGCCATCATCTGGCTGTCGCTGCGCTTCCGGTTCGAGCGCGGGGGGCTGGTCCGGGCGCTCCTGGTTCACATACCGTGCGTGGTGGCGGCGGCCTTCACGCACATCGCGGCGATGGAGGCGGTCCAGTGGTGGATGGCGTTCACCGCGGGGAGGCCATTCGCGTGGTGGACCGAAGTGCAGCGCAGCATGCTGCACTACTTCGACTGGGAGATGATCACCTACTGGGCGATCGTCGGCCTGAGTCATGCGCTTCTCTATTACCGGGAATCGCGCGGCCGCGCCGTGCGTGCCGCCCAGCTCGAGGTCAAGCTCGCGGAGGCACAGCTCTCGACGCTGCAGCAGCAGCTGCACCCGCACTTCCTGTTCAACACGCTGCACGCGATTTCGGCGCTGATGCACCGCGACGTCGAAGCCGCCGATCGCACGCTCATGGGTCTGAGCGATCTCCTCCGCATCACGCTCGAGAACCTCGGGCAGTCCGAGATCACGCTCAAGTCCGAGCTGGATTTCCTCTCGAAGTATCTGCAAATCGAGCAGACCCGCTTCGCCGATCGGCTGACCGTGCGGTTCGACGTCCAGCCGGACGCGCTCGACACGCGCGTGCCGAGCATGCTCCTGCAGCCGCTCGTCGAGAACGCGATCAAACACGGCGTGGCCAGGAAGGCCGGCCCCGGCCACATCGATATCTCGGCCCGCCGCGACGGCGACAAGCTCCTGCTCGAAGTTCGCGACGATGGCGTGGGGTTGTCGGAAGATGCGCTCACCGCGCTGCAGAAAGGGATCGGCGTGTCCACTACCCGGGCGCGTCTGCAGCACCTGTTCGGTGCCGACTTCCGCTTCGAGTTCCATCGGCTCGCGCAAGGTCTCGCCGTCATCGTCGCTGTGCCGTGGCATACGGGCGCACCTGGCTCCCGCGCCGGTCGAAACGTCAGCGCCGCCCAGCGCCGAGACCCGGCAGCGCAGCGTCTTCAGCACGTTCAGCTCAATCGCGGGGGGCAGCCTCTGGAATACCTCCCTTTTCCGCAGGAAAACATCATGAAAAAGATCCGGACGTTGATCGTCGACGATGAACCCCTCGCCCGCGAGCGGCTGTCGGGATTGCTCGCCGGTGAGACCGATATCGATCTGATCGGCCAGGCCCGCGACGGTGAAGAAGCGGCGACAGCGATCCAGGATCACTCGCCCGACCTGGTCTTTCTCGACGTGCAGATGCCGCAGATGAATGGATTCGAAGTGATCGAAGCGGTGGGGTCGGAGAAAATGCCGCTCGTCATCTTCGTCACCGCCTACGATCAGCACGCGCTGAAGGCATTTCAGGTGCGCGCGCTCGACTACCTGCTGAAGCCGTTCGACCGCGAACGGTTCACCGAGGCCCTGCAGCGCGCGCGGAAGCAGATCGAACGCGAGGAGACCGGCGATCTCGGGCGGCGGCTATTGGCCCTGGTCAAGGATCTCCGGAAGGATCAGCCGAAGTCGGATCGCCTCGTCGTCAAGTCCGGGGGACGGTTGTTCTTCCTGCGTGCAGACGAAATCGATTGGATCGAAGCCGCCGGTAACTACGTCCGACTGCACGTCGGAACCAGCACGCACCTTTTGCGCGAGACCATGAACGCCATCGAAAGCCGTCTCGATCCCGAGAAGTTCTTCCGCATCCATCGATCGCGAATCGTCAACATGGAGCGGATCCAGGAGCTGCAGCCGTGGCTGAACGGGGAGTACGCCGTGCTGCTGCGAACGGGCACCCGACTCACCCTGAGCCGGGGATACCGGGAGAAGCTGCAGGACAGGCTGAGATAAAGCTTCCAGCCGCCAGCTGCCAGCTCCCAGCCGCCAGGTTCCAGCCCAAGTTCCCAAGGCTCTTAGCTGGAGGCCGGAGGCTGGACGGTCTCATTTTTGTAATCGGCGGACAAGAAAAGCACGCCCCAGCGCGGTCAGTTGACGCGATCGTAGGGAATCTCCGCCGTTTCGCCCCGGCACCGCGATTGCCCTGGAGCTCAGCCTCCAGCTACCAGTTTCCAGCTTTCGGCCAGCTTGCAAGAAAAGCTGGAAGCTGGTGGCTGGCAGCTGGTGGCTGAGATCCATGTCCATTCCTCTCGACGTCCTGTTCGTAACGGGGGACCCCGAGCTTCGCGCGGCGAGCGAGCGGGCGCTGACGCGCGCCGGGTTTCGGGTGCAGCTTGCCGCCCACTCGGGGCACGCTGTGCTGGCAGGGTTGACTTCGCGGGTGGACGTGCTGATCGCCGAGCTTTCGGCCCCCGACCTCTCCGGCCCCGCGCTGGCGGAGCTGCTGCGCCGACATCATCCAGAGATGCGTGTCATCTTCATGGCCAATCCGGGCACGCCGGAAGGGGTCGAACACGTGGTGGTCCGGCCCTTCACCAGAGACGATCTGCTGGCGAGGATCTTCGCTACTTCACCTTCACCGGCTCCTTCGCGGGCATCCTGAACAGCGCGTCCTCGATGGGCGCGTTGAACTCGATTTTCTCGA
Source organism: uncultured Acidobacteriota bacterium (assembly GCA_963804245.1). GTDB lineage: Bacteria > Acidobacteriota > Vicinamibacteria > Vicinamibacterales > 2-12-FULL-66-21 > CAWDPQ01. The sequence goes on from CAWDPQ010000011.1 coordinate 160,950, forward strand.
CATTCATCTGCGCTACCGGCGTGCCGTTCACCGACTGCTTCATGGTGTGGGGAATCATGATCCCGTCGACCGATTTGAAGTTGGAAAGCTCGGTCTCGACGGTCTGCTTCATTCCGCCGGCGTCGACGTCGACGGTGCGCTTCACTTCGATACCGCTCTCGGTATCGAGGTAGTAGTGCTCGACACTGCCACCTTTCTTGGTGAGCTTGAGGTGGTACACCTCGGTGCCGCCGACCTTTTCCTTGCCGACCAGCTCGATTTTGTGCCCTTTCGCCGCGTAGTCCATCAAGGGACCGTCGAAGTCGGCGTTGCTGCGCACGGACTCGCCCTGCGCCTCCGGCATCTCATGCGCCGCCTCGGAATCGGGAAGGATCATCCAGGGCGTCGTCCCGTCGAATGCCTGAACGAGCTTGCGCCCGTTCATGGTGATTTCCTGGCGCGACAGATTGGGACGCTTCGCATACAGGCTCATGGGACCTTCCATGCCCTGCGCCGAAAACGTGCCGGTCATCTTCACCGAGGAAATCGACTTCCACTTCTCGGCCCCACCTTTGGCTTTCAGGTTTTTCGCGACGATCTCATCGACCGTCTGGGCCCCACTCACCGTGGCCAGGGCGAGCGCCACCATCAGACATGCAGCAATCGAAAACGGGCGGCGCATGAAAGCCTCCTCAGGGTGCGCGGCTGTGCGACGCGTGGAGATCAGGAGAATCCAACAGGAGATCAGAAGATTAGGAGAAATTCAAGGTTCTCCTGAACTAGAAATTCAGGGTCCCTGAACTAGAAATCAAGGTCTCCTGAACTCCTGTTGAATGGTCTCCGATCTCCACGCGTGAAAAAACAGCAGGAAATGATGGGGAACGCTGACGGACCAGGGCGTCCCCCATCGCAGGTCAGACTCTGCGGCGCACCATCATGCGGTAGATCGCGAGCAAGACGATTGCCCCCAGGATGGACATGAGCCATCCGGCACCCTCGTTGGTTTGATACAGTCCCATCGCTCGGCCGATAAAACCGCCGATGAGGGCCCCGGCGACCCCCAACAGGATCGTCACGATGAAACCGCCTGGATCGCGACCAGGCATCAACAGTTTCGCGATCACTCCGACCACCAGCCCGAACAGAATCCACGAGAGAATACCCATCGGCCCTCCCATTCTCGGTTGCTCGCCTGTTGCAACCCGGATTCCAAAGCCCCACAGGCTGAGCTGAGCCTATCACTTATTCGTTGAGCTTGGCTTCGTACCGGTCGTGCCGGCAGTCGCTTGCTGCTCCGCAAGTTTGAGGTCGACCAGCCCCTAAAAGCTCAACTGCCGGGCCGGCGACTCATGTGCCAGGAGCCAGCGCTTCCGATCGAGCCCACCGCCGTAACCGGTGAGGCTGCCGTTCGACCCGATGATGCGGTGGCAGGGCACAATCAAGCTGACGGGGTTCGCTCCGTTGGCCGCGCCGACCGCACGGACAGCGTTCGGCGCGCCGACGGCGCGGGCAATCTGCGCATATGTCGCTGTGGTGCCTGCCGGTACGGTGAGCAACTGGCGCCACACCCGCTGCTGAAACGGCGTTCCGTGCAGCTCGACTTCTACGCCGTCCAGAGCCCGCAAATCGCCGGAAAAATACGCCCCGAGGGCGGTGATCGCGCCGCCAGGATCTCGACCCGCCGACACCTTCTCGCCGGGAAACCATCGCCCGACGAGCGCCCTCACCTGCGGCTCAGTCCCGAACCACAGCGCACACACGCGGCGATCGTGCGCGGCGATGGCCAGCCGTCCCACCGGCGAGTTGATCGTGGCAACTTCGAGCATGGTTCCAGTGTACCCGCAACCTAATGTGCTTCCCGCTCGTCTAATGCCTTGATAATCTAGGCTTCGATGAAAACCGAACTTCTGCACGGCACCCTCGACGCACTGGTGATGAAAACGCTGACGCGCGGCCCGCGCCACGGCTACGGAATCGCACGATGGATCGAAGAAGCCACCGACGAGGCGGTCGTCGTCGAAGAGGGCTCACTCTATCCGGCACTCTACAGGCTCGAGCGCCGCGGCCTCATCGACGCGGAGTGGGGCATTTCGGAGCTCGGCCGCAAAGCGAAGTTCTACAAGCTCACGTCGAGGGGACGCCGCCAGCTGGCAACCGAGACGGAGCAGTGGGCGCGTTTCGCCGCCGGCGTTTCCAAAGTGCTGCTGCCGGCCTGACATGGAATTCGGAAAGCGGCTGCGTTCGCGGATCTGGCGCGGCAGCGTGGACGAGGAAGTCGACGCGGAGTTCGAGTTCCACGTCGAGATGCGGGTCCGCGAGCTCGTGGCCGGCGGCATGGAACCGTCTGCCGCGCGCCAGACAGCCATCAAGCGCTTCGGCGACATCAATCGTGTAAACGCGACCTGCCGGCGAATAGGCCGCGGAAGGGATAGAGACATGCGCCGTACCGAGTATCTCTCCGAGCTCACGCACGACATCCGGTTTGCCGTTCGCCAATTGCTGCGCAACCCGGGATTCACGACCGTGGCCGTCGTCACGCTGGCGCTCGGCATCGGCGCCACAGCCGCTATTTTCAGCGCGGTGCACGCCGTTGTTCTGCGCCCGATTCCAGTTCCCCACCCGGAACGGATCATTGCCGTCTACGAGGAGCTCCGCGGCAACCGAAGCAACGTGAGCGCGGGCAACTTCGTGGACGGCGTGCAGCCCGTCAGCGCGTTCAGTCACGTCACCGCGATCCAGTACTCGAGCTTCAATCTCGCCGACGAAGAGGATACCGAGCGCGTGATCGGCGCACGCACGACCGCCGGGTTCTTCGACGTCTTCGCGACGGCGCCCAGTCACGGCCGAGTGTTCACCACGAACGAGGATCGCCCGGGACAGGAGCAGGTCGTCGTCCTCAGCCACCGGTTGTGGACGAGACGCTTCGCCGGTAACCCGTCGATCGTCGGCAAGACCCTTCGACTCAACGAACGGCAGTACCGAAGTCATCGGCGTCATGCCACGGCATTTCGATTTCACGGCCCGGACTGAGGAGTTGTGGGTCCCGATTGCCTTCACCGCGGAACGAAAGGCCACGCACGACGAGCACTACCTGCAGACCTACGGCCGGCTCAAGCCGAACGCGACGATGCAACAGGCGCTGGGAGAGCTGCTCAGGAACGCCGCGGATCTGAAGGTGAAGTTTCCGCTCGACAATGCGGAGCTGGGATTTCAGGTGACGACGGCGATGGATGAGCTCGTGGGAGATTACCGACGCCGTCTCTTCATCATGCTGGGAGCCGTCGGGTTCGTGCTCCTCATCGCGTGCGGCAACATCGCCAATCTTCTGCTGGCGCGAGGTGCCGCGCGCTCGGGCGAGCTGGCGATGCGAGCCGCGCTCGGCGCCGGACGCGGACGCATCGTGCGTCAACTGCTCACCGAGAGTGCCGTATTGGCTTTCATTGCCGGAGCTGCCGGACTGGCGCTCGCCTGGTGGGGAGTGCGCGTGCTCGTCGCCGCCGCTCCGCCCGGCGTGCCTCGTCTCGAACAAACGGCCGTGAGCCCGATCGTGCTCTCGTTTACGCTCGGCGTGGCGCTGCTCAGCGCGGCACTGGCTGGCCTCGCGCCGGCGCTGCGTGCGGCAAGGACCAACGTGCAAGAGGTTCTCAAAGAAGGTGGCCGGGGAGCCGCGGCCGGCGGCGTGCGCGATCGCTTGCGGACCAGCCTCATCGTCGCCGAACTGGCCCTGACGCTGATGCTGCTGATCGGTGCGGGACTCTTGATTCGCAGCGCGTTCGCGCTCGAGCGCACCGCACCCGGTTTCCAGCCGTCGGGAGTACCTGACGGGACGCCTGGCCCTTCCCGCAAGTCAGTACACGGAGCACGAGAGAATCGTGCAGACGTTCGGGCAAATCGTCGAAGCCGTTCGTCGTGCGCCCGGCGTCACTTCCGCGGCGCTGACGTCGCAGGTACCGATGGGACCTGGCGGCAACGGAAACGGTCTCATCCCCGAAGGACGGCCGTTCATTCCGGAATCGGCCATCAACAGCCGCCTGCGGATTGTGACCCCGGGCTACTTCGAGACACTGCAGATTCCCATTCTGCGCGGCCGCGCGCTGAGCGATGCCGATCGCCGCGGCGCGGTGAAGGTCATGGTCATCAGCGAGGCGCTCGCGAACGCGGCATTCCCCGGGCAGGATCCAATCGGCAAACGGATCGCCTGCTGCGAGCCGGGGCCTGATGGGAAGGGCCCGGACTTCAAGACCGTCGTTGGCGTCGCCGGTGACGTGCGGTGGCGCGGTCTGGGAGAAGCGCCGTCACCGGAGTTCTATCTGCCCGCCGCCCAGGTACCGATCGTGGCGTGGGACTGGATCCAACGGAACATGTACGTTGTCGTCCGGACATCGATGGAACCGGCCGCACTGACGAACCCACTGCGCGCGGCACTTGCGCCGATCGTGCCCGGTGTGCCGCTCTTCGACACTCGCACCATGGAACAGCGTGTGGGCGCATCCATCGCCACCGCACGGTTCAATACGCTGCTGCTGACGATACTCGGGACGATCGGGCTCGTCCTGGCGGCGGTCGGAATCTACGGCGTGATCGCCTACTTCGTCTCCCGCAGGACGCAGGAGATCGGCGTGCGGATGGCCCTCGGCGCGACCCGCCGCGACGTGGTCGCGCTGGTCGTCAAACAGGCCGCCTGGCCGGTACTTTTCGGCATCGGGATTGGAGTCGCGACGTCATTCCCGTTGTCGAGGGTGCTGTCAACACAGCTCTTCGGCGTCCGGCCGAACGATCCGATCACGTTCGCCGCCGTGAGCTGTGGGCTGGCTCTGGTCGCGCTGCTGGCGAGTCTGATCCCGGCCACGCGCGCCGCGTCGGTCGATCCGACGCGGGCGCTGCATGGCAATTGATGTCGCGGCCAGGCCTACGGTGTCGTCGTCGTTTCAAGCTCCTTCAGCCTCTTGTCAATCTCCGGCCGCGACATCCACCGGCCGTTGAGCATGACGCCGGCGATCTTCGTGGTGTTCCCGACGTCGGTGAGCGGGTTGGCGTCGAGCAGGAGCAAATCCGCCCGCATGCCACGGGCGACGGTGCCGGTCGACGCGGAGGTGCCGAAATAGCGCGCCGGGTTGGCGGTGCCGGTCTGCAGCGCCTGGAAGGGCGTGAACCCGGCGGCCACCAGGGACTGGAGCTCGCGATGCGCGGAGAAGCCGGGCACGTTCCACCATTGCGGGGCATCCGAACCCAGCGCGAACGGTACGCCGCCGTCGAGTAGAGCCTTCATGATCTTGCGGCGGAGGAGTAGAAACTTCTGCCGATCCGCGGCCGGCGCTTTCGTCGAAATGCCGTTCTTCTGGTCGATCCAGGCCTTCAGCATCTCCGCGGGCACGTACTTCATCTCCGGCCATTTCGCCATTTCGTCGACGCTCTGCTCGCTCAGCAGGCTGTCCATCAGCACCTGCGTCGGCACCTGCCACACACCGGCCGCTTTCGTCGCGGCGACGAGCGATGGAATCCTGGACTCGTCGACCTGGTTGATCAGGTTCAGGCCGAAGAATTGCGAGGTGAGCGGCTCCTTGGCCAGAGCCTCCACGTAGCCATCGAGGTGATCGATGCTGTGGTATTTCGCTTCGAGGGCACGCTGAAGTCCGACTTCGAGCGGGACGTGGCCGGCGAACGGAATCTTGAGCTCGTCGGCCTTGGCATCGAGCGCGTCGAACGCCGCCCGCGACACGCCGGGATGGATCTTCAGCAGATCGTAGCCTGCCGCTTTCTGCTCCTCCACCATCTTGGCGGCCACGTCCGGCGAGGTCGCCGATTTGCCGTTGAACGACGGGCCCGACGTATAGATGCGCGGGCTGAACAGCTCACCTTTCGCAACGCGCTCGCGATACTGAAGATGACGCGGGTCGCCGAGCATGCCGCGAATCGTGCCGAGGCCGTTCGCGGCATAGAGAAAGAGCGTCCGCTCAACCGTGGAATCGGGAGCGTTGCCCGCGGGAATATGCGCGTGCATCTCCGCCAGCGTCGGCATCAGAAACTTTCCCTGGCCATCGACGCTCACGGCGCCGTCGGGAACGCGAACGGCAGCGGCTGATCCCATCTCGGCAATCTTGCCGTCTCTAATCACGACGGTCTGCCCACTGAGGACCGTTTCACGATCCATGGGGAGCACGCTGACATTCGTGAAGGCGATGACAGCTGAAGGCTTCGGCTGCGGCATCGCGGCCGCCGCCACCACGAGTGAAAGACCCAGGAGTTTGTGCATCGGGACGCTCCTCCTCCGTCGGATCTTATTACGGTCCCGGCCGCTTACGGTCGCGTCAACCTTTCAGCCGAGGCTTCCGTCCAAGGGGCCGAGGCTCAGGGTTCCTATATGAAGGATTCCTATGTATGATAGGCCGTCAACAGGAAGGGATCGCGGCGTTCTCTGGAGTCAGCGACAAGGAGCTGTGCGTTGAACGATTCGGCCAAAAAAGGCAGCGGCGACTTGCTGATTCTCGCGCTCGTGGACGAGCGCGCCCTCCACGGCTACGACATCGCCCGCCTCATCGAGGCGCGATCGGGCGGAGCGCTGCACTTCACGCTCGCCTCGCTCTACGAAACACTCTATCGGCTGGAAGAACGAGGGCTCATTCGCGGGCGCTGGGTCGAACGGGCCGGCCAGCGCCGTCGCCGTTACTACCGCATTACCGACAGCGGGCGAAAGATGCTCGCCGCGCAGCGCGAAGACTGGGCCCGCTTCATCGCGGCACTGGTGCAGGTGGCCGGCGTCAAGCCCGCCTGAGACACACGTGACTGGCAAACCGGCCGCGGCCCCTGATTGGCGTGACCTCATCAGACAACAGGCCGCGCACGCCCGAATCGAGATCCCGCACGCAACCGTCGAAGAGCTGGCCCTCCATCTCGAGGACATCGTCGCCGCGGCGCGCGGGGCCGGCGCCAGCGACGCCGAGGCTCACGCCAGGGGTATGCGAGCGCTCGACGAGTCCGCGCTTGGTGTCCTCCGCCGCCACTCGTCGAGGGATCCGCGACATCAACACGCCCGTGCGGCCGAAGCGACGGCCCACGCAAGCCGTCAGAGGAGCTTCAACGTGGCCCATGCCATTCGCGTCGCCTTGCGTCAGTTCAGTCAGCACCGGACCTTTTCCCTCGTGACGGTGCTGGTGCTCGGTCTGGGCACGGGCGCGGCCACGACCGTCTTCACGATCGTGGACGCCGTCGTGCTGCGGCCCCTTCCGTACGAAGCGCCGCAGCGGCTGGTCACGATGTGGGACGCGAACTATGAGAAGGGCCTCTCGAAGGATCCGGTGTCGCCGGTGAATTTCATGGACTATCGCGACCTGCCGGTCTTCAAGGATGCGGCGGCGTGGTGGCGTCCCGGCGTGAACCTGACCGATCCGAACATGGATCCCGTCCGCGTCAATACGATTGAGGTCAGCGCGAACCTCTTCGAGGTGCTCGGCGTCAAGCCGCAGGCAGGCCCGGGCTTTCCTGAGAAAGGTCCCTTTTACGTTCCCAACGAGTCGATCGCCGTCATCAGCGACCGCCTGTGGCGTACGCGATATAGCGGCGATCCCTCGATAATCGGCCGTCCGATCAGCCTCAACGGCAACGCCCACACCGTTGTCGGGATCATGCCCGCCAAGTTTCACTACCCGGACGACATCGACGTCTGGCAGCGGCTGCAGTGGGATCTTCGTCAGCACAGCCGCGCGGCGCATTTCATGGAAGCGGTCGCCCGTTTGAATGACGGGCAGACCTTCGACGAGGCGCAAAGCGCGATGCAGGCGCTCGCACTCAGGATGCAGCGCGACTTTCCGAATACGAACAAGGCGTGGGCGACTCGGCTGGTGCCGCTACTCGACTCGCAGCTGGGCTACTACCGGCCGGCGCTCATGGTGCTGTTCGGCGCCGTCGGTCTACTGCTCGTCATCGGCTGCCTGAACGTCGCCTCGCTGCTGCTGACGCGCGCACTGTCGCGCGAACGGGAAATCGCCGTGCGCGTCGCCATGGGCGCGGCACCGAGACAGCTGGTCACGCAGCTGCTCGCCGAAAGCTTCGTCCTCTCCGTGGCCGGAGCGGCGGTAGGCATTGCCGCCGCGGCAGCGGCGCTGCCGCTGATCCTGCACTTCACACCGGTTCAGATTCCGAGGCTCGACGAAGCCGGACTCGACCTGCGCGCGCTCGGACTGTGTCTCGCCGTCGTCGTGACGACGACGGTCTTCTTCGGCCTGGTGCCGGCGCTGCTCCTGCTGCGCGGTCAGATCGTGACCGGGCTGCGCGCCGGCGAACGCGGAAGCTCGCGCAACGCGCGGACCACTTACTCCGTCCTTGTTGCCGGAGAGGTTGCGCTCGCCTGCGCGCTGCTCGTCAGCTCCGCCCTGCTCGTGCGCACGGTTGCGAGGATGACGCACACGCCGACCGGTGTGAACGCCGATCAGGTGCTGACGACGACCGTGCAGCTCGCGCAGGGCAGTTATCGTGACTGGCGCCTGGTGGCGGAGACGCACAACGCGATCATCGATCACATTCGGCAACAGCCTGGCGTGATCGCAGCTGGAGGCGGCAATTTCCTGCCGCTCGAAGTGGGCTGGCGCGTACCGTTCCGCATCGAAGGCAATCCCCCGCCGGGACGACCCGAAGACGCGCCGCAGGCGCAGTACCACAGCGTCAGCGATGGCTACTTCGAGGCGCTCGGCGCCCAACTCGCACAGGGACGATTGTTCCAGACGACCGACGATCTCGATTCGGCAGGTGTCGTGATCGTCAACGAAACACTCGCGCGGCGCTTTCTGACCGAGGGAACTCCGGTAGGACGCATCTTCCTGACGACAGCCAGCGGAATCGGCCCGCTTGGTGCGAATCTCATGCGGCCGCGCGTGGCCCAACCGTCAGGTCAGCCACCACCGCCGCCGCTTCCGCCAACCCGCTACGAAATCATCGGCGTGGTAAGAGACGTGCGGAACGTCCCGCTCGGTCAGGCCGTGGAACCAGCCGTCTATTTCACGACGCGGCAGTTTCCTTTCCGGGAGCTGACGCTCACGGTGCGGGCGAGCGAGCCGAGCGTGGCCATGACGGCCGTGCGCACGGCCCTGAAAAGCGCCGCGCCAAACGTGCCGATGGCCAGGGCGCAGACCTGGGGCGAGCGATTCGCGGCGCGGACCGCTCAGTCGCGTCTGCTCATGACGATTCTCGTCTTCTTCGGCTGTCTCGCCGGCCTCCTCGCCGCGATCGGTGTCTACGGTCTCCTATCGTGGTCCGTCGCGCTGCGCACGCGCGAATTGGCGATCCGGCTCACGCTGGGAGCACGGCCGCTCACGGTCGGCACATCGGTGATTCGTCACAGCGTTGTCCTGGTGGGCGTCGGACTCGGAGTGGGCCTGGTGCTCATGTATTTTGCGCAGAACGTGCTGACACGCGTGCTCTACGAGATCGCGCCCAACGATGTGAGCTCGACGGCTATCGCCAGCGCCGTGCTCGTCGCCGCCGCGCTCGTCGCCTGCATTCCGCCGGCCATTCGGGCGATGAACGTCGATCCGGTAGCGGGACTGCGGGCGGAGTAGAGATCGGCACGGAGGCTACGGAGAGCACGGGACAGGATCAACACGAAGACGCGAAGACGCGGAGACCAGGGTTCGAGGCTGTGCGCGTGTGAAGAGCTTCTAACGCTGAGACAGCTGAGGTCCGCAGTGACACCGGGGATGGCTAGTTGCGATGAGGGTGGCGTGCCGCGCTGCGCGCGGTCGGAGACCGGCGCACGCCAGCCCGCCAGCAACTACCCCAGGCGTCTCTCGCTCTCTGAGTTCTCGGCGTTGAAATCCTTTGACAGGCGGAACGTCGTCCGGTAGTGGCCGACCGCTTCGTGTCCCCGCGCCTCCGTGTTGATGCTCGTCCCGTGTCCTCCGTCCCCTCCCGATTGGTGTAGATCATCGAACCGTGACTATGGCTTCCGCCGTGTGCCCGGCGCTGTCTCGAGCCGTGAACCGATGGATACCCGGCGCGAGCGGCCAGGACAGATTCCCGCCGGACGATCCTTCGAGAGGGCGGCCGTCCACCGACCAGGTGATCTCCGCCATCCGCTCGCTGACGGCTCGGAGTGGAAGCGTCTGAAATTCCCGACGCAGCGTGGGATCGATCAGATACGTGGCGCCCGACGGTGGGCTGACGATTCGCAGCGGCACGGCCGGCACCGAATGCGTGGCGACGGCCTTCACCACGCGCGGGGCCGCGTCAGCCACGAGCTCGGTGGTCAACAGACGTTGCTGGTGCGCCCACTGCCGGAACTCCGAGGGCCACACAACCTGGAGACCGTCCTCCGTCAGATGATGCCAGCGACACGGCAAGAGCGAGGTATCTCCCTTGGCGAGCCACTCCTGCCGCCGCGACGGGCACCACGCGTTCGGCGCCAGCCCTGACAGCGCGCAAATCTCGCGCTGCACGAGCGCGGCATCGCCAGGCATGGTGAAGGCCGAGGCGCCGGCCGGTTTTCGCGCCTGCGCCGCCAGCATGACGTCGTGGAATATGGGCGCTGCTCCCGTGACGCCGCTCGAGTTCCGCAACGGCGTGCGATCGAAGTTGCCGACCCACACGCCAACGGTGACCTCGGGCGTGTAGCCAATCGTCCAATTGTCGTGATACGCCTGTGACGTCCCGGTCTTGACGGCAACCGGAAACGGCAACTCCAGACTGCCGCCGCGGCCGAAGATGAACTCGCGGGCTTCGGCATCGGACAGGATGTCCGTGATCCAGAACGCCGTGCGGCTCGAAACGACGGGATGGCCACGCGGCACTTCGGCACGGCGGAGAAACGCCGGTTCAATCCAGTCGCCGCCGCGCGCGAACGCGGAGTAGGCGGCGGTGAGCTCGTCGAGCCGGACCTCCGCGTTGCCGAGCGTGAGGCCGAGGCCGTAGTGCGACGCGCTCTTGTCGAAGGTCGTCAGCCCGGCGCGCATCAGAAAGCGGAGCAGCGCCGGCACGCCAAGCTCGGATGCAATCGACACGGCGGGGACGTTTTCAGATCCGGCGAGCGCACGCCGCACGAGCATCGGGCCCCGAAATCGCCCGTCGTAGTTCCGCGGGCTGTAGAGAACGCCGCTGTCGGCTGTCGGGAAGTGCGACGGTATGTCCGCCAGCACGGTGGCCGGCGTGTAGCCATCCTCGAGGGCCAGCGCGTAAGTAAACGGCTTCAACGCGGAACCTGGCTGCCGCGGCGTCAGCGGACCATTGATCGCCCCATCACGCGCGGCGTCGAGCCACGCGCCCGAGCCTTCCCACGCCAGCCACTCGGCACGACGGTTGTCGAGCACGACCACCGCGACGTTGGCAGCGCCATGGCGATCGAGCAGCGGCCGATGGCTGCGAATGATGCCTTCGACCTCGCGCTGCAGGCGGGCATCGATTGTCGTGTCGATTCGCCGCGGACGCGGACCGGGCGTGCGCGACAGGACCATCTCCACGAAGTGCGGGGCGAGAAAGGCGCTGGTGCCAGCGCCGAATGCCAGACGCTCGGCACGGGCTTCGGTCGCCTGCGCCGCGGTGAGAGAGCCGGCCGATTCCATCCGGGCGATCACCGTCCGCTGCCTTCGCGTCGCCAGCTCCGCACGGCGGAGCGGGTTGAAGGTTGAGGGGCGCTGCGGGAGGCCGGCAAGAAACGCCGCCTGGGCCGGCGTCAGCATGCTCACCGGCCTGCCGAAGTACGCCTGGCTCGCCCGCTCGGCCCCAACGATCTGGTTGCCGTAGGACGCCAGGCTGAGATACATCGCCAGGATCTCGCGCTTGTCGAAACGGTGCTCGAGCCGCAACGCGATCACGGCTTCCTGAATTTTGGCGCGAACGCCGCGAGTGCTGCCGGGCGCTTGACGGGCGAGGAGAAGCTTCGCGGTCTGCTGGGTGAGGGTCGACCCTCCTTCGATGACCCGTCGCGCGCGCACGTTGCGCCACAGCGCGCGAACGATGCCAATCGGATCGACACCCGGATGCGACCAGTAGCGGTGGTCCTCGGCGGCAACGGTCGCCGCGGCAAGGATTGGCGGAATGGTTTCCGCGCTCATCGGCACGCTGCGCACGCCGCCATCGCCGCGGGCTTCGTACAGCGGCGTGCCCTCACGATCGACGACAAGCGTCGAGGCAACCTGCCGGCCATCGAGCAGTCCGTGAGGGAGCGGGGCGCAGCGCAGCCAGAGACCGGTGCCCATGTCGTGATGGCCACGAGCACGAGCACCAGCGCCAGAGCCCGGCGCGACCGAACAAGTGTTTGCCACAGCTTGCGAAGCTTCATGCTGATCTACTTCCGCCTAGAAGCGCGGATCACCGATCCGACTTTCATTTGACGGTGATGACCGTCGTCTCCGTGCGCCCGAATACTTCCGGCTGATACATCTCCTCCGCTCGCGCCGGCGCCGTCCGGAACGTCCCGGCCGTCGTCGCCCGGGCGACGTAGGAGAAAACGTGGCGCCCTTCGCTGAGTCTGGTCGCGAACAGCAGGACGCGATCGTCGTGCCGTTCGACATGGTCGAAGCCGCCGCGCGCCCACCACGAATTCCACACCTTCTCGGTTTCCTGCGGCTCGTCCGGGCGCGTGGTGATGAGCGCCGCCGTCGTGGCGAACCACGATTCGACCGGTTCGAAGCCAGCCGGAAGCGGATCGGTCACCGCCACGTAGCGGCGTTCCTTGGTCAGCTGGAACGTCAGCGTGACGCGGACCAGATCTCCGGCCGCGTATGTCCGGGTCGCGGGGCGAGTCCCGGACTCCACGAACGGTTCGTAGGCACGCTCGATGCGGAAGCCGTTGTCGAGCCCCTCGTGGAACAGCTGATCGGCGGCGTATCGCAATCGAGCGGTATAGAACAGGGTGCCAGCGCCCTCGCGCCCGAACGTCAAGGTCTTGGCTTCGTTGGCGGCACCCTTCGCGAGAACCTCTGTCATCGGCATGGACTTGATCACCGACTGGGTGGACCGCCCTTTGAACTCGCCGCGTGCCAGCTCTTCGACACCAAGCCGCACCGTCGCTCTGAAGTCTGGTACGACGCTCTCGTACTTCCGGTAGTAGCTGACGAGCGACTGCAGCGCCCAGGCGTTCTCCTGCGTGTTGTTCCAACGGCCGTCCTTCCGCGCGGCAAGCAGCCAGCGGACGAGCGGCCGAACCTGGGTTTCGTCCGCTCCGGCGCGCACGAGCGCGTTCAGCGCGATCGCGGTCGAGCGCACGTTCGAATTCCAGAACCACAGCAGGTAGGGATCGCTGAGCTCTTCGACATGCGACCCACCGGCCTCGGTCAGGATGGCGTTGGAGATGCGGCGCCTCAAATCGGCGACGCGGGCGCCCGACGTCTCGCCCTTCACGAGCAGGGCATCGTGCAGGTTGGCGAGCGCGAACACCGGCATGCGATCGCGATACCCGTAGATCCGCGTCAGGTTCGAATCCTGATTCCTGCCTCCTTCGACGAGCACCTTCACGGCGAACGCCTGCCAGGCCGTGTAAGACGGCCACCATCCCTCGTTCTCCGGCGGCGTGCTGGCGAGCCGTTGCTCGAGGTAGCTGTAGCCGTCGCGCATGACGGACGGCGTGACCTCGTATTTCAGATCGATGGCCGTCTTGAAGACGTGGAGCAAATAGCTCGTGAGGTACGGCGACGTGTAGTGGCAGTCACCGGGCCAGTAGACGAAGCCGCCGTTGCTGCATTGGAACTTCTCGAGCTCGCGCAACGACTGCTGCGCGGCCGGACGCATGCGTGCGTGATCGATGCCGGGCAGGTTGAACGCCTGCCCGAGATCGCCGGCCAGTACGAGCGCCAGCGTGCGCGATCCTCTCTGTTCCGCGCAGCCGTATGGATATTCGACGAGATAGCGCGCCCCCTCGCCGAGGCCGGCCAGGGCCGTCGATGCGAGCTCGATGTGCAGGCCGCCGAATCCCGGAACGACCCCGTCGGGAATCTTGATCATTTCGGTCGCGACGGACTCGTTCGCCGCACCGTAGGCGGCCACGGTTTCAGCCGAGGCGAGAACCTCGACGGGGATCGCGTCTTCGAAGGCGTCGGTCTCGGAGCCGGCGCGGACCGTCATCTGCACGCGGGCACGGCCGATCGATTGCCCGGCGGCTTCGAACCTCACCTCCACCGAGCCACCGGCGCCTACATCCACGCGCTGCTCGGCCGGCCCGAGAATCGTCAGCACCGACGGATCGAGGCTGCGAATCGTGACCGTCGCATTCTCGGCGGCGGGAAGCTGACTGGTCACGACGGCACCGAACCTCGCCCGATCGCCGACGGCGAGGAATCGCGGATACGTTGGCTTCAGCGTGAGCGGCTTGTTGACGCGGACCTCGGTGTCGCCGTTGCCGAAGCGTGATGCTCGATCGCCGGCGACGGCCATGATGCGGTAGGTCGTCAGCGACTCGGGAAGCTTCACGTCCACCGTGGCGCGGCCGTTCTTGTCGGTGATGACCGACCCGAGCCAGAACGCCAGGACGCGGAAGTCCTTGCGCACGGTTCCGCCTGCTTCCGCGCCGCCGCCTCCGCCATCGGTATCCCCTTTCGGCGTGAGCACGCGGCGGCTGATGATTCGCTGCCGGTTGTCCGTATTCATCACCTGCAGCGCCTTGTGGATGTAAACGGAATCGAGAACATCCGGTGTTCGATACGCCGTCAGCGACAGGACGCCGTAGTCGACGGCCCAGAGGGTCACTTCACTCTCGGCGCCTCGCTTCTCGTGATCGGTCACTCCGACCTGCACCTGCGCCACGTTCGTCGGCCGGTACTCCTCTCTGTTTGCCTTCACGTCCACGGTCAGGCGTTTCGTGCGGTCTTCGACCTCCAGTTCGACGTAGCCGAGTCTGAACGAGGGTTTTCCGGGATCGCTGGGATCGGCGACGCCGCGTGGACCTCCCTTGGGCTCCGCCAGATCGGTCGGTGACACCGCCGCGTTGCTTCGGCCTTTGATCAGCAGCACCGACACGAAAACGTTCGGGATGTCGCCCTCGCCGATCGGGACCGACACCGACTGCTGGGTCGAGGTCAGGGCGAACTGGCGATGCCATCGAATCCCCTCGCGCTCCATCGTGACGAGAGCGGTTGCCTGCTCCCAGGGGGACTGGATCATGATCCGGGCGGTGTCACCCGGCCGATACGTCTTCCTCTCGGGGACGAGCTCGATCCGATTGTGGTCGTAGCGCGCCCACGCGGTGTATCCCTCACCGAGCGCGTAGAAGGAGGTGCGCGTCACCGCCGATCGGCCGGTACCGTCCTGCGCCGTGGCCTTGAGCAGGAAGTAGCCGCCGTTGGGCACCGGCACCGTGAGCGGCACCGGCTCGGTGCCGGTCTTCACCTGCACCGTGCCGGCGGGTACCTCTTTCCGCTCGACGTCCCACGTGTAGAAGCCATTGCCTTCGGCGCGCCGTACGCTCGTCCACTGAATCTGCGTCAACGTCACGTCGACGGTCACACCCGGCACGATCTGGCCCGACGGCGAGACGGTCACGACTTCGGTGACCAGGCCTTTCTTCTGCTCGACGAAGTAGTCGGGACGTTTCAGGCCCACGTACCAAGGCGCCGGGTGAACCACGACAGCTGCCCGGTTGGCGATGTGCTGGCGGGAGACATCTTCCACATCACCCTCCAGCGTGTAGCTGTATGGCACGCCCGCGTTGCGCTCGGTCTGGAGATCCACCGACAAGTTTCCGGTGACAGTCAGCGTGGCGTCTCGGGCCGCCACTTCGCCACCCGGCTCGGTGGCGTTGTCTCCCCAGCCCACGAACAGCCAGCGTTCACTTGGGAATGCCTCGCGGAAAGATGAGGGCGCGTCGTAGAGCGGACTCTTGGTCCACCGCCACTTGGCCGGCCGTGCGCCCATCGAGGCGCCGAACAGGTACTTCGCGACGATCGTGCCTTTCACCGAATCGCCAGCGAGCAGCGTGGCTGGGGCCAGCGTAACGTCGACGCGGAAGTCGGGCCGGCGATACGCGGCGACGAGAAACGATCCGCTCACCGATTTGTTGTGGTGAACGTAGCGATCGGTGCCCGGACCGGGCGTTTCTTCCGGGCGAACGTCCTCTGACTTTCGAGGAGAGGGACGGTCGCGCTCGAGCATGGCGCGGACCCAGTAGGAGCCCAACGCACCGTCTGCCGGCAGCGTCTGCGTCCACTCCGCGCTGCTCCAGGCGTTGACCGCCACCGTGCGTTCGTCGACCACGCGATCGCGGCTGTCGTAGACGCCGATGAAGACGCGCGATCCCTCTGGCAGCATGCGGATTCCCGACGGCGTGTTGTGACGGAGCACGGCTTTGAAATGCACTTCTTCGCCAAGCCGGTACACACCGCGATCGCTGAAGACCGTGCCGCGAAGCATCGGCTCGCGCTGGCTCAGGTCGTAGGACAGTCCGAAGCTCCACGGCAGGATGCCCTCGTTCCAGTCGCTCGCCGTGTAGGCGATGTCGCCCTCTTTTTCAGCCGTGGCGACAAATGAAAACTTGTACCAGTCTTCCGGATCGCGCAGCGGTGTGTTCGGCGCGAGCGCGATCCCATCGGGGTTGGTCGTACCCGACCAGAACGTCTTGTTGTCACGCTGAATCAACGACACTCGAGCGCCACCCACCGGCGCGCCGTTGTCGAGCCGGGTGACGAAGACCAAGGTGTTCTGCGGGCTATCCTTGACGGTAATCCCCAGGTTGGTGGCCTGCACGATCGATGCACGAATCTGCGACTCGAACGCTTTCGATGCGCGCTCGATCGCCAGCCCGTTTTTGACCGCCACCCACGCGAGGCCGGTGCCACCGGGCGACAAGGCCTTGGAGAGATCGAGGCCATGTGACTGGATGCGATCCGTCGTGACGCCGAGCTTACGCTCGATGCCAGAACCGGACGGCGCCTCTGCGAACGCAGGCCTGCGCTCGTCGGTGCTCTCTTCCGGCTCGACCTGCAGCTTCATGATCGTCGGCACGAGCTGCGACACGTCGATGCGCTCGGCCCACTGCGTGACATTCCGGAAGTTGCGCGCGTAGAACGGCAGCAACGGCCCGCCGTCCTTCTCCCAGACGCCGTGACCGTCACCGAAGCTCGTGAAGGCGCGGTGATGCCAGTTTTCGACCTGTTGACGCCACGCGTAGCCGAGCGTCTGACCGTCGCGTGATTGGAGCGTCGCGCCGACCGTAACCTCATAGGTGCGCGCCGGAGGTTGCGCCTCGAACCCGGCATCTTCCAGCGTGAGCGCGCTGTTGTCATCCCACTCGTAGGTCCGCTCGCGTGGCTTGGCCGGGCGGCGCACTGCCGCAGGAGCACCGGGATCGGTGACGTCGGCGACGCTCACGGCCGACGCAAAAGCATCGGCTTTCACTCGTGCTTTCAACAGCAGCGGATTGTGGTTTTCAGGGGTGCATTGCGATGAACACCTGAAGCCCTGAATGAACAGCGCCGGTTCGGCCTCGATCGTGAATTCGTCCGCGACGCCGCGCGTCTCGGGCCCGGCCAAGGACGGCACGTTTCCGTCGACAGAGAGCCGCACCCAACTTTGCGGAATGACCGGCGTCACCGTCTCGAACACCACGAGATCCGACGCGGCTGGAAACCGCTTGCGATCCCAATCGGTCGCCAGTCGCAGCGACACCGGAGCGGATGAGTTCACAACGGCGCGCGTCAGCGCCACCTTCGCATTGAACCGATCCAGCGCGGTGGGATCGAATTTCACGGCCGCCAGCGCGCCATCGTGTGACGGCGGCTGCCACTCATGCGGCTGCAGCCGCGCGGTGAGGTGAGATGCGACGCCGGCTGATCGGACCGGCTGGTTGAATCGCAGCAGGATGACCATCGCGCCGTCGGCGCGATCTCCTCGCCGATACCAGTCGGTCTTCAAGAGCTTCACCGTCGGAGTCGTGAAGCTGAACTGGTATGGCTCCGCCAGTCGCCGGCCGCTCACCGCGATCGCCGTCGTGTCAACCGTCACTTCATATCTGGTAGCCAACGGCAACTGTGGCTTCACGTCCGGCGTAAAGATCAACGTCGTCGTACCAGACCAGCGAAAGTTGCCCGGAATTGCCGGTTTGATTTGGACGAACGAGCCGGTGACCCGTGGCGGAATCCGCCCGAGCACCACCATGGGCTCGGAGAACACGACGCGAATCTCGTTGGCCTCCTCGCGATTGGCGATTTCGCCGTCGGGCGCGGCGCTGACCACCGTCAGCCTGGCCGGTTCCCCCACGCGTTGCTCCGCCAGGACTGGCGTGGCAGCGGCCACGAGGATCCATATGGAGAGTCCAAACCTGCACACGCGCAGAAAACGTGTCATATAGAACCTATTCGGTTGTTTAGGGGGCTGCCGAGAGTGCGGGAACGGCCATGTCGTGCTCTGAGGGATTGGACACCGGAAATGGACTGAAGGCTAACCAGTCCTACGCGGTGGTTGGCCGATCGTTGTAGGCCCGGCCTTTAGGCCGGGCGGGAGGGCAACCGCTTGCTGCTGATGCGGGCAGCCCGCTGAGCTGGAAGCCGGTGCCTACGCCGGTGACGTCAAAAAGCCAAGACCTCGCGCGGCTGGTGGGTCAACCGCTGTCCGGCAGGCCCGGGCTGAAGCCCGGGCCTACGCGTGCGCGCGGCGTCGATCCTGGACGGCGAAAACTGCCGGCATGCGCTGCCGGAGCGCCGCCGCCGTTCGCGTCCCCAGGGTGTGCCCGAGCACGACCGTCGCGCCGCCGTAGTAGGTCAGGCCGACGACGCCGGCGGTGGCCCAGAAGCTGATCGAGAGCGGCAGGGCGATGACCGCAGCGAGCACGAGGGCGCACGTCGTATCGATAGTGGCGGCAACCGCACGAGCGGCATAGCGGGCGGTCTTCGCACGCGCCTTTTCATCCACGGTGAGATCGGGCGAGCGTCTGTCGCCCGTTGTCGGCATCATCGTCTCGGTCAGCGCCGGGCTGTGTCCGATCAGTTCCGCCTGTGCCTTGATCAATCGCGACGCGCGCCGATCGCCGATGGGAAACAGACGGCAGAATTCGTCGACGACTTCGTCGGCGTCGAGACCAACGGCGCGCGCGTAGTCACGTACGAACGCGCGAGCGAAGATCCCCGACGGCCAGCGCGAGAAGTCGTTGCGCTCGAGCCCGTCCCAGAGATCGGCGCTGACTTTCGTCGCGACCGCAATGGTGTCGAGAGAAATGCCGCGCCGCTCCCGTTCGCTGCGCAGGCGGGGGCCGAAGGTATGTCTGTCCGACATGGGGGCTACCCAACTGAGCAATCAGCACGCCGGCCAGTTTGGCTTCATTTTTCTTTGGAAAACATGAGCTTGGGCCTTCCGGCCGCGAACAGCCTTGTAATCGAACATACAGATCCGGCACCCTTCGGGGGCGCGTCTACCGAACTAGCAACGAGTCAATTCCTGCACGCCCAGCCTGAAGGCTGGGCCTACAGTACGCCCAGTTGGAATCAATGATTCGCTGCCTGAGTGTTCACGCCTCGTACGTTTGCGCTCACACCGGTGCGTGTTGCCGGGCGGGATGGAGCATTCCGGTCGAAGAGGCGCTAATCGGCCCGCTGCGCGGCATCGGCATCGACATCGGCGCGGCGCGAGTTGCACCTGTCCTCCCAAGCGGCGAGTGCGCGTTCTTCGAGGCCGAAGCCGGGCGACTGTGCCGGATCCACCGCCGCGGCGGTCCTCGCCTCCTGCCGTCGATGTGCCGGCACTTTCCGCGCGTGGTCGTGAACGATCCGCGCGGCACGTCGGTGACACTGTCGCACTTCTGCCCCACCGCCGCCGCACTGCTGTTCTCGGCGCCGCGTCTTGCTATTGTGGACGCTCCCGCGTCGCTCGCGCTGGAGGGATCGCTCGAGGGCCTTGATGCGACCGACGTGCTTCCACCACTGCTGACGGCAGAGTTACTCACAGATTGGGAAGGCTATTCGGCGTGGGAAGCCGAAGCCGTGGCCCTCTTCGATATCGATCACTTCGAGCCCGAGTGCGCCGTGGAAGCGCTGACAATCGCGACCGAAGCGAGCTGCTCATGGAGGCCAGGCAGGGAACCACTGACGGGCGCCGTACGGGACGCGTTCGCTCAATCACGCGCAACGGTCACGCGTGATGGCGACCGATGGGGCAACTGCGGTCGAACGGTCAACGCGTTTCTCGCGGCTCACGCGTTCGCGAGTTGGGCGGCGTATGAGCCCGACGGTTTGCGTGCCATTCCGGCCGCCGTCGCGGAAGCCCTGGCCATCCTGAGGCGACACCTCAAAGGCCATGAGTTGACCGAGGAAACGTTGACCGACGCGATTCGCGCGACAGACCTGCAGCTGCGCCACGCGGAGGGTAGACGTGGATCGTCGGGTAACGGCGATCGAGATCCAGCTACTCCAGAGTGAAATTGATCGTCAGCACCATGATCACTGGCTTCGGCACGCCGTTCAGCAGCGTTGGCGTGAACTCCCATTGACGAACGGCCTCGACGGCCGCCGCATCCAGGAGCGGAATTGATCTGAGCACGCGTGCGTCGCGCACTTTGCCTTCACCATCGATCGTTGCCTGGACGATGACCGCCCCAGCCACGTTATTGGCCAGCGCCTCCGGTGGGTAGACCGGTCTGACGTCCCGGATCTTGGTAGGCGGTGCGATATTGCCACCCACGCGAATCGGGAATTCACCGTCCACCATCGCCGAGCCGGTCGAGGCCTCGTCTGGCGGAGGCGGTGGTGGCGGGGGCGGCGGCATCGTTCCCGGATGCCGGGGCTGCGCTGGCTGCTGCTTGCGAAGAGCCATGGCCCGGCTTCGGAGTCGATCCGCCTCCGCAACGATTCGTACGCGGTCGTCCGGGTTGGTCTCCAATTGCGCCTGCACCCGCAGCAGGAGGTTCTTGTAGATGAGCGCCTCGGCGTAATCGGGATCGTACGAGAGCGCGGCATCCGCGGCCGCCAGACCGTCGGCAACGACCTGGCTCTTGTCCTCGGCGGTCATGTCAGCCGTCGTCACAGCCTTTTGAAAATACAGCGTGGCCAGGGTGTGGTAGTTCACGGCGTTCGGCTGCTCCTGCACTTTCTTGCGCAAAGCAGCTTCCTGCTGCGGGAAGTTGGGAACGGGAGCCGGTGGCGGCGGTGGGGGTGGCACTCGATCTCGAGGCGCTTGCGCGTGCGCCGTCAGCGGAAACGCCTCGATGGAATACCAGCTGGCCCCGGCAACCACTGCCAGGAGCACAGCCGAGCAGGCAACGACGCGCGTAGAGGACATGACGTGCTCCTTTGAGATCATCAGCATGCGCTGAACGAGATGGCGCCGCCGCGCGAACGCCGCGGCCGCAAACACGCTCGGCCGATCGGCAAACGTCACGAGGGCGTCCAGATAGCTGCGGCGCGAGCCGGTGGCGAGAATCGCGAGCTCGTCGACGGTTTCCTCGCGGGCGGACTGGATGCGGGAGATGAGCACCCACATTGCCGGCTGAAACCAGAGCGCGGCGCGGACGAGCTCCTCGACCAGAACCCAGCTCCAGTCGTAGCGCTTGACGTGCCACAACTCGTGGGCGAGCACAGCGCGCTGAATGCCCATCGGCAGCGGCCTCAGCGCGTCCGGCAACAACACCACCGGCCTGCGCACGCCAAAAGTTGCAGGCTGTCCCAGCTGTGGAACGAAACGTATTTGTACTTCTGCGCGGGTACCAATCCGTTGCTGCAGCTCGTCGTACTCCGGCGATGGAGGGGCCGACTCACCGGCGCTGCGCAGCCGTCGAAGTCTGATGAGGCCGGCGGCGATCGAGGTCAGACGTATGCCGGCACCGGCAACGAGCGCCCACAGGATCCAGCCAGCCCACGCCTCGATCGCCTGCGCTCCGGCAACGGCTGCACCTGCATGGCGTCGCTCGCTCCCATTGGTTCCACGGTCCTGCCATGGCAGCGAGAAGCCCGGCCGGCTGCCGTCGAGCCCGGCGGCTGGCACCTCGTCGACGGTGATGAGCGCGACCCGCGGCACTATCAGAGGCAACAGCAGGCAGAGCGCGAGCAGCCCGCGCAGGAGCAGGTAGCGAACGCCCGGTGCGGTGATGCGGACGAGCGACAGCATCACGAGCGCGCTGCCGATGATGATCGTGGTCTGCACCGCATGTGCGGTGATATTGGCGACAAGCAGGGTGACGCTCATTCGTCCACTTCCTCGGCGATGCGTCGGATCATCCGGCGCTCTTCTTTCGAGAGACGGCCTTCTTTGGCGAGGTGGAGCAGGAGGGGCGCCGCTGCCCCATCGAACACGCGGTCCACGAAGTCGCGGACGATCGCCCCGACGACCTGATGTCGAGGCTGCGCCGGTCGGTAGCGGAACGCCCGCTCGCCGCGGCTGCTCTTCAGATAACCCTTCTCCTGCAGAATCTTCATCATCGTCATCACCGTCGTGTACGCGATCTCGCGCTTGGCGCGAAGCGCCTCATACACGTCGCGGACGGTCGCCTCCTCCAGGCGCCAAACAACCTTCATGATGGCCAGTTCGTGCGGGGTGAGAGTGGGATGAGCTTTACGCATATTGTCTACTAAGTATTTAGTATGTAGTAGGTGTGATTGTCAAGTGCAGCCTGGCCGTCGATCGAAATGGCGGCTAGTTGAAGACCGCGAGGACCGGCGCGTGATCGCTCGTGCCGACGTCTTTCTGCACCCTGCAGCTCTGGACGGCGTCGAACATCGAACGGCTGGCGAGAACATAGTCGAGTCGCCAGCCGATATTGCGCTGGCGCAGGTTGCGCCACGGTGCCCACCACGTGAACATCTGATCGTTGTCCGGCTCCAAGGCGCGGCCGACGTCTACTAGGCCGTGGGCGATGATCCGCTCGAGTTGATCGCGTTCTTCCGGCAGCTGGCCTATGGCTGTCGCCTTGCGTTCCTTCGGGTGCACGTCCATCTCGGTGCGGGCGATGTTCAGATCCCCGCAAATCACCACCGGCTTCGCCTCCGCGTGCAGTGCCGCGACGAACTCCTCGAGCGACGTGAGGAATCGCATCTTTGCCGGAAAGTCCTTCCCACCGTTCGGCACATACACCGACGCGATCGTGACGCCGGCGACTGCGACGAGCACAATCCGGTTCTCATAGTCGAACGCCGGATGCTGGAACGAGGGACGCTCGGGATGAATGGTCTTGCTGACGTGCACGCCGACCCCCGAGTACCCCTTCGCACCGTGCCAGTAGCACCAGTACCCTTCCATCTCGCAAAGCGCCGTCGGGACCTGATCCTGTGAAGCTTTGAGCTCCTGCAGGCACACGACGTCCGGTCGCTCACGCTGAATCCACTCCTGAACCTGAGCCTGGCGGGCGCGGATACCGTTGACGTTCCAGGTGCCGATTTTCATCGCCGCTATCCGAAGTGGACAGATTCAGTGTGCCAAGTTGCTGAGCTGTCCATCTGTTCAGCTGACATGCACAAATCTTTACAGCACTTTACCGTGATTGCGTGCTTCTTCTGATTCCGGCGTCGTGTCCGGCCTGCGCTGCCGCGCTAAGGAGTCCGGCGCGATCGAATGTGTGAGAACGTCGGCGATTCCGAGAGGGAGAAGTACTTTTGAGGAGGCTACGGGGTGGACGTTCGTGCGTGAGATCCGGATGACTGGCCTGTGGGCACGAGAGCGCCTCGCTCGTGCGCAGCATCCGCACAGGCGCTGGCGCGCCCGTCGATGATCGTCACGATGTCGCCGGAGTAGGTTTCGTAGACGCCGACGAGGCATCCGCAGGCGAGCACCCTGCTGGATACCCCTCTCAGGATCCGCATGTCACTGACCTTAGACTCCGATCGCGAGCACAAAGTTTAAGCCGCGAACCCATGAACCGCTGACAGTTCCTCCTGTCCCTGCTCGAGCGCCGCAACGGAGCGCCGGCGGATCTCCCAGCTGGGCCACTTTTGCACCGACGTCAGAACCGCCGGCGAAGGACTAGTCGCACCGGAGACATCACCGGCAGTGCCGTAAACGTCATCGGATCCGAAAACTCGGAGCCGCGGTGGTCGAAAAGCTGACGTTCGGCAAACACGTCGTAGTGGATTCCTTCGACGACGGTCATCACGAAACGGCCGAGCGTGTCCGTGACAGCTGGCTCGCCGAGAATGGCCGCGCTCCCTGCCCCGCCTTTCAGGAAGACGCGGACGTTCGTCGCCGGAACGCCGGCAGCGTCGTGCACGGTCCCCTCGAGCCGTGCCAGCCGGTACGACGGCGGTAGAACGAGCGGCGGAAGTGACGAACGCTGGCCGGGAGCAAGTGCGGCGGTGAGCGACGGTTCCTGAACGGCACCCGCAGGACCTTCACCGCTCTGAGTCTCCCCATCCTCCGCCGGCAGTTCGACACGAACCGCAAATGATCCGGGAGTCAGCCTTTGCAAGGAGTACGTCCCGTCGTCACGGGTCAGTACACGTCGCGTGTCGACTCGTGAGCCGTCTCGCGTCCAACGTTCGTACGAAACGGTGACGCCGGCGACACCCCGGCCGACCGAATCGGTAACACGCCCGGTGAGGCGACCGTCGTAAAGCACATCGATATTGAGCTCCGTGCACGCGTGGGCATTCGGAAATTCGATCCGTTGGCCGGCGTTTGGCGTGAATTGCGTATTCGGCAGCTGCACGTCGAGGACGTAGGTTCCGGCGGCGGGCGGCTCGATGGCATACCGGCCCCACGAATCGGTCGTCGCAGTGGCCGTCGCGCCCTGGCGCGCGATCACGATCGGTATTCCAGACAGCAGCTTGACACGGTTGCGCAGCTCGCCGGTCAGACGCACCTCGCCGACGATGCGTCCGGCGGGCGGCGAGCCTTGGACGGCAGTGCGCGCGTAGGCGAGATCCACCTGCGCCCGTTCGAGCAGCGCCGTGCGGGAGCATGTGCTGGTGACCAGGCGTCCCTGGTCCTGGCGAGCGTAGACGAAGTATTCCTTCCCGACTCGAAACGGAAACCCACACAGCGCGATGGCGTCCGTGAACACGGTCACTTCGCCGCCGGGGTCAGTGATGTCGCCTCGAAATTTTTCGATGATCTGTATTCGTACCCGCCGCTTGCCGGGATGCGCCGTGCCGGCCGGTCGGTCGATAGCGGTCACGCGTCCAGCGAACACCGCGCCCACGCGCCAGAAGTCTTCTGGCGGGCCACATGCGGCACTGCGTGGACCGCAGCTGCACGCTTCAGCCACGTCCCCGCCGCAGACCCACAATGAAAGGAGCAAAGGCATCAGCCACATGCGGCCCATACCTCTTTGACACCGATCTCGGGGCTCGGGGGCAGCGCCTGCGGCCCGAGCGAGGCGCGAAGCCGCCGAGCGAGAGCGAGCGGGGGTGCCCGCCTCCGCTGGTCGGAATAGGCTGGCGACCAGCTACGGCGAGGTCTCGCCGTAGCGCGCATGGATTGTTCGCGCGCGGAGGCGGAGGGCCCCGCGAGCATTGAGACATTGCGGCTCGAGCTCGCGGCCCTCACTCCGTTCTGAGGGTGCTCGAGGGGTCGACGCGGAGGGCGCGGCGGATGGGGATCCAATGCGCAACCGATGCGACCGCGACGAGTGTCAGCGCAGCGGTCGTGAGCGTGGGAACGTCGAGCGCTCGAACGTTGAAGAGCAGATGCTGCAGGGAGCTCGTCAGAACGGTCGCGCACGCGAGACCGGCGGCCAACCCGGCTCCGACCGTTCGCACACCCGAGCCGAGAATCAGGCGCCGGATGTCGGATGACGTGGCGCCGAGCGCCATGCGCAGGCCGACTTCGCGAGTGCGTTGCGCCACGGTGTAGGACACGACGCCGTACAACCCGACGGACGCCAGTAACAGCGCCAGCGCGGCGAAGCCGCCGAGCAGCATCATCACGAAGCGCCTGCCGGCAAAGGACTGCGAGACCAGCTGCTGGAGTGGCGCGACCGCATAGACGGGCACGGCGGGATCGAGCTCGCGAAGAACGGCGCGAATGCCGGGCACGAGCGTGGCCGCATCGCCGATCGCCGACTTGACGGTCAGAACGAGAAAGGAATCGGTGAGCTGCGACTGTGGGAGATACATCTGCGGCGTCGCCTCACTCGAGAGGTCGACATGGTGCACGTCGCCCACCACGCCCACGATCGTTCGCCACGGGCCGCTCGTCGCACCGCCGACACGCACCCGCTGTCCTATCGGATCCGTCCCCGCGAAGAGCGTGCGCGCGGTTGTCTCCGATATCGCCATGACCGGCGGCGACGTTTCGGTGTCCGCACTCGTGAACAGCCGGCCACGCTTGAGCGGAATCTGCATCACCCGGAAATACTCCGGCGTGACCGAGTAGCGTTCGGCCGAGGGATCCTCCGTCGGGTTCGGCCGCATGCTTCCGTCGATGTGAAAGCCGTAGCTGTCGCCGTTTCCTCCCATCGGAATCTGGCCCGCCAGCGCGGCGGCCTCGACACCGGGCAACGCGCGCACTTTCTCCACGGTTCGATCGATGAACTGCACAACCCGGGCATCGTCGCGGTACGACTCCCCCACGAGTGAGAACTGCAGCGTAAGCACTCGCTCGGCGTTGAACCCCGGGTCCACGCGCACCAGCCGGGCCAGGCTCCGGATCATGAGACCGGCGCCGGTCAAGAGGACCAGCGCGACGGCCAGGTCGACGACGACCAGCAGCTGCCGCGTTCTCTGGGAGCCTTTGCTCACGCTTCCGCGTGCATCGCTGCTCAGACCGCCGAGCGGACTGGCGCCGCTTGCCCGAATGGCCGGCACCAGCCCAAACAGGATGCCGGTTGCCACCGTGAGCAGAAGCGCAAAAGACATGACCACGCGATCGAAGGCCAGGTTGTCGATCCGGGGAACGTTGACGGGCACCATCGTCGCAAGCAGCGGAAGGGTCAACGAGGCGAGAGCAAGGCCGAGCGCGCCGCCGGCCCCGCTCAGCACCACGCTCTCGGTCAGCAGCTGTCGAATCAGCCGACTGCGCCCGGCGCCGAGCGCGGCGCGCACAGCCATTTCGCGCGTGCGATTCATCGCACGCGCGAGCATCAGATTCGCAACGTTCGCGCACGCGATCAGCAGCACGAACCCGACGGCGGCCAGGAGAACATACATCCCGCCGCGGACTGGCCCGCTGAAGAGCCGCTGAAGCGGAACCGCGCTCATGCTGCCAGGGGGATAGTCGTTCGGAAACTCGCCGCGCAGACCCGCCCGCACGCCTTCGAGATCAGCGGTCGCCTGTTCCAGTGTCACATCCGGACGAATTCGCCCGATCGCTTTCAGGTGCTGACAACTGCGGCACGCATACGGCCGGTTGCCCTCGTAGCCCAAAACGGCCCAGAGCTCCGCGCGCTTGTAGAAGTAGGACGACAGCAGGGGTTCGAACGACGCGGGCATGACGCCGACAATCTCGAAGCTCTGATCGTTCATCCGGATCGTCCGGCCAACGACGGCCGGATCGGCATTGAATCGCCGGCGCCACAGACCGTCACTCAGGATCAGCACGCGGTAGCGGTCCGGGTGATCGTCCTCTCGACGGAAGTTGCGGCCGAGCGCCGGACGAACGCCAAGCATCGCAAAGAAGTTCCAGCTCACCCGCATCGCATTCAGGCGTTCCGCCTCGGTCGTCACGAGCGTCGGCTGCCACGAGCGGATCGCCGCCACGTCCTGGAAAGCGCGAGTGCGATCGCGAACGTCCGCAAACGTCTGAAAGCCGATATTGGAAGGCAGGCCGTCGCTGCCAGTGTCACCGAAGAACACCAGTCGATCGGGATCGGCGAACGGCAAGGGTCGGAGAAGTGCCGTGTTTGCCACCGTGAAGATGGCCGTGTTCGCGCCAATCCCCAAGGCGATGGTGGTCATCGCGGCAAGAGTGAATCCGGGCGCGCGGCTCAACGTACGCAGGGCGTAGCGCACATCCTGCAGAACCGTTTCGAGCCAGGGCAGCGTTCGTTGGTCGCCGTACGCCTCGGCGATCTGCGTCGGGCCACCGAGTTGCAGCCGCGCCTCGCGGTGGGCGGCAGCAGGATCGAGGCCCTGCCTCTCGAGCGACTGCTCCAACATCGACTGATGGAAGCGCAGCTCGTCGCCGAGATCCTCGTCGCGTCGACGCGCGCGCGTCACGAAGGCGACGGCGCGGAGCGCGAACTCACGCAGGCTGCTCATGCGCCCTCAGGCCCGAGGACCCGGCCCATGACCTCGACCGTCCGCCGCCACTCCTGCGCCTCGCGAGCGAGCTGTCGTCGCCCGGCACGCGTGAGGCTGTAGAACTTGGCGCGCCGGTTGTTGTCCGAGACTCCCCATTTGGCGGCGATCCACCCTTTCTGCTCGAGCCGCAACAGGGCCGGATAGAGCGTGCCCTGGTTGAGCTGGAGCATCTGGCTCGACACCTGCTGGATGCGCTGAGCGATGCCGTAACCATGCATGCTGCCGAGCGTGTCCAACGTCTTGAGCACCATGAGATCCAAAGTGCCCTGCAACACGTCCGATTTAGGGGAGGTCGTGATGTCGCTCCTGTTGTGATTCAACAGGAGCGTAGCACACTCCTGTTGAGGATCAACAGGAATCGGGGCTCGGGCTCGGCGGCTCGGCGGCTCGGCGGCTCGGCGGCTCGGGAGCGCTCGGAGCGAGCTCGGGCGAGCTCGGCGGGCTCGGAGCGCTGGAGATGCTCGGGGGCTCGGAAAGATACTGCCCAGCGGGAAGCTGGAGGCTGAAGGCTGGTAACTGGCAGCTGTAGGCTGGAACCTTCTGGCGTCCAACGACCGTATATTCATCAATCCAATGGATCGGCTCTACCAGGATCTCCGCTTCAGCCTCCGCCTCCTTCGGAAAGACCTGGCGTTCGCCGTCACCGCAATCTTGACCTTGTCGCTCTGCGTCGGGGCCAATGCCGCCATCTTTGCGGTGGTCAACTCGGTGCTGTTGAAGCCGTTGCCGGTGCCCGAACCCGATCGGCTCGTGCTGATGCACAACAGTTACCCGCGCGCCGGGGTCGTGCGCGCGTCGAATGGCGTGCCGGACTATTACGACCGATTGCGCGAAACAGACGTCTTCGAAGAGCAGGCGCTGTACAACACTCGCGGCGTCACCATCGGCAT
Source organism: uncultured Acidobacteriota bacterium (assembly GCA_963804245.1). Taxonomy (GTDB): domain Bacteria; phylum Acidobacteriota; class Vicinamibacteria; order Vicinamibacterales; family 2-12-FULL-66-21; genus CAWDPQ01. Next base: position 189,886 of record CAWDPQ010000011.1, read on the forward strand.
CGACGGCGATCCGCAGCGGGTGACGGGCATGATTGCCCGGCCCTCTCTGCTGCGAATGCTGCGCGCGACGGCGAGTCGCGGGCGGCTGTTCCGGGAAGACGAAGGGGAACAGGGCAGCGACCGCAAGGTCGTCCTGACCCACGCGCTCTGGCAGCAGCTGTACGGTGGGGCCGACTCAGCGCTCGGACGTGAGCTGCGCATCAACGGCCTGCCTCACGAGATCATCGGCATCCTCCCCGCCGGCTTCCACTTTGCGTCGGCGGATATCAAACTCTGGATGCCGTTGTCCTTCAGCCCGGAAGAAAAGTCAGACGATTCGCGGCACAGCAACAACTGGTCGATGATCGCGCGGCTCAAGCCTGGTGCTACCGTCACGCAGGGCCAGCAGCAGATCGACGCGTTGAACGCGCGGAATCTCGAGCGCTTCCCCTATCTGCGCGAGGTGCTCACCAACGCGGGATTCCGTACGGTCGTCAAGTCGTATCAGCAGGATCTCATCGAGGGCGTCCGCGAAACGCTCTTTCTCTTGTGGGGCGGCGTTCTCGTCGTGCTGCTCATTGGAGCCGTCAACATCACCAATCTGGCCATGGTGCGGTCGAGCGCGCGGGTCAAGGAGCTGGCGACCCGACAGGCGCTCGGCGCCGGTCTCGGGCGGCTGACGCGTCAACTCCTGACGGAGACGGTTGTCCTCACGCTCGCGGGTGCCGCATTCGGACTGCTCCTCGGATACAGCGGGCTGGCCTTCCTCACCGCGCTTGGCATCGAGCGCATTCCCCGCGGGTCGGAAGTACGAATGGATCTGACGGCGGTGCTCTTCACCATCGGGCTCGCCGTCCTCGTCGGAATCCTCGTCGCCCTGGTCCCCGTCGTCATCATGCGGCGGATGAACCTCAGCCAGGCCTTCCGCGAAGAGAGCCGCAGCGGCACGAGTGGCCGAAGCACACGCGCGCTCCGCCGCCTGCTCGTTGCCAGCCAGGTGGCGTTCGCGTTCATGCTGCTCGTTGGCGCCGGCTTGCTCTTCGCCAGTTTCGAGCGCGTGCTCGCGGTCGAGCCCGGCTTCGTCCCGGCGAATGTGCTGACGGCCCGCGTGTCGGCGCCGCGCAGCCGATATCCGGGCGATCCGGAGCTGCGCTCGTTCACCGCACGGCTCCTCGAGCGCGTTCGCGCCTTGCCAGGCGTCAGCGCCGCCGCACTTTCGTCGAGCGCGCCCATTTGGCGACGATTTCAGCGACAGCGTGATCCTGGCCGAGGGATATCAGATGGCCCCCGGGGAATCGCTGATTTCTCCGAATCAAGTGGAGGTCACACCGGGCTATTTCGAAACGCTCGGGATCGACCTGCGTGTGGGCCGGACATTCACCGACGGTGACACCGAAACCGCGCCATTGGTCGCCATTGTCGACGAGAAGCTGGCGCGCAAGTTCTGGAGCGGGTCGAACCCGGTCGGCCGCCGGATGTACCGTCCGGACAATCCTGAAGAGGTGACACGGCCCGGTCCAAAGACCCGATGGATCACGGTGGTGGGGGTCGTCAGCGAAGTGAGGATGAGCGGGCTGGTTTCAACGGACGATCGTGTCGGCGCCTACTACTTCCCCGCGGCCCAGCAGACTTTTCGCAACGGCACGTTACTCGTCAAAAGCTCAGGCAATCCCGAAGCGCTGACACCGCTCGTCAGACGTGAGCTCGCGGCTCTCGACCCTGAGCTGCCGCTGTACGCCGTGCGAACGATGGAACAGCGCATCGACGAGTCCCTGCTGGATCGCCGGACGCCCATGGTGCTTGCTCTTGTCTTTGCCGGCGTCGCCCTCTTTCTTGCCGGCATCGGGCTCTACGGCGTGCTCGCATATCAAGTTGCGCAGCGCCGGCGTGAAATCGGCATTCGAATGGCCCTCGGAAGCACCGCGCAGCGGATTTTCGGTATGGTCGTTCGAGAGGGACTGGTTCTCCTCGCAGCGGGTTTCGCCGCCGGACTCGGCGGCGCATTCGCGATTCGTCGCACGCTGGAGAGCCAGCTCTATGGAATCGGGCCGATGGATCCCACGGTGGTCTCTGCCGTCGCAGCGCTCCTCGGCCTCGTCGCGCTGGCGGCGTGCATGGTCCCTGCGCGGCGCGCGGCACGCATCGATCCCACAGTCGCGCTCAACGAGTAGCGTCGAACTCGCCGTCGCGGATCCTGGTCACGAGCTCGTCGAGCGATCGAACGCGCGGGCAGTCGACCCCATCGTACAGTCCCTGCTCGTCCAACAGCACGCCACGGATATTCGCGGCACGCGCACCGACGACGTCGATGTGATACAGGTCACCGACGTGAATGGTTGTCTCCGGTGACGAGCCGGTGCGTTCGAGCGCAATACGAAACAGCCGCGGATCCGGTTTTTCGACGCCATGGTCGAACGAGTCGAGCACGCAGTGCGCGTAGCGGCCGAGTCCCAGCCTGTCCAGATGGGCGCACAACGTACCATTCGCATTTGAAACAATCGCCAGGCGAAGCTGCATGTCGACCAGCGCCTGCAGCGCGGGCGCCACACCGTCGGGCACGAGCTCCCACAGGTTCCGTTCGCGGTGATATGCGCGCAATTCGCCGAGCGCCGTCTCGGTTTCCTTCGACAGCGGTACGCCGGCCGCCGTCAGGATCAGATTGAAGTATTGCCACCCTCGACTCGCGTCATCCGTCGCCGCGACCGTCGTGTGCTCGTCGATCTGCTTCTTGGCAATCGGTTCTGCCCGGGCGAGCACCTCCGGTGCGGCAACGATTCCGTGCCTGGCGAGCGCAGCACTGATGCGCGTCCAGTTCGGATACACGAGCACGCCGCCGGCATCAAGGAACACGGTGGTGAGACGAGCCACGAGAGTTACGCTTTATCTCGGATTCGCGCCCAGGTGTCCTTGAGCGTCACCGTTCTGTTGAAAACGAGGCGACCGTCGGTCGAGTCGCTGTCCACGCAGAAGTAGCCCATGCGCTCGAATTGAAAGCGATCGCCGGGGCGGGCGAGACGAGCCGCGGGCTCCAGCTTGCATCCGTCGAGTATCTGGAGCGATGCGGGATTCAAATCCTGGCGGTAGTCACGGTCGGCGCCAGGGGTTTCGCTGGTAAACAGCCGATCGTACAGGCGAACCTGCGCGTGGACGGCATCGGCCGCCGACGCCCAGTGCAGCGTCGACTTCACCTTCCGACCGTCGGGCGCATCGCCGCCGCGCGTGGCGGGATCGTACGTGCACTTGAGCTCGACGACCTCGCCCGCGTCATTCTTCGTGAATCCGGTGCAGGTGATGAAATAGGCGCCGCGCAACCGTACTTCCCGCCCTGGCGCCAGTCGGAAAAACTTCTTCGGCGGATTCTCTTCGAAGTCTTCGCGCTCGATGAAGAGGACGCGAGAGAACGGCACCCGGCGCGTACCGGCTGCGGCATCCTCGGGATTGACGATGATGTCGAATTCGTCGGACTGTCCTTCCGGATAGTTTTCGATGACGACGCGCAGCGGATTCAAGACACCCATCAGCCGCGGCGCCCGCTTGTTCAGATCCTCCCGCACCGCATGTTCCAGGAGTGCCACGTCGACGACGTTCTCCCGTTTGGCGACGCCGATGCGCTCGCAGAACGATCGAATGGCCTCGGGCGTGTAACCGCGCCGCCGCATCGCGACGAGGGTCGGCATGCGCGGATCGTCCCAACCGGAGACGTGTCCCTCCTCCACGAGCTCGAGCAGCCGGCGCTTGCTCAACACGGTGTAGGTCAGGTTCAGCCGCGCGAACTCGATCTGCCGCGGCTGTGCCGGTACCGGCAGGTTCTCGATGAGCCAGTCGTACAGCGGCCGATGGTCCTCGAATTCGAGCGTGCACAGCGAGTGCGTGATGTACTCCAGCGCGTCGGATGGAGGATGCGCGAAGTCGTACATCGGGTAGATGCACCAGGTGTCGCCGGTGCGGTGATGGTGCGCACGCCGTATCCGGTACAACACGGGGTCGCGCATGTTGATGTTGGGAGAGGCCATGTCGATCCGGGCACGCAGGACGTGCGCGCCGTCGGCGAACTCCCCGTCCTTCATGCGGCGGAACAGATCGAGGTTTTCCTCGACGCTGCGATTGCGATAGGGGCTCTCGCGACCGGGCTCGGTCAGCGTTCCACGGAACTCGCGCATCTCGTCGGCCGAAAGACTGTCGACGTAGGCCTTGCCGTGGCGGATCAGGTGGACGGCATATTCGTAGAGCGTTGAAAAATAGTCGGACGCAAAGCGTGGTTCGCCGTTCCAGGTGAAACCCAGCCACCTGACATCTTCTTCGATGGACTCGACGTACTCGACGTCTTCCTTCGTCGGGTTGGTGTCGTCGAAGCGCAGATTACAGGTGCCGCCGAATTCGCCGGCGACGCCGAAGTTCAGGCAGATCGACTTGGCATGTCCGATATGAAGGTATCCGTTCGGCTCCGGTGGGAACCGGGTTGCCACGCGGCCCTCGTTCTTCCCCGCCTGGAGATCTTCCCCGACGATCGCTCGAATGAAGTCGACCGCGGGCACCTCTTCACGCACTGGTCCGGGTATGGTCATGGATGGTAAACACTCATTATACCGGCGGGATCCGGAGGCCCCGCAGCGCACCGTGACGACACAGCCTGCTCCGCCGCCCGGCCGCCTGATAGACGTCGGCGGCTTCAAACTGCACGTGAACTGCCGCGGCGAGGGATCGCCGACGGTGATCTTCGATGCCGCGTTGGGTGGCTCGTCGGTGGGGTGGTGCCTCGTCCAGCCGCAGATTGCCGAGTTTGCCCGCGCCTGCACCTACGATCGCGCCGGCCTCGGCTGGAGCGACGCCGGGCCGATGCCGCGCAGCGCCGCGCGCCAGGCCGGTGAGCTTCGAATCCTGCTCGAACGCGCAGATATCCGACCGCCTTACGTGCTCGTCGGCCACTCTTTCGGCACTCTTGTCGCGCGTCTCTTCGCCGCACGGCATCGTCGCGACGTCGCCGGGATCGTCCTGGTGGAGCCGGCCTTTCCCGAAGACTATCTGACGCCGAATTCAGGCGAGCGCCGGCGCATGCGGCGAGGCGTCAGACTATGCCGATACGGTGCGGGCGCGGCACGGCTCGGGCTGGGCAATCTGGTGACGCGGTTGGCAGGCGGCGGGCCCGAAGGTCTTGCGCACGCGGCCACGCGCTTCGTCAGCCGTCGCGGCTTTTCCCGCGAGCCGACCGACGTTCTCTCGCCGATCGACAAGCTGCCCGCCGACGCACGGGCGCAGCTGACGTGGATGTGGACGCAACCGAGGTTCTTTCGCGCGCTCGGCAGCCAGATCGATTCCATGGCCACGAGCGCACGTGAGCTGATGGCGGCCGGTGAAACACTCGGCGACATGCCGATCGTCGTGGTTTCGGCCACGAGCCCGCACCCGCATCACGCGATGATGCAGGAGCGGCTCGCGGCCGCATCTTCACGCGGTCGCCGGATCGTGGCGGTTGCGAGCGGTCACTGGGTTCCGCTCGAAGATCCGGCAACGGTGATCGCCGCCGTGCGCGACGTCGTTGAAACGGTCAGAAGCGAAACCCCGCGCCAATCCGCACCTCGTTGACGCCGAAGTCTCCGCCCGTGAGCAGACCCTGTAGCGAGTCGCCCGCGAGAATCTTCTTGTAGCGATAGCCAAGGTCGAGAAAGACGGGTCCCCCCTGAACGACGACCCCGCCGCCGGCGCCAAGCATCGGCTCCGTCCGGTTGAGGAAGTTCAGCGCGGTATTGAGGATGGCATCAGCCTGGGAGCCGACGCCGGTGAACCCCGGGTTCAGGCGCGCGAATCCTGCGGTCGTTTCAACGTAGGGACGGACGGATCGTCCTGGCGACGTGATGAAGCGCAGCCCGGCCTCGCCGTACCACGCGGACACGCGCACATCGATCGGCGTGAAGTCGAGAACGGTGTCGACGAGAGAGGGCATGACGTCGGTCATCCGGCCTCCCTCAGCGATGATCTGCAGGTTGTCAGAAAGCGGGACGGCAATGCTGCCGCCGAACGTCGAGCTATTGGTCACGTCGCCAAACGTCAGCCCGCCGAACCCCTGAAACTGACTGTGCTGAGCGCTCGCGGTGGCTGGGATCCCCAACGCGAACGCGCACGCACCGGCCACTGTCCAAAGTCCACGCATCGTCACTACCTCACACTTCACCCGGTGGTGCAGAAGCACTCCGCGACGGGCGGCTTTCACAAGACGCTGGCAAGAGGTGACGGAGCAACCGAAATGCCATGGAATTTCGACGAAATCATTGGCTCTTTCTCGCTCCAGGGCGCACCGCCGCCGTGCGGTGACCTCCAACGAGGACGCCTCCACGGACCGGGAGGCAGACCTTATGATTAGCGGTCAGCTGCACAGGAGCATCCATGCGCACGAGAACACTTGTCGTAGGCATCGCTCTGATAGTCGCCGCGCTAGCGGTCACGGCTACCCGAGCCCAGGAGCAGCCGGGTATCCTGCCATCGCTGCTCGTGGAGGTTCGCGGCCTTCGCGCCGCGATCGAGCAGATGGCGTCAGCCGGCCCGCGCGTGCAGTTGGCGCTCGGACGGTTGCAGCTTCAGGAACAGCGGCTCAACACGCTCATCGTGAAACTGGATGGGATCCGCGACAAACTGGTGATGAACCAACGGCAGGCCGTCCAGCGGCAACAGCAAATGACGCAACTCGAAATGGCGGTCAGAGACGCGCCGAACGCACAGGAGCGCGAACAAGCGAACCATATGATCGTCATGATGAAGGGAGAAATCACCGACGCGCAGACGGAAGTTCAAAGGCTGACCGTCGAAGAGGCCACGACCGCCGCGGAAATCTCGAGCGAGCAGAACAGATGGAACGACTTCAACCAGCGGCTCGAGGAGCTGGAGCGGACACTGGGCGTTAGTCGTAGTCGCTAGTCGCTGAACGCTAGTCGTCGCTGGTCGTTGTCTACGCGCCGTCCTCGAGGGCGGGCGCTCTTCCGCCTGAAGGCGGAAGCCACCTGGAGGAATCGAATGTACCGCGTTACTAGAAATTCGGGAGTCCTGATTGCTGCTGCGCTCGTCTGCTCGCAGACGAGCGGATCCGGGGCGGTGAATCCGCGGCCTGGTGTCGATTGGCCGCAGTTCCGCGGCATTCGGGCCAGCGGCGTCGACGACAAGCATCCGTCGCCGTTGACATGGAATGTGGAGAAGAAACAGGGCGTCGTCTGGCAGACACCGATTCCTGGGCTTGGCCACTCGAGCCCGGTGGTGTGGGGAGATGCCATCTACCTCGCGACGTCGATCAGCGGCAAGAAGGAATCGAAAGTCCGCGTCGGGTTGTACGGCGATATCAACCCGGTGACCGATGACACGCCGCACGAGTGGAAGGTGTACTGCCTCGACAAGAAAACCGGCGCCATCCGCTGGCAGCAGTCGGCCGTCACCGGCGTGCCGAAGATCAAGAGACATGAGAAAGCCACGCACGCGAACTCCACGCTGGCGACCGACGGCGAACGGCTCATCGCGTTCTTTGGCTCCGAAGGGCTGTACGCGTTCGATATGAAGGGCAAACTGCTGTGGAAGAAGGACCTCGGCGTGCTCGACGCTGGTTTCTTCATGGTGCCGGAAGCCCAGTGGGAAACGGGCAGCTCTCCCATCCTGCACGACAACGTCGCCGTGGTTCAGGCGGACGTGCAGAAGGGCTCCTTCCTTGCCGCCTTCGACGCCGCCACCGGGCGCGAGCTCTGGCGCACGACCCGTGACGACGTGCCGACTTGGAGTACGCCGACGGTGCACGTGGTCAATGGCCGCGCCCAGCTGATCGTCAACGGCATGCGGCACATCGGCGCCTACGATTTCAAGACGGGTGAAGTGATCTGGAAGCTGAAGGGCATGGGGGACATTCCCGTTCCGACGCCGATCGTCAACGACGGTTTCGTCTACGTCACCAACGCGCACGGTCCGGGCGCTCCGGTATTCGCGATCCGCGAAACCGCTTCCGGAGATATCTCGCTGGCAGAAGGGGCCACGACGAGTGACGGCGTCGTCTGGAGCTATCCGCGTGGCGGCGGATACATGGCTACGCCGCTTGCGTACCGCGGCCTGTTATACGTCGTCAACTACAACGGGGCGTTGATGGTCTACGACGCGAAGACCGGCGAGCGAAAGTACCAGCAGCGGCTCGCCGACGGATCAACGGCATTCACCGCCTCGCCGGTCGCTGCTGACGGCAAAGTGTACTTCGCCAGCGAAGACGGGCACATCTTCGTGCTGAAGGCCGGACCTACCTACGAGCTGCTGTCGACCAACGAGATGGCCGAGAGCACGCTGGCTACGCCGGCGCTGTCAGAGGGCATGATGTTCTGGCGGACACAGGGGCAGGTCATTGCGATCAAGTAACCCGCGTCGAGCGTAAGTCGCACAGTCGTTAGCGTCGTAGCGACTAGCGTGCTAGTCGCCGTAGGCCCGCCCTTCGGGGCGGGCGTGCCGCCTCACCGACAATAAATCGTCTGCCACACCAGCGCGCGATCCGTGGAGCGGATAGTTGGCGCACCTGACGGGTCCGTATCGGGCGCGTGATTTCCCGGTGGCCGCTGAAACGCGATCGACGTGGCGGCACGATCGAAGTCGCTGACGTCTGGACCCAGGGACGGATTCATGATCGACGTGCGCTCGGTGACGTGCATCAAACCGAGCGCGTGACCGAGCTCGTGGATCCGCAGCAGGCGTCGCCGGTTGTCGTTCTTGTCGAAATCGCGATCGAGGTACATCGCCCCGCCGCCGACCGATCCATCCGACGACAGGGCCCACTGGCCGTAGCCAATCGTGTTGGCGAACGACACGATTCCGTTATATCGCCCCATCACGATCTTCCCCGGCCTGTTCACCGACGCGCGGGCACCGGACGCTGGGCGCTCCACTTCCACGGATGCGAAGCTCGTGAACGTTCCACTCGTCAGGATGCTGAGCCCCTCGGTCAGGTGATTGATGAGCAGCGTCACTTCCTCTTCCGTGAGCTGCTCGGCGGTGGCAGCGTATTCCTCCCTGTTGCCACCGGTGTAAGACATCACCGATGCAAAAACCACGAGGCCGGGACGCGCCGTCCATCGCTGCAGTCCGCCATTTGGCCGGAACATCTGATTGAACGAATCCAGGTCGAACGTCGACGGGATGAGCGACACCCGCGCCGGTTCCGCGCCCGGACCGCTCAGGGTCGTCTCGCGTTCGACGATGTTGTTGCCGCGCGCGCGCAGGTTGAAGGTGGATGGTCCGCCGACGTCCAGGCGGAAATAACCGTTCGAATCAGCCGTGACGTTCTTGGTTCCGACGGCCAACGCCACACCGGGCGCCACTACCCCGTCGATGGCGCTTACCGTCCGCCCTTCGAGCACCCGGGAATTGGACCCGTCGCCAGGTCCGGACGGCGAACTGCCGCCGCAGCCGGCGAGGATGACAGACGACGACAGCGATACGACAGCGGCCCACTTGCGCATGAGGGCGCAATGGTGCAAGCCGCATGCTCCGCCGCCACCGTCTAAGTCGTTGATTCCAACGGCGCTCATTCGCGGCAGGTTACCGTTCTGCAACTGAAAGCACGGATTCCACCGACGCCCTTTCAGTGGACGTCGTATCGGGAGGTTATCGCAACTTCCAGCGGAGTCTCCTGTGTCGGCTGTGGACGCGGGTCCGGACCGGGACGCTCGATGAAACCGTCGAGCAGCTTTTCAAAAGTCGGCCGATCGAACCACGAGCGCGTCGCCCATGCCAGCACCTGATGGAAGGCGCGATGTCCTTCGACCGTCGTGTGCAGGTAGGTAATCAGCGTGCGGTCGCTCAGCGCGTCGAGCTGGTACTGCACGGCCCGGAAGCCCGCGACCTGCCGCTCCTGCGGACCACGGACGGCCAGCAGACGCACCGATGCGGCGAGGGCTGCACGCGTGCGCGATGAATGTTCCTGCACGTCCATGTCGCCGTCGAAGTCTTCGCGCGACTCGCTGATCACCATCAGATAACGGTTGCGCAACGGATCCAGCGCCTGCAGCCAGGAGCCGTCGTTGAGATCGGTGGCCGGCAGCCAGCCCGGAGGCAGCGTGAGCTGGGCCAGTCCAACCTCCGAGTCGCTGAGGACGGCGCCGCGGCGGCGAAACAGTGCCTTCGGCGCGCGCCAGAACTCCGGCCATGACGCAGTCAGCCACGCGATTACGAAAATCGTCACGAGAGTCGACAACAGCTCCGCCATCTGCCCCGTTCTGCTGGGTATGGCGCGCTCCTCGTGCGAATCGCGTGCCGAAAGAAAGGAGGAAGGAGGAAGGAGGAAGGAAGGAGGAACGAAGGCGCAAATCCTTAAATCCTCTAGTGGCCGGGGCCCGCCTGGATGAACTTGGTGTCGATATTTGCGCGCTTCAGCAAACCTTCGAACCCGGTCTTGTCGACCGACTTCAGGTAGGCTTCCGGGGGTTCGACCAGCTTCTTGTTCACCAGCTCCATCAGTGCATCGTTGAGCGTGACCATCCCGATGCCTTTGCCGACCTGCATGAGAGACGGAATCTGGAAGGTCTTGGCTTCGCGAATGAGGTTGCTGATCGCCGACGTGACGATCAGCACTTCGAGCGCCGCCACGCGCCCGCCACCGATCTTCTTGCAGAGTGTCTGGGCGATGACACCCTTCAGCGATTCGGACAGCATGATCCGGATCTGCGACTGTCGGTCGGTTGGGAACTGGTCGATGACGCGGTCCACGGTCGACGCGGCCGTCGTCGTGTGCAACGTGCCGAAGACGAGGTGGCCGGTTTCAGCGGTCTCGATCGCGATGGCCACTGTCTCGAGATCGCGCATCTCACCGACGAGAATGATGTCTGGATCCTCGCGCAGCGCCGCCCGCAGCGCATCCTTGAACGAGTCGGTGTGCGTGTGCACCTCGCGCTGGTTCATGAGGCACTGCTTGTTCTCGTGAACGAACTCGATTGGATCTTCGATGGTGATGATGTGATCGCTGCGGTTGCGATTGATGTAATCGATCATCCCGCACAAGGTCGTCGATTTTCCCGATCCGGTGGGACCGGTGACGAGGACGAGCCCTTTGTTCAGCCGGCACAGTTGCAGGATGTGTGGCGACAGGCCAAGATCTTCGGCTGTCAGAATCTTGCTCGGGATCACGCGAAAAACGGCGCCGCGACCCTTGCGATCCATGAACACGTTCGCCCGGAACCGCGCGAGACCGGAAATCTCGTAGGCAAAGTCCGTGTCGTGCCGGCGCTCGAACTCGGCCCGGTTCTTCTCCGGCATGATCGGCTCGAGCAGATTCACCACCTCCTCGGGCGATAACACAGACCCCTGGTCGTCGAGCGGGCGAATCTCGCCGTCCTTTCGCACGAGCGGGGGCATGCCGGCGGAGATGTGAAGATCGGATGCCTTGAGGGCGCACATCTCGTGAAACAGCTTGTCGATGTACGGGCGCGCCCCCGTGGCCGCGGCCGAGCCGGGCCGGTGCGTCTCGACGGACGTTTGCGGACGGACGACCGGGTCCGTTCGCAAGGGAATCGGTGCCACATCCGGCAGTCGCGCCGAAGCGGCCGCCGCTGCGACGTTTGCCGACGCCGTGACGACGGGCGCCGCTGCTGCAAGCGGAATCGGTTGTGGCGGACTGGGTTGTGGCGCTGCGGCTTGCGCGGGGGCCGGTGAGCCCGCGGCCGATTGCCCGTTTCGCACGATCGATACCGCGAGTTGCTCGCCGTTGCCCAGAATCCGTACCTTGAAGTGCCCGGCCGACGCCACGCTGTACTCGAACTCCATGGATGGCGACATGGGCAGGCCGCCGCGGGCCTCTTCGGGCACGATCGGCGCAATTGCGCCGAGGATCTCCTGACGCGTCAACGAGCGGGTCGAAACGTTCCGCATGGACCCCGAGGCGTCGAGCATCTGCGCGGGCATACCTGACTCGAGCCGAAGCCCTCGGCCGCCCTGTGCGGCCAGGAGCTTCATCAGGTTGTCCACGAAATCGGCCGTCATCAGTCCGCGATCTCCTGCAGCTCCACGAGATGTGCGGAATTGACGATGAGCGTGTGATCCTTCGTCTCGATGTAGCGGAACATGTCACCGTTGCGCGCGTAGTCGCTCAACCGGTCGCGCCCGGACGGTTGAAATACAGATACCGTGCCGACGATCTGATCGCCGGTCGAGAGCAGCATGGAAACCAGATGCCGCTTGGCGACTTCGTAGCCCGGCTCCAGCTGTGCCTCGCTCATGGTAGAGGGCAGCCGAACGATGACGACGTGCGCGCGGTTGTAGAGCGCCGTCTCGCCGCTCTCCAATTCGAAGGGGAAGAATCCCCCCTGCTCGTTCAGCAGGTCCCCCACGCGTTCCGGTCCCGCGTGCGTCTGGCTCGACGCCCAGAGAAAGAAACATCCATTGACACGCGCGCCGGTCGTCAGGGTCAGTTCGGCGTCGGCACGCACTTTTTCCACGCGATATTCGGACATGGCGGTTGTTTTATCGGTTGACGACACCAGCGGCATCACGTGCTCCCGCCTGCCTAGAACGGCACGAGGTCGCGCACGGAACTGTCGAGGTCTTTACGGATTTGGGAATCAGAAGATCAGGTAACAGAGGATTCCGCCGACGACCGCCATCGAGAGGCCCCAGGCGAGCAGTCTGTTGAAGAGCGCGCGGCTCTCCTCGGATGGGGCGGCGGCCAGGCAGAGCGCGCCGAGCGTCGATAGCGGCGACAGATCGACGAGGTGACCGCCGACGTTCATCGCTGCCGCGATCCCGGCCGCGCTCGCACCCGGCAACTGGGTCACCAGGCCTGGTACCAACGGCAGAAAGGCCGGAAGTACAGACGCCGGACGTGCTGCTGTACACGGACACGACCGCCGTGAGAAAAGCGATGACCCCCGTGACGGTTTGTGCAGAAGAGATGCGAGTGACGAGCGACACGAGCAGATCGATACCCTGTGTGCGCTCGACGAGCGCTATCAGCACAGTGACCCCGCACACCATCACGATCACCCGCCACGGCATCCGCTTGAACGCCTCCCCATCGTCGGCCGATCCGGACAGCACCAGGATCGCCGCGCCGAGAAATGCGCACATTCCGACGTTCGCCTTGGCGAAAACGACGCCGAGCATGACGAACGCAATGACGCCCATCGTCATCCAGTGACGGCGTTGGAACGTAGTCGGCCGGCCATCGAGTACTTCGTCGACATCGGCACGGCCGGCGGAAAAGAGCTTCAGGCCCCCGAGCAGCGCGTAGCCTGCGAAAGCCACCAGCACGTGCGCGCCGAAGTTGTAGATGAACGTCCGCCACTCGAGCCCGGGGAGACCGTTGCGGGCCATCAGTCCGTTGACGATGATGCCGGTCGGGGCGAACGGCGACAGGGCGCCGGAGTTGGCGCCGTTGCCGACCATGATGGCCATGAGGAAGAGTGGAATGCCGGTGCGTACGGCAGTGGCCATGGCGATCGGTGCCAGTAATGCGCCGGTCGCGATGTTGCCCGGCCCCGCCGAGGAGAACAGCGCGCCGAGGCCGAAGAACATGATCGGGATGGTGCCGCAATTGCCGCGACAGAGACGAACGGCGTGGTCGGTGATGCGCCCGAGGGTGCCGTTCGTTTCCGCGAGCGCAAAAAGCAGGGTGACGCCGATGAGCGTCAGGCACAGTTGACTCGGGAATCCCGCCATCACCGTGTTCACGGGCATATCGCCCATGTACACGCCGACGATCCAGGCCAGAGCGATTGCGAGGACGCCAACGTTGACCCGGCTCACGCAGCTGACGATGACTGCGAGCGCCAGGGCACATACGGAGATGACCGCGAGATTCATGTACGCGGGGCGGGATCGTTAAAGGTCATAATTCAGCGTCCGGAGAAGCGAGGGGGTCGTTTCTCCAGGAACGCGCTGACTCCCTCGTGGAAGTCGCTGCTCGCATAGCAGGAGCCGATCAGGTCATCGTCTTCACCGGCTGCCGGGCGACGACTGCGGGCGACGCGGCGGACGGCTTCTTTCGTGATACGGATCGTCAGCGGCGCGTTGGCGGCGATCGCCAGCGCCAGTTCGCGCACCACGGTGTCGATCTGCGCCGGATCCGCCATGCGATTGACGAGGCCAAGGGCTTCCGCTTCGCGAGCGTCGATGAGACGTCCGGTGAACAACAGGTCCTTCGTCCGCGCTGGACCGATGAGATCAACCAGCCGCGCAAGGTTCGCGGCCGACAGGCAATTGCCGAGCGTCCGCGCGATCGGGACGCCAAAGCGCGCGGCTGGAGTACAAACGCGCAGATCGCAGGTGAGCGCGATGACGCAGCCTCCGCCGGCGGCTACGCCGTGCACCTGGGCGATCGTCGGGCGGCGCAGGCGTTCCAGGCGATCGATGACGGCCTCCATGCGTCGCTCGTAGGCAATGCCGTCGTCGCCGGTCGCGAACTCGGTGAACTGGCGGATATCGGTGCCGGCGACAAACGCATCGCCGGCGCCGCGGAGGATGAAGACGCGGATCTCGTCGTTCGCCTCGACCTCATCGCACGCGCGCGCCAGGGCGTCGTACATCGCCCAGGTCATGGCGTTGCGCGCGTCCGGGCGATTGAACGTCAGGAATGCGAGGGGGCCGTCGGATGCGAACAGCACCTCCGAAGTGGTCACGATGTGCGGCCTTTCACAAAGGGGGACAGTCCCCTTTTTCCGAGAGTGTCCGATGTCGCAAAAAGGGGACTGTCCCCTTTCAGGGAGTTAAGCAATGAGCACCGGCCAGGGTGCGCTCGAGGGGATTCGCGTGCTGGACGTCACGCAAGTGATGGCTGGTCCCTTTTGCGCGATGCAACTATGCGACATGGGCGCGGACGTAATCAAGGTTGAGCCGCCCGAGGGCGATTCCACGCGTCACATGGCCGGAGCGTCCGGCACCGATAGTCCGGGATTCAACGCCGTGAATCGTGGCAAGCGTGGCATCGTTCTCGACCTGAAGACGCCGTCGGCGCAGGAAGCGTTTCGCCGTCTCGCGCGGCGCGCCGACATTCTCATCGAGAACTACCGGCCGGGCGTGATGCGCAGCTTTGGTCTCGACTATGCGTCGCTCGCACCGGAGCATCCCGGCTTGATCTATGCCTCGATCTCCGGCTACGGACAGACCGGCCCCGACGCCTCGCGAGGCGGATTCGATCTGATCGCGCAGGGCGCATCCGGACTGATGTCGGTCACAGGTGAACCGGACCGCCCGCCGGTCAAGGTCGGCGTTCCGTTGACCGATCTCGGCGCCGGGTTGTTTGCGCTGTCGGCAGTGCTGGCGGCGCTGCACTATCGCAGCCGGACCGGACGCGGTCAGTACATCGATACCTCGCTCATCGAGGCGGGCATCGCGTTGTCCGTCTGGGAGTCAGCCGAGTACTTCGCGTCGGGGACAACGCCGGGGCCGCTGGGATCGGCGCACCGAATGTTCGCCCCGTATCAGGCGATTCGCTGCGCTGACGGCTTCATCACGCTCGGTGCAGCAAACGATCGGCTCTTCCAGCGCTTGTGCGACCTGCTCGGACACCCCGAGTGGATGTCGGATCCGGATTATCTGAACGCCACCCTCCGCGTGCGAAACCGCGCTTCGCTGGCCGAGCGGATTGAGCGCATCACCGTCGAGCATCCGCGCGCCCATTGGCTGGCCACATTCGATCGAGCGGGCATTCCCTGCGGCCCGATCAACGATTACGCGGAAGCCTTTGCGAATCCGCAAATCCTCGCGCGCGACATGGTCGTCGACGTTTCCCATCCAACTTTGGGACAGCTGCGCACCGTCGGGGCTCCAGTCAAGATGTCGGAAACGCCACCGAACGTCCATCGCCGGGCGCCGCTTCTCGGCGAGCACACACGCGAAGTCCTCCGTGAAGTGAATTACAGCGACGAAGAGATCGCCGCCCTGCTGACTGCCGGTTCGAAGCGATCCAACGCTTGACGCACGGCAGCTCTCTACGTTAAACAAGCCGACACGTCTTCCACAAAAACACGGCCGAGCTCTGGGGGGAGGGGGTATGCCTCGTGTCGCGCGCCTTGCGTTCACGGTCGTGGTGTGCATTGTCACGATGTCCAGCCATCGGGACGCGTATGCGCAGCACTTCGGACGCAACAAGGTCGAATACGTCGACTTCGACTTCAAGGTGCTCGAGACGGAGCATTTCGCCGTTTATTACTACCCCTCGGAGGAGGCCGGCGCCCGGATGGCCTCCCGTCTCGCTGAACGGTGGTACGCCCGTCTATCGAAGGTGCTCGGGCACGACCTCGAGACCCGGCAGCCACTGATCCTGTACGGCAGCCAGCCGGAATTCGCGCAAACCAACGTCGTCGGCGGTCTCCTCGGCGAAGGGATCGGCGGCGTCACGGAATCTGCCAAGCGGCGCATCGTCATGCCGTTTGCCCCGACGCTGGCGGAGACCGATCGAATTCTCGGCCACGAGATCACCCACGCGTTTCAGTTCGACATCGCGAAACGATATCGCGGCGGATTCATGTGGCCGCTGTGGGCCATCGAGGGCCTGGCCCAGTACCTGTCGCTGGGGGCGAGCGACGCCGAGACGGCGATGTGGCTGCGCGACGCCGTCATATCCGATCTCGTGCCACAGCGTCAGAGTCAGGCGGCGCAGAAGTTCTCACCGTATCGGTATGGGCACGCGTTCTGGGCCTACCTCGCCGGACGGTTCGGCGATCGGATCGCTGAAGACGTTCTCAAGGCGCGGCAATCCAGCTCGCTGCAGCGGCGAATCAAGAATGTGACGGGCGTGGAGCTGGAGCAATTGTTCGCCGACTGGCGTACGGCAGCCTACGAACGTTACGGCGCAGTTGCTCAGCCGAGGCACGGAGACGAGGTCAGTCCGATGCTGCGGGAGAGGAGCGGTCGGCTGTACCTGGCGCCATCGCTCAGCCCGAACGGACGCGAAGCGGTGTTCTTCTCCGAAAGAGATCGGCTTTCACTCGATCTCTTCCTGGCCGACACCAGGACGGGCGTCATTCAGCGGAAGCTGGTGACCACGGCGGGAACGGCGCAATTCGAGAGCCTGCAGGCGCTTCGGTCGGCAGGTTCCTGGAGTCCGAGTGGAGATCGGTTTGTCTTTGCCGCCATCGAACACGGGCAGCCGAGCCTGATCATCCTCGACATCAAAGGGAAGAAACAGGAACGGCAGATCGCTCTTCCACAGTTCGGCCAGGTTCTCTCGCCAGCGTGGTCTCCTGACGGCCACACCCTCGCCTTTTCCGCTCTCGAAGGTGGGGTCACGGATCTCTATCTTTACGATCTGAGCAACGGCCAACTGCGCCGGCTCACAAACGATCCTTACGCGGATCTGCAGCCGGAATGGTCGCCGGATGGAAAGCGGATAGCGTTCGTCACGGATCGATTCTCGAGCGACCTGTCTACGCTTACGTTCGGTGCAACCGAGCTGGCCCTCGTCGAGGCAGAGTCCGGCGCGATCAGTGCGCTGCCGGGACTGACGCGTTCGAAGCACCTGAACCCGCAGTGGTCGAGCGACGGCGCAAGCATCCACTTCGTCGCCGATCCCGACGGGGTCAGCAACGTTTATCGCCTCGACGTCGGCAGCGGGGCGATACATCAAGTCACGGACGTGCCCGGTGCTGTTTCCGGACTGGCGCCGACGAGCCCAGCGCTGTCCGTCGCGCGCAGTGCACCGGTGATGGCATTCAGCGTCTACCGCAACGGGAAATATGAGATCGAGATCCGCCGCGGTCCGTCTGCGCTGGCGGGTATCGCGCCAACCGAACGTCCCGCCTCAGACGCGAACGCGCTGCCGCCCGTCGAGCGTGCCGCCGACGATATGGTCGAGCAGGCTCTGAACGATGCGCACAGCGGCCTGAATCCTGCCGTGAGCGCCGAGCCGCACAGCTACACGCCTCGCATGTTCCTGGAAGCGATGGGAACGCCCTATCTGAGCACGGGCGGTGGACCGTTCGGCAACTTCGTGCGCGGCGGTGGATCGATGCTCTTCAGCGACCTTCTCGGCGAGCGGAAGGTTGCGCTCTTTGCGCAGGCGGGCAATCGCTTGCGGGACTTCGCGCTCGGCGTCCAGTACTTGAACCGCGAACGGCGCTGGAATTGGGGCGGCGTTGCGGAGGTGCAGCCGTCGCTGCGCCGACTGCCGCGAACGCGGCTCACCAATCAGGAAACAGGGCCAGCCGTCACGAGGGAAACACAGTACTTCGAGCGCACCCAGGTCAAGCTGGCCGGGCAGGCCTCATATCCTTTGAACCATGCACAACGTCTGGAGTTCGAAACGGGTGTCCGGCATGTCGACTACCGGCTGACGGTGAGCTCGCTGGTGCGCTCGCTGACGAACGGCCGCGTGCTGAGTCGCGGCACCGAAGAGGGCGTGGCCGGCGAGCCGGCGACCATGGGAGAGGCCAGCACAGCGTTCGTCCGTGATACCGCGGTCTTCGGCCCGACGGGTCCGGTGCTGGGCGATCGTCTGCGATTCGAAGTCGCGTCAAACTTCGGCGAGCTCTCGGTGACGCGGCTGCTCCTCGACCACCGCCGGTACTTCATGCCGCTCAAGCCCTACACGCTGGCGACGCGCATCGTGCACCTGGGTCAGTACGGTCCCGATGCACATGACCTGCGCGTCCTGCCGACATTTCTCGGATCGCGCCAGTTCGTGCGTGGCTATGGCTGGGGATCGCTTCGCTGCCAGGTCGACGAGAGTGAGTGTGGCGCTTTCGAGGAACTACTCGGCAGCCGGCTGCTCGTCGGCAACGTCGAAGTTCGCGCGCCGCTCCTGGGTATTCGGAGCCGAGAGCTTCGTTACGGGCCGCTGCCGGTGGAGGGCTTCCTCTTCGCCGACAGCGGTCTGGTGTGGGGCCGTTCGGCCGCATTCGCCGCCTTAGCCGGTGAGCACCGCCTGGTCGCCAGCTTCGGCATGGGCGCCCGGATCAATGCGTTTGGGATTCCACTCGAGATCGCCGCCGTGCGGGCGATGAGCGCGCCGGCACGAGGGTGGTCGTTCGACGTGAGCTTCAGATCAGGGTTCTAAGCAGCACCGCGGTGGTCAGCACACGCGAACACCCTGGACCGAGGCTATACCTTGCTACTCCAGCAAGTTGCCCATTGACAGCCCGGCACTCACTCCCGCGTAACTTGCCCGAAACGAGCGGCGCGTATGCTGTTCATATCGCCGCTCACATACCGACGCCTACACAGTCACCGACGTCGGCCGTGTGCCTCGCGGCAGGAGGCTGACATGTTCGACACTGCTGATCTACCGCGGGGAAGTCGCGGCGGGGCCGCCGTCAGACGGAGCGGTCTGGTGCTGGTGGGTATCGTGCTGTTCGGCATTCTGGCCCTGAACTCGGTCGCCTGCGTGAAGACCGGACATGTCGGCGTCGTCACATTGTTCGGCCGAGTGACGAACAGGATCATGGGGGAAGGTATCCACCTTATCAATCCCCTGTCGCGGGTCCACGAACTGAGCATCAAGACTCAAGAAGTCAAAGAGCGCGCCGCGGTCCCGTCGAAGGAAGGACTGATTATGGGCCTCGAGGCCTCAGTGCTCTACCACCTCGAGCCGGCGATGGCCGCGGATATCTTCCAGAAAATCGGTCCGGGCTATGCGGAGGTTCTCCTCACACCGAATTTCCGCTCCGCGATTCGCGGCGTGACCGCCGCCAATACCGCCAGCTCGCTCTACTCGGACGCGCGTGAAACGGTCGCCCGTCAGATCATGAACGACCTTCAGGGACAGGTTCAGCCGCGGGGCGTGCGGATCGAAAACGTGCTGCTGCGCGACCTGCAACTGCCCGACACGCTCAAGCAGGCCATCGAAGCCAAACAGCAGGCGCAGCAAGAAGCCCAGCGCATGGAGTTCGTGCTGCAGCGCGAGCGCCAGGAAGCGGAACGGAAGCGCGTCGAGGCGCAGGGCATCAAGGACTTCCAGAACATCGTCTCGGAAGGCATCAGCGACAAGCTGCTCGAGTGGAAGGGCATCGAGGCCACGGTGGAGCTCGCCCGCAGTACGAACTCCAAGGTGGTCGTGGTGGGAGCGGGCAAGACGGGTCTTCCGCTCATCTTCGCGGCAGACAAGTAGCGAGATAGGGAGATCTCGTCATCAAAAGTACTTTCCGACAAATTCCAAGAAAGCTTTCCAATCTTCCGGTGTGGCCGCGTGTCCTCCGGTGTGGTAGTGCCAGCCGAGATCGCCGCTCGTCAGTGGCTTGTCGAGCGGCGGCAGCTCGGTCGTGCCGAGATCCTTCTTGCCGAGCAGGCGGTAGACGGGTCCGGCAGCGGCGGCCGCCTGAAACATCCCCACCGGATCGGCCCATTGATCCCCGGTTCCTCCGGTAATGAACACCGGACGTGGCGCGCTCAGGGCGATCAGCATGTGCGCATCGACGGGCATGTCGTTCCAACGGCCAGCCCATTGCTGAAAATTGCCGGCGAACCAGTAGGGAAAGTTCTGGGTCATGTCGTCGACCGTTTCTCCCCAGTCGCGCCGCGCGAGCGCCGCCCCCATCTCGCCGGAACAGCTCGCGTAGACTGCGGCGATCCGTTCGTCGAGAGCCGACGCCCATAGCGCGGTCTTGCCCAGACGCGAGTGTCCGAACAGCGCAACCTGTTTGGCGTTCACCGATTTGTCTGTCTCGAAATAGTCGATGATGCGGCTCACGCCCCAGGACCACGCGCCGATTGCGCCCCACTCATCGGGCGCCGGCTGCTGCCTTCCCTTCCCCAGCGTGACGCCGATGACTCCCTGGTCGAAGGTGTTGATCCGATCGGGCTGAATGTCCTGGTAGACCACCGTCGCGTATCCCCAGCCTCGCGCGATGATGTCCGCGGCAACCGGTGGATCCTGCGGCGGCACCTTCCCCGGACCGCCGAAGTTCAGGAGCAGGATGATCGGAACCGGCTGCTTTGCGCTCGACGGCGTGTAGAGGATCAGGTTCATCCGCGGACCATCGAGCTGGCTGCCAATCAGTCCGACAATTCGTTTCCTGATCGCTCGGCCCTCGCGCGCCGCCGGATCCGTTTCGTCTACCCGCCATGAGACTGAGGGTGCGTCGGCGGGAATGCGGCCATAGATGTCTTTCTCATAGCGCCGCAGGATTTCCTGCCGCCGTTGTTTGCGCCAGGTGGCGGCGCCGCGCACCCGGGTCCCGTTCGCAAGGACGAGCGGATCGGGCAGTGTGTACGGCCGAACCTTGGACTCGTCATAGTTGGAAACGTGTCCGGTCTTCGTCGCGCGACGCAGTGGGTTCCCGTTCGCGTCCGCACCGAGGTTGGTCGTGGTCGTCGCAGTACCCGACTGCGTCTGCTGAAACCGTGACGGGTCGAGGACGTTGGCGGCTTCGACCGGAACTGTCCAGCCAGCTCCGTCGTGCCGAGAAGTCCAGATGACGACTTCCGGAGCTCGTTCCCGGGGGCCGCCAACCCACGATGCCACCAGTCCTCCGGCCGTCTCGACAATCGTCGACGCGTGGGCAAACGGTAATCGGGAGCGCTCGAAGATGAACTCCGACTTGAGGATAGCCGGTGCCGTCCCCGCCGACTGGGGGCTCACCAGGGTCACCAGCGAGATGAGCGAAATTATTTGGAGTTTCGTCATGGCCGGGTCATTATTCGTCAGTTCCTGGAGAGGCGCCTATGTGCATTTTGAGCCGTGTTAGACCCACTGTGCCTGTTTTTGCCCTCGGTGCAGCCCTTTTGGCGACAACCGTCGCCGCCCAGGGAATCACGGGTACGAAGCAAGGCAAGGGCGGGAGTGTCGTGCAAGGTGCGGCGGGGACCGAAGGATCAAAGGGCGACAAGGGGCTTCAACACTGCGACAAACCGATGGGCGCCGTCGCCGTCGTCGAACCGCAGGATTACGTGATGCGGTCGCTGAACGGCTACGGCCTGCAGTCTCCCGTGGGGTTGATTCGCATGATGATCCAGCAGTCGAACTGCTTCATCGTCGTCGAGCGCGGCATCGGAATGCAGAACGTGATGCAGGAGCGTGCACTTTCGAACTCCGGTCAGCTCAGGCAGGACTCGAACATGGGCGGCGGGCAGATGGTGACCGCCGATTTCGTGCTCACACCTTCGGTCGCGTTCTCGGAAAACAATGCCGGCGGCGTTGGCGGCGCGGTCGGCGGGCTGTTCGGCCACCGCGGGGCGGCCGTTGGCGCGATCGCCGGCGGACTGAAATTCAAAGAGGCGCAGACGAGCATGTTGCTCGCTGATGCGCGCAGCGGCGTCCAGGTCTCTGCTGCTGAAGGAAGCACCAAGAAAGCCGACCTGGCGCTGGGGGGCGCCTTGTTCGGTGGTGGCGCCGGCGGTGCGGCGGGCGGATACGGCCGGACGAACGAAGGCAAGATCATCACCGCGGCGTTCATGGACAACTACAACAACATCGTCGACGTCGTCCGGGGCGACCCGAGTCTGCAGCGCAACGTGGGGACGCTGAAACAGGAAGCCGCAGCCGGCGGCCAGACGAAGGCCGGCGCCGTCTTCGAAGAGGGCGACATACTGCTGCCGAAGATTGCCAACGTCAAAGTACTCGCACAACCGGCGGATGACGCCAAGGTGCTGGCGACGCTCAGCAAGGCGCGATGAGCTCGTGGTCGTCGGCAAAGCGTCGAACGGGTATATATCTGTACAGAGCGCCAGCGTCACCGGCTGGGTAAAGGTCGTGTTAGTCACCCGACCCTAGCCCGATCGGCCGGCAGGGTCAGGAGAACACGTGGCTGTGATCGGCAAAGGTGTGGCGAGCGGCTACCTCGGTTCTGAGGAGGTCGCTCGCATCGCGTCGGAGGGCCTGGCGGCCTTGCCGCTCGACGGCGCCCGGGTTCTGGTCCTGATACCGGACGGCACGCGGACCATGCCGATGCCGCTGCTGTTCGACACGCTGGATCACGCGTTGTCGGCGCGGGTCGCGGCGCTGGACTTCCTCGTCGCCCTCGGCACGCACACGCCGATGGATGATGCCCGCCTGTCGACGCACGTCGGCCGGCAGGTGGTCAACGGACGCACCGGCCGCAGCCAGATTTTCAATCACAACTGGGCAGATCCGGCGACGTTCGCCAGGCTCGGCACGATCCCGGCCGCCGAGATCGCCGAGCTCACGAATGGCCGCCTGGAAGAAGACGTGCCGGTCGCGCTCAATCGCCTGGCCGTCGAGTACGACCACGTCCTCATCTGCGGCCCGGTGTTCCCGCACGAGGTCGCGGGCTTCTCCGGCGGGTCGAAGTATCTGTTTCCGGGTATTGCCGCCCCGGAAATCATTCACTTCACGCACTGGCTCGGCGCGTTGATCACCAATCACGAGATGATCGGCAAGATCGACACGCCCGTGCGGCGCGTGATCGATCGCGCCGCGCAGCTTCTCGATCGTCCCCTCTCGCTGTTGGCGGTCGTCGTCACGCATGAAGGCGTCGCGGGTGTGTTCTGCGGAGACCTGCCGCAGACATGGCGGCAGGCCGCATCGCTCTCTTCCCGCCGCCACATCGTCTGGGTGAATGAGCCTTACGACCGCGTGTTATCGGTGATGCCGCGGCTTTACGACGATATCTGGACCGCTTCAAAGGGCATGTACAAGATGGAGCCGGCCATCGCGGATGGCGGCGAAGTGATCATCTACGCTCCGCACATCTCGGAAATCAGCTACACGCACGGACGGCTGCTGGATGAAATCGGCTACCACTGTCGCGACTATTTCCTCGCGCAGTGGGACCGGTTCAAGCACTATCCCGGCGGCATCCTCGCGCATTCCACTCACTTGAAGGGACTGGGCACATTCGACGCCGCCTCGGGCGTCGAAACGCCGCGCATCAAGGTGACTCTGGCGACGGGCATTCCACGAGAGCGCTGCGAACGGGTCAACCTCGGTTACATGGATCCCTCGAGCGTGGATGTGGAGCGCGCGAAGGCGGAATGGGGTGACGACTCGATCGTCGTCCCGCGCGCGGGTGAGATGCTTTACCGCGTCAGCCAGCCTGACTAAAGGCAGGGGACGCCTCGGGGTCAGATCTTGTTTCTTGCAAATGTGTCCTCTTTCTGCCGCGTCACCGTAAGAGGACACCCGTGCAAGAAACAAGATCTGACCCAACCTAGATCCTCACGTACAGCTTGTTGCGATACATCCACAACAGAATGAGCCAGAACGTGAGGAGCGCCGCGCCGCCGAGCAGAATCGGCGCGAACGCCGGACCCAGGATGTTGAACAACCCGGAGCCGAGATGAATCGTGAACGACCGCTCGACATACTCGGTCGCCACATGCACGAGCACATACATCGCAATCGAATTCATGCCGACAACGAGGAGCGGAAACGCCCAGCGGCGCTGACCACGGATGTCGATAATGTAGTAGAGCCCCGCCAGCATCAGCACCACCCAGCCCGTGCTGAAGATGCTCCATGACGGAGTCCAGATGCGCTTCACGATGGGACAGATTCCCAGGACCTGCAGAATCAGTCCAACCACCACGCCGGCAGCGCCGAACATCACCAGCAGTCGGAATTTCTGAAGACCTGGCCGATCGCTCTTGAGCAGGCCTCCAACGAGCAGACCGAAGATCATCGTCGCCAGGGACGGCACGAAATTGAGCGTGAGGTAGCCGCCTCGATTGAACGCGAACGGTCTCTCCCGCGGGAACAGATTCAGGAACCAGACGTCGGCAGCGTTCGCGAAGTTCGTGTTCTTGTCCCAGTGCCGCGCGAAGCCGGTCTGCTTGTGCGGCCAGTCCATCGGCACACCGACCGTCGTCGTATCGAAATCGGCGGGCGGGAGTGGATAGAGCGCGAACGCCGCCCAGTAAGCCACCAGGATCGCGATCGCCGCGGCCCACTGCACCTTGGGCCGAGCCCAGCCCAGGAGGAACAGGAACACGTAGCCGAGGCCTATCTGCGTGAGCACGTCCTCGAACGTGAAATAGGTCTGCGCGCGCTGCTGCGATCGGAGAAAGATGCCCAGCGCGATCAGTGCCAGGGCACGATACACGCTGTGCCCGAACATCCGCGCAAAGCTCTGGCCCTTGGCACGGCGGCTGGCGATCGAGAACGGCAGCGAGACGCCGACCATGAACATGAATGCCGGTTGAATCAAGTCCCAGGGCACGACGCCGACCCAGGGGACGTGATCGAGCATCCGCGACAGGAATTGCGCGAAGCCGCTGTCCGGAAACGCCCGGCCGAGCCGGTTGATGCTCATGATTTCCGACGCCATGAAGAGCATGGTGGCGCCGCGGAAGACGTCGAGGGATGTCAGACGGACGGTCGTGGCAGGCGGAGCGGCCACGGTGGTTTCCGGCAGCGTGGAGGCTAGAATTGGTGCCATGGCAGGCCTGATCGAAGCAATCGAGATTAAGAGAAAGACATACTTCGAATACGAAAACGCACCTTATCACTGTCTGGACGTCGAGGTGTCAAAACCTACGGCCAGGGGCGGACAGACCCTCGTCCGGCTGAAAATGCGGAACCTCCTGACCCGCGCCGTCTTCGACAAGACGTTCAAAGCCGGCGAGAAATTCCGGGAGCCCGACCTGGAGATGGTCGCGGCAACTTATCTCTACGGTGACGCCGACGGGCACCATTTCATGGACCAGGGGACGTTCGACACGCTCACGCTCCGATCGGAGACCGTGGGCGACGACAGCAAGCTTCTCGTCGACAACGTGCTGGTTCAGATTCAGAAATACAACGGCAGCCCCATTGGCATTCAGTTTCCAGCGCACGTGGAGTTGACGGTCACCTCGACCGAGCCAGGCGTCCGCGGCGACACCGCGAGCGGTGGCGTGACGAAGCTGGCCACGCTCGAGACCGGGCTCGAGATCCGCGTTCCCCTGTTCATCAAGGAGGGTGAGAAGGTCAAGGTGCACACCGAAACCCGGGAGTTCGCCGGGAGAGCCTGAGAGCGCTCCGGCGCATGCTATCCTTGAATATTCGATCGCCGCACGCGGCGTCAAAAAAAGGCTCCTAGCGACCACGTCCCGCATACGGGGCACCACGATATGGTCGCGGCCGGGAGGTGCATGCATGGCAGACACTAACGGGGGCAGTCGCTAGACTGTCCTCACACGGGAACGGCCGGCCAGAGAGCCGGCCGTTTTCGTTTTAGAGCTCAGAATCTGCTGTGGCCGTTTATTGCTGAACGGGCAGCGCCGGGCCAACCGTCACCGGCACGTCACGGTTGGCAAGCGCCTGGTTCCCTTCGATGTCAGCAGCCAGTATCCGCAGCGTGTAGTTGCCTGGCGGCAACGTGCTCGTATCCCAGACGCCCGGCGACGAGACCCCCTCTCGCAGCGTGCTGGTGACCGAATAGAGGAAGCGCGTCGAACGACGCCCGAAAAACGGGATTCCGCTTCCGCTGACATACACATCTCTCGCCGCATCGTCATCGAATGTCAGGCGATCGAATCTGATGGTCTCCTGAGGCTCCTCGAATCCGGCAACCGGCGATCCGTCGACGTTGAGCACCTGATATCCCAATCGATAGAGTCCCAGCCGCCGGCGGCGTTCGTTGCCGTTCACTTGATCCCAGGCATCGACCACGATCTGCACGCGACCGTCCACGAGCAGCCGGCCTTGACGTCGCTCGGCGAAGAGCGTGCCGTCTTCACGGAACAGGCGGATACCCCGGCGCGCGATCGTCGGGGCAACGGAATCTTCGAACTGGACGAGACGGAATCGCAGCGGGTTGTACTCTTCACCCGGCCAGCCGACGTTCAGGTGCACGTGATTGAACGGGTTCGCGGTCCCGATGGAATCGCCGGTGCTGAAGCGCGCGCCCCTCTTGATCCTCAGGCGAACCATGCG
Source organism: uncultured Acidobacteriota bacterium (assembly GCA_963804245.1). Lineage (GTDB taxonomy): Bacteria > Acidobacteriota > Vicinamibacteria > Vicinamibacterales > 2-12-FULL-66-21 > CAWDPQ01. Next base: position 216,608 of record CAWDPQ010000011.1, read on the forward strand.
CCCCTGCTCATCGTAGTTGGCGACGAAGCGTGAGGGATCGATGAGCTCGCCTCCGCGCAGCCGGCCGACGCGCAGGTGCACGTACGTGATCGATCCGATGCGCACGGATTCGTTCAGGGTACTGAAGTCGTTGGCGGCCAGCGGACCGGTGACTACGCCATTGCGCACGGCTCTCACCGGCGCACCCTCCGAGGCGTGCACGTCGATGCCGGCGTGGAAGCGCTCGGTCCCTTCCCCGCCACGCGCCTCACCGAGCGTGCCGGTGATTTCGAAAGGTCCCTCCATCGGGTCGATCGGCCAGAGCAGCGGTTCCGACTCGAATGCCTCGACGTCGAACTGCGGCTGGATGCGCGGCGACGGCGGCAGTTGTAGTTGCGGATCCGATCGCGCAACCACGAGACGCACGAGAGCATTCCGCGAGTCTGCGACGATCAGCCGTCCAGGCCGAACGACGGTCAGCCCTCCGAGGGCGCGAAACCGCGCGGCGCCGCCTGGACCATCTGCAAATCCCGGCGTCTTGCCGACGAGCACGCGTACATCCGTCTGCGGCGCAATCTCGACGACGCGACCGCGGTCGTCGGTGACGTACACCAGGCCGTCAGCGCTCACGGCAATCCCAATCGGTCGCAGCAGCCCGAACGGTGGCGGCGGACCAACCGTCATGACAACACCAGCGGGAGAAATCAGACGAACGGCGCCATTGCCGGTGTCGGCGACGTATATGTTGCCGGCGGCATCCACGGCCACGCCGCACGGCGTATCGAAGCGCGCTTCGAGTGCGGGCCCGTCCGCAACGCCGGGTTCGCCGGTGCCGGCGACGGTCACGACCGTTCCATCCGGGTGGATGGCTCTGATCCGATCGTTGTAGCTGTCGGCGACGATGATGCGGCCGGTGGCATCGACGGCCACGCCGATCGGACCGTTGAACCTGGCCAGCGAGCCTGGGGCGTCGCGAAAACCAGCCTCGAGCCCGCCGGCCACCGTGGTGACGACGCCATCGGGCGCGATGCGCCGAATCAGGTTGTTGCCGGTGTCCGCGACGTAGAGCGCGCCAGCGGCATCCATGGCCAGGCCGGATGGCGTACGGAAGCGGGCCTGCTCGCCGGTCGCGTCGGCGTAGCCCAACTCGCCGCCTGCAAACGTGGAAACCGTGCCATCCGGCGCGATGCGACGGATGCGTTGAGCGTCGCCCGCGTCGGCGACATACACGGTTCCGTCGGGAGCCGAAACGACGCCGAATAGATCGGAAAAGCGCGCCCGATCGGCACTGCCGTCCCGCACCCCCGGTACCCCATCGCCGGCCAGGACCGCCGCGAGCGCCGGCCATCCGGGCGGAAGCTTCACGGTCCGATTCGCCGTTGACCAAGAGCAACGCCACCAGCCTAGTGCGGCGCCGGAAGCAATTACGAGGATTGCGGCGACTCCTACAAGGACACGCCGGCGGGATCGCGTCATTGCTGAATGTGCCTCCCGATTCGAGTGTCCATCCTCGTGGCCATCAACGTCTCCAGGCGCCGACACCTCATCCGCCGCATCCATCCTGATATGGCGTTCTTCAATAGTCCAGAGTGTCCGACCGGTTGGCGCTTCTCTTGCCTCGGTAGGTCTCGCGACCCGCCTCAGCCTGCCGCCACCAACAAGGTGACACGTGATCTCACGAATAACCTGCGCGGCATTCGTGTCGCTCCTCGCCGGCCCGGCGCAGGTGTGGGCGTCGGATGCCGTCGATCTGGCCGCGAGCCTGATCGGACGACCCTACGTGTGGGGCGCCGAAGGGCCGCACTCGTTCGACTGCTCCGGCCTCACCCAATACGTCTACCAGAGATTCGGCGTGGATCTGCCGCGGCGCGCGATCAGTCAGTCAAAAGTCGGCGATGCGATCGGCCGGCGATGGCAGCGCGGGGATCTCTTGTTCTTCTCGACCGATTCAGGCGACTCGCTCGTCACCCACGTCGGAATCTACGAGGGGAACGGGATCATGATCGACGCCAGCAAACGGCACGGGCGGGTCCGGCGGGATAACATCCATGACGAATATTGGGTCGAGCGCTTTCTCTTCGGAAGGCGCGTCAGATCCGGGCTGCGCGGCAACGACGATGACGGTCGGGTCATTGTGGCGAGCCGGCGACCGAGTGACAAGGGGCGCGTGGCACGCCGCGTCATCGAGACGCTCGCCGACGTGCTGATTCGCCGCCCGCGCCGCTGAAAGGGAACAGTCCCCTTTTCCTGGCGCGATCTACAGCGGTCGGATTCGGATCTTCCGCCACTTGATCACGAGCGGCTCTCGCACCGTGACGCCGGAGCCGGCGTTGGCCGGCAGGTTGACTTCACGCTCGCTGAGTCCGTGGATTTGCAGCCCGATGAATCCCTTCGGGTGAGTCTTGTGGACCTCCTCGTTGATCAGATCCTCGACGAGTTGTCCGTTCACCCACGTCCGAATGCGCGGCCCCTCGGCCACGATCCGCAGCTTGTTCCAGCCTTCATTGACGAAGTGCGGATGTCCTTCATCGATTTTCTGTTTCGACGACAACCAGCCCGTACCGAGCGCTTCGCCGTAAAGAAGGCCCGTTGCCGGTTGCCCTTTGTACGAGCGGCGGATTTCAACCTGAGGGCCGAACACCCGGCCCGGGACGTACTCGTTGCCTTTCCCGTTGCCCTGCATGGGGCGAACCGCGGTTCTGATCTGAATCCCCGAGTTGGTGACCCGGTCGATCATCGTTTCGAGCTCGAGCTCGAAGTTGTCGAATTCCCGCAGGCTGCAGAGAAACGAATTCATCGCCGCACTGCTTTCGACCGTTCGCCCGACGATGGCGCCATCCTCGACGGTGTAAGTGTGAGCGCCGTTGAGGTGCACCCAGCCGTTCAACGTGGAGCCGTCGAATAGATCGATCCAGTCTTTGGGTTGTGTCGGGGTGGCTCCGTCCGGGAGGGCGAACGCAATGATCGCGTCGCCCGACTTCGTGGCGTTCTTGCCACTGCCACCGGCCGCGATGGCGACATATTGTTTGCCGCCGATCATATAGACGCTCGGCGTGGCATACCCACCAGCCGGCAGCTGGAACTCCCACAACACCCTGCCGGAATGCGACTCGAAGGCACGGATCTTCTCATCCGCCGTGGCGGCAATGAAGATCACGCCGCCGGCCGTGGCCACGGCGCCGCCGAAATTCATCGTGCCCGTATTGCGAATGCCCTTGCTCACCAGCTGTGGGTATTCACCGAGCGGGACCTTCCACAGGATGTCACCCTTCACGAGATCGATCGCATTGAGCGTGCCCCACGGTGGAGAAATGGCCGGAACGCCGTGCTGGTCGGTGAAAACCGTGTACGTGTCGATCGTGTAACGGTCCGCCGAGCCCTGTGGCGTCTCGCTCGAGACCGCGGCTCGAGCGCTGGTCAGGTAGGCGATGAGCGCGCTCATTTCCCGCGGACGAAACTGCCGGAACGCCGGCATGCTGTTGCGTCCTTCGACGATGACCGCTTCGATCTCCTGGCGGCTTTTCTTGAGGTCGCGGAGCGAAGGGGTCACGGGTGGAAGCCCCTGACGCTCCGCCCCGTGACAAGCCACACATGTCTTCTCGTAGATCGCGCGTCCCAACCGGAGGGGATCCTGTTCGCTGTCGCCTGGCTGATCGTGAACCGGCCTGAGCCGGTTGATGGTCGGCGCGTCGTTCACGTTGACGTACAGCACGTTCAGCATCGGGTCGAACGATGCCCCGTGCCATTCCGATCCGCCCATGTGACCCGGTATGGTCAGCGTCCCCTGCAGCGTCGGCGGCGTGTACATGGGGCCGGCGATGTACTTCGCGAATTCCTTGAGGGCAAACTGGCGCGCCTCCGGCGTGATGTTCGTGAGGTCCGCCTCGGCCAGCGACTGCCGAACGAGCGGCAGCGGCTTGATCGGATATGGCTGCGTCGGCGACGTTTCCTCCCGCGGCACATTCGATCGCGGCACCGGCATCTCGTGAACGGGAAAGAGAGGCGTCCCCGTATCCCGATCGAGAACGAAGGTAAAACCCATCTTGGTGAGCTGCACGACGGCATCACGCGACCCGTTGCCCGTCCGCAGCGTCACGAGAATCGGCGCGGTGGGATTGTCGTAGTCCCAGATGTCGTGGTGCACGGTCTGGTAGTGCCATTTGCGCTCACCGGTCGTCGCATCGAGAGCCAGCACGCTGTTCGCGAACAGGTTGTGCCCTTTGCGGAAACCTCCGTAAAAATCCTCGGTGGCCGAACCTGTTGCGCAGAACACCCAGCCGCGTTCCTCATCGACCGTCACGCCGCCCCACGCGTTGGCGCCGCCGTAGCTTTCTCCCTTCACCCACTGCCAGGTGTCATGACCCGGCTGCCCTTCCCGAGGAATGGTGTGAAAGATCCACTTGAACGTCCCGGTGACGGTGTCGTAGGCACGAATGTGGCCGGGCGATGCGTCGTAACTTTCGTTGACCCGCGAGCCCACGATCAGGAAGTTCTTGTAAATGGCGCCTGGAGAGGTCATCTCGATGAACGCCCGTTCCGGATCGACGCCCAGGTTCTTCCGGAGGTCGATGAAGCCGTTTTCGCCGAATGACGTGATGAGGGCCCCGGTCTTGGCGTCCAGGCCGTAGACCCGCTCGCGGACGAAGTGGAAGATGCGCTCGCCTTCGCTGCCCTTCCAGTAGGCGACGCCGCGGTTGCGCAGCCGGATGACGGTGCCGTTGTTGTGTTTGGCCGGATCGAACGACCACAGCTCACGTCCGCTGGCCGCGTCCAGTGCCACCGCCTTCATGCTCGGCGTGGTCACATACATCACCCCGTTCACCACAATCGGATTCACGTGCATCGTCGAACGCTGGTTGGCGTCGCGCGTGTGGTATTCCCAGGCGGGCTGGAGCTTGTGGACGTTGGCGGCGTGTATCTGTGCCAGCGGCGAATACTGGGTGCCCTTCGCATCACCGCGATGAACGCCCCAGTCAACGTTACCGCTGCTGTCGGCGCTCGTTTGGCTGAGGGCTACGGCCGCCATGGCAATGAGCGTGGAAAGCCGGAGCAGCGTGGGCTTTCTCATGACGCGTAGTCTATTCCGGCGGAAAAGGGACAGTCACCTTTTTGCAAAAAGGTGATTGTCCCCCCTTTAGCGAATCTACGGCAGGCGCAACACCTGTCCTGGCTTGATCTTGTCGGGATCGGTCAGCTGATCCTTGTTCGCGTCGAAGATCTTCATGTAGGCGCTCGCGTTGCCCAGATGTTCTTTCGCAATCTGGCTGAGCGTATCGCCGGCCTTGACGGTGTAGGTCTTGGCCGCGGTGGCGGCTCCGGCTGCCGCCTTGGCGGGTCCGCCGGTGACCTGGATGTCGGCGACGATATCCTGCTGCCAGCTCGGGATGGTCTTGATGGCCATCCAGATTTCATTCTTCTCGGCTTCAGTGGCGACGGTCCCTTTGAAGTGCAGCTTCCCGTCGCGCTCCTCGGCGTTTCCGTTGAACTTTCCCTTGGCCGTCTGAATAGCGTACGCGTAGGTGTCTCGCAATCCCATGGTGAGCCTCCTCTCGTTCCGTCTTCCGGCTCTGGCGCTAGTCGTCGATGACGAACGTCACCATCATGTTGACCTGATAATCTTTTATCTTTCCCTCCTCACAGCGCACGTGCTGCTCCTTGATCCAGGCGCTGCGAATGTGGCGCAGCGTCTTACCCGCCCGGTTGAGGCCCTGCTGGATGGCATCCTCGAAACTCTTTGGCGATGTCGCGCTGATCTCCGACACCTTGGCGACTGACATTCGACCTCCCCTTCTGCGCTGGCCAGCCATGGCAAGCCGTTCGGCTCCGACTGGATCCACGACTGTACTTCCGCCTGAAGGCGGAAGCTACAGGTTATGCGGCGGAGCTAGACGCAAGCTGTGTGGCGCAAGCTAGGTACCTTCCGCCTTTAGGCGGAAGGACGGGACGCAAGCTAAGTGGCTTCCGCCTTTGGGCGGAAGAAAGTAGCTCCGCCTTTAGAGACAGACGGAAGTAACGGCCACTACCCGTTCCCAACTCGTCAATGCCCCGTTTCGGGCGGTATACTCACGAACTCGGGTCGTGGGCGACCCCGCATCGCAGCCTGCGATGTGCCGTCAGGCGTGCGGAAACTCGGCCGTTCCGGCCGACTGTTCAAGGAAGAAGGCCATGGCTGTGCGTGTGCTCGTCGCTGTGCTCCTCGTCTTGTCGAGCCTGATCTCCTCAAGCGCAACCGCTCAGGAAGCGCGCGGCACGATTCAGGGACGCGTCGTAGATGCTAGCGGCGCCGCCATTCCGGGCGCGTCGGTCGAAGTCCTCAACGTGGCGACCGGCGTGGTGACGCCGACCACGACCAACGAGGAAGGCAACTATCGCGTGCCATTCCTGATTCCCGGGAACTACACGGTCACGGCTTCTCTCACGGGATTCAGCAAATTCGTCAGCGACAACATCGAGGTGCACGTCGCCGATCTGCTGACCGTGGACGCGACCTTGAAGGTCGGCGCCATCACCGACGAGGTGACGGTCACCGCCGTCGCGGCAACCGTCGATCGCACGACCGCCGAGCTCGGTCAGGTCGTCGATGCGCGCAGGATCGCCGAACTGCCTATTCGTGAAGGCAGCCCGGTCGAGCTGGTCATCCTCGCTCCCGGCGTGACGGTGACGACCGATTTGCGCTCGCGCAAGGCGGCGTTCAACAACGGGCTGTCGCAGTTCTCGACCGACGGCGTCGGCGAGAAAAAGAACGACTTCACAATCGACGGTATCTCGAACGTCGCGAACGATCGCGTGGCCTACAGCCCGCCGTCGGCATCGGTCGAAGAATTCAAGATTCATACGACGTCGTATGACGCGGCCATCGGCAACACGATGGGTGCCGTGGTCAATCTCGTGACGAAGAGCGGGACCAACAACTTCCGCGGCGAAGCATACGAGTGGTTCCGCGGCGCGGCGCTCGATGCGCGCAACTACTTCGACAAGCGCGCCGACCGGCCGAAGCGTGATTACGAGGACAACCGCTTCGGGGTCGCCGCCGGCGGACCGATCCGATCGAACCGGACGTTCTACTTCGGGAACTTCGAGGCCAACCCGTTCAAAGTGCCGGCGCCGAATATCGTGACGGTCCCGAGCGCAAAGATGCGGAGCGGCGACTTCTCGGAGCTGCTGGCGCTCGGATCTCAGTACCAGATCTTCAACCCGTTCACCACACGGCCGTCTCCGACGCAAGCAGGGCGCTTCATCCGTGACCCATTCCCCGGGAACATCATTCCGCCGAACTTGATCGACGCCGCGGCCAAACGGATTCTGGAATACTTTCCGCTTCCCAATCAGACCGGCACGGCCGACGGTCAGCAGAACTTCCAGAATCCGACAGCCGTCTCCTTCGAGACCTACTACACAGCAACGGGTCGCGTCGATCACAACATCTCGGCGAACCATCGCATCTACGGACGCTTCAGCTGGGACTTCTGGGAAGAAGAGAAGGACGACCGGTTCGACAACCTCGCGACCGGCATTTTTCTCAACCGCAAGAACCGCATCCTGGGCCTGGACGATGCCTACACGATCCGGAACAACCTGCTGATGAATATCCGCGGCGGGTTTACCCGTCAGCTCTTCCCCGAACGCCGCCGCAGCCAGGGCTTCGACCTGTCGAGCCTCGGCTTCAGCCAGCAGCTCGTCTCGCTCGCGCCGGCGGAGCTCGCGACATTTCCGTTCGTCAACTACGACGGCTTCCAGGACTTTGGCGTCTCGGAGTCGGGAGACGGTTGGTTCACCACCGACGTGTACTCGGTCACGGGCAGTGTGATGTGGCTGGTGAAGTCGCACAACATGAAGTTCGGGTCGGAGTACCGCTACTACATCGAGGACGCGAGCCGATTCTCGACGGCCGCGTCGCCGCAGCTCAATTTCAGCACCACCTGGACGCGCGGGCCGCTCGACAATTCGGCGCGCCGCGCCGTTCGGCCAGGACTTCGCCTCCTTCCTCCTGGGCCTGCCCACGGGCGGCACCATGAGCCGCGCGGCGGCCTACAGGGAAAAGAGCAGCGTGGTGTCGTTCTACGCCCACGACGACTGGCGCGTTGGAAACAACCTCACTTTGAACCTCGGCGTGCGCTGGGAGATTGAAGAACCGCTCTCGGAATCGGAGGGACGCTTCGTCAGCGGCTTCGATCCCAGCGGCATGCTGGCGATCACCGGCGCCGCGGAGGCGGCTTACGCGAACAGCCCCATTGCCGAGATCCCCGCGAGTCAGTTCCGCGCCCGCGGCGGGATCCTCTATCCGGACACAGGAGGTCTCAGCAAGGCGTGGGAGCGCAACATGGGCAACATCATGCCGCGCGCCGGCTTTGCCTGGCTCGTCACGCCGCGCACCTCGATTCGCGGTGGCTACGGGATCTTCTACGACGTGCTCGGCACCAACCGCATCACCGTGAATCAGGTGGGATATTCCCGGGACACGCCGCTGACGGCCTCGCTCGACAATGGGCAGACATTCATCGCGACGTTGGCGAATCCGTTCCCCAGCGGTCTGGCCGAACCGGTCGGTTCCGGCCTCGGCCTGAATACAAACCTCGGTCAGCAGGTCGCATTCCCCTACATCGGCGACGTCAAGAATCCGCTGAACCATCGCTGGTCAATCGGCCTGCAGCGCGAGCTGCCGATTGCAGTTGCTCGTCGAAGCGACCTACGTCGGCGCCAAGGGGGAGAATCTTCCCGTCACGCGGCAATTGAACGGAATTCCGCTGCAGTACCTCTCCACGTCGCCCGTCCGAGACGATGCGACGAACAATCGATTGACGCAGACAGTAGCGAACCCGTTCGCCGGGCTGCTGCCAGGCACCGGGCTGAACGGCGCAACCGTCGCCCGCAGCCAGCTGCTGCGGCCGTACCCGCAGTTCACGGTGTCCGGGACCAATAGCGTCAATGCAACGGCCACCATCGGCAAGTCCGACTACCACGGGCTGCAGGCGCGCGTCGAGCGCCGCATGGCCAACGGCTTCACCGTGCAGGCGGGCTACGCGTGGTCGCGCACGATGATCGAGACCGGCTATCTCAACGATGCCGATCCGGAGCTCGAACGGGTGATCAGCAACTTCGACCGCGAGCATACGTTCGTATCGAGCGGTCTCGTCGAACTGCCATTCGGCCACAACCGGCGGTTCGGCCGCGGCTGGTCCGGTGCAACCAACCTGTTCCTCGGCGGCTGGCAGCTCGGATACATCTTCAAGGCCCAGAGCGGCGCACCCCTCGGTTTCGGCAATTTCTTCTTTGCCGAAGGAATGGGCGTCGACGACGTCATGGCGGCCGACCCCAACGTCGACCAGTGGTTCAACGTCAACGCGTTCAATCGCGTCTCCGCGCAGCAGCCGGTCTCGAACGTCCGGACGCAGCCAAGCCGGTTCGAGGACGTGCGCGGACCGGGATACCAGGTGCTCGATCTGTCGCTGCTGAAGAACATCAGCCTCGGCGGGACGCGTCTGGTTCAGTTCCGGCTCGAGTCGTACAACGCCCTGAACCGCGCCAACCTGCAGAACCCGAACACGACGGTGACGAGCACGGCGCTCGGCACGATCACCGCGCAGAACGGTCTGCCGCGCCAGCTGCAAATTGCGGTGAAAGTGGCCTTCTAAGAAAGGAAGAAGGAGGAAGGAAGAAGGAAGAAGAACGCAATTCTTTCTTCTTCCTTCTTCCTTCTTCTTTCATCCTTTCTTCATGCGTAGCCCGGTTGCCGCGGAGCGTGAGCGCGTTACCACGCTGTTCTTCTACTGCGTGCTGCTCCTGCTCGGGTATCTGCTGTTCCGCATTTTTGCTCCGTTCCTCGGCCCGTTGGGATGGGCCGCCGTCCTCGCCATCTTCGTCTATCCATGGCACGAAAGGCTCGCCGTGCGCTACGGACCTGCGCGCGCTGCCGGTTTGAGCACGCTGATCGTGACGCTGCTCATCGTCGGCCCGGGGCTTCTCTTGCTGACCGCGTTCATTGGCGAGAGTCGTGCAGCGCTTGCGCACCTGGATCGCGACGTGCTCACCCAGCAGGCGGCGTGGGCCGAGCGCACCTGGGAGCGGCTCCGCGTGCTGATTCCCGGCGCGCCACAAGCGGACCTCGGCTCTCTCCTCGACGCCGCAATTCAAAGGGCGGCCGGCTTCCTCGCGCTGCGTGCCGGCGGACTGCTGGCCGACATTGTCGTGTTCATTTTCCAGCTGTTCGTCACGCTGCTCGCCGTGTTTTTCCTGCTTCGTGACACCAACGCCATCATGCGGGTCATGCGTCAGGCGCTGCCGTTCGACGACGTGCGGCGCGAACGAATCATTCGGCAGACACGTGAGCTGGTGTACGCCAGCGTCGCGTCAGCGCTGCTCATCGCCTCGCTGCAAGGGCTCGCTGGCGGAATGGTGTTTGCGCTTCTCGGGTTGGCAGCCCCGGTGTTCTGGGGTGTCGTGATGGGATTCTTCGCGCTGCTCCCCTTTGTCGGCACGTGGGTCGTCTGGCTGCCCGCCTCGATCTGGCTGGTAGCCACCGACCACATCGCCAAAGGCGTCACGCTGGCAGTACTCGGTGCGACCATTGTCGCGAGCATTGACAACTTCCTGCGTCCCGCGCTGCTCGCCGGCCGGGCGCAGATGAACGGCCTCCTCATGTTCATCAGTCTGCTCGGCGGCGTGAGCGTATTCGGCCTGCTTGGTCTGGTACTTGGGCCGCTCATCGTGGCGATCGTTGGCGGGCTGTTCGAAGCGTATACCGGCCCACCGGAGATCATCGAGACCACGGCGGCGGTCGCCGAGCGGTCAGGGACCCGTCAAGTGCTCTGATGGAGATCAGAACACTCTCTTCACGCTCCACTCCGGATCGGCTTCGTCGAGCCGCCGCGCGAGCTCGGGGAGCCGGCTCGTCGGCACAGCCGGAAACAGATGATGCTCGAGGTGGTAGAACATGTCGTAGGTGAGCCACCCCTTCAGGCCGCCTCGTATCGTTCGCGCGAAGATGCCATCCGCTTCACAGTCGTGGTGCACGGTCCAGACAGCGAAGAACGACGTCAGGCACTGCCCGACCGCCATCGCCAGGATGTGATAGCGAAAGAAGCCGACGTCGGAGACGAGCGCCGCGGCCACCATCGCGGCGCATCCGAAGATCTCCACCAAAATCCAGCGACGCTGCCTGGGCGTGGCGAACCGCAGCGCCGTGACGTGGAGGCGAACGGGAAACAACGGTCCCGTGACCAGCGCCTTCCAGATCGGCATCCGCGCGCTCATCGCCTCGACGTCATCATCTTCCATGCAATGGACGTGATGACGCAGGTGGTTGATCTGGACGGCATGCATCGAGCCGAGCATCAGAGCGCTCAGCGCGCCCATCACGAGCTCGGCGCCTCGTCTCGTGACGCCGATTGAATAGTGGAACGCGCCGTGGACCTGCCTCAGACCGGTCAAGAAAAACATGAACGAGCAGGGAAGGGCCAGTGCGTACCACTCATGGGCCGCGGCCGCGAGCGAGCCGACCAGCCACGGTACGGGCAGCAGGAGCTCCTGGACCACCTGCCACTGGTTGAGCGTGCGGAGATCCTTCCACTCGATGGTGTGCCTGAGCGTGGCCGCCGTTTTCATGACGGCCTATCTATCGGCGCTTCTGGCGTCCTCCTTATTCAGCGCGGACCTGAGCTACGTCGAAGGGTCGCTCGGGCCGCAGGCGCTTACTTCGGCTGCGGAACGATCCGGATGTACGGTTTCGGCGACTTCCAGCCATTCGGATACGTTTTCTTCGCCTCGTCGTCTGATACGGATCCGGCGATGATGACGTCCTCCCCGGCCTTCCAGTTTGCGGGCGTCGACACCTTGTGCTTCGCGGTGAGCTGCAGCGAATCGATCACCCGCAACACTTCGTCGAAATTCCGACCCGTCGTCATCGGGTAAGCCAGACTGAGCTTCACCTTTTTGTCCGGTCCGATCACGAACACCGTACGCACGGTGTGGTTGTCTGCTGGCGTGCGCCCTTCAGAAGACCCCGAGGTGCTGGCGGGCAGCATGCCGTAAAGCTTCGAGATCGTCAGATCGCCGTCGCCGATCATCGGATAGTTCGGCGCCTGTCCCTGCGTCTCACGGATGTCGTCAGCCCATTTCTCGTGATTGCTGACCGGATCGACGCTGAGGCCGATGATCTTGGTATTCCGCTTGTCGAACTCGGGCTTGAGCTTGGCGAGGTAGCCGAGCTCGGTGGTGCAGACAGGCGTGAAGTCCTTCGGATGCGAGAATAGGATCGCCCACGAGTCGCCAATCCAATCGTGAAACTTCAGCCGGCCTTGCGTGGTTTCCGCTTCGAAATCGGGAGCGACTGCTCCCAGTGGCAGAGACATGACAGTTCCTCCTTACGGCGTATTTCGCTATCGGCGCCCTCCGCGGGGCGCCGGAATGAACCCTACATTGAACCTTGAGCGCAGCCTCTTCTGCAACATTTCGACGCTTCGCATCCACCCCTGAGTTCCCGACAATCGTCATCGCCGCATGATGCGGACGACCTGCACCGCGCCAGGCACCAGCTCGACGCCAAGCGCCTCTTCATCGAATTATCTGCCCGTCGCACATTGCACGTCGCACATTGCACGTCGCACGTCGCACGTGGTTGGATCGCATTCTCCCATGTCCTCCAGCTACTGGCGTTGGCTCGTGCCGCTCGCGCTCGCCGCGGCAGTCTGGCTGTGCCCGCACGCCGGTTTCGACCCGAAACGGTGGGCCCTGCTGTGTCTCTTTGCCGCGACCATCTGCGGACTGATTACCCAGCCGCTGCCCAATGGCGCGCTGGTTTTCGTCTCGATCACGACGGGAGCGGTGCTGGGCCTGTTCACGGTGACGGATGCGCTCTCCGGCTTTTCGAACATCACCGTGTGGCTCATCGTCGCAGCCTTCCTGTTCGCGCGCGGTCTCGTGCAGACTCGCCTCGGCGAGCGAATCGCATACAGGATCGTCAACCGCGTCGGCGCAAGCCCGCTTCGACTCGGCTACGCCATCGTGTTGGCGGATCTGGTGATTGCGCCGATGACGCCGTCGAACACGGCGCGGGCGGGAGGCATCCTCTTTCCGATCACGCTCAACGTTGCGCGCGCGTGCGGGTCCGAACCCGGAGCAACTGCCGGTCGGATGGGAACCTTCCTGATGAAAACGCTGTATCAGGGCGATCTCGTCGTGTCGGCCATGTTCCTCACCGCCACCGCACCGAACCCGCTGGTCGCGGAGTTCGCGCGCCAGGGCTCGGGCATTGCGGTGACGTGGACGACATGGGCATTGGCGGCGTGCGTGCCTGGAATCGTGGGGCTCGTGCTCGTGCCGTATGTCGTTTACCGGTTGTGTCCACCGGAGACGCAGGAGACCAAAGTCGCACAGTCGCTGGCTGCGGAGCGCCTGGAAGCCATGGGGCCACTGTCGCGCAGCGAGCTGATCATGGTCGGCGTCTTCTCGCTCGTGCTGCTGCTGTGGCTGTCGGGGGAATGGCATGGCATTTCGGCGACGACCATTGCCTGCGTGGGGCTGGCCCTGCTGATCCTGACACGTGTGCTGGAATGGCAGGACGTTCTCGACGAGAAGGCGGCATGGGACGCGCTCATCTGGTTCGGCGGCCTGATGATGCTCGCCGCGCAATTGGACAAGGCGGGATTCCCCAGGGCATTCGCCGACGCGGCGGCAGGTGTCGTCGGCGGCTGGCCGTGGTGGTGGGGCCTCTCGGCGCTCGTCGTTGTGTACGTCTACTCGCACTACGCATTCGCCAGCCTGGTGGCGCACACCACGGCGATGTTTCCGGCGTTTTTTGCGGTGTCGATCGGACTAGGCGCGCCTCCACTCGTTGCCGCCCTCGCGCTGGGCTTCTTCTCCGCCTTGAATGCGGCCATGACCCACTACGGCACCGGCCCAGCGCCGATCGTCTTCGCGGCCGGCTATTTGACGCAAGCGCAATGGTGGCGCGTCGGCTTCCTCATCTCGCTGGTCCACCTGGCGACCTGGCTGCCGATCGGATTCCTATGGTGGAAGATAATCGGGCTGTGGTGACGCGCCTGCGGCCCACGCGAGCGGCCGGCCTGCCAGCCGAAGCGCCGGCCCGCCTTCGCCGCGGCACGGCGGGCAACCTTCGCTCGACACGGGCGCGAAGGTTGGAGGGAAGCGAGGCGAAGCCGAGCAGGAGCGTGAAGCGCTTGCGCGCTAAGGACGACGACGAAAGACAAGGATCCCAATAGATGACGACGTATCGCGTGGCGGTGATTCCTGGCGACGGTATCGGGCACGAAGTGATTCCCGCGGCCATCCGCGTCCTCGAAGCGGCAGGTAAGCGAGGCGGCTTTCAGTTCGAGTGGGAGTACCTGCCCTGGGGCTCCGAACATTATTTCGAGCATGGCCGCATGATGCCGGCCGACGCGCTCGACCGCCTGCGTCCGTTCGACGTGATCTTCTTTGGCGCGGTCGGCGATCCGCGGATTCAGGACAACGTCACGCTCAACGGTCTGCTGCTGCCGATCCGCCGCGGCTTCGATCAGTATGCGTGCGTGCGTCCGGCCGTCCTCTACCCCGGAGTCCGCTGTCCGCTGGCCGGCCGACAGCCGGGGGAAATCGACTTCACGGTCGTACGTGAGAACACCGAAGGCGAGTACGCACAGATCGGAGGTCTGCTCTATCCAGACGGGCCGCACGAAGTGGCGATGCAGGCGGCGATGTTCACGCGACATGGAACCGAACGCGTGATCCGATTCGCTTTCGATCTCGCTCGCCGCCGCAATGCCAAACGGCTCGTCACGTCGGTCACGAAGTCGAACGCCCAGGGTTTCAGCATGGGGTTCTGGGATCGGGTCTTCACCGAGGTCGCGCGCGAGTTTCCGGATATCCGGACCGAGTCGCTGCTCGTCGACGCCGCCTGCATGGATCTGGTTCGCCGGCCGCAGGATTTCGACGTGATCGTTGCGTCCAATCTCTTCGGCGACATCCTCACCGACCTCAGCGCGGCCATCACGGGGAGCCTCGGCCTGGCGCCGAGCGCCAACCTGAACCCGACCCGGACGTTTCCGTCGATGTTCGAGCCCGTCCACGGCTCAGCACCTGACATCGCCGGCCGTGGCGTCGCCAATCCGATGGCGACGATGCTGGCGGGAGCGATGATGCTCGATTTCCTGGAACAGCCGACTGCGGCTCAGGCGATTGAGAGCGCCGTTCGCCACGTTCTCGCTCGGCCAAAGCGCACTCACGCCCGATCTCGGTGGCACGGGCACGACGGAAACGGTCACCGGGGCCGTACTCGATCAGTTGGACAAGGATCAAAAGGTGTATGCGGGAAAGGGAGCAAAATAGTAGTTTCAGGTTGACCCCAAGCTCGTGGAGGCGAGAATCATGACCGTCCAGCACGCAACACTCGAACAACTGCAGACGACCCATCGCGGGGCGATCATCACACCGGACGATCCACGGTACGACGAGGGCCGTCGTGTCTGGAACGCCATGATCGATCGGCGCCCAGCGGTCATCGTCAGATGCCGCAGCGCCGCGGATGTGATGTCGGCGGTGAATTACGGGCGTGACAATGCCCTGCCGATAGCCGTTCGTGGCGGTGCGCATGGCATCGCCGGCATGGGGACGTGTAACGACGGCCTGGTGATCGACTTCGCGGACATGAAGGGCATCCGGGTGGATCGCAGGGCGCAGACCGTGCGTGCCGAGCCCGGCCTGCGCTGGACAGAGTTCGATCGTGAGACGCAGGCGTTTGGTCTCGCGACCACGGGGGGAACTATAGGTGATACCGGAATCGCCGGTTTGACACTCGGCGGTGGCTTCGGGTGGCTCGAAGGGCGATTCGGGATGACCGTGGACAACGTCGTCGGCGCCGATCTGGTGCTGGCAACTGGTGAGCTGGTGCACGCGAGCGCCGAGGAGAACAGCGATCTGTTCTGGGCGATCCGCGGTGGCGGCGGTAACTTCGGTGTCGTGACGTCGTTCGAATACCGGCTGCATCAAGTCGGCCCGATGATTGTCGGCGGACTCGTGATTCATCCGTTCTCCGCAGCGACCGACCTGCTGCGCTTTTACCGGGATCTGCTCCGTGACGCACCTGATGAACTGACGCCCGCCGCGGTACTCCTCACGTTGCCTGACGGAAACAAGGGCTGCGCGATTGCCGTTGCCTATTCCGGTGCGGTTGCTGACGGCGAGCGTATCGTCCAATCGATCAAGAGCTTCGGACGGCCGGTCATGGACGCTATGGGCCCTATTCCCTACCTGGGCCAGCAATCCATGCTCGAACAGGCGATGCCGCCGAACCTGCGCAACTACTGGAAAGCCGACTTCGTGGCTACCATGAGCGATGAGGTCATTGAAACCGCGGTGAACGGATATGCGCAGGCCGTCGTCGCCGCTGTCATCGATTCTGTTTTTCCCAATTCACGGAGCCGCGGCACGGGTGCCGAAGGATGCGACGGCGTTTCCACACCGAGGCGGGATTCACATGGGCATCTACTCGCTCTGGAACGACCCGGCTCAGGACGCACCGAACGTCCAGTGGGTCCGGCGCGTCTGGGACGCCGTTCAGCCGCACATTCCGGGTGGTGTCTACGTGAACGAGCTCGGGGAGGACGAGGGGAACGACCGCGTGCGTCAGGCCTACGGCGCCAATTACACCCGGCTGGCACAGATCAAAGCCAAGTACGATCCGAAGAACCTGTTCCGCCTCAACGCGAACATCGTACCGGCCTAAAAGGGGACAGTCCCTTTTCAGCGGGTCACCCACACGCGGCCGTCCTGACGAATGTGGATGACGGCTCCGTCGAATCCGTTGGCGCGGATTTCGTACTGGGAGTCGGACACCTGCAGGGACGGCCGAAACTCGAGGCCGTCGACTCGAACATTGGCGGCATCGAGCGCAGCGAGATCCGACGCATACCGTCCGTGTTCGGTCTGGAACTGACGCTGTCGATAATAGAGTCGTCGCAGCGCCCACTTCACGCGCTCGTTGCGATTCTCGACAAACGGAATCGTCTGGGAACCAGCAGCGGCGCTCGAGAACTGGACGAACCCCCATCGCTCGGGCAAGTGCATGTTGATCGCCCCTTGCGGGCTCCACACCCAGTTGTATTCCGGTAAGGGTTTTCCGGTCTTGCGCATCCAGCCGTTTGGCGTACGCCGCCTGATTCACATCGACGTCCCATTCCACGCGCGAGAAATTGACACGCCACTGATCGCCGGCCTGCGGGAGCGTGCGGCCGGGCGCCGCCTCGCGCAGGATCTGCCACGGCATCGCAATCTCGACCGTCCACGCGTCGTCCTTATCGCCGGGACGATTGAGAGTGCCGCGCACATCCACACCCACCTTGAGGCCGGCGATGTCCCAGCCGTGGATGGCCGGACCGCCATCGCGATACGGCTGCAGCAGCATGAGATCCCATGCGGTGCCGAGGGCGTTCACCTCGAGCTCGTAGTAGGCGTGCGTATCGCCGTCCGGGTCGATGAACACTTCGAAATCGTTATCCTGGAAGATCACAGAATCGCGTGCGGTGAGGGTTCCCCAGATATCCGGCTCGTGGAGCTCCGCACCGACGTAGAAGAAATCGTCATCCCAAAGCATTTTGACGGTCGTCGGGAAACGAGGTCGAGGCTGTTGCGGGCCCTCGATGTCCACGAACAGTTCGGACGGTGACGTCGCCCGCCAGGATGCCTCGTCCAGTTTTCCGTCGACGGTCAGAGGGCTCTGGGTCCGGTAGCACACCGTCTGCCGCGGCGCGAAGGGCAGCGCTTCGAAATTCACGGTGGGTTTTCGCTGCGCCAAGAGGTTCGGCGCCAGCAGGAAGAGGAAGAGGAGGAGCGTGCGAGCACTGGTCGCCATGATCGCGCCAGTGTAGCTCGCCGTCCTCCCGTTCAGGGACTATCGCAGGGTAGAGAACGTTAAGCAGTCTCCTGGAGCGGGGCGAACTCGAGGACCACGCCGGCAACCCCGGCCGCCGCCTTCAGAAGTTTGAACTCATTCGACGACGGCTGATGATGCCGCTCGAAGACCACCTGCATGATTGCGCTCACGCCGGATTCGTGCGGCACATTGAAATAGACGGAATCGTCCTGCTCGCCCGGAGTGATCGGCGCCTGACGGAGTTGGACATCCCGCAGCGGCATCAGCTGCCGCAGGCCTTGCTCGAATTTCGCGCGGGGAGCCGCGGATCGTGAATCGAAAGACACGTCACTGAGTACATGAACCAGAAGGTCGGCCAGAGCCTTCGGCGTGGGCGATGTCGCGGAAAACTGCTGCGCCACTTCGACGCCGAGATCGAGCTCGCGATCGAAGGCTGCGGCAACCCGATACTTCACGCCCTGGCTGCTGACCGACCCGACATCAGTTCTAATCAGTCGTGCCGGCATACTGACGCCGGTGAGGCCGCGGCCGATCAACTGCAGGTCGACGACATTGCCCGGCGTGATCTTCGAGCTCGACTCGAGCAGGATACCGGAAGTGGAGATATTGACGACGCCGACTTCCAGGCCCCAGGGCAATCTGACTGACTTCAACCACGGAATGTCCGTGAGTGGCCGGCGAGACGCGCGCCGGCGATCCTCCGCGTGCAGACGGCCAAGTTTGTGCGCTCGCGCCCCGACACCATTCGAGAGTGTGCAGACGTCCCCCGCAGTCAACCGCTGCACACCATCCATCCGCATCAGCGCCGTACTTTGCGTGCGCACCTCATCCCATACCTGTCGGTGTGACGCCTCGATCTTCTCGATTCGGGCTTTCTCGAGGTAGTGCTCGATCTGATCCCTGACGGTCCTTGGATCGCAGACCGGTCGGATGAGTGCTGACCGGCGTCGCAGGAAATTCAGTACTCTGGACCTCGGCTCGGCTCGTGACTCCTCGAACTCGATGAAGTGCGGAACCGTGATGAGCTGCACGTGAGCCGCTTCCGAGAGCTGCTTCAGGCTGTCGGTCAGCGCTGCTTCCTCTGCCGGCGGCAAGAACGTCGACGTGAGCACGAGGTCCGGGACGCACCTCGCGATCGCCTCCATCGCCTCAGCGCACGATCTCACAATTTCGAAATCGGCACTCACGTGACCGCGAAGAAGGCGCTTCAGCGTGGCGGCGCGAGCGGGATCGGGCTCGATCGCAAGAATGCGGTTCTTAGGCTGAATTCCATTTCTATTTCCATGTAGCTCGACGGTTAGCAATAACCTCGCCCAACCAGCCAAGCTTGCGGAAGTCTGCCAAATCACGCCGAAATCCCGACCGTGTGAGTACTAACCACCGGTTCTGTAACGCTGAAATTGTGATCCGACGAAAAAGCGCGTAGCTCTGACGCAGAAAGTCGCCCATAGCGCGGACTATCTTCGCGCAGTTCCGAGCTCGGAGCGGAGGGACCTGCCCAGACGCGTCAGCCCGAGTTCAGGGCTGCGCCTTCACCCAATCTTCGCTGAACACGGCGTGGTTGATCACGGTGCGCTGGTCGGAGGTGTAGACGATGTGGACCAGGCCGTCGGCCGCCTGGAAGCCGATGGGATAGGCGAAGCTGTTGCGACCTTCGACGAGGTTGCGGCGGAACGGATAGCTCTTGTCGCCATCGGTCGACAACGCCGCCGTGAGCGGTGTGCGCTGCGACATGCTGTCGTTGAAAACGAGCAGCAACGCTCCGCTGCGCAATTTCAGGAACTCGATCGCCGAGTTCGGATTGGGAAACGTCGAGTTGATCCCTTCACTCCACGTCGCCCCGCCGTCGTGCGATTCAGAGCGGACGATGTAGCCATCCTTCGTCGGGCGATAGTCGCCGCCGCGCCGGCAGTAAGCGATGAGATGTTTGTCGTTCATCTGCACCACGGCCGGCTGAATGTTTCCCGTTCGCGACCGGATGTGATCGGTGGGAATCCAGTGTTTCGCCTTCAAATCGTAGCGAATGAAGAGCGAGGTGCTGTCCGCACCCACCATTTCCGTGTCGTGACCGGTCTCGTGATACACGGGGAGCAGGTAGTCACCGTTCATGAGGACGATCGGCCGGTTCCTGACCATCATGCCTTCGTCCAGGCTGATCATGAACGAGTCGGACCAGGTTTCCGCGCCATCCCGGGACACCTTGGCCTGGATGCGCGACGTGGACCACGTCTCCCCGAATCGGACGACGTAAAAGAGCCACACGAGATCGTCGGGCGCCTGCCAGACGACGGCATTTCCCAACGATCGGAAGGGGTCGCGCGCGATGGCCTGCGGGGCCGTCCAGTTGCTCGTCCCTTTCTTTCGGCGCGCGCCGAACACCGACGTCTCCGTTGCGTATTCGCCGGCGCCGCCGTAATAGACGAGATACAGATCACCGTTACGCAGTTCGGTGATTGAAGCGGGGTGCTTGTACTTTCCGGTCGGCACCTCCGGACCGAACACTCTTGTAATCTGCAGGCCGCTGCTGGCAGGGGTCTGCGCCGACGGGCCGGCCATGCTGATCGTCGCAGCGATCGTGGCCGCAAAAAGGGGGACAGTCCCCTTTTTCCATGGAAAAAGGGGGCAGTCCCCTTTTTCGAGTGTGGTACGATCCCATCCTCTCGCAGCAAAACGAAACGCCATTTCACATCGCTCCCAACTATGACTCGACCCGTCCGCGCCGCGGTCGCCCCATCGAGCCAGTCCGCGCGCGGGACACGGGCCCGTCACGATAAGTACTTCTCAAAGGTCATCGGCAAGGCGCTCGATCTAATCGCGATACTCCGGGCCAGCCCGCAGCCACTCTCGCTCAACGAGCTCACGCTGCGCCTCGAGCTCGTCAAGAGCTCGGTGTTCCGCATCCTCCACACGCTCGAGGTATCCGGCTACATCGAGCGCGACACCGCCGGCCGTTACTCACTGGCTCCCGACCTGCGAGCGTGGGCTCCGGGCCAGCTTCGGGTCGCGCTCCTCGACGTCGCGATGCCGGCGCTCAAGGAGCTGAGCCGCGAGTTCGGAGAAACCGTCAGCCTGGCGATGCGCTTCGAGAATCGCGTCGAGGTGATCGGCACCATCGAAAGCCCGCACCTGATTCGAATGGGCAACACCGTCGGTCGAATCGTCCCGCCCCACGCCAGCTCTCTCGGCAAGGCGGTGGCCGCGTTTCAGTCCGAGGAAGTTCGCGATCGACTCGTGCGCAGCTACGGCATCCATCGCTTCACCGAACACACGGTCACCGACGAGGTCGAGCTCAAGCTCGAGTTCGAGCGCGTGCGGTACCCGAGGCTACAGCACCGACGAAGAAGAAAGCGTACTCGAGGGCTGCTGTTTCGGTGCGCCGGTGCTCGACGTCCACGGCGAGGCCATTGCCGCGATCAGCGTCTCGGCGCCGAAGACCCGCATCAGCGACGAGCAGTTGCGCAAGCGGCTGCTGGCGGCTCTCCGCCGTGTGACCGATCGCGTCGCCGGCGAATTGCTGCCGCGCGCGGCTCGCCGCTGACCCCGATCAGTGCCGGAAGCGTTTCTGGAATTCCCGCAGCTTCTCGACCGTCAACCCAGGTGCCCTCACGAAATCAAGAACCTGACGCTCCGCCTCCCGCACGCGCATGGCCTGCTCGGCGACACGGTCGGCCACGCCCGCCGGGATGACGAGCACGCCGTTCGCGTCGCCGTGCAGAAGATCTCCCGGTGAAACATCCAGCCCTTCCACGGTCACGGCGACATTGATGTCGCAGATGATCGGGTTGCCGTGCGACACGACGAAGCCTGGGCAGAAGTAGTGAAAGCCAAGGCCGCGCACCTCGACGACGTCGCGGAGACCGCCGTCCGAAATGCAGCCCACTGCCCCGAGCGCCCGCGCCGTCGTGGCCATCACCTCACCCATGTGACAGGACCGGTGACGCTCGGGTCCGATGTCTTTGATCACGATCACCGACGGTTTGGGCGCGGCCTCGACGGCTTCCCACAGGCGGAGCAATCCGCGCTCGTCGCGCCGGCCTTCGGTCGTGCTGTCCGCCGTGCAGGTGACCGCATAGCCGATAAGCGTCCCCAGCTCGGGGAACGCGCAACGCAGGGACCACCCCGCGAATCCGGCAAGACGGCGGCCGCACGCCGAACTGCTCGATGGCGTTGGAAACCGTCGGACTGTCGATCTGGCGGATGGCGTCGAGTTGTTCGGGAGTAAGTGGCGAGAGAGCCTCCTTAGGGCGCCAGCCGGCGCGCGGGCGCATTGTAATCAATAAAACGGATGTAGTAGAAATGAAACCTCGTTCGAAACCCGCACGCCCTGTTTCACGAGCCTCCGGAGGCCACATCGATGCGCCCTATTCGTCTGCCGTCCCGCGCGGCTCGGTCGGCTGCTGCCGTCATTCTCTATGCGCTCGTCACGGCGACGGCGGCAACCGACACCCAGGAGCAAACACGACCTCCGAACTCTGGCGCTGATTCCTCCCTCGTCGACCTGACTCGCGCCACCATCGTCTCGCCGGCCAACCTCGCCGGGCCGGAGCGAACCGCCGTGCGCGTGCTGGCGGAGGAGATCGCGAAGCGCACGGGCGTTCGTCCGCCGGTCGCAAACGAGTGGCCGGCGCAGAACGTGCCGGTGATTGCCGTCGGACCGCTCGCCACTTCCTCGACGTGGGCCGGGGCCGGCCTGCGCGGCCTGCCGAACGCCCCTGCTCCGGGCCGCGAAGGCTACCGCGTCGTGCTCAACACTACCGCTCGATCGTCGCCAACGGTACTCGTGCTAGGAGCGGATCCGCGCGGCGTGCTGTTCGGTGTCGGACGTCTGCTGCGCGAGATGCACATGACGAGCTACTCCGTTCGCGTTCCGCCGGGGCTCGCGATCGTTTCCGCTCCGCAGATCGCGCTACGTGGCCACCAGCTCGGCTACCGCCCGAAGACGAATGCGTACGACGCCTGGGACGTGCCGATGTGGGAGCAGTACATCCGGGATCTTGCAATCTTCGGCTCCAACGCGATCGAGCTCATCCCGCCTCGCTCAGACGATGCGGCGGACAGTCCACATTTTCCGCTGCGTCAGATCGACATGATGGTGGAGATGTCCCGGCTCGCCGTCGAATACGGCCAGGAGGTTTGGATCTGGTACCCGGCGCTCGACAAGGACTACGGCGATCCGAAGCAGGTCGAGTTCGCGCTCAAAGAATGGGCGGAAGTCTTCCAGAAGCTACCGCGCATCGACGCGATCTTCGTACCGGGCGGCGACCCGGGACACACGGAGCCGAAGCACCTGATGGCGCTGCTGGAGCGTCAGACCGCCAGCCTTCGCAAGTTTCACCCCAAGGGCCAGATGTGGGTGTCGCCGCAGGGCTTCACGAAGGTCTGGATGGACGAGTTCAACGCGATCGTCAAAACAGAGCCGGCATGGCTGACTGGCCTGGCCTTTGGCCCGCAAGTTCGCGACAGCCTGCCCGTGCTGCGCGCGAACCTGCCCAAGCGTTATCGCATCCGCCGCTACCCCGACATCACGCACAGCCTGCGCAGTCAGTATCCCGTGCAGGACTGGGACATCGCGCACGCGCTGACCTCGCAACGCGAGCAGATCAACCCTCGACCCCTCGACGAGGCGGTGATCTTCCGCGCCCTGATGCCGTACGCCACCGATTTCATCACCTACTCCGAAGGCGCGAACGACGATGTGAACAAGATCGTGTGGAGCGGCCTCGGCTGGGATCCCAAAGCTGACGTGCTGCAGATCCTCCGCGAATACAGTCGCTACTTCATCGGGCCGAAGTATACGGATTCGTTCGCGCAGGGACTGCTGGCGCTCGAGCGCAACTGGCGTGGGCCACTTGCCGCCAACACCGCCGTCTATACAACGCTCGAACAGTTTCAGGCGATGGAGCGATCGGCGGCGCCGCGCGATCTGCTGAACTGGCGTTTTCAACAGGGTCTGTACCGCGCCTATTACGATGCTCACGTCCGCAGCCGCCTACTGCACGAAACCGCCATCGAGGAGCGCGCGCTCGAGCGGCTCCGCGCGGTCCGTCGCGGCGACTCCCGACAGGCGCTTGCTGAGGCGGAGCGGATCCTCGGTGAGGCGCAGCAGAGACCGGCGCCTGAATGGCGCCTTCGCGTCTACACGCTTGCCGAAGCCCTGTTCCAGAGCATTCGCCAGCAGCTCAGCGTCGAGCGCTACCAGGCCATCGCCGTCGGCCGCGGCGCAACGCTCGATAGCTTCGAGACGCCGCTGAACAACAGTGGCTGGCTGCTCGCCCGATTTGCCGAAATTTCCGCACTCGCCAGCGAAGACGAGCGTATCGCCGCCATCAACCGCATCGTCCGCTGGACGGATCCCGGTCCCGGCGGCTACTACGATGATCTCGGCAACCCGTCGCAGCAGCCGCACCTGGTGCGCGGTCTGCCGTTCGAAGAAGATCCGCAGCGATTCAAGTCGACGTTGACCGGATTCGGCTATCGACCGGACTGGCGCCTGTCGTGGATGACGCACGCGGAGTCGTTCTGGGACACACCCCTCCAGATGCGGTACACCGGGCTGGACCCTTCGGCACAATACCGGCTGCGGATTGTCTACGCGGGGGACGTCTTCAGCATGAACACGCTCATCAAGCTGGTCGCCAACGACAAGTACGAGATTCACCCGCCCATCAAAAAGGATTCGCCCATCAAGCCGGTGGAGTTCGATGTGCCGGTCGACGCCACGCGGGGCGGTGAGCTGACCCTGACCTTCAGCGCACCGCAGGGAATGGGCAGCGCCGGCCGCGGTAACCAGATCGCCGAAGTCTGGCTGATGAGGAAGTGATGAGCGGCGCCTGGGAGAATCCTGTCGCGCGCCGTCTGCGCGAAGGGCAGCCGGTATTCGGCGGCACGGTCACGGCGACGAGCCTGGACATGGCGGCGCGGGTGGCCACCGCGGGCTTCCATTTTCTCTGGCTGGAAATGGAGCACTCGCCGATTACGCTCGAGACGGTCCGCAACATCGTGCTCGCGACGCGCGACCTGCCGGCCGTGCCGTTTGCGCGCGTGCCAGTGGTCGAGACGTGGACCGCCAAACGAGTGCTCGATGCCGGCGTGCACGGCGTTATTTTTCCATTCGTCAGCACGCCGGATCTGGCGCGACAGGCGGCACAAGCCTGCCGCTATCCGCCGACAGGGCGTCGAGGATCCGGTGCAAGCCTGGCCACGTCCGGCTGGCCAGAACCCGAGGGCTATCACGACTCCGCCGACCGCAACGTCCTCGTCGTCGTGATCGTCGAGGAAGCCGCCGCACTCGCCCACGTCGATGCGATCGCGGCGACGCCAGGCGTGGACGTGGTCTTCGTGGGTACTGGCGACATGTCGTTCTCGCTGGGACTGCGAGGACAGCAGGACCATCCGCGCGTCGAGGAGGCAGCAGCCGAAGTACTCGCGGCGGCCAGGCGCCACGGCAAGATTGCCGGGCGACCGGCGAGCTCGACCGAGCGAACACAGCGCTTCATCGAACAGGGCTTCCTGTTCTTTCAGGCGCCATCGGAGCTCGCGCTCTACGAAAAGGGCGCGCAGCAGTTCCTCGAACCCCTCGGTATCCGACCGACGCGGCGACAGCGCACCTTCTACTGACAACATGCCGACACGAACTGCACCCGCCGCGACGGTATCGTCCTCTTACAAATGGTGGGTCGTCGGAATGCTGTGGTTGATTTCGTTCTTCAACTACGCGGACCGCCAGGCGATTTTCTCGGTATTTCCACTGCTCGAACGCGAGATGAACCTCTCGCCGGTGCAGCTCGGCCTGCTCGGGTCGGCCTTCGCGTGGGTCTACGGCCTGGGTGCGCCGTTCGCGGGAATGATCGTCGATCGTGTGAAGAGGAAGACGGCGATCATCGGTGGACTCCATGCGTGGAGTCTGATCTGCATGGCGACCGTGTTCTCGAGCGACTTCCGGCACTTGTTCTTCTGGCGCGCTGCCGAGGGTCTCGGCGAAACGTTCTATTACCCGGCATCCATGTCGCTCATCAGCGACTATCATGGCCGGAACACGCGGTCACGGGCAATGGGGCTGCACCAGACGAGCGTGTACGTGGGAACGATCGGCGGCGGTTTCTTTGCGGGTTTGATCGGCCAGCACTATGGATGGCGGCTGTCATTCATCGTGTTCGGCGGCCTTGGCGTCATCCTGGGGTTCGTGCTCAACCGGTTTCTTATCGAGCCATCTCGCGGCGCTGCGGACGTGGCAGACGTAAAGAGCACGCATGCCCCCGTGCCGTCGAGCGCGGGTCTGCCGTTGCCGGCGTTCCTCCGGCTCGTTGTCCGAACGCCGACACTGCTCTGCCTCATGGGTGCATTCATGTGCGCCAACTTCGTCGCGGTGGTGCTGCTCTCGTGGATGCCGAAATTCCTCTACGACAAGTTCGGCATGGGGCTCGCGATGGCGGGTCTGACCGCAACCATTTTCGTTCAGCTGGCCAGCATGGCCGGCGCGCCGATTGGCGGATGGCTGGCCGACTACTGGCGACGACGGACGCCACGCGGCCGCCTGGCGGTGCAGATGGTCGGCGTGCTCGGCGGTGCACCGTTCGTCGCCCTGTGCGGTCTCACACCGTCGGTCGGCACGCTCATCGTCGCCCTGACCGTCTGGGGCTTCTTCAAGGGTCTATATGACGCCAACATCTTCGCGTCAGTCTTCGACGTCGTGCGACCCGAAGCGCGCGGAACAGCCGCCGGCTTCATGAACGCGGTCGGCTGGCTGGCCGGAGGTGGGAGCGCACCGCTCGTCATCGGGATCATCGCGCAGCGCGAGAGCCTGGGGCTGGCCATTGCGCTCGCTTCCACCGTCTACGTTGCGGCGGGACTTCTGCTACTGACGGGGATTCTGTTTTTCGTGAAGCAGGATGTCGCGAAGATGCAGGAGGAACTGACGGGGCCCGGGGCTCGGGGCTCGGCGCTCGAGTGAGGTGACGAGTAACGGTGATGATGTGATTCGATTACGCCCGCCCTAAAGTGCGGGCCTACGGCTTTCTGACCAGCCAAGCCTCCGACAGCCTCGAGTGCTGCCGCCAATTCAAGTGCCGCTCGTCGATGGCGTCGAAAGTGACGACGAGGCGGCCGTCACCGAGAGCGGTGGCGGGCACGTCGTATTCCTTGAGCTCTCCCAGTGTCCGTCCGTAGCCCTTGGGCTGGACGATCTCTCCGTCGATCCTCGGTTTCGCGTCGCCGACCCCATTCAGTCGCAGCGTGTATGACGCCTGGGGATCGAGCCGTTCGTAGACGATCGCCAGTGGCCAGCGCAAACTCGACTGCCACGACAGTCGTTTGCGACTCTTTCCTTCCTGCTCCCATGAAAAATGCGGAGTAGGGCCGCCGCGTACGAACGGATCGTCGCTGGTTACTTCCACACGAACAACTCGCGGCGATCGGCCGAGGTGCCCCACGCTGTCGTAGAAGCTGCCAGGACCGGGATCTTCCCAGGTGCGCAAGCGTTCGAGTTGGGCGAGCCGGGCTGGCTCGTCGGAGAGTTTCCTGATCTTCTCGAGCTCGTCCTCCATCCACCACCGGTTGTTGAGTGGAAAGTCGATGAAGTCCAGGATCGCGCCGCGTTCAGCGCCCGAGGCGTGGTATTTCTGGACGCTGGTCTGCAATCGGATCGATTGAAACAGCGATTCGCACAGGTCCTGAATCCGCTGCCGCAACCGGGGACAACAGTCGTTCGCCGTTGCCTTCCGCAGCACCGCGGCTGCCGCGTCGATGGCTACACGGCTCCCCTGTTTCGGCGCCAGCCGAAGCGCCTCGTTCGCCTCGCGTTCCAGCGCATTTTCATGAATCGCACGCTGTCGCGTGTATGCGTCGTAGTAGGCGCGCAGCAGATACATCTGCCATCGCCAGTCCGGTAGCAGCGACGGCTGTTCCTGTTCGAGTTGCTGCCAGAGTGCCAGAGTGCCGTCGACGCCGCCGTTCGTGGCCAGCGGACCATCCCAGTTCTTCTCGAGGGCCAACAAGCCGTCCGCCGCGCGATCGGCGATGCCGTTGCCGAAGAAGAAGCGCGCGTATTCGCGGACGATTTCACGCACGTCGGTGCCCGGCGTCCACGCCAGCCGGGTCCAGATGGCCTTGTTCAGATCGTCATTCACGCCGTCCGAGTAGCTGATGAATCCGTCTGTATACGGCGCCGTGCGGTCGTGAACGGCCGCATAGAAGACCGGGCGCGGATTGATCGGCTCGCGGCCTAGCGTGAAGTTGAACGCCGGATCCCACCAGGGCACCGGATACTGGGAACGGACCGTATGGGTGATGTCTGGATAGTCGCGCAAGCGGTACTGTCGAGGAAGACGCGCGCGCGTGGGCTCGAGGGGCGGACTGCTCGGCCCGGCAACGAGACCGCCGAGCCATGCTGGCCGATCGCGTTCGATCCACGCATAGACATCGTCGATGCCCTTCGCGTCGAACCACTGAAGCGAGAGCCAGATTTTCGCGCGCGGATGTGTCGACGCCAGATGTGTCGCCATGTCCCGCAGGTATGGGATGACGAGGTCGGGCGGGTTGTTGCCCGGATCGCCTCCCGGGAAGAAGATCGCGTCGAGCCGAGGCAGATCGCGAAAGAGGGCGTCGACCTTCTGAAGCTCCTGCGCCCGCCGCGGCTGGTCCTTGAGATCGAACTCCGCCGGCATCCACAACCAGTAGTCGAGATCGTAACGAGCGCAACTCTCGCTGATTCGGCGGTTCATGACCGCCCGTGGCAACGTAAAGACCGGACTTGGCCGGCTGTCCTGGTGCGGTATGCCTTCGACGCTGTTGTTGCCGAACAGCGCGAGCTCACGAATGTACTGATCGAACTGACGATCGTCCCAACCGTCGTACGAGTTGGCCTGTTGTCGATACCCGAGCTGGTGGCCGCGGATGGCATATCGCGGAGCGGTGGCAACTTCGAGGTCGCCCGGAATCGTCGCCCGCCCGGTGCCCCAACTGAGTGCTCGCAGCAGTTCGCCGGCGCCGAACAAAGTGCCGCGACCGTCTGCACCGAGCACCCACACGATCGTCTGTTCAGCTTGGCGGGTAATGGTCAGTCGAAAACCCTCTGGTCGCACCTCCGGTGCGCCGGCTGCTGAGGGTTGCGGAGGTGTGAGTCGCCATCCCGGCACCGATCGCGATGAGGAGATCGCGATTGTCGTCCCGCGCTGAGGCCAGGTGGTCGTGAGCTCGGGTGCGATTCCCGTGCGCCTCTGCAGCTCCTCACGGAGAACCTGTCCGGCAGCCTTCTCGGCGGCCGGGAGATCGCCCGCGCGGACTACGATCGTCGCGCGCGTGATAGCAAGAGGTTCGAGGGAAGTCTGAACAGCCGGTAGTGCCTACCCCTACGCGTGGCTTCCGCCTTCAGGCGCGTGGCTTCCGCCTTCAGGCGGAAGTGCCGCGGCTGCGACGGATCTTCCGGCTGAAGCCGGAAGCCACGGAAGCGAATTCGGACTCGCCGCCGCCAGCAATAGTGCACAGATGATCAGGGAGTCCAGATAGTTCCCCCGATGAAGCGCTCCGTCGATGTCGCGTCGTTGTAGTAGTAGACGGTGACGACCTTCCCGTCTGGACGCTGAACGCTGCGCGTGTACCCCAGATCCCAGTCCGTTGCGTCGGAACGCAGAATGATGTCGTCGCTCCAGCCCTTGCCCTGGTCCGTGCTGATCCTCGCACGGATGCCGAACGGCTCCGCGCGGTAGCCGAACGTCACGACGAATCGCCCGTCGCGCAGCCTGACGAGACTCGGCGGATTGCCTCGTCCGGTGTCGGGCACCGCTCGAACGACGTGCGTCCAGTTGACGCCGTTGTCGTCGGTGCGGTACGACTCGATCCAGCGGCGTTGCCGCACCAGCGTCAGAATCGACGTGGGAGACAGGCGCAGTGACGAAGGCATGATCGCGAAGTCGTTGCCCTCCGGCTCCGGTCCGACGAGGCCGACCTGCTGCCAGCTGCGGCCGCCGTCCTTCGTGCGCACGCAAATCACCCGTCCCTCGCGGCCGTTCGACTTTGCCGCGGTCAGGAACATCGTCAACTCGTGGCGGCCGTCGACGACGTAGTCGGTGCGCGCCGCGATGCCCTTGTGGCCGAAGTCAGGAATCTTGTAGGGGCCGTTCCAGGACTGGCCCTTGTCGGTGGTGTAGAAGAACCACGACGGACCGACGTGAATGTCGCTCATCCTCGCCGTCATCGCGAAACCGGGCTGCGTGAAATCAATTGGCGTCGTCAGTTCAGAGAGCTCTTTGCCGCCGGGCTCGGTCGGCACGCCGGCGATGTGCCCGGGACCGACCGGAGGCCTCAGCCCCACCGGCTTCTCGAGCTTCCAGGTCTCGCCGCCGTCGAGGCTGCGGGCGAGCATGTGCTCCTCGGGCCGCTTCCGATCGATCGGATGCCCGCTTTCGGCGCCACCATCTCTCATGTGGCCCCAGCTGAAGCCAACGAGGATTTCATTGCCCCACGCCCAGATCCCGTGATTGGCCGGCCATCCGCCGTACCGACCCGCCGCCCGCGACACCACCACGTGAGTGGGCGGCACAGCGAGCGTTGTCGTCTTCGCTGGCGGTGCGTCCTGTCGCGGCGCCGGGACCTGCGCCGCCAGCGCGGCTGCGCCAATCACACCGGCTGCGATCGTCATTGCGAGTTGCGTCTGAGTCATGGTGTCGATCCTGATCCGCACACGCCCGCCCTGAAGGGCGGGCCTACGGCGACTGACTAGCGACGACTAACGACTGACACTTTCTTTGATCCAGCTCTCATCAAATGTGGCGTGCTTGATCGTTTTGAGGTTGTAGCTGTACGTCGCATGCAGCGATCCGTCGTGCGCCTGCACGATCGACGGGTAGTCGAACCGCTGACCGGGCGTGTTCTCCAGGTGTCGCGTCCAGCGCCATGTCTGACCGCGATCCGATGAGATCGACACCGCAAGTCGGTCGCGAGGACTGGATTCCTTGTCGTTGTAGATGATGGCCAGGTCGCCGCTCGCGAGCGCGATGGCTTCGATGCCGCCTCCGGGGTTGGCGAGCGACGTTGGCGTGACCGGCAACCACGTGAGCCCGCCATCCGTCGACTCGCTCCGATGGATCCGGTGCGCTGCGGTGGCATCCCGGAAGAACGCCAGGAGCGCGCCGTCGCGGAGCTGGACAACGGATGGTTGCGTCACCCCCATACCGGGGACAGGCCGCGAGAAGGTCCACGTCTCGCCGCCGTCGCGCGTGATGGCCATCGCCGCAATGTTGAAGTTTTCGTTGGCGAGTGGAACCAGGAATGCGCCGTCCTTCAAGGCGACCGGATGAACTCGCGGCATCCACCCGAGACGGCGAGCGAACGGATCGTCGAGCCGGTCGAGCATGCCGCGCGCCCGCTCGACGCCTTGCGGGCTCTGCCGGCCCGAGCGCCGGCGAACGTCGTCCGCCTCTCGCGCCACGGCCTCATCCAACCCGTCCGGTTTGGGAATCAGGACGCTGGACCGCGTCCAGCGCGGCGCGCCTGGACTCTCGTAGTCGGTCGAGACTTTGTACTGCAGGAGGGCGCTGCCCCACGACCGTGCCGGCACGGCCAGCAGCGTCGCGTGAATCAGCCACAGCCGCTTCTCACCGTCAATGCCGAGCGCGGGATTGTTGTCCGACACGCCGAACGTGTCTGAGATCACGAACGGCGGATCCCAGGCGTCACCCCCGTCCTTCAACCTCGCGCCGGCGATTCGCACGTCGTCTGCCTTGTCCTCGTCGCCGCCACGGAAGTAATACGCCGGGTTGGGAGGCCCGTTCTCGTACCACACGGCGAGGAGCGATCCGTTTGGCGTCTGGACGATGCTGGAGGCGTGAACGTGACCGCGATCGCCCTGGAAGATGAAGCGCTCGCGGTGGAGAGGAGCTCTCGCGCTGTCACTGAAAGAGGACAAACCTGCAAGAAACAAGATCTGACCCCAAACTCTGCGACTGGGCAGCATCCTATCTCGGGGTCAGGTTCGCGGAATTCGCGTGGGATCCGATCAGGTTATTGCGACGAAGCCACGACGGCAGCCACTCGCTGAACGCCTCTATCTGCTGCTGGCGTAGCGGGCGTCGTGGGCAAAGGCAGCGGCCCGGTGTCGATCCCGCGCGCACGGAGACCGATGCGAATCCCCCACGGCGTGGGAAACGGCGCCAGCTGCGTGATCACTTCGTCGAGCAGTCCTTGCAGGCGGACCGACTCTTCGTCCCGGCCATCGACGAGGCTTCTGTAGAGCGCGACGAGCAGTTCAGGACAGAACCCGGCCACGCCCGAGATGCCGCCATTCCAGCCCGATTGCACGCCGTGACGGAGCAAACGGTCGTCGCCGACGAGCAGCGTCCAGCCCTCGCCGTTCCGCGCGTTCGGAGAACGTCTCGATGTTTTCGGCCTGCCCGCTGCTGTCCTTGATCCCGACGATGAATTCCTCGTCGCGCAGGAGGCTGACAACGGTCTCGGGGGCGAGCCCGTTGGTGAAGTCCGGCAGGTTGTAGAGCAGGCAGGGCGCGCGCAACGCGCCCGAGACGTAGGTGGAGAACGCCGCCAGGTCTTCCTGCTGATAACGGAAGAACATCGGCATCGGCAGCAGCAGCGCACGGCTGCCAGCTTCCATGGCGGTTTCGCCAAGCTCGATGGCGTGCCGCATCGATGGAGCGCCGATGCCGACGAGCAGCGCGCAACCACGCGGCAGGCGCTCGGCCGCGCGGCGGATGACCATCTTGCGGTCGGCGCTCTCGAAATGCGGATACTCGCCCGTCGCACCCGCGATACAGATCCCGGAGACCCCCGCCTCGACGAGGAAATCGACGATGCGGTCGAAGGTGGCACCGTCGATCCGGCCGTCCTCGTGAGTGGGCGTGGCGACCGCGGCAAACAGCCCCGCGATCGCCCCGCGATCCCCGTTGTTGGTCACGGCCATCTCTAGAACGACAGCCGGAAAGCGGCCTGCATCACGCGGGCCGAAAATCCGGTCGCATATCGCGGTGATACGCCCGAAGTTCGCGTTGTTCTGCGTCGTGTTCGGCGTGCCCGAGGTTCACCCAGTTGAACACGTTGAACGCCTCGATGCGGAACTGCATCCTGGTGCCGCCGCCCGTGGCGAACGTCTTGTGCAGGCCGAGATCGACGTTCTTCGTCCCCGGTCCGCGCAGATCGTTGCGCCGGGAGTTGCCGAACGTCCCCAGCGCGTTCGGCGAGTAGACCGACGTGTCGAACCAGCGGAGGATCTTCTCCTCATTGGGACGATCGGTCGGCAGGTCGGGATCGCCCGAGATGTCGGCGCGCTGACCGCCGGTGCCGGTGCGCGCGTTGTCGACACCGCTCGTGACGGTGAAGCCAGCAGCCGCTCTGCATGGCCAGAATGCCGGTGAGCGACCAGTCGGAGAGCACGGCTGGAGACCACGGGATTGTCGAACTCTCCGGGAATCTGCCAGAGGAACGACGTCACAAAGCGGTGGCGCCGATCGGCATTCGAGTAGCCCCAGTCGAACTCGAGATCGTACGGGTTCGTCTGCGTCGTGCCGGTCTGTTTGTTCTCGCCCGCATGGTCCTTGTTGGTCGAGAGCGTGTAGCTGGTCAGAACGGAGAACCGCTTGCTCATGCGCTTGTCGAGCGTGAGCTGCAGCGCGTGGTAGGTCGACTCGCCCGTCGACTCGATCGTGGTGATGGTGCTGTAGTTCGGGAACAGCGGCCGGCGCTGATTGGTCGTCGCCGTCGTCGCGCCCGGCGCGAAGACGGCGGCGTTGAGCTCGCGGCCCATCGCCAGGCGGTCGCCCTTGCGATCCCGGCGTAGCCCACGCGCACGAGATACGTCGGCATGATCTCGCGCTCGAGCGTGACGTTCCACGACTGCAGCCGGCCGTTCCGCAGGTTCGGGTCGTAGCTGAACGACGCGTTGCGG
The DNA here is from genome assembly GCA_963804245.1 of uncultured Acidobacteriota bacterium. GTDB lineage: Bacteria > Acidobacteriota > Vicinamibacteria > Vicinamibacterales > 2-12-FULL-66-21 > CAWDPQ01. The sequence goes on from CAWDPQ010000011.1 coordinate 250,336, forward strand.
CAGGAAGAACTGGCACGTTGGCCGGGACGTTGAACGGGTCAGCGGGGAACGGGTTGGTCGCGTCCCGCGTACGGATTGGCGACATCGTTCGTCGCGTCGCCGTGGAAACGACACCAGCGTGCCGAACGGGCCCTGGTTGGCCGGGCTGTTGGTCGAGATCGTGTTCGGCCGGTCGTAGAACATCCCGTAACCGGCGCGAATGCTGCTCTTGCCGTCGCCGAACGGATCGTAGGCGACGCCGACGCGCGGGCCGAAATCGGTCCACGATGGATCGTAGCCACCCTCGGGGCAGGCCGCGATCGCCGGGATAGACGGCGCCGACCGGCGCGTTCGTGTACACCTGCGACTGCTCGCCCGGACGATAGCAACCCGAGCCGGTTGTTCTCGTCGGTGTAGGGGAAGAACGGATCCCAGCGCAGCCCAGATTCAGCGGTCAGCTGCCGATTGACGCGGAACGTGTCCTGGATGAACGTCGCCAGGAAATGCATGCGGGTGTTCTTGTACTCGCCTATCGCCTGCTCGAAGCTGGAGAACTTGCCGAGATAGAAGTCCACGAGCGCATCGCCGCTGAACGGCGCGGCATTCGAGGAACGTGTACCGGCCGTTCGCGCGGAAGTTGTTGACGATGTCCCCCTCGCCGTAGCTGTAGTCGAATCCCGCTGGCGATCTCGTGCCGGCCCTTGGTCCAGCGCACGGTGTCGACGAACTGGACTTCGTTGCGCAGGAACGTGTTCGTGTCGCCGCTGTTGATGCCGAAGTAGCCGGTGACGTTGAAGAACCACTGCGGCGTGTCGTCGTTGTAGACGTTGATGCCGAGCGTCGAGTAGTCGGGCGGGTAGATCTGGAAGTTCAGTTGTTGGTTCGGTTGAACGTCACGACCAGGTTGTTCAGCAGGTTCGGACCGAGACAGATAGGTGTCGTTGACCGACACGACCGTGTTCTGCCAGGTACGGCCGAAGCGCGCTGCTGAGGATGTTGCCGTCGTTCGAGCACCGCTGGCGTGCGACGCGCGCGAGACCCAGAAACGACCGTACATGCGGTGATTGTTCGTGAAGCTGTGGTCGACGCGCGACCGAGGTACTGGTGGTCGTCGGTCTCGAACGGCTGCGCGAAACCGCAGCGTCATCGGATTGTCGCTGCCCGTCGGGATTGGGCAGCGGCAGCCAGTCGTTGACGATCTCGACCGCCGCCGGGCTGAAGAGCGAAGTCGGAACCTGGTTGTTCGGGAACGGCTGCCCGGTCAACGGATTGCGCAGCGCGCGCGGGATTCCGGAGAAATCGCCGTTGCGCATGGCGGCGGTCGGCACCAGCCTCGACCTGCTCGGTCGGCCGCTGTTTCTGATTGCGTGCCCTGGTACGACCCGAAGAAGAACGTCCGGTTCTTGGCGATCGGGCCGCCGAACGTGCCGCCGTACTGCGAACGCTTCAACCCGTCGTCGACGCCGGGCGTGAAGAAGTTGTTGGCGTTGAACTTGTGAGTGCGCGGAAGTAGCCGAAGCCGAGGCCGTGGTAGTCGTTCGTGCCGGCGCGCGTGACGGCGTTGACGATGGCGCCGACGTTGCGGCCGTACTCGGCGCTGAAGCTGTTGGTCTGGACGCTGAATTCCTGCAGCGCGTCCGGGTTCGGCATCGGGTTCGGGCCGTTGCTGTAGTGGTCGTTGTTCGACCCGCCGTCGAGCACGTAGTTCGTCGTATTGCCGCGCGCACCGCTGGACGAGCAGCCGACTGGTGCCGGGATACGTCGCGCCCGAGGTGAGGTCGCTGCGGTCGGGCAGCACGCCCGCGACCAGCGTCATCAGCTGCGTGGGGTTGCGGCCGTTCAGCGGCAGGTTCTCGATTCGCTCCTGATCGACCACGGTCTTGAGCGTGCCGGTGCTCGTATCGACGGTCGACGCCGCGCCGCTGACCGTGACCATTCGCTGACGGCGCCGACCTTCAGCGAGATATCGAGCCGAACGTCCTCGTTCACGCGAACGACGACGTCGGTGTTCTTCGAGGCTTGAAAGCCGGCCAGCTCCGCCAGCACGGCGTAGCGGCCGACCGCCAGCCCGCGCAAAACGTAGACACCGACCTCATTGCTGACGGCGGTGGTTTCGGCGTTCGTCGCCTCGTGGGTAGCCTTCACCGTCACACCGGGCATTACGCCGCCCCCGGTGTCACGGACCACGCCCGTGATGCCGCCCGTCGTCGTCTGCGCGCTGACGGGCGTACCGAGGACCGCGACAAGCAGAATCTGCACTGCCGCGAGGGCGATTAGACCTGTCCGCCTCATGCGACCTCCTCCAAGACAAGAATTGATGTCATAGACTTTCCGGCGGAATCCGCCTCAGTAAACCGCAGGTGGATTTGGGCGTCAACCTGTTTTTCAAACGGTGTCGGGTCGAAAATGAAACGAGCGTTTCAATTTCGGGAGATCGTAGGCCCGACTTCAGGTCGGGCGTGTGCGAACAGCAGCGATGGCTGGTTTCGGGGACGCCCGCCCTGGAGGGCGGGCCTACGCCGCGGATCATCAAGGGCGAAACCGGCAGGAACGACTCGATGCGCAAATTTCGCGATCGTGCCGTCGCGCTGTTGATAACGGGCAGCGCCATCGCCGGCGGCCAACAGCCGGCACGCCCGTTCATGACCTCGGAGCTCATCTTCCCGCTGGAGCATTGGCACAATCACGCATCGATGGTCGTGGAGCTGCCGGGCGGTGATTTGTTCGTGTGCTGGTTCCACGGGTCGGGCGAGCGGACGGCGGACGATGTGGTGGTGAGGGGCGCGCGGCTTCGCAAGGGCGCCAAGACGTGGAGCGAGCCGTTCCTGCTGGCCGACACGCCCGGCTACCCGGACACGAATGCCACGCTGTTTCTCGATCCGAAGAAGCGACTGTGGCTGATGTGGCCGACCATCCTCGCCAACGAGTGGCACACCGCGCTGATGAAGTACAAGATCGCGTCCGATTACGCAAAAGACGGCGCGCCGCGCTGGGACGTCAGCGAGGTCATGCACGTCACGCCCGGAGATGAGTTCGCGACGACGGTGAATCGCGAAGTGGACCGGCGGCTGGCTGCGGCCCCGCCGGACGAGCGGCTGATCAAGTACGCGGAGCGTCTCAAGCAGAACGCCGCCGACAAGCTGTATCGACGCCTCGGCTGGATGACCCGGGCGCACCCGTATGTGCTCGACGGGACGCGGTTGATCGTACCGCTCTACTCCGATGGCTTCAGCTTTTCGCTGATGGCGATCTCCGACGACTGGGGTGCGACGTGGAAAACGAGCACGCCGCTCGTCGGCATGGGCAACATCCAGCCGTCACTCGCGCGCAAGAAGGACGGGACGCTCGTCGCCTACATGCGCGACAACGGTCCGGCACCCAAACGGCTGATGATCAGCCGCTCGACGGACCGTGGGGAAACCTGGAGCACGGTCGAGGACTCGGCGCTCGCGAATCCCGGCGCCGGCGCCGAAGTGCTCGTGCTCAAGAATGGCAACTGGGCGTTGATCTATAACGATCTCGAGCGCGGCCGCCACCGCCTGGCGGTGTCGCTGTCCGAAGACGAAGGGCAAAGCTGGCGGTGGACGCGCTACCTGGAACGCGACGCGGACTCGACCGACGCACGTCAGCTCGGCCAGTATCATTACCCGTCGATCATCCAGGCGGCCGACGGAACCCTCCACGCCACGTACAGCCTGTTCGCACCCGAGGCGTCCGTGAAGCCGGATGCGGAGAATCGGCTGCCCCGGAAGGCAATCAAACATGCGCATTTCAATGAAGCGTGGCTCAAGGAGCAGACACCGTAGGCCGGGCTACAGCCCTGGCGTGTCGGAACCGCTTCGTTGCTGAATCGAACACGCCCGGCCTGAAGGCCGGGCCTACGGCGGAAAGCTGATACATGCTCGAACACTTACAACCACGAAAAGTCCGCGTCGGCGTCCTCGATTTCGGCGACGGCCGTCACTACCTGCAGTCACCCCTCGAGCCGGTGAATCGCGAGTTTCGCGAACAGCTCGTGCCGGCGGCTCGAGGCCGCCGGCTTCGAGGTTGTCGTCGGCGACGACGTGATCTGGCAGAACGAGATCGCGGTACGCAACGGCCGGCGGATGGCGGCGGCCGGCGTCGACGCCGTCGTCTTCAATTTCTCGGTCTGGGCGTGGCCGCAGTACGCACGCGTGGCCGCGCAGTTCTGCCCGCAGCCGATCGTGATGTTCTCCAACGTGAATCCGCGCTACCCGGGACTGGTGGGGATGCTCGCCAACTCCGGATCGCTCGACCAGGCCGGGATCCCCTTCACCAAGAGCTTCGGCGACGTCGCCGACGATCAGGTGTTTGGCCGCCTGCAGTCGCAGATTGCCGGCGTGGCTGCCGCCCGCCGGCTGCGCGGCTTGACGTACTGCCTGATCGGCGGGCGATCGCTCGGCATCGATACGACCGTCATCGATCCCGCGCAGTGGATGAAGCAGTTCGGCATCGATGTCGATCACGTGGATCAGTTCGAGCTGGTGCGGCGTGCCGAGATCGAGCTCGCCAAGGGTAAGCGCGTCGCTCCGGCGATGGACTACCTGGAAAAGACCGTGTCACGCATCCACTGGACGCACCCCGACGCCAAGTTCCGGCTCACGAAGGATCTGCTGCGTCGTCAGGTGGCGATGTACTACGCTGCGATCGATCTGATCGAGGAGTTCAAATACGACTTCTGCGGCATCAAGGGTCAGCGCGAGCTGACCGAGCACTTCGCGACTGCCGACGTGGCGGAGGCATTCCTCAACGATCCGTACGGACCCGATGGTGCGCCGAAACCGTCCGTCGTCTGTTCCACGGAGGCCGATTCGGATGCGGCGCTGACCATGCAGATCTTCAAGCACCTGTCGGGAACCCCGGTGCTGTTTGCCGACGTGCGCCATTACCACCAGGACCTCGGCGTGTGGGATCTCTGCAACAGCGGCGAGCATGCAACCTACTTCGCCGGCCGCAGTACCGATCCGAAGGTCAACCTCTCACGCACGGAGTTCCGTCCGCAGGGCTTTTACTTCCCGGCAGGTGGTGCCTCTGTCTATCACATCGCCGCACCGGGACGGGTGACGCTCGCGCGGTTGACGCGGCACGATGGCCGCTACGTGATGACCGTCGTCCCCGCCGAATTCGTCGATTTCGGCGCGCGAAACCACGAGATTGCCGCAATCAGCCAGGACAACTGGCCGCATGCGTTCGCTCGCTTCGATTGCTCGGTCGAGACGTTCATCGCGAATTTCCATTGCAACCACATTCACGGCGTATATGGGGACGTGGTCGCGGAACTGCGGGGACTGTGCTCGGTGCTGGATGTCGAATGCCGCGTGTTGGGCTCAGAATCAACGACAACCACCCGCCAACAACCTACAGGAGGAGTAGGAGAAGAGGAGAAAAACTAACATACTCTCCTTGCTCTCCTTATCTCTGTTTTCTTTCGATCAGCGATAGCGGCTGAGTTGCAGATGAACTATTCGATCGGCTTGGACTTCGGCACCGAATCCGTCCGTGCCCTGCTCGTCGATGTCACGACCGGCGAGGTCATCACGACGGCTGTCGAGACATATGGAGACGGTGTCATCGACGAACGGCTCCCCGGGAGCGACAACCGCTTGCCGCCCGATTGGGCGCTTCAGAACCCCGCCGACTGGATGACCGGAATCGAGCGAACGATCGGGAGGGTGCTCGCCGACTCAGGCATCGACTCGGGGAAGGTCGGCGGCATCGGGATCGATTTCACGTCGTGCACGGTCCTCCCGACTGCAGGCGACGGCACGCCGCTCTGTGAAATCGCCGCGTTCAAGGGCGAACCGCACGCGTGGCCCAAACTGTGGAAGCACCATGGCGCCGAGCCCGAGGCCGAGCGCGTCACGCAGATCGCAGCCGAGCGAAACGAGCCTTGGCTCGCGCGATACGGCGGCCGCATTTCGTCTGAGTGGCTCCTCCCCAAGGCGCTCGAGATTGCCGAACACGCTCCGCGTGTGTACGAGGCAGCTGAGCGCATCGTGGAAGGGGCCGACTGGGTGGTGTGGCAGCTGACAGGGGCGCTGGCACGGAATGCCTGTGCCTCCGGCTACAAAGGGACCTGGCACAAACGCGAGGGCTATCCCAGCCGCGAGTACCTCAGAGCTCTGCGCTCTGGTTTCGAGAACTTGTACGAAGCGAAGATCGCCGGACCGGTGATGGCGCCAGGCACTTCGGTCGGCACTCTCAAGCCCGAAATGGCTGCACGCCTCGGCCTCCGGCCCTCGACGGCGGTCGCCGCGCCAATCATCGACGCGCACGCGGCAGTATTGGGAGGCGGTGTGGGGACGCCGGGCACGTTCGTCATGATGATGGGCACCTCCACGTGCCAGCTCCTCATGGCCCATCACGAGCGGCCGGTCGAAGGCATGGCCGGCGTCGTCGAAGACGGCATCGTCCCCGGGTACTACGCCTATGAGTCGGGGCAGGCTGCCGTTGGCGACCTGTTCGCCTGGTTTGCGCATCACGCGGTGCCGCCCTCGTACCACGAGTCAGCGAGCAAGGAAAGGCTCACCGTGCAGGAGCTGCTCACGGCCAAGGCGAAGAGCCTGGGACCGGGGGCGAGCGGTGTTCTCGCGCTCGACTGGTGGAACGGCAATCGATCGACGCTTGGCCGATCCGATCTCAGTGGACTGCTGATTGGCGCGACGCTCAGCACCCGGCCGGAAGAGATCTTCCACGCCCTTATCGAGGCAACGGCCTTCGGTACCCGGGCGATCGTCGAATCCTTCACCGATCAGGGTCTGCCGATCGCGTCGATCGTTGCCGGTGGAGGTCTGACGCGCAACGAGATGCTGATGCAGATCTACGCCGACGTGACGGGCCGCGACATTGCGGTCGCAGGCGCTCCACAAGCTTCTGCGCTGGGAGCGGCGATGCTCGGCGCAGTCGCGGCGGGAGGTGGTTCGTTGACCGAGGCAGTGGCTCGCATGGCGCCAGGGCCTTCGCGCGTTTACAAGCCAGACGTCGATCGTGGCCTGCATTACGACACGCTCTATCAACAGTACAAACGGTTGTACGACTACTTCGGCAGGGGCACCAACGAAGTGATGTCGCTGCTGCGCGCCCTGCGCCGCCGCGGGAACTGATCCACGCACCGACAGGATAAACTCGGCGCATGCGGCGAACTTCCGATGGCCGTCCGCTCATCGGCATGGGCTGCATGCGCCTTTCCACCGAACGCAGCCGCGACGATGACCGCTCGATTGCCGTGCTGCACGCGGCCCTCGATGCCGGCGTCACCTTCCTCGACACTGCCGACGTCTACTGCTGGGATTCCTCCGAGATCGGCCACAACGAAAGGCTCATCTCCCGAGCACTCGCCACGTGGCAAGGCGATCGCTCGAGGATTCTGGTCGCCACGAAGGGGGGACTCATTCGGCCGTACGGCGCGTGGGTCGAAGACGGACGCGCACGACATCTGGCTGCGGCCTGCGAGGCGAGCCGACGGGCGCTGGGCGTCGACCGCATCTCTCTTTACCAGCTGCACGCGCCTGATCCCAGGACGCCACTGGCGACGAGCGTACGGGCGCTCGCCTCACTGAAAGGTGACGGCCTCATAGAGGCGATTGGACTGTGCAACGTCAACGTCGCTGAGATCGAGGAGGCCCGCGCGATCACCGAGATTGCTTCGGTCCAGATTGAGCTGAGCATCTGGAGGCACGCCGCCATCCTGAGCGGCGTGGCCGAGTATTGCCTGCTGCACGGAATTCAACTGCTGGCTCACCGTCCGCTCGGCGGAAAGACATTTCGGCGCCGTACGCTTGCCGATCCCGTGTTGTCCGAAATCGCCGCGCGTCACGACGCCACGCCGTTCGAGATCGCCATCGCATGGCTTGCCGACCTGTCGAAACTCATACTCCCGCTTCCCGGCGCCTCGCGAGTCGAGACCGCGCAGTCCACTGGGCGGGCTGGTCGCATCCAGTTGACCGAGGACGATCGCGTCCGACTCGATGAGCGGGTTCCCGCCGGTCGAACGCTGCGCTTTCCCGGCGCACCTCGCCAACCTCCGGCGACGCATCCCTCTCGCGGCGACGTCGTGGTCATCATGGGTGTCCCCGGTGCCGGGAAGAGCTGCCTTGCGCAGACGTTCGTAGCCAGGGGCTACACACGCTTGAATCGCGACGAGAAAGGAGGGTCGCTCGCCGGTTTGCTACCCGCGTTGGATGATGCCGGAGAGTCGCCGCTGATTGTTCTCGACAATACCTACGCGTCGCGGCAATCACGCGCGGCCGTCGTGCAGACGGCGTGGCAAAAGGGACTATCTATTCGATGCGTCTGGCTGAACACGAGCGTCGAGGATGCGCAGGTGAATGCCGTCGAGCGAATGCTCGCGAATCACGGCAGACTGCTGGCGGGTGACGAAATTCGAAAGGCGAGAAAGCGCGATCCGTCGGTATTTGCTCCGACAGTGCAGTTTCGCTATCAGCGTGAGCTGGAGCCGCCAGATGCCGCCGAGGGATTCGCGACCGTCGAGGTCGTCCCCTTTGAACGGCGGCGCGATCCATCGTTCGTCAACCGCGCCGTCATCGTCTGGTGCGATGGCGTTCTCACCCGCAGCCGATCCGGACGCCGCACGCCGGCGAATGCGGACGACGTCGAGGTCGTTGCGGGGCGGGGCGAGGTTCTTCAGCGGTATCGAGCCGATCGTTGGCAGGTGCTCGGCCTTTCGTGGCAGCCGGAGATGGCCGATGAAACGGCCACCAGTGCAGACGTTGAAGCGGGATTCGTGCGGATGCGCGAGCTGCTCGGACTGGAGATCGAGGTCGAGTACTGCCCTCACGCGCCAGGCCCACCGAATTGTTGGTGCCGGAAGCCGCTGCCCGGCCTGGGAGTCGTCCTGATTCATCGCCATCGACTCGACCCTTCCCGGTGCATTTACGTCGGGGCCGGCCCACAGGATCCCGGATTCGCTCGGCGTCTCGGGTTCCGGTATCAGACGGCTGGCGAATTCTTCGGGGCCTGAGACGTTCTGTGCTGCCGTTCACGGAGTTGGGGGAAGACACGGGACAGGATCAACGCGGAGACGCGAAGTCACGGAGGTAATCTTCAACGGCCATCGCTTGCCAAGAGCATCAACGCCGAGCTCGCCGAGGGCGAGAGACGACTGGGGTGATTTGATCACGGGCGGGCGAAGCGCGGCATCGCCAGCCCTCATCGCGACTAGCCATACCAGGTGTCTCTCTGCGCGTCCTTCGCGGTCTCTGCGAGAGATGCTTTTTTGACAAGCGAACGTCGCTGCAATGAACAACGACCCTGCGTGCTTCCGCGTCTCCGCATTGAGCTTGTTCCGTGATCTCCGCCTCCTCCATTGAACGCACGAATGCAAGTACGTTGGCAATTGACCGCTTTTAGGGCCGCATCGTCCGCGCCTCGATATCCAGCTGGCATACCCCGGACAGGCCGTTAGCCGCTACCCAGTTCCGGACGGCGGTGCTGTAATTCGCGGTCCTCCGGATCCGTCATTGTCCATCCGCGCGGATACCAGGCGCTGTAGCCGTTAAGAGTCGGAAGCGAATGATTCAGGGCGACGAAAAGCGCATCGATTCCGTAGAGACTCCAGATGTTCTCCGAGCGTGACCGGTACTGCTCGGAAGCGGGCTTGATGAAGAATGACCGACAGGTTTGGTCGACGTCGATCGGCGCCTCCACCCATCGCGTGAACGTGTCGATCGGGCGCAGGAAATCAAATCGCTCGGGGTTGCGTTCGGTGACGAGCAGGAAACAGAGCAGGACGCCGGCGAGGATGCGAAAGACGGACCATGCTGGGACTCGCGCAACGACGAGGGCCAGCAGAAGCACCGCAGCAAGCTCGTACAGCGGCATGATGCGCTTCGGATCGCGAATGATCGAGAACCCGAGAACGGGCTGGAAGATGGTTCTCCAAATCGAAAACTCATTGAACCTGAGAGGAATCAGCAGGACGAGCAGAGACACCGCGGCAAACCACAGGAGATAGTAGCGCTCGCGCTTGTTGACGTTCAGCCAGGGTATCCACGCCAAGGCTGCCAGGATCAAGACGAGTTTGAAGGTCCGGTGGTACTCGTATGCGTTGAAGTCCGCGACAATATCCGCCACGCCGGCCCACAGCGAAGGATGGCGAGTAATCAGAGCATTGATTAGCTGCTCTTCCGGAAAAATCAGGTCCGCGCGATAGGCATCGATATAGATCCAGAGAAACACCGCGCAGCCGACGACGGCGCCGAAGGCGAACGCCACGAGCCAGGGCCTGACTGCCCAGAGCTTCGGGCGAATGCCAATCCCACCGCGCATTCCGGCGAACACGGCCAGCCCGGCGAGAACCACCAATGCGGGACGCCACCAGTCGTGTGACGTGATCCGCTGACCAAAGATGTGGACGGTGCCCCCGCCATACAGCAGCACGTAGCCGGTCCAGATCGTCGTCAGAACGATCACGACGAGCAACCCCCGTGCGGCAGGGCGTTCATCGGCATTCCAGAGTCCGGCAATCTTCACCCTCATGGGCGTTGTGCTTTCGCCAAGTGCGACAGCGGGAACGAGGAGAACGACGAACAACAATGCAAATTGCGCGGTATAGAAGTCCTGGGTGAAGAGGAGCGTGGTCAGCAGCCCTGCCAGACCCGCGAGCACGAGTTGAACCCGGCCGGCGGCGTGCATCGAGGCACACAAGATGAAAAGAATCGCCGGGATGAGAAATACGGATGCGCGCTGCGACCAGACTCCGGTCCCGCCATTGATGACGTTCCGGGACGAGAAGAAAAAGGCGCTCAAGAGCAGCGCTTCGATGAAGGAGACGCGGAAGTGTTTCCGCAAGAGCAGGTAGAGGCAGAGGATGCCGGTCTCGATGACGGCCAGCAGCGTGACGTTGTAAGCCTGGAACGGATGCAGGAACAGCCGACCGATGCCGTAGAACGGCGCGTACAGGATCAGGCCGTGTGAGTAACCGAGAGTCTTTCCGACCGGAAAATACATCGGCGGCGACGCTGGATCCGCCAGGCTCGCCACGCTTCGATACCAGTGCTCGAGCAACGCGTTGATGAAGTACGGATCGATCCAGTCGCCGGCGCCGGTCGTCCAGAACGTGCCTTCTGCGAAGCGAAAGACGTAGGCGAGGTACGCCGCTGACGTCACGAGAAGGATCGACAGATCCAGGGGGCGTCTCAAGCCGTCTGGCACGGCGACATTTTATCGATGCGAACGAACGTGCGTCATCAGACGCTCCGTGCGGCGATCGGAAGGTCGCGCCGCAGAAGCCCGTAGGTCCGGCGCAGGAGCCGCGGCGCCACCCGCACGCCGAGCTGCAACAAGCCCAGGCGCATCTTCGGCCAGCGTCTCGGCTGCCACGCCCGCGCGCGGCCGAGGGCAGCGACGGCTTCGGCGTACTGGCCGGCCATGAACATTCGCTTGCCGTCGTCGAGCGCGATATACGCGCGGCAAGTCGCCATGTGTTCTTTCACGAGCTTTTTCTGAGGCGGCGTAAGGGCCAGCGTCGCATCCAGATCCTGCAGGACAGAGATGGCACCCTCCCACATCGCGTGTTGATCATCGGACAGACTGCCGCCCCGCCGGCGATGCTGCACCAGCACATCGCGGTGATACGCGATTCGCGCTCCGCGAAAAGACAGGCGTGACCACAGATGGAAATCCTCGGACCGCCGGTATCGCTCGTCGAAGCCACCGGCGTCGATCACCATCTGCCGCCGGACGACGACGCAGGATGTGAGGATGGTGCATTCGGCAGAGACCACACGCTCGAACGTGATTGCACCGTGTGACGGCGCCATGCTCATCAGATCGCGTCCGGCATACGGCACGTCGCCGATAACCACAGCGTTCGAGTACAGGAGATCGATCGATGGATCGGCGGTCAGGATCTTCATCTGCGTCGCCAGGTAGTCAGGCAGCCAGGCGTCATCGCTATCGAGGAACGCCACAAATTCGCCGCGCGCTTCGCGGATGCCGAGATTGCGAGCGCTGCTCGGGCCAGCGTTGGGCTGTGTCAGATACCTGATCCGGTCCATGTACGGCTGGAGCTCGCGCTCGAGCTCGGCCGTGTCCGGCGAGCCGTCGTTGACGACGATGACTTCGAAGTTCCGGAAAGTCTGACCGAGTACCGACTCGATGGTCTGAGCGATGAACGGCGCCGCGTTGTAGGCGGGGATGATGACGCTGACCGCGACGCTCGGTGGGTCAGTGTTCCGCGCAGACTTCTCTAACGACATTCCGTGTTCGTCATAGCCGGTAAGCGATCGCACGTCCGTGCCACCAGATGGTAGCGCCGATAGCAGCTGTGCAATATTCACGCCCGAGAGCGGTCACGGTCGAGGTGCAAAAGACTACCCCAGCGATGACTTCTACGTTGCCGGCCTCCTGACTTAGCCCGCAGCCGATTGTCAGACGTCAACCACGACCTTGAAACCGCCGTAAACCATCCGCTTGAGATCAAACGGCATCGACTTCGGATCCATCATCTTGGCGAGACGAGGATCCTTCATCACCTTTGCATTCACGCGATCGCGATGCGCGCGCGATTTGTACACGATCCACGAGAAGACCACTGTCTCGCCCGTTTTCGACCTCGCCGCCCGAGTGAAGGGCAAGACACCCTTCACCCGCAGGTCGTCGCCAACGCATTCCCTGGTACTCGAGTGCGCCGTGCTCACGCCACACCTTTCCGGCCTTGCGGGATATCTCGCGATAAACCGCGACGTTCTTCTTGGGAAGGGGAAGGACGAATCCATCTACGTAACGAGCCACAGAGGCACCTCCTACTCCGATCGCAAAGCCTGGATGACGTCGATGCGGGATGCGCGCGCGGCGGGCATCAGCGATGCCACGACCGCTGCCGCTACCAGGATGACTGCCGCACCGACGATCGCTACGGCGCCGGGCAGACGAACGTCGGTGATGAAGGTGCCAACGACCCGTGCGAGCGCATACCCACCGATGACCCCGGCAACGATGCCGGCGCCGGCAATCACCGCGCCTTCGCCGAGGATCCGCGTCAGCAGGTGACGGGGCGCCGATCCGACCGCGAGCCTGATGCCGAATTCGCGCGTTCGCGTGCTGACCGAAAACGCCAACACACCCGCAACCCCGACCACCGCAATCATCAGCGCGACCGCGGCGAAGCCGCCGAACACCAGCGCGTTCAACCGATCGGGCGCGAGCACTTCCGCACGGATGTCCTCGAGCGTGGCGGCCTGCTCCACCGGTTGATCGGCTGACATCTCCCGGATGATGCGCGTAATCGACGGCACGAGCGCATAGGGATCGGTACGCGCGTGGACGAACATCCGGCCACCGCCGATTTCCTGCTCGAACGGGTGATACACGCTCAACGCCGGACCAGGCACCACATTCTCGTCATCCACATCGGCGGCAATGCCAACGATGCGACGGCCTTCCCCGCTCACGCCGATGAACTTCATCACCGGATCGGTCCACTTCAGCCGACGGTTCAGCGCGTCCTGCGTCGGGAACATCCTCTTCGCCACACTTTGGCTGACAATGACGACTGGTTCGCCACCCTTCCGATCCGTGTCGTTGAAATCGCGGCCGGCAATGATGGGAACACCAAGCGCGGCGAAGAAACCCGGGGAAACCGTGCGGAATCTCGCGCGCGGGTCCTCTTCACCGTTGGCTTTGGCATAACCCTCAGCCGAAAACAGGAAGCCTGGACCGAAGGTGCCCGCGTCACGCCAGGGCACGATCGTGCCGACGGCCACACGCTCCACACCTGGCAGTTCCGCGATGCGCCGCATCGCCTCCTTATAGAAGAGCGCGACCTGCTCCGGCGGCCGCTCGAACGACAGGAGGGGCACGTTCAGCGCCAGCACGTTGCGTGTGTTGAAGCCGGTCTGCGCCGATTGGAGTGCCATGAGAGCCGTCAGAAGCATGCCGGCACCGGCGAGGAGCACGAACGACGCCGCGATCTGCGTCATGGCGAAGGCGCGGAGCCGGCGGTTCGTGCCCGACGTGATCCTCACACTGCCATTCGACAGGCCGAGCCCCTTCGATGCATCCGCGGAGGGCAGTCGCGGCACGTAGGCCAGCAGGACCGCGGCCGCGACGGCAAGGCCAACGCCCACCCACAGCAGGCTGGCATCAACCGTCAGGTCGAGCGCCCGCACCGAGAACCGTGCCGCGTAACGCGCGAGGACGGCCACCATGGGCCGGGCTATGGCTACGCCGAGGATCGCCCCGAAGCCACAGAGCAGCAGGCTCTCGGCGAGAAGCGTCTGACGCAGCGCACGGGAACCGGCGCCGAGCGCCGCGCGAATCGCCAGCTCACCTTCGCGGCGAACCGAGCGCGCGAGAATCAGGTTCGCAACATTCGAGCAGGCGATGATGAAAATCAAACCGGAAGCGGCCAGCAGCACCAGGAGCACCGTCCGCGCCGGCGACGTAATCTGATCGCGCAAGGGAACCGCCTGGATTCGGAAATCCGCCTTCTGCGGGTAGGCTTCTGGATGCTCCTTGAGGACCGCTCCGTGGACGACGCGCAGCTCGGCGCGCGCCGCGTCCAGATCGACGCCCGGCGCCAGCCGGCCGAAGAGCTCGGTCATCCGGTGCACGCGGCCGTCCACCATCGTCGCATCCAGATGGTGCGGGCTCGTCACGACATTTGCGATGATTTCGGTTTCCGCCGGATAGGGAACTGACGGCTCGAGAACACCGACGATCGTGGCGGTGCGACTTCCGAGCCGGATGGTCTTGCCGAGTACTGCCGGATCGCTGCCGAGCGTCGTCGTCCAGAACCGGTACGTCAACACCGCGGCCCCCGCTGCCTTCGGACCGTCGTCGGTTGCGTCCAGAAGGCGGCCTCGCACCGGGCGAAGACCCATCACCTCGAAATACGAGCCGCCGACAACGCCGGCGCGGACGACGCGCGGCTCACCGAGCCCGATCATCGTGAAAGTGATAGTGGAAAAGTCCCCGAAGGACGTCAGCGTCTTGATCCGTCCCTGCAGATCCCGAATCTCCGGCACCGAAAAGTTCGCATTTTCGACTCCCTCGCCGAGCGCGGTCTGCCGGATGTAGATGAGCCGGCCTTCGTCGCGATTGACGAGCGGGCGCAGCAGCACCCCCCGGACGACGCTGAAAATCGCGGCGTTGGCGCCGATGCCGAGCGCCAGCGTGAGCACTACGGTGATGGCCACTCCCTTGACCCGCAGAAGGGACCGCAGTGCGTATCGAAAGTCGGTGACGAAGCTCATGGTGCGAATTCTCCACTATCAGACTTATTACACAACCCGTCCATTGTCTTTATCCGCCGCCTCTACCGGATAGTCGAATGGAATTGCCCGAAATCGACATGGTTGCCACCAGCCTGTCGAAATCCCCGCCCTTCGTTCGACCAACGAGTGAAGGGAGGGCCTCCCCCGGTCCGCCCCATGGCTCGAGGCGGAGGCGGGGGCCGAGTTGCGCTGCTGGAGTGGAAGGTGGTCTGATCGGGGGTCGTGCCGGCGACCGATCCCGTCCACGAGGCGGTTAATGCCATCTACCTCTCCGACTCGCGCCGTGTACTCGCCACTCTGATCCGCCTCCTGGGCGACTTCGACAAAGCCGAGGAAGCCCTGCAGGACGCCTTCCGGGCAGCGCTGGATCAGTGGCCGCGTGACGGTGTACCCAGCAATCCGCGCGCATGGCTGGTGTCCGCAGGACGTTTCAAGGCAATCGACAACATCCGCCGCCAGGCCCGTTTCGATGCCCTCGAGGACGTGGGTGCGCGGGCCGACATCGCCGTGGAGGATCACGCTGCGTGGACAGCCGATGAAAGCGTCGAGGACGACCAGCTTCGCCTGATTTTCACGTGCTGTCACCCGGCACTGGCGCCCGATGCACAGATCGCCCTGACGCTCCGCGAGGTCTGCAGTCTGACGACCGAGGAAATTGCCCGGGCGTTTCTCACGCCGGCGCCGACCCTGGCGCAGCGGATTGTGCGGGCCAAGGCCAAGATCCGGGACGCGCGGATCCCGTATCAGGTCCCGACGCCGGCCGAGTTGCCCGAGAGGCTCGATGCTGTGCTTCGCGTCATCTACCTCGTGTTCAACGAGGGGTATGCCGCCTCCTCGGGGAGCTCGCTGACGCGCCACGACCTGTCGTCCGAAGCGATTCGGCTGGGCCGGTTGCTGATCGAGTTGTTGCCGGAACCGGAGGCGATCGGGTTGCTGGGGCTCATGTTGTTGCACGAGTCGCGTCGCACGGCGCGCACGTCGCCGTCCGGTGAACTGATTTTGCTCGAGGATCAGGACCGTTCGCTCTGGAATCGCGAGCAGATCGCGGAGGGTGCACGACTGGTCGAACGGGCGCTCTCGTCGCGGCAGGCCGGTCCGTATGCCATCCAGGCAGCGATTGCCGCCGTGCACGCCGATGCGCCCACCGCTGCGGCGACGGACTGGGCGGAAATCGTCGGGCTTTACGATGTCCTGTCACGGGCCGATCCATCGCCGGTCATCGAGTTGAACCGCGCGGTGGCGGTTGCCATGCGCGATGGTCCGGCGGCGGGTCTGGTCCTCGTCGAGGCCATCCTCGATCGCGGCGATTTACAGGACTATCGGCTCGCGCACGCCGCCCGGGCCGAGCTCTGCCGTCGGCTGGGGAGGAAGAAGGAGGCGCGGGACTCATTCGAACGCGCGCTATCGCTGACGCGTCAGGAACCCGAGCGGCGATTTCTCGAGCGCCGGATAGCGGAGTTGGCAACGTAAGCCCGCCCTTGAGGGCGGGCGTTCACCGATAGGAACCGAATGAAGTACCTATGCCTCGTCTACCTCGAAGAACAGAAGCTGCACGCCATCAACGACAGGGAATGTCAGGCCTGTGGTGATGGCCTCAGGCAGAGCGGCGTTCTCGTTGCCGCCGAAGCGCTGCAACCGGTCGAAACCGCCACGACAGTACGGGTCCGCAACGGGAAGGTCCGAATGACCGACGGTCCTTTCGCCGAGACGAAGGAGCAGCTTGCCGGCTTCTATCTGATCGAGGCGAGAGATTTGAACGATGCCGTGATGGCGGCCTCGAAGATTCCGCCGGCGCGCGAGGGGAGCATAGAAGTGCGTCCGGTTCGCGAGTTGAACCTGGAGTAAGGGGGACAGGTGAGTGTCCCTCTTAATCGATGCGCAAAGCGGCCATCGGGTCGATCTGCGCCGCCGCGCGTGCCGGAAGGTAGCTCGCCGCAACGGCAATGATGCCGAGCAGAACCAGGGCCGCACCAAGCGTGCCCGGATCGTAAGGCTTCAAGCCAAACAACAACGTCGAAGCGGCGCTCCCGATCATCAGCGCCAGCCCCAGGCCCGCAACCATTCCTATCCCGGTCAGCAGTAGTGCCTCTCCGAGGATGAGCCGCAGCACGTCGCGACGGCCGGCGCCGAGCGCCATTCGTACGCCGATCTCGTTCGTGCGCCGCGCCACCGTGTAAGCAATCACGCCATAGAGTCCGACCATCGCCAGCACGGCGGCGACGAACCCGAAGAAGCCTGACAGGGTGGCCATCAGCCGCTCGCGCACGACCGTCTCGCGAATCTGTTCCTTCAAGATGCTGAACGACACGACAACGTTGGGGCTGAAGTCGCGAACGGCGGCGGTGAGGGCTGCGGTCAGCGACGCGGGCGGCAGCGTCGATCGGACGATTACCTGCTGAAATTCGCCCGGCTCGCGGTTCTGTCGGGCGGCGAAAAACACCACCGGCAACGGCTCCTGACGAAGATCGATGTACTTGGCGTCGCGTACGACGCCAACGATCTCGAAGGCCATTTCAGGCTGCGTCGGCGTCACCTCTCGCCTCACCCGTCGTCCGATGGGATTCGCGCCGTGCGCGACGGTGCGAACGAAGGTTTCGTTGACGATGGCCACGGCTGGCGACTCGACGGTGTCGGCATCGTTGAAATCGCGGCCGGCAACGAGCGGGATGCCGAGCGTCGCGAAGTAGCCGCTGCTGACACGATTGAACAGCGAGCTGACGGGAACTGGCGCAGCGTCGCTCTCGAGCCACACCTGGTTACCCCAGCTGTTGCCGCTGACCGGCACGACCGAGACGTCGGCCGCTGCTTCGACGCCGGCAACGGCCCGGACGCGTTCGAGTGCTTCCGCGCGCAGCGTCTGACGCTGCGGAACAGGAACCTTCAGCGGCCTCAAGTCGAGCACCGTGACGATGACGCCGTCCTGCGCGAAGCCGGGATCGACAGCGAGCAGGTTCGTGAGCGTGCGGGTAAAGAGCAACGCGACCGCGAGCAGCAGCAGAGAAAGCGCAATCTGCAGCGTGACCAGCACCCGGCGGAGGGCCAGGCGTTCGCGGCCAGCCGTCAGGCCGCGGCCCAGGCTGCGGACGAGCGCCGTCGCGCTCACACGCGCCGCGCGCAACGACGGGGCGAGTCCGAAGAGCACGCACGTCAGCATCGCCACCGCCACGGTGAAGGCCAGCACGCGCCAGTCGGTCGCGAGATCGAGTGCAATCGTCCGCCCATCTGTGTCGAGGAACGAGACGAGCGAGCGACTCAAGATGCCCGCCAGCACACTGCCGACCAGCGCGCCGATCGCCGCGAGCAGCAGGCTTTCAACCAGCAGCTGGCGGATGATGCGTCCACGCGACGCACCGAGGCCGAGGCGGATGGCGAACTCGCGTTGCCGCGCGCTCGCCCGCGCCAGCAACAGGTTGGCGAGGTTGACACAGGCAATCACCAGGACGAGTCCCGCAGCCCCAAGCAACAGCCAGAGCGGCTGAGCGTAATCCTCGCGCAGGCCGGAGACGCCGGCTCCGCCCGGAACAGCCTTCAGCTTGAACCCGAGATAGTGATTCACGTTGATGGTTGGATACGTTGGCGGCAGCGTCGTGCGGAACAGCCCGGGAGAAATGGAGGCGAGGTGTGCTGACGCCTGATCGAGCGTCCAACCCTGCTTCAACCGCCCCATCACAACGAGCCACCAGTCCGTGCCGGCATCCAACCGGCCCTTGCCGTCCGAGAGCGCCGGCTCGGCGCAGATTGGCACGGCCACATCGAACCCGCGTCCAACGACGACACCGGTGAATGCCGGAGCGGTGACGCCGACGATTTCGACGGGATGGCCCTCGAGCGACAAGGTGGCGCCAACCGCCGGGCGGCCGCCAAGCTCGCTTTGCCAGAATGCGTGGCTGATGACCGCGCGCGGCGCACAGCCGCGGCGATCGTCGGCGTCGGTGAAGAGCCGGCCGGCCGCCGCGCTGACGCCAAGCGTCTCGAAGAACTGCCCGCTCACCCACAGACCGCGGGCCGGACGGGCGAGGCCGCCGGGCGCGAGGTTGAACGTGGCGCCGCCCCACGCCATCGCGCGGGAGAACGCCTGCTGAGTGCGCTCGAGCTCCTCCCAGATCGGGTTGGTGACGGCCGGGAATCGCGAATTGAAGCTGCCACGGGCGCCCTCGAGATCCGCGATGCGGATGTAAGCGAGGGTGCCAGGGTCGTCCACGGGAAGGGTACGCAACCCTACCGCATTGATGACCTGAAAGATGGCCGTGTTGGCGCCGATGCCCAACGAGAGTGACAGGATGGCGACAAGCGTGAACCCCGGGCTGCGCCACAGCATGCGCGCGGCGTAGCGAAGGTCCTGAAAGATCCGCTCCAGCCACATCCACCCGGATATTTCGCGCGTGACTTCCTTGACCAGCGCGACGTTCCCGAACTCGCGGCGCGCCGCCGCCTCGGCAACGTCGCGTGACTCGCCGCGCTCCACGCGGTCGCGCACCGACATGTCGAGATGACTGCGAATCTCTTCGTCCAGCTCGCGGTCCTTCTTGTGCGTCATGACGATCTCATTCCGGCTGCGGGGCGTTGAGAATTCCGGCGACGGCATCGACGAATTGCGCCCATCGCGATCGATGGGACGTCAGCTGGGCGCGGCCCTTCCGCGTCAAGCGGTAGACCCGGGTCCGCTGCTTGTTGTCGGAGACCTTCCACGACGCCGCAACCAGCTTCTGCCGCTCGAGACGATGCAGCGCGGGGTACAACGAGCCGGTGTCGACCTGCAGCACGTCGCTCGAATTCGCACGGATGGCCTGCGCGATGCCGTAGCCGTGGCGCGGGCCCCACTGCAGCGTTTGCATGATCAGGAGATCGAGCGTGCCCTGCAGCAGCTCGATGCGGTTGCGATACTGTTGTGCTCGCGCCATGTATGTAGAGAGTCTACATCCATGGGGGTAGCGTGTCTACATGCATGGTCCGGCCAGCGCGCGGGACCGACCTGGGTTCCCGCGGGCGGCCTGTTGGCCGCCGATGGCGCACTCGCTACAATCTGCCGCATGACAGACCACGCGATCGGACGCAGGGACTTCGGCTGGATGACGCTCGGGACGCTGGGGGCCGCCACTCTTGCCGGCCGCACCGGCACGGCGGCGCAGAAACCCACGCCCGGCATCAAGCTGTGCGTGCAGTCGCCGGCCACGCCGTCCGACGAGCAGCTTCTCTTCCTGCGGCAGCTCGGTGCCGAGTACGTCAGCGTGGGTTCCCCGCCGGACCTGCGCACCGCCGAAGGCTTCATGCAGATCAAGAAGCGGTACGCGGACGCCGGCATCACGGTGTGGAACATCGGCAACACCAGCGTCCACAACATGCCCGAGGTCACCCTCAACCTGCCCGGTCGCGACCAGAAGATCGAGGAATACAAGCAGTATCTGCGCAACCTCGGCAAGGCCGGCATCGGCTACAGCACCTATGCGCACATGGGCAACGGGATCTGGACCAGCGGCCGCACCATGGTCCGCGGTGCGTCGGCTCGCGAGTTCGACCAGAACAGCCCTGACGCGCGGGGCAACTGGGACGGCAAGGTATATACCGGCCCGCTCTCACACGGTCGCGAGTTCACCAAGGAAGAGATCTGGGAAAACTACACGCATTTCATCAAGCAGGTGGCGCCGGTTGCCGAAGAAGTGGGCGTCCGGATCGGCATCCACCCGGACGATCCGCCGGTGCCTGTGCTGGCCGGTGTGCCGCGATGCATCTTCAGCAATTTCGATGGCTACCAGCGGGCCATGGCTGTCGCGAACAGTCCGAACGTCGGCATCTGCCTGTGCTGCGGCACGTGGCTCGAAGGCGGCAAGCAGTTGACCGGCAAAGATCCCGAGGAGATGATCCGGCACTTTGGCGCGGCGAAGATCTGGAAGATCCATTTCCGCAACGTCAGCGCGCCTCTGCCGCATTTCGTTGAAACCTTCATGGACAACGGCTATTACGACATGTGGAAGATCATGAAGGCGCTTCGCGACGTGAACTTCGAAGGCATCGTGATTCTGGACCATAGCCCGACCATGGTCGGCGGCAACTTCACGCAGACGGCTTACGGATTTGCCTATATGAAGGCTTTGCTCAACCGCGCCAACGCTGAAGCATCGTAGGTGGCAGCGCTCCGGCCGTCGGTCCCAACATCAGAGAGGCACACCCAATATGACCAGGTACAGCTCCGCCATCGTCGTCGGCATGCTTTCCGCTCTCGCAATCGCCTGCGGCCCGTCGCAGCAGCGGGCGCAACCGCAGCGGGAGGCACGACCTCAGGTCGGCCTCCTGATGGACACACTGGAAGAGGGGGAACGGTGGACGCGCGACCGTGATCTGTTCGTCGAACGGGCCAAGGAGCTCGGCGCCGACGTTCTGGTCGAGTCTGCGGCGCGCGACGATGCGAAGCAGCTGCAACAAGCCGAATCGCTGCTCGATCGCAATGTCAAAGTGCTCGTGGTCGTCCCTCACAGCTCAGAAGCGGCGGCGAAGATCGTGGAAGCCGCCAAGAAGCGCTCCGTTCCCGTTATCAGCTACGACCGGCTGATCCTGAAAGCCGACGTCGATCTCTACATTTCCTACGACAATCACGCCGTCGGCGAGCTGCAGGCGCAATACCTGCGCAACCGGGCGCCCGAAGGCAACTACATCCTGCTCGGCGGTGCACCCACGGATCACAATGCCAAGCTCATTCGCGACGGACAGATGGCCGCCCTCGAGGATGCCGTCAAGCGCGGCGACATCAAGATCGTCGCCGAGCCGTGGACGCCCGACTGGCAGGCCGACGCGGCCATGACAGCTCACGGAAGCGGCGCTGAAAAAAGCCCAGAACAAGGTGGTCGCCGTCGTCGCATCGAACGACATCACAGCCGGCGGGGCGATCAAGGCACTCGAGAAAGCCGGCCTCTCTGGGAAGGTTCTGGTTTCGGGTCAGGATGCCAACCTCGAGGCCGTACGCCGGCTGGTGAACGGCACGCAGGCGATGACCGTCTACAAGCCGCTGCGGCCGCTCGCACGCAACGCCGCCCAGGAGGCCGTGCGCATGGCCAAGGGTGAAAAGGTCGAAGGCACGTCAACCGTCGACAACGGCATGAAGAAGGTGCCGGCCGTCCTCTTCAACCCAACGGCCGTGCACAAGGGGCTGGTCGATCAGATCCTCATACGCGAAAAATTTCACACGCGCGAGCAGGTCTACGGATCTGCCGCACCGAAGTGATGACGGAGTATCGGCTATCTTCGTGCAAACAGCCGCAGGCTCATCCAGGCGAGGATCCCGAAGCCGACGATGTAGAGAATCCTGGAATCGGGGTTGGCGACGACTTCCGAGACCGTGACCCACGCCTGATCCACGGCCCTGGCCATGGCCGCGGCGAAGCCGTATTCGGCGAGGGACTGAGCGAACATATTGGCTCGTTCGCCGGCATTCTAGCAAATCACCGGACGGTGAGGAGACCCGTCCAAGCACATTCTGTTGATGCTCGATGCCTGCTTCGGGTAAGCACTCGCCGTTCGCATTCCGGCTGCTCGAAGGGCTGCGCAGCGCACCACGAAGAATGGGGTCGTGACGTATGCGCACCTCATGAGCTACCTTGAACGGGCGAAGATGGAGCCACGTACGGGAGACTTCGGGGATCACGAGCCCGGAGGCGATTTCCAGTTCATTGCCAGGCAGAAATGATGACGAAGGATTCGACCAGATTTCTCGGGCTGCGAACGGTGATCTATCACGCGCCCGATCTCGAGGCGGCGAAGACGTGGTACACGCGTGCGTTTGGCGTCGCACCCTACTTCGACGAGCCGTTCTACGTCGGGTTCGAGATCGGCGGCTTCGAGCTCGGGCTACATCCGGGCAGCAGCGGCATCAGCGTCGGCAACAATGCCGTCGCCTACTGGGGCGTTCCGAGATATCGACAGCGCCCACGCGCACATGCTGGAGCAGGGCGCCGAGCCGCGCGAGCCCATTCAGGACGTCGGCGGTGACATCAAGGTGGCGAGCGTTGCCGATCCTTTCGGCAACGTGATCGGGCTGATCCAGAATCCGCACTTCCGGGTCAAAGGCCCGTAGCGCGGGGCTTCAGCCCCGCGTCATTGACGCGCAGCTAAAGCTGCGCGCTACGAGCGAAGCACTTTCTTCCCGGCTTCGATCACCCGCAGGATGGCCTCGACGTCGAACACACTGCCTCCCCAGGGTGCCGCCGCTCACGTCTTGCAGGGCGGCCCAGAGACGGGTGTCATCGGGAAGGAGGGGATCGGCGGCCAGGTCCGGACGCGGCGGGCGCTGATCGAGAATTCGCGAGCCGGCTTCGGGCCCGACGGCCACACCTCCTTCGCCGACGAAGTTGATCGAACCGTGCAGATTCACGCGATCGATGACGATCTCGATGAGGTCGCCATCCTGCAGCTTGCCGACCGGGCCGCCCGCGAGCGCTTCGGGTGACACGTGTCCGATGCACGCTCCCGTCGACACGCCGCTGAAGCGCGCGTCCGTGATCAGGGCCACGTGCTTCCCGAAATCCAGGTACTTCAACGCCGAGGTGAGCTGATAGGTCTCCTCCATGCCGGTCCCCATGGGCCCGCGGCAGATGAGAACGAGCACGTCACCGGCGTTGATGCGCCCTCCTTTGATTGCGGCAATCGCCGCCGCTTCGGTCAGGAACACACGCGCCGGCCCGGTGAATCGGTATACCCCATCGGATCCGATGACGCTCGGGTCGATGGCCGTGGCTTTGATCACCGATCCGTCGGGAGCGATGTTCCCCACCGGCGCGCAAAACGTCGACGTGAGCCCGCGTCGCCTGGCTTCTTCCGGCGCCATGATCACATCGTCCGGATCGACGCCGTCGCGTTCCAGCAATTGTCGGCGGAGCCGAGCGCGGCGGTCGGATGATTCCCATTCCGCGAGCTGCTGGCCAAGGCTGATTCCGCTGACGGTGAGCGCATCAGGTTCGAGGAGCCCGGCGCGATTCAGGTGCAGCATCACCTCGGGTACACCGCCAGCCTGGAACACCTGCACCGTTGGATGGTGCCGAGGTCCATTCGGCAGCGCATCCACGAGACGCGGTACACGGCGGTTGATGGCGGTCCAGGCGCTGGCATCCGGCCGTCTCAACCCGGCCGCATGCGCCACCGCGGGCAGGTGGAGAATCAGGTTCGTCGAACCGCCAAAAGCCGCGTGCGTCACCATCGCGTTGTGCAGTGCTCGGTCGGTCAGGATGTCCCGCATCCGTATGCCGCGTGCTTCCAGCGCCATCAACGCGCGAGCGGAACGGCGAGCCATGTCGAGCCAGATCGGATGGCCGGAGGGCGCGAGCGCCGAGTGCCCGAGCGACATCCCCAGCGCTTCGCCGACGACCTGCGACGTCGCGGCGGTGCCGAGGAACTGGCAGCCGCCACCCGGCGACGCGCACGCCCGGCAGCCGAGATCGGCGGCCTCCTCGAGCGTGATCTCGCGGTGCACGAAGCGCACGCCGATCGTCTGGATGCGCGCGGCATCCTCTCCCGCTTCGGGCAACAGCGTGACGCCGCCAGGAACGAGAACGCAGGGCAGTTCGTGCGCCGATGCCAGCGCCATCATCATGGCCGGCAGGCCCTTGTCGCAGGTGGCCACGCCGAGCACGCCACGGCGCGTGGGTAACGAGCGAATGAGACGGCGAAAGATGATCGCGGCGTCGTTGCGATAGGCCAGGCTGTCGAACATCGCCGGCGTTCCCTGCGAACGCCCGTCGCACGGATCGGTGCACGAAGCGGCAAAGGGAATCGCGCCGGCACACTTGAACTCGCGGGCGGCTGCCTCCATCAACAGCCCGACTTCCCAGTGGCCGGTGTGGTAGCCGAGGGCGATGGGAGTTCCGTCAGGCGCGCGGATGCCGCCGTGCGTGGAGAGCATCAGGAACTCGCGGCCGCCGAGCGCCGCGGGCTCCCACCCCATGCCCGCATTCTGCGTCCACCCGAACAGGTCGCCGGAAGGGCGCTCCCGCAACATCTCTTCCGTCAGGGGCAACGACCCGGCAGGGCCCGGAGCTCTCGTCGCGACGTCCAGCAGGGTGGGATCGTCTGAGTCGAATTGATTGGCCATCGTAAGACGTTCGTCGCGTTCCTGGCTTCCGCCTCAGGCGGAAGGTCTGACTCTTCCGGCTAAAGCCGGAAGCCACGAGAAGCGTTCGTAGCTTCCGCCTTCAGGCGGAAGTGTGACTCTTCCGGCTAAAGCCGGAAGCCACGAGAGGCAGCAAAATCACCGCAGCAAGCACCAACCAGAGAACCTGCGCGGTCCGTTGCGGACCGACATCGTATTCGACGCGAACTGACTGCTGCCGGGGATCGCGAGCTTGAGCCACCACGCGCACGCCGGCCTCCTCCGGCATCAGCGCGTTGACGAGGTAGACGCTCGCCGCGGGCTGGTGGTCATTTCGAAAGTACAGTTGCCGACGGCCGGAGGTGACGGATTGGCTGGGGCCGTGAGCACGCACCTGAATCGTGCCCATCCCGTCGCTCATCGCCGCGCTCGATGGAATCTCGACCCGCGTCAGCGTCAGCGGAACCGGACGTCCGTCGAGCTCGAACACCACATCCGCGAGGACCGCATCCCCATACGCTCGGGCTTCACCCTCGGAGATGTCTCCGTCGCCATTCCGATCGAGGAAACCAGAAAGCGCCTGCGCGATGTTCACTCCCGGCGTCATGTCCAGTTCGAGCGTGATTTGTTCGCGTGTGAGCGACACACGTGCAGCCTGGAGATACTCGTCGAGCCGGTGCGCCGCAGACGCCGCTGGCATCGCCAGCACGAAAGCGACGGTGGCGACGGCGAGCCTCGTCATCTATTTCTTCCTGAGGGCATCACCTTGGCCGCGTAGTCGTTGGTCGGATCGCGGAATATCGTGTGGATGTGATCGACATTCGTGTCCCCCGACCCTTGGGGTGCGTACTCGATGAGGACCGCCGGTCCCTGAATCCTGAAATAGGCTCCTTTGCCGTTGGTTGTCGCGCCGGCCCAGGCGAAGTAGGTGTCGGCCAGGCCTGCTTGAATCTCCTTCATCTTCGCCGCCGCCGCATCGTCTCCAAGAATGTCGACCCACTCGCGCGTCAGATCGACGAGCATCGTGCGCTGAGCCGGCGTGAAGCTCGATGCACGAATACCTTCGGGCGCGATCGTCTTGCCGTCCGCGCCGGGTCCGAGCACGATGTTGCGGACCTCGTAGCTCAGAATCGCCTGCTTCTGCTGTTCCGGGTTGAGCGCGTTGATCAGGGCAAACGCCTTGTCGTTCTCGTCCCCCAGCGGACGGATCGTCTTCCCCTGCAGGCTGAAGGTTGCCGGCTGCGTGCCGGTATGCGTGGGAGTCAGCACGTTCTGCTGTCCGACGAGAGTGACGTTGATGGCGAGATGATGCCCGCCGAACTGAATCATCCACGGATCGGTCGTGGACGGCTTGCCGAGGATGCCGAGGTAGAACTCCGCACGTCCGAAGCGCATGCGCTGCGATGCTTGACGCGTCGGAGCGCTCTTGATCTCGAGAACCTCGTCGGCGTCGACGATCGCCATGACTTTCTGGAAACCGTCACGGCTCAAAGTGGCGGCAACCAGCGCGAGCGCCGCCTTCTCCTGCGCCGGTGTCATGTCACCGAGCTTGACGCCATTCCGCTCCGTCGCCCCGACCTGCATCGCCATGCCGGTCGGCAGGTTCGACCAGACGATTCGCGTTTTCTCATTCAGGTCGACGTTGGCCTTGGCGCGTTGCGCCTGATCGAGCGTGCCGAGAAACGCTTCCGCGGCAGCCACTGCGCGGGAAGTCGCGAGAGCAGCGGATTGCGGCGCGCGCGGCGGCGATACGGCAACGGCGCTGAGAACGAGGATGGCCGCAAGCAGGATCCCTGAGGATCGAACTGTCATCGTGTTCACTCCTTAAGAGCCGGCATCACACCGACCGCGGCCGGCCTTTTCCAGGCGCAGCTTTCTCGCCGAAGTTTGCGTGAATCGCGATTATCGACGCGGCGGTTGTTGGCGACAACAACAAACCGTCGTTATTGACCAGCCCGCGCACGCGCCGGCCATGCTGTCGCTTCGCGCGACTTCGTGCCTCGCGCCGTATAATCTAGGTTTGGCCTTTCTCTCTGACGCATGAACGAACGTTACGGACGTTTTCGCGTGACCCGCCAGATTGGCGAGGGCGGCATGGGCGTCGTCTACGCGGCGCACGACGATCAGCTCGATCGCCCAGTTGCCATCAAGACCTGGCGCAGCCAGTCCGACCATTCATCACGCGAGCGGCTGCTGCGCGAGGCACGCGCCGCCGCCAGCGTGAGTCACCCCAACATCTGCCAGCTCTACGATCTCGGCGAGCACGAGGGTGAGGTCTACATCGCGATGGAGCTGTTGGAGGGTGAGGCGCTCTCCACGCGCATCGCGCGCGGCTCGCTGCCGGTCTCCGATGCCATCCAGGTCGAGCTCCCGGTGTTGGCGGCTCTCGACGCCTTGCACCGCCGTGGCTTCGTCCACCGCGATCTCAAGCCCTCGAACATTTTCCTGACGCCGTTCGGCGTCAAGCTGCTGGATTTCGGCCTGGCGCGCGCCATCGACTCGCCACTGAGCGAGAATCCGACGCTGGCGATGACGATGCCGGGCACGATCGTGGGGACGCCGCACTATCTGGCGCCGGAGCAGCTGCTCGGTGAACCTGCCGATCAACGCAGCGATGTGTTCGCCGCGGGTACCGTACTCTACGAGATGCTGACCGGGCAGCAGCCGTTTGGCGCAGGTTCGCGAACGCTGGCGCAGGTTTTCAATGCCATCCTCAACGACGAGCCTCCGGCGCTCGGCGGCGCCGTATCGATCGCCGCCATCGATCGCGTGATTCATCGCGCCCTGCAGAAAAAGCCCGTCCATCGCTACGAATCCGCGTCAGCCATGGCGGACGACCTGCGCGGCGTGCTGGCGCTGACCGACAGCGGTCAGCTCGCGCGCGCTCAGCGACTGCGCCGGCTGATCGTGCTGCCCTTCCGTGTGCTGCGTCCGGACACCGAGACCGATTTCCTGGCGTTCAGCCTCGCCGACGCCATCACCAGCTCACTCTCGAGCCTCGACTCGCTCGTCGTGCGATCGAGCGTGACCGCGTCGAAGTTCGCCGCCGACACCGCGGATCTCGAAGCCGTGGCCGCCAAGGCCGAAGTCGACCTGGTCCTCACGGGCACTCTGCTGCGCGCCGGAGCCGAACTGAGGGTGAACACGCAGCTGGTCGAAGTGCCGGCGGGCGCCGTGGTGTGTTCGCACTCGTCGCAGGTGCCGCTGGGAGACATCTTCGTGCTTCAGGACGAGTTGAGCCGCCGCGTGGTCGAGGCATTATCACTGCCGCTGGGGACGGGTGACGAGCGGCGGCTGGGCAGCGACGTGCCGGCGACGGCAAAAGCGTACGAGTGCTATCTGCGCGCGAACGAGCTCGGCACCAAACCCAACAACTGGGGGATTGCGCGCGACTTGTACTTGGCGTGTCTCGCCGAGGATCCGAATTACGCGCCGGCATGGGCGCGACTTGGGCGTCTCAATCGCGTGCTGGCGATGTATTCGGGTGAATCGGCGAACGACTATTACGAACAGGCGCAAGCCGCGTTCACGCGAGCGCTCACGCTCAATCCCGACCTGCCCCTTGCCCACAACCTCTATACCAATCTCGAAGTCGAGCTCGGACAGGCTGAAGCCGCGATGCTGCGCCTCGTCCGCCGCGCGCACGACCACACGGGTGACCCCGAGCTCTTCGCCGGCCTGGTGCAAGCCTGTCGCTACTGTGGACTGCTCGAACCATCCATGGCGGCATACGAGCGGGCGCGACGGCTCGATCCGCACATCCGAACAAGCGTCGCGCATGCGTATCTCGCGGTAGGCAACTACGAGGAAGCGATCGCGACGAACGTGGAGGACCAGCCGGTCCTCACGTCGTACGCCCTGGATGCACTCGGACGTACCGGGGAGGCTATCGCGCTCTTGCAGGAGATCGATAAACAGACGTTGCCGAAGCTCTATCGCCTGTACGTGCGCGGCACGCTGCGTATTTTCGAGGGCAGGTGGCCTGAAGCGCTCGAATCCTTCAAGACGCTGTTCGGCGGAACATCGATGCGCGATCCGTGCGGGTGGTACTACGCGGGTCGATCGCTCGCATACGTGGGCCAGCAGGACATGGCCCTCGTATGCCTCAAGCGGAGCGTGTCAGACGGGTTCTTCTGTTTCCCCTGGCTGAGCCGCGATCCGTGGATCGATACCGTGCGGCACCGTCCCGAATTCCGGACGCTCCTGGCGGACGCGGAAACGCGCCACCGCCAGGCCGCCGACGCGTTTCTGCGCGCCGGCGGCGACCGACTGCTCGGATCCGTAGGAACCTGATCCAACCCGCTCGCGGCGGCTCAGTGCCCGGGCGCTCGATAACTGACGGTCTTCTTCGTCGCCTGGTCCACTTCTTCAGGCGTCAGGAGCGGGACGGTCTTGAGCGTCACGGCTCCGCTCGCGTTGACCGCCAGCGACAGCGCCACGGCGGTGAGGTTGTCGGGAACGTCGACGATGACGACCGCATCAGCATCGCCGAACCCGAAGTAGAAACCTTCGACCTTTCCGCCCAGCTGCGTGACGAGCTGCTCGACGGCCGCGCGCCGCTTCGTGCCGCCTTCTTTGAGCAGACCCTTGGTGCCTTCCTGGGTGTATGACGCCTGCACGAGG
>CAWDPQ010000012.1:0-552471 GCA_963804245.1 uncultured Acidobacteriota bacterium
ATCGCCGGCATCGGCCTGTATTTCAGCGTCCGCACCGACGCGGATCTCAGCGCGCTGGCCTCGGCCATTCGAACGCTCGTTCCTCAGCTCGATCGCCAGGGGATGGTTGAGAACGTCGCCCCGATGTCGTCACCTGCTGTCGAACTCGATTTCCCGTAACCGTCTCTATGCGACGCTGCTGGGAACCTTCGCGGCCGTGGCCATCGTGCTGGCGATGACCGGTATCTACGGCGTCATGAGCTACCTGGTGACGCAGCGGACGCGAGAAATCGGCATTCGCATGGCTCTTGGCGCCGGTCACGGCCGAGTGATCGCTCTGGTCCTGGGACAAGCGGCTGCGGTCACCCTGATTGGCATAGGTGTCGGTCTTGGCGGTGCCGCGGCGCTACCCGCTATCTCGATCAGCTCCTCTTTGGCCTGTCAGCGCTCGACCCGGCAACGTTCATCGGAGTCTCCGTGCTGTTCGCCACGGTGGCAACCATGGCGGCGTTCGTGCCGGCGCGCCGCGCAGCCAGGGTCGACCCGTCGGTGACCCTGCGCTTCGATTAGCGTGCGTTGACAGCGCGAGGTGGTACCCCGCATCATGCGGAACCCGAGCGAGACATCCCAGTGCCGCACGTTCACAAGCCCCGCCTCGAAGGCGAAGAAGAGCCATCGCTTGAACCGTCAGCAGATCCACCCGCCGCCGGTTCGCCTCAAAAGGCCGATCGCGGCCGGCAGCAGTCGACGTGGCTGTTGAAGGTCGGTCTCGAAGTACTCCTGATCAGCGTCGGCGTGTTCCTGGCGCTGATGGGCGAACAGTGGCGGGAGAACGCACACACTCGCGAACTGGCGGAGGACTCTCTCCGCCGTTTCCGCGCGGAGATCGTCGCGAACCGCACGGCGGTGGCAGCCGTCAAGGACTACCACGACGGATTGCTGAAAAGCCTGCGGGCATATCTTGCGGCGGATCCAAAGGCGCGGCAGATCGACTCCGTGCAGATGAGAGGATTGCAGCCGGTCTTCTTCGATCAGACGGCATGGGATCTCGCGCTGGCCACACAGTCGTTGGCGCACATCGATCCGCAAATCGCCTTCGGGCTGTCTCGGATCTACGGCCTTCAGCGGACCTATGGCGATTTGACGGGTCGGATCATGCAGGCATATATTTACGGCCGCTGACCGAGAACTTCGATGGATTGGTTGCCTACTTCGGCGATCTCGTGCTGTGGGAACCGAAGCTGTTGCAGATGTACGACGAGATTCTTCCGGAGATCGATCGAGCACTCGGTGAGTCGTGAGTCGATCAAGTCCTAGCTCGCGCGTCCGTTGCAATGACGACGTTCGCTTGCCCAGATCGACAGGAGAAAGTGAGAAATCGAGAGAAATTAAGTTTCTCTCTTCTCCATTCTCCTGTCGATCTGTTTGGTTTCGAGAATCGGGCCGGTCGCAGCCGGGCCGAATACTCGCGTCGCATGCCGGGGAGGTGCTGCTGGTGGGCAAGGCGCAGCGCGAGCAGGTCTGGTGGATCGATCAGCAGCTCTTTCGCGATCCGATACAGCTCGCCTTCCTCAGCCGTCGTAATCGCTTTGTCCGTCGATGACACCGCGAAAAGACAGCGCATCAGCGCCAGCTTCTGCTCGTAAGTCGCCAACGTTGAGAACTCTCGCGCGATGAGGAAATTGGCCGTTCCTCCGAACAGGCGATTGCTCGTCTTCGCCAGTTGCACGACGACCATCGCCTGTTCGACGGAAAGCTGTCCCTGTTCTCGCACCAGCGTTTCCATCGCGCTGGTTTCTTCCGGCGACACGACGTGGTCGGCGTGGGCGATGCGGCCGAGCAGATAGGCGAAGGCCGCGAGATAGCGGGCGCGCTCGGGCTCGAGATGGTCGAGCGCGTCGAGCGTTTCACGAAGCGGTGCGATGTCCTGCGTTTCGGCAGTATCCAGTCCCAGCCAGCTGCGGATCGACTTCAAGGGCATGTCCGGGACCTACTCCGCCACCCCTTTCTCGCGCAGGATGTTCCACACTTTCTCGGGTGTGATCGGGATATCGATGTGGCGGACGCCGAGGTGCGCGAGCGCGTCGACGACGGCGTTCGCGATCGCCGGCGGCGCGCCAACCGTGGCGGATTCGCCGACGCCTTTGGCGCCGAACGGATGGTGCGGCGAGGGCGTCACGGTCTTGTCGGTCTCCCACTTCGGCGTCTCCACCGCCGTCGGCACCAGATAGTCCATGAAGCTGCCACCCTGGATATTGCCCGCTTCGTCGTAGCTGATCTCCTCGTACAAGGCCGGCGCCAGCCCCATCGACAATCCGCCGTGCACCTGGCCCTCCACGATCATCGGATTGATGATGTTGCCGCAATCGTCGACCGCCATGAACCGGCGCACGGTGACGACTCCAGTGCCGCGATCGATGTCGATAACGGCGATGTAGGAGCCGAACGGGAAGGTGAGGTTCGGCGGGTCGTAGTAATTGACCGCCTCGAGCCCCGCCTCCATACCTGGCGGGTGATTCGTGTAGGCGGCGAGCGCAATTTCCTGAATGGTCTTCGCCTTCTGCGGCGCGCCCTTGACCGAGAACTTGCCCGGTTCCCACACCGAGATCCTCTTCGCTGACCTCGAGCAGGTGCGCGGCGATCTTCTTTGCCTTGTCGCGAATCTTACGGGCCGCCATGGCGCCGGCTGCGCCCGCGGTCGGCGTCGAACGGCTCGCGTAGGTGCCTAGTCCGTACGGAGCGGTGTCGGTGTCGCCTTCCTCGACCTCGACGTGCGCCGCTGGTATCCCCAGCTCCTCCGCGACGATCTGCGCGTAGGTCGTCTCATGCCCCTGGCCCTGGCTCTTGGTAC
Organism: uncultured Acidobacteriota bacterium; assembly: GCA_963804245.1. Lineage (GTDB taxonomy): Bacteria > Acidobacteriota > Vicinamibacteria > Vicinamibacterales > 2-12-FULL-66-21 > CAWDPQ01. Next base: position 2,831 of record CAWDPQ010000012.1, read on the forward strand.
CGAAGCGCGCCGTGGCCTTGCCCGTCGGATGCACGCGGATCTCGCACGAGTCGAACATCTTGATCCCGAGGATGTCGAACTGCTTCGAGGGGCCGGCGCCGACGATTTCGACGAAGCTCGAAATGCCAATGCCCATCAGCTCGCCACGCTGGCGCTTCTCGGCCTGCTCCTTGCGCAGCGCCGCGTAACCGATGTTGTCCATCGCCTTTTTGAGCGCCGCCGGATAGTTGCCGCTGTCGTAGTCCCAGCCGAGGACTGAGCGGTACGGAAACTTGTCGGCCTGGATGAAGTTCTTCATCCGCAGGTCGGCAGGATCCATCTTGAGCTCCTGCGCGAGCACGTCGACCATCCGCTCGATCGCATGCGCCGCTTCCGTGACGCGGAACGAACAGCGGTAGGCGATACCGCCGGGCGCTTTGTTCGTGTACACGCCGTCGACCTCGGCGAACGCCTGTTTCAGGTCGTAGGCGCCAGTACAGATAGAGAAGAGACCGGCGGGGAACTTGGATGGGTTGGCCGCGGCGTCGGCATAGCCGTGGTCGGCGACGGTCTTGATCCTGAGCGCCGTCATCGTGCCGTCTTTCTTCGCCGCAAGCTCCGCCTTGATGTGGTAGTCGCGGGCGAAGGAATCGGCCTGTAGATTCTCCATCCGGTCTTCGATCCACTTTATAGGCTTGCCGACGACGACCGACGCCGCGATGGCGATCACGTAGCCCGGATAGACGGGCACCTTTCCGCCGAAGCCGCCGCCGATGTCCGGCGAGATGATCCGGATCTTCTCTTCGGACAACCCCACGTGTCCGGCTACCAGCGCCAGCACCGTTCGAATCGCGTGCGGCGCCTGCGTCGTCAGGTAGACGGTGAGTCTTCCAGTCACGCGGTCGAAATCGGACACGCACCCACACGTCTCGATCGATGCCACGTGAATCCGCGGCAGGTAGATGTCCTGCTTCACGGTGACGTCGGCGCTCTCGAATGCGCTATCCGTGGCCTTGCGGTCGCCTGCTTCCCAATGGAATATGCGGTTGTCTTTCTTGTCTTTCTTGTCCGTGCGCAGCACCGGCGCGTCGGGCTCGAGCGCCTTGAATGGGTCGACGACGACAGGGAGCGGCTCGTAGTCGACATCGACGGCGTCGACGCCATCGGCCGCGGCGTAACGATCCGTCGCGATGACGCCGGCCACTTCCTGCGCCTGGTACATCACCTTTTCGGTAGGCAACACCATCTGTGTGTCCGACATGAGTGTCGGCATCCAGTGGAGGTTGTACTTCGCGAGGGTTTCGCCGGTGATCACCGCGAGAACGCCAGGCACCTTCAGCGCGCGCTCGGTATTGATCGACTTGATGCGCGCGTGCGCGAACGGGCTGCGAACGATGTCGAGGTAGAGCATGCCCGGCAGCTGGATGTCGTCGACGTAGCGGCCCTGTCCCCGGATGAAGCGTGGATCCTCCTTACGCTTGACCGAGTGGCCCATGCCTCCGACTTCGGGTGTGGTTCGCGGCGCCATCGTGCCTCCCTCAACGCAGCCGGGCGGCCGCGTACTGAATCGATTTGACGATGTTCACGTAGCCGGTGCAGCGGCAGAGATTGCCGGAAATCGCGTGGCGAATCTCCGACTCCGTCGGATTCGGGTTGCTTCCGAGAAGGGCCACACTGGTCATCATCATGCCAGGCGTGCAGAATCCGCACTGAAGACCGTGCTCCTGCCAGAAGCCTTCCTGAATCGGATGGAGCTTGCCGTCCTTCTCGAGTCCCTCGACTGTGGCGATCTCACCGCCGTCCGCCTGCACGGCGAGCACGGTGCAGGACTTCACCGGCTCCTGATTGAGGATCACCGTGCACGCACCGCAGTGCGTCGTGTCGCACCCGATGTGCGTGCCCGTCAGCCGCAGCTGATCGCGCAGGAAGTGGACGAGCAGAAGTCGTGAATCGACCTGCTGCTCGTGGGCGGTACCGTTCACCGTGACTCGAATCGTGTGCGTCGCCATGTCAACGCCCTCCAGCCCGCTCGACGGCCTTTGCCAGCGCCCGCGCGGTCAACACGCGCGCCATCTCGCGCTTGTACTGAACTGATCCTCGACGATCGGCGGAGGGCGACGTCGCCTGCGCAGCCAGCCGCGCGGCTTCGGCGATCGTTTTGCCGTCCGGCTTTTTCTTGTGCAGCAGGCGCTCTGCTTCAGTCGCTCTGATCGGCGTCGGTCCAGCGGCAGTCAGCGCGATTCTGGCGGCCTCGATGCTGCCGTCGGCGCCGAGGGTGACGTGAGCGGCCGCGGCCGCCGTCGCAAAATCGCCGACCTTGCGCTCCAGTTTGACGTAGGCGCCACCACTTCGCGGCGGCGGGATCGGAATCCGGATCTCGGTCAGAATTTCATCCGCGGTAAGAGCGGTCGCGAAAATTCCGGTGAAGAAATCATCGATATTGATCGTACGCTCGCCCTTGGGACCGGTAACCGTCACCTCGGCACCGAGCGCGATCATGGTGGCCGGATGATCGTTGGCCGGATCGGCGTGCGCCAGGTTGCCACCGACCGTTGCGCGATTCCGGACGATGGGATCGGCGATCACGACTGCCGTGTCGTGCAGGATCGGGTACTTCTTTGTGATCAAGTCGGACCGTTCGAGCGCCGATTCCTTGGTGCGCCCGCCGATCTTGAGGAAGCCGCCTTCCTCCTTGATGTACTCCAGACCTGGAATGCGCCCGATATCGACCAGGTGGCCCGCTGATCCCATCCGAAGCTTGAGCAGCGGCAGCAGGCTCTGTCCGCCCGACAACACCTTGGCCTCTTCGCCATGACGTTGCAATAGGGCGATCGCCTCAGCAAGTGATTGGGGCGCGTGGTAATCGAAGGGGGCGGGAATCATGAAGTACTCCGTATCGAGAGATAGCTGTCGAACCGTTGCGGGATCATAACCGAGTTGACAGTCACTTCCTCAACAGCACCTGCCAGTTGTGAAACGAGGGCGAGCGGATCGCTGCTTTCTTCCCGTCGTCGTGAAAGGATCGACAGGAGAACGGGAGAAGGGGAGAACAAAAAATGTGTCTCTCTTTCTCTTGTCGATCTTGGGCAAGTGGTGCAGCGTGACGGGCGGCTGTCGCGGTGAAGATCGACAGGAGAACGGGAGAATGCGAGCAAGCTGAATTCCTTCTCGGAGTAATGACCTCAGCGCCGCCACCACCAGACAGCGACGAGCCCGATGCCCGCGCCGATCCAGACCATCGGATTCCGCGCGGCGCGGCGGGCGGCACGGGCAACGACGGCCGACCCGAACGAGAGCACTTCAATGGGTGGCGTGCCACCGGCTTCACCGGCGTGCTTCGTGTCCGGAGCCGGCGCCGTGACAGCAGCGGCGCCATCGCCTTCGACCGATGGCGGCGCCGCAGACGTTTCGAGCTCCTTTCGAGCAGCGGCCACGAACTTGTCGAACATCTGATCGCTGACGTCCTGAATCATCCCGCGGCCGAACTGCGCGAGGATGCCCATCACGTTCACTTGTGACGTGATTTGAACTTCGGTCTCGCCCGGCGAGCGCTCGACGAGGCGGCTGGTCATCCGTAAATCGGCGCCCCCCTTTCCCCGCACATCCTGGCCGGCGGCAACGATCGCCGCCGTCCGCGTCGCGGGATCGAGCTGATCGAACTTCATCGTCCCTTTGTAGGTGGCGGCAACAGGTCCGACTTTGATCGTGATCGTACCGGCGTACGTCTTGTCATCGACTTGGTTCGTAATCGTGGCACCAGGCAGGCAGCGCGCGACGCGCGCGGGGTCGGTGAAAAACTTCCACGCTGCATCCGCCGGGGCTTTCAGCACGAACGTCTTCGAGATTTCCATAGCCATGAGATCAGACCGCCAGCTCGGGCAGGATGCGCTCGAGCGATTCCAGATTGTGCGCCGGGCCGAACCGATCGATGAAGGGCAGAGCCGCCTGCATGGCGCGTGCTGTCGGCTCGTAGCGGGGATCGCCGGAGAGCGGATTCAGCCAGACGATACGACGGGCTTTCGCGCTGAGCGCGCGCATGGCCGCGGCGACGAGGGTCGTGTCCCCGCGGTCCAGTCCGTCGCTGACGATCACGATCACCGTCTTCCGATCGACGAGCTCGCTCTGGTAGTTCGCCACGAATTCCGCGAGACTTTCGCCAATGCGCGTGCCTCCCGACCAGTCCGACACGCCGGCGGCCAGCCGTTCAAGCGTGGAAAGAATCCGCCCCGGCGAGAGCCAGGGCGTGAGACGGGTCAATGACGTGTTGAAGGCGAAGACCTCTGTCCGACGCGATACGCGCTTGAGCGCCAAAACGAACGCCAGCACGAACCGGACGTGGGCGTCCATCGAGCCGCTGGTGTCGCACAGCACGACGAGACGAGGTTCGTCGATCGCACGCTTGCGCCGGGCGAGTGGCAGCATCTCGCCGTCGGTGGCAACCGTCCGCCGAAAAGTGCGCCGAATGTCCGGAATCCCTCCGCTCCTCGCCGGCGTGAGACGCCGGCTTGGTCGGGCAGCCCAGCGAGGCATCCAGCGATCGAGCAGCCGTTCCATCTCCGCGAGATCGCCGGCCGAGCATTCCTCGAAGGGTTTGCGTCTGAGCGCGACATCGGGGCTGTACGCGGCCGCCTCGTTTCCGGCCGTCCCATCCTCGTCTTCGTGGAAGCCGACTGCCGAATCGGCGCGGCGAAGAGCGCCGAGGGCAGGACCGGCAGGAGCGGATGCCGTTGGCTCGGCGCGCCGGCGATCGGCCGCATCGGCCACGCTCCAATCCCGGTCGAATACGTCGGCGAATATTGCGCGATCGCGCGCGCGTATTTTCAACGCGACGAGCAGGGCCCGGCGTACCTCGTCGCTGTCGGCAACATCGACCAATGTGAGCGCCCTGATGGCATCGACTTCGTCGCCGACACCGACTGGCACGCCGCGGCTGCGCAGCGCTGTGGTGAAGCGCGCCAGGTGCACGATCGCGTCGTCGGACATCACCGTTTCGCCTCGGCGCCGATCGCGTCCACTACGAGCGCATCGATCGCCGTGCGGTCGAGATCCTCGATGTCGTGGCGATCCTTGAGAAAGCAGCCGAGCGTCTGGCCGACGACATGGCTGTCGAGGCTTTGCCGATTCAGACGGACGAGCGCGTGTGCCCAATCGATCGATTCGGCAACGCCTGGCGCCTTCGACAGGCGGCGTTGCCGCAGCGTCTGCATCGCGCGGCCGATCTGGCGGGCGAGCTGCTCGCTCGCACCGGGCACTCTGGCGCGGAGGATTCGCACTTCTTTCTCCAGTGCCGGGTGCTCGACGTAGAGGTACAGGCAGCGGCGGCGCAGCGCGTCGCCGATCTCGCGGCTGCGGTTCGACGTGAGGATCACGTAGGGGATGTGTTCGGCGCGAATCGTGCCGAGCTCGGGGATCGTCACCTGAAAGTCGGACAGGACTTCGAGCAGGAACGCCTCGAACCCATCGTCGGCTCGATCGATCTCATCGATCAGCAGCACCGGCGGACCGTTTCGACTGGTGATCGCGCGCAGGAGGGGACGCTCGAGCAGGTAGGCACGGTCGAAAATCAGCCCCTCGACGTCAGCGGTGGCCTGGCCGTCGCGCTCGGCCATCCTGACCCGGAGCAGCTGACGGGGATAGTTCCACTCGTAGAGCGCCGTGTTGACGTCGAGGCCTTCGTAGCACTGCAGGCGAATCAGCTCGGCATCGAGGAGCCGTGCGAATACTTTGGCGAGCTCGGTCTTTCCGCCGCCGGCCTCTCCTTCGACGAGCAGCGGCTTCCGCATCTCGCGAGCGAGAAAGAGCGCCGTGGCGATCGCTTCGTCGGCGATATAGCCGACGCGCTCCATGGCTTCCAGCAGTGACTGAATCTCTGGGGTCACCGAGCGGGCCTCAAGAAACGCCTGCCAAGGCGTAGCGATCCGGCGATGCCAGAAAGCGCTCGCGACAGCCGCCACAGCAGAAGTAGTAAGTCCGTCCGCCGTGTTCCGCGCGGTGAGTGGCCGTGGCAATCGTCACGTCCATGCCGCAGATCGGATCGCGGGCCTCGAGCGCCGGCGACGGCTCAGCGGCAGTGGATGGCTTCGCCTCCGCAGACGCGCGACGTACCTTGACGATCTCGGCCAGGATACTCAGCGCAACTTCTTCCGGCGCGCGCGCACCGATGTCGACGCCTGCCGGGTTCACGATGCCATCGAGAGCGGCTGTGGGCGTGCCTCCGGCAACGAGCGTCTCGCGGATCTGCGCGAAGCGCTTCCTCGATGCCACGACGCCGAGATAGGCAGGGTCGACGCTCAGCGCCGACTTGATCGCCTCCTCGTCGCGCTGACCGAGCGTAGCCACGACGGCAAAGAGCCGGCCAGGCCGCGGCAGCTGACCGCCGAAAAGTTCCTGCCCGATGGTGTCGACGATACGGTCCGCTTCGGGGAACGCGTCGCGATCCGCTTCCGGATCGACGACATCGACCGTATAGCCCATGACTTTGCCCAGACGTGCCAGCGCCTGCGCGGCGGGCGACACACCAAAGACAAGGAGACAGGGCGCCGGCAGAACTGGCTCGAGATAAATGTCCACGCTGCCCCCGCTATGGCAAGTCATCGGAAAGGCGGTGATGCCGGCGCGATGTTCGCCATCAGGATTCGGTGTCAAAGAAATCAGCCGCGGCTCCGCGACGTTCAAAGCAGCCATCGCTTCGCGAACGACGGTCGACTGAATGCAGCTTCCGCCGAGCCACCCGTGCCAGTCGCCACGCTCGGTGATGAGAGCCGTGTTGCCGATCTGGGCGGAGCTCGCCGGCTCTCGACGCACGACGATCGCCATGACGAACGGCTCACCTTTGTGTGCGAGATCGGCCGCCAGCTTCAAGACGTCGGTGCGCATATCAGGTGCTCGCTCAATGGGCCTCGGCCGCCGCCTTGACTCGATCGACGTCCGCGGGCACGTCCAGATCCGCGAGCGCCTCGGCCGGCCAGGCGACGCTTCGCGCTTCGTGGCGATGCCGCTTCACGACATGCTTTCCGCATCCCTGCCCCTCGGATACTTCCAGTTCGTGGAAGAGCGAGCGATCGTAGAGAACGGGCGGGGCATTCACGCCCTCGTAGTCAGAGACCACGAGTGGCGCCGTGCTGTCCCGGTACTCGCGGATCAGCGTTTCGATCATTGCCGGAGTCACGAAAGGCATATCGGCAAGGATCACGACAGCCGCGCGCGCCGGCGTTTCACCGACAGCGCGGATTCCCGTACGCAGCGAACTGTTGACACCCGCCTCGTAATCGGGATTCACCACGGTGGTGCACTCGATCGCGCCAATGGCTTCTCGCGTCCGCTCCGCCTCGTGGCCGAGTACGACGCACACCGGATCGAGGCCGGCCTCCTTCGCCCGCCTGACTGCGCGGTGGACAATCGTCTCGCCGCCGAGCTCGACGAACAGCTTGTTTCGTCCCATGCGCGATGACGTTCCAGCGGCGAGAACGACTCCGGCGACGGCGCCGGCGCGTTCAGATGGCATGAATCGCGACTCCTCTCTCGCGCAGGTGGCCGGCCTGCTGGCGTCCGTGAATCGCCAGCAGCTCGGCGACGATGCTGAAAGCGATTTGCTCGGGCCCGTCGGCGCCGATATCGAGCCCGACCGGGCCGAAGACCCGGCGGTCGTTGCTGGCGCCCGCCTGGCGAAGGATTTCCACCGCGCGTGCGCGCGGTCCGAGCAAGCCGATATACGACGCGTCCGTTCGCAGGAATCTGCGCAGCCAGTCGCGATCGTGTCCAAAGGCGTGCGTCTTCACGACGACCAACGTGCTCCTGTCGACGGTGAGCGCTGGCACGTCGGCATCAGGCCTCGCCTCGATCAGGCGACGGGCGGCTGGAAATCGCTCGCTGGACAAGTAGGCCGGTCGATGATCGACCACCGTCACCGCGAATCCGGCCTCAGCCGCGTAGGCCACGAGTGGAATCGTGTCGTCGCCGGCGCCGCACACGATCAATGCCGGTGGCGCGACCAGAACGTCGGTGAAGACGAGATGAGAGTCGAGCGCATCCAGTCGCGACCCAGATTGCGCCAGCGCGGAAGAGGCGAGACGCGTCAGATCGCCGTCGAGATCGCTCTGCCCGGTCGTGCCGGCGCGCTGACCTGGTCGCATTCACGACGATCGATCGACCCACATCGGCCGGACCCTTCACGATCGTCACAACGGCAAAGGTGGCCGCTCGAGCAAAGTGATCGAGCAGCGTGCGCGATGCCTCGAGTGCCAGCGGGTCCGACATCGACTGCACGAAGATATCGACCGATCCGTTGCAGCCCAGGCCCAGACCCCACAGCGCGTTGTCATCGGAACCCGTGTCGTAGTGGAGAAGCTGCGGGAACGCCGGACGCGATCACCTGCTGCGCGGTCTCGCGAACATCCGCCTCGAGGCAGCCGCCGCTCACGCCACCCAACGTCCGGCCGTCGTCTTCAACGAGAAACTTGGCGCCCGGACGCCTATACGACGAGCCGGCGATGTGGACGACGGTGGCCAGCGCGGCACGGCGTCCTGTCGAGGCGAGTTGTAGGACGCGGCCGACAATCTCGGCCGATTCCCGCCAATGTTTCATGGAGAAGACTCGGACCTTCGTACTGTATATCGTCCGTGGAATGGGGTGTCAAACGAGCGTGGCTGATGCTGCAGTCGTAACGGCTCGCCACTACTGCGCGGAAGCCGGGACACCGCCGAGAAGCGACCCCAGGAAAAGGGGCTCGAAGAAGTTGCATTGAGCCTCCTGGAGACGCATGGCCTCTCGCATCGCAGAGTCCAGAACGATGTACTTGTCGGATCCCCGCCCGCGACCGGTCGGGTGCTTGAATGCGGGCCAGTGAACCGAGTCGCTGCCGTTGGGATTGCCCGTAGCCGCGAATCGCGACCAGTAGCCAGCGATATTGTCGTGCAGCAGACGATCGACGTCATCGAGAGCATGGACGGCAAAGATCGGAGGGACGTAGTTGTTGCCAAAAAGGATGTTGGACTCGACCCCGTGGATGACGTGCTGGATGGCGAGGTCATCGATTTCATGCTCGGACCAGGTACATGAAGGTGGGAGTGCCCGTGCGCTCGAGAAGGCGCGCGAGTCGACGTCCCTCGCAAGCGAATTGCGCATCTGCTGTGACACGCGCCATGGCTTCCATTGGTGAGGCGAAACTCGAGGCCGGGTAGATATCGAGAACGCTCGATCCATGAGGGCCGAACTCGTTCATCACCCAACCTTCGGTACTGCTCGAGGCTGACGCCCGTTGGGAAGCTTCGGGTGATGAATGCCCCCCACCCCTCGTCGCGATTGAACCCGATAATGGTCGGCACACGATGGAAGGCACCGGATTCGAAGAGGGCTCGCGGTTGATCCGGAACGACCAACCCGTCGACAACAGGCTCCCAGTACACGCGGTCGGCAGGCTCCACCACCTGCAGCGTGCCAACTGGCATGGCGGTGAGCACCTGATCGCGGGTCTTGGAGCGCATGCAGGCGAGCACCTCACGCGGATCGGTGCAGCCGATGGCCGTTGTCCAGGCGTCGCCCGTCAAAAGCCGCCGTTGATGCGTCGCCCAGCGGGTGGTGGAGAGGTAGGCGCTCTGCAAGATCGCGCGGTGATAGAGACCCGCACTTCCCGGCGATATGAGATGCAGAGCGACGCTCGCACCTCCGGCCGAGGTGCCGGCGAGCGTGACGTTGTTCGGATCACCTCCAAAGCGGGCGATGTTGTCCTGGACCCATCGCAGTGCTGCCTGCTGATCCAGTAACCCATAGTTACCGGAGGTCGGACGCGTCGGGTCCTCCGCGGCGAGCGCGCGGTGAGCGAGAAAACCAAGGGGACCCACGCGATAGTTCGGTGCGACCACAACTGCACCGGTCTGTTCGGCAAACGTTCGACCGTTGCTTCCCGCGAAGTTCGCCGAAGCTCCGGTGAACGCACCGGTATGGAGCCAGACGATCACGGGCGCCAGTGCCGCCGGACGAAGGTCGCGCGTCCAGACGTTCATGAATAGGCAGTCTTCGGATCCCAGCAGCACTCCCTGCGGCAATTGCACCTGCGGACACTGGGGAACTCCCGTTCTTGCATCGACGACGGAGGGCGACCAGGCTGCGCGAGGCTGCGGAGGCTTCCACCGATTACCACCGGCCGGAGAATCCGCATACGGGATGCCGAGGAACGAACACGACGCACCGAGATCGAGTCCTCGAACGTCACCCTGCGGCAGCGTCAGATAGCAGGAATCCTGAAATCCCATTCCCTTCGCGACTCCGTGATCCAACCCGACCGAGAGACTGGCGGCGAATGTCAGAGTCGCTACGATTGAACGTATCCGCGTGGGGACGTCGAGGGCAGGTATCATGACGGTCTCCTTTTTCGTTCCGTTTTTCAGGCCGTTGCTGAGTGATGCGAGCGTGCCGCCCTCAGGTCGATCGCCGCTCATCGCATCGATGTCTCAGCTCGAAATCTACGGGTGAAGCTTGTCGATCACGACGCGGATCTCCCAGTCTCGACCGCGCGTCCGCGGGATGCTCAGTCGTTTCGGCTTCCCGAAGAATTGGCGAAGGCGTCCCCCGTCGGCGTTGACGACATCGAGTGCAGCGTCAGCTCGGAGCGCCAGTCGTGGTCAGCGTCACGTCCAAGGTTCCCGTCGCTGGCGAAATCACTGCGAACCGCTGACACGCGCCATCCGCGTAGTCCTGGCCCGCGCAACTCGGTCGCTGGCGGTTACCGAACCACGCACCATGTCACCCACTGTAACGAAGACCAAGGGATCGAGAACAACGTCGATCCGCGTGTCGGTGACAATGCATGTGCGCTTGAACTCGGTGAAGATACCCAGGCTGCGAAAACCGGACGAGGGTGCGATCCCAGAAATGTGAGGCCGGCAGGCCAGGGATGCGGTAGTTGCCGCCATCATCGGTCGTCGTCGACGGTTCCGGCAACACCTCCAATACCGTCACTCGAGCGCCGATCGCCGGTCGTCCTGACGTGGTGACCTTGCCGGACAGCGTGTGACCGAGAGGGGCCGTAACCGGGTCCGAGCCTGGCGCCGCAGGCAGTCGCGTTCCGGACGAATCACACCCGGTCAGGAACAGGGCGGCACAAATGATGGTGGCTAATCGATGGCCTCATGACTGCTTCCTCCGGGCTGTAAAACGCCTGCGAGCTAATATGGAGAGGCGGTCGACGGAAGTCCTGGGAAACGCCCTGGAAATTTCCTGGTTTTCTGCTGGCGGGCCATGAGGCTGCAGTTCGGGGAGTTCACGCTCGACGTCGATACGCGCCAGTTGCTGAGGGGCGGCGCCGACGTGCACCTGTCGCCGAAAGCATTCGATCTGCTCAGCGCGCTGCTCCAGAATCGGCCGCGGGCCGTGTCCAAATCCGAATTGCAGGAAATCCTCTGGCCGGCCACGTTCGTGGCGGAATCGAATCTCTCGAGTCTGATCGCCGAGCTGCGGCATGCCCTGGGCGACACGCCGCGTCAGACGCGATTCATCCGCACGGTGCAGCGTTTCGGATACGCGTTCGCATCACCAGCGACGGAGATTCAAGAGCCTCGCGCACGAGCGCTCGCAAGACCAGCCGGCTGTTGGGTTACCTGGAAAAATGGGCAGGCGGCCCTGGCCAGTGGCGCCAACCTGGTGGGGCGAGATCGGGACGTGGCCGTGTGGCTCGACTCACCAACGGTGTCACGTCACCACGCCCGAATCATGGTTGCGGGGACTGAAGCCACGATCGAGGATCTCGGAAGCAAGAACGGGACGTTCGTCCGCGGCACCCGGATCACGGATCGGTCGACGCTCATAGACGGCGACGCCATTCGAATCGGCTCGGTCGACGTGGTCTTTCGTATGGTGTCGGTGGTGAGCTCGACGAAGAGCGTCGGGCCCGATCAATAGCTCGAACCGTTCCCATCGACCCTCCCACCCCGACGGACCGGGCGCTATAATCGCGCCGCTCCATGGCAGTTGCTCCGGGCAGCAATCTCGGCCCCTACCAAATACTGGCGCCGCTCGGCGCCGGTGGCATGGGCGAGGTGTATCGAGCCAAGGATACGCGCCTGGATCGGATCGTCGCCATCAAGGTCCTCCCGGCATCCTTCGCGTCGAAACCCGAACATCGTGAGCGACTGGATCGTGAGGCCAGGGCGATTGCTCGACTGAATCATCCGCACATTTGCGATGTGTACGATGTCGGGCGCCAGGGTGACGACGATTTCCTGGTCATGGAGTACCTGGAGGGGCGGACCCTGGCCGACAGACTCGTCGCCGGTCCCCTGCCCGTCCGCGAAGTCCTTCGCCACGCGATCGAGATCGCCGATGCCCTCAATCACGCTCATCGTCAAGGCATCGTGCATCGCGACCTCAAGCCTGGGAACATCATGCTGACGAGCAGCGGAGCAAAGCTCCTGGACTTCGGGCTTGCCAAGCTGCGCCCCGTGGAGTCCATTCCGGACCTGTCGACCGTCGTCACCCATGGCACCCCGCTGACCGCGTCCGGCAGCATTCTGGGCACGTTTCAGTACATGGCACCCGAGCAACTGCAAGGCAAGGACGTCGACTCTCGCGCTGACATCTTTGCGTTTGCTGCCGTGATCTACGAAATGACCACGGGGCGGCGCGCGTTCGAGGGCAGCACGCAGGCAAGCGTGATTGGCGCGATCCTGCACATGGATCCGCCGGCCATGGCCACGCTGCAGCCGGTCGCGCCACCCGCGTTGGATCGGCTCGTGAACAGGTGTCTGGCGAAGGATCCCGAACACCGTTGGCAGACGGTGCGCGATCTGCGATTCGAGCTGCAGGGAATTGCGGAAGGAGTAGAGAGGAGCGGCCGCGTGGCGCCGATGGTCGCGCGGCGGAATGTCCGCTCGTATCTGGCGGCGACGCTGGCTGTCCTCGCGGTGCTCGCAGTCGGTGCCGCCCTGGTAAAGGACTGGCTGCCGGCGCGCGCACCGTCATCGCCGACAGCGCCTCTCATGCGCTTCGTCCTCGGGCTGTCTCCTAGCGCCCCAGTCGCCGTCGAAGATCAGTCTGCAACCGTTCTCGCCGTGTCGCCCGACGGAGCACGCCTGGTGTACGTGGCGAAATTGGGCAACAACACCCAGTTGTACGTCCGTCCACTCGATCAGTTTCAGCCGACGCCTGTCGCCGGCACCGAGGGGGGCACAGGCCCGTTCTTCTCGCCCGATGGGCAGCGGGTCGCGTTCTTCGCCGGTGGAAAACTCAAGACGGTTGGACTCGACGGCAGCCCTCCAGTGACCGTATGCGATGCCCCGACCAGCCGCGGCGGGAGCTGGGGGAGCGACGACACCATCGTCTTCACTCCAGGAATCGGCGCCGGTTTGATGCGAGTGCCGGCTGGCGGGGGAGAACCGAAAGCGCTGACTACCCCTCATCAGTTGCAGCCCACGCTCACTCATCGATGGCCCGCCGTGCTGCCCGACGGGAAGTGGGCGCTCTTCACGCTGTGGACGGGCGTTGGACGAGCGGAGGAAGCGCGATTGGCACTGGTCTCGCTCGAGTCCGGCGAGCAGCGGATCCTGCCGCTGGAGGGTGCCAGCAGTCCACACTATTCGCAAACGGGGCATGTTGTTTTCCTGCGATCGGATTCGGTGATGGCGGCGCCGTTCAGTGTGGAGCGGCTGGAAGTAACGGGTCCGGCCGTCACAATTGCGGAGGGCATCGCCAGCAGCGTCTGGGGCAGCGCCCAATTCGACGTGTCGAGTACCGGCATCATCGTCTACGTGTCGGCGGGGGATGTCAGCGGCCAACATACGTTGCGATGGGTCGATCGAACTGGGCGCGATTCCGCTGTTGCCGTTTCTTCGCGTGTTCTGGAGGAGCCGCGCGTGTCCCCCGATGGTGAGCACGTGCTGGTGACGAAGCGCGAAGCCAACGTGGATGTCTGGGTTTATCAGCTGGCCCAGGGCGCCTTGACCCGCCTCACGTCGGAAATCACCGAGGACGAGACGCCCATCTGGATGAGCGACGGCCGCCGCATCACCTTCGCTGCGGCCAGGCGGGCGCAGTACCGGCTGGTTCTGTGGAAGCCGATGGATGCCGGCGACGAAGTGTTGTTGTTGCGGGGCGAGAGGGCGGACGATCACCCGCATCCGGACTCATGGTCGCCCGATGGTCAGACTCTGGCGCTGACGAATATCCGCGCGCCGTTCGAGGATGCTGATATCTGGCTGTTCCGGCCGGCGGAGACACCGCAGATCCGGCCGTTTCTCCAGACGAAGTTCAATGAAGGCGCCGCACGGTTTTCTCCCGACGGTCGCTGGCTTGCGTATGTCTCGAACGAATCCGGACGGTATGAGGTGTACGTCCGGCCGGCCAACGGTGCCGGCAAGGAGCACAAGATCTCAGTCGAGGGAGGTACCGAGGCGGTCTGGGCTCGCACCGGCGACGAGCTCTTCTATCGGAGCGGTGACCGGATGATGGCGGCGACGGTCGGCTTCAATCCATCCTTCAGCGTTCAACAGCGCCGCATGCTCTTCGAAGGACGCTACGTTCCCGCGCGGCGGCTCCACGCAAACTACGACGTCTCACCTGACGGCCAGAGGTTCCTGATGATCAGGCAGATCGGACAGACGTCGGCTCCCCAACTCCGCGTGGTGCTTGGATCGCTGCAGGGCTCAATGCCAGGAAATCGGCCGGATTCACAGTGACGCCAGCGCGCGCGTTCCTAGAAATTCACCCTCACGCCAGCCTGGATTTCCCGAGGGAGGCCCGCGTCGGTCGGCCGGCCGAACGTCGCCGTGTTGCGCTGACTGCCATCGAACGCCGTCCAGTTGCGATGGTTCGCGAGGTTGAACGCTTCGACGAGCACCTCGAGCGATCGTCGCTGACCGAAGTCGAACGCCTTGGCCAGCCGTACATCGACTTGCCAGAGGTCATCGCCACGGGCGGAGTTTCGCCCAACGCCGCTGGGCCGATCCGTCATCTCGCCGTCGCCGTTGTCATCGCGGCCGGTCGTGATGTTGTAAGGCAGCGCGCTGCGGGTCGTCATCAGCGTCGTGAACCGCACCCCTAACGGCAGATCCAGGTTCACGCTCGTCGACAGGCGGTGCCGGACATCGTTCAAACTCGGTCCACGCTCCGCGGCGAAGTTGCTCGCATCCTGTGCAATGAAGTCCCAATCCTCCGTGTCGCGCTCGGAGTCGGAGAGCGTGTAGGCGAGCGCAAACGAATGGCGGAGGGAGTGGCGCTTCTGGAGCCCAACCTGAAGTCCCCTGTACCAGGACTGTCCCTCGGTCTCCCGGACGTTGATCCGCAGATAGTTCGGATCCGGACGCCTCCCGGCCGTATCGGGACTGTTGATGTTGCGTGTCCTCAGCAAATTGTGTCCGCGAGCCCACACGGCATCGGCGGTGATCGCGAGCCTGCCTCGCATGTGTCGGACGCCAAAACTGGCCTGCTCGGTATAAGGCGTCCTCGTCTTGTCCCCGAACCGCTGCGTGCTCGGGGGATCTCGCGGTGACCCCACAACTGCGCGGAGGCTGGGCGCGAGCGGATCGGGATAACCGGGAAATCTGATGATGGTCTGCACGACCTTGGCACCGCTCTCCGCACTGAGCAGTGCATTGAAGAGCACGAGGTCGTAGTAGACGCCGTACCCGCCGCGGATCGAGGTTCGGCCATCCTTCCATGGATCGAAAGCGATGCCCACACGCGGGGCCACGTTGTCGCGATCGCGCGCTACCCCGATCGCTTCCTCGTAATCCCAGCGAACGCCGAGATTCAATGTCAGCCTGGGGACCGGTTTCCAATGGTCCTGGAAGAATGCCGTGTAGAGCCGACTGCTCGCGTCGACGAACAGGTCGCCCTCGCTGCGGAAGTATCGTGTCGGATACGTGTTCGCCCGCGTCGGGTCGAACGGGTCGTTCGTGTCGAAGGTGAAGATCCCGTCGTGACCTGCGGTGCGCATGGTGTCCACCATGACGATACTCGCGTCGATACCGGCCTTGAACGCATGGTCGCCGAGCTTGTCGGCGACGAGATATGTCACGGCATTCGCGAACTGCCATCGATCTTCTGTGCGCGGCGAAGGGACAACGCTGGATTTGCCGAGGAGGATCCCCGGTCGATTCTCGGCCCAGCAGCCCGCACAGTAGCGCGTCACATCGTTGTCGATCTCTCGACGAGCGAACTGGAACCGGAACTCGTTGAGCGCGGCCGAGCCGATGACGTGATTGTCCACGACGGCCAGATCCTGATCCCGCCTTTTCTCGTCCGCGCGCCGCTCCGCAGAGATCAAACCCACCGGCCCCGGATCGTTGGTCTGATTCGTCAGCTCTGCACGCTCGAAACGGTAGCGCAGGGTCAGCATGTTGTGCTGTCGCGGATTGATGTCGCTCCGCGCCAACACCTGGGAGCTGCGAGCTCCTACGGGAAGTCGGGTGGGAGCTCCCGGCAGAAACACGCGCTGGACGCCCGAAGTCACGATGCTTTCCGTGTCACGCTTCGTATGCTCGATCGACCCGAAGAAGAAGGCTCGATTGGGCTTGATCGGCCCGCCGAGGAATCCCCCGGCCACCTTCTGTTCGAGCTTTGACTTGTCTGCCGGCGGAACCGTCAGTTTCACGGCGCCTGCCGTGGCATCCCACTCGTCGTCGCGATGGAAATAGAATCCGCGGCCCGAGTGCCGATTCGTTCCGGATCTCGTCAGGACACTGACCACCGCACCCGACGCCTGGCCGTACTCGGCCGTGAAGTGGTTTGAAAGCACCATGAACTCTTTGATGGCATCGAGCGACACCGCCCCGCGAGTGGTGGCGAACACATGATCGTCCAGGGTCAGTCCGTCGATCAGAAACGTGTTGTTACGACCGTTTTGCGCAGCCGAAGCGATGCCGGTGACGACGCCGCGAGCGTTGTGATTCGTGAGAATCCCTGGTGTCAGGACCGCCAGGCTGGCGAAGTCGCGGGCGGCGACCGGAAGTTCCTCGATCTCCTTCGTCTCGAATGTGCGGCCCAGGGTTGTCGTCGAAGATTCGGCCAGCACCGGCTGGGCAGCCACGGTGACCTGTTCGCCGACTGGCGCGAGCTTCATGACCGGATTGATTTCCGCTTCCTGGCTGATGCTCAGGGTGATCTCCGAGAGATGCCTGGCAAAGCCGGCGAGTTCGACTGCGAGCAACTGCGGGCCCGGTGCGATCCCGAGCAACCGGAAGTTGCCCGTAGCGTCACTGACGGTCGACCGCACCTGGCCGGTTTCGAGGTTCTTCAAAGTGAGGGCTGCGCCAGGCAACACGCCGCGTTGCTGGTCGTAGACCGTGCCGGACACGCTGGCAGTCGTGGATTGGGCGAGTGCGTCATGTACCAGGACGGCACTCAGCAGGATAGTGGCGAGACCGCGCGGCAGGAAAATCTGCATTCCTACACTCTCCGCGAGCTCAGGACGGGAGGCTCATTTTACACCGCAGCCATCGTTGTCGAAAAGCTGGGTCCGACTAAAGGCCCGTGCGACCGGCCGTCGATCGTCAGCGCAGTATCATCCTTTCGTGCCGCCCGATGTGTCCGACGAAATCCAGAGCCAGTTCGGCGAGATAGACATCTACCTCTTCGATCAACTGCTTCGCGGCCGGTTCGATCGCCGCCGGCGTGTCCTCGACGCCGGCTGTGGAGGTGGACGCAATCTGCTGTTCTTTCTGCGTCACGGCTTCGATGTGCGCGCCGTGGATGACGATGCTGCCGCCGTTCGCTCGGTGCGACAGCTGGCGAAGGCGCTGCATCCCGCCCTTCCCCCGGATCAGATTCAGCAGGCGTCCGTCGAGGCGCTCCCATGGGCGGACGAGTCGACCGACGCGGTCATCAGCAGCGCCGTGCTCCATTTCGCGCGCGACGAGCGGGCGTTCGCGACGATGTTGCGTGAGATGTGGCGCGTGCTGGCGCCGGGCGGCTTGTTCTTCGCGCGTCTGGCAACCAGCATCGGCCTCGAGCCTCACCTGCCGGCCAGCGTGGGTCGCATGCGATTGCCCGACGGCACGGAACGCTTCGTGGTTGACGAGCGGACGCTTCTCAGCTGGACGTCGACGCTAGGTGGGAGGCTCGCCGATCCCCTCAAGACGACGAACGTGCAGAACATGCGCTGCATGACGACGTGGGTGCTGGAGAAATGACCAATCCATTGCATGCCAACTTGCCATGCGGAGGCGGCAAGGAGCTTTACCCAGCGTCCGGAAGATTCATCATTTGCGCCAAGGCGGGCCACCGCGGACTGGCCCTCAGTTCCTTGGCCAGCGGAAGGCGCATGTAGAGGGTAAGCATCGGCTGGCGTTGCGCGATAACCTTCTCGACGTAATCCGCCGCCAAGTCGATTTCCGAACACGTCAGATAGTAGCCAACGAAGCCAAGGGGAGCACCATAGGCCGTGCCGTCCCCCAGCTTGCGGAGGACCGCCGCCGCGCGGCTGGTGTTCCCGCTGCGCGTCAACACTCCAGCCAAATTGCCCGCCACCAGTAAGCTCCAAGGCGCTAGCGAATGAGCCTTCTCAGCCGCGCGAGCCGATTCTTCAAACGCGCCGCGCTCGAGATGAATCAAGGCAAGGCTCCAATAGGCCAAGAAGTAGCTATCGTCGACTTCAAGGGCACGGTGGCATTCGGCGAGGGCTTGCGCATCCAGGCCGGCGATCTGTAAGCCCACCGACAAGATGACGCGGAAATAGGAATTCAGCGGATCCTCTTGCAGGGCGCGCTCCATCTCTTCATTGCCTCGGCTCGTTCGCCCGGTATGCAGCAGATAGAGGGCGTAGAGTTGACGCATGGCGGGCGGTGCGGCATCGCGCACCATCGCCAGATTGAAGAGCCGTCCGGCTTCCTTCCAGTCATACTCGTAAAACGCAGCTATTCTGCCCAGGTTGGCGAGCGCTTCGGGAAGCGCTGGATCGAGGGCCAGTGCCTGCTCGGCCGCTGCCCTCCCGAGCGGCTGGACTTCACGAGCTGGCCGCATGCCGGCCGCAGCCATCATGCCGTATTGCAAACTGAGTTCAGCGTAGGGCGCAGAAAATTTCGGATCGAGAGCGATTGCCCGCTCGATGTATTCCTGGCCACGCGCCATCGACTCGGGTGTCAGTTGTTTGAAGTGATGGCGGGCTCTCAACAGCGCTTCGTATGCGGCAAACGTGGGCTGGTATCGCCTCTCACCGAACTGCGCCGTAAAAGTGATCTGCAGAGCGGCGGTAATTGCCGATGCGATCTCATCCTGCACCGCGAACACATCGGTCAACTCGCGGTCGAAGCGTTGCGACCAGAGGTGAGATCCGTCCGCCGCGTTGATCAACTGAGCCGACACGCGGACCCGAGTGCCCGCGCGTCGCACGCTACCTTCCAAAATCGTCCGCACGCCCAGGATCTCGGCAATCCCTCGTATGTCTTGTTCCTTGCCCCGGAACGCAAATGCCGACGTACGCGCGATCACTTTCAGTCCGGAGACCTGTGCAAGGAGATTGATGATCTCCTCGGCCAGGCCGTCCGCAAAGTACCTCTGGTCCTTCTCCCCGCTCATGTTGGCGAACGGCAGCACGGCGACGGATGGGAAGGCGGGCTGCGCCACGCGTGGGGGAGCAAGGTCACCCCGCTCCATCGCCGCGAGTGCTGCGTGCACTTCGTCCGCGGGCGGACGGGTCGCGGCGTCCTTGGCGAGCATCCGCGCGATCAGCGCGTCGAGTGGAGCTGCCGCGCCGGCGAGCGGCAAAGGCGTCTGGAGAGTAATCGCGTGCAGGTAGCCTACCGTCGTCTCGGCGGTGAAGGGATAGCGTCCGGCGACGAGCTCGTAGAAAACCAGGCCTAGCGAGAAGATGTCGGAGGAAGGGCCAGCGGTTTCTCCCCGGGCTTGTTCGGGCGACATGTACTTCACCGTCCCCATCACCTGACCGGGCAGCGTGTGTCGCGTATCGGTCGCCTCGTCGTCCCCATGGGCAGGCGCCAGTCGCGCCAGGCCGAAGTCCAGCACTTTCACGTAGCCGTCGTCGCGCACCATGATGTTTTCCGGTTTGAGATCGCGATGCGTAATCCCCGCCGCGTGGGCCGCGTTCAGCGCTTTGGCCATCTGGGCGAACAAGGGCAATAACGTCGAAACTGGATGATGCGCTCCCAGCACCGAACGCAGCGTCTCGCCGGACACCAGCTCCATGACGATGAAGTGTCCGTCGTCGCTTTCCCCGATGTCGTGCACGGTGATGATGTTGGGATGGTTGAGTGCCGAGGCGGCCTTCGCTTCTTGCATGAACCGCCGGACACTATCCGCATTGCGTGTCAATTCGGCCGGCAGCAACTTGATCGCGACGTTGCGATTCAGGCGCGTGTCATTGGCCAGATAGACCTCGCCCATGCCGCCAGCGCCCAGCTTGGAGATGATGCGGTAGTGGGTGAGTGACCGTGGCTGGGAACGGTCCGTCATGATGGCTGGATTCGCACCGGCGCGCGGCTTCGCCTTCCGCCGGCGCGGCCCGACTCCGCCCCCAGCCCCATGAGCCAGTCCTGAAATAACTTGACGAGATCCTTCGCTCCCAAGCCTTCGACAACTTGTGTCTGCGCCAGCCGGTCTCCCAATCGCTGTCCCTGGGCATCTCGTATGACGGTTCCCGCCTCGAGGAAAATCGCGACGATATTAGCGCCGGGAAGAAGGAGGAGAAGGTTTCGCCTAACAGATCCGGCGAGCGAAGACACCCGCCCGGTCTCGAGGCTGATGACAACCAAGCCAAAGAACAACTTTCCGATGCTTTGCCCCCTTATCGCGTCCCGCAGCAGCAGGTAGGCAGCGCCAGCCGCAAGGTACAAGACGACGCCCGAGTTCCAGTAGAGCAAGCAGGTCGTGACGACCAGAAGGCCGTCTAGAGTTGCGGCGAACAGTCGCCTCCTGACGTCAGCCTTCGCGTATGGCGACACCAAGCCCCGCGTGAGCTGAGTCACGATCGGAAAGTACAGGAGTCCGAACACGACTGCCGGCAGAACGAAAACTCCCAATAGCGTGGTGGTGCTTATTCTCGCTGGCATCAAATTTCTCACAGCGTGAGCGGGGTTAAATCACGGCATCGCGACGTGTATTCTTGTACATCAGCTGCTCCCGTACAGCGCTGAGTCCGAGTAGACTGCGAACCTCTCCGTTCTCGACAAAGTCTTGAGCATGCTCTCGAGCGATTATGGCGTGAACCCCTCTCGGCTCCGGGAGCCAATTCCGTGAGCCGTGTCGCTTCGCTCGACCCGCTCGTCGCCGATCTCCGCGCGCTGCTGTCCGATCGCGTGTCCGTGGCGGCCGCCGTGCGGGATCATCACAGCCACGGCGAGTCGTACCACAGATCGCACGCTCCCGACGTCGTGGTCTTCCCGCAGTCGACCGACGACGTGGCGGGCATCGTGAGGATCTGCGCCAGGCACGGCGCGCCGCTCGTCCCGTTTGGCGCCGGCACCTCGCTCGAGGGTCACGTCGGGGCGCTCCACGGAGGGGTGTCGGTCGACATGACCCGCATGAACCGGATCGTGCGACTCAGCGCGGAAGACCTCGATGTGACCGTCGAAGCCGGCGTCACCCATCGTCAGCTCAACGCCCACCTCAGAAAGCACGGGCTGGCGTTCTTCGTCGACCCCGGTGCCGACTGCACGATCGGCGGCATGGCGGCGACACGCGCGTCCGGCACCGCCGCCGTGCGATATGGAACGATGCGCGAGGCCGTGCTCGGGCTCACCGTCGTCCTCGCCGACGGTGGCGTCATTCAAACCGGAACGCGCGCGCGCAAGTCCGCCTCCGGCTACGACCTCACTCGTCTCTTCGTCGGCTCCGAGGGCACCCTGGGCGTCATGACGCAGATCACGCTGCGCCTGCACGGGCTGCCCGAGGCGGTCTCGGCGGCCGTCTGCCCGTTTGCGTCTCTCGAAGGTGCGGTTGCGACGGTCGTCACGACGATCCAGCTCGGGATCCCGGTCGCTCGCATCGAGCTCCTCGATGAGGTGCAGATCGACGCGGTGAATCGCTACTCGAAGCTGGACTACGCGATTGCACCGACGCTGTTCTTCGAGTTTCACGGCGTGTCCGAGCGGGCAGTGGTCGAACAGGCGGAAATGGTAAAGGAGATCGCGGCCGAGCGAGGCGGGGGAGAGTTCCGCTGGGCCGTCCGCGAAGAGGAACGCGCCAGGCTGTGGCGTGCACGCCATGACGCGTACTATGCGTCGCTGGCCCTGCGCCCAGGTTCGAAGGGTTGGACGACCGACGTGTGCGTGCCGATCTCGGCGCTCGCCGAGTGCATCAGCGAAACCAAAGCCGACAACAAGGGGTCCTCGATCCCGATTGCGCTCGTCGGCCATGCCGGGGACGGCAATTTTCACCTGATCTACATCCTCGACCCCGAGAACGAGCAGGAGCTGGCCGAGGTGCATCGGCTCAATCAACGAATGGTGCGCCGCGCGCTGGCGCTCGGCGGAACCTGCACGGGCGAGCACGGCGTCGGCGTGGGCAAGCTCGAATACCTGGTCGCGGAGCACGGCGCGTCGCTGGACGTCATGCGCGCAATCAAACAGGCGCTCGATCCGCGAAACATGATGAATCCCGGCAAGCTCCTGCCTTAACCAGCTTCCAGCTTCCAGCTTCCAGCTTCCAGCTTCCAGCTTCCAGCTTCCAGCTTCCAGCTACCGCTCCAGCTTGCAGCTTCGCAGCTCGCTTTACCAGTGCGCTTGGGGCCCCACCCCCAAGCGCTCTCGTTCGGCGACTTCGCGCCTCGCTCGGGCCGCAGGCGCTTCCCCAGTTCCCCAGTTCCCCAGTTTCCATTTTCTTCCTATTGACATTCGATAGGTCAGCGGGCAAGCTTGTATCAAGCGTCGATAGGAGTGCGCATTGGCCAGCTCAAAGGCAGGACTGCTTCAAGGAACGCTCGATCTGTTGATCCTGCGTGCGGTATCCCTGGGTCCGGATCACGGACTCGGCATCGCGCGCCGTGTTCAGCAGATCACTCGCGGCACGTTCGACGTGAAGCCCGGCTCCCTGTTTCCGGCGCTGCACCGGCTCGAAGAGCAGGGTTGGCTGCGCTCGGAGTGGGGTGAGTCCGAGAACCGCCGGCGCGCCAAGTACTACGAGCTCACCAAGGCCGGACGCCGGCAGATTGAGACGGAGACGGCCGCCTGGTCTCGCATTGCGGCGGCCATGGCTGCGGCCATTGCGGAAACGTCGTAGAGACTGCTTTACTCTCGGCTCAGTTCCTTCACGATCTGCTTCGGTTCTTTCGCTACGATCTGGGGTAGACCCCGATAGTCCTCGATTGTTCCGGTGGCGCAGATCGTCTGATTGAGGAATTCCTTCTCCGGCTCGCCGAACTTGCTGCGATCCGATCCGAAGATCACCACCGTGAATATCTGTTTTGGGAATGGCTGGTCCAGGTTCAGAAAAGTGGGCTGTCTATTGCTCGACTCGGCGAATCGTGCACTCACGACTTTGCCGCACACCGTAGCCATTTCTCCGACGTGCGCTTTGGCTTCTATTGGCGTGAGCGAGGTCTGCGCGACGACGAGCACGACGAACAGCAAGGACATGGCAATTGTCTCCCCTCAGGCACGTTTCGAGGCGCGCCGTAGAGCAGACGCGTTCTGTCGCTTTCGTGCAACTGCGATTCTGCGCGGCCTGCGGTGCGCAAGGTGAGTTTACGAAGATCGGATCGTTGCGGGTTTCAGATCCCGGCGTACCACGAATAGCCTGCCCCGACCGCGCTGGATCCCAGCCCGTCACGGATGCGCTTTGCGCTGTCCGTCACCGTGATTTTCGTCAGATATTTGAGGCTCTTGTATCCGAGTTGACGTGACAGCTTCAGGCGGAGTGGCGCGCCGTGGTCGAGCGGCATCTCAGGACCGTTCATGGCGTAGGCGAGCACAGTCTGAGGATGAAGGGCATCGTCCATGTCGATGCTGTCCCACCAGCCATCGAAGGTGAAGAAGAAGATGTACTTGGCGTTGTCATGGATTCCGACACGTTCCAGCACGAAAGACAACGGCACGCCGGTCCATTCTGCAATAAACGACCAGCCTTCTTCGCACGCCTGATGGGTGATTTGGCTGCGGGAAGGGAAGCTTTTCAACTCGTCCAGCGAGAATGACCCCGGGCGCTCGACCATGCCGTCGATGGTGAGCCGCCAGTCGGCGAACCGGCCTGCGAGCAGCCGTTGATAGGGTTCCGTCGTCGGCGCTTTTCCATTCACGGGGCTCACTGTCGAGATCTGACTGCGATCGAATTCGCGGGCCATCGACGGAAGCTTCGTCAGCAGTCGCTGTCCGGCATACGTGAGCGTTTCGCTCAGGCCATAAATGCCGCGGTGATTCGCCGGGATCAATCCGCAGCGATCGGCAAGGCGTACGGTGCCGCCCACAGCACCGCCCGCCGCGACGCCGAGGCCTGCCTTGATCAGCGTGCGCCGTGAGAGATGACGCGTCATGACGGCTCCTTCCTGACCCCACCGTGCCCCGTGATCATGGCTCTCATGCGCGCTCGGAAACCCGACTGGCAGACCATGGCCACGTGCACCATGAAAAAGAGCACAAGGGCGCAGGCGACGAAGAAGTGAATCGTTCGCGCGCTTTGCTGCCCGCCGAATACCGTGACCAGCACCGGGAAGACGGATGTGACCGCGGGTGACATCGCCAGCCCCGTCCACAGGATGAGTGGAGCCAGAATGAACACGACGGTCGTGTAGCTGAGCCGCTGCAGGACGTTGTAGGTCGTGAGATCTTCCGCGGTGGGACGTTTTAACCTTAGGTGATTTTCAATCACCCGGCGAATCGCGCGCACCGTGAGGTCACCGCGCGCCGGCAACAGGTTCGTGCGGAGGTGACGGGTGGCGATGCCGATCGAAACGTAGACGAGCCCGGTGAACAGGCTGACCCATGCGAACAGAAAGTGCAGATACCGGCCCGGGCCACGAATCGGCACGTCGAGCACGAAGGGCAGCGGCAAATCGATTAGAGAAGGGCTCCCGACCGCTCCGGTCTCACCCCAATAGAGCCGCGGGTGGGCCAGCAGGATCGCAATCCCGCTGGCGAGCAAGACGACGAAGCTGACGGCCGTGAGCCAGTGCGTGACACGCACCAGCGCCGAGTGACGTGGACGCTCCACGGCGTGTGAGGTCTCGAGAGAGAGCCGCGGGAGGGGCGCTACCTGCGCCATGCGAACGAAACCGTAGCATGCCGCCCGTGCGGCGGACAAGCAGCCGCTTTCGCCGGCGCACTCACCACCGGGCTATTTGCAGAATCCGTTCGGTGGCGTCACCCCAGCTTTGTGTACGACGACAGGGCTCAGCCGCTTCGGCGAGAATCCTTCACCAGCTGAGGTATGAGTCGCGGAGAAAATGCGGCGAGGTCGGTGAGGCTTTAGTCGCGCGCCACGAGCGCCGCGAAATCCTCGTAGCGCATGCCGGCTCGCTGATGGAATGCGCGGGCAAACGACACCCCTCTACCCAAATCCTCAAGGATCGCGACGACCGCGGCGAGGCCGCGTTGGTCGATCAAGCGCCGCACGGCCCGCGCCGCCGACGCGTATGCGAGTTCGGCGTCGCGCGCGGGCAATCCCGCGAAGCTGCCGTGCAGCTTTGACAATTTCGGCCCAGCGGTGCGCGTCAGCGTGTGTTCCGCGTCTGCCGATTCCGGCGACTCAAGCACCGTGGCAAGACCCTCGTTCACCCATGCCGGCACGGTGCGGCCACCCAACATCGCGACCACGGCGTGAACGTATTCGTGTGACAGCACGCGATCGAGCTCTTCCCGCTGTTCCAGGGTGCGACCAAGCGGCACCCGAATACGACCGTCGTACCCTGCCGCTGACCAGTCAGCCAGCCTTGTGATCTCGCCGTATTGTTGTCGGGTGTAGAGCACAACGCTAACAGGCTGAGATGGGTAGACGCCGAGCGTGTTGCCGATCCGGCAGTAGGCCACTTCGAGCCGCCCGAGGACCTCACGAGCGACTGGTTCGTCGGCGGCCGCCTCGAACAGCGCCGTGAAGTGCTCCGTGCTTACCTCATGAAAGCGGCTCTGCAGCTGCTGTTCCTTGCGCCAGTCATCGAGCTGCTGCTGAAGTTCGGCGCCCCGCGGTGAGCGCGTTCGTGCGGACTGGTAGATCGAGATTGCGTCGGACAGACGACCCGCCCGGTAGTGCAGGTCGCCGAGCCAGACCGCCGCCTGCAGATGGTTCGGATTGCGCGCGAGCGCGCATTCGAAGCGCGTCTGCGCCACGTCATCCTGCCCGAGCATGAACGCCGCGACGCCGGCCCCGAAGCAGAGACTCGCGTCGTCGGGCCGTATCGCCGCTGCCCTGGTGAATGCCTCGAGCGCGTCGGCGAAGCGCCGATGCTCGATGGCGGCCGTGCCTGCGCGTGCAAGCGCAATCGGATCCTGCGCGGCGCACGGGTGAGCGGCGGCGACAAGAGCCGCGAGCATCAGCAGGGGTGGCACAGCCGAGAGTCGGACTGCCAGGGCAACCCGCTGTTGTGCAAGAAGGGCACCCGGGAGAGGGCAGGAAACAAAGGGGTTCTAGGCTGAATCGCGGGTCTTGTCGTTCGGCGCGTCTACAAAAGTCGCCGCCAGGCAGTCCTTCGAACTCCCTTGCGCAGCCTAGAACAAGACGGCCATGCCAAAACGCGCCGCCCAGAACGTTTTCTCGAGCGGAATGACGATCCGCCCGCCCTTGGCCAGATCGCGAAAGATACGTTCGGCGTCACCCGTGTTCTCGATCTGAAATGAGAGCGAGAAGCCCTTTGGTTCTTCATAGCGATCCGGGGCCACGTCGGCACCCATCAGCATCTGTCCGCCGACTGTCACGCTGCCGTGCATGATCTTGTCCTGCCAGTCGGCTGGAGCCTCCTCCGCCATTGGCGACCCCGCGTAACGGAAGATCGGCCCGAGTTGACCGCGAGACACTGCTCATAGAACGTGAACGCTGCCTCGCACTGTCCCTTGAAGCTCAGATACGGGTTGATCTGCATGGTGAGCGACTTCACTTGGTCGTGCTGGTTGATCGGCTCTTCAAATGGCCGTCCAGCCATGCAATGGTTTGCTCGAAGACTGTCGGCAGTTCTGGATGTGGCTTTCCCGCGGTTCCGAAATCGGGTCCATGTTCGCCGCCGGCCACGCGCACCAGCTTGACTGGCACGTTCACGCGACGAAGTGCGTCCTCCATGGCGACAGACTGGTCGAAAGGAACCGTGTCGTCCGAATCACCGTGCAACAGGAGGACCGGAGGAGCAGTCGATGACACGTGAGTCAGCGGTGATGCGGCACGATACAGCTTCTCGTCGTCCGGAGAGCGATTCAGCCGGTCCATGAAGGAGATGACGGCTCCCGCACTCACCTTGGTCAGGTCACGTAGGGGCGGCACGCAGAACCACGGTCTGCAAGGTGGCGGGTTCGCGATTCACCGGGTCGGAATCGTCTGCGCTACCCGCTGCCCCCAACATGGCCACCAGACCGATGAGATGTGCGCCAGACGAGCCCCCGATACCGCCAAGCCTGTTCGGATCAATTCCAAACTGCCGCGCATGGTGACGCACGAAGCGCACCGCGCGCTGAACATCCTCCACGGCGGTCGGATAGTGAAATCGCGGCGCGGCGCGGTGATTGATGGCAAACACGGTGTAACCAGCGCGCAGCAGCGGCGGCCCCCAGAGTGGGAATCTGCGACTCTTTCAGACCAACCGCTCCGTAGTTCAGCGGCGCCTGCCAACCACTTCCGGAAACGAAAACAATCCCGTACCCGTTGGCCTGCGCCGGGTAATGAATGTCCATGAGGAGCGCCAGGCCGGAGTACATCCCGTAGATGACGTTCTTCTCCACGCGACTCTGGGCGCGTGCATCGGTTGCCCCAGCGAGCCCGATGATGAAGTAGACGCCGATGGCAGCAAGTAATCTATGCACGCTGTCCCTCCTGTCCGGCCGATACGTATAGCCATACGCGGTCTCACGTCCGCGCTTCAGCCGGGGCGGCACCATGATCCGCCCGTCCGCCGTCGGCTGCAAGCACTGGCCGGCGGCGTCACACAATCAGTTGTTTCAGGAAGACTTCAGAACAAGACGCCGACGCGGACTGCCAGCTGGTGCTCGAGGTAGCCGCGCGCTGCGCGCGGGTTCGCCTCGCAATACGATTGCAATCCGAAGGATTGGCAAGGCAATCCGTCGATGCGCGAGAGGTAATCCTCGATACTCACCCTGACGCCGAGGCGGCGGTTCAGGGGACGCAGTTCCACTCCGCCGCCGATCATCGGACCGGCAGATTCACCGAATCCAACGCCACCGATCACGAATGGCTGGACCTTGGCGTATCCCACGCGCCCGCAGGTAAGTAATGAAACCGAATCAGTACACGTTGTCGCCACGGCCGTGTTTTGCGATTCCGAGCAAGTCATCCACGCTCTCGAATCCCGATTCACGAGCCAGATCGAACGTGATATCGGCGATGCTAATTGGATCAATCGAATCGACGACGATGTGCCCGTCGTCCATCTGGTAGCGGCCACCGACCCTTACGTGGGGGCGCGTCCAGATACGAATGCTGCATTTGACTCTCCCGCGCCGAATTTTTTCGCGAAGGCTTTTGGTGAAGACCATAAGAAGGTTTGCCTCCTCTGATCCGTTCGGTCAGGAGCACGCTAGCGTGGTTGCGGCAGGTGCTTCTTAGGAATTTTCAGCGCCATCGATCCGGCAACAGTGATGACGTCGTACCGGCCCTGATAGCCGATGAGCAGATGCGCTGCCCACGGCTCCAGCTTGTACTCGGTAGTCAGCCAGTTGATCATGTCGCTGGTAGCCATCTGCAGCGCGCGATTGAGGGAGCTTACGAACTCAGGTTGGCTGCCGATACTGATGATGTGCTCGCTGGTTTCTGCCCGTGGCCCGGCCAAAGTCACCTTCTTTCGCACGTCGACCGTAAATTCGACGTCTAGAGACGTTTCGATGCCATTACCCGTCGGCTCACCATCGCCCTGCAGCGCATGCCCGTCGCCAACGAACAGCAGCGCGCCGGGATGGTAGACCGGCAGCAATACGAGGGTACCCTCAACAATCTCGTTGTAATCGAGGTTGCCTCCATAGGAGCCGGATGGTCCGGAGGTCGGCGCAAAATCCCCAGGGGGCGCGACACCGACACATCCCACCATGGGCTTGGCAGGGAATTCCAACCGAGTGATTGCGCTCACGGGTTCCCTGAGCCGGACCGTCTGACGCTCCACGTCGATATCCCAGGGCACGACATTCGCGCGCCCTGGAATGACGAGACCCTCTTTATAGCGACCGGGGTAAAGACCCTCGATCGACTCTGGCGTCAGCGAAAACAGGGCGAGCCGATACGCTGTATACCCCCAGTTACGATTCAACCTCACCTTCGTAAAGCGGACGGCGAGCGTGTCTCCCAACTCTGCGCCCTCCACATAGAAGGGTCCCGTCAACGGATTGCTGGGCTGCCCACGCACCACTCCTTTGTCGTCCCGTCCGCTGGCATCAATCGTTTTGGTTCTCACCGTGTCGCCAGGACGGACGCGCTTCAACACGGGATGTGCACGTGTGAACGTGTTGTAGTAGGTCGTGGCCACGATTTCGTGGACGTCCGCCGCCTGGGACAGTGCCTGCGCACCAATCGGCACGATCGTGATGCAGAGGGCTGATGATCCGAGGGTTGCGGCGAACAGCAGCCGATTGATCGATCTTTTCATTTTTGTCCCCTCGCAATCACGAGCGCCTAACGTCAACCCGTTCAGCAGCGGCGCTCCCGTGGACAGCCTCTATGTGATCCACTGACCGATTGTTACGAACGCTCGATCGGCTGGAGAATACTGCCAGCAGGTGGCGGCGGTGTCGTCGATGAATCCACAAACGACCGTCGTATTCCAGCGCGGCCTGATTTGCCCGTGGATGGTGCCTGATTGTCTGATGCTGGCGTCGAGCTTCTCGGCCTGGGCGCGGCTGTAGCACGAAAGATCGGCGCTGCGTTTGAAGGCACCCAATTCCGTGATGCTCCCATCCGAGTCCAGCGCGACATAGCGCCCGCCACCGTCCGCAGAAGCCACCGCCACGGCAAATGCCCCCGCGTGGCCAGATCGGAACTCTGCTCGACACCACGTAACCGGCCGGCTGAGCCGCGCCTTCGCCGTCAGCGCGGCCAGTTCAGACGGCATGTCTTGAGCGGCAGCGATCGACGCCGCAACGAGTCCTTGCATGAAAAGGGTGACGATACAGTTCATGGCCACAGCCTTGGTTTGGCCGCGTAACGTGGCTCAGCCGCGGCGCCACGATCGTGCCGGCCGCAGCCTCCAATACCCATGAGCGGCAGGTAACATCTTATAGAAGCGCATGATTGTCGCGTGAACGACCAATCGAGTGCTACGTGCTACGTGCTACGTGCTACGTGCTACGTGCTACGTGCACAGGTGCTAGGGTGCGACGTGCTACGGGCTGCGCGTCTGAATTGACCGGAACGAGCCCCGACACCAATAATGGCCCCGTCTTCTTGCGAAGACCGTTTCTATTGAGGAGGCTGAACGATGTTCCGAACGCTTGTGAGCCTGGTGGCTGTCGTCCTCGCCGTGGCTGGCGCGAGAGTCACCGGCGACACGCTGTTCAGGTCGGCCCTCCACGACTACCGCGTCGTCACGGTGGTGGACGGGCTCGTTCAGCCCTGGTCCATCGCGTTTCTGCCGGATGGCGACGTGTTGATTACGGAGCGGCCAGGCCGGCTTCGCGTTATGCGTCAAGGCAAGCTGCTTCCCCAAGCGGTGGAGGGCGTGCCGAAGGTGTTCCACTCGTCGCAGGGCGGCCTTCTGGAAGTGATGCCCCACCCGAACTTCACCTCGAACCGGCTGATCTACCTCAGTTTCTCGAAACCTGGTGCGACAGATGCTCAGGCCACGACGACACTCGTACGAGGCCGCTACGAGGGCACTCGGTTGACGAACGTCGAGCAGCTTTTCGAGGCCGTGACGCAAGGCCGCAACCATTTCGGCGGCAAGATCGCGTTCGACCGGAATGGGTACCTGTTCTTGACGCTCGGCGACCGGCAGGTCGCGCCTGAAGGCAACCTCGAGACGCATCCCGCACAGGACCTGTCAAATCACCACGGAAAGATCGTCCGCCTGCAGGACGATGGGCGTGTGCCGCCGGACAATCCGTTCGTGAGCCGTGCCGGGGCGCGCCCGGAAATCTGGAGCTACGGACATCGCAACGTGCAGGGGCTTGCGATACATCCGGAGACGGGCGACATCTGGACCAACGAGCACGGTCCTCAGGGAGGCGACGAGCTCAATCGCATTCAGCCGAGCCGGAACTTCGGATGGCCGGTCATCGGTTTCGGCGTGAACTACCAGACCGGGCTCGCCATTCACACCGGCACCCACCGTGAGGGAATGGAGCAGCCGGCGCAGGTCTGGGTTCCGTCCATCGGCATCTCTGGACTGATGATCTATACGGGCAACCGTTTCCCCCAGTGGCGGGGCAATCTCTTCGTGGGCGGCATGGCGCGGCAGCGCCTGGCGCGGTTGACGCTCGACGGTCAGCGCGTGATCAGCGAAGAAACGCTGGTGCCGCAGATGGGACGCATTCGGGATATCCGCCAGGGACCGGACGGTGACATCTACCTCGTCACCGACAATCGCGATGGCAAGCCGACGCCCATCCTCCGAATGGAACCGGTCGAGCGGACGCCGATCAAGTAAGCAGCACCTGTCTTGTTGCCGCATCACGTCCGCAGCTTTCTGAGCTGTGGAGGGTGACCTCTGCCTAACGTTACGCGCTTTGGCTCGAGATCGCGCGTCTTCCGCCGATGCGCATCCGGACGAGTCGCCATTTCCAGATCAGCTTCACAACTCGAAACGCTCTAACGTCGAACGTAAGGATTTGCTCGAGCTCGTTTCCAGCCGTACGCCGCAACAGAACGGCGATTCGTTCGGCAATGCGAGTCGACGCTCGAGGTCTTTGTTTTGCACCGACGAAATTCCGCTCGAAGTCACTCGAGTCTTGGAGGAGAAGATTAGATGAAGCAACTGCTGAGGCGATTGATGTATCTCGCACGTGTGTCAGCTGCGGCGCCAGCCGCGTTTCTAGCCATTCTCGTCGGCGCGGCCATCGTCACCCAACCCGTCGCGGTTCGCGCCCAGACCCTCGAGGATCCGACGTTGGCAGTGTCGACCGTGGTGAGCGGACTTAATCAGTCGATCGCCATGGCCTTCATCGGGCCCGACGACTTCCTGGTCACCGAGAAGGCGAGTGGACAAGTCAAGCGGGTGACCAACGGCGTCGTCACCGGTGTGGTGCTCGACCTGGCTGTGAACTCCAACAGTGAACGGGGGCTGCTCGGCATGGCGCTGCATCCCGGCTTCCCGCAGGTGCCGTACGTGTATTTGTACAACACCGAGAGCACGACCGGCGCCGACACGAACGTCGCGGCCAATGTCCCGTTGCTCGGCAATCGGGTGGACCGATTCACGTGGAACGGCAGCACGCTGACATTCGACAGGAACATCATCAAGCTGCGCGCCTTCCAGAACGACCTCAACAACGTGGCCGATCCCACGTTGCCCGTGCTGCGCGGCAATCACAACGGCGGCGTGCTGCGCTTCGGACCCGACGGAAAGCTGTACATCATCATCGGCGATAACGGCCGTCGGGGCTGGACACAGAACAACCTCGCGGGACCGGTGCCCGACGACGCCTTCGGCGGACCTGCGCCTGACGATGCGCACCTGACGGGCGTCATCCTGCGCCTGAACGACGACGGCAGTACGCCTGACGACAATCCGTTCCACCAATCGGGCGAACAGATGGGCAAGAACCTCGGCGGCGCGCTCGGCGCGGAAGTCGGCCGCAATCTGCAGCGCATCTTCGCCTACGGCGTCCGCAACAGCTTCGGCATGACGTTCGACCCGAAGAAGGGCGACCTGTGGACCACGGAGAATAGCGGGCGCGCGTTCGATGAGATCAACCATGTGGAGCGTGGATTCAACGGTGGCTGGGTGAATGTGATGGGTCCGCTGGACCGCGTGCAGGAATTCAAGGCGATCGAGATCAGCGTGGGCTTCGGCGCGAACGGACCGACGGGCCTGCAGCAGATGCGGTTCCCGGCGACCAGCCTCGCCGACTCTCACGAAGAGGCTAGGCAGCGACTGTTCGATGTTCCGGGATCCCACTTTCGCGACCCCGAGTTCAGTTGGAAGCAAGTGGTGCCGCCGGCTGCGCTCGGCTTCATCAACGGCGCCGGACTCGGCGAGCAGTACGACGGCGACCTCATCGTCGGCTCGGCGGTGAGTCGCCCCGCGAACCTCGGTCATCTCTATCGCTTCCGTCTAAACGGAGGCCGCAACCATTTTGAGTTCGACGACGATCGCCTGAAGGACAAGGTGGCTGACAACCTTTTCCTTGACGACTTCGCGACCGAAGGAGAGGAAATCCGATTCGGCAGCGAGTTCGGCATCGTCACCGACATTCAGACCGGGCCGGATGGAGCGCTGTATCTGGTGGGTCCGGGTGGCATCGTTCGAAAGATCTCGAAGATCTGAGTCTCAATACGGAGCCGACCGGACACAGCGTCGGTGGACGGCGGCTCCCGCTTTTTTTACGAGCACAATTTGGCGCGCGCTCCGAACAACAGAGCGCCCGGTTGGGCCGTCATCAACCGCCCAGCGTAAATCCGCGTGCGAGGCTCATCGTCTCTCAGGGCTCGGTCCCCCTAACTCTGAATTCACGCTGCTTTCGCAGGACGCGGGTGTGGAGCACTCACCCCACGAGTCCGCCCAGCAGCAGATCGCACCACAGGGTTCCCAGAAGTGACTGCGAGCTACGCCGGTCCGCGCCGCCACAAGCGTCGTGTACAGCAGGAGCGGCGGGAGCGTCGCGGCGGCCTGCGCCGCGCTCGCAGTCTCGCTCTGCGTTTCCATGCGCGCCATGCCGGTGACGGCGAACGCAACGATGAGGCTGACGGGGAGAGCGAGGGAGTTCAGAGTGAGGCGGACTGCGAAGGCGACGACTGCTTTCATGGCACTGACCCTGCCGCACGGAAATGCCGACCGCCTGCTTGGGCAGACGCGAAGGCCGCGCAGGTCCTAAACGTAGTCAGCGACGGGGTTCGAATTCGGCTCACGGCGGCCTGATCGGCATTATGCTGCTGGCCACGCAGCTCGACCCACGATAGCCGGTCAGTTAATAGTCGTTAGGCGGCCAACCGACGTGACTCAATTAGTTTGGAGGATCACACGTGAGTGATTCGCGAATACGACTGATCGCATCGATTGGGCTCGTTATCGGCGCGATCCTTGGTATGGCTGGAACGTTTGCCCCGTCCGCCTCATTGCGCGGGCTCGCTTGGGGTTTGGACGGCACAGCCCTTATTGTTTCAGCAGCGCTGCTAGCCATTCATCACTTGCGCCGAGGAAACGATCTAGTGGCGGCAGGATTTCTTGTCTTTATGGTGGGCGAGGGGCTGATTCTCTCTGGCGCTGCCATGGACCTCGTAACCAGTGCTCCATCGTTCGCGGCTGGCGTTGGTCTGTGGGCCGCATCACTGGCCCTCGTCAGCGCATCCGACGTCATGCCTCCTGTGGTAAGGGGCGTCGGATTTCTTGGATCGCTCTTGTTCACGGTTGTGGCCGTGCAGATCTTCTTGGGCCATGCGTTGACACCACTGTCCCAGCCGTTGCCGTTCTTTGCGTATCCCTTCCTGGCGGCCACACTGTTTGGATGGGCGTGGGTGCACTACCGACATGCCGCCTAACATCTATCAGCCCCCCCGCCAAGCGCACAGATCTTCTCTGTCTGGTCGTCGAATCAAAGGAGGCGCGCAACCGCAAGCAATAACTCCGAATGACCACGTTCCCGTTCAGTGCCGTCTTCGTTTCCAGCGCAGGCATTTCTTCTCGATAGTGGCTATTGTTTTGGTCATCGGGTGATCGCAGCGACAAGCCTGAGGAGGCCTGTGGCGCGTCGACGGAACTGACGAGGCGAAGTGCAAGACCGGTACGTAGGTGGCCGCGAGTAGAACGCGGTCGCGCCCCGGGTCAGATCATGTACTCCCTACACTTGAGCGCTCGCGCGTTGACCCGGGACCCGGCCCCGGCGATAATCCGCGCGCGGGAACGCCATCTGTGCGCTGTACGGTGAGCCACCAGGCCGCGAGGTGTCATAGAAGGGGCGTACTGTTGACGTCGGGCGGCCGCTAGCTTCCTATCGTCCGGACGTCGTCGGTGAACGACAACCCGTGACACTTTCATGGGGCCGGTGGCCATCAAGGCATTGCGGCACGGGGCCGACGACTACCTGTGCAGACCCTTCAACGGTGCCGCGTTTCCATGCGGCGCTCGATCGCACGATCTCACGCCTGACGCCAGGCTGAACGCGACGCTGCGGCGGCACCTGGGGACGGAGCAGCAAGACATGGCCGCGAAAATCTACGATCCCGCGTTTCCCGACGACAACGTCGCCGGCACCCTGGATGTCGGCGATGAGGTCCGGAGCAAAGAGGCGTTGCGTGCAGCGAGGGCTTTGCAGACCGCGATTTTCAACAGCGTGAATTTCTCGAGCATCGCCACCGACGCGAACGGCGTCATTCAGATCTTCAACGTCGGTGCTGAGCGGATGCTGGGCTACACGGCCGCCGAAGTGATCAACAAGATCACGCCGGCAGACATTTCCGATCCGCATGAAGTGATCGCGCGCGCCGAGGCGCTGAGCGTCGAGCTCGGAACCCCGATTACGCCAGGCTTTGAGGCATTGGTGTTCAAAGCCTCGCGCGGGATCGAAGATATCTACGAGCTGACCTACTTCCGCAAGGATGGGAGCCGGTTCCCGGCGGTGGTGTCCGTCACGGCGCTGCGCGACGCGCAGGACACCATCATCGGCTATCTGTTGATCGGCACCGACAACACCGCGCGCAAGCAGGCGGAAGAGGCGCTGCTCAAGGCGGGGGCCCTGCAGAGCGCGATTTTCAACAGCGCCAATTTCTCGATTATCGCCACCGACGCGAAGGGCGTCATTCAGATCTTCAACGTCGGCGCTGAGCGGATGCTGGGCTACATGGCCGCCGAAGTGATGAACCAGATCACGCCAGCCGAGATTTCCGATCCGCAGGAAGTGATCGCGCGCGCCAAAACGCTGAGCGTCGAGCTCGGAACGCCGATTACGCCAGGTTTTGAGGCATTGGTGTTCAAGGCCTCGCGCGGGATCGAAGATATCTACGAGCTGACGTATATCCGCAAGGAGGGGAGCCGCTTCCCGGCGGTGGTGTCCGTCACGGCGCTGCGCGACGCCCAGGACGCCATCATCGGCTATCTGTTGATCGGCACCGACAACACCGCGCGCAAGCAGGTCGAAGAGGAGCGGAAGAAACTCGATCAGCGGCTGCGCGACCAGCAGTTCTACACGCGCTCGCTCATCGAATCCAACATCGACGCACTGATGACCACCGATCCGTCCGGGATCATTACCGACGTCAACAAACAGATGGAGGCGCTCACCGGTTGCACACGTGACGAGCTGATCGGGGCGCCGTTCAAGAACTACTTTACCGATCCGGAGCGAGCCGAGGCAGCTATCAAGCTGGTGCTCAGCGAAAAGAAGGTCACCAACTACGAACTGACCGCGCGCGCCAGGGATGGCAGGCAGACAGTCGTGTCCTACAATGCGACCACCTTCTACGACCGAGACAGGACGCTGCAGGGCGTGTTCGCCGCTGCGCGCGATGTCACCGAGCGCAATCGCCTGGATCAGGTGCTGCAGGAAAAGAACGTCGAGCTGGAGAGCGCCAAGTCCGTGGCGGAACAGGCGAACCTCGCCAAATCGGATTTCCTTTCCAGCATGAGCCATGAGCTGCGCAGCCCGCTCAATGCGATCCTCGGTTTCGCCCAGCTGATGGAGTCCGACTCCCCTTCGCCGACGCCTTCCCAGAAGGAAAGCATTGCCCAGATTCTCGATGCGGGATGGCATCTGCTGAACCTGATCAACGAAATCCTCGATCTCGCGGTGATCGAGGCCGGGACGGTCTCGCTGTCTGGAGAATCGGTGTCGCTGGACGAAGTCATGCTCGAATGCCGGGCCATGATGGAACCGCAGGCGCATCAGCGTGGCATTGGCATGACCTTCCCACAGTTCGACAATTCCTGCTTCGTCAGTTCCGATCGGACCCGGTTGAAGCAGATTCTCATCAACCTGCTCTCCAACGCGATCAAATACAACAAGGTGCAGGGAACGGTCGTCGTGGACTACACCGTGAGCGACCCGGACCGCATTCGCATCAACATCAAGGACACCGGCGCGGGATTACCGCCGGAAAAGCTGGCGCAGCTGTTCCAGCCGTTCAACCGCCTCGGACAAGAGGCCGGGGGCGAGGAAGGCACGGGCATCGGCCTCGTCGTGACCAAGCGCCTGGTCGAACTGATGGGGGGCGCAATCGGCGTGGAGAGCACCGTCGGGGCGGGAAGCGTGTTCTGGATCGAACTGATCTCGGCTGCTGCACCGCAACTTGCCGCTGAAGGAAGCGAAGCTGCCGCATACGCCCCACCACACGTGCCGCACGGCGCGCGGCTGCGCACCCTGCTCTGTGTAGAGGACAACCCGGCCAACCTGAAGCTGGTTGAGGAACTCATCGCGCGCCGCCCCGATCTGCGGTTGCTGACCGCGGTGAACGGGACTCTCGGCATCGAGCTTGCGCGCGCCTCTCAGCCGGAGATGATCCTGATGGACGTCAATCTGCCTGACATCAGCGGTATCGAGGCAATGAAAATCCTGCGCGAAGACCCGGTCACCGCGCACATCCCCATCGTGGCCCTCAGCGCGAATGCCATGCCGCGCGACATCAGGAAAGGCCTGGAGGCAGGATTCTTCCGATATCTCACCAAGCCCATCAAGGTCAGCGAGTTCATGGACACGCTGCGCCTGGCGCTCGAATTTGCCGATCAGCGGGCCGCAGACGAAGGGCGCCCATTCCCGTTGCTCTCTCCCGAACCGCCTCCCGCCCCGGCAGCCCGCACGACGGGGCTGCGCATTCTTCTCGCCGAGGACCATCCCGTGAACCAGGAGGTGGCGAGGCAGATCCTGCAGCGGCTCGGGCATCACGTCGTCGTGGCCGCCGATGGCCACGCGGCGCTCGCCGCGCTCGAGCAGTCGGGGCGCGGGGCGTTCGATCTCGTGCTGATGGACCTGCAGATGCCGGGGATGGGCGGGCTCGAGGCCACGGCCGCAATCCGCGACGCCGAGCGCGCCTCGGGAACGCACCTGCCGATCGTCGCGCTGACGGCGCACGCCCTGCACGGCGACCGCGAACGGTACCTCGAAGCCGGCATGGACGGGTACGTCACGAAGCCGATCGACGGCGTCGAGCTGACCCGCGTGATCGATCAGCTCGTGGCGCCCGCTCCAGAGCCCGGGACGGTCCCGACGGCGGCGGTCCCGGTTGCGCCGTGCGCGGCAGGCGGGCCCGCTTTCGACGAGCGGGTCGTCCGTGCGAGGCTCGGTGACAACGCCCGGCTGTTCGAAAAGATGGTGCGTCTGTTTCTTGAAGACTGCCCCGCCCGGATGCGAGCGATGCGGCGGGCCATCGCCGAAGGCGACGGCGAGGCGCTGCGCGAGCCCGCGCACGCGTTGCAGGGGGCGGCGGCAAATTTCGCAGCCGCTCCGGTGGTCGAAGCCGCGCGTCAACTCGAGCTTCAGGGCAAGAACGGGGACCTCTCTCAGTCGCTGGCGACCTACGATGTGTTGACCCGGGAGATGCAGCGCCTACGGCCGGCGCTCCGCCGCGCCAGCGTTCGGCCGCGCAAGCCCGCACACCGCCAGCGGCAGAGGAAGTAAGGGCCATGAGCAGCGTCCTAATCGTCGAAGATGACCGCTCGACGCGTCAACTTCTGGCGGAAACGTTGAAGACCGCCGGATTCTCTGTCGCGTCGGCGAAGGACGGAGTGGAGGCCCTGAAACGCCTGCGCACCGGCTCCTACGATCTGATGCTCCTCGATGTGTGGATGCCGAAGATGAACGGGCTGGACGTGCTGGCCGCGTTGCCCCAAGAAGGGACGCGGCCGCGAGTCGTCGTGATGACCTCGGACGACACGCCGGAAACGCTGCTCCGGGCGGTCCGCGAACAGGCGGTGCGGTACGTGACGAAGCCCGTCGAACCACAGACGCTCGTCGAGCTGCTGCACGAGGTGCTCGCTCAGACCGCCGTGGCGCCCACGATCGAGGTGGTGTCAGCGCGACCGGACTGGGTCGAGTTGCTGGTGCCGTGCGAGCGGGCGGTGGTGGAACGAATCGAGAGCTTCATGAGGCACCTCGAAGCCGATCTGCCGGACGACGTCCGGGAGTCGATAGGCTACGCGTTTCGGGAGCTGTTGATGAACGCGAT
Organism: uncultured Acidobacteriota bacterium; assembly: GCA_963804245.1. GTDB lineage: Bacteria > Acidobacteriota > Vicinamibacteria > Vicinamibacterales > 2-12-FULL-66-21 > CAWDPQ01. Next base: position 42,135 of record CAWDPQ010000012.1, read on the forward strand.
CGAATGGGGCGGAGGGCTCGACCCTTCCCGCACCGTCCGGGTCGCTTTCCTCAGGGCAAAACGGATGTTGCTCTATCGCATCGCCGATCCCGGTCCCGGCTTCAACGTGGAGGGGCTGTTGCACGCCGCCATCGGCCAGCCGGAGGACGATCCGATGGCGCACGCGATCGTGCGTGAGGAAAAAAAGATGCGACCAGGGGGATTCGGGATTCTGACCGTGCGTGCGAAAGTCGATGAGCTGCTGTACAACGAAAAGCGCAACGAGGTCGTGTTCGTGAAGTATCTGGACTGAGGCGCGGGGGCCGTCGACCCTCGGCCTACGCCTCGGGTGAGAGGCGTGTCCAAGCGCCGGGCGCAGAGCTCGCTAGCGAAGAAAAGCGAGCGAAGGCGGATGGCGTGCTCGGGCCTGAACCCCGCGTGGCTTGCCAACCGTAGCTCACGCGGTAGTTGGCAAGCGTGAGCGAAGGTTGGCGCGCCCGCCAGGACTTGAATCTTCTTGATGCTCGCGGGCGCCTCAGGTGTGCCACCTCCGCCAGCATTCGCCTTTTCTGACGTGAATCGGAGTCGGAGGCGATAACCGATCGACCTGTCTCGATCGAGCTTGCTCGACGTTCTGCACGTTGGTGTCGCGAATCGGCGGAGACGCCGTTGGCCTTATTGCTGACACCAGCATCCGTGAACGTACCGTCGTGGTCACGGATCAACCATGGCCCAGTCGCTCGGCAGCCAGTGCCGTCCCGACGATCCGCGCTCGGATTTTGTCGAACGCGATCTCGCGCGACGTCGACGCATCGTCGGCAAATGGCGCGAACCCGCAGTCATCGGTCGTTCCCAGGTGCAAGACCGGTACGTAAGTGGCCGCGAGTAGAACGCGGTCGCGAACCTGCTCGGCGGTTTCCACCGTCGGGTTGATCGGATCCGTGACGCCGACGAAGATCGTTTGATCGGATTGACGGTGCTCGCCGATGATCGTCAGCACTCTCTCGGGATTCGGTTCACTCGCCAGCTGGATGTAGAACCGCCCTGCACGAATCCGAAACAAGCCCGGCAACAGCCCCGCATAGTCGACCGAGGCACTATGCGTCGCGTCCTGATCGCCGCCTGGACACGTGTGCACGCCGATTCGACGCCGCTCCTGCGGCGAGAACCGATCGAGCACGCGATTGTTCAAGGCGACGAAGCTGTCGAGGAGAGCTCCCGACGGATCGAGTTTGAGCGAGAGGCGCCCTTCCGTGAAGTCAATCTGCACGCTGTCGGCGCCGTGGTCGAGGCACGTGCGGATGTCCGACACCGCCTCATCGACCAGGTCTGACAGGAACGCGGCACGGGGATATCCTGGAATCTCGGTGTTGGGGTACAGCAGGCTCAACGCGGATGCCGAAATCACGGCCTGCTTTACCGGCAACGTCGTGAGCCGCTTGGCCGCGGCGAGGTATGTCGACGCGTACGTCGCGTACCGAAATGGCCCGGCGACCAATCGTGGCAGCTGGCGCGTGTGCCCGTCCTCGAATGGCACGACGACGCCGTCGGCGGCGAGGCCAGAGGCGCCGTCAAGCGGATAGGTCGCGAAACTGGACTTGGTCTGCTCGCCGTCCGTGAGGACAGGGGACCCTGTCTCCTCGAAGCGCCGGATCGTGTCTTTGAGCGCGTTGTCCGCGATCTGGTTGAATCGCTCGATTGGGATGCGGCCGGTCTGTTTATCGGCCCACGCCGCAATCAAGTCTGCGGGCCGAGGGATACTTCCAATAGGTTCGGTGGGGATAGGCATGGCGTCTCCAGCAATCCACGAATCCTACCCGCACAGGATGGCCAGCGCACTAGTAGGAATCAACTACGCGAAGGCCGTCGGCATTACCTGTCGAGACCACGAAGATCCCGAGGGCGATGGCGCCAAGGCCAAGCAGCAGGCTGGACACGAGGGCGCCAATCGAGACGACGACCCAGGTGATCGATGACGCGATCAGCGCCGCGACCGCGATGCCGTATTGTTTCCGGCAAGTCGGCTCCAATACATCTCGTCTTTCATTTCTCGCCGTCGATCACAAAGTTGACAATCCGCTCTGGCCGTGCGGGCCAGAGTGCGCGTTTCTGCACCGCGAAAACGGCGGCCATTCCGTTGACGCCGTGGCGATGTTCTTGCAGCCGTTCATTTCGTGCCTGCAGCCTGGCTACCCATTGTCGTCACCGCTTTCCTGCTGGTTGGCGTTGTCTGGGCGTTTGCCCGCTATAACGGCCTGGTCCGCGCACAGAAGCGTGTCGAGGAAGCGTGGTCCGGCATCGACGTGCAGTTGCGGCGACGCGCGAGCCTGCTGCCGAACCTCGAAGAGATCGTGAAAGGCTACGCCGCGCACGAGCGCGAGGTCTTCACCGAGGTCGCGCGGGCGCGCGGCGCGTTGCAGAAGGCCGGAGGAGCAGCCGAAGCGGCTAACGCGAACGAAACACTCAGCCAGGCGTTTATTCGCATGTTCGCCGTTGCCGAAAACTATCCGCAGCTCCGCGCGTCGGAAAGCTTCATCGCGCTCCGGAATGACCTCTCTGAGATCGAAGAAAAGATCGCCTTCGCGCGGCAGTTCTACAACCGCAACGTGCTCGACTACAACACCAGGCTCGAGACGTATCCGGACGCGATCATCGCCAGCAATTTCGACTTCGCACCCGCGGAGTTCTTCGAGGGCGAACCGGAGTCGCGGTCGGAAGCCCGGATGACCTTTACCAGACAACCCGCGGCGGAGAACGCGGCACCTCCGGCAGTGTGACGCCATGGCGGTGAAATTCGTCGCGCCGGCTCGGACGAGACGAGGAACGAAACGCATCGTCACGATTGGCTCGTTGGCAGCGGTGCTGATCACGGCTCTGATCGCGATCCTCTCCATCCTCGACGTCGTCTCTGGATCCGAGATGCGTGAGACGCTGGGAAAAAGCCTGGCGGTCGTGGGCGTGAGCACGCTGGCCGTGATGCTGGCGGCGATGATCCTGAAAGCGGGCCGCACGCCGACTGACGATGAGCTTCCGGCCGAAGCCGGAAGCCGCCACGATCAGTGAGCAGCCAGCCGCTCCTCGTCTACAACCGAATCGACCGCAACAAACGACTGACACGCGTGATGTTGCTGGCATTCGCCGTGGCGATGCTGCCGGCGGTCACCGCCGCCACGGTGTTCGTCGTGCCATTCGTCGCCTTCTTCGGCGGTGCCATCGCATATGCCATCTACGGGCCGGCCCTGAAAGCCCGCATTCAGGCGCTGGAACCAGGGGATATGAGCGGCGTGCCTGGTCTCCTTGACCTGCCGCGTCCCCTGTTGGGAATCATGTCCGCCATTCTCGGGCTCGCACTCGCCGTCGCCGTCATAGCGCTCGTCGTTGCCACATCGGTGCTGATTGCGCGATACGGCGCGAAGTTCCTCCTGCGACTCGCTCGCGCACGCGCGGTCAGCCGTGCGGACGAGCCGGAGCTCTGGCGCCTGGTCGAGGCGCTCTGTATCGGAGCCGGGCTGCGCGTGCCAAAGATTCACGTCATCGAATCGCCAGCGGCGAACGCCTTTGCGACCGGCAGCAATCCCGAACAGGCATCGCTGGTCGTGACGCGCGGTCTCATGGAACTGCTCGATCGGCGCGAGCTCGAAGGCGTCGTCGCCCACGAGCTGTCGCACATTGGCAATCACGACATTCGCCTGACCACGGCACTTTCTGCAATCGTCGGTACGCTCAGCTTTCCGTTTCGCATCTTGACGATGCCGATTCGCGCGGCTTTTAGAACGAACCGGGCGATCGGGGCCGTCGCGCTTTCGATGGGATTAGCGGTGCTGCTGTGGTGTGTCCTCATGACGTGGGAAGGGCTGCAGGCGCTCACCGACGAGAAGCTGGCCGGAAACATTCCGACTTTCATCCAGTTGTGGGGAATTCATGCTCTGGTTGCGCCACTCTACGCCGTGGCAGTCGCACCAATCGTTGCCCTGTTGATTCGGCAGGCGCTCTCTCGTCAACGCGAATTCCTCGCCGACGCCGACGCGGCGCTGCTGACGCGGGACCCCGCCGGATTGGCCGCCGCGCTGATCAAGATCGGGAACTTCCGCGGAGAGCGCTTGTCAGTGGGTGAGGGCAGCGTGCATCTCTATTTTGTCGATCCCGAAGGCGAGGATTCACTGCTCCATCGGCTGTTTCCCTCGCATCCTCCTCTGGAGCAGCGAATCCAGTTGCTGGCGCGCATGGCGCAGGGCATCTCACGATAGGCATGACGACGCCCCTCCTCGTCCATAACCGGATCGTGAAAAACCACCGGAGCACGATCATCCTGCTGGCCCTGGTTCCGCTGCTGCTCCTGCCGTTTGCGGCGAGCCTCGCAGTGTGGCTCGCACCCTGGGTGTTGTTCGAGGGGATGATGGCCAACCGTCCGATTGTGGAAAGTTGGTTGGGGACAACTCTCGAGAGTTGGTTCGGGACAGATCCCTTCTGGGCCGAGCTGCGGCTGATGTTGATTGCCGCGGGGATTGTCGTGACGATCATGACCGTGTTGACCCTGGTGGCCGCGTTGCTCTATCGCTACGTGATCCTTGGAGCGACTGATGCCAAGCTGCTTCGGCCCGAGCAGGAACCGGATCTTCGGCGACTGGTCGAGAACCTGTGCATCGGCGCCGGCCTGCCGCCGCCGCGCCTGTACTTGATCGAGTCAGCGGTGCCGAACGCGTTCGCGACCGGCCGGGACCCGGCGCACGCGACGCTCACCCTCACGCGAGGACTATTGACGCTCCTCACCCCGCGCGAGCTCGAAGGTGTGGTGGCGCATGAGCTCGCCCATATCGTGAATCATGACAGTCGACTCAACACGGCCGTGGCCGCGCTGATTGCGACACTCCGTCTGCCGATCGGGATCGTCACGGGCGCCTACCGCATTTTCCGCGAGGCTCACCCGGGCTTGGGGATCCTCTTTCTCGTGGGTTTCTTCGGCATGCTGGGGCTGCTCGCAGTGGCTATGGTCTCCTTCTTCCTCGACACGGAAATCGCGCGCCTCCCGCGCTGGGTCTTGTGGCGGCAAGTGTTTGTCGCAGTGTCGCCGTTCTTCATGTTCGTGGGCGCACCCGCCCTGGGCTTGTTCATCCGGCAGGCCGTCTTGCGACAACGCGAGTATCTGGCTGACGCCGAGGCGGTGCTGCTGACACGGGACCCCGAGGGACTCGCCCTGGCCTTGACAAAAATCGGGGCGTGGCGCGGCCCCGGCCGACTCGCGCTCGGACCCTCGGCGTCGCATCTGTGCATCGTCGATCCCTTGCGTGCCGACAGTCCGTGGTGGGACCGGATGTTCCCCTGTCACCCACCGATTCAGGACCGCGTGCAGCTCTTGGCCAGAATGGGCACCGGGATCGCCGAATCGGTCCTGCAGGCCGCGGCCGAGGAAGGCGCGAACGCCGGGCACCTCGCCACTGTCCGCGCGCGGCCCGTTCAGCGAGAAGGCGACGAGCCACGGGAAAAAGCCGGGGGTTTTCTAGGCGCGATCTTGGGGCCGTCGAACGACGTCTGGCACCAGATAGCGAGCGATATCGGTGGGGAGTACCAGGACGGGGGACTCTTCGGACGGGACGTACTGCGTTACCGGTCAGGCGACTGGGAAATCACGCTGGACACATGGACGGATGTTGGCGGTGACGACTCCACGACTTACACACGGATGAGAGCGCCGTTTGTCAACAAGGACGTGCTGTCTCTCAAGATTTACCGGGCGGGATTGTTTGCGCCCATCGGACCGTTCCTCGGAATCCAAGACATCCAGATTGGAGATCCGTCTTTCGATGAGAATTTCGTCATCCAGGGAAACCACCACACGAAGATACGGTGGCTCTTGGCAGACGCCACGCTGAAAGAGCTGATACAGATGCAACCGGATCTGTGCTTGGAGATCCGACACGACGACGGTACATGGGATGACAAGGATCTGCTTATTTTCAAATGCCGTGGCGTCCTGAAAGACGAGACACTCCTGAAGAAACTCTTCGACTTATTCTGCACCGCGCTCGCGAGGCTTGCTCAAATGGATTCGTCGTCGCTACAGGCGATCCCTCCGCGTGTCACCCCCGTGTACGAAAAGCCGGACGGCTGGTCACAAGTCCTCTGCCACCTCCCCGAACATGCGGCGGTCACGGTCTGCGGAACTGATGGGAACTTTCTCAAGGTCACAACCGCAGATCGTGTGGTCGGGTACATCAGTCAGTCGGCTCGCGATCGCGTCATCGCGACTCCGGGGAACTGATCTTCGGCTGCACCGAATGCCAGATGCCACAGTCAGTTCTGGCCTATACGCGGAGAGACGCCAGGCCTCCCGCCTCCGAGCATCCATCTCATCGAATCGCCGGCGCCCAACACGTTCGCAACGGGGCGCGACCCAGAATGTGCTTCGCTGGTGGTCACTCGAGGGGTGCTGAAATTGTTGGACCATCGCGAGCTCGAAGGGGTCATCGCGCACGAACTCTCGCACATCGGGAATCACGACATCCGGTTGACGACGGCGCTTGCGGCGCTGGTCAGTAAGCGCCATTCTTCCGTTCAGCATGTGTGCGAACATGCGTACGGCAATGGTTGAAGGAGAACTTGATTCCTTGCAGACGCCGATGCCGCATTACTGACCCGTGATGAGGATGATTCACTGATACACCGGATGTTTCCTTCGCATCCGCCCGTCGGACAGCGAATTGACCTGCTCGCGCGAATGGGCAGCGGGATTACGCGAACAGATCTGCAGCGTGCACAACAGGGAGGGGTGACGGCCGCACAGATGGCCTCAACCTCAATCTGCAGCGGCAAGAGGTGATCGCAGATACAGATCGAGCTCCCTTGGGACTCAGCGATGAGTCGGGGTGAGACGACTCCGCGCGCATCTCGGTGACGCGGCTCACGTTTCGTTGGCAGTTCCGCAACATCGGAGGTACTCTAACGCATTGGATGATTCCGGCGCGCACACCTGAGTGTAGTATCCACAGTCCAACAGGATGTCGCTCTTAGCCGACATTTCCGATTTGACGACCGTTCATCGGTCGCATCCTACACGATCAGATGGCCGCGATAATTAACCGCAAGAAAGTCTGGGCCTTTCTCGGTACGAACGTTGACCGACAGAACCTTGTGGAGGGGCCGCACATGACGAGGGATTCCTGCAAGCGTGTGTTGATGTGTGGGGTGATCGTGCTCAGCGCGATAGTCCTCAGCGGCTGCGAGAGCCTGGCCATACCCGACACGTCGAGTCTGTTCTTTCCCGGGTTCCAAAAGTCTGAAGTATTTGGGTTCGTGGCTGGATTGGGAACGACCTTCGCCGCGATACCCGACTTAATTGGGATGTTCAGGCGACGGTCAAGCAAAGGCATCAACCCGACGATGGCGAGCATTATCGGGGTGTTTCAAATTGTGTGGATCTATTACGGTCTCTTGATTGTGTCGCGACCAGTGATTGCCTGGAACCTGCTTGGCGTGATTATCAACTTTCTAACGGTCGGGGCGTATCTGCGCTTCGCCCGACGTGAAACGTAGCAGTGACGGCAGCAGATGCCCCCGGAGGTACTTGCGCCAGTCCCCCTCTGCGACCTCGACCCCTTCACATCCCGGAAGCTGACGTGCTGTGCGCGCCCATCGATTCAGACATGCGACGGTTGCGGGATCAGACTCGCACAGGAAGAGCGCGTACCGGTTTCGCCACGAAGCCGTGACGAATGCCGCGCTATTTGGGTACTCGTGCAGGTTCATCGCGAGCTTGAGCCACGCCGTTCGTAGCACGAATGTTGACCAGGCAGATGGCCCGCGACGACGTCGAAGAGATCTGAGCTTGAATCGCGTTTCGGCCGATCCGTTGCGAATGGCGCCATCGAGTATGCGTCGATGAACCCGAGCCGCTCGTAGGACCCCTCGCAAGCGGCGAGAACCTCGCAGAGCACCCAGTGCTGCAGGAGATTGCCGACGTTGCCTCGGAATGTTGGCATCTCGAATCATGAGAGGTTGTCGTGCAGCCTGACGGGCGGCTTCAGCCGCGGCGGCTCAGGATCGCACCGGCCGCCGTCGGCTGCAAGCCGGGGTTGGGCTTCTTCAAGCGCAGGGCGGCCTCTTCAACGAATGGCGCCGAGGTCCCGACGGACCATTTCGGCGTTGATCGGGGTCGACTCCTCGAACCCGTAGTACTGCCCGTACTTGGGGCGCAGCGCATCGGTCGCGCGCTCCGCGATGGCATCCCGCCACACCTTGGTAAAGGCCGCATGGTTGTTGCCGTACTTCGGATCGAGAAAACTCGTAAACGCGAGCGCTTGCAACGCCTCCCGCACTGCCTCCCGCAGGTCCTCGATGTACTGGAGCTGAAATTCAATGTCCTCTTTGGTACCGACGTTGCCATGGGCCCCGTTCATGAAAACCCAGTCGAGCTCGAGCACTTGCCAGAGATTCGGCTCGTGATAATGAAAATTCTCGTTGCCGGCGAAGCCGAGGAATGGCAGCTGGTCGGGATTGATCAGATCCGCGGCGTGAAGCACGCGTTCGCCCACGAGCAGCCACACGCCGTGGTCGTCCGTTTGCGCCGCGCGCGGGAAGCCGTGCCATTCGACCTTGAGGCGCTCGAACATGAATGAGCCGTTGGGCCAGTCGATCACGTCGGTTACGGAGGGAAGCTGGCTGTTCAAGAAAGCCAGCTTCTCGGCCGTGGCCTGGCTCGCGATGACACGCAACGGAACACCCGCTCTGTTCGCTGCATCAACGAAGACTCTCGCGTCCCCGATATGGGTCGCATCGAAGTGCGAGTACGCGAGCGCCGTCACCGGTAGCTTCGTGACCTCGCCAATGGCCTTCAGTATGTGCTCGCCACGACCGGGCGGAGCGTCAAAGAGCAGCACGCCTTGCTTTCCCACATAGAACGTCACGCCATAGAACTGGCGCTGGAACCAATATGTCCGCGGCGTGAGACGTTGCAGCACGTAGGGCCGGGTTAGATTCAGCGTCGTCAGCCTGTTGATCTTCTCGCCACGATGGATGGGCCGGTTGGCGGAAGGCTCCACAAGCCTGGCGTCTGTGGTCGAGTCCGGCTCCTGGATCAGTATGGGTTGGGCCGCTGAGATCGTGCCTGAAAATAGCAGGAATAGACTCGTCAGAGCCAGGGAGCGAATCATTTCATCCGCCTCCTATTCACATTGATCGAGAATCGTGGCGATCTGGGCATACGAGAGCTTCGCGAGGCTGGCGGTCTCATTCGCCAAGGCTTCGTGGGCTCGCGAATTAGGGCTGTGCTCGCCTCATTTAGAACCTAACGTTCCGGTTGAGCGGCGCTGTTAGTAATGTATCCAATCGACGCATCACGCGCACGCGACACAGCGAAGGCTGGTGACGGACTGGGATGGGAAGCCCGAGCCGCCGATTTGCTCAATGATTCCGAAAATATTGGCGCGCCCAGGACTTGAACCTCTCTTAGGGCTCGGGGGGCCCTCCGCCTTCGCGCGCGCACGATTCATGCGCGCTACGGCGAGACCTCGCCGTAGCTGGTCGCGCGCAACTCCGTCGACCAGCGGAGGCGGGCACCCCCGCTCGCGGCGCGTCGCTCGCAAGCTCGCGCCGCACAGCCGCGGGCGCTCGCCCCTCGGCGTGCCCCTCGGGTCGCAGGCGGGTCCAAGCGCCGGGCGCAGAGGACCGCCTTCGCCCCGGGGGGCTTCGGCGAGACAGCCTCCGCTGGTCCGACTGTTCGCGTGAGCTCGGGGATCACGAATATGCGGTCAGAGCCCGCCTAGCCGTAGCTCACGCGAGCGTGAGCGGAGGCCGGCGCGCCCGGCGCACCCCCCGTTGACGCGATCCGGCGCGCTCGGGCCTGCACCTTCGCCTGGCTTGCCAACCGAAGCTCACGTTTCGTTGGCAAGTGTGAGCTGAAGGTTGGCGCGCCCGGCAGGACTTGAACCTGCGACCCTCGGCTTAGAAGGCCGATGCTCTATCCACTGAGCTACGGGCGCGTTGCGAGGTTAGTCGGGGGTCAGATTCTTGTTTCTTGCACGTTTGTCCTGTCCCTGCAAGAGGACAAACGTGCAAGAAACAAGATTTGACCCTACCCTACCCAACGATTGTACCAAAACCCCGTCCCCTTTCCCGAGCCGCATCTCCTAGCGCTCGCGGGGCCCCACCCCCGCTCGCTCTCGCTCGGCGGCTCCGCGCCTCGCTCGGGCCGCAGGCGCTTGCCCCGAGCCCCCGAACCCCGAGCCCGCGAGCCGCTCCCCAGCTCCCCAGCTCCCCAGTTCCCCAGTTACTTTCCCACCACCAAATGCCTCATCACGTAATTCATCGTCTCCCGCGCATCGTCGCCCGATGCGGTCACCATCACTTCGAGCCGCGAGCCGGGAGAAGCATCAGCCGGGACCGGCACCGTCACGGTGACGAAGGTCTCGGCACCCTCTTCGACGTCCACCTCCGCCGGCGCAGTGCGGAGCACCTGCGCGACGTGAGTGGCAACGATGCGATAGCGCGCGCGCGGACCGATATTTCGCAAACGGATTCGCAGCCTCGCGTCCTGTCCGGGCTGGACGGTCTCCACGGCGTCGGCGCTCGTGAGCTCGACGAGCTCGCCGCGGAAGGCGGTGTTGAACACACGCTGGTAGGGCCGGTCGTTTGCGTCGCGACCGGTCATGGTCACGCGGAACGATTCGGCGGGCAAATCAATCGGCCCTGCGAACTCGCCGTCGCTCACGCGCGGAAGGTCGACGCGTTGCAGCAGACGACCTTCACTCGACATCAGGTGAAACTCGACGCTTCGTGCGCCCGTCTCGGAAACATTTACGCGTAACGTTGCGGGACTGGCTGCCGGCGGTCGGCCCGAGATTTTCATCAGGCCTTCGTGCCCGGGACGGCCTCCGACCCTGACGAACCCTGCGGAGATGATGTCGAGCTCGCTGCGCGCATGGGCCACGAGCCAGAAGCGGCCGGTCGGACCAGCCTGCACGCGCCACAACCCAGGCTCTGGACTCGGGATGGTGACGATGCGCCCGCAGTTCAGGAGGGTGTCTTCTATGCGACCGTCGGCCGATACGGTTCTGCCGTCGGGAGAAACGATCGTCAACACACCGCCTGTGGTGTCGAACGTCGCGGAGAGCGTCATCCGCCTGATCGTTCCGTCGACCGGTAACGAGAATTCCCGCGCGCCGCCGCCGTCGCTGGCCCAGAGAATGAGCGTGTCGTCGGCGCCGGAGGTTTCGCGCATGATCTGCGCGCTGGCGACGATTTCCGACGGGCTCAGGAAGAACGGCTGACCACCGGTCTCGCTCGCCGTCTCCAGATACGCCGGGTCAACAGGACCGCACTTGCCCGGGCCGAACCGGCGCGGGCGTTGGGCCTGCGCATCGGCGGGCGTGAAAAGCGCGGACGAGAGCGCCCACGCCGCCACGATAGGCGCCATTGCTGCCGAAAGGGTGCGTCGCCGCATATGTCCGGATCATCGGCTCGAGAGCCGACGACCTTCGACGGGATTATGCGACGATTCCGGCCGGGTGAAAGGTGTGTAGTGAGTGGGTGACCCGGCGCGCCCGACGGAGGGTGGAAATCGTCCCCTGGGGTCGGAGCTGCGATTCCCAGTAGCGAATGGTGCTCTCGAGAATGCCATCCAGGTGCACGCACGGTTCGTAGCTGACCAGCCGTCGCAGCTTGCTGATATCCGGCACCCGGCGCGGCATGTCTTCGAAAGACGTGTCGAACACCTGATCGTACGGCTTGAAGATCAGCTGCGACTGGCTGCCGGTCATCTCGCGGATTTTCGTGGCCAGATCGCGAATGGAGATCTCCTGACCGTTACCGACGTTGTAAACCTGACCGAAGGCGCGCGGCTCGTTGACGAGCGCCGTCATCGCCCACACGACATCGCCGACCCACGTAAAGCTACGCGTCTGTGACCCGTCACCGTGGATGATGATGGGATTTCCGGCGAGCGCCCACTTCACGAAATTCGGGATCACCATGCCGTAACGGCTGCTCTGACGCGGACCGACGGTGTTGAACAGGCGGACAACGGTGACGCGCAGGTCACGTTCGCGGGCGTAGGCGAGTGCCAGAAATTCGTCGAGGAGCTTGCTGGTCGCGTAGCCCCAGCGGGTCTTGTCCGGCGGTCCAAGCACCAGATCCGCATCCTCTCGAAACGGCAGCGCATGACTCTTTCCATAAACTTCGGACGTGGACGCGACGAGCACGCGCTTGCCGAACCGTGCCGCTGCCTTCAATACGGTCTCTGTACCATGCACGTTGGTGTGGATGGTGTGAATCGGTGCCTCGACCACGAGCTTTACCCCAACGGCCGCGGCGAGGTGGAACACGACGTCACACTGCTCGACGAGCGGCTGCAGGACCGTTTCGTTGGTGACCGAGTCGATGACGCACCGGAAGCCGGGCGTCTTCGTGAGATGCGCGACGTTCTCGAGCCGGCCTGTCGACAGGTCGTCGAGCACCGTGACCTGATGACCCTGTAACACGAGGGTCTCGGCCAGGTGCGACCCGATGAACCCTGCTCCACCCGTGATCAACGCACGCATCAGCTGCTCCTTCTTTTGTCCACCCGGGATCCAGTTAGAAACGCCGCAACAGCACGAGTCCGCTGCTATACCCCCGAAACGCTCCGCTTTCGAGCCGCCGATTGGTTGTCGTGCTCCCGTGCACTTTCAACAGCCACCGCTCGTAAATCCCGAAGGTCGCTTCAGCCGACGCATTGCCACCGAACCGGAACGCGGTTGACGCGTCGTCGCGTTGGGCGCCAAGGCCAGCCGACACGTTGAGGCCGACGTTCTCCGAGATCTTCCAATAGGGTGCGATGACCACCGAGTAGTACCTGGTACTGGCGCGGGTCGTAGTAGCCGTTCTGCAAATCGCTCGTGGCGCCGAAGCGGTGAGCGAGGAGGCCCAGGTCGAGATTGAGATGCTCGGTGCGCGCGACAGCGGTGCGAGGAGCGACGAACACTTCCCATCGCTCGTTGCCATCCGACAACTCTTCGTACGACGCGTCGGCCGCGATGACATATCGGATCGCTGGCGTCCATTCGATTTGGCTGCGATGAATGAGCCGGCTCAAGCCAAGCGCAACGGTACGCGGTGAGATCCCCGCGAAGGTCGACCGCCTCTCGAGCGAGAACGCGAAGGTGTCGGACGGAACCACCCGCATGGTCCCTGAATAGGTGACGAGGTCGTGCGATTCGAGGCGGGCCTGCCCGAGCGTGCCCGCGACCGTCAACCATCCGATACGCTGCGTCAGTCCGGCCCAGCCGTGCGAAACGGCAGCATTCGTCTCACCGCCAACCTGCTCCAGGCCGCTGCCGGCCCGAGCTTGCAGACCGATATGCTCGTAGCCGCCCTGCACTCGCGTGTCGCTGTCGAAGCCGACGTCGAAGCGCGGCGCGATCCTGATTGTTCTGAGACCGTCGGAATCGCTGTAGACGTCTGTCGTCGGACCGGCGTTCGATCCGAGCAGCGATTGCAGCACGTTGCCCGCGGCAACCGTCTCCGCGCGATCGGGCCGCAGGGCATCGGCAACGGTCAGACTAATGTTGGCATCTCCCCGCCGGCCAATACCAGTCAGCGCGATCGTGCGTGAGAGCGCGAGCTCGTAATCGTCCGGGGACTGTGCCAGGATGGGTTCCAGATAGCGCAGCGCCTGACGCGGCCGACCACCTCGGGCGAGCGTCGCGGCCAGCTCGCGCTCGTAGGCGTCCGTTTCGCCCACGCGGGTGCGGTATTCGCGCAGCGGCGGCAGCGCCCCGGCAAAATTCCCACGCCATCCCTCGGCACGTGCGAGCTCGAGCCACACATCGGAGCAGGCATCGGGGGTTGCCAGGTAGTCTCGATAGAGTCTGGTGGCGGTGTCCGTATGACCCGCCCAGACATTCACCCGTGCCAGCGCGAGCGTCAGGTCGGATTCTGCGGGATGACGCTGCCGCAACTTCCGGTAGCTCCTCGACGCCGCATCATAGTCACCGGCCCACGTCGCCACTGTCGAATGCGCACGCAGGTACTCGTCGGAGTCGGGTTGCACGGCCAGCGCAGCGTCGAGCGCCCGCAGCGCCGCCGTCGCATGGCCCGCCGCCGCGTACGCTTGCGAGAGTCGATACGAGATCGAGTCGTCGCTCAGATTCGTTTGCGCAGCACGCTCGAGGGCGGCAATCGTTTCCTGCGGGCGTCCAAGCCGCGCCTGGATGTCGGCGATACGCAGCCACAGCTCGGTCGCGGACGGCTGCCGCTCGAGCTCGCGCCGGTAGGTCGTGAGGGCATCCTCCCAGCGTCCTTCGCCTTCGGCCACGAGACCGGCCGGCGCCACGAAGGTCTGCGCGGCGGCCTGGCCAGCCAACAACGCGCAAGCGATAAAGGTCAAGAGGAGCCGCGTCATTTGCGCCACTTCCGGTTTCTCGTGATCCAGAGATCCGCGGCAAATCGTCCGAGCGTCACCAGCTCGGACACGACGAGTGCGTAGCGCAGCGGAACAACCGCCAGACCTTTGAAGAAGTATTCGAGGCGCTGCCCTTTCGTCACGATGACGAGCGCCGTCAGCGCGATGATGCTCTCGCACGCCACGGTCACCCAGAACGCTTCCCAATTCCCCCACAACGCCATCGTCAAGAGCACAGTCGGGAAGAAGATCTTTTCGATGAGCGACGTCATGAGCAGCCACCCGACGGGTCGCCCGTAGCGCAGCGTGTGCTCACGACCGAAGGGCTGGCGGTAGGCCTCGCGCGCCCTGCGGCGATCGCTGGTTGCCGTCGGAGTATTCGGGCCGTACTCGAGCACATCCGATGTCGGCGCGCTCTTCAACATCACCGGTGGAAAAGCGGACCGTGAAACGGGCGCAATCCCCGCCTCAGCCAGCGCCGGCATCATCACCTGTACTCGCGATTCCTTGGTGCGCTGCGTGCGCGCCTGTTGTCGGCGAAGCAGTGTGCGCTTGAAGATGCGCAGCGGACTGCGTACCAGCGGATCGAAGTAGTAACAGGACTGCAGGAACGACGACGACCACATGTACACCTGGCGCGGAAGCCGGGTACACAATGGTTCTACGGTCCGCGCATAGACATCGGTCAGCTGGATGTTGCGATACCCCTCGTTCAAGAGGGCCATGCCGATGAAGATATCTTCCGAGTTGGTCAAGTCGTCGCCGAATATCGGTCCAAAGTGATCGAACAGCTTCTCGACATACTTGCGCCGGTAGGCGACGGCACATCCCACCGGGTTCGTGATGCTTCCGAAAAAGACCATCTGGCCGCGATAGACGAAGCGCTGCAGGAAGAGATACAGAACTTCCCGGTAGAGATTGGTGACGCCTCGGGCGAACGTGCGCCACAAGGTCTCTTCGGCGACCGGCTGCGGCGCCGGCCAGCCAGCGAACGCTTTGACGACAGGGTCATCGGCAATCGCGCGACGATCACGTCGGCGGAAGGGGAGGATGGTTCCGCAAGCTGACGCGATGCCGACGCCCTGGTAAAGCTCCTGAACAACACGTTCGAGGTAGTCCGGTGATTCCAGAATTGTGTCGCCGTCGAGAATGAACTCGACATCCGAATCGAACTCACGGGCCTGTCGCTTGATCGTCGGCGTTTTGCCAATCGATTTCCGCCGCTGGATGGCGATCAACTTGACGTCGTTCTGCTCGCAGAACAGACGCGCGCTGTCGATCGTGCCGTCCGTGCTCCCGTCGTCGATCAGGATGATCTGTCGCGGTTTCAGCGTCTGTCGCATGAGCGAGGCGAGGCAGAACACGATCGTCTGCGCCTCGTTGAACGCGGGAATGACGACATCGACGCGCGCCGCGCGCCAATCCTCGAGCGGCGATGGTACCGTGCGATCGGCTCCACGCAACAGGCCGGCGATACTCAACGCCGCGTTCGGTCCAAGTACGAAATAGGGGTATGTAGCCATTTCAGTTTTGTGTTTCCGTTGTGCGGATACAGATGAGCAACCGGACTGCCAGTTGAGCTAATAGGCACAATTCTGGTAAGTGCTTTTGTTTTCTGTAGATCGCGGACGCGGGTCTGAGCGCTCGCCTAACGGCGCCGCGTAACAGGAGATAGAAGTCGCGGGATTGGAGGTCTTTTGGTTGAGGCTAGAACTGAGTCAACGTCAAAACCGTCTTCACGACACTTTTGGCAGCGCCGGCCGGCGCGCGCCGGTGACGACGGCGCCCGTTCTGAAGGCCCTGAAATCCAATTTGCAATCGTGTGTCGTCAGAAAGTTGTGAAAACGGTGATAGTCCGAGGCTGCCATTCCAAATAGCGGCAGCAGGGCGCGGTAGTTCCCCCTTGTGGCGGCCAGGCCGCGGCTGAGCAGCTCGCGCAGGTCGTGACGAGTCAGATCGCGGCGCAGGAACATCGGGTAAACGTGATCCCAGAATGAATAGTGCTTCTGCACCAGCGC
The DNA here is from genome assembly GCA_963804245.1 of uncultured Acidobacteriota bacterium. Lineage (GTDB taxonomy): Bacteria > Acidobacteriota > Vicinamibacteria > Vicinamibacterales > 2-12-FULL-66-21 > CAWDPQ01. The sequence continues at coordinate 58,503 of CAWDPQ010000012.1, forward strand.
GTCGAAGAGCTGGTCGGCCACCTGCTGCCGACGCTCGCGCGCCGTTCCCGGGAGGCCTGTCGTCCGAAGCGATTCCGGCAGGTCCGCAAGGCCAATGGTTGGACCCGTGACCAGGCAGGCAACCTGTTCGACGACGTTCTGCAACTCCCGAACGTTTCCCGGCCATCTGTAGCGCACCAACGCGCGCATCGCCTCGTCGTCCACGGCCAGGGGCAGACGGGTTTTTTCGAGGAAGTGTTCCACCAGGAACGGAATGTCTTCTCTACGTTCCCGAAGCGGCGGCACGACAATCTGAATGACCCTGAGACGATAGAGCAGGTCTTCCCGGAACTCGCCGGCGGCGACGCGCTGCGGGAGATCGCGGTTGGTGACCGCCACGATTCGGACGTTCACCGACTTCGGCTGTGAGCCGCCGATCGTCTGGAGTTCACCGCTTTCGAGAAATCGCAGCAGCAATGCCTGCATGCGCAGGCTCATCTCGCCAACTTCATCCAGGAACAGCGTGCCCTGATCGGCCATCTGCAGCTTGCCGGGACGATCGCGGTAGGCGCCCGTGAAACTTCCGCGCAGGTGTCCAAAGAGCTCCGATTCGAGCAGCGTCTCGGGAACGCCCGCGCAGTTGACGGCCACGAACGGACCATGGCTGCGTTTCGAGGCGTGGTGAATTTCGCGCGCCACGAGATCCTTGCCGACTCCGCTCTCGCCGAGGATGAGGACCTTGGCGTCGGATTCGCCGGCGCGCTTTGCGAGCTCCATCACCTTTCGCATCCGTGCGTTTGCACACACGATCGCCGGACGCAGAACGTCGAGTTGCCGCATGCCCGCAATTTGAGCAATGCGGATGCCTGGCGCAGGGCACGGCAACAGGAGTTGTGCCCAGTACCGCAAAACCGACCGTTTTTGAAGGCTTTCGCCGGAGATCGGGCCGTGCGCCAGGCGTCTGACGGAGGATCGAAAACCCGCGCGAGGAAGCCTTCCGACAACCACGAGGGAACCTATATTGGCCACCAGATTGCGCGATCGGCTCGTTCGGCGCGCAATTCTTCAGTTGCGGCTTGGAGCGCAACGGGTACTTCGGTTGCACAACCATGCCCCGTCGATGGAAGCCCACGTTCCGCGGACTCATGTCCAGTTCATGGCGGTGATGGTGATCTTGATGTGGTGGTCCTACTTCGAATGGATCCGTCCCGTCATGTTGCCCTCGCGCCACGAGAAGCGCCTGGTCTTTCCCCCGGGCGCCCTCGACCCCCACAGCGCGTACAGACACTTGCTCTACCCGCGCGCTCGCTATGAGCCCTTTGACGCCATGCCGTCCCCGACACCCAAGCGGCAGACCGGGCAGGTCGCCTAGTCAATTCGGCGCGCGAACCCGCGCGACGGCGGCATCGGCCGCGCGCCGACGCCAACCGATCGGCGATGGCTCTTCAGACGCCGCCTGACGCCAGCCCAGTAGACGAAGTAGTAGCCGAGGACGACACCGCCCGCCGCCAGGGAACCAGCCACGCCTGTTGCGGCCAGCCACGTTCCACCTTCCAATCCCGCCTGCCAGGCATGCCACGTCCGCCAGAATCCGTAGAGGAGCCGCGCCGTCACGACGAGCGTGATGCCGAGTATCAGCCAGCGGTTGGGCGTGTAGTGGAGCACACGCGCAGAGGGTTCCCACCTGGTCAACGCGAGGCCCAGTACGCCGAGGACGCCTCCGCCGGCAAGCCCGATCAGCGCAGAGGTGAACGCGCCCGGCACCCACCAACTGGTCACGGCTGCGCCCGCCAGGAAGAGCGCCGCTGACATGCCGATGCCAACCAGATTGACTGCCGCGACCCAGCCCCGCGCCGGTCTTCGTGCCGTGCCAACGCGATAGCGCTGGACGAGCGTCAGCGGCATCAGGAGGAGCGCGAGGATGACAACGAGGAACGCGACACCGAGCGCGATCAGAGGCACGATGCAAGCGTACCTCAGTGCCGGAGACCAGGAGATCGTGGCCATGGGTTGAACAGGAGATCAGAAGTTCAGGAGTAAGCGGTTCACCCCATAACGCTTGACCCTGGCAATTACCCCTCTTACGTTGACCGCGGCTCTGGAGGGACCATGTCCATGTCGTCTCGCGCCGTTATCCTGTCTGCCTGCCTCCTGATGGCGAACCTGTCCGAGGCTGGTCAGATTCCGGACAAGTTCACCAACCTCAAGGTGCTGCCCGCCGATGCGAGCCGCGCCGAAGTCGTCCGCGTCATGCGCGGGTTCGCCAGCGCGCTGGGCGTGCGCTGCAATCACTGCCACGTCGGAGAGAACCCCGCCAACCTCGACAACTATGATTTCGCCGCCGACACCAAGGCGCCGAAGCGCGCAGCCCGTGCGATGATGCAGATGACGCATGAGATAAACGAGCGACTGATCCCGGGGGCGGGACTCGATCGTCCGATACAGGTGCAGTGCATCACCTGCCATCGTGGCGTGTCGAAACCGGAACAACTCGTCGACATCTTGACGCGGACGGCGGAGCAGACCGGGCCCGCGGCGGCGCTCCAGGAATATCAGGATCTGCGAAAGCGGCATTACGGCCGGAGCAGCTACGACTTTGGCGCGCCGACGTTGAACATGCTCGCAGAGTGGTTGAGCGGGCCGCGGAAGAACGTAGCCGCAGCGATCGAGGTTCAGGAGTTCAACGTCAAGGTGAATCCGGACATCGCCTCGAGCTACTCGTTCCTCGGCGATCTCTACATCGCGAAAGGCGATCGCGCGGCGGCACGAGCCAGTTTCGAGAAGGCCCTGGCGCTCGAGCCCTCGAACGAGTACTTCAAGAAGCGGCTTTCGGAGTTCAAGCAGGAGAAATAGCGCGATGGACGAGACGCAGCAGTACTTCAACGACGTCGCCGGGCAGTGGGACGATATGCGGCGTCAGTTCTTTGGCGAGGGCGTGCGGCGGGCTGCCGTCGCCGCCGCCCAGATCACCGCCGGGGCCGTCGTCGTCGACGTCGGCACCGGTACCGGGTTTCTCGCCGATGCTGCGCTCGAAGCCGGAGCGCGCGTTATCGGCGTCGATGCGTCGGAGGGCATGCTCGAACAGGTCCGGAAACGCTTTGCCGGCGCGGCGTTCGAGGCGCGCGCCGGAGAGGTGGACGCCATTCCCGTAAAGGACCGGTCGGCAGATGCCGTGCTCGCTAACATGGTGTTGCACCACGCGCCCGATCCGTCGCATGCCATCGTGGAGATGACTCGAATCCTCAAACAGGGCGGCCGGCTGGTCATCACCGATGCCGACACGCACACTCACGAATGGTTGCGCACCGAGATGCACGATCGATGGCTGGGGTTCGACCGCGTCGACATCGCCCGTTGGTTCCGTGAGGCCGGGCTGCAAGAGGTCAGCGTGACCGACACCAACGAGTTGTGCACTCCGAGCTCGCAGTGCGGCACGCGAGCGGCGATCACGATCTTCCTGGCGGCGGGGCAAAAGCCCTGAGGCCGAACGCCGCTTGCTGTCCTACGCACCTCCGGCGATCACGGTGGCGATCGTTCTAATTGCCGGCTTCAGCACCTCGAACGGATAGCCGCACGCGATGCGGATACAGTTGCGATACTGCTTGCTTGGCGAAAACACGGTGCCGGAGAGGATGTTGATGCCGACGGCGAGAGCCTTGCGCTGGATCTCGATGCTGTCGTGGCCAATCGGCAATTGGATCCAGAGAACAAATCCGCCGTGCGGCTGGCTGACGCGCGTGCCCTCGGGAAACAATCGCAGCACTTCCTGGCGTGACGCTGCGACCGATCGCCACAGCGCCACGCGCAGCTCTTGAGGTGCTTGTCCAGCCCGCCCGACTCGAGGAACTCGGCCATCGCCAGCTGCGGCAGGCTGGCCGTGGCGATGTTCGTGAAGCTTTTCAGACGCTGAACCTCGGCATGCCATCGCCCGGGGTTGCACCATCCGAGATTGAAACCAGGCGCGACGTAGTGCGCGAGCGATGAGCACTGCAGCACGTTGCCGGTCTTGTCGAACGCCTTGAGCGGCTTCGGACGCTCGCCGCTGAACACGAGATCGCCGAACGTGTCTCCTTCGACGAGCGCGATGTCGTGACGGTTCGCGAAGGCCACGATCTCCGCCTTGCGCGCGTCTGTTATGCAATCGCCGAGCGGGTTGTGGCAGGTGGCATTCAGAACGATAGCCTTGAGTTCATGCTTGCGCACGGACACCGCGAGCAGATCCAGGTCGATGCCCTTCCCCGGCACGTGCGGAACCTCGAGTGCGCGCATGTGGAGCGACTCGAGCGCCTGCAGGATCTCGTAACAGCCCGGACTCTCGACCGCAACGACGTCGCCCGGCGCGGCCACGGCCCGGATACTCAGATTCAGCGCTTCCGTCACACCAGACGTCACAATCACGTCGTCGGGCACACAGGTCGCCCGCTGGCGGAAAACGAGACGGGCGATCTGCCGGCGCAGCCTGAGATTGCCGCGGCAATCCTCGTAGCGGACCGCCTGTACCGCCAGTGCCTTTCGCCGCCTGGACCTGTTCTGAGAGACCGGGGCGCCGTATCGTGAAGCCATGGCTTATTCAATCGTCGAGGGGGTCGAGCTGCTGCTGGCCACGCCCGCGGCGCTGCGGGCGCTGACGGCCGGCGCGCCGCCGACGGCGCTTCGTTTTCGCGAGCAGCGCTCAGCCTGGACCATCGTCGAAGTCGTCAGTCACATGGCGGACGCTGAGATCGTCGACTGGGTACCGCGCCTGGATCTGATTCTGTCCGAGCGGCCGGATCGCACATTTGCGCCGTTCGATCGTCAGGGGGGATTCGCGCGCTACAAGGGATGGAAGCTCGATCCGCTCGTCGACGAGTTCGATCGACTGCGGCGCAGCAACGTCGAGCGGCTCCTGTCCTATCACCTCCGACCCGAGGCGCTCCAGCGCACCGGCGAGCACCCGGAGCTCGGGACCGTCACGCTCGAACAGCTGCTGGCGTGCTGGGCCACGCACGACTGCGCCCACCTGGCACAGATCGCCCGCATCCTTACGCGCTACTTCGGCGCGGACGTCGGGCCCTGGTCGCAGTATTTCAGCCTGCTGTCAAACTAAAGGGAACACTCAACTTTTGGCGGTGGTGTTCAATTCCGCCAAAAGTTGAGTGTCCCCTTTGTCCGGGAGCGGTCAGCAAGTTCCGTTTCCGAACGCCCTGCGGCTGGATCGTGGCCAAGATCCGCCAGTTCTGAAGCCTCCCGTGGCACACGCGGTGCAGCCCCAAAAATCTGGAGGTCCATCTCATGGCCGTCGCGCAGGATGTCCGGCTGGCACTTCGCCGAATGCGGCGCAACCCGCTCTTTGCCGTATCGGTGGCAGGCACGCTGGCGCTTGGCGTGGCCGCGACGACGTCGATCTATTCAGTTGTCGATGGCGTCCTGCTGAAGCCGCTGCCGTTTCCACGACCGGACACACTAGTTCGGATCACGGCGGACTTTCGGAGCGCCAACCTTCGTGACGTGGGACTGTCACAGCCCGAGCTCGAGGATTACGCGAAGCGTTCGGGCGCCTTCGAGGCGGTCGCCGGCATCTGGCCGATCACCGCGAATCTGACCGGGGCCGAGCGACCCGAACGTGTGGAAGTGCTGCTCGCCAGCTCGAACTACTTCGATCTGCTCGGCGTGCGCGCGGCGCTCGGTCGGACATTTTCGGAGCGTGACGAAATTCCTGGCATCTCCACCGCCGCGGTCATCAGCGATGGACTGTGGCGGCGAGGCTTCGGCGCCGATCCCAATGTCCTCGGACGAACCTTGCGAGTCGACGAGGACGCGTACGAAATCATCGGCGTCATGCCGCCATCGTTCCGCCATCCGAGCCTGACGCTCGAGACGGACGTCGAGCTCTGGGCCGCCTCCGGGTGGAAGTCCGCACCATTTCCGACGCCTGGCTACAGCGTTCGCTTCGTCCCTTCCGCCATCGGGCGCGTGGCTGCGGGTTTGTCAGTGGACGAAGCCCGGGCACGGATCGAGAATCTCGGTCGCGAGCTCGTTCGCGATCACCCCGACGACTATCCGGCACGGCTCGGCTGGACGCCACGCCTGCATCCTCTCGCCGCCGATTTGGTTGCCGGCGTGCGGCCGGCGTTGCTGATGCTGATGGGCGGCGTGGCGCTCGTTCTGCTCATCGCCATCTCGAACATTTCCAACCTGCTGCTCGTTCGCGCCGTGGAGCGTGAGCGCGAAGTCGCGATTCAGCGTGCGCTGGGTGCCACCAGACGCCGCATCATTTCGAGCCTGCTCATCGAGGGGATTGCGCTCGCCTCCGTGGGCGGAGCGCTGGGGTTTCTCATCAGTCTCTGGGGCGTCGACCTGTTGCTGCGATTCGTGCCCGACGGGCTGCCGAGAGCCGCGGAGATCACCGCCGACCGCCGCGTGTTCCTGTTCGCGGTACTGACGTCGGCGGTGGCCGGACTACTCGTGGGTCTCGCGCCGGCGCTGCAATCCGCGCGGGCAGATGTGATCGAGCGGCTCAAGGCCGCGGGTCGCACGCTGCAAGGCAGCGCCCGGGCACGGGTGCGTAACGCACTCGTCATTGCTCAGATCGCCATTGCCCTGGTCCTGCTCGCGAATGCGGCTCTCATGGTGCGAAGCCTCTGGAACCTGCAGCAAGTTGACACGGGTATCGCGAAGGATCGGGTGCTGACGGCACGTGTATGGCTGCCGCAGCCCAACGATCCCACCGTTGGTCCGTACTTCACGCACGAAAAGCGGGTCGTTCTGATGCGCGGCATCCTCGACCGTCTTCAAGCCGCACCAGACGTTGCTCATGCCGGGATGATGACGGCACTACCGGCTACCAACGACAGTGGGACTCAGTCGTTCGCTGTTGAGGGGTGGACGCCGGATCAGCGCGATCTGGCAACGGCGACAACCGTTTCTGTCACGCCTGGGTATTTCCGGGCCCTGGGCATCAGCCTCCTGGCGGGCCGTCTGCTCGACGATACCGACAGCGATCGCGTGCAACGGGCCGTGGTCGTCAATCAGACCCTGGCGCGAACGTACTTCGGATCGGATTCGCCGGTTGGCCGCCGATTCCGTTTCGTCGGACGGCGCGGACAAGTGCCACCCAACGCACCGTTGATCGCGATCGTTGGCGTCGTGCGCGACGTGGCGGAGGACGGTCTCGACGCGCCTGTTCGCCCCCAGATCTACCAATCACTCTGGCAAGCCTCTCCACTCAACCTCGCCATCGTCGTACGCGGACACTCGACGTCACCCTCGGGTGCGGAGCTGCGCAAGGCCGTGCAGGATGCAGACCCCAACCTGCCCGTTTATGCCGTCCGCACCGGCGACGAACTGCTGGAAGTTCAGCTGGCGCAGCGACGCTTCGCCACGCATCTCATCGACGCGTTTGCCATCGCCGCCCTGTGCCTCGCGGCGTTTGGCCTGCATGGCGTCATTGCCTACGGCATCCGACAGCGCACGCATGAAATCGGGGTCCGCGTGGCACTCGGCGCCACGTCGTGGCGCGTGATCGGCCTGGTGCTCAGTCAGGCTGCGCGTCTGACCGTCGTTGGCGTGGTCATCGGATTGGGTGCGGCTCTGGTTACGTCACGACTGCTGACCACGATGCTCTTCAACGTACGGCCGAACGATCCCGCGACCCTCGCCGGGGTGGTGCTGGTTCTGGCCACGGTGACGGGTCTGGCGACCCTCGGTGCGGCGAGCCGGGCAGCAAGGATCGAAGCCGCCGTCGCCCTTCGGCGGGAGTAGTAGCGCTCGGCGCCGAGCGCTCGGCGTGTTGTGCGACGTCGGTGCGCTGACCGGCAGGAAGCCGAGTGCCGCCACGCTTGCCACTGCGCTCACTGGCGTCGTGGAGGCGATAAAGCCGAAACAGGGTCAATGACCGTTGATGGTGGGGCTGCCAACTCCGAGTGGATTGCGCCCAATCCACGATGTACGCCCTTTCTCCTATTCTGCTGTGAGTTGTGACGAGTGGCTGTCGCTGATTGGGACCTCGGCGCGGTTTATTGAACGATGATCCGCCCCTTGAAGGTCGGATCCGTTTCGTTGTTGTGATCGTGGAATCCACACACGCGAACGATGTCGAGCGTGCCGCTCGTCCGGCTGGTGCCAGGGTTGACGGTGCCGACTTCGTTCAGCGCCGGACAATCCGTGTGCGTTTGAATGGGATCGGAGCTCACCGCGTGCGAACGAACGTCGCTGTTGGTAAAGGTGACGCGGCCGCCCCTTGGCACCGTCACCTCAACCGGCTGCGGGCCCTGCGCGGTGATCGTGATCGTCACATCGGTCGGTCCCGGCATCGTCGTACCGCCACCGCCGCAGGTTGCCACGATGATCGCTCCGCCGGCTACGACCAGAACATTGGCGATGCGGTTCACGTTCAGAACACAGTTGCGGCCGCCGCGGTGCACGTGATTAGCGTGAAAGTCAGCGCGATTCGTCTCACGTATGCCTCCCTGAAGAAAGAGAAGGAATGCGGACGGATGCAGAGGCGACCGCCAGCAGGATCACGACGACCGCAAGTGTATAGAATGCGCTCGAATACGATCCGGTTGCCTGTACGCGCCAGGCGAGCAGCAGCGGACCGACGGCCGACGCCACGACCGTCAGCGCCTGGGCCGCCCCCTGGATTCGCCCAAGATGCCGCCGGCCGTAGGCGCGACCCCAGAAGCTGAAGAAGACTACCATCACGAAGCCGCCGGCCACGCCCATGGCGACGGCATAGGCGATCACCTGTGCCTCAGTCGTCACGTGGGGAAGCGCAGCCAGGCCGCCGGCCATCAACACCATGGAGAAGACGAGCAGGGGGCGCAGCGATCCTCGTGCCGCGAGCGCGCCGGCCGCGAAGTTGCCAACGAGGGCGGACACCGCCGTGAAGACGAGCGAGTAGTAGTAGGTCGAGGCGTCGAATCCACGCTCGGCGAGAATCGACTCGTTGAAGAGCGCGATGCCCGACGCGACCAGTCCGTAGGTTGCGCTCGACACCGCGAACACCCAGAAGGCCGGACTGCGGAGCGCTTCGCCGAGCGTTGCGCCCACCTCCGAGGCCACCTCGGTATCTGCCGCGTTCGCCGCGCCGCCGTCGATAGTGACGCCGCAGCTTTCCGGAGTCGACCGCACCAGGAACCAGGCAAGTGGTGCAAGACCGGCGCCTATGGCCAGGCCGACGGCCATCCAACTGACGCGCCAGCCACTGGTACTCGTCAGCCAGCCGACGGTGGGAAAGGCCATCATGAAGCCGACGCTCATGACCACGGTGTAAACAGCCATCGCAGACGGCAGCCGTCGAGCGAACCACTTTCCGACTGCCGCGAGGCTGACGACGGAGAGCGCGCTCTGACCGAGCCCGCGGGTGAGCGTAATGAGGACCACGAGCAGCCAGATGCTCGACGTCTGGCTCATGAGGACGACCGTCGTCCCGAGCGCCAGGGAGACGAGGGTAAGAATCGATCGGCTGCCGAACCGATCGACCATGCGGCCGACGCCGAGGCAGAAGATCGAACCGATGAGCGTGGCGATGAGATTCATTTCGGCGAACCGAACGCGGTCGATTCGCAGGTCCTGCATCAACGGTTCAGTAATCAGGCCCAGTCCTTGTGTGCGGCCCGGCAACGTGCCGACCATGGCCAGGGCGGCAACCGTGACGGTTACCCATCCGTAATAAAAGGTATGAGGCCAGAAGCTGGGCGAGGGCAGGATGGTGACGTGGTGATTGGTCATCGGTCAGTCGACCCTCGAAAATACCACGCGGAGCCAGCCACGCCGATACACACGAGCCCCAGCCACCGCGTTGCGCCGTGCGCGAACACGACAGCACCGTTGAAGAACATGAAGAGGAACGTGAGCGCGCGCGCGGTCTGGAGCCACGCTGGGAGCGTGCGGTAGGCGGACGGGGAGCGCCACCAATAGCACGTATCTGCCGCCCACATCGTGAGGAACGCGTAATTGACGTAGAGCCCGCCGCTCCACTCCAGTCCGGTGACGGCGGCCGTCTGGGACGCTGTGGAAGCGAGCGCCTGGCGATGACTCCAGGCGTGGTGGACGTGGAAAGCCGCCGCCGCGTGGCCCAGGGCGAAGAGCACGCCGGCCGTCCAGGCGACGCGTGCCGCGCGCCAGGCTGCAGGGCGTTTGAATCGCAGCCATTCCGCGGCTGAATAGCTCAGCGTTGCCACGATAATGGTTGCGCGAACGAAGACCTCGCCAATCACGAGGTCGAATTCTGACAGGCTTTTGTTAAGATTTCCCCCAGCGCTCCGATGAACAACAGACGCCATGTCTTACAAGGGGCGATCCTCGTGGTCGTCGCGGTGTGGCTGGCGCCGCCCGTCCGCACGGCACTACCCGAGAAACTTACCGATGAGCAGTTCTGGTCGATCATCCTCGATTCGTCAGAGCCGGGCGGATCGTTTCGATCCGACAACCTGTTGTCGAACGAGCTGCAGATGCAGCACGTCATCCCCGAGTTGATCAAAACGGTGCCGTCGGGGCGCGCCTACCTCGGCGTCGGACCCGAACAGAATTTCACCTACATCGCGGCCCTCAAACCCTCGATTGCCTTCATCGTCGACATACGCCGCGGAAATTTGAATCTGCACCTGCTCTACAAGGCGCTCTTCGAGCTTTCCGCCGATCGCGGCGAATTCGTGTCGCGGCTCTTTTCGAAAAAGCGTCCCGATGGATTGACGGCGACCTCGACGGCGGGGGAAATCTTCAAGGGCTATTGGGACATCGAGACCGGCGAAGCGCTCTACAAGCAGAACGTCGAGGCGATTCGCAATCACCTGACGAAGACACACAAGCTGCCGCTGACGGCAGATGACCTGCGTGGCATCGAAACGGTGTACTACGCTTTCTATTGGTACGGTCCGATCATCCAGGTACTCGACGTCGATGGGTGGCGGAGGCGGCAACTTTCCCACCTACGCGCAACTGATGACCGCTACGGACGCGATCGGCACGGCGCGTGGCTATCTCGCCTCGGAAGAGCAGTTCGCGTTCATCAGGGGGCTCCACTCGCGCAATTTGATCGTCCCCATCGTCGGCGACTTCGCAGGAACGAAGGCGCTGCGAACGGTCGGGCGCTACCTGAAGGAGCGCGACACGACGGTATCGGCGTTCTACCTTTCCAACGTCGAACAGTACCTGGGGCGTGAGAACCGCATGGGACCATTCTGCGCGAACGTCGCCACGCTGCCGCTCGACGGGAGCAGTACATACATCCGCTCGATCCGTGACGGCAATTACTACGCGAACGGCACCGGTCTGACGTCTGTGCTCGGCAACATGGTGTCGGAAATAAAGCAGTGTCCGCGATAGAAGACGGCGAGCTGCGGCACTGGATCTACTCACGCATCGTTCGCACCGGTTCGGTGCCATCCATCAGGGACATCAGCCGCGAGCGCGGCGGAACGCCAGTCGAGATTAGTGAATCCCTGCGGCGGCTCGGGGCCATCCATGCGTTTGCACTCGTACCCGAGAGTGGCGAGATTTGGATGGCGCACCCGTTTTCAGCCGTGCCGACCCCGTATCGCGTGAACACGCCGCAGGCAGGCTATTGGGCCAACTGCGCGTGGGACGCCGTCGCCATTCCCTCACTGCTCGGCGTCGATGCCAGGGTCGAGGCCAGGTGCCCCGATTGCACGGAGACCCTGACGCTGGAGTTCTGCGGCGGTGAAATGAACGAAGGGCATGGCGTCGTTCATTTTGCGATTCCGCCGAAACGGTTCTGGCAGAACGTCGGCTTCACATGAGCGACGCTGCAGGCGTTCCGGTCGGACGCTCACGTCGTTCGCTGGTGCAAATTGACCGCATTGCCTCGCGGCTGGGTCATGTCCGTTCGCCAGTGCTTCGAGCTCGGGCGACTCTGGTACGAAGGACGCCTGGACATCGACTGGCAGCCGAAGACGAAAGAACGCATGTCATCAATCTTCCAGCACGTGGGCCTCACGGATGATTTTTGGCGCGTTTAGGCTCGTAGCTCGTGCCTCGTAGCACGTCGCACGTCGCACGTCGCACGTCGCACGTCGCACGTCGCACGTCGCACGTGGTCAGGCTTCGCCGCTGATGTCGATAATGGCCGAGCCGTCAGGGCTGGAGATCCAAACGCGCGGATCGAATCCTACCTTTTTCGATAAAATCCAAACAAATGTTCAGGTCACAGCCCATCTGTTGACATCTCGGCCAGCTGGGCATTAAATACCCGCCGCCATGCCTGCCGCCGGTGCCCGGCACTTTGTCGCGGCGCTGCTCGGATACGTTTGTGTCGCCGTTGTGTTTGCCTGGCCGTTGCCGGCCGCGCTGGGACAAGCTCTCTTCGAGTCGCCGGGCGGCGACACCGGCGTCTATGTCTGGAACCTCTGGGTCTTCCGTCACGAGATCGTCGAGCACGGCCGCTTCCCGTTCGTCACCCTCGAAATCCTCGCGCTCAATCCGGGCGCACCGCTGACGCTCCACAACTACACGTCGCTCGCCAACATCGTGGCCTTTCCACTGCTGCCGCTGCTCGGCACGGTCAGCACCTACAACCTCCTGCTGCTGGGGAGCGGCATCGCCTCGGCGTTTGCCGGCTTCGTCCTGTTCCGGCGAATCACCGGCGACGTCGCCGCGGCGTGGGTGGGCGGCTTACTGTTCGGGTTTTCGCCATTCATGACGGCGCGCAGCATTTCGCACTTCAGTCTGCTTCAGGCAGCGGCGCTGCCGACATTCGTGCTGGCGATCGATCGCGTCCGTGAGCGCCCAACGGCGGGCCGCTCGGCGCTGGTCGGTGTGATGGTGGCGATCGCGTTCCTGTGCGATCCGTACTATGCGGTGTACTGCCTGATGATCGCCGGCTACGCTGCGGTATGGACGGCGGTTTCAGTGCAACGCGGCGTGGCACGGGCGGCGCCCGCCGTCCTGCGCGTCGCCATCGACGTGACGTTGATGTGCCTCGCCGGTCTGGTGCTCGGCATCATCCTGCGTGGCGGCGGGCGTGTGGAGTGGCTTGGCGTTCGCGTCAGCGTGAAGCACCTCTATACGCCGGTACTCATCCTGACGGTTCTCGGGCTCGTGCGACTGTGGATGACGCTGCGGCCGCGGATCGCGTGGATGCCGGCGGCGCTTCGCCCTCACCTCAAGCCGGCGGCTGTGGCGGCAACGACGTGCGTGCTCGTGCTCTCACCGGTGTTGACCGTGATGGCTGCGCATCTCTCAGACCGACAGTGGATGGCTCCGCGCACGCTCTGGCGCAGCAGCCCCCCCGGCCTCGACCTGCTGGCGTTCCTCGTGCCGAACCCGACCAGTTCGTGGCTTGGCTGGGTCGCGTCCGGCTGGCTGTCGTCGATGCCTGGCGGCTTCGTCGAACACGTCGGGTCGATTCCATGGACGGCGACGTTTGCCATCGCGGTCGCGATTCTCTATGCGGGGTTGCGTCTGCCGAGGTATTGGATCTGGTTCACCGCCGGCGCCGCGCTGCTGGCGATGGGACCGTTCGTGACGGTGGCCGGTTGGCAGACCTACGTGCCGACACCATGGGCCGTGCTTCGATACTTTCCGGTCATCGGCGCGGCGCGAATGCCGACGCGATTCTCGATCCTCGTCATGCTCGGCGTGGCCGCGATGCTGACCTTCGCCGTTCGCGCGCTGCGCGTTCATACCAGACGTCGGTGGCTTCCCGCCGTCACGGTGGCTTCGTGCCTGTTGATTGAACTACTGCCGGTGCCGCGACCGTTGCATCAGGTGCGCGTGCCCTCCTTCTACAAGCACATCGCCGCCGATCCGCGCCCGGTGCGCGTCCTGACGCTTCCATTTGGACTTCGCGACGGCACGAGCTCGTACGGCGATTTTTCCGCCTCGACGCAGTTCTTTCAGACCGTTCATGAGAAGTCGCTCATTGGCGGCTACATTTCACGATTGCCGAGAGGCGGACTGGACACCTACCGCCGCTCGCATCGTGTGAGTGTGTTGCTGGACCTCAGCGCCGGCCGGCCGGTGAGTGCCGAGCGTCTCGAGCGCGCGATCGAGCGCGCGCATCTCTCGCAACCGCGCCTCGAGATCGGCTACGTCATCATTCAGACCGGCCGTGTGTCGCCGCAGCTCCTCTCGTTCGCGAAAGCTGCATTCGATCTGGAGTTCGTGACCGCCGAGTACGGCCACGAACTGTATCGCACGCCCCTCGCGAGCGGTGCATCATCCCGCCCGTCCCGGCTCGATCCGGCCCGATAAACCCCATCTCGTCGATCGGCACGTTCATCGATCGCACGCCACTCGACTACCGCGGAACCACTCCATCGGAGGCTCTCCGATCGGCGCCCCTGGCGGCGCATCAGGAATCACCGGACGTGGCGAAGGCGATGATGGACGTTCGAGGAACCGTCTGATTTCATCAGCGAGGTATCCGTTCATCGCGATCTGCGAGATCGCGCGCGCATCCGGGGCGGGGACGGGCAGTGCCGACCACGCGTGCATCCGCTGCCGCAGCTTCAGCGCGGCGATCGCGCGTACTTGCGGCATCGGTGCACGATCGGCGAGCGTGATCAGCCTCTGGACGATCACGTGCTGGACGGCGCGGGAGATTTCTCCTTCGTACGCCGATGTCGCCTGTTCCGCCCGCGCTGCCCGGAAGAGCCGATCGATGACGTCGGCCAGGCCCGGGAGGGACGGGTCGATCGCCCGCTGCGAGATGAGCCGCGCGCTTCTGGCCGGCTCGAGCAGGTTGCTGACCACAAGGTCTGCAGCGAGGGTCGCCGGCGTAATCGCGTCGAACGTGGAACCGGTGTGCCGCGGAAACAGCTCGCGATGGGCGGGATACGCCGCGGGTCTCGGTGGCAGGCTGCGCAGAACCGCGGCTGGCAAGGCCAGCTCCGAGGGTTTGAGCGTGGCCAGGAGCGCGTCGAGGGCGGCATTCTGTGCGGCAGCCGGCACCGGCTTCATCGGTTCACGCCCGTCGCCGCGCATCGCATAAATGTAGTCGACGCCGCCAACGGCCGACGCCGCCGCTTCGATCTGATAATTTGATGATGCGCGAACCCGAGAGCGCTCCTCGATCGATGCCGATATCGTTCGAGCCCAGACCTGTGGCAAACCCGGTGACGTGCAGGACCTCGACGTCGAGCCGAGGCACTTCCAGCCACAACCGTCCCTCAGACTCTTCCCAGTAAACAGGGAAGAACCCGTCGACTTTTTTCATACCTTTGGTCTTCTCGGCGATGGAGCCGATGGACTCGCTGCTTCGTCGTGCCGCCGGCGTCTGATCGGCAGCGCCTGCCGATTGACTCCAACAGAGAACGGCCAACGCGAGCGCACACCGCGTAGTCTTCCGCATGCATCTCCTCCGGGCGTAACGGGATCGGGCGAGAGTGTCGCTTGTTTCTGCGCGCGACCGCAATGACGCTGGGCGCTCGGCGTTCGGCGCTCGATCTGAGCAGCTTGGAGCTTGCAGCTGGTAGTTTCCCGCGTATGGATTGGCTTCGTCGGCTGATCGACACGATCGTGGATCGCGCTGAATAATGCCGTCGGGTCGTAGGCATGAGGTTTGCCGCTGCTGCAGCATGGCAAAAACACGCACGAAGACGGAAAAGAGTTCGACTGCCGGCCTCGATCACGATCGGGTCGCGGTTCGAGCATATGAGCTCTATGTGGCTCGCAGTTGCGGGGCGGGGCAGGATCTGGACGACTGGCTGTCCGCGGAACGTGAGCTCAACCACGCCCCGGCCGCCGCGGCCCAGACGAACGATCGCGATCGGGACGAGAGCTAGAACATCCTGCCGCCGAGCGGTACGTCGGCCTCAGGCATGAGCAGCACGACCGCCCCAGTGCTGTCGGGGACGCCGAGCGTCAGCACTTCGGAGAGAAAGGGACCGATCTGGCGTGGCGGCATGTTCACCACACCCAGCACCAGCCGTCCTTCCAGCGTCTCAGGGCGATATCTCTCGGTGAGTTGAGCGGACGACCGCTTTCTCCCGATCGGGTCGCCAAAATCGATCAGCAGCTTATAAGCAGGTTTGCGTGCTTCGGGGAACGTCTCGACTTTGACGATGCGGCCGACGCGGATGTCGACTGTTTCGAAGTCCTGAAAAGTAATCATTCGGCCGCGATCATACCCCTGCATTTTGCAGGGAAAACGAGATGCCCACGCGCGACGAGCTGCGGCCATCCGACAATCGTGCGCGCCGTACGTCCAAATCGAAACGCTCTCGGAAAACGGGACGGGCCTGGGTCGGGTGCTCCGGTTGGCAATACAAGCACTGGCGCGGGAATTTCTATAACGTCGAGCTTCCACAGGCGCGATGGTTGGAACACTACGCCTCGGTTTTCGACACGGTGGAGATCAACAACAGCTTCTACCGTCTGCCCGAGGCCGCCACGTTTGTCCAGTGGGCGTCGCGCGTGCCCAACGGGTTCGTGTTCGCAGTGAAAGCCAGCCGCTTCCTTACCCACATGAAGAAGCTGAAGGATCCGGAAGAACCCGTCGAGCGACTGTTCAGCCGGATGCAGGCCCTCGGAAGGCACCTCGGGCCCGTCCTCTATCAGTTGCCCACCGGATGGAAAGCAGACCTGCAGCGGTTGGAGCAATTTCTGCAGGTGCTACCCCGAGCGCGGCACGTCATCGAGTTTCGTGACCCTTCGTGGTACGTCGATGAGGTGTACGAGCTGCTGGAACGTCACCGCGTCAGTCTGTGTCTGCACGACATGCGTGACTCCGCGAGCGGACGCCTCCGAATCGGTCCGATCGTGTACGTGAGATTTCACGGGCCATCGGGCCGCTATCGCGGCGGCTACTCCTCGGAGGCCTTGAAGTCGTGGGCAGATTGGCTGCGGGTCCAGCTCGACGGCGGCGTCGATGTGTATGCGTACTTCAACAACGACGTCGGCGGTCACGCTCCGCGCGATGCGCTGACGCTCGGTGGGCTCCTGGGAGCCTGAATAGGGGACAGTCCCTTTTCGCGAAAACGGACAGTCTGGCGAAAAGGTGAGTGTCCCCTTAGATGGGAGAACGGCAATGACGAGGGAGCAGAAATTCGTGCTGGGGGCGCTGACGGGGGTCGGCGCGGCGTTGACGGCGGGCCGCATGGTGCGCTCGCGTCGGGCGATCGATTTCAGCGGCCGGACGGTCGTGATTACCGGTGGCTCACGTGGGTTGGGCCTGGTGCTGGCCCGTCAGTTTGCCAATCAGGGCGCGCACGTCTGCCTCCTGGCGCGCGACCCGCGCGAGCTCGATCGCGCCAAACGCCTGATTGCCGAGGAATTCGGCGAAGCGAGTGTGATGACGATTCGCTGTGACATCCGCCGGCGCGCCGACGTGCGGGAGGCGGTCACGCGCGTCCTGGACGAGTGGGTGGCGATCGATGTGCTCGTCAACAATGCCGGCGTCATCCAGGTCGGCCCCCTCGACCACATGGAGCACGATGATTTCGAGAACGCCCTCGCCACGCACTTCTGGGGGCCGCTGCACATGATGCTCGAAGTGCTTCCGTCGATGCGTCGCCGAGGATTCGGTCGAATCGTCAACATTTCTTCGATTGGCGGACGGATTGGCGTGCCGCATCTGGCCCCGTATAGCGCCAGCAAGTTCGCCTTGATCGGACTTTCGGACGCGGTCCGCGCCGAGCTCGCGCCGCACGGCATACGCGTCACCACGGTGTCGCCGGGACTGATGCGCACCGGCTCGCCGATGAACGCGGAAATCAAGGGCCAGCACGAGAAGGAGTACGCCTGGTTCGCAGTGGCGGATTCGTTGCCGGGGTTGTCGATTGGGGCGGAGCGCGCGGCCGCGCAAATCATCGAAGCCTGCCGTTATGGTGATCCGGAGGCCACGCTATCGCTGCCGGCACGTGCCGCCGTGCTGGTCAACGCGATCTCTCCCGCCGTCGTCGCCCGCCTGAGCGAGCTGGCGGCACGACTGCTGCCTGGTCCAGCCGGCGCCGAGGGCAACGTCGCGCGACGCGGACGGGAGAGCGAATCGCGATGGGCTCCGTCGGTGGCCACCGCCTTAACTGACAAGGCGGCGGTCTTGAACAACGAGACCTAGACTTTTTCTCCCGCTTCGACGAGTTGCTTGAACCGCTGGAGGTCCTCTCGGATTTCCGTGGCGGCGTCGCGGCCCATCAGCCGCGCGAAGGCCGCGCCAACCTTGCCGCCGGGCGGGCTGTATTGCAGTCTGACGCGGACGCGCGTCTGCGTCGGACTGATCGCTTCGAAGTTCACCGATCCAGCGCTGATGACGTCCGAACCCTCGATCGATCGCCACCCGATCACTTTGTTCGGTACTTCGTTGATGATCTCCGCCGTCCATTCGACGATGGTGCCGCCGGGTCCGAGTGCCCGCCAGCGCGAGAGCGTGTCGGTCATACGCTCGACCGATTCCAGGTGTCGCATGAAGCGCGGAAGGTTCTCGAGATTCCGCCAGAACCGATAGAGCTCTTCCACGGGACGATTGATGACGACGCTTTCCTCGACGTTGACGCCGGCGTTTCCGCCGAGCGCGCGTCGAGTGTCGTCCTTGGTTCCCGCGGTATTTACGTTGAAGGCTTCGTAGAGGCGGCAGTGGCCGGTGGCACCGCGTTCGAGCAGCATGCCGCCAATGGCTGCGATCAGCCAGCCGTTCCGCCGCGCCCGCGATACCCCATAGAAGGTGAGACCGGCACCGGCCGCCAGCGAGATCCACTTCTCGAGATCGCTGATGTTCGTTCCGCTTCGCACCCGCGCTTCTTGTACGTCACCCGGGAACTCAAGGTCCATGTAAGCCATCGATGCTCTCCGCGTGAAGGGTCAGGAATTCGATTGCTTCGCCTTGGCGCCGGCGGTTGGCGTCCACGATGGCGAGTCGCTCGCGGGAAACGATTCGTCGGACGCCTGCATGACGACGTCGTCGCTACTCTCCCGCCAGCCGCGGGCGCGCATCGCCCGATCGACGCACTCGCGCGCAACTCTCAGATCGCGCCGGCCCATAGCGGCGCGCACCGCCAGCGTGGCGCCGCCCATGGCGACGAGTCCTCCGAAGAAGCCGCCACGACGCGCACCGAGTATCGCCAGCGCCGATCCCCACGCCGCCGCGACCCAGCGTTCCTGGTCGTAAGTCGACAAGCTGGCCGAGAGGGTAGGTCGGTCCCACACGCTCTTGTCGCCGCGCGCGATCATCAGGTTCATCGATCCGTCCGCCATGAGCGCTTCCTCCTCAGATATCGACCCACACGAGTCCAGAGACCCGTGCATCCGGCGAACGGTGCACAAGACGTGCCCGTCACGCCCGGCTACAATGCGCCATGCGTCGACTGCTCACGAGTTGGTCTTTCGGCCTGATATTCGCCGTTTTTTCTTCCAGCATTCCTCAAGCTCAACCATCCTTCGACCTCGTGATTCGCAACGGAAGGGTAATGGACGGGACAGGTAACCCGTGGCTTCGCGCGGACATCGGCATTCGCGGCGATCGCGTTGCCGCGGTGGGGCGGCTTGGATCAGCGACCGCCAAGACCACCATCGATGCGGCGGATCGACTCGTGACCCCCGGCTTCATCGACGTCCATTCGCACGCCGCGCAGGGATTGACGCGTCCGGAGCTGCGCCAGGCCCAACCTATCCTCGTGCAAGGTGTCACCACGGTTGTCGTGAATCCAGACGGGGGCGGCCCGGTCGATCTCGCGGCACAGACCACCCGGCTGCAGAAGGGTGGGCTCGGTCCCAACGTCGCCCTGCTCATCGGGCATGGCAGTGTCAGGAGTGAGGTCCTCGGTAAGAGCAACCGCGAGCCGAATGCCGAGGAGCTCGAGCGCATGCGTGCACTGGTTCGCCGCGGAATGGCGGCTGGAGCGTTTGGCCTGTCGAGTGGCCTCTTTTACACGCCAGGCAGCTTTGCGAAGACGGAAGAGGTGATTGCGCTCGCCCGCGCCGCCGGTGAATCCGGAGGAATCTACACCAGCCACATCCGCGACGAAGGGGACTACGGCATCGGCGTCGTCGCGTCCGTACAGGAAGTGATCCGCATCGCGGAAGAAGCCGGGGTGATCGGGATAGTCAGCCACATGAAGGCGCTGGGTCCCGACAACTGGGGCCTGGCGACCGCGGCCACGATGCGGATGGAGGAGGCACGCGCCCGCGGCGTGCAGGTGTTTGCCGATCAATATCCGTACGAGGCTTCGTCCACGAGCCTGAGGGCGGCGCTCGTTCCGGGCGGCGGCGAGGTCACCGAGCCGGTCGTGCGCGAAAATCTCAGGCGCCGCGGCGGTGCGGACGCCATTGTCATCGCCTTCTACGCGACGGACCGTGCCCTCGAAGGAAACAGTCTGCGCCAGATTGCCGCTGCCCGGAATGTTTCACCCGAGAGCGCGGCAATGGACCTCATCGCGCATGGCGGTGCGTCCATCGTGTCTTTCAACATGTCCGAGCCGGATATTCGACACATCCTGACCCGACCCTACACGATGGCCTCGAGCGACGGCGACCTCGTGGCGATGACCGAAGGCAAGCCCCATCCTCGCGCATACGGCGCCTTTGCGCGGCGGCTTGCCGTCTACGTCCGTGAGAGGCAGGTGGTGGGGCTGGAGTTCGCGATCCGATCCATGACGAGCCTGCCGGCGGCGGTATTCGGGCTGAACGGCCGCGGCGTGATCAGGGAAGGCGCGATCGCGGACATCGCGATTTTCGACCCGGCGCGAGTCAAAGATGTTGCGACCTACGCCGATCCGCATCACCTCGCCGAAGGCATGTCCTTCGTGGTCGTCAATGGTGTGGTCGTGCTGAGCGACGGCAGATTTACAGACGCGCTCCCCGGGAAAGTTCTGCGTAAATAGAGATCAAGAGGGCCCAACAGGAGTTCAGGAGATCAGGAGTTTTTGGGTTTTTGAAATCAAATCTCTTGATCTCCTGATCTCCTGTTAGATCTACCTCCTGACCTCTTTATCCGAACGGGTTTTCATCTGCGCTCGGCCCGTAGATTGACGGCACCGGCACATTCAACTCGCGCAGGTAGACGGACAGCTGACCGCGATGGTGATACCAGTGGTTCAGCATGACCGAGCGCAGGAACGCGGCGCGCGGCAGCGCCATCAACTCACGATCGCCGTGCATCATCCGCCAGGTCGCGGCCAGCTCGGCATCGTCCATGCCGCCAAGAACCCGCCGAGCTTTGGCGATGCTTTCGTCCAGCGCGGGGAGCAGTTCTGCGGCGGTTGACGCGCTCGCCTGCGTGAATGCCGTGACGGCGAAGGTCGGGCGCGCTGCGATCTCCGCCACGTTTCCCGGAACGGTCGCTACGTGCAGCGCGAGCTGGCCGAGCGACATGGATTTGGCGTGCGGCTTCCACGCCAGGTGATCTCCCGGCACACGTTCGAGAACACGTCGCGTGGTTTTCGCCTCGTGCTCGAGCTCCTGCAAGAGAACTTCAACAGCTTTCATGATCAACTCCTGACGGCTTACGACGCTTCGGCGCGTCGCTGAACGGCCTTGTGCATTGCGGCCCAACCCTTGGACAGTCCCTCGCGGTGATCCTCCGGAATGAATCCCAGAGCTGAGTGCGTGAACGTCAGCAAGGTTCCGCCGTCAACTTCCTTGAGCCGGTACTGCAGGTTGGAGATGACGGGAGAGGACATGAAGAGCGGTCCCGTGATTTCCAGCAGCGTGGGATTCTTGATGGCCTGGACGTGACCCCAGAAGTGCCCGTTGTTCCCACCGAGGTCGCGAAACCATCGGCCGCCGGGCCAGGGCTCGATTTTCATCGCGAGTGGCTTGCCGTCGGGCGTTTCGTTCGATGGCCCCATCTGTTCCAGGAGCGCGGCGAAGGTCGCGCTGAGTGACGAACGGATGTGGATCTCCTCGACGATATTCAGCGTGAGGTTTTCAATAGTGGGGGCGGTGGTCAACATCATTCCTCCTAGCTTCGCTCAGCGCGCTCTTTGATACGAATCAGCTGGCGCCGCCAATAGCGTTCGAACCGGCTCGTCCACTCGTGCAGCGGCCTGATCCCTGCCGCGTTGGTGCGGTAGAGGACCTGACGCCCGTCGCGCCGGACGTGAACGAGGCCTACGTCCCGCAGCACACGGAGATGCTTCGAGACCGATGGCTGCTCCAGGCCAAGAGCCGCGACGATATCGCCGACCGGCCGCTCGGACTGAGCGAGATAGTCGAGGATGTCGCGACGTCGAGGTTCCGCAATCGCGTTGAAGACATCGGACGTCGTCGCGGCGCGAGGCATGCTCGAATCATATTCCTATACGGGAATATGTCAACAACAGAGATCAGAAGGGACTTAGTCGATAGGAGTTCACGAGAACCAGGAGGAATCTTAGGTTTCCTAATTAGTTACTCTGAACTTTTGAACTCCTGTTTGACCCAGGGCTCCTGGTCTCCCCCATCTCCATACTTCAACAGAAACTCCTTCATCCGCAGCTTGCGTCGCGCGCTCGCGGACGTCATCGTGCGGACGGTGCCGAAAATCGGTCGCTCGGGCCACGGCCTGTCGTAGCGGCCGAGCACCCAGGTGCAACCGGCGTAGGAATTGGGATCCCGGCCGTCGAGCGAGTAGCGGTCCATCAAGCGAGCCATGCGCTCGAGCGCGGCTTCGGGACCGGGAGACCACTCCAGGATCTTCTTGCCCCACAACATCCGCAGATAGCCGTGGAACCAGCCCTCTGCTTTGAGCTGCCGCTGCGCGGCGTTCCACACTTCATCGTGAGTTGCGGCCGCGTCCAGCGTCGCGAAACCGTAGCGATGCGGCCGGCGATCGGATGCGTGCGCCGCCAGCGTCCGCTTCGCCCAATCGGGCACCGAGGCGTATCGCGAAAAGCCCGGCGTCCACTCGCAGCCGTTGTATGCGAGCTCTCTCCAGACGACGAGCTCGTCGAGGAACGCTTCGGCCGACGCGCTGACTCCCCACCATCCTTCGCGGGCGCCGCCGCCACGCTTCGCGAGCCGCCTCGTCGTCCATCGCTCGCGCGTCATCAGCGCGGCAAACACCTGGTGCACCGAAATGTGTCCGAAGTGCAGGTACGGCGACAGCCGGCTCGTGCAGTTGGCGTCGGGGTGATTATGGTGATCGGCGTAATGGGGCAGCCCGGCGTCGAGAAATCTCGACAACGTGCGGGCGGCAGCGTCGCTTCCGCCCCGCATGGCAGCAGCGGGAACATCGTGGTCAATCGGGAGCCGCGCGAGGAGAGCCGGCGCCGCGAGCTGTGCACTCACCGGTCCGGGGCCACCGGCGGGTAACGGCCGAAGGCATGCGCGGCCGTGGCAGCGACGGCAGCCGCCCGAGCGGCCGGTCTTCGGGAAAGTAGCCGAGATGTCGACGAAGCTCACGCTGGACGAAGGCGCGATATGAGCGGGCCGACGAGAAGCTCTTCCCGTGGTCTGCCAGCGGAATCAGACCGTTCGAATCGACCGCTTCCAACCGCACGGGAACCACGCGTCCGGCAGCCTCCACCATCCGGGGGAGGAAGAAAGCCGGGAACCAGTCGGTCACGATGGCGCAAGCGTCCTGTCCTAGGGTTCTGATGAGGCCCCGGCCGGCCCCGCGCCTGGGCTCGACGTAGGGGTAATAGAGAGCGTGAGACTTTGCCGCCTCACGCGCGTTGCTCGCCATGCCGTCGAGGACAAACCGATGGAGACGGTCGTTTGCCGAGGGATAGTCGCAGCGGAGAGCCTCGAGCAGGATAAGCGGCCGCCTCATCTCGACGGCAAGGTTGACAGCGTGCTGCAGGGCGAAATTCCAGCGAACCCGCCTGGCGGCAATCATCCAGTAGAGAACGAACTTGCCGTGTGGATTCGCCGGAAGCCGGTTGATGGAGCGGACACGAGAGCCAAACACGGCCAATTCCTGGGCAGTTGACAAGGTCGGGCCTTAATGTAACACTTAATCCGGATATACGGATGGAAGCGGCAATCTTCGATGATCTGACGGCGCTGGCCGACTCGACCCGTAGCCGGATGCTGCTCCTGCTCGAACAGCACGAGCTGACGGTGGGCGAGCTGTGCGCCGTCCTGCAGCTCCCGCAGTCTACCGTCAGCCGGCACCTCAAGACTTTGGCCGATACCCAGTGGGTGTCGTCGCGGCGCGACGGAACGAGCCGCTACTACACGCTGGCGCTCGACGAACGCGACGACCAGTCCAGACGGCTGTGGACGCTGTTGCGGGACGAGGTTCGGGCGGCACGGGCCGCGGACCAGGACAGCCGGCGGCTGAAAATGGTCCTCGACTCGCGGCAAGCGAAGTCCAAGCAGTTCTTCGAGGCGGCTGCGACCAAGTGGGACAAGCTGCGGCAGGAGCTGTTCGGCCGGGCATCGCACTTTCAGGCACTCCCGGCGCTCCTGGATCCCGGCTGGGTCGTAGGAGACCTGGGATGCGGAACGGGCGAGCTCACCGCGACGCTCGCGCCCTTCCTCCAGCGCGTCGTCGCCGTCGATCGATCGGGAGACATGCTGCAGGTGGCGATGCGGCGGTTGGCGGATCAGCCGAACGTCGACGTGCGCAGGGGAGAGCTCGAAGCGCTGCCCATTGCGGACGGTGAGCTCGATGCCGCGACTTTGATCCTGGTGTTGCACCACCTGCCCGATCCCTCAGCGGCATTGCGCGAGGCCGCTCGTGCTCTGAAGCCGGGAGGCCGCTTGCTCGTTGCCGACATGCTGCCGCACGATCACGAGGAGTACCGGCAGCAGATGGGGCATGTCTGGCTCGGATTCGGCGAAGAGCAGATGCGTCGTCTGTTCAACGCCGCGGGTTTTGAAGGGGTCCGCTTCGTGCCGCTGGCGGCCGATCGCGAAGCGAAGGGACCGGCGCTGTTCGTCGCAAATGGGGTGAAACGTCAATTACACCGTAGGCCCGCCCTTTTAGGGCGGGCCTACGGGAACGTTGAATTGATCGTGCAACCGTTGCATTGCAAAGAAGGGGTAGATCGATGAGTACAGCAGTACGTGAATTACACGCGTTCGACGCCGCCGTGAAGGCGGGTCGCGAGCCGTACAAGGTGAAGGATCTGTCGCTTGCCGACTTCGGGCGCAAGGAAATCCGCCTCGCCGAGCAGGAAATGCCCGGACTGATGGCGCTGCGCGCGCGATACAAGGGCAAGAACCCGCTCGCCGGCGCGAAGATCATGGGCAGCCTGCACATGACCATTCAGACGGCGGTGCTCATCGAGACCTTGACCGACCTCGGCGCCGACGTGCGCTGGGTCTCGTGCAACATCTTCTCGACTCAGGATCACGCCGCATCCGCGGTGGTCGTCGGCCGGCCGGAAACCGGCGGCACGCCGCAGGACCCGAAGGGCACGCCGGTGTTTGCCTGGAAAGGCGAAACGCTCGAGGAGTACTGGTGGTGCACGAGCGAGGCGTTGATGTGGCCCGACGGTTCGGGACCGACGTTGATCGTGGACGACGGTGGGGATGCGACGCTGCTGGTGCACAAGGGCGTCGAGTTCGAGAAGGCAGGCAAGGTGCCGGCGTTCAATGCGGAGACCGAACCGGAAGAGTGGGGCGTCATCCTCGATCTCCTGCGCCGGGAGCTCAAGGAAAACCCGAAGCGATGGACGAAAGTGGCGGCGGACCTGCGCGGCGTGAGTGAGGAGACGACGACCGGCGTTCACCGCCTCTACGAGATGATGAAGGCTGGCACGCTGTTGTTTCCGGCCATCAACGTCAACGATTCGGTCACCAAGAGCAAGTTCGACAACATCTACGGCTGCCGGCACTCGGTGGTCGACGGTATCAACCGCGCGACCGATGTGATGATCGGCGGCAAGGTCGCGGTGGTCTTCGGATTCGGAGAAGTCGGCAAGGGTTGCGCGCAGGCGCTGCGCGGCCAGGGTGCGCGCGTCATCGTCACCGAAATCGACCCGATCTGCGCATTGCAGGCGGCGATGGAAGGCTACGAAGTCAACACGCTCGAGAACGTCGTGGAGACCGCCGACATCTTCATCACCGCGACCGGCAACCTGAACATCATTACCGCCGAACACATGGCGCGGATGAAGGACAAGGCGATCGTCGGCAACATCGGCCACTTCGACAACGAGATCGACATGGCCGGCTTGAAGAAGGTCAAGGGGATCGAGCGGATCAACATCAAGCCGCAGTACGACGAGTACCGGTTCGCGGACGGCCACAGCGTCATGGTGCTCGCCGAAGGGCGCCTGCTGAACCTGGGCTGCGCCACCGGCCACCCGAGCTTCGTGATGTCCGCGTCGTTCAGCAACCAGGTGATCGCGCAACTCGAGCTGCACCAGAACAACGCGAAGTACGAGAAGAAGGTGTATATCCTGCCGAAGAACCTGGACGAGGAAGTGGCGCGGCTGCACCTCGGCCACCTCGGCGTGAAGTTGACGACGTTGAAGAAGGAGCAGGCGGACTACATCGGCGTGCCGGTGGAAGGGCCGTACAAGCCGGATCACTATAGATACTAACGCGGTTCACGATACGCGCCGGCACCACTATGGCTTTCGTAGGCCCGGCCTTCAGGCCGGGCGTTTGAAGTCAGCAATGTTGCTGGTTCCCGCACGCCCGCCCTAAAGGGCGGGCCTACAGCTCTGGCGCCAACTCCACGCTGAACAAAACCTTCCCCGCCAGATCGTGCAGGCGCGCCGTCAACGCGCGCCTGCGCGCATCGATGCGCAACGTGCCGAAAAACTGAAAACCGTCGCTCGGCGGACGATTCCCTTTCATGCCGAGCGGAATGCCCACGAATCGAACTTCCGGGCCGAAGGTCTTGTCGAGCGTCGCCGGTCCAAACGTGCCGGCGTTGAGCGGCCCGGCCACGAACTCCCAGAACGGGCTGAAATCGGTGAACACCGCCCGCGACGGGTCGTAGTGGTGCGCCGCGCAGTAATGCACGTCCCCGGTAATCCACACGACGTTGCGAATGTTCTGCGCGCGGATATAGCGGAGGAGGTCGGCAATCTCGAGCTCGCGCCCGAGCGGAGCCCCGGGATCGTCGTTCGCCACCGCCTCGAACAACGTCCCATCGCGCACGACGAGCCCGAGCGGCATGTCGCAGGCGATGACCTTCCACGTCGCCCGACTGGCGGAGAGCTGAGCCTTCAGCGCCGCAAGTTGTCCAGCCCCGAGAATTCTCGCGTCCGGCGTCAGCGAGGACTGACGGTTCGCGCTGTTGGCCCCCCGATAACTGCGCAGATCCATCACGAACACGTCTACCAACGGGCTGTAGTGCACGACGCGATAAATGCGTTCCGCATCGTCGCTCGACGTTCCGACCGGATTGAACTCGAGGAAAGCCTGTCGCGCCCGTGCGGCCAGGAGGGCCGTGGACTTCACCTTGTAGCGTTCATCCTTCTCGAGATCACGGGTGTCGTACCAGTTGTCGCGCACCTCGTGATCGTCCCAGAGAACGATCTCGGGCACCTCGGCGTTGAATCGCCGCATGTGCTCGTCGAGCAGGTTGTATTTGTAGTTGCCGCGGAACTCGTCCAGCGTCTCGGCGACTTTCGATTTGGCTTCGGTGACGACGTTCTTCCACACCGAGCCGTCGTCCAGTTTGATCTCCGCGGGGACGTGCTGGTCGGCGTAGATGGTGTCGCCGCAGTGGATGAAGACATCCGGTTCGGCGCGGCGCATCGCGTCATAGAGCTTGAGGCCGCCCCACTCGGTATTGATCCCCCAGCCCTGGCCGACGGTGTCTGCCGACCAGGCGAGGGTGACGTCGCGCTGAAGCGTTGCGATCTCCGGCGTCCGGAAACTGCCGCTCTGCGGCGCGCTCCACGTGCGCAAGTCGGACAAATCCTGGAACAACACGCGGTAGAAGATGCGCTGGCCGGCGGGAAGCTCGCGCAGCACGGCGCGTGCCGTGTAGTCGGAGGTTTCGAGGGCAGCCGCGCCGGTGTGGCGCTGCAGATTTGTGAATGTCTCCGACGTTGAATATTCAACGACCATCCGCGCCGGACGATCGGTCCGACTCCAGATGATTGCTCGATCGGCGGTGACGTCGCCGGCGGCCACTCCCTGAGGGATCTCAGGTCGGTTGGATTGGATAATTGCGGGCGATGCTGACGCGGAGCTCAAGCTCCGCGCTACGGGTACCGCGATCGCCGTGCATCCAGCACCGAGAAAGCTCCGCCGTGAAATTCTCACGACTACTTGAGTCGCGCGGGGACAGTGCCGAGCTCTTTCGCGGACGGCACTCCGCCAAGCGTTTCCGCCTTGGAGACGGCCCGGACGATCGCTTCGGCCATCGCCTCGGCGGCGAGTGCGCCGATGATGGCCGGCGAGGCTTCGCCTTCCCAGCGTCCCGTGGCCAGCGCGAAAACCGTGTCGCCATCGCCGGTGGTGTGCGACGGGTTGATGGCGCGCGCGAAGCCGTCGTCAGCCATCAGTGCCACGCGGTTGATCTCGGTCTTGGACAGACGGGCGTTGGTCGCGACCAGGCCAATGGTCGTGTTCTCGCCGGCGCGCGGCTCGGCGCGACGGCCGACGTCGCCCATCCGCAGCAGTTTTCGCACGTCGGCGAGCGACTTGCCATCGTCGGTGCGAACGCCCGCCACGACCTGTCCTGTCTGCGGATCGATGATGTCTCCGACGCTGTTGATGGCGGCGATCGCCGCCACGACCAGTCCGCTCGGCAGAGTGATCGCCGCTGAGCCGACGCCGCCCTTCATCGGACGTCCACCCATCTTGCCCACGGTCGCCCCGGCGCCGGCGCCGACATTGCCTTCGGCCACCGGACCAGCCGTTGCCGCTTCTGCCGCCTTGTAGCCGCAATCCGCGGTCGGACGGACCTTCGGTGAGCCGCCGAATCCCAGATCCATAAGGATGGCGGCGGGGACGATGGGCACGACGCCGCCCCGCACTTTCCAGCCGATGTTGCGTTCTTCCAGGTAGCGGACGACCCCCTGCCTCGCGTCGAGTCCGAAGGCGCTGCCGCCCGAGAGCACGATCGCGTTGACCTTGTCGACGCTGTTCAGGGGATGCAGCAGGTCGGTCTCGCTCGTGCCCGGCGCGCCGCCGCGCTGCGACACGCCGCCTGGCACGCCCTCGCCGTCAACCACGATCACCGTGCAACCCGTCGGCCGCTCGGACAGCGTGTGATGTCCAACCTTGATTCCGTGCACTTCGGTCAGGCCGCGACCACCCGTGGCCGTCAGGCCCGTTGGTTTTTCGGAGGACGGTGGGGCCGACTGTGTCAGCGCGACCAGGCTGCCGACCAGGATCATCAAGGTTGCCGACATGACTAGCTTTTTCATGACTTCCTCGGGTTGTCCTCGGGGGTCAGATCTTGTTTTTTGCACGTTTGTCCACTTTCGGGAACACAAACGTGCAAAAAACAAGATCTGACCCCCAAAGCACGTCGCACGTCGCACGTCGCACGTCGCACGTCGCACGTTTAGAAGTTGTACTTTACCGCCAACTGGATAATCCGCCCGTCGTCCGCACTGGTGATGCGACCGAAATTCGCCGTGCCGATCTGATTCCCCGGCTGACCGAATCGGGCCTGGTTGAACAGGTTGAACGCTTCGACGCGGAACTGCACGCGGTGCGTTCCGGTCAGAGGCACATTCTTGAACAGTGACAAATCGGTGCGGACGAAGCCGGGACCGCGAACGCTGTTCCTCGGCGTCGAGCCAGGTTCACCCGTTTCCGGTAAGGAGCGGCGCACGAAGCACGAGGTGTCGAACCACAAATCGATCGTCCCCGGCGCGTCGGCATTCGGGTCGCAGACCTGATTCGGCCGGTTGGTCAGGAACCGGATGCTGAGCGATGGATCGAACACGGTGGTCGGGAAGCCGGTCTGTCCCTGCACGACGCCGTTCAACTGCCAGCCGCCGGCGAAATATTCGACGGCGCGCCCGAGGTGTCGCGGCGTGGGGAACTCCGCGCCGAAACTCACGACGAGACGATGGCGCACGTCGAACAAGGCGTCGCCTTTTTCAAAGCTCAGGGCGCGATCGATTGAGGCCTGGTCGCCGATGGTCACCGGCAGCACGGGCCGCTGCTCGCCGCCGATGTTGAGCCCGGAGACGTGGTCAACGGCGTGACCGAGCGTGTAGGAGAGCAGGAAGCTCATGCCGTGCGCGGGACGCATGCGCAGGCTCGCCTGGAGCGAGTCGTACCACGACTTGGCGACTGAGAACGTCGGTCTAACCAGCGCGAAAGCCGGAAAAATCCTCGGACCGACAACCGTTTGTCCAGGAGTGAAAACTCCGGGGTTCACCTCGATGAAGATCGGCAGGTTCCGACCACGCGAGCCAACGTAGCCGATCTCCGCCGCGAAGAGATCGCCGAACTGCTGCTGCCACGTGGCATTGAAGTGGTACGCGTAAGGGGTGGAGAAGTCAGCGCCCCACCCGATGAACGTCAGTCCGGGAGGGAAGCCAGCCGGGCCACCGCTCGTCGCGCTCAGCGGATTGCGCAGCGTGATCGGATCGGGTGGTGAATTGACTTCGACGAGGGGTGTGAAGGGTGGCGCGAGAACACCGTTCTGGAAGAAGTCACCCTGCCCGGCCAGCGCGTCGTAGAAGATCCCCATGCGACGCGCAGGCTCGAGCGCGCCGTTCCGGTGGGATCCCACACTGCGCCCAGGCGGGGCGCGAAGTTGTTCTTGTCCGTCGCGTAGGTGCCGCGCGGTACGCCTTGATCGCCGGGATAGACGAGCCCGGTGGGCGCCTGCGGAAACCGCGTCGACTGCTGACCGGGCCTGAAGGCGTTGAGCGCATCGTTCTTGTCCACGAACGGCAGCGGCACTTCGTAGCGCAATCCGGCATTCAGGGTCAACCCGGTGGTCGGCCGGAACTCGTCCTGCACGTATCCCGAATACAGCCATCCGGTACCGTCCTGGCTGGCATTGGCTGTCGTCCGCCGGAACTGCGTGGGTAGGCCGAGCAGGAAGTCCGCCGCGGCGTTGCCGCTGCGCGAGGTCGGCGAGCCCGTGAACGTGAAGTCGCCGTTTGGACGATTCACGAACGCGATCACCATGTGCTCTTTCCTGATATCGATGCCGAACTTCAGCGCGTGCCGGCCGCTCGTCCACGTCAAGTCGTCGGTGAACTGGAAGACTTCGTTTATGCGATCGACGAAAGGCTGCTGCGCGTCACCGGTGCTGAAGAAGCCGGTGACCACTATGTTGGCGAGACCGGCAGCCGATGGTACGTTTTGCGGCACGTTGATCCCGTACTCGCTATTCGAGAGTCCGCTCGTGACGGCGGGGTTAGCGCCAATCCGGTTATACGCGAACCGTGCGACGTTGATCATGTTGCTGCTCAGGACGATGGTGTCCGACGCCATGAAGTCCTGCAGCGCCGCCTTGGCCACGCTGCCGATCGGCCGGGTGGTAGGCGGCGCGATCGCTTCGGTCTGGCTGCGCAGATAACGCGCCAGGATGCCGTGCTTCTCACTCAGCTGGTAGTCGACCCGGACACCCATCTGGTCGCGATCGTCGGTAGAGTCCGGCGAAACGATGTAGCGGTTCCCGGCGCTGTTGGCGCGTGGAATGAATTCGTCGATGAGCCGCAATGCCGTTTGATCCAGGCGATCCGCCGGGATGGTGTTGCCTGGAAAAGCTGCGCCGGTCAGCGGGTCACGAATGGTCGTCGTTCCGAAATGTCCCGTGCGCTGCCCGTCGGTGAGCACGACGATATTCTGCGTGTTCCCGTTCGTGTTGCGATGTCCCTCGTAGTATCCGAACCCGAACATCCGATCGCGCGCGATCGGTCCGCCCAGGCTCCCTCCGAACTGGTTCTGCTTCAACTTGGGTTTCGGCTGGGTTGCTGGCGCAAAGAAATTCCGCGCCTGCAGTGCGTCGTCACGGTTGAATTCCCACGCTGCGCCGCGCAGCTGATTGCTTCCTGCCTTGGTTACCACGTTGACGACCGATCCCGAGTTGCGCCCGTATTCAGCGTTGTAGGAGTGCGTCAGGATCTTGAACTCCTGGATCGCATCCGGTGGCGGCCGCAGCACGAACCCGGTGTTGAACGTGTCGTTGTTGCTCGTGCCATCGAGCAGGAAGTTGTTGGATTGATTCCGCATGCCGTTGACGTTGAAGCCTGACGTCGCCGCACCAAAACCGCCAGGTGTTGCCTCGCCGGTTCCGCCACCAAGACCGGAGGGCGGAGCGATCACGCCCGGCATAATCATTCCAAGCTGGGTGAAGTTGCGGCCGTTCAATGGCAGGTCCACGATTGTCTCGTGGTGGACAACGAGTCCGAGCTGCGCATGCTGCGTTTCGACGAGTGGTTGTGTCCCCGGCCCGTCAATCGTGATGGTTTCGACAATGGCTCCGATCTTCATTCGGAAGTCGACGCGTGACGTACTCTCGACCGTCACGGTGATCAGGTCGAACGTGAGCGTCCGGAAGCCTTGCAGGCTGGCCTTCACCGAGTACGGACCCGGCTGAAGCAAAGGAGCCGTGTAGAAACCATCTCCGCCGGTAGATACCGTCCGCGTCTGGTTGGTCGCGGTGTTGGTGACTTCGATCGTGACGCCTGGAATGACAGCGCCGGTTTCGTCGGTGACCAGGCCGGCGACGGTGCCGGTCGCCTGCGCGAAGAGAGAGGCGCTGAATGCAAGTCCAACCGCCACACATGACGTGGTCGCTCTCAGGAATCCGCGCATCTTGTGTTCTCCATCAGAACTGACGCGTCCACTCCTTGGGCCACCGCTCCACGACGACCTTCTTGTCCATGTAGAACTCGACGGCGTCCTTACCTTGTGCGTGCAAATCGCCGAAGAAGCTGCCCCTCCATCCGGAAAACGGGAAAAAGGCCATCGGCGCCGCTACACCGATGTTGATGCCGATGTTGCCAGCCCTCACTTCGTAGCGGAACTTCCTCGCAGCCGCGCCGCTCGACGTGAAGATGCACGCCATGTTGCCGTAAGACGATGCGTTCACCGCGGCGATGGCGTCGTCGAGCGTATTGACGTGCGTGAGGCTGAGCACGGGACCGAAGATTTCCGTCTGCGCCAGTTCGCCTCCCGGAGAGTCGAACTCGACCACGGTGGGGCGAACGAAGTGCCCCTTCTCATAACCGGCGATCTGCGGCTGTCGCCCGTCCACCAACACGCGGCCGCCACTTGCCTGGCCGCGCTGCACGAGGCCTTCGATCCGCGTACGGCTTTCCGCCGTGATGACCGGTCCCATTTCCACATCCGGATCGAGGCCGTAGCCCACACGGCGAGCGGCGGCGGCTTCGAGCAGCTTCGGCGTGAACGTCTGCTGGGCTTCTCCCACCGGCACCGCCACCGAAGCGGCCAGGCATCGCTGACCGGCGCAGCCAAACGCCGAATCCATCGTCAGCTTCACCGTCATGTCGACGTCCGCATCCGGCATCACGACGACGGGGTTCTTGGCGCCGCCCTGGCACTGGACACGTTTGCCGGCCGCAGCCGCGCGCGAGTAGACATACTGGGCGACGGGTGAGGATCCGACGAAGGAAATCGCGCGCACGTCAGGATGATCGAGCAACGCATCGACTGCGGCCCGCCCACCATTGACGAGGCTGACGACGCCCGGCGGCAGGCCGAGCGAGGCGAGGATTTTGAAAATCTTCTGAGAGGTGAGCGGCACGCGTTCGGAGGGCTTCAGGATGAAGCAATTGCCGCAGGCGATTGCGTAAGGCAGGAACCACAGCGGGATCATGGCTGGGAAGTTGAACGGGGTGATTGCCGCCACGACGCCGAGCGGTTGGCGGATCATCATCTCGTCGATCCCGCTGGCGATGTCTTCGACGTTGTAGCCCATCGACAGCGAGGGAATGCCGGCCGCGCACTCGACATTCTCGATTCCCCGGCGGATCTCGCCGCGGGCCTCGCCGAGCGTCTTGCCCGCTTCCATCGTGACCGTACGCGCCAGGTCCTCGAACTCCGCCTCCAGGCGCTGCTTGAATGCGAACAGGTACTGGATGCGCTCGGTTGGAGGCGTCCGTCTCCAGCCGTCGAATGCGCGGGATGCCGCGGCGACGACCTGGCCGACGTCCTCGGCAGACGAGAGAGGGACTCGTCCCAGAGTCTCTCCGGTTGCCGGATTCATGACATCGAGTGCGTCGGAGCTCGTCGCCGTGTGCCAAGCCCCGCCCAGATAGTTCGGTAACAGTTCAGCACCGGCTGCTGCCATGGTGTGCTCCGTCAGGTTGCCGTGTGTGTAAGGTCCAGAATAGCGAGTGCCAATACCTTCGTTGCATTGACCAGGTCATCCACGGCGCACCATTCGTCCGGTTGGTGCGCCAGATCGAGTATGCCCGGTCCATAAGCGACGCAATCGCGGATGCCGCCGATGCGGTCGACGTGCTTGTGATCGTAGGTGCCCGGACTGGCGATCTGCACAGCCGGCCTCCCCAGTATCGCCTGAACGGCGCGATCGAGCGACGCCACGGCTGGTGAGGCTGGGGGTGTCTGTACAGGGTGAACCACCATCAAATCGCGCAATTCGTAGCGGAGGGACGGAATTTCAGCCGCCGCGGCATCGATTAGCGCCTGGATTTCGGCGCGCGTGGCCTCGAATCCTTCCTCGATCAGGAACCGCCGGTCGAAGACCGCCCGGCACGTGTCGGCGATGCATGGGGTCTGCATACCGTTCACCGGCTGTCCACCGGAAATGCCGTTGATGTTCAACGTCGCATGGCGGGCGGCATCGGGAACGACGGGCATCTCGGTCGTTCGCTTCGCAAGTCTGGGCAGCAGCTCGCCGCGAATGCGATCGAGGATGACGCCCATGTGTTCGATCGCGCTGACGCCGAGAAATGGCATGCTGCCGTGCCCGATCCGGCCGCGTGTCGTGACCTCGAACCAGTAAACGCCGCGGTGGCCGATACAGATTCGATCGACGTTCAGCGGCTCGGGGATGATGACGTGGTCGAGCCGCGTTGACGAGATACGTCCGTGCGAGGCGAGCCAAGCCACGCCGGCGAATCCGCCGCTCTCTTCGTCCGGTGTTGCGCTGATCTCGACCGATCCTTGCAGCTCGACCCCTGCACGCCGGATGGCTTCTGCCGCGAAGAGGGCGGCGGCGATGCCCGCTTTCATGTCGCAGGCGCCACGCCCGTAGATGCGCCCGTCGCGCACGGTTCCGGCAAAGGGATCGATCGTCCATCCGTCGCCGGCGGGGACGACATCGTAGTGGCCGTTGAGATGAACGGCTGGGCGTTCAGAGCGTCCGCGGCGAATACCAACCACGTTGATGCGCGGGTGCGTGCGCGTGTGCTCCACGCTGCCGTCGGCCGCGATTCGATCGACGTCGAAGCCGCAGGCTTCGAGACGATCGGCGATGAGTCGCGCGCAGTCCGCGTAGTGCTCGCCCGGTGGATTCACCGTCGGCACGCTGATCAGATCGGACGTGAAGCCGACGATCTCCGGCGCCGCCGCATCCACGGCTTCGAGCACGCGATCGGCGACACCAGCGCGAAGCATAGGATGCAGGTTAAGTACAATACGGCGCGAAATCGTTGTCAAACGATCGATGAACATTCATCTGCTGCTGCTCATCGTGTACTCCGTCGGCGTCATCGCCCTCGGGCTGTGGGCGGCGCGCTTCGTTCGAGAGAGTAAGGATTTTTTCGTCGCCGGCCGATCGATGGGCGCCGGGCTCGTCTTCTCGTCGATGCTGGCGGCGAACATCGGCGCCGGTTCAACGGTTGGTGCCGCGGGACTGGCGTACCGGGACGGCATCAGTGCTTGGTGGTGGGTCGGTTCCGCCGGACTCGCGTCCACGATCTTCGCCATGATCGTCGCGCCGAAACTGTGGCGCCTCGCCAAGGCGAACGATTTCTACACGACCGGTGACTACCTCGAGTATCGCTACGGCCCGAGCGTGCGGCTGGTCGTGGCGATCATCATCTGTCTCGGATCGCTGGCGCTGCTCGCCGGTCAGTTGATCGCCGGTGCCGCCATCCTCAACGTGGTCGTCGGCGTTCCACGCTGGGCAGGCGCTCTCATCGGCGCCGGCGTGATGACAATCTACTTCTCCGCAGGCGGTCTGCTGGGATCGGCATGGGTCAACACGCTGCAGCTCATCGTCATGCTCACCGGCTTTCTGATCGCCCTGCCGTTTGCGCTGGAGAGCGCCGGCGGACTTGGCACATTGACGCACAGCGGGGCTGCGCCGCCATGGTTCGGGGATTTCTTCTATTCGGCGGGACCTCTGTCCGGTTGGACTTTCCTGATGCTCACCGGACCTTCGTTCATCATTTCCCCAGGTCTGATCCAAAAGGCGTTCGGGGCGAAGTCCGAGCGCGCGGTCCGAACCGGCATTGGATTGAACGCTGTCGTGCTGATGCTGTTTGCATTCCTGCCGGTTCTGTTCGGCATGGCGGCGCGAACCACCAACCCCGATATCACCAATCCCAATCTCGTGCTGCCGACATTCCTGATGACACAGCTGCCGGCCTGGCTCGGCGCGCTGGCGCTCTCGGCGGTGTTTTCGACCGAAGTCGATACCTGTGACGCCATTCTCTTCATGCTGACGACGTCGATGTCGAAGGACATCTACAAGCGACACATCAATCCCGCCGCGAGCGACCGGCAGTTGCTGCGAGTGGCGCGCATTTCGGCGGTGATTGGCGGCGCGGCTGGCGTCATTCTGTCGATCTACCTCTACACAGTCATCAGCGCGCTCACCATTTTCTACTCGGTCATCATCGTCAGCCTGTTCGTGCCGATCATCGGGGGGTTGTACGTAGGTCGTGCCGATCGGCGGGCTGCGCTGTGCTCGATCGCCGCCGGTCTGGTCACGTTGTTCGTCGTGCGGCTGCTCGTCGCAGCCCGTTATCCGGCGGTCGATCCGGTTCTGACTGGTCTCGCCGCCGCTACGGTCGCGTTTGTCATCGCCGTACTCACTCGGAGGACTCCCGAACATGCCGGATCTGTTCAGCCTCGATAACAGCGTGGTGGCGGTGATCGGCGCCGGTTCGGGCATCGGCGAAGCGGTTGCGCTCGGTGCCGCCGCTCAGGGTGCGAAGTTCGTGGCCTGTTTGGACGTTCACGAGCAGGCGGCCGCGCGCGTTGCCGAGGCGATCCAAGCGAAGGGTGGAAAGAGCCGCGCGATCGCGCTCGACATTGCCGATGACGGCGCCGTCACGTCGGCGCTCGACACGATCGTTGCCGACACCGGCCGCCTCGACGGTCTGGTGTGTACGCCGGCCATCAACGTGCGCAAGCCGATCCTCGACTACACGGGTGATGAATTCGACAAAGTCGTGCGCGTGAATCTGCGTGGTAACTTCAACGTATTGCGAACAGCGGGCAGAATCATGACCGCGCAAGGATCGGGCAGCGTCGTGCTCTTTTCGTCGATCCGATCTCTCGTGACCGAACCGGGGCAGTCGGTCTATGCGATGACCAAGGCAGGCATCCTGCAACTCGTGAAGACCGCGGCTACCGAGTGGGCCACACGCGGCGTGCGCGTGAACGCCGTCGGGCCGGGCGTCATCGAGACTCCGCTCACCGCCCAGATCAAGAACAATAAAGAATGGTACGACGCCTACGCGAAGAAGAGTCCGATGCAGCGCTGGGGTCAGGCCGCCGAGATGGTCGGACCGACGCTGTTCCTGCTCTCGAATGCCGCCAGCTACGTCACCGGCACGATCATTTATGCTGATGGCGGCTGGCTCGCGGCCGACGGTCGGTTCACGCCGCCGGGCATGTGAGTGGCCTACGGCGACAAGATTCGAACATTCATGAAAAAACGCATTGCAGTTCTACCTGGTGATGGAATTGGAAAAGAAGTGATTCCGGCGGGGATTGAGGTCCTCGCGCGAACGCTCGCGACCTGCAAGGTCAACTCGGTATCCGACGTGGAGTTCGTGGAGTTTCCGTGGGGATGCGACTTCTATCGCAAGAACGGCCGGATGATGGACGCCGATGGCTTCGACATCCTGCAGAAGTTCGACGCCATCTACCTCGGCGCGATCGGCGATCCGTCAGTGCCGGATCACATCGCCGTGTGGGAGTTGATTCTGCCCATCCGGCAGCGATTCGATCAGTACGTGAACCTGCGACCCATGCGTCTGATGCGCGGCATTCCCGGCCCGCTCGCCGGCCGCACGGCCGCCGACATCGACATGATTTGCGTCCGCGAAAATTCCGAGGGGGAATACTCAGGACTCGGCGGCCGGCTCCACGTGCGTACGCCGCACGAAGTCGCCGAGCAGACGAGCGTGTTCACGCGTCGCGGCGTGGAGCGCATCGCGCGATTTGCCTTCGAGCTGGCATCACGGCGCCCACGGCGCAAGCTGGCCAGCGCGACGAAATCGAACGCGATGCAGCACACGATGGTGCTGTGGGACGAAGCCGTCGACTCAGTGGCGGCCGGATATCCAGGCGTGGACTGGCGCAAGTATCACGTCGACGCGCTCTGCGCGAGGATGGTCACGGATCCCGGCAGTCTGGACGTCATCCTCGCGTCGAACCTGTTCGGGGACATCCTCACCGACGTCGGCGCGGCGGTGTCCGGAAGCCTCGGCGTCGCGCCGGGAGCCAACCTCAATCCGGAAAAAGCTCACCCGTCGATGTTCGAACCCATTCACGGCTCGGCGCCCGATATCGCCGGCAAGGGCATCGCCAACCCCATCGGCGCGATCTGGGCAGGGGCGATGATGCTCGATCACCTGGGAATGACGGCCGCTCACGATCGGATCCTGGCGGCCATCGAGAAAGTGGTTGGCGGCGGCGGTCCTCGTACGCCCGATCTTGGGGGGAAGGCGACGACGAAGGAAGTCACGGCCGCGGTGGTGGCGGCCCTTTAGAGTTGTCAGGGCTCTTCGAGCCGCTTGCGCTCAGCAGCCTCGAGGCACTGTTCGCCGCTGATGCGTAACGGCGCCCGCAGCCGCTGAGTAAAACCGCTTGCTCGAAACGCGAGCAACCCACGCGGCCAGTTCAGGTTCACCGTCCACCTGCGCAGTGATTCGGTAGCGACGGTGCCTGGTTCCCGGCTGATTCCATCGATCGAGAACGGCACCAGGCCGGCCGTAACTGCCTGGTAGTCGACCTCGATGCGCAGCTCGCTGACTTCGCGAAACGTCAGCGTGGCCGGCGCCAGTCGGAACTCGCACGATCCATCCTCGGCACACAGCCAGTCGACGATGTAGTCGAGATCGAGGTCGAGCTCGCCGGCGCCGTAGTCGCCCGAGCGGATCTGAAGGCCGTGCACGTGGTTGTCGTGCCACGACATGTCCTCGAAATCCGCGTCGGTCCAGACGCGCCGTTCCTGGTTCGGTACGTCGGTCTTCCGTTTCACGACGCGATTGCGCTCAAGCCACGATCGATGATGTCGAACCCCTGGCGGAGCTCGTCTTCCGTGACCGAGAGCGGCGGGTTCGTGAAGAACGTGTTCCAGCGGACGAACGTGTACAGCCCGTTGTCGCGGAAGAAGCGGGCCAGTTTCTGCATCGATTCCGAGGTGCCGTTGTACGGTGCCAGCGGCTCCATGCTCTCTCGATCCTTGACGAGCTCGACGATCCCGAAGAGACCGATCGAGCGTGTGGCACCGACGAGCGGATGACGGGCTCTGAGGTTCTCGAGCAGTCCCTTCATCGCCGCGCCCTGCCGGCGGGCGTTGCCGATCAGATCCTCGTCCTCGTACACGTCGAGCGTCGCCAGGGCGGCGGCACACGCCAGCGGATGGCTGTTGTAGGTGAGGCCGCCGTAGAAAACCTTCTCGTTGAAGTGATCGGCGATCGTCCGCCGCATGCCGACGGCGCCGAGCGGCACGTACGCGCTCGTCAATCCTTTCGCCATCGTGATCAGATCGGGGACGATGTTCCAATGGTTCACGGCGAACCATTCACCGGTACGCCCGAACCCTGACATCACTTCGTCGGTGACGAGCAGAATCCCGTATTTCGTGCACAAAGCGCGAACGCCTTCGAGGTAACCGTCCGGAGGGATGAGCACGCCGTTCGTGCCCGTGACCGGCTCCAGGATGATCGCCGCGATCGTCTTCGCTCCTTCGAACTCGATGACTTCCTCGAGATCGGCCAGCGCGGTACCTACATCCTGCCACCCGCGTTTGACCCCGTGCCACGGGTCGAGGAAATGCACGACGCCCGGTATGCCCGGTTCCGCAGCCCACCGGCGCGGATCACCGGTCAGGGTGATGGCTCCCGCGGTACCGCCGTGATACGACCGGTAGCGCGCCAGGATCTTGTGGCGACCCGTGTATTGGCGCGCCAGCTTGATCGCGTTCTCGTTGGCTTCGGCGCCGCCGTTGGTGAAGAAGAAAACGTCGATGTCGCCCGGCGCGATGCCGGCGAGCCGTTTGCCGAGCCTGGCTCGCGGCTCCGTCGCCATGAACGGGTTCGCGTAGGCGAGGGTTGCCGCCTGGTCCTGAATCGCCTTGATGACGCGCTCGTGCCCGTGCCCGATATTCACGCACATCAACTGGCTGTTGAAGTCGAGGTAGCGCTTGCCATCGGGCGTCCAGAACCAGCAACCTTTGGCTCCCGCGACCGGGATCGGGTCGACCTTCGACTGTGCTGACCATTCGTAGAGCGTGTGAGCTTTCGTCAGGCGAACGATCTCTTCAGCGCTCAGCGAGGTGCTCTTCGTGTCGGTGATTGCAGGGTTCATTTGAGGCCGATTTTAGCGCATTGGGACGAGGGTGTAGCTATAGTCCGCGGCGCTCTCAGCGTTGATGCTCTTAGACAAGCGGCTGTCGCCGCTAGCCAGCTCTATTGGCCAACCTTGAGTATGCTGAACACGTGACCCCCAGGAGCCTGCTCGTCATCCTCGCCATCGGCGCCAGTGCAGGGATCAGCTGCGCTCCAACAGAACAGCCCCAGCAGAGCCTCCGCGCGCCCGGACATCGTCCTGATAACGATCGATACTCTCCGCGCCGATCGTCTCGGTCGCGGTTTCACGCCCGCTATCGATGCGCTGGCCGCGCGCGGGCGTCGATTCACCACCGCAAGGACTACCGTTCCGCTGACGCTACCCGCGCACGTTTCGATCATGACCGGCTTGCTGCCTGGAACGCATGGCATCCACGAGAATGGCGCGGTCTTCAAGCCACAACGTCCGACGCTGGCCGGAGCCCTTCGTCAGGCGGGCTATCAGACAGGCGCGTTCGTCGGTGCCTACGTGCTCGATCGCCGATTCGGGCTATCCGACGGCTTCGAGCACTACGACGATCGCATCAGTCGCGATCCGAACGCGGCCGACCGGCTCGAGGCCGAACGCAAAGGCTCGGACGTCGTCGATGCGGCGCTCGCCTGGTTGCCGAGCGCACGATCGCCCTATTTCGTCTGGATCCACTTGTACGATCCGCACGCACCGTACGCCGCGCCGGCCGAGTACGTCGGTCGCGCGGGCGGGAATGCGTACGATGGGGAAGTGGCCTATGCGGACGCGCAGGTCGCACGCATCGACGCGGCGCTCGCGACTCGAGGCGGGAACACCGTCATCGCCATTGCCGGCGATCACGGCGAAGGGCTGGGCGAGCACGACGAGCGGACACACGGGATGCTGGCCTACGACTCGACGCTGCGCGTCCCGCTCGTGCTGTCCGGAGCGGGAATTTCTCCAGCCGTCGTCGAGGGGCCGGTATCGCTCATCGACTTGGCACCCACGCTGTTGCGCCGGGCTGGTCTCGCGCCCGACACGAGTACTAGTGGTCTGGATCTGCTGTCGACGGTCCCGCGTGACCGCGATATCTATGCTGAAACGAGATATCCGCGCACCGCCGGCTGGCACTCACTCTCCGTTCTGGCGGGCGAGCGGTGGAAGCTCGTCTTGTCCTCGAGCGCGGAGCTGTACGACATCAATGCTGATCCCACTGAAACGTCGGACCTCTCAGGCGCTCACTCGACAATCGTCCAAGGGATGACGTCGCGGCTGCGCCAGCTGGAAGCGTCCGCAGGCACGTCGTCGGCGCAAGTCGACGCCGATGCCGCAGAGCGATTACGGGCCCTCGGCTACGTGAGCGGCGCTGCGTCATCGTCGGGCAAGGACGATCCGAAAGCTCCGAATCCCGCTCTCGTCATCAGCGCCTGGTCGACGTTTGAAGAAGCGCTGGGACACCTGAACGCCGGCCACACGGCGATCGCCGTGCCAATGCTGAAAGATCTCGCGTCGCGTTTTCCTTTGTCGTCTACCTTTCAAGCTACTTACGCACGTGCGCTGATGGAAAGCGGTAAGGCGCGCGACGCAGTCCGCGTCTACCGCGAAGCGATCTCGCGCAGCTCCCCGAGCGCTGCGCTTTTCCACGATCTCGCGGTAGCCGCGCGCTTGGCCGGCGACGCTGGCGAGGCATTGCGCGCCGAGCAGGCTGCGCTCGCGCTCGACAAGGAAAGCCCGTCAGCGCTGAACGGCCTGGGCCTGTTGCACGCCGACGCCGGGCGCAGCGGGGATGCTGCCGCCGCCTTCGAGCGGGCCGCGACGCTGGATCAGTCCAACGCTTCCTACTGGACGAACCTGGGAAATGCTCGCCGCGAGTTGGGAGATCTCGGCGCCGCCGAGACTGCCTATCGACGCGCGCTCCAGGTTGACGCTAACTATCCAGACGCGTTGAACGGGTTGGGCGTGCTTGCTGGTGCAACGCGGTGCGGCATCTGAGGCGATACCCCTCCTCAACCGCGCGGTTGAAGAGTCACCGAACTTTCATGAAGCCCGGCTGAACCTCGGGATTGCGTATCAGGAGAGTGGGGATAAGGCGAAAGCCGAAGCAGACCTATCGCCAGCTTCTCGCCACGCCCGGCCCGGAGCCAAGCGTGAGCGTCAGGCTGCTTCCGGAACTCTTGAAGCGGCTTCGCTGATCCGGGGGCTCGGGGGCTCGCGGCTCGATGGGTTCAAGTTCGGGGACCGCAAACAAAAAAGAGGCGCTCTCAGCAGAGCGCCTCCAAGAAAATCCGTTCCGAGCTCCCGAGCTCCCGAGCTCCGAGTCCGAGCTCCCGAGCTCCCGAGCTCCCGACTAGCCGTTTAGAACGTAAACCGGAACCCGATCTGCCCGACGCGCTGCTCGGGGTTCTGGAAGTCGCCCGCGAACTCGGTCGGCTGCATGAAGGCGCTGTTCGGTTCCGGGCTGTCGACCGATCCGTTGAATCGGCGGGTGGTGAACCCGGCCGGGTTCTTCGCGTTGAAGAGGTTGAACACCTCGGCGATTGCCTCGATGCGGCTGTTGCCGATCAGGCGGAACGCCTTCGCCACGCGAAGGTTGAACGTCGACTGGCTGGCGCCGCGGCTGCAGTTGATCGTCTCGCACGTTACCGATCTCCTTCACCCGCGCCGTGCCGTCGTCGTCGAAGCCGTCGAAGCG
Organism: uncultured Acidobacteriota bacterium; assembly: GCA_963804245.1. Classification (GTDB taxonomy): domain Bacteria; phylum Acidobacteriota; class Vicinamibacteria; order Vicinamibacterales; family 2-12-FULL-66-21; genus CAWDPQ01. The sequence continues at coordinate 101,614 of CAWDPQ010000012.1, forward strand.
CGAACGCCTTGTCCGGGATCTCGTTGTTGACGCCGTTCGCGTTCAGATCGAGTCCCTGCGTGGTCGCCACCGGCAGTGCCGAGCGGAAGCGGTAGACCGGCGCGACCGAGAGGCCCCACGGCGCCTGCCAGATCGCGGACAGCGACACGCGGTGGCGCGCGTCGGTCCGGCCGGACGGCCCGAACTGGACGTCGGCGTAGGGATTCAGATGGTTCTGGATGTTCTGGATGTTGAGCTCGTCGGACGCGTTGCCCTGTCGTCGACTTGGCCTTCGACAGCGAATACCACGCCGAGAACTGCAGCCCGGCCGTCATCCGGCGGCGGATGCCGAAGTTGATGCCATCGAACCGGCTCTTGCCGTCGCTGATGTCGATGGTGAAGTTGGCCGGGCTGATCGGAAGGTCGGCGAACTGGCGCGGCCCGGTGGCGCCGGCGCCGGGATTGCGCTGATTGAGCTGCAGACGCCAGCCGAGGTCGCGCCCATCCGAGTGGGTGTAGTCGATGTCGACCACGGTCGAGGCATCGAGCTGACGCGACCAGCCGACCGAGTACTGATCGGCGTAGGGCTGCAGGATGCGCGGCGACGCGATGTGCGAGTTCAGCGGCAGCGCGCCACCGGCCTCGTTCTGCGAGGCGATCGTGGACGGATCGTCGCCGACGCGGAAGAGCTGTGCCGTTGGACTTCACGATGCCGTTCGGGTTGCTGACGTTGAAGATCTGACCGGCGCCGATACCCGTGGCGTTGACCGCCGCGAACAGGATGTTCGCGTTGGTGTAGCCGACGTCATAGTAGCGCCCGTAGCCGAGCCGAACCACGTCGCGCCCGTTGCCGTCCACGTTCCACGCCAGGCCGATGCGCCCCTGGTAGTTGTTGGTGTCTTCCTTCGGATTCGAGTCCGAAATCACGGAACGCCTGCTGACCCGCGAAGCGCCCGGCGCGGCCGGCGTTCTGGAGGATCACGAAGTTCGGGTTCTTGGTCTGGTCGATCGCCCAGCCGTCGATGAGGTCGTAGCGGAATCCCAGGTTCAGCGTCAGGCGATCGGTCAGGCGCCAGTCGTCCTGGATGTAGATGCCGAACTGCCGAGTTCGGGATGTTGGCGTCGGCCGCGCCGCCGTTCAGCGTGACGTTGGTGACGATCCCGTTGAGGTCGTTCGTGCCGAGCGTGTAGGCGTAGTCGCCGGTGCCCGTGTTGAACGTGATGAAGAGACGCGGCTGGTGGATGAAGTTCACGCCGGCCTTGAAGTCGTGGCCGAGGCCGCCCATGCCGGCGACGTTCCAGGAGAAGTCGTCACGGAACTGGTACTTCTTCTGCTGCGTCTGCTGCGGCGTGTTGATGTTCTGCCCGATCGCGACGGTGTTCGGGAAGGTGATGTAGCGGATCCAGGCTGTTGCGCCGATCGCATTCGCGAAGTCGGCGTACTGGAAGATGAACTCGTTCAGCTTCGATCCGCCAAGCACCCAGTTGTGGTTCAGGTTGATCGAGTTGAAGCTGTTCTCGCTCGTCCCCCAGCCGCTCGGCTGGCACCAGCGGATCGCGCCGTACGGCTGCGAGTTCGTGTTGCGGCCGTAGCGGACTGCCAGGTACTGGCGTCGCCGTCATCTGCGCGGTGCCCTTACCGGTCAACAGATTCTCGCGGTACGGCGTCGTGAAGATGCCGTCGAGGTCCGGGAACAGACCGAGCGTGTTGACCAGCTGGAACGTGTCCTGCTGCGTCCGCTCGAACGCGCCGAAGAAGTGCGCCTTGTCCCGCGCGATCGGTCCGCCGAACGAGCCGCCGTACTGCTAGCGGCGATAGTCCTGCTTGTCGACCTCGGACCGCTTCTCGTTTTCCGTCTTCGCGTTCAGCGCCGCGTCGCGGAACAGCGTGAACCAGCTCCCCGGCAGTCGTTCGTTCCGCTCTTCGTGATGATGTTCATCACGCCGCCGTTGCTGCGGCCGTATTCGGCCTTGTAGCGCGACGTGACGAAGTTGAACTCCTGAATCGCTTCGAGCGGGAAGAGCTGGAGCAGGCCGCCGACCGTGTCGTCGTTGTTGTCGCCGCCGTCAATCTGGTAGTTGACGTTGCGGCCGTTGCCGCCGGCAATCTGCGGCGAGTACTGCGTGCTCTTTGTCGGATCGGAGTGGTAGCCGAGGCCGACGCCGGGGATCGTCGACCGCCAGCGTTCGCGAACTGGCGCCCGTTCAGCGGCAGGTTTTCGATTCGGCCGACGTCGACGACGCCGCCGACGGACGAGGAGGAAGTTTCGATGAGGGGCGTGGCACCGCTGACGGTGACCGATCTCCTGCAGGCTCGCGACTTTCAGCGGAATGTTGACGTCGAGGGTCTGCCCGACGTTGAGCACGATACCCTTGCCGTCGAAACGCGAGAAGCCCTGCAGCTCTGCGGTGATGTCGTAGGTGCCGACCGGCAGTGCCGTCAGACGATAGATGCCCTCGGCATCCGAGACGTCCGTTCGCGTGAATCCGGTTTCCGTGTTCTTGCCGTTGACGGTGACGCCGGGCACTGCGGCCCCTTGATCGTCAAGGATGCGGCCGGTGATGGTCCCGGTCGTCTGTTGCGCCTCGGCGGCGGGCGCGGCCAGCGCGAGCGCTAGAACGGCGCACGCAGCGGTGAAAAGCCTTCGCATTACTCGGCCTCCTACTGATTGGGACGAAATGCCTGAATCTGATGATGGATAGCAACCAACACGCCACCAGAGGCACGTGCTGTACGCGGCCGTAAGCTCTTGTAAATGCTAGTGTCTAGCTTGACGAAGGGTGGGATGAAATGTCGTGCAATCCAAACGATTGGATAGACCCGGGTCCAGCATACGGGAATCCGTGACGGATGGTGGTGTGGGCTTGACGGGGTAAGCCGGGCCACGGGACGCGATGTCCCGTGGCCGGTTGTCGATCATCAGAACGAGATTCGGAAGCCGATCTGACCGATCCGCTGTTCAGGCTGCTGGAAATCCCCGGCGTACGCGACCGGCTGCATGAAGCTGGCCTGCTGCGCGCCGCTCGCGGCGTCGACGCGCTGCGAGGTGATCGGCAGCGCCGGATTCTTGGCGTTGAACAGGTTGAACACTTCGGCAATCGCCTCGACTCGGGTCGTTCCCCCGAAGCGGAAGGCTTTGCTCAAACGAAGGTTCAGCTGAGAGAACGGCGCCCTGCGGCTGCAGTTCACCGTTTCGCACGGCCCCACGTCCTCGAATGTCGCCGTGCCGTCGTCATTCAGACCCGTGAACTTGTAGGCGCGGGCCGTGATGTCGTTCGTGTTGCTGTCGTTGTTGATATCCGTGCCCTCGAACGTGAGCGTCGGCAGCGCCGAACGATAGATGAAGATCGGGGCGACCTGAATGCCCCAGGGCGCCTGAACCACCGCGCTGAACGTCACGCGGTGACGAGCGTCCGTTCGGCTCGATGGTCCGTTGTTGACGGCGTTGAACGGATCGGTCGCGTCCTGGATGTTGTTCGCGTCGAGCTCATCGTTTGCCGTGCCGATGATGCTCTCGGCCTTACTGAGCGTGTACGAGGCCGTCAGGTCGAAGCCGTGCGACATCCGCCGGCGCAGGCCGATGATGAGCCCGTCATACGTGCTCTCACCCTTGCTGACCGCGGTGCGGAGCGACAGCGTGTTCGGCCTCACCGCCAGGTCCGCCAGACGTCTCGGCCCGCCGTTGATGCGAGTGTTCGGCCGGAAGCGGATGTTGATGTCGCGCCCGTCGACCCGGACGTAGTCCACGGTCAGAGCGGTTGTCGAATCGATCTGACGCGCGAACCCGACGTTGGTCTGGCGGGTGTACGGCTGTTCGAGGCGCGGCGACGCGATCTGCCCGAAGAGCGGCGCGAGCGACGTGTTCGACCTCGTTCAGGTGCGCGATGCTCGAGATCGGATCCGCAGGCGTGTAGAACGAACCATCGGGCTTCACGATGCCCGTGGCATTGTTCACGAAGAACACCTGTCCGTGTCCGCCCGCCACATCGATGGCCGGGAAGAGGATGTTGGAGTTGGTGTAGCCGAAGTCGGTGTAGACGCCCCATCCGGCGCGGACGATGTTGCGGCCGGTGCCGGTGAGATCCCATGCGAGACCGATGCGCGGCTGGATGTTGTCCCCGTCGTTCCGCGTGCTCTGGCCGAACTCCTCGAGCAACGGGAAATTCGCGAAACGGCCGGCCTGTCCTGCAGCCTGGAATTCCTGGAAGTTCGGGTTGCCGGACTGGTCGAGCGGCATGCCGTCGACGTAGTCGTAGCGCAGACCCAGGTTCAGCGTCATCCGATCGTTCAGGCGCCAGTCATCCTGGATGAACACGGCGTAGAGGTCGAGCGGGATATTGATGTCCGCGGCGCCTCCCTGGAACGTGACGTTGCGGACGGTCGAGTTCAATGAGTCGGCGTTCAGCGTGAGCTGAGGCGCGGCGCCGCCGTTGAACGTGGCGAACAGCGTCGGCTCGTGGATCCAGTTCACCCCCGCCTTGAAGTCGTGCCCCAGACCTCCCATGCCTGTGATGCTCCAGGAGAAGTCGTCGCGGAACTGCCACTTCTTCTGCTGCGTCGTCTGCGGCGTATTGGGATTGGCGCCGCTGCGAACGCCGTTCGGGAATATCAGCCAGGGGTCGTCGCTGCTGAGCGGAATGTGGTTGCCGAAGTCGGCATACTGGAAGATGAACTCATTGAGCTTCGAGCCGGCGAGCACCCAGTTGTGGTTCACGTTGATCGAATTGAAGGTGTTCTCGCTCGTGCTCCACGCTGACGGCGCGTTGCGAAGCGTGGCGCCGTACGGCTGGGAGTTCGTATTGCGTCCGTACCTGACCGACAGGTACTGAGCCGCGGTCATATTGCTCGTCATTTTGCCGGTGAAGAGATTCTCGCGAACCGGCGTCGGATACACACCGTCCTCGCCCGGGAAACAAGCCGCGCGTATCAACGGCCTGATTGGTGTCCTGCTGCGTCCGCTCGACGGCGGCGAAGAAGTGGGCTTTGTCGCGTGCGATGGGACCACCGAACGAGCCGCCGAACTGCCAGCGACGGTAGTCCTGCTTGTCGAGGTTCGCAATTTCCTGGCTGAAGGTTCGCGCGTTCAGCGCCTTGTCGCGGAACATCGTGAACCAGCTGCCGCGAAGGTCGTTCGTACCGCTCTTCGTCACGATATTCATGACGCCGCCGTTGCTGCGGCCGTATTCGGCCTTGAACCGCTGCGTCACGAAGTTGAACTCCTGAATCGCCTCGAGCGGGAAGAGCTGGAGAAGGCCGCCGACCGTGTCGTCGTTGTTGTCGCCACCATCGATCTGATAGTTCACGTTGCGGCCGTTGCCGCCATTGATCTGCGGCGAGAACTGCGAGCTCTTCGTTGGGTCGGAGTGGAATCCGAGGCCCACGCCGGGGATCGTCGCGGCGAGGTTGGCGAACTGCCGGCCGTTGAGCGGCAGGCTCTCGATTCGCCCGATATCCACGACGCCTCCAACCGAGGATGAAGTCGATTCGATGATCGGAGTTTCGCCGCTGACGGTCACCGTTTCCTGGAGGCTGGCCACCTTCAACGTGAGGTTGATGTCATGCGTCTGGCCGACGTTGAGCACGATGCCCTTGCTCTCGATCCGGCTGAAACCCTGCAGCTCGGCCGTGATGTCGTAGATGCCGACGGGCATGGCGTTCAGTCGGTAGATACCTTCAGCGTCCGATGTATCGGTTCGCGTGAAGCCTGTCTGCGCGTTGCGGGCTGTGACGGTCACGCCCGGTACCGCGGCGCCCTGGTCGTCGACGATGCGACCGGTGATGTTGCCGGTCGTCTGCTGAGCGGCCACGGAGGCGCCGAGGGCGATGAGGCCGGCCATCATCAGCGCCGATACGAATGTCCGCATGAGACTAAGTCCTCCTTTTCGAGGGTGAGTGGTCAGAGGACTGTGACGAAGCAACGACAGGTCCAAACGAACCGTGGATGGTGTGACCGTTCGTCACGCCTCACTTACGTTCCGTCCCAGGACGTGGAGGTCCCGTCAACCGTCCCTGTGGGCTGATCCAAATTGATGGGGGTGACCAACGGCGGGATGGATCCTGGGGTGAGTCTGCGTCACGCGGGGTTGAGTCGGGTCGTGAGGGTGAGGATTGGGGTCGAGATTGACCCGACCTCCCCGCTACCGCAGCGCCTGCAGGAGCCGCTGAACTTCGGCGCGCTGCGGCGCCTCAGCCGGCAGCTGTCGCAGCAGCTCGTTCGCTTCCCGCGCCGCATCGTCACGACGGTTGAGGCGGGCGAAGGCGATGGCGAGATAGAAGCGCGCCTGATGGAAAGACGGGTCGAGCTTGAGCGCCCGCTCTAAAAAAGGAACGCCTTCGGCCGGCCGACCGCCGTCTGACATCATCGAGCCGAGATTGGCGGCGACGACCGGATTGTCCGGCTCGACCCGATCCGCTCCACGCAACGTCGCAATCGCTGTGTCGTAGCGTCGTTCGGATGCCTGACAGCCGGCGAGGCCGAGGTGGGCATCGGCGCTCGGCAGCCGCGCCTCGATCGCCACCTGAAAATGGCGGACCGCCTCCGGGCAACGCCCCGATTCCACTAACACGTAGCCGAGCCGCAGGTGTGCCTGCGGGTTCCGCGGATCGAGGCCGATGATGTCGCGCAGCGCGCCTTCGAGCTCCTTGGGGCCGAGCTCACCGGAGTTGATCCGGGCAAGTTGCGCCGCGAGGTCGCGGCGATCCTTCGGGTCCGCACGCGTTGCAGACGTGCTGGGGTCGCCGCTGGCGTAGCCGAGCGCACGCAATCGCGCTCGAGCCTCCGCATCCGTCTTCATAGGTAGTAATGATTCAGGTGTCAGCGCAGCAGAGCCGTATCGCTTCAGGCGCGCACGCAGAGCCTCGACGCGGCTGGTATCAGTGGTCGCGAGATCGCGCCGCTCACCCGGATCCTGGCCGACGGCATACAACTCCGGCCTCGGCGCCTCGATGAACTTCCAGCCGTCGGCCCGCACCGCGCGCAACGGACTCCAACCGAAATCCAGGAGTGGGGCGAACGACTCCGCATAGAGCTCACGAGCCGGTGCCGTCTCGCCGTTGAGGACAGATGTCAGGTCGATGCCGTCGGCGTCCATCGCCGGGAGGCCGAGCAGCCGAACGAGCGTCGGAGCCAAATCGACGTGCGACACCGGCGTGTCGACCTGCCGGTGCGACACACCCGGTCCCGAGATGATGAGAGGCACGCGCAGCGTCGTGTCGTAGACGAACACGCTGTGCGCCACTTCGCCGTGCTCGCCGAACGCCTCTCCGTGATCGCCGGTCGCCACCACCAGCGTCGACGGCCGGCTGTCGCCGGCCGCGTCCAGCACGCGGCGCATCTGCAGGTCGGCCTCGGCGACCTCGTCTCCATATCGGGCCGCAACCGGGCGACCGTCACTGGAGTTGCCGTACGGCGCATGCGGTTCGAAGAAGTGCACCCACAGAAAGAACCGGGACGAGCGGTGCTGAATCAGCCACGCGATGGCCTCATCGGCCACGTCGCGGCCCGGCCGTTCGTTGGCGGGACGGCCCGGCTGTCCAGGCGGCATGCGGTCACCGTAGGCGGTAAACCCGCGCTGCAGGCCGAATCGACGATCGAGCGGAAACGCACCCACGAACGCGCCCGTCGCAAACCCCGCGCGCCCGAGTGCTTCGGCAAGCGTGGGCACGTCGGCGCTCATGCGAATGCCGTTGTGCCGCGCCGCGTGGCCCGGCGGGTACCGTCCAGTCATGATCGACGCGTGCGACGTCAGGGTGATTGGCGCAACAGCAAACGCCTGCGTAAAGAGCACGCCCGTCCGCGCGAGATCGTCCAACGTCGGCGTGCGCGCCGATGAATCTCCGTAGGCCCCGACCCTGTCTGCTCGCAGCGTGTCGATGGTGAAGACGATAAGGTTGCGTGCCGCGGGCGAGGGCGGTGGCGGGCTGTCACGGCAGGAGGCGGCCAGAACGATAAGGATGAGGACGCGCAGTCGGGACATCGCGAGCCTCGATCTTAGACCGGCGCAGCACAGGCCCGTCGCCCGTCGCACAGAGATCCGTCGCACGTCGCACAAGAGCACGTCGCACGTCGCACAAGAGCACGTCGCACGTGATCACGTAGCACGTGCTTGGCACGCCCGTTGCGACCGGATCGCGCACAGGAGGGATTCACCAATGGCCCGTGGAGACGATGATGCGCCCGAGGGCGTGCCCGAGGGAATAGATGAAGAGATGGGAGACGTCGGCGTTGGACAGGGCAGTGCCGGAGATGAAGACGCGATGATTGAAGGAGAGGGCGGCGAATCGCCTCGCGGCCGTGGCGGTAATCGCGCGGGGGGCACTCGGAGTGGCGGTCGTGGCAGCAGCCGTGGAAGTTCGTCGGACGGCGGATCGCGCAAGGCGTCCAGCAAGGGCCGTGGGGTTAAATCGCGCAAATCGAGCGGTGGTTCGCGTCGATCGGCGCGCGGCGGCAGCTCGGGCTCGCGAGCCGGTGGCTCGCGCAAGACTTCGGCACGCGGCGGATCCCGCGCGAAGTCTCGCAGCACGCGCGGTGCGCGCAGCTCGAGTGGGTCGCGGAGTCGGAGCTCGCGCGGCGGCGCCAAGAAGCGGTAGAAAAGGCGACTCGAGGCGATACACGTGACGTTCGAGTCGTCACGTGGGTCGCGCGGTTGGACGTCTCAGAACCAGCGATGTGACCAGATGAGCGAGGCGACGGCGGTGTGCGAGCGCTCGGGCGCGAAGAAATGACGAGAGGCGTAGTATCCCCCGCGCACGGTGAGCTGCTCGTGCAGCCGATAGCCAGCACTGACCTCCGTTGACGTCATGGTTCGGCGGACTCGGCCCTGGCCCGTGAAAGCCGGGGCTGAGGCACTGACCAGCTGGACCGTTCCGAACAGGCGGGGGGTGAAGGTCTGAACCGCCTGCACCAAGTAGCCTCGCGCAACGCTCGCGCCCACGGGCGACTCGAACCGGTCGCGAATCCACTCACCGCTGAATCTCGTGTGAGCGAACGAATATTCCGCTTCCAGGTTGAGGACGGTAACCGCCGTGGCGTTTGCGGCCGCGGCCGCGTCAGGACTATTTGCGTCAACTGACCGATAGGCACCGTGCGCGAATCCGGCTCCGACGCGCAGCCCCACGATCGGCGTGACGCCGCCACCGACGATGAATTGGCGCATCGCGGCCGGCCGATCTGATTCGAACACATTGCGCGAGCGTGCCGGTGTCGAGTCCGTGACTCCTGCCCGCAGATCCCACTTGGTTCCGGAGGTGCTGACCACGGCGCCGAGCGGATAGCCGCCCGATATCAGCTGCACGTCGTGATTCTCCCGATCGAACCGCGGAAGCGGCATGTAGTAGTAGAAGGGAGTCTTGATTGTCGCACTCTGATCCGCCCGCAGCTCGAGCGTACCAAGCCCCAGAGGCGACGTGATGATGCCGGCATCGACTCGGATCGGGATGCGCGTGGTGCTCTGGTAGAAGAGCTGCAGCTGATACATTTCGGCCGACCACTCGCCACCTTCCAGCCGATGTGCATACGGCCGCACCACAGCACCAAAACGATCGCCGATGGGAACCGTCGCCGCGAGATCGAAGAAGAGATATGGATCGAATGGCTCGTCGGACGAATTGGCGATCGACGCAACCGCCTCGACAGCCGGCGGTCCCAATAGTGCGCGTTCCTGAGCGCGCGCTGGTGTGGCCGCGCTGTGAGAAAGGATGACTGAGGCGACGAGAAGCGTGACACGCGTCCGCATATCGTTACCGCCCCACTACCACCAGCGACATCCGTCGCGAGGATCCTGCGAACGCGGCCTCAACGGTTGTCGCGGGATTTGTCGCGGAGATCTGCGGGAGGACTCCGGCCATCGCCTGCACGACCTCGGCATCGAACTGCGCGCCGGCATAGCTCCAGAGCTCCGCTAGCGCTTCCGCCGAAGAGCGGGCCGGGCGATATGCACGAGCGCTCGTCATCGCGTCGAACGCGTCTCCGACGTGAACGATCCGGGCCAGCAGCGGTGTTTCGTCACCCGTCAACCCGTGCGGGTAGCCCTTGCCATCCGGTCGTTCGTGGTGGAGCTCGACGATCGGGAGGTGGCGGGCGAGGAAGGGAACGCTCTTCAGAATGCGCGCACCAAGTCCTGGGTGCTGTTTGATGGCCTCGAACTCTTCGGGGGTGAGTGCGCCCGGCTTGCGCAGCACGTGATCGCTGACCCCAATCTTCCCGATGTCGTGCAGCAAAGCTCCCAGCCTCAATACATCCAGCTGCTCGTCGTCCAGTCCCATATGCCGGCCGATCGCCACGGAAATTGCGCTGACGCGCTCGGAGTGGCCGGCGGTATACGGATCGCGGGCGTCGAGTGCCATGGCCAGCGCCCGGATGGCGCCGACGTAGGCGCTTCGTGTTTCCGCCTCCGCTGCGAGCACCGACTGCATCATCGTGTTGAAGCTTTCGGTGAGCGCGTCGACCTCCTGACTGGATCCTGTTGGGGCGATGGATTGCTCGAACGACTTCGACCGCGTCATCGTGGATAGCGAGCGCGAGAGCGTATCGATCGGTCCCGCGAGTGTGTGCGCCATCCACAGGCTGGCAAATCCGGCGAGGGCGAAGGCGCCGAATGCAATCATCAGCGCGGACCGTCCGACCGCCGCCAGCGCCGGACTTGCCGAAGCGTCTATGGAATCGAGGGAATACACAGCGGCGTCGCCGGCCTGGAACAGCAACTGTGCCGCATAGGTCTCGCGTCCAAGTTGCAGGGTGAACGGTTCTGTGCGGCGTTCCAACAGGTCGGTCTTGAGAGCTCGTCTCGCCTCGGCGTTGAGGGTGCTGGCCACGATCGATCGGCTCGACGCAATGACCATCGACGCGCCGGACAGCTCTGACAGCTCGCGGGCGTAGTCTTCGTCCAGGGCTGTCGCCAGTTGCAGCCGGCCAAGCTCTACGTCATTCAGCGCAATCGGTGCGGACGCCACTCTGTACACGCCCGCTGCCATCGTGACGAACTCGCCGGCGCCGTCGGTCTTGCCGGCCGGGTTCGATGTCCAGTCAGCTTTGCGATGGCCGGAGATTGCCAGGATTTTTCCCGAGGACGAGGTCACCGCCAACACGTCAGGCCGCGTCCTGTCGGCGATCTTCTTGAGCTCTCCTTCGACCGTTGCGAGCAGTTCGCGGTTGGATTCTCTGTCTGCTGTTGCCTGCTCGGCGCGGTAGGTGTCGATCGCCGCCTTGAGCGTCGGGTTTTCCGCCAGCGTGGCCACCAGGGCTCCGAGCTCGCGCGCTCGGCGCTGTTCGAGCGCTGACAGCATTCGCTGTCCAGCCGCCAGCTTCTCCACGACGTTCGCACGAACGTGATCGCGCAGGTTGACGCCGAGTGCGAGCAGGGCCGACGACAGGACGAGCGCAACCACGCTGAACGTGGCAACCGTTGCGCGAACGACCAGTCGTGGCGGTGTCCTGCGCTTCATCGATCGTGGACGGGAAGGGAAAACTCCACGCGCGCCAGGCCGCCGGGATCGACCTTGATCTGCTGAACGCTTTCATCAATCCGTTCGTGCCAGGCGCTCAGCCGGTAGCTGCCGGGTATCACGCCGTCGAGCGTGAACCAGCCTTCGCCGTCCGGGATCGTGAAGTGGTTGTGGTCGAACACCATGATGCTGGCGCTCATGTGCGAGTGAATGTGGCAATACACCTTGACGAGGCCAGGCGACGTGAATTTGCGGACGCGTGAGTCGCCGCGCGGAAAGCGTCCGAGATCGAAGTTGGCGGAGCGCGAGAGCGAAAAGACGTTGTGGAAGTACGGATCGAAGTTCGGGAATTCGACGGTGGAACCAGTGGTGATCGCGATCACCCGCGGGACGAACGCTTCATCTCGTTGTGAGATCGTCGCGCGCATCGCGGGCAGCGTTTCGCGATTCCGTGCGTCCTTTATGAAGACGACGACGTTGCTGATCTCGGTGACATTGGCCGCAACGGGCGCAGCGACGCGTCTGCTCGGGTAGACGCCCGAAGGCACGGCGCGGACGCCTGGCGCGGTCAGGCGAACGTATCCTTCAATTCGTCCCGCCGGCGGCGCTGCGTTCGGGCGTGCGACGACGGAGCCCGCGATCACGAGCAGAACGACAGCCGCGCGCCATGATGGCACACAGCCGGACAGTTCTGTAAGGCGTCGAGGTCTGTGCACCATCCCCTTTCCGATGCCTGCGCTCCGACAAATCGTTCCGGCTCGGGCGGTTATCTACCACTGTGCCGGCCGTCGGGGCGTTCGTAGCGGAGGCCGAAGGCGGCAGGAATGGTGCCAATAGAGACCACTGGAGACACGGCTTGTAATCGAGCGGCGAGCCGCGCAGACGCACGATCTCCGTAATTGGCGGACCTGTTTTCAGATCGTGGCGAGGTGTTGCGGGACGCGCTGTTCCAACAGTTCGACGAGCTCGGGTTGCAGAAATGTGAAGTCGTCCGGGATGTCGAGGCACACGACGCGGCCGAGCGCCGGATGTCCCGCGAACGTGGTGTCGAGCCAGTGCCGCTGCTCGGGATCCATGATGAAGATCACGTCCGCCCAGTCCAGCATGTTCGCGTTGACGCGAACGAGCGCGTCGGGCGCCGTGCCTGCCGATCGCACGTCGAGATCCGTGCGCTTGGCGAACAGACGCTCCGCCGTAGCGCTGCGACTGCGGTTCAATCGGCAGATGAAGAGCAGTCGGCGCGGCGTTGGCTCTGACATCGGATCGTTGATTTAGTAATCTTAGCCGATGCGTCAGTCCATCATAGTTGCGGCAGCGCTGGCAGCGGTGTCTTTCGCTGGCGGCGGTTTTGGCGGGGGTCAGATCTTGTTTTTTGCAACGGTGCAAGAAACAAGATCTGACCCCCAGTTGCAGGTCACTGGCGAATCGCACCTGACCAATATCAGGCAGCTGACGAGTGGTGGCGAGAACGCCGAGGCCTACTTCTCGCCTGACGGCACGCGTCTCATTTATCAGTCGACGCGTCCCGACTATCCCTGCGATCAGATTTACACAATGAAGGTGGACGGCACCGACGTCCGCCGCGTGAGCACCGGCACCGGCCGCACCACCTGCGGTTATTTCTATCCCGGCGGCTCGCAGATTCTCTTCGCCTCGACCCACGAAACGTCAGCCGCGTGCCCACCGCGCCCAAGTTTCGCGAAGGGCTACGTGTGGCCCATCTACACCGGCTACGACATCTACCGCGCCGAGGCCGATGGGTCAAAACTCACCCCCATCACGCGCGGCGGCGGCTACGACGCCGAGGCCACCATCGCGCCCGACGGGCTCATTGTCTTCACCAGCGTGCGCGACGGCGACATGGAGATCTACTCCATGCGCGGCGACGGCTCGAACGTGAAGCGGCTGACCAATCGCGTCGGTCCCGACGGCGGGCCGTTCTTCTCGTGGGACGGCAAACAGATCGCCTTCCGCGGGCGACCTCTCGATCCCGGTCCCGAGCTGGACGACTACCGCGCGCTGCTCAAGGAGGCGTTGTGGCGGCCGACTTCGCTCGAGTTATTCGTGATGGATCGCGACGGCGGGAATCTGCGTCAAGTCACGAAGCTGGGGAAGGCGAACTTTGCGCCGTCATGGCATCCGGATGGGAAGCGGTTGATCTTCGCGTCGAACATCCACGATCCGAAGGGACGTAATTTCGATCTCTATCTCGTCAACCTGGATGGCACTGGGCTCCAGCGGGTCACGTTCAACGAGACGTTCGATGGGTTTCCGATGTTCTCCCCGAATGGGCGGCAGGTCGTGTTCGCGTCGAATCGAGGGGCGAAGAGTGAGGGGGAAACGAACGTGTTCATCGCGGATTGGACGAACTAGAGCCGGCGGCTCGGGAGGGGTCAGATCTTGTTTTTTGCAGGGACGTCCTCGAAAGGTGACAGCGCGGAGATTTAGTGGCCGTCCGCCCCGACCCCGGTCAGCTGCCGCCCGTCATCTCCTTCAACAGCGAAAAGAACTGTCGCTTGCGCCCCGCTCGCTCGGGCCGCAGCGCTGCTCCGAGCCCCGAGCTACGTCAGCGACAGATCTTCTCAGTCGCCGTGATCGTCGTTTTCGAGCCGCTCAACGTTCCGAGGCACGACGTTGCGACCGTATTGCCGTTCACGTCGAACGTCGCCGTGCAGTTGACCGCCTGACCCTGACTCGCGCTGGTTGTTGTCTGGGTCCTGGAGGTGTAGTTGTAGGTGGTCGGTATGCCACGGGTGTCCTTGAAGCGAGTGGTGCAGGTGGTTTTCCTGGCCGTGCGATCGATGCTGCAGGCTGTGACCGTGTCCATCGCCACGCCCGGTCCGGTATTCTGCGTCCTCAGGGCCGTGGCGGCTACGCGGCATTTTTCAGCCGATTTGTTCGGATCGGCGGGTTGTTGCTGCGCGTTGGTGCTGACGAACGCGGCCAGTCCGGCTGCGATGAGGAGTCGAAGCATTGATGGCCTTTCGGTGCGTGCACGCTAGTGTATGTGCGCGAGGCGGTTGGGCCGTGGGATAATCACGGGAGCCCGCCTTCGCCCGGAGGCGACAGGTGAGCAGCCTTGTCATCCGCGGCGGCTTCAGCGGGACAGGTCGGGGCGTAGCGCAGCCTGGTAGCGCATCTGGTTTGGGACCAGAGGGTCGGGGGTTCGAATCCCTCCGCCCCGACCACTTTTCACCTCCAGAGTGCAACGAGAGTGCAACGGGGGCGCCCGCGGCCCCTCAGGGGGGCACCGCGGGAATGGGAGCAGCCGCTCCGGGGGTTACTATGCCGAAGCCTGAGATGTTTCGGTTCCGAAAACTCGACACGATCGGTGCTCCGGACGCGCAACAAGACCACGAATTCCTCTCCAACTGTTTCGTCGATACCGGTTTGCTTGAGGTTCTGAAGCGGACAGATGATTCCCGCAGAATCGTTGTCGGGCGAACTGGCTCAGGAAAGACGGCTCTAATTCAGCGGCTGTGCGATACGACGCAAAACGTTATCGTGCTGCCTCCGGAACAGCTCGCGATCGGGTACATCGCGAATTCGAACATCCTGCAGTTTGTGCAGTCTCTTGGGGGTCAAACTCGACATCTTCTTTCGATTACTTTGGCGACATGCACTGGTTGTCGAGTTCATTCGAAAACAGTCGGCCCTCGATTCCGCCGTCTCGACGAAAAACCTTTTCGAACGTCTGCGCGCGCGATTCGCCAACAGGCGCCAGACAAACCTCGACCGAGTTCTCAGCTACATGGAGACTTACGGCGGTAAATTTTGGGAAGACACGGACCATCGCATCAAGGAGGTCACTTCGAAAGTTGAAAGAGACATAAAAGCATCGGTGAGCTCGGGGAACGCGTTTCCTGTAGCCTTTGCTTTGGACGGGGCGAAATCTCTATCAACTGAACAAAGAGAAGAGGTCGTGCAGCGAGCTCAGTAAAGTAGTGAACCAGATCCAAGTGCGCGAGCTAGTCCCCTGGATCCGTGATTTCTAGGATAAGTCGAGTCATTGACCGTGCACCTGCTGAACGCGAAGGCCGAATCGCCGCATGCTGTCGAGGATCTCGTCGGCGGTCTTGACCCATCGAAACGGCGTGCCGCGGTCGTTGTGGGCGTCGACGTACGCGAGGATGGCGGCGCGCAGCTGCGCAATACTGGTGTGCGATCCACGTTTGAGCGCCTTCTCCGTCAGCAAGCCAAAGAACCGCTCCACCAGATTGAGCCACGAGGCGTAGGTGGGCGTGAAATGGAAGTGGACGCGGGGATGGCGCAGCAACCACCGCTGGACTGGGGGCGCGCGGTGGGCCGACAGATTGTCGAGGACAACGTGGATGTCGAGCGTCGGCTCGACCGTCGATTCGATCTCGCGCAGAAAGGCGACGAAATCCTGCGCTCGATGTTGGGGCCTGCAGCGAGCGATCACCTCGCCAGTTGCGACATTGAGCGCGGCGAACAGATCCAGCGTCCCGTGCCGGACGTAGTTGTGGGTCCGTCGCTCGGGTTGACCGAAGTCCATCGGCAGGATCGGTTGCGCCCGTTGCAGCGCCTGAATCTGCGACTTCTCATCGACCGAGAAGACCACCGCATTCGCCGGCGGCGCCACGTACAGCCCCACGACGTCGCGGATCTTCTCGACGAGCTGCGGATCCGGCGAGAGCTTGAAACTCTCGCTGCGATGCGGCTGCAACCGGAACGTCCGCCAGATGCGGCCGACCATCGTATGGCTAACGCCTGCGGCCTTGGCCATGGACCGGGTGCTCCAGTGCGTCTCGCCGGGCGGCGTCGTCTCGAGCGTCTTCACGATGATGGTCTCGACCTGCTCATCCGAGACTGGTGCGTGGCGCGCCGACTCGCGGTTCGTCATACAGGCCCTCGAGCCGGCGCGAGACGAACTGGCTGCGCCACTTCGCCACCGTGGTCTTCGTCGTCCGCAGGCGGCGCGCCACGGCCGTGTCCGAGTCGTCGAGACACGCCAACACGATCCGTGCGCGAAACGCCACCGCGCGATTCACGCGGGCGCGCTTCGTCAATCGCACCAGGACCGCGCGCTCGTCATCGGTGAGCACCACTTCGACTCGGGGGCGTCCAATCTTTGGCATGCCCCTGTTAGATCACGAGTCAGGGATTTCTCCTAGTGATTTCGTTTCCAGGGGACTAGCCGAGATGATCGGCTTGCTCGATGAGATTCTCGACGACCCGCAACAACAGTTTTACATCGTAATAGACCGACTGGACGAGGATTGGGTTGACGACCGATTGCGATATGGGTTGGTACCAGCCCTCCTTGAGACCGTTCGCGAGTTTCACAAAGTTAGGAATGCAAAGATCATCGTTGGCCTGCGGCTCGACCTGGTGGATCGTGTGTTTAGCAAGACTCGGGATGCGGGTTTCCAGCAAGAAAAGTACCGAAGGAGAACTCGTTCGCATTCAGTGGACGAGACCGGAACTCGTGACAGTTTTAGACCGCCGCGTCAATCATCTGGTTCAATGTCGCTATACTGGCGCGGCCGTTACTCACCGTGATGTGCTGCCGAAGAAAATCGGCGGGCAGGCTGCGTCTGACTTCATTGTCGACCGCACGCTAATGCGGCCGCGCGACATCATTCACTTTTTCAATGCGTGCATTCAGCACTCCGAAGGAAATCCTCACATCAGCGAAAAGGCGGTCTTGGCCGCGGAAGGTGAGTACTTCTCGGGCCCGGCTTCAAGCCCTTGCCGATGAATGGTTCGTCGACTATCCGAACTTGTTGCGGTGCGTGGTCGGATTGCTGAAAAATCGGCCCACGATTTTTTCGGTCGATAGCGTGACGCCTCAGGAGATCGAAGAATTTTGTCTGACTGCGGTGACGACGCGTGCGTTCGAATATGAGGACATCATCTCCCAATCCGGCTTGGCAGTAGCCGAAGGAAAGATGAGCGCAAACGATTACTGGGTGAATGCGATCGAGACATTTTATCGAGTGGGACTGGTCGGAATAAAGCCCGATGCGGCGCAGCCTCTGATGTGGTCATTCACAGGCCGGCGAACCATTTCGACAGCAGAGATCCACGACGACAGCCGCATCGCCGTGCATAAATGCTTTTGGCGAGTTCTTGGCGTGAGTGACCGCAAGCGCAGCAACGGCAATAGTGTGGCTGCGACGACATAACCGCAAATTGGGTTAGAGTCTCGTGCGGCGGCTAGGGTCTGCAGCCTGAACAGCGGTTTCCGCCGTTTTAGAAGCCGCGACGTTCTTCTCGTTGTTTGGTTGCTACCCTCCGCCGTTGTTGATTACCTGCTATGTGCCCTTGGTGACACTTCTCGTCGTCCTCTCGATGACAGAAGCGCTTCTTACCGGAGAGCAGACGTCCGCATCGCTCACAGATCTTGGATGTATACCCGGCCTCCAGCCGCTCGAGGACGAGTGCCCACAGTAAACCGACGGCGCCCCAAGCCCGCCGAACCGGGACGGGCTGGCACACCACCTCCATCTATCGCGGCGAGTCGCATGTTTGCTCGGCGTTGATCACTTGCCGATCCTCCAAGCCGAATTTCGGCGCCGTCGCCAGCACCTGGTCGAATCCGCCCTGCATCATCATCGGCCAGAACCAAGTGTGCCCCTGTCGCGTCGTCCCCTCACTGAGATAGGGTGCGGCGGCGCTCCTCGCCGCTCGCAGTGCGTCAGCCGAATCCGTGGCACTCGCACGGGCGATATTGACCATCGTCGATTGCGCGAACAGCGCATTCGCCCCACCGCCGAGTGGAAGGAGTGCGTCGAGCGGCCGCGGCCACACCACCATCGAGTGCACGCACGGTTCGGCGGGATCCCTCCGCTCTGCGGCTTCAGCGTCCGGAAAAACCGTGCTCCAGGAAACGCCCGGAGGCGGCCAGGCGAGTGTGCGCTCGGCCGAATCAGGCTGCTCGACAACGGGGAGCGGCGCACTCGGACCGACCGGGATCCGTCGATGCCCGTAGATCAAGCGCTGGTGCTCACCATCAAACCGGTCAATCCGCGGACACAGGAACTCGAGGGTCTGCGGGCCAGAGACCCATGAGAGGGCCCGATCAGCATTCAGCCACGCATCCAGCAGCCCCTCAACTCGGTTCTCTGGAAGCCTGGGCGTCCGTTGTGACACGAATCCGTTCTCGCCAACGTGGATGACATCCAACCGATCTGGACGTTCTGACGGGACGGCCAGATGCGAGCTCTTATCCTCTTGCTCGATCCATTGCGCCTCGCGCCGGTTGAGTTCGGGCAGTAGCCAGACCGTGTCCTCGTCGCCCCACGCCGCGAACGCCCGATGCATATCCCTTGCGATCGCAGGATTGCCGAGCCCGCCGCCGACAACCTCTCCGAGGAAGGGGAACCATACCTGTAGCGGACGCATGTCGCACGAAATGTCGCACGGTTTTAAATTTTGGTCCAGATGCTTAGCGTAATGGGGCAGATAGCCAGGGACCTGCGAAATGAGCCTGATGACCAGATTGAAGTTCGAGCGCCTGCGTCGCGGTTGGAGCCAAGTCGAGCTCGCCGACCGTGCAAAAGTCGCGAACAGCTACATCTCCAAGTTCGAACGAGGTGTCGCGCTGCCGTATGACTCGCAGGCGCGTCGGCTATCGAAGGCTCTACAGATCCCGACCGAGCAGTTGCTGGAGTCGGTCGATGCGACTCTGGCGACTCGGTAAAACAACCAAAAACGGCAACGGCCCACCGCGGGCGAGGCGGAGAGCCGTTAACGCGGCACGTCAAAAGGGGGCGTGCAGCGAATGGCCATCAGCGTAGCACACACACAACCGCCGAGTGATCCGATTCCAGAACGCACTTGGTGGACCGCTGCACAAGGCGCCAAATACGCGCAAGTGAGTGTGCGGATCATTTACAGCGAGATCCGTGACGGGCGACTGCGGGCCGCTGTCGTTGGCGGCCGCCGTTCGTACCGTCTTCGGCGCGAGTGGATCGACGAGTGGCTGATCGCGAGCGCGCCGCAGGAGCAACAGCGGTGATGGAGCCCACCGAACTACTGGTCGAGGCACTCGCGCACAGTGAAGCGATTCTCGTCGAACGGGTCGCTGATCTGACCGACGAACGCGACAGCTATCGGCTCCTTGCGCAACAGGCACTCCACGCGCTCCACGAGTTGACGGTCGAGCTTGACCGGTTTCGAACGCGGGTGTCTCGACTGCTCAAAGAACTGCGAGCCGTCAGCGATTACGAACGGCGGGACGCGGCGTGATGCCGGCGGCGACAACACTTGCGATCGCGCTCAGCCTCTGGCAGCGCGGGCTCAGTGTGATCCCGGTCCCACGCGCCGATAGCTGCCGCTACGATGGAAAAGTGCCCGCGATCGCCTGGCGGGAGTACCAGACGCGGCTGCCTACCGAGGCCGAAATCCTGGCCTGGTTCCTCGCGGCCACGAGGAACATCGCGGTTATCACCGGCCTAATCTCGCGGGTTGTCGTCGTTGACGCCGATTCAAGCGAGGCGCTGCGCTGGTGTACCCGCCATCTTCCGTACACGCCGTGGCAAACACAGACCGCCCGTGGCTGGCACTTGTGGTACCGCTACCCAGAGAGGCGCGTGACGAACCGCGCACGCATTGAGACGCGCGACGGCCGGCTTGCGATGGACGTCCGTGGTGACGGTGGGTTTGTTATCGCTCCCGGCTCCGTTCACGCATCGGGCGCCGAATATCAATTCGCGGGCGACTGGACAGCCTCGCGCGAGGAGTTGCCGCGATTCCGGCCGGAATGGCTGGCACGCCCAGTGCGCACGATTTCCTCGTCACGGACGCGACGGGCAACTGGCGAGATCGTCGAACGCGCGCGTCGTTATCTCGCAGCTACTCCCAAACCACAGATCGGGCAGGGTTCCGACGTCTCGACGTTATCCGCGGCGTGCCGTCTTGTGCGTGGATTCGACATTGCACCGGCAGACGCGGAGTCGTTGCTGTGGGAATGGGCCGGCGGCCGTCCGGGTTGGACCCGCGACTGGATCGCGCGTAAGGTGGCGCATGCCGACCGCTACGGCAGCGAGCCGATCGGGGCGCTGCGATGAGCGTGGATGCCTGGACAGTCGCCGATCCGACCGTTTGCGACACGTGTGGTCGGCATGAGTGCGAAGACCATCTGCCGCCCGAACAAAATAGCCCGCCTGCCACAGAGGATGCCGGCATCCCTGAAGACGAACTCGAGGACGCAGTCGATGTCGCGCAACAGGGCCGCGAAATTGAGTCGGCGGGTGTTCCGTACCGTCTTGAGGGCATTGTCCCGGCCTTAGGCACGCTGGGATTCCTCGTCGCGTACACGAAGGTAGGAAAGACCACATTTGGGCAGGCGCTCGCGGCCCATATTGCGATGGGACGACGGTTTCTCGATCGCGCAACAACCGCGGCCCGCGTCCTCGCGTTGTCGCCTGAAGACCCGCCGGAATACACGGCGTGGATGGCGCGACACCTCGACGTCGAACGCGGACGCATGCTCTTTCATCGCAAGCCACTGCTACTCACGCCTGACGACCTGGGGCGCATCTGCACCACGGTGACGCGGCAGGACTTTGGCCTTGTGCTCATTGCGTCGTGGCAGGCGGTTGTCAGGGGATTGATCCGCGACGAGAACGACAACGCAGGTGCGGTGCAACTCGTCGAGTTGGTGAAGGCGGCGGCGCGTCACACCGGAATTCCGTGGCTCATTGATGCGCACTCCGGTAAGGGAGAGGACCAAGCCGACGACGCCGATCCCTCGAAAGCTATGCGAGGCGCGTCCGGGGCTCCTGGCGCCGCGGACTACACGCTCAGCTTGCGATATGGGAACGGTACTGTACGGAACGCAGCGGCGCCTGAGCGGCAAGGGACGATTTGTGTCGTTCGCGCTCGCGATGGACTTCGATCCCGTCTCAAGCACGTACACGCTCATCGGTGCCCCGAAGGACGTCGCACGTGAAACAACGTGGCGTCTGATCTGTGAGGCAAACGCGCTCGACGCCCGTGCGCAAAGTGCAGCAGAGATTGCCGAACGGATCGGCCTGATCGCCCCGGGCGAACGCTCGACTGGTTCTCATCGTCGACGCATCGCCGACGCACTTCGTGGACGCCCCGAGGTGGGCATCGTGCAGGAATCCCGACGTGGCCAAAAGACCACGCTCTATTGCCGGCTGGACGGTACGTGACTGCGCCCCCCTCCATGCGGGGCGCAGTCGGGCGCAGTCGATTATTTGGTGGTGGCCCATACCTACGCGCCCGGACTAGGGGGACTGCGCCCAACGCAGGCCCTATAGGGCGCAGTGGGCGCAGTGGCGCAGTGGGGATTTGGCGCACCCCGGATCTGTTCTGAATGACGCGCCCTCAACCATTCCGGGCGCCATAGGGCGCAGTGGCGATTGAAGGCCAGCTGAGATGGCTACAAACAACCCGAACCCGCAACCTTCCGAGCGGGAACGAAGGGAGCATCCGCAAATGAAGCCTCAGCACATTGTGAGTTCGGACGTGGCAACCACCCTCGCGGTCCTCAAACGGGCCGCGGCAACGGAAGGCGCCGTGTTGCCCGACGACGTCGCAAGGTACATCCGCCCGCAAGATCCCGTCGACCCGACGGCCCGCGTGCTCGAGGGCACGCTGCTCAGGCTGATGGCCTATGCGTCGCTGACGGGTCGCGGAGATCTCGCTCGAACTGGCGCAGGAGACCTTGCGCCACATAGGTACGCCGTCCGGTGACGCCGCGGCCTGACACACAACGGATGACAGATCAGCCCCGCGCCGCCCGTCCGGCGACCTTGGTCGAGCGCTTCGACGCTAGAAGGGGTAGCCCTTCGGCTTCGACAGCGGCAGGCCGATGCTCTCGATCTTGTAGGGAGTCGTTTTCGTTGGCTCAATCGCGACGGGGGCACTGACTCTGATCGGTCCGCTGGCGCCACGGAACGGCTCCACGTTATAGATCGCCGGTTTGGGCGCCTGAGTGGTCGCGAGGACGAAGAGGATCGTGGAGAGCATTGGGACTGGGGAGTATACCGCTTGCCGCTGGCGCGGATTCGTCGACCGCCGCGTGGCACCAGCTCGAGGACGCCCGGGCTGAGGGGATGCAACGCGGGGGCTGTTCGAGTGAGGGGAGGGGGCACTTTCGATCTTGGGGGGATTGTCATTCCGCGACGCCGGGGGCCCTTGAGACGCGCGTTGGCAGCGAATGAAAACAGGGTATGAGCTGCGAGACTTTGTCCGATCTGCGGCGGTTTGGTGCCCGTTGGCCAGCGGGGCCGGCCACGAGTGTTCTGTTCGAAGGCCTGCAAGGCCGCGTCAGACGGACGAACACGGCCCGCACGCCGCGCCCGCCGACAACCGACTGCGCCGACCTGGGAGCGGCTGCCGCAGTGGCCTGGAGCGCCGTCGTGGTGATCGATTTAGCGGTCGATACCCCTTTTTTCATTCTGCGGCTGAACGCGCCGACCGCCCCCGGCATCGTTGGACTCTCGGGTCCTGATGATTGGATCCACCCCCGGGGGCTGCGGGACTTCTTTCCCCAAGGAATGCTGTGAGTGTCCGAGAATGTTCCTGACTGAAGGACGGAGGCTTGGTGAAGGATACCTCGTACTGATTCGACTTTGGCTCAGGTGCTGCGCATGAAGGACGTCTCGCGACGTGTCAATTTGTCCCCGCCCACCATCACGCGGGCGGTGCAACGCCACGAGTTTCCGGCGCCGCGGCGACTGTCACGACGCCGGATTGGATGGCTCACGGTCGAAATTGACGAGTGGGTCGCATCGAGACCAGTCGTGGCAGCGTAAGCCAGGAAACATCAGCGATGTCGATCATGACAGTGCAGCCGGAGGCAAAGCGAACCGCGATGAAGCTGGCCGACGCCCAACTGCGCCAGGACGCGGTCATGGGTGATCCGCGCGCGCAGTCGGAGCTCGCGCGCCGCAAGGCTCACGCTGAGGCCGAGCAGAAGCGACGCCTCGCGCACTGGACGCGCATGTTCGTGATCAAACTGAATCACGACACGGCCATGGCCATGATGCGCGCGAAGCACGAGAAGGACATGGCCGCCGCGGAGGCGGCCCGTGCCAAGACGCGGCGCCTCGAGGAGCAGACGGACTTATCGTGGTTTCGGGCGACCGTGGGGTGGCAACGCGTGTCGGCTATCTACAAGGGTACCGGCATCCCGATCGCGAGTGCCAAGCGTCTCCATCGCATCCAGGTTGAGCAGTCGCAGATCGTGCTGCCCGCGGACGCGCCGCAGGTCCCCGTCTGGCGCGCTCATGCCGAGCGACTCCTGCAGACGCATACGATCACGTGCACATGGGTCGCGGAGGCGGCTGGTTTGAATGCGTACACGTTTGCCACGCTGAAGAAGATTGAAGTGCCCCCAATCACGGGCGCCGGCAGCTACGCGGTGTTCCTCCATGAAGTCGGTCACGTGCGCCACCCCTGCAACCATGACCGCCCGAAGCAGACGGGACCGAAACGTTCGCCCTGTGTGCCTTGCGAGCTCCTGGCCTGGCAGTTTGCCATACAGGAGGCCCGGGCCGCGTGGACGAAGCCGATGCACGAGCGGCTGGCGGAGTCGCTGAGTACCTACGAACCCCACGCGACGGCCGACGAGCTCGCGGAAATGCGCGCGCTCGTGTCCATGATGGGGTTCTATCGTGGACGGATGGATCGCGTGACGCGCAGCGTCGCTGCGGCGAAGAGAGAGACACCGAAACCTATATGGCCCTCATGACGAAATTGCGCCACCGCGACCTCCCAACTATTCCGCCTGTCGTCGAACAGCACGAGGCTTGGCTGAAACATACGCGCCAAGTCGCGGATCTCGAAGGCGACGTTGACCAGCACGCGCGACACGATCGCCACACTCGAGGCCGAGTACGCGCAATTGGGTACCACGCTCGCGGAGGAACAGATTGCTGCCGTGCTCGGCGACGATCCCACGGCCGCGGCGCGGGTCACGGCCCGGCCAGCGACGCCAGGCCGACCTCGAGCAGCAACGTACCGACTTGCGTGCGCGCGAACGCATTGAGGCCGAAGCGCTCACGCGGTTGCAGGCGCGCAGCGAGGCGATCCGCGCCGCCATCATCCCGGACCTTCAGCGCGACGTGGCCGCGACGTGCAAGCAGCTGAGCGAACTGCTCGGGGCGCACTTGGCGGCCTTGGTGCCGATCAATCAGCAACTGTTCGCGTTGCAGCAGCAACACGGTCAGGCCCCGTCGGGCGAGGGGTTGCGCGGGGCGGTGTGGTTCAACGAATTGTTGCCCGCGCCGGCGCGCTCGAAACTCGCGAGCTGGGTCGAACATGCCCGCGCGCTCGGCATTCCGCTGTCGTTCCAATGAGAGAAACAGACGCATGAGTACCGCAGACCAGCCCCCGTATCGTGTGAACCCATTGGCGGCGCTCCACGACCGCGTGCGCACCGGACAGGAGCCCTGTCGCGAGTGCCGATCGGCGCCCGCGGTCCACATCCACCAGCGGTTTCAACGCGACACTGACGCGCTCGATGTGAACGCCACGCATCGCGCCCTCTGTGCCGGCTGTAGCGCGAACGCCGCGCGGGCAGGGCAGGCATTTGCGGCACGCCAGGCGCTGGTTGACCAGTGGCAGACCGAGGTGCGCACGAGCCTCGCGGCGCTGCGTTCGTCGTCAACCAAGCTGCGATAACCAACGCATTATGAACACCGAAGGACGTGCACCATGCCCACAACACAGAACGAGCCATCAGCATCCACGGACACGCGGTGTGGTGTCGTGCGACGGTTCGATCCAGACCGTGGCTACGGATTCATCTGGCCCGGCAGGCCCACGGATCTCGTCTTCGTGCACTTTCGCGATGTCATCGGGCACGAATACCTCCGACAAGGCGAGCCGGTGACATTCGAGATCGTCGAGCGCGCCGACCGTCCCGGACAATTCCGGGCGGTGCATGTCCGGCGGATCCTCGCGGAACGGATGTAACGATCAACCGAGCGCACTGACACTCGGCTACGGCGTGTTCATTGACAACTGAATATCAACGCAGCGCCAGGACCGGCGCGACGGCTTCAACGGGCCGAAGCGCCGGCTGGCGCCCGATCGTCAAACAGTCGCGGTTGGCGTGCCCCACTAACTCGTGCGCCCAAGCGGATCCTCTGACGCTCATTCGTCGCTCTCAAAATAGAGACATTACGGAGTTTGGATTCTGGGCAGTGTAATGACGGTTGCCGTCATCCCCTGCCCAACCGGCGTCGGCATAACCGTAATCTCCTGCGCGAGGTACCCGGGTGCGGACGCGCGAACGGTTACCGCTATGCTGGCCCTGAGGCCTCTGAAAAACGCCCCGCCGTCCGACCAGGCGTCGCAGTACCCCTCCATCGTTGCGCTCTGACCGATCGCCTGCCCGCCCACGATCTCAACTTTTGCATCACCAATACAGGCACCGCTGCCGATTTCTGGGAACACTTGTACCCAGAAGCCGGCCTCTTTACGTAAATCTCGCGGGGTGGGGATTCCAACGATGTGCCAGTCCGTGTCGACAACGCGGCCTGGTGAAAGCAGTACGCTCGATTATCGTACCAGGGGCCCCATGATCCACGTCGCCAGGAGCCCGGTTGCTTGATCCTGCCAGATCAAGTCCGGCCAGACATCATCGTTGATGTAGCCAACCGCCCGAATCTTCAAATTCGGGTTTGAAACCTCATTGGAGACAAGCACGCCGTTAATGGCGCCCCCCGCGACATCCAGACTCCCCATCACCCAGAGCGCAATCAATCCGTTGCGCTGGTGCTGCCACAGGATATCGGGAGCGAGATGAGCGTTGAAGTCTGCCACCCCTACGATCCGCCAATCGGTGTCCGGGACAGATGGCAGAGAATATGTTCCCAACCGGGTGGTCTCAAACATCCGCCATATTGAGACTTCGCCTGTCACCGCGTTTTGAAACAGCAGATCCGGCCTGCTGTCGCCATCGAAGTCGGCGGCGCCGCGTACCTTCCAGTTCACATCGGGCGCCCGATCCGGTGTGAGCGCGAAACCTCTCACCTGCGAGTCCCCGTTCATCAGCCAGATGGCCAGTCTGCCGTCTGCTGGATGTTGAAAGATGTGATCAGCATGGCCATCGAGGTTGAAGTCGCTCGAGGCGACCAGCTGCCAGCGCGGATCGGGTAACTGGCCGGGATTCAGCAGGTCACCACTCATCTGAACCCAGCCCTGCATCTTCCACACAGCAAGGCGGCCGTCGGAGTGTTGCCACAGCAGATCGGTCTGGGCATGCGCGCTCGTGGCGCTCAGGCTGACCAGTAAACCCATGGAGATCAGGCGGTTCCCGATCATATTCGCCTCCATTGCTACGCTACGCACCACGGCGTGCGGCAAAGGACCGATCCTCGTGAGGCATCGTGCATCTTGATTGCTTACCGAGCAACGGTGCCTCAGATCCGCGGCCCCGTTATAGGGGGCCCCAGCGACTTTTACGCCGAAGCGGCTTCCGATGTTCTATGACACTGTGGATAATTTCTCGATGAAAATCGGGTGACCGACGCGCAACGATTTGCGTTGCCGTTGCGTGGTGAAGAAGCCTCTGGAAAGAATCTGACCGCCTAGGCGCGCTAATCCTGCTATTACGGCAAGCGGTTGAAGGCGCGTACACCATTAGTAGGGGTGATTGCATCCGCCCACAATTGGACGCAGGGATCGACGGAGCATGTGCTTCGTTTTAACCGACTGGCAGTTGATGAACGCGGAGACCGCGCAGTCGTGACTGTTTCTTCGTTACTGTTTGTCTTGCACGATGACGTTGTTGACCGTTTCTCCCTTAGCGTTTTTGCCGGAGATCGTGGCGGTCGCGGTCTTGCCGTCGGCCGAGACCGATACCCTAGCCGTGGTCGTCGGCTTGCCATCGACCTTGGTCTGCGCTTCATACGTTCGGCCGTCGATGCGCTTGTAGGCCACGGTCGTATTCGGCAGCAATGCGCCTTTGACGGGATTGTCCTTACCGTCGAACGCTCCGACGGCTTCGGTGTGGAATGGCTTACCTTCGGCAGTCATTCCGTCGAAGGTTGTCTTTATGCCGTCCGCCGACGGTTCAATTTTGATGGTCGTCGCGGTAGTCGGCTTCGGTCCCGGGCTGTACGTCGATTTCTCCAGATTCGTTTTCCACGTGCCAATCCACGGGTCCGCCGATTGGCTCTGGCCGGTCGAGCTGCTCACGATGCATGACGCCAGCAATGCGATGAACACGGCAGGAATTCGTTTCTGCATGGGGCCCCTCCTGAGAGGAATCGGGTTGATGTTTTGATGCGGCCGTAACTATACGTCTAACGGAGCACGAGCGCAGGCGTTGCAGGTTTGACCCGGCGCGTCCGCCACGCTGCTGGATGCTTTGCGGCGAACAGCTCATGCCGGCTGTCCGCTTGGCTGTAGTTCGGATTCTTGCACTTGGCCCAGCTGGTAATGCGGCCGTCGCTCTGATACGTGCCGTTTGCCCATTTCGCCACGATCCCCTCGAGGTCGCGTTCGCAGGCAAGCTCGAACAGTCGGCAGCCGCGGTGCGCAATTGGTTCGAGCAGCATCAATCGCGATTCGATGCGCGGCATGATGCGCGCGAGACGGCGCTTGCGTGCCACAAGCGGTAACGCGCGCAGATCTTCGCCGTCAATCGACAGCACATCAAACGCCCCGAAGCACGGCCGCCGCATGTCATGCCTTCTATGGTGCCCGTCGCGTCCTTGTATTCCGCGTCACGACGTGGTACGGTCGCGACCTTCTTCTACTACTCGCAAGGAGGCACCATGCGACGAGTGACCCTTCTGTTCGTGACGATTGCCTTCATGTCTGCGGCGGCCCCCACGGCCACACAACAGCCCGAGCGGTTCAAGCTTGAGCCGACCGAATTTACTCTTGAGGGGATCTGCAACTTCGACGTTCATGTAAAGGACTTGCGCGTCCACGCCAATGACCTCGTCTTTTTCGACGCAGATGGCAATCTGAGGAAGGAGATCATTGCGGGCAACTTCGTAACCAGTTACACGAATACAGCCACAGGAGCCTCGCTCACGTTGAACATTTCGGGACAGTTCTTTAGCACACCGAATCCTGACGGGTCCCGGACGTATGCGGCGCACGGTCGAAATGTATTGTTCACGGTTAAGCCGGAACCGTTGTTCATCTTCCAGAGCGGCCGCGCCGATTTCACGTTTACTCTGACGGAAGAGGGTTTCGAGCTCGTGGTGAACGAACTTCGTGGACAGGGCTTCGACGTGTGCGAGGCGTTGACCGGGCCGGCGTAGCGAAGGCTCCGACAACCGCTGGCACGGCTTTAGTTCCCGCTACTCGACGTTAAAAATGGCGACGCTTATCCCCAGTGCGTGAAGATCACCGCACGTCGCGAAGCGATGTTCTTCATGAGCCGGAAGAAGTCGTCGAGTTCCCTTGGCTCGCCGTTCCGGTTGAAACGCTGCAGGACTTCCATCGGCATTGAGATGCTTAAAGTAGCGCCAACCCCGGCGCAACTGACTTGTCGCGACGGCCACTCCCCTCGAAACGTTTTCTTTCGAACAGTTCGTGGCGGCCTTCGGCCTGGCTGTACTCGGGGTTCTTGATTTTCAGCCACGATGTGCCCCGACCGTCGCACTGATAGGATCCACGCGCCCACTTCGCCACAATGCCCTCGAGATCGCGCTCGCACGTGAGGTCATAAGGCGTGTCCCGCGCGCACGAATGGCCTCGAGAAACATCAGGCGCGATTCAATGCGCGGCATGATGCGCGCGAGCCGGCGCTTGCGTTCCAGCAGAGGCAACGCACGCAAATCTTTGCCTTCGATCGACAGCGCATCGAATGCCAGGAAATACGGCCACTCGCGACGGAACAGCAGATCGTAAAAGCGACTGCAACCGTCGGCACCCAAGACAGACGATCTCGCCATCCAACACGGCGCTGTGCGCGCGTACCGCGTGCGCGATTTCTTCGGCGAGGTACGGCCAGGTCTTGAATACGTGACCGTTGCGTGAGACGAGCTGGCAGTGATGGCCGGTGACGTGCGCAAGCGCGCGGAACCCGTCGAACTTTACTTCGTACAGAAAATCAGGATGGTCGAACGGCTCCGGCAGTCGGAGCAGTCGCATTGGTCGAAGTGGCGAGGGATGAAGAAACCGCAAGCCTTTAGCTTAAGGGAATTATCCCTTTGACAAAATCCGGCTACGTCCCCAGCTAGCGCGAGGACAGGCGGCGAAGAGCAATCTGTTCGGTCCGATAATGATGGTGGGCCGAGTGCGCGTCGTAGAGGGCCGCGGCCACGTGCGCGGCCACGTCGCGCCAGTTCTTCCGCCGATAGTTGTAAACGGCACCGAGCGCGTGCAGCGCCGCCAACGCGCCGTGTACGAGGCACGCCAACGCATGGAGCTCGGGAGGCTCTCGGGTGACGAAGTCGCGCTCCAAATTGGTTCGAACCTTATGCATGAGCCACTCGACCGTCGCGCTGCAATTGGAGCGCCAAGTTCGGCGGAGGGAATTCGGTATGCGCCCGTTCTTGAAGTGTCGCGCAGGGTAGACCTAAGGTTGCACGGAAAGGGAATTACGGGAGCGCGTTACAAATTTTGGGTTCGTCGAGGTACGTGAGGCGGTGCTATAACCCTGCGTGCTTTCCATGAAGTGGTAATTCGGCTCCACGCAAATAGACTCGCCGAACCGTAGTGCAATGGCATGGAGGTTTCCGTTTAGCACGCGCTGCCAGAGAATTGTGCGCGAGCGCGCGGAACCCGTCGAACTTCACCTCGTACCGCCAGGCGGGATGATCGAAGGGCTCCGGGATGCGGAGCAGGCGCATGGGGCGCAGCGCGGTAGGATTCGCGAAACGCATGCCGTCAGAAAACCGTACGCGCCCGATATCCCAGGCCGCAACGCGATCAGGGTAACACGTGGAAATGGACCCGCCATCCGAGGCACAGCGGGGAACATTGCGCATGGCCGCTTTTGCGCCGGAGCGCGTATTCGGCGGCGAGCTTCGCGTTCTCGGGTCCGTCCTCAACGTAGTCGACATCGGCAGTCGCATCAGATGCCGCCCACGCCGCGAACGTACCGTCTGGACGCTCGACGGCGTTCGCCACCCATCCGTTGTCGTGGACGCTGGTCCAAATGGCGAGCGCGCGATGATCAGTATTCACAACACCAACGTCACGCCCAGCCCTTTTCGATCATCGCGGCCTTCCATTGTTCCATCGTGTTGAGGATTTCGTCCTGGGATCTGCAGACTGCGGAGCGCTGCAGGTCCCCATCGATCTCGAGACGCAATTCCCATCCGAGCTCGTGCGACATCAGGCGGCAGCCCCCGTTGAAGGCACGGTCACCGCGAGTTTTCTGGACGCGGAATAGATGGCCGAGTTCTTTGGCCTCGCCGTACCATTCGTCGCGACGAAACACTTCTAATGCCATGCTCCTGACAGCTTAAGCCGGGAAGAACTCCATCGTCTATTGGGGTGCTGGGCATCCGCACGACAGTGCACGCGCAGCGAGGAACGCTAACGTCGTGCTGGCTGATCCGGTACGGCGTAGGCACTCACCCTTCTGCAGTTGTCGCAGACGAAGAACATGGCGCCCAACTGCTCTAGGACGAAGCGCACGCCGCTACCGCAGCCACGGCACTGCGGTAGTGGATTACTGCTCGATGGATCGCGCTGGGCCTCCGGCACGGGGAATCCTCACTCGACAAAGAACGTCCCCAGAGGTTTAGTCGTCCTCCGGTGACCGCCCGGACGGGTTCAACTTCGATGCCGCGCGAGACCACTCGCCAGTGCGAGGTACCGAGGGCAGAATGTCACCCGACGTGGCGACTTTGTACTGGCGCCGGAAGGACTGTGACGCCGAGCACGAACCAGATTTCAGATCCAATTGGTACGGTTCAACGACCGCGGCCGGCTGCGTGACGAGGCGGTTTCGTTCGGCGTATTCGACAAGGTCGCAGTCGCATACGCCTTTGATGCGGCGAAACGGAGAGCGACCGAATTACTTTTCAGCGTTGAGAACTCAGGCAGGCCGGCGTACTATCAACGGGACGCCGGCCGTGTTGGAGCACGAACCGGCACCCCTAAACCGTCAACCGAGTTACCGGTCGGCGATCTACACGCAGTGTACCTCCGCCGATCTCCGTCACCGGAGGTCACCGTGTCAGACAGAACACCCCGACAACGTAACGACGGCCTGCGCAAGGTATGTGGCTGCGCGCGCACCAAATGGCCGAAGTGTCCGCACGGGTGGCGCATGAACTTCAAGTGGAAGGGCGTGCACCATCGGTATGCGCTGGATCGTGTGCTCATACCGCGGAAGGTGCGCGCAAAGACCGAGGCCGAGCACGAAGCCGAAAACATTCGCACTGCGATCCGCGAGGGCACGTTCCGGGCGCCAGGACAGGTCGACGATCCGCCGGTGCGCGAGACCCTCACGCTCAGCCAATTGCTCGCCCTGTACCGGAAGCGGTGCCTGCTGCCCCGATTATTTCCAGGCGGCGAGGTGCTGACTGACCCGGGTGCGGCGCGTGAGCGCGAGCTGCTGAGTAAGGCCGACTCACAGATTCGCATCATCAGTCGCACGGAACTGGATCGCCCTGACGGGGAACGCCGCGCCATGGGGGCGTGGCTGGTGTGCGACGTCACGACGGACACGATCGAACAATTCCAGGCGGTACGAAGCGTCAAGACGTGGGTCGCCGCGAATCGAGACCTCGGCCTTCTTCGCGCGATGTTCAATTGGGCCGTCCGCAAAAAGCTGGTCACGGAGACACCTTTCAAGATCGGGACGGAGCCAGTCATCAAGCTGCGCAAGGAGCGGGCCCGGCGACGGCGCCTGCAGCCGGGAGAGGGGGATTGACTCCTCGCCGCGTGCGGGCCACATCTGCGCGCTTGCGTCGAAGCGGCGATTGCGACGGGCATGCGAAAGGGGGAGCTCCTGTCCCTCCAGTGGTGGCAGGTGCAGTCCGAACCCCGGCCGCAAATTTATCTGCCCGCGGTGAAAACGAAGACCCGGGATGATCGCTGGATTCCCATCTCAGGCCGGCTACAGCTGATCCTCGACATGCGTCGGTGCGACCCGGACGGGCAGGAGCATCCACCGACCGCATACGTCTTCGGCGATGCCGTGGGGCATCCCGCCAAATCGTTTAAGCGGGCCTGGGAGCGCGCGGTGCTCGTCGCGCATGGTCACACGCCGGAGTACGTGATGAAGCCGCGTAGCGACGGCCTGAAGCCCCTGGCGACCGCCGTCCTGACCTCGGCCAGCCGAGCGCTGCTCACCGCCGTCGATTTGAACTTCCACGACCTCCGGCGCGAAGCGGGGTCTCGGTGGCTTGAGGGTGGCGTCCCGCTCCACACGGTGCGCGACTGGCTTGGGCATACATCGGTCGCGCAGACAAGCGTTGTACTTGGCTGGGTACGCTCGAGGGGCAGCACGACGCGATGAAGACGTTTGAAAAGCATCAGGGGAGGGTGCAACGGAGTGCAACGAAAGCCGGAACAAGGGGGCAAAAGGGGGCACCAAATGTCATCGCGCAAAACAGAAAGTCACTACTTTCCTCAGCAAGACACCAGTGAGCACGTGAATCCTACGCTTTGGGACCAGAGGGTCGGGGGTTCGAATCCCTCCGCCCCGACCACTTTTCACTCAAGTGCAACGGACCCGACCTTTGTCAGGTCCGCTGTTGGGCAAAAAGACCGCGCCATGAAACGATGACTTCCATGTCAAGGAGGAAGGCAGGCGCGTCCAGCAGGTCGAAGGTAAGAAACGAGCGGACCATTCGTTCGAAGCGAACGGTGATCGATGAGAACGACGTGGCCGCTACGAAAAACGAAGTCCGAAAGTTAGAGAAAGAAGTCGAGCGGTATGTCGACGAGCGACGGGACAGCATTCGGAAAGGCGCACGCCGCACACGACACCGATTCCGTCTTTGATTTCCTTGGAGAGGACTCCAGGGACTTCCGCCAGCGAAGCCAGTGAACGAGTGTACGACTCGCCCGGCTACCTATTCGGTCAGCTTCGCGAAACCGTCCGGTCCTGCGGAGGATTCGGTTCCCCGCAGAGGAGCTGTCGCAAGATCTCGGCGCGGGCGTAGGCCGGGTCCCCGCCGCAGGTCGGCTCGAGGACCTCCAATTTCTCGCCGCGGAAAATCTTCAAGCGCGCCCGGCCGCCCGCCGCGGAATGCAGTTCGCAGCTCCAGTCGCCCTCGCGCCAGACCTGCGAGACATCTCGAACCATGTTGGTACGGAAGGCTGGCATCATAGTAGCCGGAATCCCCCTATTGACCACGGCACGTTCGACGAGTATGCGCAGGCTGTGCGCGCGTTCCTCCGCTTCGAGCGCCGAGAGCACCGGCACCTCCACGACGGGTTCGTCGTCCTTTAAAACGCACAGCACCGTGGGAAACGGTAGGTCGGCAATTGAGCGCAGTTCGCAGACGAATGAACCCGTATGCCACAGTACTTGCCGCTCGTTGCTCTCGTTTCGCATCAGAACGCCATTGGCGCGTTCTCGGGCAGAAAGCGGATGAGTGCGTCATCGAGCCGGTAAGCCTGGCGGCGGTCCGGAATTTTCCAGTCCCTACCGCAGATGTCGCAATGGACGCAGAGGATGCGTCGCACGAGCCAGAGTCCGCGTACCTCGGCGGCACGACACGTCGGGCATCTCACTTTCTGCAAAGGGTCCTGTTGAGTCACCGTGGCCATTGACGTCTAGAAGTATCAACTTCAATGCCGCGATTGGAGCGCCGTAACGCACCGCTTGTCCGCTTGTTCAGCGACTTTCGACGACCGGATGATCCCTTTTTTCAGCCTCGGCCATTAACCTCTCCACTCGTCGCGGGGAAGACGGCACGACAGACGCCTGACTGAGGGGATGCAACGCGGGCTGTTCGAGTGAGGGGCCGCGCGCGACAACGCGCCCCGGATCACGGGCGGAATGGTGATGGCGTGCGACTCATCCGGGTTGACGCAAATGGCCGCGGACGACCCGCAAGCGCAGGATCTCGGCCCGCGTCTGCACGGCCAGCCCCATGTTCACGGATTCGGCGGTCACAACACGCTCTCGGAAGAACACCAGCAGGCGCGCGTTGCCGCCTGGGACTCTGCCGGGGCGCAGGTCGCAGTGCCAGTCACCCTCGCGCCAGAGGATGAGGTCGTGGTGTTTGGCCATCGGGTCCTGAAAACGGTGGATTGTAATGCCGCGACACGAGGCCTCCGAGTTCACCGATGTTCGCGTTCGTTTGGCGGCCGGTGCGCGCAACCGCAAGCGGTTCTTTGTCAGACCGATGGCGCGCTCAAATGCGCACGTCGCTCGGTCGCGAAAAAATGCCGGTGCACGATGGTGTGCTGGGCCTGATCCTTTGTCGCGTGCACGCGTATCGTGCGTTGATGACCGAGTGTCGGCAGCGGTGTCCCGAACTTGTCGACGTCGCGCTCAATCGCGACCACCTTGAACAAGTCGGAAGCCTTGGTGGCTGCATTCGAGATGCGCACCGCGTCGCCCACGTGGAGTCCTGTGAGCAAGTTGTATGTCATGGCAGCATTTTATGTCGGCACCACGGGTTCATCTGTGCGAAAGCGGACACATGGGAAAGGGTGCGTGCGCCCTCACACAGGCGACTGACCGAATGCCGCGAGAACTACAGCAAGTCGCCCCGCAGAACGTGCTGCCGCAGGACCTCGGCGCGAGCATAGGCGGGCGCGCCCACGTGTACGGATTCGGCGCGAATGACACTCTCGCCTCGATAGACCAGCAGGCGCCCTTCACCGGGAACGCCGCCGGTGTGGAACTCGCAGCGCCAGTTGCTCTCGCGCCAGAGGACGGACTGGCTCATTCGCCCACCGACGCCGTCTCCGTAGCGACGGGCGAGGGGATCAACGTTTCACGGGTTCGGCTCGCGTTGTTCCTACGGCCCTAGACCGCTCGTCCTGCGCCGAGTATCTGTCTGCCCGCCCCGCCGCCTGCACCCAGGCCAACGCGAGCATGGCGACGGAGCCGAGGATGACCGACACCAGCGCGATCGCGAGCCCCGGCACAAAGTCCATTGGACTATTCAGTCCTGCAGCGAGAGAACGGATTTCACCGAGTCGGCCTGGCGCACGTTGGACTGCGTCGGCGTGCGCGGAATCGCCCGATGGGCAGACTCTGTGTTGCAGGCGATCCGGTGATCCGCGAGCTGCGTGTGCAGGGCATCCTGGAGAATGGCTGGAAGTTCTATGAGGTTCGAGGTCCAGACCAGGACCTGCAGTGGCACGCAGTCGGTATCAACGTCTGCTGTGGCGACGCACTCGATGTACAGGAGGTTCCGAGCGAGCCTCGGATCGACATATTTCTCTGTCGCACACCATGTCAGCGTGAACTGATACCGGACGCCGGACATCACGCATGTGTGTTGATCGATCGCTGCGCGCACGGCGTCCTGGATCATGAGGTCCTCGCGTCGCGGGGGGCGGGACTACGCAGAGCAAAAGGATGGCCATTCATAACGCGCGTGCAACGTTAACGTTTCGTCGCGAAACGCTGGCTTCTGCTGGAGAGTGGTGAGACACAACGGAACAGCCTTTTCCTTGCGAAAGGGGCTAAGCCTTTGTGAACAGTGCCATTGCGCACGCTGGTCCGGAATAGAACGCGAGCGTGTCCTTTTGAGACCTAGCGCCCGCCTAATCCATTCGATTCCTTGGGAAGCTGGGGGCGCGGGGACCGCGGCAGAGAGGGATGGAGCTACCAGCGCGTGCACGCCGCCCAGGAGCCCTGTCGCGAGTGCCGATCAGCCCCCGCGGTCCGAGTCCACCCATGGTTTGACTCGGGCAATGCGGACGCATGCGATCCGGTCCATACGAATCGTGCTCTCTGTGCAGGTTGCAGCGAACGAAGAGCGCGCGCAGAAACGGTTCGCGGCACGCCGAGCGCTTGTCGAGCGCGCGCAGGCCGAGGTGCGCACGAGCCTGGCGGCGCGTCGTTCGCCGTCAACAAAGGCGCGATAAATCCGACCCACATGAACACGCGAGTTGCACTATGCCAACCACACAAAAAGAGTCATCAGCATCCACGGAAACGCGGTGTGGTGTCGTGCGACGGTTCGATCCAGACCGTGGCTACGGATTTATTTGGCCCGGGAGGCCCACGGATCTCGTCTTCGTGCATTTTCGCGATGTCATCGGGCAGCAATACCTCCGACAAGGCGAGCCGGTGACGTTCGAGATCGTGGAGCGCGACGACCGTCCCGGGCAATTCCGGGCTGTGTATGTACGGCGGATCCTCCGGAGCGGGTGTAACAAGACCGAGCACGTGACACTCGGCCCCGACGTGTCCCTTGATAACTGAATACTCGAGCGCAGGGCCAGAATCGACGCGGCCGCTTTAGCGAGGCGGCCGCGTTGGTCTTGCGTCAAACAGTCTGCTACGCGAATGATATCGCCGAGCATTGAGGTTGTCCGGGAGGTCCGGCGTCCCGTGCTGTGGTGATTGCCGACATATGGCGCCACCGAGACCGCCGGCAACGAAGTCAGCCTATGCGCCGACATTGTTCGCGCCGCCGGCCCCACGTTGTCGCCTTTTACCCGGCCACCGTGCATCTCGTTGCCCCCGAGCTCCATCTCGTAGACGCGCGCTCAGGTACGCCGATTGCTCAGGTTGAATCGCTCAAACAGACATGGCCGATAACACGCTCCGATTTAGACGGCGCAGCGATCCCGATCCTGTCGATCACCTGGCGCTCTTTCCTTTGGAGGCCGCGGTAAGGCCGCGTCCAATTGCCGCGACCGCCGGGAGAATCTCACCAATCGCGGATTTCCCCGCCGAGTCTCGACCGATTCACGCAGCCCGCGGTGTGCCTTCTCCCCGCACAGCAGCTCCGGCCCACGTACTCGCAGGGTCGACGCCGTGGCTGATCTGTCTTGTATTGTTGGTCCCGCCACTTGCGACGCTGCTTTTACTTCGAATGCCGCTGCTGTCCGGGGTATCGACGCGCGGAGATTTCGCTCCGGACGTGACCGTCGGCACGACGGTGCCGGCTCACCAACCGCTGAATGTAGAAGTCGGGCCGGCGCGCCCGCCGTCGGTTCTGCTCGGAGAAGCTGAAGCGATCGGGATCCCGGCGCCGATGGAAGCCACACCAACTCTTGATCCAGGACCACGGCTAGCGAACATTACCGTGCGTGCGCAGAGATCCACGCACACCGAACCCGTTACCTCGGAAACGGACCCGGCCTTGGCGTCAGCAAACCCCGCTTTGCTCGATATCATTTTGGTTGGTGAGAACCTGCCCATAGCAGTGCCGTTGCAGGTAAATAACCCATCGGTCGATCGCGGCACATTTTTCGGCTCTGTCTCGATAACCTCGCAACCCGCTGGCGCGCAGGTCGTGATTGATGGTCGACTAGTGGGCGTAACGCCCTTCCAGTCGGAGGTGCGAGCGGGATCGCATGTAGTGCGAGTCGAATTGGACGGATACAGCCGATGGTCCGCCCCTGTCCAGGTCATCACCGCGCAAACACTGAGTCTGCTCGCGAACCTGGAGCCCGCACAGCCGCCGGATTGAACGCCATTTCGAGAAACGACGAGACGCGAACGGTGAGCGCCACCGCAAATATCACGGACTCTACGGACTTCCGTACATGCGTTCTGGCGCAGCGTTGTGTTCATCTTTCGTTGCGCTGTTGGACATTGCCCTCGTGTTTGTGATCTTTAGGGGAGATGTCCGGCTCACGTGAACTACGCAAATAGACTCGCCGAACCGTAGTGCAATGGCATGGAGGTTTCCGCTTGGCACGCGCTGCCAGAGAGCGTACCGACACGGTGCGCTTGGTCGTCTGGAAGCATAGAGCGAGTGCGGGCGAGCGTTCACGACGCGCCCTCGTCCGGACGCGCGCTACCACGTGCCGTCAGGACCCGCCAGTCACGAAGAAGTTCATGTCGATCACTTTCGCGCGAGTGTACCTTCGCACCCTAAACTCACCGGAATCGAACTCCAGAGTATTGACTCTGTGTTGCTGAGAAGTAGAACCACTCGCCGGGCTTCACTTTTTGTTTCAACTCCTTATCGAGTGCCGCTCCTCGAGCTCACCTGGGATGGTCCGGTAGCCAGCCCGGCCGTCCGCTGTTACACCAGGCGTTTCTAGCCCGTGGACCATGTCTATCGGGAAGCCAGCCGGTCCGGCAAGACACCCCAGATGTTTGCGGCGAGCTACTCTGTTGATCTGACATGTCTGCTCGTCGAGCGCGGTTTCCTCAATCTTGCCGAGCCCGATCTGACCTAGAAAGCGCTGCGTTTCGTCAATCTCGGGCAGTTGGGCAGTCTTAACGCGTTCAACCTCTTTGTACGTGCGCAGCACCGTCGACGCGATAGACGGTCTTCACGAGCATGGCGCCCGAAAACGGTTCCGGCCTCCGAAGGATAACGATTCGAATGCCATGCTTCTCGCGCCAGACCACATCGTGGCCTTCCGCAATGGTTTCGCCATCCGTGAGAGCGTCTCGAAACGTGCCTTCGCCGATGCCGTCCTCGCGCATGCGATCCTGCGCGTGCCGACTGACGGCTACGTTGCCGAGACCGGGTACGTTCGGAAAGTAATGTTCCATCGGGCGAACTTAGCCTTCACTCGCTCACTACGCCTTCGTACTCCTCGTCGTCACAGCCAACTCCCTCGCCCGCTTGACCTGCTCCCGCTCCACCTGCAGCTCCACCTTCGTGATATCCGGCCAGAAGAAGAGCGCCACGGTCCAGTCGAGGACGATGCGCAGGCGGCGGTCCCACCGCGGCATCTGGAACAAGTAGTAAGTCCGGCGTATCCACCACGCGAGAAAACCGGAGAGCCGCACGCCCAGCACCAAACCGACAGCATCAGTATGTCCGAGCGAAGCCAACGTGCCGAGCGATCGAAAAATGAACGGCGAGGGCGTGCGCCCTTCGATCACTGCGACCACGTTGCGCGCGAGCTGGCGCGCCTCGCGGATGGCGTGCTGCGCCAGTGCGGGATACGGGCGGCCATCGGGTCCTGGAATCTCGGCACAATCGCCCATCGCCCATACCTGCGGATGACTTCGGCTCCGCATCGTCTCGTCGACAGAGATCCGGCCACGCTGGTCTTTAGCCACTGACACTGCGCTGGCGACGGCGCTGGGAACGATGCCGGCTGCGAGAACAATTGTCCCGGCGTCGATGGTCTGATCATGGAGGTGGACGCGCCTGGGTTCGATCGAGCGGACGGGCGTCGACACGCGAATGTCGGCGCCACGCCGCTGGAGGACGCGCAGCGCTACGGCGGAGAGCTTTTCGTCAATCTCGGGCAGGATGCGTGCGCCTGCCTCGAACAGCTTGAACCGCATCTCATCACGCCGGATGCGCGGATAGTATCGGAGCACGTCGTCGGCGAAGGCAGTGAGCTCTCCGAGCAGCTCGACGCCGACGAGGCCGCCACCGACCACGACGACGGTAAGACAGCCGCCGCGCTGCATCGAGTCGGACGCCGCGTCGGCGCGTTCGAACTGTTCGATGATGTGATTCCTGAGCGTCAACGCGTCGGCCATCGTCTTGAACGTGAACGCGTTCGACGAGCCTGGGATCATCGTCTCGTTTGTGGACGCGCCGAGCGAAACGACGAGATGGTCATACGGCAGGTCGTAGGCGCGACCGCCAGCGTCGACGGCGCGGACGATCCGGCGCTCCACGTCAACGGCTTCGACGGTAGCCTCGATGAAGCGCGTGCGCCGTATCGTGGAGCGGATGGGCTGAGCGCAGTGTCGAAGTTCCAGCCTTCCTGAACAAGCCTCGAAAAGAAGCGGTGTGAGCACGAAGAAGTTCTCGCGGCTGACGAGCGTAATCTCGACGTCCGCGCGAAAGCGCAGCCCTCGCTCCAGGTGACGCACGGTCGTCACGCCGCCAATTCCGCCGCCCAGCACGACGATGCGCGTGTTCACTTCGGCCATGGCATTTCTGAAATGGTACTACCGCATGGCGCGAGAGGTGACTCAGCGAAAAGACGCCTGAGCGATGCGGTCGCTCGCGGGCCCGCACCGATGAGCCGACAGTCTGATTCACCGACTCACGTGTTCCGCTTGGCGTCCGCGACGATGACGTCGGCGGCCTTCTCGGCCATCATGTAGATCGCGCTGACGATGAACAAGCCGGGGGCGCGTGGAAAGACCGATGCGTCGACGACGCGTAGCCCCTCTGTCCGGTGCACGCTGAAATCCTTGGTGAGCACACCGCCGCTGGCCTCAGGTCCGATCGCGCACGTGCACGATGCATGATGACCCCAGGCGTGATCGCGAACGAATTGCGCGAGGTCGGTATCGCTGCTGACTTTGTCCCCGGGCAGTTCCTCTTCAGCGACCAATTCGGGCTTCATCCCGGCGGTCATCCGGCGGGCCAGCTTGATTCCATCGACAACCGCTCGCAGATCATCGCCGGACGCGTCGGTGCCTTCCTCGAAGTATCGAAAGTCGATCCGAGGTCTGGCTCGCGGATCGGGAGAAGTGAGCGTCACCGAGCCACCGCGGTTGTTCGTGTGCCCCTTGAGGATGACCCACGTCAGACAATCATGCCGTTTTCGAATGCACTCTGAGTATCCGGGCTCGTACCCTCGAAAATCCGCGAGCACCGCGTAACAGAAGAGATCGGGCACCGGCTTGCCGACCGCGGAGCGCTGCACGACGGAGAGAAGAGTCCCGTTCGTCGTGTAGATCCCGCGGCGGTCATCGGACCAGTTGCGGTATTGCGGATCGGCCGTGGTGAATGTGGCGCCCTCGAGCATCTGCCAAGGTTTCACCATCCGATTCACAACCGGCACCTCGTACCGATCCTGCAGGTTGCGCCCAACGCCCCGCAGCGGCACGCGCGTGCGGATATCGAACTTCCCAAGCAGGTCCGGATCGCCGATTCCGGAGAGCATCAGGAGCTGCGGTGTGTTGAACGCACCACCAGCGAGGATCACTTCGCGCCGCGCCTTCGCGATCCGGTTCTCGCCGGCGGCTGCACTGGCGCCGGCGTGCGCAGCATAGAGACGTGCCCCCTTCTGATACGCCACGCCGATCGCTCGATTCCCGTCGTCGAACACGACGTGCGTCGCGAGCGCGTTCAGCTCGATTCGCAACCGATCGGGGTGCTTCTTCGCGACGGCCAGGAGTCGCTCGCGCGTTCCTGTCCGCTGATGCTTGTCGGTCGTCACGGGAGCATAGCGGGCGCCGACCTCGTCGCGCTCGACGACGCGCCAGTCGTTGGGATCGAAGAGCGCCTCGAGGCGAGCCAGCGATGGCGCACCGAGCTCGTTGAGAACGTTATCGACGGAGCGGGCGATGACCCTGCGCACCTGCTCGTCGGCTATCGCTTCCGCCGGCGCAGGCTTTTCTGTCGGAAGCCAACCCGACCAGCCATGTCTGCTCCGATCCAGCCCGAACAGGTGCCGCAGGCGCGACAACGGACGATGGCGACAGTCTTCGATCCGCTGGAAATAGCGCCACATCTCGGCGGCCCGCCACGAGGGATCGCCGGTCAGGTCCGCGATCTGATCCCAATCGGAGTTGTTCGGAGCGACCAGAATCATGGCGTTGTGTGCGGTACAGCCGCCGAGCGTTCCTGCCCGCGGATACCAGATGCCGTCGTGGTCGGAGACGAACTTGGGGTCCCGCTTCTGCTGTGCTGAATCTTCGTAGTGGCGGACGAAGAAATCCCACCGCATCGCGGGATTCTCCGTCGCGAATGGATGGAAGGCGGGGACTTCGTAGTCGGCAGCATCGGGAGTTCGAGGATCGCCGCCGGCCTCGAGCACGAGTACTGAGTAGCCCTCTTCGGCGAGACGCGCGGCGACCGTACCGCCGCCAGCGCCGGACCCGACGACCACATAGTCGGCGTCGGTTACAGACTGCTCGGAAAAAACCTCCGGGCCCGCGGCGCCGGCCACCATCAGTGACTTGACGAAGTCGCGGCGGTGCACGCTCAGAACGTCTTCAAATAGGCGATCAGCGCGCGCTTGTCACTGTCGCTCAAGCCAGGTTCTTCCTTGAAATAGTCAGTACCGAAGTAGTGTCCCTTGTTGACGACGAGATCCTTGCACTTGCTGATCGCGAGCATATCGTCGGCAAGACCGGTGAGGGCAGCGCCGAAGTCAGTCTGGCCCTTGAGCTCCCGTAGCGCCCGCTTCACCAGGTTTCCCACCTTCTTCTTGTGCTGTTCGCGCTCGGCCGGCGCCAGGTCTTCTCCCAGTATGTCGATGTTGGTGATGAGGCCAATCGGCATGCCTTTCGGGAAGGGACCGACCCTCAGCGATCCGCCCTCGCCGCCGATGAACGGAAAGAGTCGTCTCGACAGGCGGATCAGCGGCCGCAGCGGCGGCGAGATATACGATTCCGGAACCTCGAGGAAGCTGTCAACGGTGATGCGGTCAATCACGCCGACACCTGGCCCCGCCTCCGCGCCAAACAACGCATCCTTTTCCCGTCGTTCTGGCCACAGCATCTGCTCGATCGACTTCTCGAACGAGCGCATGCGCGCTTCAACGGAGGGACTCCACTCGAATGGTCCGACCGTGTTGTTCTGGAGAAATGGCGCCGTCGACCACACGCTGACGAGCGACGCGGGCCGGATGTAGCCGCGGCCGCCCGCCGGCAGCGGATAATCCATCTCCTTCCCGGTCATCGGGTGACGAATCTTGATCGTGCCGGCGGACGGCAGGGTCTTGTAGGACTCGGATGCGAAGTTGTCCCAGATGTTTCCCCGGATGGCATTGGTCGCCAGGGGACTGCAGGCGTTGATGCCGATCACGGTGATCGGTACGCGCAGCTCTGTGGAGAGATAGTTGCCGTCGAGAAAATCCCTCGCGGCAACCAGTTCCCGCATCGGCGTTTTGAATCCCTCGGTCTTCGTCCAATCCCAGTAGGCGTTCCACGCGGCGAGATAACGCGGCCCGTTGGCGTTCTCGAGATCGAGGCCAGCCGGCAGCGGCGGCAGCTTGCTCG
Source organism: uncultured Acidobacteriota bacterium (assembly GCA_963804245.1). Lineage (GTDB taxonomy): Bacteria > Acidobacteriota > Vicinamibacteria > Vicinamibacterales > 2-12-FULL-66-21 > CAWDPQ01. The sequence continues at coordinate 144,930 of CAWDPQ010000012.1, forward strand.
AGTGGCATCGCGCGCAGGTATCGGCAAAAACGGCCTTGCCTCTCTCGACCGTGTCGGCGGTGTCGGTGAGATAGGCGCTGCCACCCGGTGCATCCTTCAGGTAGTGCGGATCCGTTCCGGCGAGCAGATAGCGGGCCATGTTGGGCGACTGCATTTCGGTTGCCCGCCAGTAGACGGAATTCTTTTCGGCGGTCTCGATCGGTATCGGCGAGATCGGCTCACCGCCGAGGAGCGCACGGAAGTGCAGCAGCCACTCCTCGCTGAAGACGCCGATGTTGATGTAGACGCGATTGAGCGCACCGAGCGCGCCGACCGAATCGGCGCCATCCTTCAGGACGCGCGGCGTCCACGTCGTGGCCGGTGTGACGAAGAACTGCGACAGCGGATCCGTCGGGGGCACGTAATCGTTGAACTGCTTGTTGTTCAGCGCGCCGCCGGCAATGGTCTCCTTGCCCCACTTCTTCGCCTGCGCCATCCGCGGCCCGAGGTAGTAGACCGCGTTCATCGTGCGCGGGTTGTTGATGTTGTCGGTGGAGACGAGGGAGGTGTCGAGCGTGCCGGGACGTGAGACGTGCAGGGCCTGATAGAAAATGCTGTTCTCGTTCTTGACGCCTGCCCAGTTGAACACGCGGTCCCACCAGAAATACTGAGCGCCGACGACCGCATTCAAATCCTCCCACTTGGGATTTTCAGGATCCGCGGGAGGCTTGATTGGACTCGGGCCGACGTGGCAGAAGGCGCACGCCATCCCAACCCGATACGGTCGTACGAGATCGCGATCGGAGTAGTAGTCGGGATCGTTATAGAAGCGGTCGGAATTCCAACGCCGGCGCGCGTTCTCGTCGAAATCAGGGTTGGTGAACAGGCGAAGGCCGACGACTCCCGTGGGCTCGCCGTAGTAGGAACCCACATCGACGGTCTTGCCGCGGGCGCCAATCGCGACACCGGGATAGGCCTTCGCATTCGCGAAGGGATCCGGCGGACACTTCGGATCGCGCACGTCGAGCCACAACCCGAAACGGTTCGGATCCGGTCCGGCCGCCTCGCTAAAGCACGGCTCGTTTACCAGTCCCAGGTAGTACCAACGGTTATGCCGTCCATAACCAAGGCGCGGGTGCGACGAGATCGTCTTGAGGAGATCGAAGCTGCCGATGCTGTCGACCGTGAGGCGATCCCACAGACGGTCGTTGCCGCCCGTCCATACCATCCACATGTTGCGGCCTTCGACCTCGGCTTGCGTGAACGCCGGGCGCTTGCCGTAGACAGTGTTGTAGTCCATGTCATGGAAGTAATCCTTCGTCTCACGGACGAAATGTTCCGGCCTCAATCCGGCGCGCATCGCCTCGTCTTGCACCGTTCCCGGCCGCGGTCCCCGACGTCCGCATCCGACGAAGCTGATAGCGGAGATTGCTATCAGACTCAGACAGGCGATCGGCAGCGGACGGAACCTCGCGGTCAGAGGTGGGCGCGGCATGGCAGTCCTCCTGTATGTCCGTGGGCAGCGGCGCGTCTGCCGCAACCGCTGGATCGAGCAGCGTGAAGTTCAGCGCAAACCGCTCACCGAAATATGCCCGGCCCAGAAACAGGCCGCGCCGAACGATCCTGACCTCGTCGAAGATGTTCAGACCCTCGGGGCCGGCGAGCCGGTCGGGAATTTCCCGGTAGCCTTCGATCTTCGGACCGCGGGCATAGTCGATCGTGACCGAGGGCCGTGTCGGGTCGAACCGGCTCGTGCCGCAGGACAGCTGCGCGGGGAACAGCAGCCATGTCGTCTCGCCGTCGAAAGTGAGCTTGGGAATGGTGTCGGACTCTTTGATGATCGGCCGCAGGAGCAGCAGGTCTTCGACGCGGTTCCGCAAAATGCCCTGGGAGCGGAAGAACACCTTGCCTTTCCAGAGCGCCCGCCCGAGATGCTCGGCGCGCATCGCGGCGATGTGCGCGGCGAGGGGCAGCGCCGGATCGGCCAGATCGCGGATGCGCGCGCGGCCGTTGCTATCGCGAGGAAAAAACAGATCGCCGCGGAAGGGTCCATCGGGGATGGGTCCGGACGCGAGCCGCTTGTAGATCTGATCGACCTGTTCCTGTGTCAGATTTCGGAACGCCTGTGGAGTCAGCGCCCGGCGCTCGGCCTCGGTCAGCGCGTACTCGCTGCGCAATCGGGCGGCGTCGGTTCCGGCGGGCGCGAATCGGATCGGCGGCGCGGCGGAGCGGCAGGCGCCGAAGACCGATAGCGCCGCGGTCGCGCTCAGAAGGTACGGTGCCAACCTCGACGTGGTCATGGGCAAACTCCGGGGGACCCCGAATCTCCCTGTCGATGTCTTAAACGATATCGGACGCAAAACGAACAGCGCCCAATCGGTGTGCGTCTCTGACACAAATTGCGCGAGGCACAGCTACAATCTCTTCCATGCGAAAGTGCGCGCTGGCGTTGCTCCTCTTTCTCTCCGCGACGCCGGCCGCCGATGGCCGCGCCAACGTCCAGTCGTCTTCCAACTTCTCCGGCCATTGGGCGCTCGCGTCCGTCAACCCGGAACGGCCCGCATACGATCAGTTCTGGTTAGGAACGGAGACGACCGTCACTCAAGACGGAACGAGCCTGGTCGTCAGCCGGCTGAGCCCGGCACCTCAACGTGAGGCGCGATTCACGCTCGATCGAAAGGAGAGCCGGAACGAATACGTCGTGAACGGACAGAAGGTGATTCGAGAATCGCGCGCCACGTTGAATGGCGGCACGCTGCTCATCAGTACGGATACGACGATCGCCGAGGGTCAGCGCTACCTGTCGAATATCCTCAGATGGTCACTCGACGCGAACGGCCTGCTCGTTGTCGCAGATACGGAGATCTGCGGGAAGGGCGAGTGTCCGAGCGTCATAACGACGTTGAAATTCAAGAGGAAAGACTAGAAGCGGGGAACCGCTAGTCGTCCCGCCGCCTCCCGATCGCATACAGCGCCTTATCCGTACGAATGAAGATCTGCCCGTCCGACACCGACGGCGAACTGAGCGTGTACTCACCCAGATCGTTCTCCGCCAGCACCGCGAACTTCGGCCCGGCCTGGACGACGGTCGTCAGACCCTCCTCGTTCGTGACGTAGATCCTGCCGTCAGCCAGGATGGGCGAGCCCGTATATGTCGATGGCCGCAGCCGCTGCCGCTCGTAGAACGGCGTGCCGCTTTTGGCGTCGAGGCACCACATGATGCCGCGATCGTTGATGACGTAAAGATACGTCCCGTCAGTCACCGGCGTCGGCACGTCGGGACCGTTCATGAACCGCCAGAGCACGTGCGATCCGCTGATGTCTCCCTGTCCGCCGGCCTTCAGCGCCAGCATCGGCCGCTCGCGCGACGGCGCGTAGATGATGCCGTCGTGCACGACGGGTGACGCGATGATGCGGTGGATCCCTTCGCGCCCAGGGTTCAGGCCTTCAGCTCTCCACAACTCGGTGCCGTTTGCCGGATCGTGGCCGGTGACCACGTCCGCGCCGGAGACGACAATCTCGTTTCGTGTGCCGACGCGGACGACGGTGGGTGTGGTGTAGGCATCCGGCGACTCCTGCCGCGCGGTGGTCGGCCGTTCGATGCGCCAGATGGTCTTGCCATCGATCTTGTTGATGCGAACGAGGTACGACGGATCGGCAGTGTGCGAGCCGTGCAGCACCTGCACGTAGAGTGAATCCTCGAAGAGCAGGGGAGAGGATCCGTAGCCATAGAGCTGCCCGAAGAGCCCGTAATCTCCTTGTATGTCACGCGTCCACCGTTCGTTGCCGGCAAAATCGAACGCCTTGAGAATGCCGGTGCCGGTCATGACCCACACGTGACTTCCATCGGTAACCGGCGACGGCGACGACATGTTCTGTTTCCTGATTTGCTTGTTGCCATCGTCTAAGGGCCGCTTCCACAGCACGGTGCCCTTCGCTCGATCGACGGACCACAGAAACACACGCGGGCCGTCGGCAACGTTGAGAAAGATGCGATCGCCCCAGACAATCGGCGTCGATCCAGACCACGCCGGCATGGGCAGCGTCCAGGCGAGCCCTTCCGTCCTGGACCAGCGGATCGGCAGGTTGGTTTCGGCGCTGAGCCCGTTCAGGAGCGGACCTCGCCATTGCGGCCAATTCTCAGCCAGCATGGGCGTGGCGCCGCACGCGGCAAGGGTCATCGCGAGAAGAAGGCGTGTGGTCATCTCGTCGTCAGATGGTACACGCCAGCCACGCTTCCCGTGGTTGAAAGGTTCGCGGCCCGCCGTTCCGAGCTGTGGCGGCGATCCCCGATAATCTGTGACGACATGACGCACCAGGACTGGCAGGCGGAAATCAAAGCGGCGCTCGATTTGGCCGCAGACAACAAGGCTGACGCTGCTCGACGCTTGGAGCGACGCCGCCAGACTCTACAAGCGTCTGACCCAACATCATCAGCAGTCGCTGACGTATCGGTCGCCATCGCTGCTGATCAACACGACGTTGTTATCGCGTGTGACGCAGAAGCCGTCGGCTCCGTGTGTGGTGCCTTCGGGCGCAGTGACAGCCGGGTGCGCGCAGGGAGGAATCATTCTGCATGCAGGTCATCCGTCCTCGCGGCCGTGCGGAGCCGGCGGTCAGTGCGGAAGCCACCGTGAATCGATGGTGAGCAGTGGACCATCGCCACGACGCACGCACAAAGCGGCGGCGTGTGTGGCTGTCGGTGACCACAGCACGAGCTGCCACGATGCCGCGTCATCACCCAGTGTGGGATCGAGCGTCAGCCGAGGCTGGCCATCGTCGAGCGTCAGACTGATCCGCTCGAGGGGCAGCGATAAGCCGAGTCCGCGAGCTTTGCTGTACGCTTCTTTCAGCGTCCACAGCTCGATGAAGCGGCGCGGTTTTGCAGCCGCAGGCACGGCGGCCAGGGCGGCGCGCTCGTCGGGTGCAAAGCAGCGCTCGATCAATGGTGCGGGCGCGTCATCGCGCCAGGCTTCGACGTCGATGCCGATGTCGCGCGCTAGGCTGACGGCGCAGGCCACGAGACCGCGGGTGTTGGCGACGCTGAAACACAGAGGCGGTGCTCCCGCCGGCGCCGCGATCTGCGGTCGACTGTTGTTGTCGGCCACGAAGCGCCACGCCTCGGGCGCGATCGGCGTGCAGCAGGACAGCGCGCGGCGTTGCAGCGTCCGAGAGGCCAGCGCGATCCGGCGATCGCGCTCGAAGCGAAACCGGCCGACGTGCGCGAGATCGTCGTCGGCGAGGATTGGCGCATCAGGGTTGCGGGCGAGCGTCTCAGGCTGGGCCAGAAAGACGAGGACTTCGCGCGCGCCGATCGACGGTCCCGAGTGCAGCATGTGGTCACACAGAATTTGACCACAGTTCCGGAGGAGTAGCTCTGTTTCTGCTTCGAGGCAGCAGCCGCTATTCCGCCCGGAGGGCACCGACAAGGTCGACGGCGGCGGCTCGCAGCGCTGGGATGAGACTCGCAGCAACCGCCACCACGATAGTCGCGAACGCCACGAGAGCGAACGTCAACGGATCCGTGGGCCTCACGTCGAACAGTAAGCTTCCCATGATCTGCATCGTCGCGTACGCGCCGAGGAGTCCCACGGCAATGCCGCCGGCAGTCCACGGCAGTGCGCCGGCAACGACTAGCGCAATCACGTCGCGGCGACCTGCACCGAGCGCAAGCCGAATCCCAATCTCGCGCGCACGCTGCGCCGCTCCGTAGGCCACCACACCATAGACACCAACCAACGCCAGCCCCAGCGCAAGTGCGGCGAACACGGTCAGCACTGTCATGTAGAACCGGCGCTCGGCGATGGACGCGGATAGGACTTCGTCGAGCGTTCTCACGCCGGAAATGGGTTGATCGCTATCGATGGCCCACACCGCCTGTTGGATGCCCATGACGAGCGAATGGGGATCCCCCTGGGCTCGTGCCGCGATCGATCCGAGCCTGACCGGGTAGAGATCGGTCTGCGCCGCCGAGAGATACACTTGCGGCGTGAGCTCTGCCGTCTTGCCGTCACGCCTGACTTCGCCGACAACTCCCACGATCGTTATCCGAGGCGCTTGTTCGTTGCGCGCAAAGTGTTGTCCGATCGGATCGCGATTGCCCAGGAACTGGCGAACGAAGGTTTGACTCACGACAGCGACGGGCATTGTCCCTTTGCGATCGTCTGCGCTCAGGAGGCGGCCCCGTAGGTGCGGAATGCCGAGGGTGCCGAAGTACCCGGGCTCACGGCTTGCAGGTCGGCGTCGACACGAGTCGGCCCCGATGGGCTGCTCAATAGAAGACCCCCGCCCCATCCTCCACGCATCGGGAACTGGTTGGCGAAGGCGACGTTGACGACGCCAGGCAGCAGGGCCATGCGTTCGGAGAGCTCGGCGAAGAACCGGTAGCTCGCATCTTGGCTTTCGTACTTGGTCACCGGCAGTCGAACGTTCACGGTCAGCACGCGCTCGGTTTCGAAACCAAGATCCACGGTGTTCAAGTGCACGAGGCTGCGAATGAGCAGCCCGGCACCGACCGCGAGCATGAATGCTGCTGCGACCTCCGCTGCAACCAACAGTCCGCGCCATCGCATGATCGTTCTGCTGTCTGACGCGGTAGGTCCTGATCTGAGCACGGCGGCATCCTCCTGCCCGCGTCGTTGGAGAGCCGGCAGCAGACCCGCGACCACACCGGCGATCAACGAGAGGGCAGCGGTCATAATGAGAACGCGCGCGTCGACAGCGACATCGCCGAGCCGTGGAATCGATGTGGGCGCGATCGCCACCAGCGCATCACGCGTCCAAATGCCGAGCAGACACCCCGCCGCACCGCCAAGGATCGCCAGCGTCAATCCGCGGATGAGTAAGTCCACCGCAATTTGTGCGCGGCTGGCGCCGAGCGCTCGCCGGATCGCGAGCTCCTGGCGTTGCCCAACTGCCCGAACGATCAACAGATTGGCCAGGTTCACACACGCAATGAGGAGGACGAGTCCGACGGCGCCCCAGGTCACGACGAGCGCGCGTTCGACATGTCGCACCAAGTCGGCACCAAATGGGGCGATCACGGCACGGTAAGATTGATTGGACTCGGGAAAACGGCGCGCCAAATCCGCAGAGATTGAATCGAGATCGACCTGCGCGTGATCGACCGTGACGCCCGCCTTCAGGCGCCCGATAACGTTCACCTCGTGTGAGCCGTGGTTGTTGAGCGCCTCCTGCGAATATGCCGCCGGCCTGAGATACGCAACGTGAATGGAGCTGCCGTATTCGGTGAGCGGGCGAAACGAGGGGGGCATCACGCCGACGATTTCGTAGGGTTCACCATGGAGCGTGATCTTCCGGCCGAGGACGGCAGGATCAGCTCCGAACCTGTTGCGCCACCAGTGATCGGTCAGGATCACCACGCGCGCACCCCCGGGGCGATCCTCCTCGGGAAGAAACGGTCGACCGAGTGCTGGCGGCACGCGAAGCACAGCGAACACGTTCCAGGTGACAGCTTCGCCGAGCAATTGTTCGGGCGTTCCCGTTTTCGTGAGGACCGCCGACACGGAGGCAAATCCGGCCAGGTCGTCGAACGTCCGGTTGGCGCGCTGATAATCGACGAGGTTTGCGGGCGATACGGTCAGTCGGGAGTGCCGCCGCTCGTTGACTTCCCACAGCGAGATGAGCCGTGCGCTTTCGGGATATGGGAGCGGCCGGAGCATGACGGCATCGACGACGCTGAAGACCGCCGTATTGGCGCCGATGCCGAGGGCCAGCGTGAGCACGGCCACCGTCGTGAAGGCGGGAGCACGGCGGAGAAGACGGAACGTGTAGCGAAGGTGATGAAGGAGCACGACACACGCGGCGCGAAAGCTGTGCCAGGAGAATATGCAGCAACAATCCCGATAATCACGCTCGGGTACGGAGCCGGCCGGGCGCCTGTGGGATTGTCATGTCCCACAAGCGAACAGCGTCAGTTTCAAATGTTCGGAAGCGTTCCGGCGCGCTGTTTCAGCCGATGCGACCTGCCGCCGACTCCGGCTCCAGCCACGATAGCGGCCTGGATGACCGGGCCGGGGTCAGTAGGCAATCGCGTAGCATTCGCGGCGTGGGTCGGCGCCGGCGAAGCGATTCTGCGTCGCTGGATCGATCATCACCACGGTCGCGCACCCGGACATGCCGAACTGGCGCAGCCTGCTCACGTCATGCCCGCGCTTCTGTAGCTCCATGTACACCGCGTCGGAGACGGTCGCTTCCACCCCCAGCTTGTTGAACCCGGCGCGATGCGGCCAGAACGAGCCGTAGAAGTGCTGCGTCCCCACACGTGGCCGTTCGATAGCGGTATGCAGGTTCGGATACCAGTTCTCCCAGAATTCGACGATGCTGAGGAACGCCTGCAGGATGGTTTGATCCTGGTTGTCGCCGCCCGGGGTGCCGATGCCCATCAGCGGCACGTCACCCTTGAACACTATGCTCGGCGTCAACGTGTAACGCGGCCGCGCCCGCGGACGAATCTGATTGGCACGCGTCTTGTCGAGCCAGAACTGTTCGCCGCGCACACTCATGCCGATGCCGGTGTCGCCAAGGATCACCGCGCCGCTAATCCATCCGCCGCTCGGCGTCGAGTCGAACATGTTGCCGTCCTTGTCGATGACGGTCATGTGCGTCGTGTCCTTCTGCACGCCGCTGGAGTCCTGGCCGAGCGAGGCCCTCGCGTCCGCGAGCGAGACGGCCTGGCTGCTGTCGGTGGTTCCGTCCTGTACGTTCGCTTTCCAGTAGGGCCACTGCTTGACGGTGGAGTCGTACTGCAGCGGGTCGCCCGCGATGTACGACTTCGACGCTCGCTTCGGATCGATCAGCTTCGCTCGTTCCTTCGCGTAAGCCTTCGACAGCAGCCCTTCTCCAGGGACTTTCACGAACTCTGGATCCGCGTAGTAGCTGTCGCGATCGGCGTAGGCCAGCTTCATCGCCTCGACGATCGTGTGCAGGTAGTCGGCGCTCGCGTGCCCCATGGCCTTGAGATCGAAGTTTTCGAGGATGTTCAACGTCTGCAACAGCACGGGCCCCTGGCTGCCGAAGGAGTGCTTGTACACCGTGTACCCGCGGTAGGTGGTCTGCGCCGGCGCCTCGACCCGGGCGTAGAACTCCGCGAAGTCGGAGTACTCGAACGGCGCCTCGTGTTTCTGGAGGAATGCCACCATCTCGCGCGCGATGTCGCCCTTGTAGAAACGATCGCGCGCGGCGATCACGCCCGCAACTCGTCCCTTGGCCTTCGCTTCCTTCTCGGCCTCGACCATCCGCTTCAACGTTCGCGCCAGCGCCGGCAGCCGGATCGTCTCACCTGGCTTGTACATGGAACGATCGGGCTTGAGCCAGTACCTTCTGGTTGTCAGGCCAGGATTCGAAGAACTTCAGATTGCTTCGAATCGCCCGCGCCGTGCTTTCGCGCAGCGGGAAGCCTTTCTCGGCGTACTCGATGGCCGGGGTGGCCACATCCTCGAAGCTCATCGTCCCCCACTTTTCGAGCACGGTCAGCGCCGCGTGCAACGTCCCGGGGATCACGGCCGGGTCCAGACCCTCGCCGCTCAAGCTCTTCTTACGCGACAGATACCAGTCGACGGTGGCGGCCTTCGGCGCCCACCCCTGACCGACGACGGAGATGACCTTCGCCTCTTTGCGCGGATAGACCATCACCAGCCCTTCTCCGCCCAGGCTGTAGAGATCCTGTTCGAGCACGCCGCCGACGATCAGGGACGCCGCGCCGGCGTCGAAGGCATTGCCGCCTTTCAGCAGGACTCCGAAGGCGGCGGCGGTCGTCAGCGGATGTCCGGTGGACACGCCGCCGGATGGTCCCATCACCGCCGGTCGGAGCGCGGCTCGACCGGGCTGCCGATCCTGCTCCGGCACCTGGGCCACGACCCGCGATGAAAGGGTCCACCAGGTGACACCACCAGCGACGACGACGAGGGCCAGGATCGATCGACGGATTGCGCTCATGAGGTCATCTCCTGCGGACGTCAAAACGTCATTCTCAATCCAAACTGCATATCACGGCCGGCGAACACGCCGCATCTTGATGCCGGTCGCGGCCATGGCGCCCAAAAGATTGTGGCCGTCCACGCCGCCAAGTTTCGCCACCACGACGTCGACTGCCTGCGCTTCTTCCAGCCTCAATCCACGTAGGCGACGCAGTCGACCTGCACCAGAACACCTTCGCGGCCCATCAGGTTCGCGGCGGTGCCGGTGTAAGAACGGGCGGGCGGCGGATCAGGGAAGAAGCCGCGGTAGCCTTCGTTCAGCAGGGCAATGTTCTTGTTCGGCTCGGCCACGGTCATGTGCACCTTGAGCACATTGGCCATCGATGAACCAGCGGCCTCGAGAATCTCTTTCATCGTCGTCAGCGCACTCTGGATCTGGACCTTGACATCTCCAGCCTCTTTGCGCCGATCGGGATACCAGCCGCCTATTCCAGCCACGAAGAGCAAGTGACCGGAGCGGATGCAGGACGAGAGCAGAGCATTGGACGATGCGGCTTGCCCGGGACGTCGGATCACTTCTTTCTTCGGGGTCCACGATCCGGCGCCCGAGGCGGTTGTCTGCGCCTCTGCGGCTGTTGCCTTGGCTGCGCCGGCAGCTCCGAACACGGCGAGGCCGGCCGCCAGCGCCTGACGGCGTGTTTTCTTCGTCGACTTCTTTTCGCGTCTAATGGCCACCGGTCACCTCGTCTTCAGAACACAGCCTCGCCATGCCGCTCAGGGCAGGGAGGTCGAATGTTACCTGACTGCCGTCCCCTGCACCTGCACCAGGTTGTCCAATACGCCTGCACCGTCGTCCGGCCGGGAGGATGCTTCGGGAAATATTCTTTGAAAAACGATGTTCATGTTATCCATCTGGCCCATCGTCATGAAGGCGACTTCGCGGCAGCGTAGGCAGGGGCGATTGCCGATGCCGGGATAGGTCGGGTGATATCTGTTCCGGGCAGCGTCCGTGCCAGGAGCGCGTCGAGTTGCTGGGCCACGGGTCGACTGATCGTTGCCCCCGGATGCCGCGCCCGTGCCGATGCCATCAGCCCGCGCCGGCGCAGGATTTCCTTCCGAATGGCCACTCCTGGCTGCTGTTCGAAGACAATGAGCGGCGCGAACCGCGCATAAACGTCGTGCACGCACTGCCAATTATTCGCGCGCGCGGCGTCGAGCAAGGCTCTGAGCACTTCCGGAAACGCGAAGCCGGTGTTGAATCCATCCGATCCTGCGGCCAGATCGAAAGGCGCGTACAGCGCGCCGAGGCCGGTGAGGATGGGCACTTTGCGCTCGCCCAGACCGTCGCGCAGTTGCTGAATCTTCGGCGCCGTGGGCACGGCTTCTTCCTTGATGCACTGGATCGCCGGCACTTCGCGCAGCAGACGCAGCATCAGAGGAACGGAGAAATGAACCTCACTCGAGGCAGGGTGGTCTTGCAGCACGACAGCTATGTCCAGACCGGAGGCAATGCGCTGGTAGGTCTCGACGGTGCGATCGTCGTTCGGGACCGCTTCTTTCGCGGGCATCACCATCACGGCATCGGCGCCCAGATCCTGCGCCATGTGCGACAGGTATCGCGCAGCCTCTGTTCCGCTGTGGCTGGTGCCAACAACGACCGGCATCCGTCCATTCACCGACTGCACGGCTCGTTTGATCAGCGTCTGGCGCTCGTGATCGTTGAGACGGTTCGACTCGCCTAAAACCCCCAGAATCGTGATGCCATCGATGTCGAGCTGGCTCATGAACTCGATCAGCGTTTGCCACGATTCCAGATCGAGGCTCTCGTCGTCGTGAAATGGCGTCGCGAGAATCGGAATGACACCTTGCAACGCACGCATGTCGCTGCTCCTATAGATTGAGGTCCGCACGCGATTCGGCCGCGCTGAGGACTGACGGATCCCTAGACCGATCCCGCGACGTTGACGACGACCTTCATCACCGGCCCACCGCCGAGCGCCACTTCCATTCCTTGCTGCAGTTCCTCGAGAGGAATGACGCGGCTGACCAGCGGGCCCACAGGGATGGAGCGAGTCGCGACGAGCTGAATGGCTTCTTCCCACGCAGCTCTTGTGTAGAGACGGCTGCCATGCAGTCTCAGCTCGCGCGCGAAGATCGAGTACAGCGAGAACGGCACGGGCTCAGCGTGGATACCAATGACAGCGATGCTTCCCCACACGCGAACCACGTCGGTGATCAGACGGGCGGCGTCGGGACTGCCGCTGACCTCGAAGGCGACGTCGGCGCCGCGTCCATCCGTCCACTCGTTGACGGCTCGGACCGCGTCCGTATCAGGCCCAATCGTGTCGAGGCCAAACCGCTCGAGCATCTCGACTCGATGCGGGTTGATCTCGACGACTTTCACGCGAGCGCCGCGAAGAGTACTCACCAGCGCGATCAGGCATCCAATCGGGCCGCCACCAAACACCACAACGGTGTCACCGGACCTGATCTCCGCGCGGCCGACGTCGTGCGCGGCCACCGCCAGCGGTTCGATCAACGGCGCATCGTCTTCGCTGATCGAGTCCGGCACCTTCAGCAGGCGATCCGAAGGCACAGCCCAGTAGTCCTGCATGCCGCCGGGCGCATCGACGCCGAGCACCTTGAGGTGATGGCACAGGTAACTGGCTCCCATGCGACACGCATAACAGGTCTCGCACGAGAGTATGGGGATGACGGTGACGCGATCCCCCTGCACGAAGCCCGATTCACGCGGTGAGCTGACGACCTCGGCAAAGACCTCGTGTCCGATGATTCCGCCTCGTGGTACCCGATGATCGAGGTGACCTTGATAGATGTGCAGGTCGGTACCGCAGATGCCGACGCGGCGCACACGGAGGAGCGATTCTCCGGCGGCCGGCGCGGGCATGGGCGCGGGACCGGTTTGAAATGTCCCGTCACCCCGATAGTAGGATGCGCGCATCGTTTCTATCCGCCGTGCTTCGCTGCCATCCGCTTCAGGAAGGCAATCGACGCCGGGGCGTCATGCTCGACGTCCTTGGAATTGGCTTCGATACTGATCCGTCCCTGGTAGCCGATCGTGTTCAGGTTTTGGAAAAACTGACCATAGCGCGGCTCACCCGCGTCGTCTGTGGGAAACGTACGTTCGCGGGGATCGGCGATCTGAAGGTGGACGATCATGTCGCGCGCTTCGAGGATCACCGCCGGATCTTCGTGCTCGAACGCCAGATGGTAAAAATCGACGATGAGGCGAACCTTCGGGTGGTTCACCTCGCGGGCGAGCTTCAGCGCCTCGGCCACCGAATTGATGATGTTGGTTTCCGGTTTCCGCAGCGCCTCGATCCCGATCACCATTCCATACTTGCGGGACTGGATGACGTCGCCGCAGGTCTGCAGGAACTCCTTCAATTGCACCCAGGCCTTGTCTCGCGGAAAGCCTTCCGGCACCGTGCGCGCGCCGGGGCTGCCGAACACGATGACTTTCGCGCCGAAGCTCTCCGCCAGCTCGAGTGCTTTCTCGACATAGGCGCGTGTCTTCGCAGCATCCGCCTGCGGGCCAGTCAGCTTGATGTCGGCTCCCGGCATGAACCAGTTCATCGTCTCGACCCGGAGACCCGATGCTTTGAGCCTGGCGCGCGCGGCCGTAAGCGCATCCGGCGTAAGCGCCAGCGTCAGCGACAGGCCTGGTTCGGCATAGTCGAAGCCTGCAGCCTTCAGCGTGTCGATCGATTGCAGCGGGTTCACATCGCCAAAGTTGGCCACGCCATAGCGCAGGCGCAGCGCGGGCGCCGCGACGAGATGCTGCTCCTGGGAGAGGAGCGCAGTCACGACGAAGACGATGAGGAGAGCGCGCAGCATGTCGGTCCGCTCCGGGAACGAAGGCTCGAGCGACCCTCAGTGTTCAACGTGTAGGGCCGCCGATGCAAGAGCCGTTACGTTCCCGACGGGGGACGGCTGGCGACTGCGCCGGCGACGGCTGTGGCTATCTCGCGCTGAAGTGCCGCCAAATCGGAGGTTGCAGGCATCGAAGTCCTTGACCCAGATTTTTCGATCGGTGGCGCCGTCCACGAGCCGCGCCGACACGCGAACGCGATCGGCCTTCGTGACAACACTTCCTTCGACGACCAGCGCTGCGTTCAGGGCCTGCGCGATTTCGCGGAGCGGACGGCGAGCGCCGGCGAATTGCGATGCGCTCGTGTGAGACACCACGGCCAACGTTCCGAATCGCGCCAGCTCGGTCGTGACGCCATCGGTGAGACGGGCGGCGAGCATCTCGTCCGCTTGCTGGTTTGAATAGTGCGCGAGCGGGAGAACCGCGACTCTTACCAGAGGCGCCTCGCTGGTTGCCGTCCGCGACGCCGCGCGCCAGCCCACCGCAGCCACGATGACGAGACCGGCCGCGATGAGGCCCATGGTCAAGATCCATCTCGGTTTTGTCGGCGCCGTGGCTACCGCGCGATCGGGAACGCGGGAGTCGGCAGGCGGTGCGACAGGCCGTTCTTCGAAGGCCGGGATGTAACTACCTCGCCTCAGCCGGATGACGATGGGATCATCCAGCCCGGTTCGGCTGTAGTACTCGTCAACTTTGGAGCGCAGGCGCGCCGCTTCGACCCGGACGATGGAGTCGATCCGCGGATCGTATGCCTCGTTGCGATCGAAGACATCGACGCCGATGGCGTATTCCTTCAGGCGATCTGATTCCCCAGCGAGCGTGCGCTCGACCACGTAACGCAGGAACCGGCTCATGCGATCGGCATTCGCGAAGCCATCGCTGGCCAGCAGCCGGCCGAGCTGCCGGCGGACGTCTTCGGCCGATGGCTGAGCGCCGACGTTCTGCACGTAACCAGTATGAGTCAACTTCACCGACCAGATGGCCGCCAATCCCGCAGTTACTAACCGTTAGATTCATGGCAACTCACTGATAGACGGAGCCTTTGTCTGACACACTCCATAGCGGCCGCCCGTCTTCCGATAAGTAGGAGGTGCAGGCACATGCTGAAAAGAAGTCAACGGTTCTCGAGAATCGCTCTCACCCTTGGTGCGCTCGCGTGTGGAGTTGGCGTCGCTGAGGCCGGTCCGCCGCTCATTTGTCACGCCTTCGACGCCGGGAAGGCGCCGCTGCTGCCGTGGACGCCGGGTGACGGCTGGAACACTCCGGATCGTGCGTACGACGTGCAACGGCTGACCGCCGACACGATGCGTTTGCTCTCACCCGAGGCACCGGTCCTGGCCCGCATGGAAAATCTCCGTCGGGCCACGATTTACGCCGCCAAGGATCGACGAGTGGCCGCTGAGCTGCTGGCAGCTGTGCTCGGTCGCGCCCTGACGACCGCAGCCACGGATTCGCGCGAGCCGCTGGCGTGGTTCGACGCCGGGTACCTCATCGAGTCGTACCGCCAGGCGAGCCACGTCTACAAGTGGGACATGCTCTCGAACGCCGAACGCACCGCCTGGAATCATCGCAGCGAGCCGCTGGGAGCGGATGGTTACGCGTTCGTCCGCAAGGCCCTACAGCTCGCGGGTCCGAACCCGGAGATGGAATTTGCGGCGTCCCTGATGAAGGAGGGGCCAATCTCGGCCGAGCATCGGCAGCGCGCCGCGGCGGGCGCGTCAGCCGGGTCGCTCCTGGCAAAGAACCTGACGAAATAGGCCCTAAGAAAGGAAGAAGGAAGAAGGAAGAAGGAGGAAATCCTTCTTCCTTTCTTATCTAGATTAGGTCGCCTTGGCCGCCGTCAGTCCATCGACCACGGCCTGGCCGCGCGGCTCGAACGCCTTTACCGCGGCAGCCGCCTGCGATGAGTACGTCGCCAACCAGGCTGTGATCCCCGTCTCGCCGCCGGCTCTGAAAACCGACAGCCGAACGTAGGTGTCTTCGAGCTCGTTGATCGTTCCAGCGAAATCGCGCTGCGCGCGGGCGAACTCGGTCACGCCAGAGAACGTGTCGCCGGCAGCCGTCTGAATCGTGAACGGCACGCCGGTCGCGAGCGCAGTCGGACGGAGGTTGAAGCCGTTGGCACCCGTCAACGCTGTCCACACGGCGTCAATCGGCGCCGGCGTGGAACCGGCAATCCAGGCGTGGTGGCGTTGGCGTCCGCGATGGCGTTCGAGGTACTGCTTCAGGCCACGCAGCTCGAACTGCCAACCACCAGCAACGCTATCGAGCTCATCGTCCCAGGCATCGCCACGTCCGAAGCCGGAATGCACCAGGCGCAGTCGCGTGGTGTTGCCTCGGGCTTCCAGCTCGAAGTCCATCACGACGTGCGCGGGTTGCGCGCGATCGGCGGGTATCGGTTGACCACTGGCGTCGTACGCTCGCGCTGTTTCGTCGACGAGCCGCAGCCGTTTTCCCGGCGTCCACTCCGCGATGCGCGTCTCCCAGCGCCAGCCCTCTTTCCAAGTCCAGAGCATCGTTCCGCCCTCGCCCGGCGTGACACGGGCTTCCAGCGGGAACCAGCGCACGAGCTCCTCGGCTTCCGTGAGTGCGCGCCACACGTCATCAGGCGTGGCGTTGATATCCAAGGTCATTTCGAACAGGCGACGCTCATCGTCTTTTTTTGCGCTATTCATGATGTGTTCCTTCTTTTGGATGCACGGCGGTCAGGAAGCGAAAGCGCCGTCCACCGCGCGCTTTCTCATCGTGATACTTCGATGTCAGTCGAGCCACGGCGTCGGCAAGCTCCTCGGCGAACTGCGCGCGGCTGGCTGCGTCGGCAAACCTGATCTCGGTTTCGAGGGTGAACGTGGCGATGCGCTTGCTGCTGGCTTTGGCGCGCGCATCGAGCGTCGCGACCTCGCGAATCGTCTGCGCGGCGGCGCTCAGCAGATATGCGGCGCTGAAGCGATCGGCGGCGAGGCCGGGCGTCGTCCCGAGCACGCCCAAGGCTTCCGGGCTGATGACGAAGGTGCGGGCGGTGGCGCGGACGAGGCGCTCGGTGCAGTTGCCTTTGCGGCGCTCTTCGACCAGTTCGACGAAGCCCTGCTTTTCGAGCTCACGCAGGTGGTAGTTGATGCGCTGGCGGGGCAGGCCGAGCTTGCGCGAGAGTCCGGCGGCGGAATCCGGCTCGCCGAGGTGGGCGAGCAGCTCGCGCCGCGATCGGCCGAGCATGGCGAGGACGCGGTCGGGGGCGCGAACGGTTTCGACGGCGGGGCGGGGCATCGGCGGATGCTGTCACCGACAAATTAATTTGTCAAGACTGGATTCTGTGTCGGTGCTATTCTCCGCCCGCACCGGCGGCCCGAGGCCGCGGCGCCATCCTGGCTAGGCTGTTGTGACGGGCGTCGCCGCGGCCTTCTTCACGATGCGGTCATTCATTCAGGAGGTGGAGCATGACGAAGGTGAGTCGGTGGGCAGTGGCCGCCGGAGTGCTGGCGGCGCTGAGCGTCTCCGTGGTGGCGTTCCAGGGAGTCAAGTCCGATCCCGTCATCGGCACCTGGACGCTCAACGTCGCCAAGTCCACGTTCGAGCCCGGGCCCGCCGCGAAGAGTGGCACGGTCACGTTCATGGCCGCCGGCGAAGGCGTCCACGTCGTCGCCGAGATCGTCAGCCCGGATGCCACGATGAAGACGGACTACACGGCGAATTACGACGGCAAGGATGCCCCCATCAAGGGGATGGCGGGCGCCGACATGGTGTCGCTGAAGCGAATCGACGCCAGCTCGTCGGAGCGCACCGACAAAATGGGCGGCAAGGTCGTCGGTACCTGGACTCGCAAGGTTTCCGCGGACGGTAAAACCATGACCGTCACATACAAGGGCACCGATGCGAAGGGACAGAAGGTCAGCAACGTGTTGGTGTTCGACCGGAAATCCTGATTCAGGAGGTCAACAGGAGGTCAGGAGATCAGGAGATTTTGTTTTTGAAAACAACATCTCCTGATCTTCTGATCTCCTGTCTGTTTTGTTCCTCTTGAGCTCGCCTTCCTCAGTCGGTGTCAGCCGTCTCCGCGTCGGCGAGGTAGCCCTTGATCTTCCTGACGTAGTTGCGCGTCTCGCGGAAGGGCGGCACGCCCTTGTAGCGCGCGACGTTGGCCGGTCCCGCGTTGTAGCTCGCCAGCGCCAGCGCCACGTTGCCGGAATGCTTGTCGAGCAGCCGCCGCAGATAGCCCGCTCCCGCCATCACGTTCTGCCGCGGATCGAATGGATCGCTGACGCCGAGCTCCTTGGCGAGCATCGGCATGATTTGCATCAACCCCTTGGCACCGGCCGGTGAAACCTGCAACGGATCGAACGACGATTCGGCGCGAATCACGGCGCGAATGAGATCCTCGTCGAGCGCGTAGGTCTGCGCCGCCTCCTTGATCAGATCGTCGTATGCCTTGTCGGCGGGCACGGCGCGGAACTGATCGACGGAGACAGCAACGCCCGGAAAGAGGCCAAACGTGGCCGGTCCCTTCACCGCGCCAGGGATGCCGGCAGTCGCTGCAACCAGCAGCAGCGTGCGAATCCGTCGCCGCCGCCGTTCGACGCGTCTGCGATCCGATCGCGTGCGGCCATCCGTCCGTCGTTCGTGCCCACGTCTCGGGCTTCTGCGAATCGCGAGTCCCGGTGTTTGCGTTTCTGCTTCCTGCGAGTCGTTCTCGCCTTGAACCTCCGTGTCATGTCGAGCTTCGTTCTCGTGCATACATGATCCGTTGCAAGCTTCGGTACCTCAGCCAATACATTGACAGCGCGTCGATCGCGCACCCGAGGATCGGTCAAGTGGTTGTCCTCGCGGGTCATACGTTGGCCACTCCATCTTTCGCGTTGACAGCACTCGGCCGCGGTTGGAATATCGCCGCGGCGCGAAACAGTTCGCGCCATCCTGATCCTTCCGGCTGAAGCCGGAAGCCACGCTGGGGAAAACCGATGGCCACTCGATCTCAGAAGCGCGCCAGCCAGAGCCGCCGAATTAGTCAACGCAGAACAGCAGCGCACCGAACACGCCGCGCACGTGGCACCACGCTCCCATCGACAGACGATGAGAGAGCGCAGACGATCGTCTACGTACACGGGATCGGCAACAAACCAGTCGAGAGCACACTCAAATGCCAGTGGGATCACTCGCTGTTCGGCTTCGACGCGGGCGCTCGCACCCGCCTCGCCTACTGGGTGAACCGGGAGTACTACCCGTTGCCCACCGACGCCACCTGCGGTTCCGGTGACACGACCGACATCGAGGAAGGACCAACCGGTCGTGCCTTGAGCGTCGCCGCGCACCTCGCGCAGACGTCTCTCGAGGACGAAGCGGCGGCATTGACATCGAACCAAACGCAGCGCGACGCGCTCGTGAGAATCGCGAAGCGGATCGACGAGCAGGAGGTCGAGCCACGGCCGGAAGGCCCTCGAGCGGCCGGAGTACAGGGTTACATCCTGCCGCTGCCTCCGGCCCTGCGGCTGTGGATTACTCGCAAGCTGACACGCGCGTTCATACGCGACGTGCACGACTACCTCTTCGTACCGCAGCGGCGCGCCCTGATGCGTGAGAGCCTGCTGGAACGAATGCAGCCGGGCGGCGGACCCTTCATCGTCATCGGGCACAGCCAGGGCTCGATGATCGCGTTCGACGTGCTATCGGATCTGGATCCGAACAAATATCGAGTGCCGCTCTTTGTGACGATCGGGTCCCCGCTCGGCATCACCGAGGTGCAGGACCAGGTGAAGATCCTGCTCCGCAAGTCCAGGCTCACCGTACCGCGATGCGTCCAGCGCTGGCTGAACGTCTGCGATCCCGGCGACCCGGTGGCGGCAGACTCGACCCTCCGCGACGATTTCAGCGGCGGCTCCGTCATCGAGGACGTCGAGGCGGTCAACCTCGACAGTCCCGCCCACCCGCACTCGGGCAGCGGGTACCTGCGCCTCGACGTCGTGCGGCGAGCCGTGCGCGACGCGGTACGTGTCGATCTCTTTCAACCAGTCGCGCCGTTTGTCATCGCGAGGAACCTGGTGCGGCGGCTGGAGAATGCGCCGCGTGAAACGCGTCACCCGGTCCTCATCGAGCTCGTCGACCCGACGTCGGCACGTCCGCTGGAAACCCTCAGTGACGACCTGGCCGCAGAGATACGCCGCATCTCTGGCCGGACAGAGGATGAGCTCAGGCTGCAGCGGATGCGACGGTTTCTGGCCGCCGATCTCACGCGCCGCGAGACCGAGGAGCTCGCGTCGCAGTTCGGCAATCCGGGGCTGATGGTCAAGCGCATCTGGCGCAACGAAGCCAAGCGCGCGCTGCTCGACACGTCGATTGCCACCATCCACGCCGGCGCCGCGCACGCCGGATATCAGGCACTGGGCCGCGACGTCGCCTGGGCCGTGCTCGACTCAGGCATCAACAACGCCCACCCGCACTTCGCCCGCCACAAGAACATCGTGGCCGAAGTCGACTGCACGAAGCGGGCGGTGACCGAGGGATCGGCCCCCGACGACAACGGGCACGGTACGCACGTCGCCGGCATCATCGCCGGCGTTCACGAGTTTGCCGGACCGCCACCTCGCGTGTTCTCAGGCGTGGCGCCGCAGGCGTCGCTGCACATCTACAAGGTGCTCGACGGCGATGGTAACGGAGAGGACGCGTGGATCATCAAGGCTCTCGATCACATCGCCTCGATCAATGACAAGGCAGGCAAGCTGGTGATCCACGGTGTCAACATGAGCCTGGGCGGCCCCTTCGACCAGAGTACCTACGGCTGCGGTCATACGCCGCTCTGTGAGGAACTACGGCGCCTCTGGCGCCAGGGCGTCGTCGTCGTGCTCGCGGCCGGCAACGAAGGTTTTGCCGTGCTGCGCACGCTCGAAGGAGACATCGACGCCAACATGGACCTGTCGATCGGCGATCCCGCGAACCTGGAGGATGCGATAGCGGTCGGGTCGGTCCACAAACAGAATCCTCATACCTACGGCGTCTCGTATTTCTCTTCGCGCGGTCCAACCGCCGACGGACGGCAAAAGCCGGACGTCGTCGCGCCCGGCGAGCGGATCCTCTCCTGCCGCCACCGGCTCGCGGCCAGGGCGTCCGCGCCGGACGATCTCTACGTGGCGATGAGCGGCACGAGCATGGCCGCGCCGCACGTCTCAGGAGCGGTGGCGGCTTTTCTCTCGGTGCGACGCGAGTTCATCGGTGAAACGGATCGCGTCAAGGACCATCTCATCGCCAACTGTACGGATCTCGGGCGCGAGCGCCCGCACCAGGGAGCGGGCGTGCCGAATCTGGTCAAGATGCTTGTGAATGTCTAACCCGGCGTTCGGCGCTCGATGGGGGCAAAGGTTCGATGGGTCCGGAGCCGAGCCCCCGAGCCTCGAGCCCCCGAGCTCCCGACAGCGTCAGTACCCGCGGCGCCCCCGGCGGTCAGTAGCCACGGCAGTTGTCTCCACACCGCCGTTTGATCGACGCCACGAAGCCGGCGGGCGCGCGCTGCGGATTGATCGCGCGAAAGGCCATGTTGTTCTTCGCCTCGGGGTCCTCTGGTGACGACCAGACCCAAGGCGAATACTCCGTCAGCCCCGGCATGAGTTGGACGACGGCGATGCCATAGCCACGAGGATAGGCGACGTCCACTTCTATAGTTACAGCGTCGTTCCGCGGTATGTCTCTGAGGAAGCGGCGGATTGTCGACGGCTCCTCGAAGTCACCGCCGAAGAACTGCACATAGACACCATGTAGATCCGCGTCTCCCTTGTTCCTGATCGTGACTGACACTCTCGCGGTGTTCGCCTGCCGCCGGTTCGGTGTGATGACGATGTCGTCAGCGGCGATCGAAGCATCGGCCAGCGGCCGCTGGTCGGGACTGGTATCGAGAAGATTCTCGAGTTGGGCCAAGTCGTAACTCTCGGAAGACGGCTGCATGAACACGGACCGCTTCGAACGCGGGCGCAGCCGCGAGCCATTGCACGGAAGTGTCTGTCAGCTCCACGCGGCCGGTTCGAATCCAGATCTGCGCGAGCGTGTAGCCAAGTTGAAAGTGAACGACGGAACAGAGATCGAGTCTGCGGTAGCGGAGCCTTGGCTCCCTGGTGCGCTCGTCACAGAACGAGATCCGCCAGCTGTATTCGTTCATCAGCTCGCCGCCGCGCGCGACGAGGACCGAATTCAGCCACAGCGCGAATGGCATGTCGGGAAGGCGGTGGTCGAGCTGCTGCGCACTCATGCCCGCTGGTGAAAAAAGGAACACGCGAGCATCAGCGGCAAATTCTTGGGTCGGGTCGTAAACGGCATAGACGAGTTCCGGAAGATCGCGATACTCGGGCGGCGGGACGGCGCCACCAGTCGTTGGTTCGAAGGTCACGAGCGCGCGCAGCCGCAGATGATGGGCGCCGGCCAGCCGCGCCGTCCACGGCAGCGCGCTTGCCAGCTCGAAGGTCTCCTGATCGACGTTCACAAAGCCAAGATGCACCGCCTCGCCGCCATCAACGGAGACGAACACCTGCGCCCGGTAGCTGATCGGATGCGGCAGATCCAACGCGAGGCGTGCGGAAATCGAGAGCGGGACGGTGTCGTTGGCAGCGATCACCGGACGACCGATCTGCGCGCTGACAATCACCGCGGCACGCGCCGCCAGGACCTCGAGCTCTTCGTCTCGCTGCGCCAGCGCTGTACTCACGGCCCGCTGCAACAGCTCTCCCTGATCGTGCGTGGCGTGATGTGGCTCGCCCGTCGCGATCATCCGCTCGAGCGTGGCGACGAGCGCCTGGCGGTCGACTACTCCCGATCGATCGGCCGCCTCCGCTGACGTCGCGATGACACCAGCAACGAGACACACGTACAGCATGTGCATGGTTGTCGAGTCGTGAGCAAGGAGCGAACCAGAGCGGCCCGCCCGAATTTTCTAGTTAGACGCCGCTTTGCGAGATTCGGACAGGTCCTGTATCTCCACGGCGATTACGCTTTTGTTGGCGGACTCAGCTCGCCGTTTGCGTGATCGGCAGCTGGCCGCGCAGCACCTGCGTCCAGCGCCAGAAGGCGTTGGCGAGGATCACGAGGACGCACACCATCATCATGATGGTCAGCCCGGTATTCAAGTAACCCTGGAAATGCCGGGCAGCCACAGGGCCAACGGCCATTGGCCAGAAGTTATCGCGGACGCTGAGCGCACCGGCCGTGAGCGTGGTGACGGAAACGAAGGCGAGCGGCACGAGCGTCACCCACGCGTAGCGGACTTTTCCGGTGTTGATGATGATGGTCGTCCCGACCGCCAACGCCACCGCCGCGAGCAGTTGATTGGCGATGCCGAACATCGGCCAGATGGTGCTGATGCTCCCGGTCCAGATGAAGTAGGCCCACGCGCTGACCACCATCAACGTCGACACGACCGATCCCGGCAGCCATTCCTGTCGGCCCATCGGCGCGTAGAAGCGTCCGAGAAATTCCTGGACGAGAAACCGCGCGACCCGTGTCCCCGTGTCGATCGTCGTCAGGATGAACAGCGCCTCGAACATGATCACGAAGTGATACCAGTAGTCCATCAGTCCGCGCATGCCGGGAAGACCCGTGAAAATCTGCGCGATGCCCACGGCGAGCGAGACGGCGCCGCCCGTGCGGCCGGCCACCTGCTCACCGACGGCTGCTTCGAGCGCCGGCAGGTTGACGACGGGAATGCCGAGGTTCGCGAAGGTTGCCGGCGGCGTGTTGATCGCAAAGTAATCACCCGGAAACATTGCCGTCGCGGCAATGAGCGAGATGATCCCGACGAGCCCTTCGATGAGCATCGCGCCGTAGCCGATGGGGCGTATGTCCGACTCGCGATCGATCATCTTTGGCGTCGTACCGGACGCGATGAGCGCATGAAAGCCCGAGATTGCACCGCAGGCGATGGTGATGAAGGCAAACGGGAAGAGCGGTCCAGGAATGATCGGACCGCCGCCGGCAGCGAACTGCGTCACCGCCGGCATCTGCAGTTCCGGATTCACCACCATGACGGCGAACGCCAGAAACACGATGGTGCCGATCTTCATGAACGAGCTGAGGTAGTCACGCGGGCACAACAGCATCCACACCGGGAGCACGGAAGCGATGAAGCCGTAGGCGGCCATTGCGACGATGAGCTGCCCTCGCGAAAGGTCGAACCAGGGGCCGATCGCCGACGCCGCGATCGGCTTCCCGAGCACGACCGCGAGCACGAGCCCGATCACTCCGATCGTCGTCGCCTCGGCAATTCGGCCGCGCCGGAAGCGATACATGTACAACCCCATGAAGAGGGCGAGAGGTATGGATATACCGATGGTGAAGGTGCCCCACGCGCTTTCCTGGAGCGCATTGACGACGGCCAGGCCCAGCCCGGCGAGGGCGATGACGATGATGAAAAGGATGGCGACGGCGGCAGTCGTGCCCGCCACGGGCCCGATCTCCTGGCGGGCGATCTCAGCTAATGAGCGGCCGCCACGTCGGGTCGAAGCCCAGAGGATGATGAAGTCGTGGACCGCGCCCGCCAGACAGACGCCGACGACGAGCCAGATGAGCCCGGGAGCGTAGCCGAACTGTGCCGCCAGGACCGGACCGATGAGGGGACCGGCCCCTGTGATGGCCGCGAAGTGATGCCCAAAGAGGACGAGCCGGTGTGTCGGGTGATAGTTGTGTCCGTCGTTCCGCTGGTGCGCCGGGGTGACGCGGCTGTCGTCGAGCGACATGATTCGCGCCGCAATGAACGCGCTGTAGTAGCGGTACGCGATCGCCAGCACGCAGAGAATCGGAAGGATGAGGTAAAGGGCACGCACCTCGGCAGTCTACCAAAACTGCAGGTACATCCATTGCAGCGCTGGCCTCCATGGCACCAATGAAGTCCCTTTCTTTGTACAGTCTCGCGCTCGTCGTTTCCCTCGCGTTTCCCTCGACGTCGCTCGCACAACAACAGGGCGGGTATTTCGGGGGCAACAAGGTCCAGTACCGGAACTTCAAATTCCAGGTCCTCAAAACCGATCACTTCGACATCTATTACTACCAGGAGGAAGAGCAGGCAGCCCGAATGGCCTCGCGGATGGCCGAGCGCTGGTATGCCCGCATCTCCACTCTTCTCAACCACGACCTCCGCGGCCGGCAGCCCTTGATCCTGTATGCGAGTGGTCCTCACTTCCGCCAGACCAACGCGATCGAAGGCGAGCTGGGCGAAGGCACAGGTGGTGTGACCGAGGCATATAAACGGCGGATTGTCCTGCCGTTTGCCGGGCCGATCGAAGCGACCGATCACGTGCTTGGCCACGAACTGGTGCACGCGTTTCAGTACGACATCACCAATACCAACGTCAGCTCCGGCAATGTCGGGGCGCTCGCCTTGCCGCTCTGGTTCATCGAGGGCATGGCCGAATATCTGTCGGTAGGACCGGTCGACGCCCATACGTCGATGTGGATGCGGGAAGCGGCGCGACACGAAAAGCTGCCGAACATCGACGATCTGGATAACCCCAAGTACCTTCCCCTATCGCTACGGGCAGGCGCTGTGGGCTTTCATCGGTGGCCGTTACGGCGATGCGGTGGTAGGGGACATGCTGCGCGCCGGGGCGGGACGCGACGGCGGCTACAAGCAGGCCATTGAAAGCGTGCTCGGCACCAAGACCGAGGAACTTTCAAAGGAATGGCACTCCGCCGTTTTCGATGCCGTACCGTCCGATCGCGGAAACCACCAAGGCGCCCGGGGCCATCGCCCGGGCTGTAATTCCCAGGAAAAAGGGGAATGAGCTCAACGTCAGTCCGGAGTTGAGCCCCGACGGCAGCAAGGTCATCTTCTTCTCGGAACGCGATTTGTTTTCGATCGACCTCTTCGTTGCCGACGCCAAGACCGGCAAAATCATCCGGAAAATCACCAATACCGCAACCGATCCCCACTTCGAGAGCCTGCAGTTCCTGTCTTCAGCCGGCGCATGGGATCACTCCGGGAAACGGTTCATCTTCCCTGGCATCAGCAAAGGACAGCCGGTGCTCACAATAGTGGACGTCGACCGGGGACGGACGGAGCGGGAGATCCGCCTCAAGGGGCTGGATGAGGTGCTCAACCCCGCGTGGTCACCGGACGGACGCACGGTGGCGTTCTCGGCGCTGGTCGGAGGGTTCAACGATCTGTATCTCTACGATCTCGAGACCAACAACCTCCGCCGCCTGACCAACGATGCCTTCGCCGAGCTCGATCCCGCCTGGTCACCCGACGGACGTCGGCTGGCATTCGCGACCGACCGCTTTACGACTGCGCTCGACACCATCGTCGCCGGCAAGCTGCGCGTTGCGGTGATTGAAGTCGATTCAGGGAACGTGCGTCAGGTAGCCGGGTTCGACGACGGCAAGAACATCAGCCCGCAATGGACGGCCGATGGCCGTGCGCTGTATTTCCTGTCCGATCACCAGGGCGTCACCAACATCTATCGCACCGAGATTGGCGGCAGCACGACTCAGGTCACGAATCTCGTGACCGGCGTGAGCGGCATCACCGCGCTCAGTCCCGCACTCTCGGTTGCCGAAGGTCGTCTCGTCTTCAGCGCGTATGAAGACGACGGCTATTCGATTTACGCGCTC
Organism: uncultured Acidobacteriota bacterium; assembly: GCA_963804245.1. GTDB lineage: Bacteria > Acidobacteriota > Vicinamibacteria > Vicinamibacterales > 2-12-FULL-66-21 > CAWDPQ01. Next base: position 171,312 of record CAWDPQ010000012.1, read on the forward strand.
GAGTCCGCCGAGGCGCTCGCCGGGCAACCACCCGTGGACTTGCCCCGCAACGGCGCCATCCTGCCCCCACGGCGTTCGGCCGAAGGCCCTGTGTACGCGCTGCTCAGCGATCCGAAGAACGGGTTGCCGCAGCCGGAGACCGCCGCGGTTCCAGCCGAAACCTACAAGCCAAAGCTGGGGCTCGATTTCGCTGGGCAACCCTCGGTCGGCGTTGGCGTCGATCCCTTTGGGACCTATGCCTCCGGTGGGATTGGGATGGTCTTCAGCGACATGCTCGGCAACCACACGCTCATGACCGGCGCGCAGGTGACGAGCCGTTTCGACGAGTTCGGTGGAACGGCGCTCTACTTGAACAGGAGCAAGCGCTGGAACTGGGGTGCGATGATCGATCAGACGCCGTACGTCGCGCGCGGCTTCGAAGCCGGACTGACGACGAGCGGTGGGCAGCCGGTGTACGTGGAGCGCGAGTACCGGTTGCTGCAGATCGATCGGTCCGCCACCGGAATCATTTCCTATCCTTTCAGCCGCGCCTTGCGCGTGGACGCGACCGGCGGGTTCAGGCAGGTCGGTTTCAAGCAAGATCTGACCGAGCGGTTGTACTCGCCGACGACCGGGCAGCAGCTGGCGGAAGAGACCACCGACCTCGGGTCCGAGCCATGGCTCAACCTCGGCGAAGCGTCAACGGCGCTCGTTTACGATACGTCAATCAGCGGTCTTACAAGCCCGATTCGTGGCAGTCGTTACCGCCTCGAGCTCTCGCAAAGCGCCGGCTCGCTCACGTATACCGGCGTGCTCGGTGACTTCCGGACGTATTACATGCCCGTTCGTCCTTTCACGATTGCACTCCGCGGGCTGTACTACGGGCGCCATGGCCACGACTCGGAGGACTTCCGACTTCCCGTTCTCTATGTCGGGTATCCAGGGCTCGTGCGCGGTTACGATTCGGGCTCCTTCGAATCGTTCGAATGCGGCATCGCGGCGAACGGCCAATGCCCGGCATTCGACCAGCTGGTGGGCAGCAAGATCGCAGTCGCCAACGCCGAGCTCAGATTCCCGTTGTGGGGCGCGTTTGGCGGGGACAACTTCTACGGTCCGCTTCCGATCGAGATGGCCCTCTTCACCGACACTGGCGTAGCCTGGGACCGCGGCACCCGTCCGGGCTTTGGCGCCGCCGATCGACAGCCGGTCGTCAGCGTCGGCGCCGCCATGCGCATCAACGTCTTCGGCTTTGCCATCGCGGAAATCGACTACGTGCGTCCGCTCGATCGGCCGGGTCGAGGCTGGCTCTGGCAGTTCAACCTGCGGCCGGGCTTCTAAGAAAGGACATTCTTCGTCCTTTCTTCTCTTCCAATCATTTTGAAATGCTCGAGATGGTGGATGTCGTGTCCCGCGATCTGGTTTACAACCCACCACACGTTCAGCGATCCATATTCGGGGTGCGTGAACTCACGCTCGCGTTGTTCCGGTGTCAGGCGCCGGAACAGCGCCGCGTTCATCTTGCGCAACGCCACGTACACGTTCAGCGCCGTGCGCGCGTCGAGGGTGTCTTCCAGGGGCAGCCAGTCGTCTTGTGAAAACGGCTGCGCAACGTAGCCGTTCTGGCTGAGCGCATAGCGGACCCTGTTCGGCAAAGCCAGCTCTGTTTGCGCGAGGTGGACGAGCAGCTGTCGTGCGCTCCATTTGCCAGGCGCATAACTTTTCTCGAAGCGATCGGCCGGCCAGCTTTCGACGACGCGCCGTATCTCTTCGGGTGTTGCCTCGAGCGCTTTAAGCGGATCGCGATCGCCAAGCGCACCTGCATAAGGGTTCTTGTGCATATCCGACACATTCTCCGACTACAGCGCGGTCGTCAATAGCCAATCCTCTTTGCTCGTTGCTCGGGGCTCGGGGCTCGGGGTCGGAGCTGGGGGCTCGGCGATCGGTAGCCCCGAGCTGTCCGGGCTCGCGACGAGCGTGTCGGTTCGCATTCAGCCGAAGCGCAGGTAATCTATACAGCTGAACCGAAACGATGCGCAGTTACCGAGTCCTCGTCGTCGCCTGTGTTCTGGCCGGAAGCGTCGCGGCCTGCACGTCTTCGCCACCGCGTCCGCACTCGTCGCTGGCAGCCAGCGCGGAGCCACTTCGATCCCAATTCAATCGCGACGTCGGGAAGGTGCGAGTGGTCATGGTCGTCGCTCCAACGTGACCGATGTGTCTTCGGGGGGTCTCCGACATGAACGACGGCGTGGTAAAAAAGGTCGAGAGCGACAGCGTCCGCATCTATATGGTCTGGGTGCCGATGTTCCGCGGTCGCGAGTCAGATGTCCCCACGGGCCACAACGGAGGTTCTGGATGCCCGTGCATCGCACTACTGGGACGGCACGAGTCAGCTCGTCGCGGGCTTCAGGGAGACGCTCGGAATCAACGAGCCCGCGTGGGATATCTTTCTGCTCTACGGGCCGGAGGTCCGCTGGGACGGCGATCGACCGCCGGCGCCGGAATTCTGGATGCACCAGTTGGGATCGCGACGGAATCCACGCGTGAAGGCCCCGTACCTCGACGCCGCCTCGTTCCTGGGCAGAACCCGCGCCCTCCTCAACCGCCATACCGGGTAGCGCCGAGACGCTTGGACATTCACGTCATCGAGAGCTGCTACCTGGAGGCGCCACGGCGCATCACCGTGCTGCAACCGCGCCGCCGCCGACTCTCCGGCGCGGTTCCGTATCCCGTCCTCTATCTCAACGACGGCCAGAACCTTTTCGATCCCGCGCGCGCGTTCGGTGGCGTGCCGTGGAACGTCCAGGAGACCGTCAATGCGCTCGTGCGGCAACGAGCCATTCCGCATCTCCTCGTTGTCGGTATCGACCATGGCGGTGTGTTGCGGAACCGGGAGTATCTCCCGATTGAAGACGAGCGCAACCCGTACTCGCGCAATGCCCTCGGCGCTCAGTACGCGAACTTCGTGACGCGCGAGCTGATGCCGTTCATCGAGCGGCACTACCCGGTTGCCCGCGGCGCTGCCAACACCGGTTTCGGCGGGTCATCGTATGGGGCGATCGCGGCGCTGTACACCGCGCTCGTCAATCCCGGGAAATTCGGGCGTCTGCTGATCGAGAGTCCGTCGCTCTACGTGGGCAACCGATTTCTGCTGCGGCAGGCGAAGCTCGCAGAGCGCTGGCCGTCACGGATCTATCTGGGAGTCGGCACGGCGGAAACCAGCCGCGCCGACTGGAACGAGGAAACGGTAGCGAACGTGCGCAGGCTCGAAGAGATGCTCCGCACCCACGGCCTCGGTCCGCGCCGGCTGAAGGTCGTCATCGACGAGGGGGCAACGCATTCCGAACGCGCGTGGGCGCGTCGATTGCCGGGGGCGCTGAAATTTCTGTTCGGCTAGAGCTCAGCGCTTCGACAGCCATCTGCGGCCGTGGATGCTCATATCGACGAGATCTTCCTCGGTCAGGTTCTTGAACCCGGCGGCGCGTACGTCGCGGATGAAATCCGGCGTGACGCCGTGAATGCGAAACTGCACGAGCCGCTCTTCCCTCACGTTGCCGTATCCCAGCTCCTTGAGCTCGCGGATGAATTGCGGCGAAACGCCGTGAATGCGCATCTTGACGAGATCCTCGACATCGAGGTCGTTGTAGCCGAGCGCGCGCAGTTCCTTGACGAACTCCGAGGACACTCCATGGATACGCATCTTGACGAGATCTTCGGTATCCAGGTTCTTGAACCCGAGATCGCGCATCTCTTTGATGAAGGAGGGCGACACGCCGTGGATCCGCAATTTCACGAGCTGTTCCACCGACAATTTGTCGAAGCCGGCAGCTTTCATGTCCTGCACGAAGGTGGGCGTCGCACCGTGAATGCGCGTCTTGATCAGCTCTTCGACGCTGAGCTTGTCGTAGCCGGCCTTTCTGAAGGCCACGATGTAATCGGCATCGACGCCATGAATGCGCATCTTCACCAGATCGTCGATATCCAGGTCCTTGTAACCCTGCGCTTCGATCGACTGGATGAAGCTCCGGCTCACGTCGTGAATCGCCAACCGCAGCACATCGTCGGTCGTCAGCGTCCGGCCGGCGGTCTGCATCGCTCTTACGAACTCGGGGTTCGGGCCGAAGGCGAAGTCGCCCGTGCCCCGCCCTTGATCGAAGCTGCCCTGGAAATCGATCGTCCCGGCGTCGCGCTTGAGGGTGAACTTCACACCGGAGCCGCTCCAGTTGTCGCCGCGAACGCCGGCGGATTCGAGCTCGCTCAGCGGGACGGACATGCCGAAGCTGCGGTCGTCGTTGCGGCGCATCTGGATGGAGATCCAGCGTTCGCCGTTCGCGCGAGTCCAGTTGTTGTCGTGGAGCCTGATGCGCCAGGTACCCGTTACCGGGGCCGCCTGGACAATAGCGAACGCTTCAGTCGAGAGTGTCATCCCGAACGTCAGCAGGGTAGCGGTAAGGGCCAGCGTTTTCATGGCCGGTTGGACGGCCCGGGTCAGCGGAAGGTTGGAAGCTCCATCAAGTAGCGGCGCAGCGCGCGGAAAGCGGCCCCGCGGTGGCTGAGCGTGGCCTTCACCTCATCGGTGACCTCGCCAAGCGTGCGCCCGAGAGGCGGGTAGAAAAAGATAGGGTCGTAGCCAAACCCGTTCGAACCGCGCGGTTCCGGCGCGATTTCGCCATCAACCGTCCCCTCGACCTCGTAGTCGATCCGGCCATCGACCGCCATGGCTACCGCGCACACGAACCTCGCAGGGCTGCCGCTCGCCCCGCGCTCCTGGAGCAGCTCATAGATGCGGTCGAATTTGTCCTGGTACGTCGTGCCATGCCAGCGGGCGGAGTGAATTCCCGGAGCGCCGTCGAGCGCCCTGATTTCCAGTCCGGAGTCGTCCGCGACGCTGGCCAGCCCGGTGACACGGTTGTAATAGAGCGCCTTCAGGCGGGCGTTTTCAGCGAATGTCTGTCCCGTCTCCTCTGGTTCCTCGACCGCCGGAACCGAGTCCAGCGTGACGAGATCAACGGGCGCGCCGCTGAGAAGGCCGCGTATTTCGCGCACCTTCCCCGGGTTGCTGGTCGCGACGAGCAGTTTCATGACCCCAGGTTGCCGACGATCGATCGTTGCAGCGCGACCAGCTCGCGGATGCCTGCTTCGGCCAGCTCCAGCAGATCGTCGAGTGCCCGCCGCTCGAAGGGCGGTCCCTCCGCAGTGCCTTGCACCTCGATGAAGCGTCCGTCGCCCGTTTTGACGATGTTCATGTCGACCTCGGCGCGGGAGTCTTCCTCGTAGGCAAGATCCAGCAGCGGGACGCCGTCGACCACGCCAACGCTCGTCGCCGCCACATGGTCCAGGACTGGGATGGCTTTCAGCGCACCGCTCGCGCGAAGCCGCTGCATGGCCAGCACCATCGCGACGAATCCGCCGGTGATCGACGCGGTCCGTGTGCCGCCGTCTGCCTGCAAGACATCGCAGTCGACCCAGATCGTCCGCTCGCCGAGCTCGGGCAGCCGGGTGACCGAACGCAGCGATCGACCGATCAAACGCTGTATCTCCTGCGTGCGGCCCCCGACTTTGCCGGCCGTCGCTTCGCGCTGCGTTCGCGTGGTCGTAGCGCGCGGCAGCATGCCGTACTCGGCCGTGACCCAACCTTTTCCCGTATTGCGGAGAAACGGTGGCACGCGTTCCTCGACGCTGGCGCTGCACACGACGCGCGTACGTCCGACCTCGATCAGAACGGATCCCTCGGCGTGCACGAGAAATTCCGGGGTGAGGCGTGTGGGTCTGAGTTCGGCCGGTGACCGGCCATCGCTTCGTTTCATGAGCCGTCCTTCTCGTCAGTCTTGACCCACTTCAGATTCTTCTGCAGTGGATGGCGCAGATCCACGTGGCCGGCAAGGGTGTCCACTTCATGGCCATCGATCAGGATTTGCACGCGAGTGATCGCGGGGAGATTGACCGTCAGCGCGTTGACGATCGCGTAGATCGTGAAGAGCTCGTCGAGCGCTCCGCCCGTGTGTCGGGACCGCGCATCGGCACTCAAGTCCACATAGGCGTGTCCCTTGTCGCTGAGAAACAACGATCGCAGCGCGGTTGCTTCCGGGATTGCAGAAGAGAGGGGAGCCGGTGCGTGACCAAGCTGCGCTTCCAGGATCCGGCGCGCCTGTTCGTCGACCGGTTCGCCGAACGTGACTTCGCGCTGAACGCCGACCAGCGATAAACCGTCCTCGGAAATGAAATACAAGGTTGCCGTGATTTTGCGCTCAGGTGCCGCCGGCGCCGAGGCTGCCGGCGCCGACGTCGGCTGGCGCGAACCAGACCAGCGTGGCAGTCCGACGAAGAGCATCCAGCCGCCGGCAATGGCCAGGACGGCCACCGCTGCGGCGGCCGCTAATCGCCGCGGCATCAGCGCGCTCCAGGGCCGCGGGGTGTCGCCGGAGGAGCCTCCGTACGTTCGGCTCGCGAGTTGCGGAACGCCACAACGCTGTCGACGAGAGCCTGCACGAGCGTGCTTTGAAACGTATCCGAGGCGAGCTGCTTTTCCTGTTCAGGGTTGGAGATGAAACCCATTTCGACCAGCACCGCCGGCATGTTGGCGCCGACGAGCACGCGGAACGGCGCCTGCTGAATCGCCCGCGGACTCATGGGGACGCGCGCGCGCAGGCCGCTCTCGATCATCCTGGCGAGGAGCGCCGACTGCTCGATGTAGCGTGCCTGGGCCATCTCCCAGAGGATCACTTCGATGTCGCGCGTCCCTCCACCGAACACCGGCAGCGCCTCGCCCTCGCCTTGTGCGACGCGTTGCGCTTCGTCGCCGTAGTCGGCCAGGCTCAGGTAGAAGACCTCGGCGCCGCCAGCGGAGGCCCGCACCGAGGCATTGGCATGAAGACTGAGAAAAATGTCCGCTTTGTTGTTGTTGGCGACGGCGGCGCGCTCATCGAGTGCCACCGCTTCGTCGCGATCGCGCGTGAGGATCACGCGCAAGCCGAGCCGCGCCTCGAGCGCGGCTTTGAGGCGACGCGCGACGCTCAGCGTGACGTCCTTTTCAAGCGTACCACCGGGTCCCCGTGCGCCCTCTTCCGCTCCGCCGTGGCCCGCATCGATCACGATCGTGCGCATGCCGCCGGACGGTGCAAGATCGAGAATCGGCGGTGCCTCCGGTGGTGAGGCCACAGGCGGCGGCGGCGCGGGCGCTGTCTCCGTTGTCGCCGTGAGCACTTCCACGATGACCCGTCCGGCACCGCGATCGCCGGGCACATCGGATGTGCGGAATGAGGCGAACTTCGGTCCAAGATCGACGACGATGGCCGAGGGTTGTTCGGCCGGTCGCACGGCCTGAATCATGTCGGGCACCGTAGACACCGGCAGCGTCGCGTCGAGTGCGTCCGCTTCGAACTTCACGAGGATGCGATTGCCGTCCTGTGACACCGTGTGCGGCGTGGCTGGTGCCACTTCCAGGGTGAGGCGGGCAAGCACGCCGAGCGCTTCGATTCGACCGGCCAGTCGCGGCACTCGAATGTCGCCCGAGAGCAGAAGCCGCGATGGTTTCCGAAGCTCTATACGAATCCCGAGCGCGGTCGCCAGCGCACGCGGGACGAAATCAACAGGCACGAACCACGCACGCCCCTCGCGAACCGGAGGTGCCGGCAAGGAAACGAGTCGGCCTCCTACTGACGCGAGACCCTGGCCGGGGGACAGCACGATCGTCTGACCGCGCGAGGAAACGGTAATGCCGCCGGCCGCGGTGTCCTCGCGCACCGACAACTCGAACAATTTTGCGAGATCGTCGAGCGCGAACATTTCCTGTCCGTTGATCACGCGCGCGGGAAGGGGACGGCGCCCCTCACGGGACAGAACGGTGTAAGGTGCGGCTGTAACGGGCGCCTGCGCCCGCGACGCCGGAGCGAGCGCCATGAGCGACGCGATGACGGCTCCGATCGCGACGCAAGCTCCCGCCCTGCGCAGAGGTTTCACGGTATCCAATGATAAACCGGTTGTCTTGGCGACCGGCGACCAGGGTGATCGACGAAGACCCTCGTCGAAACGTTGCCGGCTGAGGTCAAGTGTGTGCCGATCGGGCCATGTTTTCGGGCCGTGCGCACAGCGTGGAGACCTAAGAATTCAGGTGCGATTGGCCGACAAAGTAGTCGTGGGCTCGGAGCTCGGGAGCTCGGGGCTCGGGACTTTGGGTTGGCGATGTCCGTCCGCCTTCGCTTGAATGCCACGGCAACCAAGCTACTACGGCGCGACTGGCTGCGAGCGTGGGGAAGTGAAGGGGCCCCGCCGAGCGAACTGAATGAGGAGGCAAGCGAGGCCGAAGGCCGAGCGCGCAGTGAGCGTGGGGAAGTGAAAGGGGCCCGCGAGCGAACTGAATGAGGAAGCAAGCGAGGCCGAAGGCCGAGCGCGCAGTGAGCGTGGGGAAGTGAAAGGGGCCCCGCCGAGCGAACTGAATGAGGAAGCAAGCGAGGCCGAAGGCCGAGCGCGCAGTGAGCGTGGGGAAGTGAAAGGGGACCCCACGCGAACGGAGTAATAAATGGAGGCGCCGGGATTTGCACCCGGGTCCGAAAATACATCCCCGCAGGAATCTACGATGCGTATCCGCTTCTATGGGTCTCGCTTCCGGCGTCGAGAAGCGGCGAAGAATCGCCGGAAGCCAGCCCCGGTAAGTCTCGTCACCGACGTCCGCGACAACGCGTCGGCGACCAGCCTGCTGAAATGACATCCAGTCCCAGCCCGCAGGCTGACTGGGGTGGACGCTCACAGGGGTTTAGGCTGCGAGAGCGAGCTGCGTGTCCGCAGTTATGGTTGTTTCCATCGGATTAACGAGGGTGATGGTCCTCGGCACGCATCCTGCGAAACCGTATCTCCGTCGAATCTAGGTCGCCCCCCAACGCTCCATTGTAGGGGAACCACGGCCTGTCGTCAACTTGCTGGAGTCATTGAACTTGCGCCGCCTGACCCGACTTGACTGGCGGGGATCCGGCCCGGATAATCCGATTATGCCGAACGAACAGCTTCGTAATGCGGTCGAAGCGCTGCGCGCTGGCCTGCAGCAGCAGCTCGATGTGCAGCTCAGCTCGCTGACCGAGCACCACGAGCAGGCGATCGACAACGCCCGGCGAAGCGCCGAGGCGGACGCCGACGTGCGCTGGACCGCCAAGCTCGATGCGGTGAAAACCGAGTGGGTGACGCGATTGGAGTCGGAGCTCTCCGCGGCCCGAGCCGAGGCAGACCTGCGATTCACGACCGAAGTCGTCCGCCTGAAAGCGGCGGCGGAGCAGGCGGCGGTCGAAGCAGCGGCGCGCACGCGTGCCCAGGTCGAACGGGCGGCGGCTGAAGCGGCGGCGCGCGCTCGAGCCGAAGCCGAACAGGCCTCGGCGGAGCTGGCGGCAAAGATTCGGGCCGAAGCGGAGCAGGCATCGGCGGAGCAGGCGGCAAGAATGCGAGCCGAAGCGGAGCAGGCATCGGCGGAGCAGGCGGCAAGAATGCGAGCCGAAGCGGAGCAGGCATCGGCGGAGCAGGCGGCAAGAATGCGAGCCGAGGCGGAACAGGCATCGGCGGAGCTGGCGGCAAGGATGCGGGTCGAAGCGGAACAGGCATCGGCGGAGCAGGCGGCAAGAATGCGAGCCGAAGCGGAGCAGGCATCGGCGGAGCAGGCGGCAAGAATGCGAGCCGAGGCGGAACAGGCCTCGGCGGAGCTGGCGGCAAAGATTCGGGTCGAAGCGGAGCAGGCATCGGCACAGCAGGCGGCGAGGATGCGAGCCGAAGCAGCACAGGCGTTAGCGGAGCAGGCAGCAAAGATACGAGGCGAAGCGGAGCAGGCATCGGCGCAGCAAGCGGCAAAAATGCAAGCCGAAACGGAACAAGCGACCGCGCAGGCAATCGCGCAGGCAACCGGCCAGGTGACCGCACGTCTTCGCGCCGAGGCCGAACAGGCGGCGGCGCTTGCGGCGGTGCGAGTCCGCGAAGAAGCCGATCAGGAAGTCGAAAGCGAACGGCAGCGTGGCATTGCTTTGCTCGACGCCGAGCGAGAGCGCTCGGCCGCCGACCTGAATGCCGAACGCCAGCGGGTTGGATTCGCTGCTCGACGCGGAGCGTCAGCGCCTCGAATCCGAACTGGTGGCGGAACGACAGCGCGCCGAAGCGGATCGCGTGCTGGAGCGGCAGCGTTTCGACGCGGAACGACAGCAGTTTCGAACCGAGCGCAACCGCATGGAGGCCGAGCGGCAGACCCTGCTGCTCGAGCGCGATCGGCTGCAGTCCGATGCGCAAGAGCGCGCTCCTGTGTTGCTGGATCAGCGTCCCGGCCAGCTCGACGAACTCAACCAGACCGTACAGCGACTCGAGTCGGCGCTCGAAACCGAGCGTCAGCAGTCGCGGCGCTTCAAGGAGGAGCTCGGGGAGGCGCGGGTGTCGCTGCGCCAGGTGGAAGCCACGCTCGAGGAGGAACGACAGGCGCGAGCCAGCGAAATCGAGGCGCCGGTTCTGTCGGTGGTCCCCGAACCCGAACCCGTGAACCTGATCGACGTGAACGCGCTGGAAAGCCAATCGGAAGTCGGGACGGTCGATCGGTTGTTCGGGGCGATGCGTGCCATGGATGCCGCGAAGTCCTTGACCGAGATTCTCACGATCCTCGTGCAGGCGGCGGCAACCGAAGCATCACGCGCCGCGGTCTTCATCGGTCACGGCGATCATCTGCAAGGCCACAAAGCCATCGGGTTCACGACAGAGGTCGGTGCACACCGAGTCGCGGCGACGGGTGCCGGACTCCTCGCACAGGCGGTGGAACGTCGCGAAGCAGTCATGAGCTCGCGGGAACCAGGACTCGAGCCGCCGGCGTTTGCCGGTCAGCCGGCCGGACAGGCATCGCTTGCGCTGCCGATTGCGATTGGTGGTGAACCGGTGGCGGTCCTGTATGCTGACGATGGGGGCAGTACGAATCAGATTGCGCCAGCATCGTGGCCGGAAGCCGTGCAGATCCTCGGCAGCCACGCTGCATCCTGTCTGGCCCACCTGACTGCCACGCGCACGGCTCAGGCGATGCGCATCGCAGGAAGCGGGATCTCGGACGATGAAGGCAGCGCGAAGCGGTACGCGCGTCTGCTGGTATCGGAGATCAAGTTGTACAACGAAGCCGCCGTCCGCGTTGGCCGCGAAAACCACGACCTGCTCTATCGGCTTCGTTCCGAGATCGAACGCGCCCGCCGGCTGTATGAGGAGCGCGTGCCCGCAGGCACTGGTCCGCAGCACGCCTACTTCCAGCAGGAGCTGGTTCAGACTCTCGCCGACGGGAATGCGGCGCTGCTCGGCGAGCCAGCGTGAAACGCCTTCTCGTCCTGACCGTCGTCCTGTCGATCGCGAGTCCCCTTCGCGGGGACGTTGCGGCTCAGCTCACGACGACGAATCACCCGACGTTGTCGCGCGACGCCAGCGCGCTCTGGCTCGTGCCCTCCGAAAAGGAACGGCTCCGCCTCGCCGAGACTCACGACCGGCTTGCCGACGCCGTCGAGAAGTTTGCGGCGGCGGACTATGCGGGTGCGCTGCCACTGGCGACTCGCGCAGCGGCTGTCGCTGGTCCGCTTCAGGACTACGCCAGGCTGTACCTCGGGTTGTCGCAGCTGCGGCTCGGCCGGATCGAGGACGGACGGCGCACGCTCGACGCCCTGCGCGCGACGAAGGCTCAGGGCTATCTCACCGTGGCCGCCGCTCTGGCCAGCGGAGAAGCGGCGGAGACTGCCGCGGACTTCGCAGCGGCGGTTGCGATCTACGACGCCCTTGCCAGCGACCGGGCTGCATTCGACGAGGAAATTCTGATGCGCCTCGGGCGCGCAGCGCTCGCTGCCGGCGATCGCACCAAGGCGGCAGCCGCCTACCATCGCGTCTATTACGAGCTGCCGTTGAGCGACAGCGCGTCGATCGCTGCCGAACGTCTGGAGACGCTGAAGGAACACGTGGTCCGCTCCGGCTACAAAGCCGACTTCAACCGCGCCTCGATCCTCTTCGGCGCGCGTCGTTACACCGACGCGCGAGCGGGCTTTCAGGGAGTCGTCACCGAGACCAGCGGCGATGATCGCGAGCTGGCCGACCTGCGCATCGCCGAATCCGATTTCTATCTGCGGCGCTATGAGTCGGCATCCAACGTGCTGAAGCCGTACCTGGAGAGCGCGTCGCGCAAGGCGGAGGCGCGCTTCTTCTACCTTTCCGCGCTGCGTGAGATTGGACGTGACGAGGAATACATCGCGCTCACGAAGGCACTCGTAACCGAGTTTCCCGATAGCAGCTGGTCGGAGGAGGCGCTCAACAACCTCGGCACGTTCTACATCCTCGAGAACGAGGACGAACTGGCGGCGCAAACCTTTGCCGAGCTCTTCAAGAAGTTCCCCGCCGGCGTGCGATCGGAACGAGCGGCATGGAAGGCGGGTTGGTGGAGCTACAAGAACGGTGACTACGCGAGCACCGTGCGCATCTTCGAAGACGCGGCGGCGGCATTTCCGCGCTCGGACTACAGGCCGTCCTATCTGTACTGGGCCGCGCGCGCCCACGCCAAGCTCGATCGAGGAACCGAAGCCGTCGAACGACTGCGGATCGTCCACGCCGACTATCGCAACTGGTACTACGGCCGACTCGCGCAGCAGCAGCTGGCGCGAGCCGGGGATCAGCTGTCGACTGCCGACAGGGCCGTCTCTGCTTCGCGTCAGCCGGTCACAGCGACACCTTCGCATCCGCCGACCGAGGCGCGGATCCGCGCACTGCTCGGCGCCGGCCTGTATGGCGACGCCTTGAGCGAGCTGAGATATGCGCAGCGTGCCTGGGGCGGCAACCCCGCGCTCGATGCCACGATCGCGTGGGCATATCATCGGCAGGGCGAGCTGCGGCGCGCGATCACGATGATGCGCCGCGCATATCCGCAGTTCCTCGCATCGGGTGGGCACGAGCTGCCGACCGAGCTTCTCCAGGTCATCTTTCCGCTCACGTACTGGGATTCGATCCGGAAACACTCGGAAGCGCGCGGGCTGGACCCTTATCTCATCGCAGCCCTCATCGCACAGGAATCGACGTTCGACCCCAAGGTCCGATCCGCAGCCAATGCGTGGGGTCTGATGCAGATTGTCCCCGCAACCGGCCGTCGCCTCGCGCGAACACTCAACATTCGTGGCTTCACGACGAACCGGCTGACGGATGCCGACACCAACATTCGGATGGGGACGCTGTACTTCTCCCAGCTGGCGCGACAGTTCGGTGGGACGCACTATGCGCTCGCCAGCTATAACGCCGGCGAGAGCCGTGTCGTCCGGTGGAAATCGGAAAGGCCCGGGCTGGACGAGGACGAGTTCATCGACGACATCCCGTTCCCCGAGACTCAGAACTACGTCAAGCGCATACTCGGAACGGCCGAGGACTACAGGCGTCTCTACGGAGAGGCAGGCGGCCGGCCGATTCCCGTGACGGTTGCCGAGAGCAGCTCTGAACCAGCGCCGACGCGAACCGCTGCCAGCGCCAAGAGCAACGCGAAGGCCACAACGCGCAAGTCCGTCAAGAAGCCGTCCGCCCGGCGCGCCAAGCCCCGCGCCCGTCAGGGATAGCCAACCACCTCGTACAGCGTCATATTCCGATCTGCCGATACCGGCCGCAGGTTGTTCACGAACGGCCGCAGTCGCTCTTCGATCTCTCGCCGCCGCGGTCCGAACATGTCCCAATGAATGGCAATGTAGCGGACGCGGCGACGTCTCAGCACGTTGAAGCTGTCGGTCGACGGGAACGAATCCAGGACGAAGGCCGCCTCTCTGAAGTCCTGAGGAAAGTAGTCGCTGTACCCGTTGACGAGCGGAAACCAGTGCGCTGTCGAGAACAGCATGTACTGCGTGTGCAGGTGATAGGCGACTCTGCTGCCGTAGAACGGAAATTCCGCCACCGGACCCCTTGGCAGCTGCGCCAGGAACTGGTACGGCTGCGGCAGAACCGGCGCGCGTTCCCAACCGAACGGTACCTCGTTCAATTCCAGCAGCGCGACGACAGAGAGTGCCATGGCGGCGATCGTCTGACGCCGCGGCGATGAGCGGCCGAGCAATTGCCGCACGCCAACGGCTGCCAGAACGGCAAGCGCCGTCATGACAACGGGACCGAGCCGAGAGGGCGCTCGCAAGAACGAGAACAGCGGAATCGTGTAGTAGAGGAGTGAATAGAGTCCCGCCGCAGGGCCGAATGACGCCCAGAAGGCGAGAAGGCCGATCGTTCCAAATATCAGTACCGTCTCGCGCGTCGCAGGCGTTCCCACTTCGGGTGTCCCAGCCGCGCGAATGCCCGCGAACAGTCCGACCGCAGCCAGCGTGAGCGCCAGGAAGCCCGGGAACAACACCTCGTTGAAGCGCGGCCAGTCCTGAATGATGGCGAGCAGCCACCCATGCGCGTGGGCTGGTGAGGCAAGGTAGCTCGAAAGGTTGGCGGAATAGCGAACGCTCTCCGCGAGCGTGCGATGGAATCCTCCCTCCTGCTGCAGGCGAACGAACGGCAGAAAGAAGGGGAGCACGCAGACGAGCGAGACCACGGCACCGGTCGCAATCGCAATCCAATATCTCGCGTCCCGCCAACGTCCTCTCGTGATTGCCAGGACGATGGCGGCATATCCGACGAGCAGGCCGGCAAAGATGCCGTAATACGCGCAAGCGAGCGCTTGAGCCGCCAGGGCGACGCCGAGCACGACGCCACGTGCGATTGAACGTGTTTCCGCGACGTCGTACATCAACAGCAGGGCGACGGGGATGCCGCCACCCATCAACAGCTGGATGTGGGGAGTGTGCGCGAAGAAATACGGGCTATACGCGTAGAGTACCGCGGCCACGGCGGCAGCTCCCGTGCTCCCTGTCAGTCGGCGGGCGAGCAGCCACATGCCAACCGCCGACGTCGCGAATGCGAACATCAGCGCCGAGTTGTGCGTGACGTACGGATTGCCGGTCAGCAGCCAGCCCGGGATCCCGACGATGCCCCCGATCAGATTGATTTCAGAGTAGGCCAGTGTGCCTGTGTGTGGATGAAAGATGTTCGCGTCGAACAACGCCAGCGGGGCGGTTGTGAGGGAGTGAGCGACCCAGGACACATTCCAGATCGCGAACGGCCCGTCTCCTGGCGCGGTGCGCCCCAGCCGTCCGAAGCCGGCGGCAAGAGGCCACGTCATGACGATGGTGATCGCCAGCGCGGCCACGCACGCGAGCGCGCTCGACGCGACGCGTCGCGGAATGGAGTCCGACCCGGCGTCCATGTAGAATCCCCGTATTCTAAGCCAGCGAGTCACCCTCAACGATCGCAAAGGTCTACGGTCTTCACGTCCTTGATGCGCCCCTCGGGTCCTGCCGCCCTGTTGGTGCTCGCGCTGTGGGCGGGTTTCATCGCCTGGCTCTCACTCGGGACGATCGGGTTCGCATCCGCCTCCGGATCACGGATCGGCCTGCTGCCAGCCAACCTCACGTCCTGGACGATCGTGCTGACCGCCGCGCTTGGCGTCGCAGCGCTGGTGAGAAAGGGCGCGCCGGCCTGGCCGCTATCGCTGCTGGTGTTACTGGTCTTGCCGTGGCTGCCTGCCCCGGTGCCCGCTGCTTTCCTGATTTGGTCGGATCCGGTCGCCGCTTTCGTGTGGATCGCCGTCGCGCTGACGATGACTCTTCCCGGCGCCATTGCTCGCGCGCCGCATGGGAATTTCGTAAGCAACCGGTGGCACTGGCGGAAGCGAGATCTCCGTCCCGCGATCGCCGGCCTGCTCGCCCTGATCATTTTCGGCGCGGCGGCCTGGCGTACAGCGCCGTCCTTCCCAAGCGGAGATGAGCCGCACTACCTCGTAATCACGCAGAGCCTGTTGCTCGACCACGATCTGAAAATCCGGAACAACCACCGGCGAGGGGACTATCGGAGTTTCTATCCCAGCGAGCTCCCACCCCACTTCCAGCGGCTCGGTCGCGACGGCGAGATCTACTCAATCCATGCACCCGGGCTGTCCGCGATCGTGCTGCCCGCCTTCGCCATAGCAGGCTACCGGGGCGCCGAGATCCTTCTCCTGACGCTAGCCGCGGCGGGATCGGCGCTCTCGTGGTGGGTCGCATGGCTCGCCACGCGGCGTGAGGACGCAGCATGGTTCGGATGGGCGGCCGTCACGTTACCCGTCAGCGCGGTTTTCCACAGCTTCACTCTCTATCCCGACGGTCTCGGCGGGACGCTGACGCTGACGGCAGTGTGGGCGCTGCTGCGGACGGATGACGAGCGTCTGACCGGATCAGAGCGCGTTCAGCCGTGGTTCTGGCACGGCCTGCTGCTGGCGATTCTTCCGTGGCTGCATAGCCGGTTCGCGGTGATCGCCGGCTGTCTGGGAGCGCTCATCCTGTTACGGCTGTCGGCCACCCGCAATCCCACAGCGAAGGCTGTCGCCTTCCTGGCGGTCCCGGCTGCGAGCGCCGTGGCATGGCTCGGGTACTTCGTGGCCATCTACGGCACGCCCGATCCATCGGCTCCCTATGGGCCCGGAGAAATCGGATCGATTCAGTGGGTGCCTGGCGGACTCGGCGGACTCCTCTTCGATCAGCGCTTCGGCCTGCTTCCTTACGCGCCGGTGCTGGCGTTTGCTTTCGTTGGCCTGGGCGTGATGCTGACATGGCCGTCATTCCGACGGCTTGCGCTGGAGCTATGCTTCGCGATGCTTCCCTATCTCGTCACCGTCACGCACTTTGCCATGTGGTGGGGTGGATGGAGTCCGCCGGCACGGTTCTTCGTCCCGGTTCTGCCGCTGCTTGCCGTGCCAGCGGCTGTCATCTGGACCGCAATGGAAGACTACCGGCACCGTGCATTGATGGCCGCGACCCTCGCTTTTACCGCGCTGACGACCGCGACGCTGGTGATCGTCGATCGCGGACGACTTGCGCTCAACCTTCGCGATACCCCTGCACTCTGGCTCACGTGGCTCTCAACTACTGTCGATCTGTCGCAAGCGATGCCGTGGTGGACGCGGAATGCCATCGGTCCGTTTTTCCGTGACGTGGGGATTTGGATGGTCGTGCTCGGTGCGGCGGTTTTCGTGATGCGCGCATCGTGGCGCTCGCGCAGAGCCCAGCAGTTGAGCCTTCTCTGGCCTGTGCCCATTGCCGTCATGATTGCCTCGACGGCGGTGTGGGCTGCTCGCGGAGTCGACGGCAGGAACGTGCCGTCGGCGCAGGTCGAACTGCTGCGCGCCGCAGCATCGACTCCGCACCCCGTCGTCATCGATCTCGAGCGCGTAGACGCGCTTGGACACGCATCGCTGCCGCAACGAATAAAGATCGAGCTCCTGCGGTTACCAGCCGCCGACCGCACGGCCGGGCGCAACGCCTCGCTGTTCGACATACCCGCGCGTTCCACCCGGCGAGTTTCGGATCACACCGGTGGCCGACGCGCCGCGCGGTTGGTTGATGATTGGCATTGGCCGGGATCAGTTCGCCATTCACACGGCGCCGATCTCGAATCCCGCGCAACCCATTCACGTGCGCTTTCCGGTCCCGGTCCGCGGCATAGTCGTCAGGGGAGATGAGGATGCGCGCCAATCGGTGCGCGGCCTGGTGGTCGAGCCTGTTTCACTGTTGCCGCCCGATCAGTTTGATGTGGGGTATGCGCGCACCGCCGTGCGATACGGAGGGAAGACCGTTTTCTTTCTGGATGATCGGAGCTTTTTGGAACCGGAGGCATTCTGGGTAGGCGGCGCGCGCGCGTCAACGTTCGCGATTCAGCCAGACGACGTGCAACCCTCGGTGTCGATGGTGCTGCGAAACGGTCCGCTGCCGAATCAGGTGACGATGAACTGCGGCGGCGTCCGATCCACGTTGGAATTCGGACCCGGCGAGGAGAAACGTGTCGCCGCCGACGTGGATGGTTCGCGCCGTGCGGCTGTAGTCACTCTGGCCGTGACGGGTGGGTTTCGCCCGTCCGAGCAGAACGCCTCCAGCCGCGACGCTCGATACCTCGGCATCTGGGTGAAAGTCGAATGACGCCGCGTCAGAAGCGGACGACGCCGCCGAAGTACCAGTCCTTTCAACTTCAGATCGCCTTCGTCCTCGTCGATTCGATAGAAGACCGTGAGACGGCGATATCCTACCTGTGCGCCGACATTTTCGGTGAAGTTCACCGTTCCGTAGAGATCGAAGTCGAAGTAGTCGGCCTTGTAGTCGTCGTCGATGTCCGGAAGCTTGAAGCCGCTGAACTCACCGGTAATCGAAATATTGGGCACGACATAGGCGCGTCCGATGACACCAATAGCAGGAATGGGTGCCTGCGCGTGCACGAACTCCCTGCCGACGAGCGCATTCGCGAGCGACGCTTGGATGTCGGTGTATTTCAGCTCGAGCAGCAAGCCAACGAACCCGCGGTCGCGGTAAACGAAATCCCACTCGTAGCCGAACCGATAGGCTTTCCAGGTCAGGTCCGTTTCAACCGGGAGAGCCACGTCGAACCGCTGGCCGTTGAACACGATGGTCCGCCGGAGCGTGGATTCGGCATCGTAGCTGATTGGTGTGAACTCGAATCGAAACTTGTGCTTGACACCGGGCCGGAGCACGACCTTCAGCTGTGTGAACGTCTTGTTGTCGATGCCCAGGTCTTCGACGAAGTCGATGGTGCTGCCGATGATGCCGAGCGCCTCGCTCGAAATCTGGATGCTCGGCGACGCAGGCCACAGGTTGCCGCTTATTTCGACGTGATAGGTCTCGCCGGTGGCCCGATTCGCGGGTACACCGTACTGCGCCGACGCCGGAGCAGGCGGCACGAGGACCGCCACACACAGAGCTATCGCAAATGCAGGATTCCGCATCAAGGTTTCTCGCCCCGGCTGGTTGTTGAGAGTCACGCCCCGGCGGACCCGGGCGCCTGCTGGGAAAGGCGCACCAAGAATACCACGTACTGTTTTCGGCACCAGTTTGTGTATACTGCATGGACTCAGGTCGTATACACCACCGGAGCGCGAGGAATCGTGGCTATTCCCGAATCACCCCAGGTCGAGCGCGCCTACCAGAACATCAAGATTGGCATCGTCCGCGGCCGGTACCCGCCGGGTGCGCCGCTTTCTGAAGTCAGCCTCGCCCGCGAGCACGGGATGAGCCGGACGCCGGTCCGCGAGGGCCTCGCCCGGCTGTGGCAGGAGCGGTACCTGGACCGCGTCGTTGGTCACGGATATTTCGTTGCTCGCGTCACCGTGCAGTCCATTCACGACACGTTCGACGTGCGTCGTCTGCTCGAAGGTGCCGCGGCTGGCCGCGCCGCAGAGCGAGCGACTGCCGACGAGATCGATACCATGCGCCGCTTGGCGGTCGTGCCTCTGCCCGCTCTCGCGCAGACTGTCGAAGGCGCGAACGACTACCGCGAGGCTGAGGCAGCGAACGCGCGCTTTCACATGGCCATCGCCGCCGCGGCGCGAAACACGCTGGCGCAGGAGCTCATCGAACGGTGCCTCGCGCAAGTGGATCGCTTCATGTCGCTCGGTGTGCAATTCGGGCCGTTTCAGGAAGGCGCGACCGCCGCGCACCTGGAGATTGTCGATGCCATCGGACGCCGTGATCCGGTGGCCGCCCAGGCGCGGATGGAGGAGCACCTCGACTTCGGCAGCCAGCGAATGAAGGACATGCTCCTGCGGGGGCAGTTCTCTGCCGTGGGCGTCGCCTAGCTGCGGCATTGCACTTGCTCTGTGGATCGCAAGATCTCGCAGAGCGCGCCACTCGTTCCGAAACGTTGGCTCTACGCCGTCGGACACTCGGGCCTATTCAATCTTCCGGCGCCTCCAATTCAGAATTCCGGAGGCGGCCGTTCGGCCACCGTCAGTCCGTGGAGGGGATGAGGTCATGAAATACCGTGTGTTGAGCTGCTTCGTCGGCGTCTGTCTGGCTGCAGTGACCGCTGCGGCGCAGCAGGGCACCAGTGAGCTGCGCGGCCGGGTCCTCGACCCTCAGGGTGCCGTCCTGCCGGGCGTCACCATCATGGTCCGCAACCAGGACACGGGCATGTTCCGGGAAACCGTCAGCAACAGCGACGGTACCTACTTCGTCAGCGGCGTCATTCCCGGCACGTACGAGATTTCGGCCGAGATGACGGGCTTCAGGAAGTACAACCGCAAGGACCTGCGGCTCGAAATCGGCAAAACGCTTACGCTCGACCTGGAGCTGGCCGTCGGTGCGCTCGAAGAAGTCCTGACCGTGACCGCCGAGAGCTCCATCGTCGACGTCACATCGAAGGAAGTGGGCGGCAACATCACGGGAACAGAACTGGTCGAATTGCCATCAATCAACCGCAACTTCATCGGTTTTATCGGGCTGCTGCCGGGAATCGTGCCGAGCATCAGCACGGAATCGTTCGGATCCGACTCGGTCTCGGTCAACGGGAGTGATCCACGCAACAACAACTACATGCTCGATGGCGCGAACAACAACGACGACGCGATCGGGCAGCGCGCGGGGACGCAGGCGCGAACGGCGTTGGAGTCGGTGCAGGAGTTCCAGGTCATCACCAACCAGTTCGACGCGGAATTCGGCCGCACGACCGGCGCGGTGATCAACGCCGTCACGAAGCAGGGCACGAACAGCTTCCGCGGCAGCGCCTTCGTCTTTGGGCAGGACGCCGAGCTCACGGCCAAGGACTACTTCGCGAAGCAGCGTGGTCTATCCAAGCCGGACACCCAGCGTAAGGAATTCGGCGGCACGATCGGCGGCCCGATTGTCCGCAATCGCGCGCACTTCTTTGGGAGCCTCGAGCGCGTGATGATCGACCGCGGTGCCGCGATCGTCATCCCGAGCCGGCCCGACCTGAACTGGAGTCCGACGACGCAGGATCGCGTGTGGAACACGATGGTCCGCTTCGATCACCAAATCAACGCCGGCAACACCTGGGGCGTCCGCTGGCTGCGCGAGCTCTCGCCGCAACGCAACCAGGCGATCGCCGACGGCGCCCGGTTCCCGACCTCGTCAGCGATTCGGGAAGAGGATGACAAAGACCAGACGGTCGTGGGCACGCTGACCTCGGTCATCGGAAATTCGCGGGTCAACCAGCTCCGCCTCGGATGGACGCAGGAGGACGTCGCCTTCGCGAATCCCTGCTACAACGGCAACGGGCGCGACCAGCTGGCCTGTCCGACACGGCTGACCTATCAGACCTACTACGATCAGCAGTCGGAACTGGGGCAGGCCCGCGTCAACGACGCATATCAGATTGAGGACACGTTCTCCTGGTTCGTTCCGAACAAATGGCATGGCGATCACGATCTGAAGGCGGGCGTCCAGTACCAGTACATCAGCGTGGAGAGCATCACCGACGACAATCTGAACGGGACCTTCGCGTTTGGCGTCAACGATCTCACGTTCGATCGCAACAACCCTCGGACGTATCCCGATCGCCTGACGATTCGTCTGGCCTCACAGCAGTCATTCGTGAAGGCAACGTGGGTGTCCGCGTACTTCCAAGACAAGTGGAAGTTCAATAACCGGCTGACCGTGAGCCTGGGCCTGCGCTACGACGTCGAAGCCATCCCGGTCCCGGAGGAAGACAACCCGTTCTTCACGGGCAGCAAGGAACATCCGGTTGACAAGGACAACGTGCAGCCGCGCGTGGGATTGACCTATGCCCTCAGCGAGCAGGCGCGCTCGGTACTGCGCGGCGGATATGGGCGGTTCTACGACAAGAGCCACTTCGATATCGGGATTACCAATCTCTTCACAGCCGGCGTGTTCACCAACTCGGTCAACGCTACGTTCCCGAACTCGAACGTGGATGACGGGCCAAGGAACGGGCGGTTGCCAACCGATCCCATGCTCGCCTGGGTGCAGAACAATGGGCTGACGATCAACCGCGACTATCTGAACGCGAACTTCCCGACGACCGGTCGCGTCAAGAACACCGGGAACGTGGCGGTGGACAATCCCGAGCGGAAAGTTTCGCGATCGGACCAGGTGAGTCTCGGGTATGAGCAGCAGCTCGCCGGAAACCTGACTGCGCGTGCGGACTTCGTGCACGTGTGGGGACGCGACCTGCTGATGATCATCGATCGCAACAAGGGCACCCGCGCCACCACGTCGCCGACCGCGACGCTGGTTCGACCTGATCCAAATTTCCTGAATCAGGTCAACCAGTTCGTGAACACGGGCGAAACCGACTACGACGCCTTGCTCCTCGAAGTGAACAAGCGGATCGGCCGCAACTTCAGCACGCGCGTCTCGTACACACTGGCATACGCGAGGGGCAACACTTCCACCCTCGGCGCGCCCGGAAGCAACTATCAGGTCGGCCAGGACATGAACCTCGACCTCAACGGAGGTCCGACCGACTTCGACCGGCGGCACAACTTCGTGGTCAGCGGCCGCATGCTCGTGCCCTACACGCACGGCATGACGTTCAGCTGGGTGGCGCGTGCACTGAGCGGACTGCCGTTTACGCCGCGCAACGACAACATCGATGCCGACCGGAACGGCACGATCTTCGATCCGATTGCCGCCGGTAGCTACAGCTGGCGCCGGAAGCGTGCCGGAGAACAACTACATCGGTGGATTTCGACGGCGGCCGCAACGGCGCCAGGGGCCCCGGTTTCTTCCAGCTGGACACGCGCTTCGGCTGGCGATTCAACCTGGGCAACATCCGGACGCTCGATCTGTCCGCCGATGTGTTCAACCTGACGAACCGCGCGAATTTCGATATCCCGGGAGCCAACCAGGGAGCGCCGGCGGCGTTCCTGGTGCTGGTCGGCACTCCGCGCCGGGGCCGCGCCGCGCACGCTGCAGCTCGGCGTGCGGTTCGGCTTCTAAGAAAGGAAGAAGGAAGAAGGACGAAGGACGAAGGACGACATCCTTCGTCCTTTCGTATACTCGTAGAGTGGGGTCCTCTTTTCGTCGTCTCCTGCCTTTTGTTCTTCGCTACCGTCGGGCTTTTGCTCTCGGATTAACGTGCGTTGTCCTCACCACGGCGATCCAGCTCTCATCGCCCTGGGTCCTCAAGTACGCCATCGACGATCTGAACACGGACGTGACCCGCGGCAAGCTGGCGGTCTATGCCGGCCTGCTCCTGCTCATTGCGTGTCTCGGCGCGGTCTTCCGCTATCTGATGCGGCGCATTCTCATCGGCGCCTCGCGCGATATCGAGTACGACCTTCGCAACATGTTCTTCGCGCGCTTACAGCAGATGCCGCTGTCCTACTACCAGGGGACGCGTACCGGCGAACTGATGTCGCGGGCGACGAACGACCTGAATGCCGTGCGGATGATGGTCGGCCCGTCCGTGATGTATTCCGCGAGCACGATCCTGACGTTCATCGTCGCCATCATCCTGATGATGTCGATCGACGCGCGGCTGACGCTGATTGCGCTGGTGCCGCTTCCGCTGGTTTCCTTCAGCGTCCGCTATTTCGGCAAGGAGATTCACCGCCGCTTCGAAGGCATCCAGGAGCAGCTCGCCCACCTGAGCGCCGTCGTTCAGGAGTCACTGTCCGGCGTCCGCGTCGTCCGCGCCTACAGACAGGAGCAGCATGAGCTCGAGCGCTTCCGCGGCGCGAACATCGAGTATCTGCGCCGCAATCGCGGACTGATCACGCTGCAGGGCTTCTTCTTCCCGAGCATGACGCTGCTCCTCGGGTTCGGCTCGCTGCTCGTTCTCTGGCAAGGCAGCCGCGCCGTTGTCGGCGGCCGGATCACCCTCGGCGAGTTCGTCGCGTTCAACGCTTACCTGGTGATGTTGAGCTGGCCGATGATCGCTTTTGGGTGGGTGACGAACATCCTTCAGCGCGGCATGGCGTCGTGGAAGCGCATGCTCGAGGTTCTCGACGTCGAGCCGGACATCAAGGACAAGAGTGTGACGGAAGCGGGCAGGGGCCTGGTCATCGAGGGCGGTATCGATTTTCGTGACGTGGTGTTTCGCTATCCGGGATCCGAACGAATCGTGCTCGATCACGTGTCGCTGAGCATCGAAGCCGGCCAGACGGTGGCTTTCGTCGGGGCCACCGGTTCGGGCAAGTCGACGCTGATCAGTCTCCTGCCGCGATTGCACGAGCCGCCGCGCGGTTCGGTCTTCATCGACGGCGTCGACGTGCTGGATATTCCGCTCGAGAAATTACGAGGGGCGATTGGGTTCGTGCCGCAGGAGCCGTTCCTCTTCTCGGATACGGTGGGTGAGAACATCAGCTTCGGCGTTCCGCACGAGACGGACGTCACGGCCCGCATCCGCGACGCTGCGGCGACGGCCCGACTCGATGTCGACGTGGAATCATTCCCCAAAGGATTCGAGACGGTCGTGGGTGAACGTGGCATCACGCTCTCCGGCGGGCAGAAGCAGCGGACGGCGCTCGCGCGCGCGGTGCTCATCGATCCGGCGATTCTGATCCTGGACGACGCGCTCTCGGCGGTCGACACCTATACGGAAGAAGAAATCCTCTCGCGGCTGCGCGGGGTCATGCGATCCCGCACGTCGCTCATCGTCGCGCACCGCGTGTCGACGGTCCGCCAGGCTGACATGATTGTCGTGCTCGAAGCGGGCCGGATTGTCGAGCAGGGGCGGCACGACGACCTGGTGCAGCGGGGCGGTCTCTATGCCGAGCTCTTCCGAAAGCAGCAGCTCGAAGAGGAGCTGGCGGCAAGCTGATGTCGATTCACGAAGAAGACGTACTCGGGAAAGCTTACGACGCCGTGCTGATGCGGCGCCTGCTCCGCTACCTGCGGCCGTACAAGGCTCAGGTGGCCATCGCGCTGGCGGCAATCATCGCGGCTTCCGCGCTTCAGCTCGTGCAGCCGTGGCTGATGAAGGTTGCGATCGATCGCTACATTGCGCGCGGCGATCTGAGCGGCATCGACCTGATTGCGGCGGCGTTCCTGGCCACGCTGCTATTGTCGTTCGCCCTCGAATACGTGCAGACGTGGGCGCTGCAAATCACCGGTCAGCGAATCATGTACGACATGCGAATGCAGATCTATGGCCACCTGCAGCGCAGCGACCTGCAGTTCTACGATCGCAATCCCGTCGGCCGCCTCATGACGCGCGTCACCACCGACGTCGACGTGCTCAACGATCTATTCACCGCAGGAGTGGTGTCGATATTCGGCGACGTGTTCACGTTGATTGGCATCATGGTGGTGCTGACCATCATGGATTGGCGGCTGGCACTGGTCGCGTTCTCGGTGCTGCCGCTCATCTTCCTCGTGACCCAGTGGTTCCGCAAGAACGTCAGGGAATCGTACCGGACCGTCAGGCTGTGGATTGCCAGGATCAACGCCTATCTGCAGGAACACATCACTGGCATGTCGACCGTGCAGTTGTTTCGCCGCGAGCAGCGCGGCTTCGACAAGTTCGACGAAATCAACCGCACGCATCGCGACGCCAACGTCGACTCGATTTTCTTCTACGCGGTCTTCTATCCGGCGGTCGAAGTCATCGGCGCGCTGGCGTCCGCGCTGATCATCTGGTTTGGCGGCATCTGGACGCAGCAGGGAGCCCTGACCCTCGGATCGCTGGTTGCGTTTCTCCAGTATTCACAGCGCTTCTTCCGGCCGATCAGCGACATGTCGGAGAAGTTCAACGTGCTCCAGGCAGCCATGGCTTCGTCCGAACGGATATTCAAGCTGCTCGATACTCCGGTGAAGATCGAGTCGGGGCTCGCCCTTCGAGAGCCTCAGGGTGACCCTGAGCAAAGTCGAAGGGTCGGCTGCTCGGGTCTCGGGCACATCGTCTTCGACAATGTGTCGTTTGCCTACAACGGCACGGACTTCGTGTTACGCGACGCTTCGTTCGAGGTCAGGCCGGGCGAGCGGGTGGGAATCGTCGGCGCGACGGGTGCCGGCAAGTCCACGCTGATCAACCTGCTGCTGCGGTTCTACGACGTCACCAGCGGCAGAATCCTCATCGACGGCACCGACGTGCGGGACATGGACCTGCAGAGGCTGCGGTCGCTTTTCAGCCTCGTCCTGCAGGACGTCCACCTGTTCTCGGGGACCGTCGCCGCCAACATCCGGCTGGGAAACGAGGCCATCTCGGACGGTGCCGTCCGTCAGGCAGCCGAAGCCGTTCACGCGCACCGCTTCATTCGCGAGTTGCCGCACGGTTACAACCACACGCTCGGAGAGCGGGGCGCCACGTTGTCCGTGGGTCAGAAGCAGCTGCTGTCGTTTGCACGGGCGCTGGCGTTCGATCCGCGCGTCCTCATCCTCGACGAGGCGACGTCGAGCGTCGACACGGAAACCGAATTGCTGATCCGCGAGGCGCTCCACGTCCTCATGTCCGGACGGACGACGCTGGCCATCGCGCACCGGCTGTCGACCATTCAGGATATGGACAAGATCCTCGTCCTGCACAAAGGCCGTGTCCGCGAGATGGGCACACACCAGGAGCTGCTCGCGCGCCGCGGGATCTACTATCGCCTCTACCAGCTTCAGTATCAGGACCAGGAACGCGAGCCGGCGGCTATTTCTGCGGATCAGTAGCAGGTGTGCCGACGCCCGCCGCGGAAGCCGGCGGCCAGGGCGGGGGAGGTGGCAGGTTCGCCTCGCGCTGCCGGAAGAGCCGCTCGACGAGGGAAGGGGTGCTCGCCTGCGGATTCCAACCAAGCCTCAAGACCGTGAGCTGGATGCCTCGCCGCCCGAGATCCAAGGCCTCGTTACAGCTCCACATGTAGATGTCGATGTGGCGGCCATGGACCCTCGGACCGGTGTCCATGATCGTGTAGACGCCGTTGTAGCGCTCCCCGAGCTTGTCGACCTGGATTACCGATCCGACGGGCAGCAGGTCCGGATCCGCCGCGGCAATGCCGGTGCGGACGTTCACACCTGAGGCCGTTGTGGTGCCCTTGCAGTACGCCGTGGCCGTGAATCGGAGACGGGCGCCCGGAGTTGGGGTCGCTGTCGCTTCGCGCAGCTCCGCATGTCGCGCAGCGTAGCGTGAATCGAGGACCGTCACCTCGTAGAGAAGAGCAAAACCCACCGCCGCAAAGGAGGTGGCGACAATCTTCCGTCCGGACGATCGGGAGAGGAGCATTAAAGGCCCTTCCGCGCCGGCTGGGGGTCCCACCACTATAGCCACCCGCTGCGGCCAGGTCAAAGCTGAGCCGGGGGTCTAATCCCCTAAGTGGCGTGTTTTTAGAGACTTGGCGATCTCCTTGCGCTGGCGGTGGGTGAGGACCACTCCCAGAGAGACGCGGTAGGCAATCAGAGCGAGCAGGACGGCCCCAAGGGTCGACCCGAGTGTGTAGGCCCAGGCCAGAGGGGCGAGTGCCTGGGCGTGCTGCCGCATTTCACGCCATGAGCCAGCGGTCAGGGTGGCCCCCAGCTCCTTGAGCAGGCCCGCCGGGACCTCCACCCTGAGCAGGGCGGCCCCCGCCAGAGTGGTCAGCGTGTAGTACCGGGGGCAGGATCCACGGCAGGTTGGAATAGACACCCACCAACACCGCGACCCGGTTCAGATTCAGCGCGAACGCGACGCACAGAGCCGAGGACGGTATGGAGTCCGAGGAACGGTGAGAAGCCGAAAAAGACGCCGATCGCGTAGGCCGCCGCGGTTCGCTGCGGTGTGTCGTGTGTGTGCAGGAGCAGGGCAAGCTTGTGGCGCCAACCCTCGCTCCCCCCGAACATAGTCATCGCACCCCGTCAGAAATGAACGAACCCCGACGGGAGCGGATCCGCCCGGCCGCCGCGGACAACCACGATCTCACGACTGGCGGTGAGCTCGCCGATTCGGGTAATGGGCACTCCTTGCGCCTGGCGCACCAGATTCCGTAGCCGACCCTTGAATCGCCGCGGCATGGCCAGGAGCAGCTCGTAGTCGTCGCCTCCGGTAATGGCGTCTGCGATCGCATCGCGGCCCTGACCGATGAACCAGCTGGCCGCACCCGGGTGCACGGGCAACGCATCCGCTTCCACTTTTGCGCCCGTTCCGCTCTGTTCTGCAATCTGCCTGACGGCGTCTGCGAGACCGTCGCTCAGATCCATGCACGCCGATGCCGCCTTCGTCCGGCCGGCAACCGCGCCTATGCGCAACCTCGGGGCCGGGCGGCGGTGGCGGGCCACGCATTCTTTCATCTCGGGATTGTCGGGTTCAGGAGCGCCGCGCGGATGCGACCGAAGCCAACCCAGACCCGCGGCTGCGGCTCCGATTGAACCCGTCACATACAGTGCATCGCCGGGTCGCCCTCCTGAACGCGTGAGAATTTTTCTGGGTTTGACCGCGCCCATCAGAGAGACGTCGACCACGAGAGGCCCGGGCGAGCGCGTGAGGTTTCCGCCGGCGAGGGTGACCTTGGCGCCGGCGGCCATTTCGGCGAAGCCATCCAGGAGCGCGTCGACGTCCTCCGACGCCATGTGCTCCGGAAGCATCAGGGATAGCAGGGCTAGACGGGGCGTGCCGCCCATCGCCGCGATGTCGCTGGCGTTTACAGCAAGTGCCTTGAAGCCGACGTCGCTGAAACTCGAAAAGGCGAGGTCGAAGTGGACGCCTTCAACCAGGGCGTCCGTGGTGAGCACCTCCAGTGCGCCGCGGGCTGGCATCGCCACCGCGGCATCGTCGCCGATGCCGACCACGAGGTCGCCCTGGGATTCGCTGAATCGCTGCCGTATTCGCTCTATCAGCCGGCGCTCGCCGAGATCTCCAACCGACGATGAGGAATCCCTGTGGTTAGCGCGCGTACTCAACGGCACGCGTCTCCCGAATCACGGTCACCTTGATCTGCCCCGGGTATTCGAGCTCGTTCTCGATACGGCGGGCGATATCCTTCGACAGCCAGATCGTCTCTTCGTCCGAAACCTGCTCGCTTTCGACGACGATGCGGATTTCGCGCCCGGCCTGGAGGGCGAACGCCTTGGAGACGCCATGGAAGGAGTCGGCGATGCCCTCGAGCTTTTCCAGCCGCTTGACGTAGGACTCGAGGATATCGCGGCGGGCGCCCGGCCTTGCCGCAGAGATGGCATCGGCCGCCTGAACAATCATCGCTTCCAGTGATGGCCAGTCGATGTCCATGTGATGGGCGGCGACGGCCTGCAGTACCGGCTCGCTTTCACCGTGCTTCCGGAGAAAGTCCAATCCGAGCTCGAGATGGGTTCCCTGCAAATCGCGGTCGATGGCTTTCCCGATGTCGTGGATGAACGCCGCCCTTGCGGCGACGTGTCCATTGAGGCCGAGCTCCTTCGCCATGATCCCGGCCAGGAACGCAACCTCCTTCGAGTGATTGAGCACGTTCTGGCCGTAGCTGGTGCGGAACTTCAGCCGTCCCATCAGCCGAAGGATCTCCGGATGGAGATCGTAGAGTCCCAGCTCGAACGCCGCCGCTTCTCCTTCGCGCCTGACTGTCTCTTCGATTTCTGCCTTGACCTTCTCGACAACTTCTTCGATTCGTGCCGGATGGATGCGGCCGTCGGCGATCAGGCGCTCGATCGCCTGACGGGCCACCTCACGGCGGAACGGATCGAAGCTCGACAGGATGATCGCGCCCGGCGTGTCGTCCACGATCAACTCGACGCCCGTCGCAGTTTCCAGAGCGCGGATATTGCGGCCTTCGCGACCGATGATCCGCCCTTTCAGATCGTCGCTCGGCAAGTCGACGACGGAGACAGTCGTTTCGATGGCATGCTCCGCGGCGCTGCGCTGGATGGCGTCGGTGATGATTTGCTGCGCGCGAAGCGCGGCCGTCTCGCGGGCTTCGGTCTCGAGGCGTTTGACGAGATTGGCCGCGTCCCGCCGAGCATCCGCTTCGATCTGTTTCAAGAGCAGCTCGCGCGCCTCCTCGGCGCTCAAACCGGCCACGCGCTGCAGCTCGCGCTGGCGCTCCGCAACTATCTGTTCCGCCCTGTTCACCGCTGCTGCCGCGCTCTGTTCCTGCTGGGCAATCACCTTTTCACGGGCGCGCAGGTTCTGTTCGAGCCGATCGGCCGTGGCAATCTGTTCCGCCAGTGTGCGCGTCTTGTCGGCGAGCGCCTGCTCCAGGGTCAGGATCTCCTGCTGGCGCTCGCGGGCCTGTCGATCGGTCTCGGCGGCAGCCGTATGCGCCCTCTCCCTCGCCTCGAGCGCTGCCTCCTTGCGTACGCTTTCCGCGTCGCGCTCCGCCTGGCGGACGATGCGCTCGGACTCGGTTCGAGCTTGGCCAACGGTGGTTTCGGCGAGGCGCCGGCGATTGGCGATCCACCAGGTGATGGCCCCGACCGTTGCGAAGAGAAGGATGGCGGCGGCGATGAGGTAGTAGGCGGCCGGTAGACCCATGAGTGTCCCCGTCCTATCGAGAATCCCGGCGGGGTAGCTCCGCCGGGAGATCAGCTAGTGTCGAAAAGCGTGAAGGAGAAGGAAGGGCCCCGCTTTGCCGTGTGGGGAGGTCGGATGAACCTGCTAAAGCAGGTGGAACCGCTGTACAAGCCGCGCTTCAGGCTTCCTCTTGCAGAGGCATGCACACCACGTGGCGTCGCGATTCTCTTATGGTGAAACGTTGGCTCAAACGAGCCTCCGAACCATCACGCGCAAAGCAGGGAATCGAACTCCTGAAAGGCATCTTAGAATGATCCGCCCGGCCGAGCAAGCGTCAGTGCGGTTGTCGACCTTCGCGAGAAAATCCGCGCAACGCAGCAAAAGCCGCGTTTCAGCCGTGAGCGGCGGCCTGAGGTTCGGCAATGCCCAGGGCGAGATCGAGCATGCGTTCGAGCTCCCCCGCGCGGTGGGCGAGGCTATCGTGGCCCGACTGCATGTCATCACGGGCGCGGAAGTATTCGTCGGCGATATTGAGGCAGGCGAGGACCGCGACTTTGAGACTGTCTCCCTGCGGACACTCCCGCATGGCGAGGCGCATCTTCTCATCAACGTACGCCGCCAGCTCCGCGACGTACGGCTGGTCGAGCGAGCTCCGTACCGGATAGCGCTGACCGTGGATCTCGACGTGCACTACGCGGGATTCAACCATACCTTGTCGTTGGTCGCTAGTCGTAAGTCGCCAGTCGTCGCTAGTCGCCAGTCGGTTCCGACTCACGACGACTAACGACCAACGACTCTCGACTAACGACTATAAGTTCAGGCTCTCAATCTGCTTGAGCATGTCGTCGACGCGAGAGCGGATGAGGTCGCGCTCCTCGCGCAGGACGGCGACGTCCGCGTTAGCGGATTCGGCGTCCGATACCCGCGCGCGCGCCGCGTCGAGCTCGCGCATCAGGCGCGAGTTCTCGTCCGACGCCCGTGCGTTGTCGGATCGCAGCCGATCGATCATGCCGACCAGCAGCTTGACTTTCTCTTCGAGGCGGTCGATAGGTTCGAGATCGACCGCGCGTGTTGCAACCGCTTTAGCCAACGAACGACTCCCTCTTCAACCTGGCAGTGCGCGGTGGCCCACTGCCTCAACGTTGCTCGGCCCCGTGCGTGGTGCGAAGGGCGGTGAGGACGCGTCCCGTCGCGTCCTGAACTTCTTCATCTGTGAGCGTGCGATCCGGGGCGCGGAATGTAAGCCTGAGCGAGAGGCTGACGCGGCCCTCCGGCACGCCCTTACCTTGGTACCGATCGAATTCGACTATGGAGGCAAGCGTCGCAGGCGCTGCCGAACGGATAGTGCCACGAACGGCTGCCGCAGGCAAGACTTCGTCGACGAGAATCGACAAATCGCGCACGATGGACGGATGACGTGGCAGCGCTTGCGCGCGCAAGTCGTCTCCCGCAGCGAGCGCGCCGAGCTGCGTGAGGTCGATCTCGGCGGCGTACACCTCCTCGGTATCCGGAAATCCACGCGCGCCAACAACGGTTGGGGTCAGCTGACCCACGACGCCCAACAGATGTCGGCCGTCTCGCTCGATCGTCCACACTTCCGCCGATCGCCCTTTCACCAAGAAGTCACGGTCGGCGCTGATGAACTCTGTCGCCACCCCGAACGCGCTGCAGAGTTGTTCGACAACTCCCTTGACGTCGAAGAAGGTGACGGCGCGCGCGGGAGCCGACCAGTGCAGCGGCTCGGCCGAGCCGCACCAGAGCATGGCCGCGGCACGTCCTTCGCCCGCGGCCGTGAAGCGGCTTCCGGTTTCGAAGAGCTGGATGTCGCGCCGCTCGCGTCGCCGGTTGTGAGCGGCCGCGTCGACGAGTCCGGGCAGCAGCGACGGGCGGAGGACAGCGTAGCTCTCAGAAAGCGGATTCGCCACGGCGGGCGGCTCCGTTCCCCGCTCGCAGAAGGGAAGCGCTGCCTGCCGCTCGATGAACGCGAAAGTCATCGCCTCGGAGAATCCAGCCGCGGTGAGCACCTGGCGGACCTGCCTGGTGCGAGCAATGGCCGGATCCGGCGGAGGTTGCGGGGCCTCCAGCGGTGGGAACGTTACCGGCAGCCGATCGAACCCGTAGTGCCGGCCAATCTCTTCCACGAGGTCGGCCTCGCGCGTGACATCCACGCGGAAGCTCGGCACCGTGACCTCCCACCGTTCGCTGCGGCCGGAGGTTTCTGCCGCGACGCGGAACCCGAGCGGCTCGAGTATTCGCGGAACATCCGCTGGCGGAACGTGTTGACCCAGCAGCCGCTTGATCCGTTCGGCCCTGAGCGTCACGCCTACAGCCGGCCTCGGCGACGCGTAGCGATCGACGAGTGCGCCGACCGCCCGGCCTGCCTCGATTTTCTCGAACAGCGCTGCCGCGCGGGCGATACCTACCGGCGGCGCCGCGACGTCGCCTCCACGTTCGAAGCGGATCGAGGCCTCGGTCTTGAGGCCCAGTCGCTTGCTCGTGCGACGGACGGAGCCTGGCTGAAAATACGCGCTCTCCA
This sequence comes from uncultured Acidobacteriota bacterium, assembly GCA_963804245.1. Lineage (GTDB taxonomy): Bacteria > Acidobacteriota > Vicinamibacteria > Vicinamibacterales > 2-12-FULL-66-21 > CAWDPQ01. Next base: position 203,992 of record CAWDPQ010000012.1, read on the forward strand.
GCGCCATGCGCGTCGTCCCGGGACCGATCTCCGAGCTTCGACCGCCCATGACGCCGCCAATCGCCGTGGCGTGATCCGCGTCGGCGATGACGAGCATCTCCTCGTCCAGCTCTCGCTCGATCCCGTCGAGTGTTTTGAGTGTTTCTTCCTCGCGCGCCCGGCGGACAATCAGGCGTCGACCAGCCAGACGATCGAGATCGAACGCGTGCATCGGCTGACCGAACTCGAGCATCACGTAGTTGGTGATGTCGACGATGTTGTTGATGGGCCGGACACCAGCCGCCTCGAGACGTTCGGCGAGCCAGCGCGGGGAAGGGCCGACACGAATATCGAAGACCTGCGCGCAGTATCGCGGACAGAGCTCAGGATCCTCGATGGAGACGCTGACGTCGGACTGACTGCCGATCGTGTCGAGCGTCGCGACCGCAGGAGGCGTCACCGGCAGGTTCCAGATGACGGATGCCTCCCGGGCGATGCCGAGGTGATTCATGCAGTCGGGCCGGTTGGCGGTGACTTCGAAGTCGATGACCGGGATGGGGCCGTCTTCGACGGAGGCGACCTCGAACCCGCGCAGCGCAATCTCGGAAGCGATCCGCTCCGGTTCGCCCGGAACGGCCACCAGCTCGGACAACCACGGAAGAACGATCCTCACAGCGGAAACTGCTCCAGGAAGCGGAGGTCGTTTTCGTAGAACAGCCGGATGTCCTCGACACCCCACTTGAGCAGGGCCACTCGTTCGATGCCCATGCCGAACGCAAAACCGGTGTATCGCTCCGGGTCGTAGCCGACCGCCTCGAACACGGCCGGGTGGACCATCCCGCTGCCGAGAATCTCGAGCCAGCCGCTACGCTTGCAGATCCCGCATCCGCCTTCGCCCGGCGCGGCCGGTGAAGCGGGCTTCGGCGGGACAAGGCCCGTCCCGCCACACGCACCGCAGCTGATGTCGCACTCCGCGCTCGGCTCCGTGTACGGAAAGAAGCTCGGACGGAACCGGACCTTCCGGTCTTCGCCGAACAGCTCGCGGACGAAGGCGAACAGCGTTCCCTTGAGGTCGGCCAGCGACACGTGCTCACCGACGACGAGACCCTCGACCTGGGTGAACATCGGCGTGTGAGTGAGGTCGAACTGATCGCGGCGGTACACGCGGCCCGGAGCGATCAGCCGGACCGGCGGCTGATGCTTTTCCATGTAGCGGATCTGCATCCCCGACGTGTGCGTCCGCAGCAGCGTCGCCGGGGAACCGACCGCGGACTTGACCGGCGCGGCCAGGTACAGCGTGTCCTGCATGTCGCGAGCGGGATGCTCGCGCGGCATGTTGAGCGCCTCGAAGTTGTGATACTCGTCTTCGAGCTCGGGGCCCTCGATGACGACGAAGCCCATTCTCGAGAAGATCGCTTCGATGCGATCGCGAAGGATGGTCAAGGGATGGCGATGGCCAATCGCGGGAATGCGTCCGCCGAGCGTGACATCCACTGCGCCGCGCGGCGGTCGCGATTCAGCCGCTGCCGTCAACCGCGCGGTGAGACGAATCTCGATGTCCTCGCGCAGCTCGTTGGCCAGCTTGCCGAGGCGCGGCCGGTGCTCGGGCGCCGCCGCACCGAGCGATTTCAGCAGCGTGGAAACCAGCCCGCCCTTTCGCGACAAATAGCGGTCGCGGACGGCACGCAGGTCCGACTCACTCGACGCGGTTGCGAGATCCTGATCGAAGCGTGTTCGCAGGTCGGCTATTTCGGAATCGGACATACGCGGCAGGCCCGCCTTCGCCAAGGCTCCGGCGGGGTCAGGCGCGGGCTGCGGTCTTCGCCGCCTTCGGCGTCGGCTTGGCCTCGCTCGCGATTTTCGCCAGCCGGGCAAAGCCCGCCGGGCTCGAGACCGCCAGTTCGGCGAGACTCTTGCGGTCGATGGGATTGCCGGCCGCTTTCAAACCGGCGATCAGTCGTCCGTAGGTGAGCCCGTTCTCGCGCGCCGCGGCGTTGATGCGAACGACCCACAGGCGTCGGAAGTCGCGCTTCTTCCGTCGGCGTCCGACGAACGCGTACTTGAGCGCCGTATCGACGGACTCTTTCGCGGAGCGATAGAGCTTGCTCTTGGTCTGATAGAAGCCCTTGGCGCGGGCGAGCAGCTTCTTCCGCTTCGCACGGCGGACGTTTCCTCTTTTAACTCTCGGCATGTGTCCTCTGTTATCGTTTCATCAGCGCTCGCGGGGCCGCTCGGGCCGCAGGCGCTGGTTCCTTCTGTCCTTCTTCCTTCTTTTTTCTTCATACGGGATCATCCGGCGCAACTTCGCCGCATCGGCATCGGAGACGACCGTCGTCCCCTTCAGCTTCCGCTTACGGCTCCGCGTCTTGCTCGTGAGAATGTGCTGCTTGAACGCGTGCCCGCGCTTGAACTTTCCGGTTCCGGTCTTCTTGAATCGTTTCGCGGCACCCTTGTGCGTCTTCAATTTTGGCATCGTCTTCGTCTCTCGGTTCTCTAAATCTATTCCGCCTTTTCCACGGCATCGCGGCGCGGTGCCGGACGCTTCGCCGGCGCACGTTGCGACAGGATGGTGTGCATCTGATTCCCCTCCTGACGCGGCGCGGTTTCGGCAATCGCGACCTCGCCGAGATCTTCGATCAGCCGTTCGAGAATCCGCCGCCCGATCTCGGGATGCGCCATCTCGCGCCCGCGGAAGAAGATCGTCGCCTTCACCTTGTCTCCGTCAGCCAGGAAGCGCTCGATGTGCTTCTTCTTGAACTGATAGTCGTGCTCGTCGACCTTCGGCCGGAATTTGATCTCTTTGACCTCGATGATCTTCTGGTGCTTCTTGGCCTGGCGGGCGCGCTTCTGTTCCTGGTACTGGTAGCGCCCGAAGTCCATGATGCGGCAGACCGGCGGGGTGGCGGTGGCGGCAATCTCCACCAGATCCAACCCTTTCTGTCGCGCGATCGTCAGCGCCTGCTGCGGAGGCATGATGCCCAGCTGCTGGCCCGTGTCGTCGATGACCCGCACCTCGCGGACCCTGATCCGTTCGTTCACCCGTGTGCGGTCGTCCCGCCTTGGGCCTCGGTCGAAAGCGATAAGAACCTCCTACGAAAACACTGTTTCCGGCGCTGCCCTTTTCCGCTTCACCTCGAGCGTGGCGAGTTGGACGAACTCGTCGAGCGGCCGCGACCCCTGGTCGCCGCCGGCGCGGCTGCGGACGGAGACGCTCCCCTGGTCGGCTTCCTTGTCCCCGACGACCAGCATATACGGCACCTTCTGGAGCTGGGCCTCGCGGATCTTATAACCAATCTTTTCCTGGCGCTCATCCACCTCGACCCGCAGGCCCGCCGCACTGACGCGACTGTGCACCTGGCGCGCATAGTCCAGGTGGCGGTCGGCAATCGGCAGTATCACGACCTGCACCGGCGCCAGCCAGAGTGGGAACGCGCCGACATAGTGCTCGATCAATATGGCGATGAAGCGTTCCAGGCTGCCGAAAATTGCCCGGTGAATCATCACGGGCTGGTGTTCGGCGTTGTCCGCGCCGACGTACTTCAGCCCGAACCGCTGCGGCATCTGGTAGTCCAGCTGAATCGTCGCGCACTGCCACTTGCGACCGATGGCGTCGGTGATGTCGAAGTCAATCTTCGGGCCGTAGAAGGCGCCGTCGCCTTCGTTGATCGTGTGCGGCTGCGCCGTGGCCTCGAGCGCCTGTTTGAGGGCTGCCTCGGCATGGTTCCAGGTGGCCACCTCACCGAGAAACTGCTCGGGTCGCGTGGACAGCTTCGCCGTGTACTCCAGTCCGAAGTCGTCGTAGACGCGTTTCACCAGCCGCAGCAGCGCCTCGACCTCCGACGCAATCTGTTCCTCGGTAATGAAGCAATGCCCGTCGTCCTGCGAGAACTGCCGGACGCGCGTGAGACCGCCGAGCACACCGGATGCCTCATTGCGATGCAGCGGCGTCTGCTCGTGCAGCCGCATCGGCAGGTCGCGGTAGCTCCGAACCTCGCTGTCGAAGATGAGCATGTGGCCGGGACAGTTCATGGCCTTGAGGGCCATCTGTTCCTCACCGCTCTCGATGACGAACATGTTCTCGCGATAGTGCTGCCAGTGTCCGGACGTCTCCCACAGCGCCTTGTTGAAGATGATCGGCGCTTTCACTTCGGTATAGCCCGCCGGGATCAGCACGCTGCGCATGTAGTCGGCGAGCGTGTTCCAGAGCACCGTGCCCTTCGGCAGCCAGAACGCGGCGCCCGGCGCCCACGGATGGAACATGAAGAGTCCCGTGTCGCGGCCGACTTTTCGATGATCCCTTTTCTTGGCTTCCTCGAGCCGCTGCAGGTGCGCCTTCAGCTCAGCATCGGTGAAGAACGCAGTACCGTAGATGCGCTGCATCGGCTGATTCCGCGCGTCCCCCTTCCAGTACGCGTTCGACACGCTCGTCAGCTTGAACGCCTTCAGCCGGCCAGTTGAAGGCACGTGCGGTCCCAGGCAGAAGTCGACGAACGTGTCGCGATCCTTGATCGTGTAGCACGACACCTCGCGCTCGCCCTCTGTCTTCTCCTCGATGAGTTGAACCTTGAGCGGCTCGCCCTTCGCGCGGAAGAACTCGAGCGCCTCGTCTCGCGGCCACATCTGCCGTTCGTAAACGAGGTCCTGCGCCGCCAGCTCCTTCATCCGCTTTTCGATCGATTCCAGGTCCTCAGGGACGAAGGGACGGCCGACGATGAAGTCGTAGTAGAAGCCGTCGTCGATGGCCGGCCCCACGCCGCACTGTGCGCCGGGGAAGAGCTGCGTGACGGCAGCAGCCATCAGGTGCGCCGTGCTGTGGCGCTGGAGCTGCAGCGCTTCCGGACTCTTCGACGTGACGATCCTGACGCGGGCATCGCGTTCGAGCGGAAAGGTGGAGATCGACCAGTCGGTCGTCGACCACCGCGGCCAACGCCGCCTTCGCGAGACCAGGAGAGATGAGCGCCGCCACATCGGCAGGCGTCGAACCGGCGGACACGCGTCGGCTGTCACCGTCTGGGAGTGTGACGGAAATCTCGTTCATCAGAAAATGTCGGGAAGGCGTTTCGCGAATGCCCTTCGACTCGCCGTGGACGATGCGGCTCGCTCAGGGCACTCGACGTGAGCTTCGCGGCCTGCCACGAGCGAAAGCCGCGACGCGGCTGAGTCGAGTGGTAGGCACGGGCAGACTCGAACTGCCGACCTCCTGCGTGTCAAGCAGGCGCTCTAACCAACTGAGCTACGCGCCTATGTCTTGAAAACACTGGCCTTACCGGAACGGTCAGTCTAACACAAGAAGAAAGGATGAAGGAAGGACCGCGACACCCGTAGCGCGGAGCTTCAGCTCCGCGTCCGTGACGCGGGACGAAAGTCCCGCGCTACGGGCGTGCGAACGGGAGTCTGAGTTAGTTGAGCGACTGCTTCAGGGCCTTGCCGGCGCTGAAGCGGACAACGCGCCGTTTCGGAATCTTGATGGAGGCGCCGGTCTGAGGATTTCGCGCGGTGCGCGCTTTCCGCTGCGCCGTCTTGAAAGTACCGAAGCCGACGAAGGTGATCGGCTGTCCCTTTTTCAGAGACTTCGCGATCCCCTCGATGAAGGAATCAACGGCCGCCGCCGCGTTGGACTTGGTGATGCCCGTGTCCTGCGCGATTTTCGTGATCAGATCCTGCTTGTTCATCGAACTCCTCCGAGCGAGAGATCGCGGGAACCCTTATCCGACAAGGCTCCTCGCAAAGATTGAGTGGGGGCTGCCCACGCGTTATACGCTTGTGATGCAGGAGAGTCAACCACGAACGTCCATCGATCGCACGAATCCGTGCGCGTGATAGACGATTGATCGAATGACCTACTTTGCTTTGATGCGTTCGAGCGCGGCGTCGAGGATGGGATCGTTCGGGCCTTGTGCCACGCCGAATTCGACGTCAGGATCTTCAACCTGCACGTCGGGCTGCAAGCCGCGTCCGTGGATAGGATCGCCACTCGGCGTGAGATATCTCGCATACGTGAGCCACAGTGCGCGGCTCTCGGGCAGCTTCACCAGCTTCTGAAGACCGGCGCGTCCCAGCGTCCGCTCACCGACGAGTTGCGCGCGATCGTTTCCGTCGAGTGCCGCGGCGAAGAGTTCGGCTGCGCCGGCGGTGCCCGTCGTCACCAGCAGCGTGACCGGCACATCGATCGAGGCGTCGCCCGTGCGCGCAGCGATCGTCTCGCGTGGGGCGCCGCCCTCACGGCCTGCCTTGATTCCGAGCGTACCGCTCTTCACGAACGCGCGCGCCGCGGCGTGACCGTTCTCCATCGGTCCTTCCGCCGTCCGCCTGAGATCGATCACGAGAGTCTTGGCGCCAGCCTTCGTGACATCGGCGGCGTGCTTGCGCAGCTCCTCGGGGGTTCCATTCCTGAACGACGGAACCCTGATGTATCCGACGTCCGTCCCGATGAGCCGTGATGTCACGGCCACGGGAGAGCTCTTCTCGCGGACGAGTGCCACTTCGTGCGGATCCGCGGCGTTGCCGCGAATGACGGTCAACGTCACTTTCGAACCCGGGGCCCCGCGCAGCATCCGCGAGCCCTCGAAGACGGACATGTCGCGCGTGGGTTTGCTGTCGATGGCGCGCACGTAGTCGCCCGTGTTGAGACCGGCTTTCGCGGCGGGGGAGCCGTCACGTGCCGCGATGACCCGCAAGTAGTACTGCCGCGTCAGCTCCAGTCCGACCTCTCCTTCGGGCAATGTCTCACCCGACTCGACGGCCTTGGTCTGCTTGGGATTCAGATAGGCGCTGTCGGGATCGAGCCCATCCGCAAGCCCGCGCATCGCGCCTTCCATCACCTTGTCGACCTTCACGTCCTCGACGTAGTTGGTCATGACGAGCTGAACCACGTCTTGAAATACGCGGAGGTGCTGATATTCCTGGTCGTTCGAGAAGGTCTCTTTGCCCATCAACCCGCCGACCAGGACGAAGGCCAGCACAGGTGTCGACAACAGCAGGACGGAGAGGCGCGTCTTTTTAGTCATTGGATTTCAGCAGTTTACTGGCGCTTCAACCATTGTAAGGGATCGACCGGGGCGCCGTCGATTCGCAGCTCGAAATAGAGCGCGGGGGTCCCCGACGGGTTGCGCCCGGAGGTGCCCAGCGGCGTCTGGGCCCCGATGCGTTGTCCTTTCGTCACCGTCACCGAATCCAGGTGCCCGTACAGCGAATACGACCGATCGCCGTGGTCGACGATGACCAGGTTGCCGTAACCGGTGAACGGCCCGGCGAATTCGACGGACCCTTCGTGGACGGCGCGCACGCTCTGTCCTTCAGGGGTCGCGAACTCCACGCCGTTGCGCGCGATTGTCGTCCCGAATCGGCTGCTCGGCTGCTTGCCGAAGCGTTGCGAAACCCCGCCTCGGGCGGGCCAGGGCAGGGCGCCTTGAAATGGTTTGATGGGCAGCGCCGCCGCGCCTGCCGGGAGTTTGCCCACCGACGATTGCAGGCGCTGTTGGGCGTTCTGCAGCTCGCCAGCCAATTGCGCGTTCAGATCCCGCCGTTGATCGATCGAGACGACCAGTGCATTTCGTGAGGCCAGCGCCTGTTCGACAGCCGCTCGAGCCTGTCGCGCCTGATCGCGAAGGCCCTGCAGCTCGACGGCGCGCGTGTGCAGCATGCTGCGCTCGGTGGCGACGGCGTCGAGCGTCTGCTGGTGCTGGAGGACGCGCTCCTTGTCGAGCGTGGTCATCGCCGATGCGGTGCGGTAGGCGCGGCCCACCGCTCGCAGATCGTCGACGTCGAGCAGTAGCTTCCAGTAGCCGCCGCTGCCAAGCTTGTACAGCTGCACGAGTCGCGCCTCGACGTCAGGCCGTTGTTGCTCGGCGGTGCGTTTCAGCTCGTCGAGCCGGTTGGCGGTGAGTGTCAGCCTGCGTTCGGTTTCCGCCGCCTCCCGCTCGTACTTCGCCAGTTCCTCGCCGCGCAGCTGCCGATCCACTTCCAGCTTCCGCAACTCCGTCAGCAGCGTCCGCTCACGAGCCACGAGCTCTTCCGCTTCACGCTGCAGCGCGCGAATGCGCTCGCCTGCACGCTTCGCCGTGTCCACGGCAGTCCCCTGGGGAGCGGCGGGTGTCTGAGCGGCGGGTGTCTGCATCAGCAGGCCAGCGGCCACGACAAGCATCAGAATCATTAGAAGAGCGCCTTCCCGTCGATGTCGCCGGGGATCGGGATCCGGAAATAGTTCAACACAGTAGGCGCGATGTCCATGATCGACGGCGACGCGGCATTCACACGTCGATTGGTGATCAGCACGCCGGCCGTCGTCGCGTAGTCGTAGCCGCCGTGATCGGCGCTCCACTTTTTCATGTTGGCGTAGACGATCCCAGGCGGCGAACCGCCGAGCGTCGTCTGCCACGACACGCGATAGCCTTCCTCCATGCCGACCTGCAGCTCCGAGGCATTGTGCACGAAGTCACCCGAATAGATATCGTCTCGTTTATAGACGGCGCGGATGATTGCCGAGCCGTCTTCGGGGTCGCGCATGGTCAGCAGCCGGGCAGAGAGTTCGTCAGCCAGCTGGCGCGCCTCGGCCCCGGGGCTGACGATTCCTCGCGCCTCGCGTCCACGCAGGTTGAAGTAAATCTGGCCGATACCCATCGCATAGGCACGGGTGCGGCTCCAGTCCACGTTCTCCCAGAACTCGCCGCCGCCGAACAGATCGTCCAACTTCTTTTCACCCGGCTGTTGTCCCTGCAGAACCATGTAGCCCTGCTGCACGAGCCAGGTATTCAGGTTCACGGCCTTGCGCCACGAATGGAACCCATGGTCCGACACGATCATCACCGGCGTACCGGGGTCGAGCCGTTTGACCACTTCCCCCACGAAGTCATCGGCGCGCCGGTAGACGCGCTCGATCGAGTCGCCGAACTTCGCCGCCAGGGCGGCGTCGTACATGGGATGCTTGGGATCGGTGAGCCGCCACATCATGTGCTGCACACGATCGGTCGATTCGATGACGCCGACGAGGACATCCCAGTTCCGTGCATCCACCCTGTTGAGGATTACCTGCGCGCGATCGTCGAACGCGCGGTAGAGGTCGTCCATGAACGTCCGCTCGTCCATCCGTCCTTCGTTGAGTGGCCACGTGGCTTCCGCCCAACCGAGCGTGCGGTAGTAGCCGACGCGCTCGAAAAGGTCGCCAGCAAAGCGGGCGGGGTAGGAAATGGGGACGGGCGGCGCATCGGGCTTCCAGTTGACCGGCGCGATGTAGAGCTGCAGCTCGTTCGCCGCGTTCATCAGCAGCATCTGCGTCATGCCGTGGACGCGGACCAGCATGTTGATGCGGAAGTCGAGGTCGATCCAGCGGCTCCAGATTCCCGGCTCGAGAAGCAGGGATTGCCCGGCGATTTCCACGGTCGCGGTCCTGGCGGCTCGATTCCAGCGGACCGTGATCGGCAGCCGCACGTCCTCACGCGCTTCGAGCGCCGCGATCGCCGCCTTGTCGGCCTCGGCCAACGCCGCCGACTTCCGTCGCAGGGCCTGGATTTGCTGTCTGACGATCGGGTTGGGCGGGCCGACGAGCTCACTCCGCGCGACGTCGCCGTCGAGAATCAAGCGGCGGAGGATGCCGCCGAATTCGGTATTGCCCTCTTCATAGCGGCTCAAGTCGGTCGCGAAATAGTAAAAAGTGCCCATCGTTCCGCGAATATCCGGCAGCGGCAATCCCGCGAGCAGCTCGCCGTTGGGGACCTCTTCCGGAGGAAACGTCACCGGGACGGTCAGGATGCTCGATCGAACGCCCGCACGTCCGGCAGTGACCCAGAAGGACGTCGCGCCTCGAGTCGACTCGAGGCGGGGCTTGCCGATCGGGAGGTAATTGAAGAGGAATTTCGGCGGGTGCCGCCGCACCATGCCGAGATCGGGCAGGTAGGTTGCCGTATCGCGGACCAGGAAGTCGTAGATGTTGTGTTTTCCCGGGTTGACACCGGTTGCGAACGACGCCCACGCCGTCGGCGATTCGGCCGAGTGCGTAGTGGTCAGCGGATACAGTCCCCCCTGTTCCGCGATCCGTCGCATGTTCGGAAGCTTGCCTTCCTTCACCCAGCGCTCGCTAAGGTCCGGATCCATCCCGTCGAAACCGAGCACCACCATCTTCTGCCAGTGTGTGCTGCGGCCGGATGTGCACGAACCGGTCGCGCACATCGCGAGCACCGCGAGGACGGCGAGAGCGCGGTGGATCGAGTGGTTCATCGGCTCGCTGATTATAAGTCTCCCCCTTCTTCCTTCTTCCTTCATCCTTTACTCTGTTGGGGTGCGGGTCCTTGGCATCGATTACGGGCAGCGGCGCATCGGTCTGGCGTTGTCCGATGCGACGGGTCTCCTCGCGAGCCCATGGAAGACGGTCGTGCGTGGAAGCGACGCGCGTCAAGCGGCGGCGGCCATGGCGCGTGAGGTTTCAGTACTTCGAGCGGAGTCGGACGGCCTCGGCACGATTGTGGTGGGATGGCCGCGGCGTCTCAGTGGTGAACGGAGCGAACAGACGCAAGCGGTAGAGACGTTCGTCGAGCATCTGCGGCGATTGATAGACGTGCCCATCGTTTTCGAAGATGAGCGGTTGACGAGCTGGGAGGCCGATACACTGCTGGCGGCACGCGAAAAGGACTGGCGGAAGCGAAAGCCATTGCTCGACGCAATGGCCGCCGCGGTGATCCTCCAGAACTACCTCGATTCGCAGCCGAGAACTGCTACGGAGGACTCGGATTCGTGAAACGCGTTCTCATCGGTCTCGTCGTTCTGCTGCTCCTGGCCGTGGCCACGGGCGCCTACCTGATAATCGCCCGCTCGGCGGACCCGTACAAGGGTTACAGCGCCAGCGAACAGTTTGTTGAAGTGCCCCCCGGCGCCAGTCCCAACGCGATCGGCCGCCGCCTCGCCGCCGCGGGTGTCGTTCGCGACCTGGCGACGTTCCGATATGCGCTCGCCCGCAGCGGACAGGCACGACGGCTGCAGGCGGGCGAGTATCGATTCGACCGGCCCCTGACCGCCCGGGAAGTGATCGACATCCTCGCCCGCGGCGATGTCTACCTCCGTCCCATCACCTTCCGCGAAGGGCTGACGATTCGGCAGATGGCCACGGCGTACGAGCAGGCGGGATTTGGAAAGGCCGCCGAGTTCGTCAAGGCGGCTTCCAACGTCTCCCTCATCAACGATCTCGATCCGGACGCGCGCGACCTCGAGGGTTATCTGTTTCCCGAGACGTACGCGATGTCGCGTCGAGCAACCGTCTCGGAGCTGGTCGAGCGCATGGTGTCGGCGTTTCGATCGACATTGACCGCCGACGTCAAGTCGCGGGCGGTGTCGCGCGGTCTGAGCATCCGCGAGCTGGTAACACTGGCATCGATCATCGAGAAAGAAACCGGCAAGTCGGACGAACGGCCGATGGTTGCCGCCGTCTACTCGAACCGGCTGCGAATCGGCATGGGGCTGCAGTGTGATCCGACGGTCATCTACGCGCTCGAGCGCGCCGGCCGCTACTCGGGCAATCTCACCCGCGAGGACCTGCGCTACGACTCGCCGTACAACACTTATCGATACGCGGGCCTGCCGCCGGGTCCGATCGCCGCGCCGGGCCGCGCGTCAATCGAGGCCGCCGGCGCCCCCGCCGAAGTTCCGTACATCTACTTCGTCAGCCGCAACGATGGTTCGCACGCGTTCGCGAGCACGCTCGACGAGCACAATCGCAACGTGTTCGAGTATCAGATCAAGCCGTTCAGGCACTAGGGGGTCAGATCTTGTTTCTTGCACGTTTCTTCAGAAAAGAGGACACATGTGCAAGAAACAAGATCTGACCCCATAGCTCTTTCCACTACGCACGATGGTAGTAGCCGAGACCGGTTGATAGCCTTCTCCATGCATTTCGGCCTCTTGCCTTGCCTGAGCATGTTGCTCGGGATGATGACGGTCGGGGCGGCCGGCAACATCACTGGCAACGTCCGCGACTCGTCCGGAGCAGCGGTCCACAACGCCGAAGTGCTGCTGGCGACACCGGGGATGGCCGTCGTCGCGACCGCGCGTTCGGATGCCGAGGGCCGGTTTACGATCGTTGCGCCGGTAGCCGGCCGGTATCTCCTCATTGTGCGGGCGCCGGCATTCGGTGAATCCAGACAGGCCCTCACGGTCGACGGTTCGTCGTCCGACCCCGTCAGCATCGTTCTACAGATCGGAGGCCTCGAGGAGGAAGTCACGGTCAGCGCCATCCGCGACCAGGTTGATTCGCTGCGCGTCGCCGCGCAGCCGGTCAACGTCATTACTGCGGAGGAAATCGCCGAGCGCGTCCAAACGGTCGTTGCGCAGGCGGTGCAGGGCGAAGCGGGGGTTCAGCTGCAGCAGACGAGTCCGACAATGGCCGGCATTTTCGTCCGCGGCCTGACGGGCAACAAGGTCAACGTGTTCATCGACGGCGTACGCTATTCGAACGGCGCGCAGCGCGGCGGAGTGAACACGTTTCTCGATCTGATCGAACCGGAAGCTCTCGCCACCATCGAAGTACTGCGAGGTCCCTCGAGCGCGCAGTACGGCAGCGATGCGCTCGGCGGCAGCGTTCAGTTCTTCTCCAAACCGCCGTCGCTTGGCGTCGCGGGATCGCCGCGGTGGGGAGGCACGGGCGTCCTCTCAACGGGGACCGGTCACCGCTACGGAGGAGGCGCCGCCACCGTGGCCTACCGCGGGAACGGCATTGGCGTGACCGGAACGTTCAGCGGCCGTAGTGTGGGAAGGATCAGAACGGGCGATGGCGTCGATTCCCACGCCGCGGTCACGCGCTTTCTTGGCGTGGCCTCTGACGTCCTCATGGACGATCGGTTGCCGGACACGGGGTTCGGTCAGGTCGGCGGCGTTGCGCGCACGAACTGGATGCTGAACGGCTCAACGAGCCTCGTCGCTTCGTATCAGCGGACGTTCCAGGACGGTGGTGACCGCTACGACCAATTGCTCGGCGGCGATGGCAACCTCATCTCCGAATTGAACGGCCTCAGCCTGGATCTCTTCTCGGCGCGCGTCGAGCGTCTCAACCTCGGCCCCTTCGAGCACGCGGCGCTGACGTATTCCGTCAACAGCCAGCGCGAGGAGCGCGTCAACCAGGGTGGCAACGGCAATCCAGCCGCGACCATCGGCTACGAGCCCGAGCGCACGACGGTGAACGGTGTGCATGGAGCCCTGACGTCACAGCTGTCGCAGCGGCAGACGTTGACGGTCGGCGGCGACGTTTATTTCGAGAAGCTCACGTCGGAAGCGTTCAACGTCAATCCCGCGTCCAACGCGGCGTCTCCGCGGCGTCCGCGCGTGCCTGATGGTGCCACCTTCCGGCAGGGCGGCGTGTACGCACAGACCGCGTACGAGGCGATGCCCGATCGCGTCCGTGTGGTCGGCTCCCTGCGGTTTGGCGGCGCGAGCTACGAAGCGAGCGCCGCGGACAGTCCGATCGTCAACGGTGCGCCGCTCTGGCCCGACGATTCCCTGGGGGTCTCCGACGTCACCTTCCGGGCAGCAGCGGTGATGACTCCCGACGATACCTGGACCATCGTCGGATCGGTGAGCCGTGGCTTTCGCGCGCCGCACATGACTGACCTCGGCACGTTGGGCTTGACCGGTTCGGGTTTCGAGGTCGCCGCACCCGACGTCGCGGGATTGAATGGCACGGTTGGAACAACGGCGGACGCGACTGCGGTGTCGACCGGCGACCCGGTCGAACAGGTGGGACCTGAAACCAGCATGCAATACGAGGCCGTGCTTCGTTTCCGGCGACCGGCGGTGCGCACGGAGATTGCCTTCTTCGTCAACAACGTTCACGACAACATTCAGAAGCTGGCGCTGATTCTCCCGCCCGGGGCCGTGGGTCTGAGCCTGGGCGGCCAGCCCGTGACCTCCCAGAACGCCAACGGTGCCGTGTTCGTGGCCGCCACCACGGTTCCGGTACTCGTGCGCGACAACTTCGACGAGGCGCGGATCTGGGGCATCGAGCACAGCCTCGATGCGCGGATCACTCCCGAGGTGACGGCACGTTCCGCCTTCACGTTCACGCGCGCGAAGGACGTCAACACCGAGCTTTCTCCGAACATCGAGGGCGGCACACCTGCACCCCAGATCTGGTTTTCGGTGCGCTACACGCCGCAGGGACGACGCTGGTGGCTCGAGCCGTACGCGAACGTCGCGTGGAAACAGACGCACTTGTCGTCGCTCGATCTTGGCGATCGACGCACCGGCGCCGGCCGCAACCGCACCTCGATCCAGGCATTCTTCCGAAACGGCGCGCGCGCGCGCGGATGGACATCGGCGGGCTCGGATGGTCTCTTCAACACGGCGGACGATACGCTGATTGCCACCGGCGAAACGCTGGCGCAGATTCAGGATCGTGTGCTCGGCATCGGCGTGAACTCGTCGTCGCTCTTTCCCGAACTTCCCGGCTACGCTGTTTTCGGGATGCGAGGGGGCATGCGGCTCGGCATGCACGAGCTGGTCGTCGATCTCGAGAACCTGACCGACGAAAACTACCGCGGCATCAGCTGGGGCGTCGACGGACCGGGACGGGGCATTTCGGTTCGCTACGTCGCGCGGTTTTGAGCTACCTTTCCCCCCACTTCAATTTCTGCCTCAGAACGTCGAAGTAAGTCCGGTTGGATGCGCGGATCAAGCGCAGCGGGCGTTCGAGCCGCCTGATCTTGACCACGTCGTTCGCCTCGAGTGGGTGTCCTGACTGTCCGTCGAAGGTGACGAAGACTTCGTCCGTCGCCCCGTTCTTCATGGGGGCGACAGCGATCCGGGACGCGCCGGGAATGACCAGCGGACGATTGGTCAGCATGTGCGGGGCGATCGGGGTCAACAGGATCGCATCGACCGCCGGATGGGCGATCGGACCTCCGGCAGCGAGGTTGTACGCCGTCGATCCCGTGGGCGTCGCGACAATCAAACCGTCGGCGCGTACCTGCATGACGGGGTGGCCATCGACGGCCACGGACAATTCGATGATGCGGGACATGGCCGCGCGGTTGATCACGACGTCGTTGAGGACCAGACGGTCGGCGAAGATCTGATCCCCGCGCACGGTCTGCGCCTGCAGCATCATCCGATCGTCCACGCTCGCGCGGCCGGCGAGGATCGCTTCGAGCGTGGGATAGAGTTCGGGCAGGGTGATCTCGGTGAGGAATCCCAGGCTGCCGAAATTCACGCCGGCGATCGGGACGTCGACACCGGCTTGGGCGATCCGTCCGGCCATGCCGATCAGGGTTCCGTCGCCTCCCATCACCACGATCGTGTCGCACGCCTTCGGCAGCTGATCGCGGGTGGTCGTCGGCCGGCCCGGTGGCAGGCCCGCCAGGACCGCTGTCTCCGTCTCGAACACGGCGCGAACGCCCTGCGCTTCGAGCCAGCCGGCCACTTCCGCCAGCACACCGGCGGCCGCATCCAGGCGATGTTTGGCGACGAGACCCACGCGCGCGACTGTTGTCATCGTGTGACTGGCTCGCTATTTCCGCAGATGGATCAGGAACTCGCGGTTCCCATCCATGCCGGTGATTGGCGATTCCGTGAGGCCGATCCGGGACAATCCTAGCGCACTCGCGGCGGCGGTCACTTCGTCGATGACACGCGCGTGCACGGTTTCGTCGCGGACGATCCCTCCCTTGCCTACTTCGGATCGACCAGCTTCGAACTGCGGCTTCACGAGCGCGACGACGTCCGCATCGGCTGCGAGCAGGGGCGGCAGCACCGGCAGAATGAGCCGGAGCGAGATGAACGAGACGTCGAGGGTCGCCATCTGGACCGGCCGGCTCTCAGGCGGCAACTGATCCGCCGTGAGCGTGCGAGCATTCACACGCTCGATGGCGATGACCCGCGGATCGGTCCGCAGCTTCCAGTCCAACTGTCCGTGCCCGACGTCGAGGGCCACGACCAGGCGTGCGCCCCGCTGCAGCAGTACGTCGCTGAAGCCGCCCGTGGACGCGCCTATGTCCAGTGCCGTCCGGCCTTCGACGGAAATGCCGAATACGTCCAGCGCGTGGGCCAGCTTCACCCCGCCGCGTCCGACATAGGGATGCTCGGGAGCTTCGACCTGCACATCGACCGTGTCCGCGACCGGAGTTCCTGGTTTCGTGACCGGGATCCCGTTCACACGGACTTGTCCGGCCATGATGAACGCGCGCGCGCGCTCCCGCGACGGAACCAGACCTCGTTGCACCAGCAGGACGTCCAGTCGCGCTCTTTTGCTCAATTCGTGCGGCCTGCAACCCACCGGGCGATCACCGGCAGATGCCCGGCCAGTCCGGCGTCTGACAGGATGGAGAGCGCGTTGTCGACACACCCGGCGGCGAGCCGGCGTGACTCTTCGAGGCCAAAGACAGATGGATAGGTGGGCTTGCCGGCAGCGGAGTCCTTGCCGGCGGTCTTGCCCAGATCGGCGGAGGCCCCCTCGACATCGAGGATGTCGTCGACGATCTGGAACGCCAGCCCGAGCTGCGCACCGTAGGCGTCGATGGCCCCGAGCAGAGCCGGATTGGCGCCGGCCATGATCGCGCCGGCTATGGCGGAGGCGCGAATCAGCGCGCCGGTCTTGCGTTCGTGCATGCCGCGCAGCGCCGCTGGATCGAGGGGTATCGCCTCGGGAGCTGCTGCCTGCAGATCCAGCGCCTGTCCGCCGGCCATCCCGCGCGCCCCGGCGGCGTCGGCGACGATGTCGATGGCGCGGAGCTTGCGGTCGGCCAGCTGCGCACTGTCGAGGCCGGCGGTGCCAGGCGCCGGCTCACGCGCCATCAGGGTGAAGGCCTCCGTGTGGAGCGCATCGCCGGAAAGAATCGCCTGCCCCTCGCCAAACACCACGTGCGCCGTCGGCCTCCCACGCCGCAGCGTGTCATCGTCCATCGCCGGGAGATCGTCGTGTACGAGCGAATAGGTGTGGATCAGTTCGATTGCGCAAGCGGCGGGGAGCGCCAGCTCGCGCGCCTGGTCGTCATCGAGTCCCGAGTGCGTCGCCACGGCTTCGGCGGCGGCGAGGACGAGCAGCGGGCGCAACCGCTTGCCGCCAGCCATCACGCTGTAGCGCATCGCGTCGGACAGGACTGAAGGAACCGCGGGTGGCGTCGGCAGAAACCGCTGCAGCGCGGCGTCAATCGTCCGCCGGTGGAGGTCCAGCCAGCCTTCGATTGCCGTAGGCGTACCCTTCACCGCGGCCGGGGACTCTCGTCGTCGCCGGACAGACCCAGTGCCGCCGGCGCGGCGCGAAGCTCGCCGCGCTCGTTGAGGAGCTCGATCCGCCGTTCGGCTTCCTCGATTTTCGCGTGGCAGAAACGTGAGAGTTGCAGGCCGCGTTCGTAGAGCTGCATCGATTGCTCGAGCGGCAGATCGCCTTCCTCCAGCTTGCGCACGATGGCATCGAGCTCGGCGGTCGCGGATTCGAAGTCCTTGATGGTCGGGTCCATGATTATTTCTCAATGCGCTTGGGGCCCACCCCCAAACGCTCTCGCTCGGCGGCTATGCGCCTCGCTCGGGCCGCAGGCGCTCTCGGCTGACGTCGCAGTGCAGTTCGCCCTCGTGCAGGGTGACGCGGACGCGATCCCCAGGAGCGACCTGCGACGCAGTATGGATGATCGCGGTGCGATCCGCGTTCCAGCATACGGCGTAACCTCGCGCGAGCACAGCCAGCGGGCTCAGATTATCCAGCCGGCCGACGAGGATCCGGAATCGCGCATCCGCCCGATCGCGGTTTCGCACCGCCGCCGCCTTGAGCCGCCCATCCGAGGCGGTCAGCCGTCCGCGAATGGCGGCCAGCCGTCGCCGAACGTCGCGGGCTTCCAGTGCCAGCCGGAGGGCGCGAAATCGCTGTTGCCGTTGGGCGACAAGCGCTGTTGCCGCCCGTCGCAGGCGATGGACGATTTCTGACGTGTGCCGTTGACGCAACGCAACGGCAGCGGGCCAGCTCGCCAGCCCCCGCCGGCTCGAGAGCACGTGCAGCAGCTGGCGCCGCCGCTGCAACTGACTGCGGATTGCGCCGTCGAGCCGCTGCTTCAACGAGTCGATGCGCGCGCAGAACTCGTCCTTCGCGGCCACCACGAGCTCGGCGGCCGCCGACGGCGTCGGCGCGCGCAGGTCGGCCACGAAATCGGCGATCGTGAAGTCGACCTCGTGTCCGATCGCTGAAATAACCGGGATGGGGGAGGCGGCAATCGCACGCGCCACGCCCTCGTCATTGAAGGCGTGCAGGTCTTCCGCGGACCCACCACCGCGCGCAGCGATGATGACATCGACGCCCGTCACGGTCGCAATCGTTCGCAGCGCCCGCACAATCTCCGCCGGCGCGCCATCGCCCTGCACGCGCGTTGGCCGAATCACGACATGGACGTTGGGATGCCGCCGGCGGAGGACTTTCAGAATGTCGCGGAGCGCCGCGCCGTCGAGCGACGAGATGATCCCGATCTTGCGCGGCAAGGTGGGCAGCGGCCGCTTGCGCTCCCGAGCGAAGAGGCCCTCGGCCTGCAGCTTCTTCTTCAGCTGTTCGAAGGCGAGCTGCAGCGCGCCGAGCCCCTGCGGCTCCAAATGTTCGCAGACGATCTGGTATTCGCCCTTTGCGTCGTAGATGCCGAGCCGTCCGCGGGCAACGACTCGGAGCCCGTCCTCGGGCTTGAATCGCAGGTAGTGGCTGGCCGATCGGAACATCACCGCGCGAATTTGCGCCGATTCGTCTTTGAGCGTGAAATACATGTGGCCCGTGTGCCACACACGGCAGTTCGAGATTTCTCCCTCGACCCAGACGTCACCAAATCGCGATTCGATGGCCTCGCGAATCGCTGCCGTCAGCTCCGAGACCGAGACGATGCGCCGGCGCGAGCGTGGGCGAACTTCGCTCGCATCTTCGGGCGATCGGTCGTCTTCGAACGGCTGTGAAAAGAGATCGGCCATCGCAAAGTTCAGGCGTCGAGATCCTCAACGGACAGACTGAGCCGCTCGATGCCCGTTGCCTTGCCGGTTGCCTGGTCGGCGGTGACTTCCACGGCATTGAGCCGGCCTGGTCCGGTTGCTGACTCGAACCGTGCGGGCATGCCTGTGAGGAAGCGCCCGAGCGCGGCCTCGATCGTGACCCCGATAATAGACTCGTGCGGACCGGTCATCCCGACGTCGGTCTGATACGCCGTCCCCTTGGGTAGGATACGCTCGTCCGCGGTCTGCACATGAGTGTGCGTGCCGACCACGGCGGTCACGCGGCCGTCGAGATGCCAGCCCATCGCCACTTTCTCCGACGTCGCCTCGGCATGAAAGTCGACGAAGATGATCCGCGTCTTCGCCCGCAGCGCTTCAATCTCGCGCAACGCGACCGCGAACGGGTCGTCGATTGGCGTCATGAACACGCGGCCCATCAGATTGAGCACGCCAACGGTCTCACCGGTGCGGGTTCGACCCAGATAGCTGCCGCGGCCGGGCACACCCGCGGGAAAGTTCGCCGGGCGCAGCAGCTTCGGTTGCCGCGGGATGTATTCGAGCACTTCCTTCTTGTCCCACACGTGGTTGCCAGACGTCATGGCATCGACGCCGTAGCTGAGGATCGTCTCGGCGATATCCCCGGTGACGCCAAATCCAGCCGCCGAGTTCTCGACGTTGGCGATGACGAAATCAATGCTGCGGCGTTCAACGAGGGCGGGAATGCCGCGACGGGCGATGTCGCGCCCCGGCTTCCCAAAGATGTCACCAACGAACAGGATCTTCATTCGCGCCGGAACTAGATCCCGGTGACCTCGATATGAATGTCTCGGCCCCGGCGCTCGTCGATGCGCGGCAGTACAACCCGAAGCTCGCCGTCGGCGAGTGACGCCGTGCCCCGTCCCGCGTCGAATGCGCCGGTCAGGCCGAGGGTGCGGACGAAGCGACCGAAGCGGCGCTCGGCAAGGTGGAACGCCACCCGTTCGCTGCACGCACCCGGACGTTTCTTTCCGGCGATCACGACCGTACCGCGAGAGCACACGACACGAATCGACTCCACCGGAACGCCAGGCAGGTCGACGGTGATAACCACGCGATCCGGATGCTCGACGACGTCGATCGGTGGACCGTAATCCGGCTCGCCGAGGTCCGTGCCCTCGAAGAGCGCGGCGAGTCGCCGCAAGACTTCGATATCGAGGGGATCGTCCTGACGCCGTTCTATGAGAATTCGCCCCACAGCGCGGCATTGTATCGGTTCCGCCCGGCAGGTGTGTCTCTTACCGATCCGTTGAGCTTGGAATTGGCGGCGCGATAATCTTAGTGCTATATACTAATATAATATGCTTGACAAGAACTAAGTATCGGCGCTAAATTGGTCGACATGAATTCCCGACCGGCGGGGAGCCGGACTGGTAATGAGGAGGAAAGGGCTATGGCGATTGTTCGGTGGAGTCCTGCCCGGGAGCTGGCAGGAATGGAAATCGATCGACTGAACAGGATGTTCGCGAATCTATACGGCGAGGCGTTCCAGCAGGGCTGGCAGCCGTCTGTCGATATCTTCGAGACCGACGAGCACGAGGTCGTTCTCAAGGCCGAACTTCCTGACTTGAAGCGGGAAGACATCAACCTGACCTTCGAGAACGGCGTGCTGACCATCAAAGGTGAGCGCAAATTCAGTGAAGAGGTGCAGCGGGAGAACTATCACCGCATCGAGCGCCAGCACGGAACGTTCTCTCGTTCGTTCACGCTGCCCAACACGGTGGATGCCGGACGCATCAGCGCCACCTACAAGGATGGGCTGTTGACGATTCGGCTGCCCCAGCGCGAAGAGGCGAAGCCGAAACAGATCGCCGTCAAGGTCGACTGACGCGGCGACACGCTTCCCTTACTAACGGGCCGGCCTCCAGCCGGCCCGTTTCTTTTTTCAGCCTTCAGTGGAAGTGCAGGAGCGGTTTCAGGGTACTCTGTCCCACTGACAAGGACATCTTTCATTTCATCCTTTGGATATGGTGCAGAATTCAGACGCTCAGGATTTGATGGTCTCGGATGTGCCTTCCGAGCCGGCGGCGCCGATCACCAGCCGGTTTCTCTTCGTCGACGTGGCCGCGCAGCGGGCGAAGCAGCTGCGCCGCGGCGCGCTGCCGCGACTCGACCGCCAGCTGCCGTCTCAGAGTCCGCACAAACTCGAACGGATCGCGATGGAAGAGGTCCGTACCGGGCTGATCCACTACACGCTGCCGACCGCCGACGAGTTCGGCCGCATCGCTAAGAGGCAGGGGTAGGAAAAGGACGAAGGAAGAAGGACGAAGGAAGAAGTGCGATCATCCCGGTATGACCACTTCTGCCGTTCGCCCTCGGCTCATCGTCATATCACTTCTGCTCCTGCTGGTCGCATCCGCGACCGATCGGCCGGCCGCGCAATCAGCGCTCAAGCCTTTCCGCATTCTGATTAGCAATGACGACGGTGTGCATGCGCCGGGAATACTGGCGGTGGCGCAGGCGCTGCAGTCGGTCGGGGAAGTCACGATTGTCGCGCCGGCCACCAACCAGAGCGGGAAAGGGCACTCGATCACCATCGAGGATCCGATCTACGTCGATTCCGTGAAGCTCCCCGGCGATCTGCAGGCGACCTCAGTCGCCGGCACGCCGGCAACCTGCGTCAAGGTCGCGCTCGGCGTGTTGCTGAAGTTCAAACCAGATCTCGTGGTGTCGGGGATCAACCGTGGCTGGAATCTCGGCGCCGTCGCGTATGTGTCAGGGACCGTCGGCGCCGCGCGCGAGGCGGCGCTTTCCGGCCTGCCGGCGATCGCCGCGTCGCTATCGGCGGACGAAACCAACTACGGCCCGGCCGCGCAGATCGTGCGTCAAGTCGTGGAGATGACCCGCAAGACCGGTCTCGAGCGTGGTGTGTTTCTCAACGTCAACATCCCGGCCGGCGCGGCCTCGGCGATCAAAGGCATACAACTGACGCGACAGAGCGCTTTGACCGGCGTCGAACGGTTCGACGAACAGCAATCGCCGCGTGGACGCCGGTATTTCTGGAGCGTATGGAACGAGCCGACCGGTGACGTCGAGGGAACGGACGTCTGGGCGCTGGAGCACGGCTACGCCGCCGTGACACCTCTCCGCGCGACAGAGTTCGACATGCGCACGTACGAGGCCTGGAAGGGCGCATTGCCGAAGTGATGGGCACGAGGGGTTCTCTCACGGGACCCTCGTTACTGCTTCGCCAGCTCGGGTATTTCCTTATTCCACGATGTGATCTGTTCGTAGGCAGCCGCCGCACGAAGCGCGGTCGGTTCGTCCATCCGGCGAGCAGTGAGCTGCAGACCTACTGGCAGGCCCTCCGCGGTAAAACCGCACGGTACGCTGATGGCCGGCAGACCCGCCAGGTTGGCGCCGACGGTGAAGACATCGGCGAGATACATCTGCACCGGATCGGCCGTGCGCTCGCCAATCGGAAAGGCAGCCGTGGGGCTCGTCGGCATCGCGACCAGTTCGACGCGCTCGAAGGCCGCCTCATAATCGCCGTTGATCAGCGTTCGTACCTGCTGTGCTTTCAGGTAGTACGCGTCGTAGTAGCCCGCGCTCAGCACGTAAGTGCCCAGCATGATGCGGCGTTTGACTTCGGCGCCGAACCCCGAGCCGCGGGTCTTCTCGTACATGGCGATGAGCGTGTCGCCGGGAGCACGCATGCCGTAGCGCACGCCGTCGTACCTGGCCAGGTTCGAGCTCGCTTCAGCGGTGGCGATGAGGTAATAGACCGGGATCGCGTGACGGCTGTGTGGCAGCTCGATGTCGACGAGCGTGGCGCCGCGCTCGGCGAGCGCGGCGATCGCCTGGTCGAACGCCGCGCGCACACCCGCTTCGATGCCTTCGCCGACGACGTCGCGGGGTATGCCGACGCGAACGCCCTTCAGCGAGTCGCCTGACGTTTCCGTGCTGAACTCCGGTACTGGCGCGCGCGACGCCGTCGCGTCTCTCGAATCGTGTCCGGCGATGACCGACAGCGCCAGCGCCGCGTCTTCGACCGTCGTCGCAAGGGGACCGATCTGATCGAGCGACGAGGCAAACGCCAGCAGACCATAACGCGACACACGGCCGTAGGTCGGCTTGAGACCGACGACGCCGCAGAGCGCTGCCGGCTGGCGGATTGAGCCGCCGGTGTCGGAACCGAGCGCCAGCGGCACCATGCGCGCGGCCACCGCCGCTGCCGAACCGCCGCTCGAGCCACCGGGTATGCGGTCCAACTTCCACGGATTCCGCGTCGGCCCGTAGGCGGAGTTCTCGGTCGACGATCCCATGGCGAACTCGTCGCAGTTGGTCTTTCCGACGATGACCGCTCCGGCGGCCTCGAGGCGCTCGATGACCGCGGCGTCATAGGCCGGCACGTAGGATTCGAGAATGCGCGAGCTCGCCGTCGTGCGCAGCGCGCGCGTGCAGATATTGTCCTTGACGGCGACGGGCACGCCGAGGAGCGGCAGGGCGGACAGCTCCGAGCGGCGGCGGTCGAGTTCCGCGGCGCGGCTCCGCGCGCGGTCGGCATCTACCGTGCGGAAGGCGCCGATCTGTCCGTCGAGAGCGCGGATGCGCTCGAGGGCAGCTTCGCAGACGTCGGCGGCCGAAGCTCGACCGGCGGCGACAGCGCGTCGGATTTCGCTGGCGGTCTGCGGGAGCATCATCCGCCCAGGACCCGTGGTACCTTGAACAGGCCGGCGACGCGATCGGCATCTGGCGCCGCGGCGAGCGCTTCATCCGGGGAGAGACACGGGCGCTCCATATCATCACGCAGCGATTCGGCGCTGGCGCACGCATGCGACGTCGGCGGGATGCCGCTCGTATTCACATCCTGCACTTGTTCCGCGTAGGCGAGGATGTCCGCCAGCTGGCGCGTGAACAGCGCGCGCTCCTCGCTTGCCAGCGCCAGGCGCGCGAGCTCGGCGATGCGGTCCACATCATCGGGGGTGAATCGGGCCGGCATGTCGGTCGATGCTATCAGAAGGAGGCGTCATGAGCACCCGGCCAGCCGCGGTCGCGGGCACCTGGTATCCGGGCAGCGCCGGTGCGCTCAGGCGCGATGTCCAGGCGTACCTCGACGCCGTTCCCGATGCTCCGCTCGAGAGTGTCACGGCGCTGATCGCGCCCCATGCCGGACTGATGTTTTCCGGTCCGGTCGGCGCTCACGCCTACAAGGCGGCGAGCAGAGGTGACTACGACGTGGCCGTTCTCGTCGGGCCATCGCACTACGTGGCCTTCGACGGCGTCGCCCTCTATCCAGAAGGCGCATTCGAGACGCCGCTCGGTCCGGCGGTGATCGATCGAGAGGCCGCGCAGGCGATAGCGGCGGCCTCGCCGCTCGTGCAATCGTTGGCGTCCGCGCACCGGCGCGAGCATTCGCTCGAAATGCAGCTCCCGTTTCTCAAACATGTCTTGCCCGACGTGCCCATCGTGCCGTTGCTGATGGGATATCAGGAACGCGCGACGATCACCGCGCTGGCGGAGGCCCTCGCTTCGGCGTTGAGAGGCCGGCGGGCGCTCATAATCGGCAGTACCGATCTGTCGCATTTCTTCGACGCGGCCACCGCCTCTTCCCTGGACGCGCGTGTGCAGCAGGTGGTTGCGGCATTCGATCCCGACTCGTTCCTCGATCTCTTCGAGCAGTATCCCAGCGATGAGCGTGGACGCTACGTCGCGTGCGGCGGCGGCCCCGCCATCTCGGTGCTGCTCGCGGCGCGGGCGCTCGGCGCATCCGCCGCGCGCGTTCTGCGCTACGGACACTCGGGCGAGATCTCGGGCGACTTCAGCGGCGTCGTCGGTTATATGGCGGCTGCCGTGGGTAGCTTCAACTGATGTTGAGCGCCGATCAGAAAGCCTCGCTCCTGTCGCTGGCGCGTACGTCGGTGACGGCCCGGGTGTTGGGCCAGCCGGCCCTCAGCGTCGACAGCGCCACCATGCCTGAAGTGTCGGGAGTCTTCGTCACGATCAAGCATCACGGAGAGCTGCGCGGCTGCCTGGGCACCCTGGAAGACGGCTGCCGCCTGGCCGAGGAAGTCGTTCGCTGCGCCGCGAACTCGGCGAGCGAGGATCCACGCTTCGCGGCGGTGTCTGCCGACGAGTTGCCGGAGCTGCAGCTCGAGGTTTCCGTTCTCGGTCCTCTCGAGCGCATCGACGCTGCACCGGATGCGTTCACGTTGGAGTCCATGGCCTCGTTGTCGAACAAGGCGCGCGCCGCGGTCTGCTCCTGCCGCAGGTGGCCACCGAGTGGGGTTGGACGCCGGCGCAGTTTCTCCGTCAGACGTGCGTCAAGGCCGGTCTCGCGGCCGACGCCTGGCAGCACGGTGCGGATGTCTACCGATTTGCCGCGGAGGTCTTCGGCGACTGATGCCGCGGCTCGGCGCTCATCTCTCGATCGCCGGCGGATTGCCGCGCGCGGTCGACCGCGCGGTCGCCTCCCGCTGCGAGGCGCTGCAGATCTTCACCAAGTCTGTCGGCCAGTGGCGCGCGCGTCCACTTCCCGAAGACGAAGTCACGCTCTTCCGCCGACGTGTGGCCGACACTGGCATCCGCCCGGTGTTCGCGCACAACAGTTATCTCATCAACATTGCTGCCGCGTCGCCGCTGCTGCGCCAGCAGTCGCTCGACGCGCTTCGCGAGGAGCTCGATCGCGCCGACCGGCTCGGACTCGACGGTCTCGTCATGCACCCGGGCTCGTACACCAGCGGCAGCGAGGAGCAGGGGCTGCAGCTGATTGCTGACGGCTTGCGGCAACTGCTTCGCGACCGTCCCGCCGGCGCCGCCATGATCCTGCTCGAACATACGGCTGGGCAGGGAACCAACCTCGGTCATCGGTTCGAGCACCTCGCCTCGATTATCGATAGGCTCGACGGCACGCCAGCCGTCGGCGTCTGCCTCGATACCTGCCACCTTCTGGCGTCCGGCTATAACCTGTGCTCCGAAGTCGGCTACCGGACCACGTTCCGCGAGTTCGATCGCCTGGTCGGTATCGAGCGGATCAAAGTGTTTCACCTCAACGACTCGAAGAAGCCCTGCGGCAGCCGCGTCGATCGCCATGAACATATCGGAAAGGGCTGCCTCGGCCTCGACCCGTTCCGTCGTCTGCTGAACGATCGCCGGTTCGCCAGATTGCCGATGCTGCTCGAGACGCCAAAGCTCGACACCGCCGACAGCCGGCGTCGAGCCGACGTCGATCCGTGGGACGCGCGCAACCTGCGCACGCTGAGAAAGTTGATGCGGGCGATATAGTTGGCGTCATGCGCACGTGGATCGTTGCGGTCGCCGCCGCCTGCCTGCTCACACCGGCTCCGGCCGAGGCCTGGGGCTTCGAGGTTCACAAGTACATTCTGGCCAGGACCATTCCGCTCCTGCCGGCCGAGATCCGCCCGTTCTTCGAAAAATTTCAAACCACCATCGTCGAACACGCGATCGATCCCGATCTCTGGCGCACCGCCGGCTGGGAACAGGAGCCACCGCGGCATTTCCTCGACATGGATGCGTACGGTCCCTATCCCTTCAGCGCCATGCCGCGCAACTACGACGACGCCGTGCGGCGTTACGGCAGGGACTTCGTCGAGAAGAACGGCACGCTGCCATGGCGGGTGGAAGAGATCTATCGGAAGCTGACCGAAGCCTTCACGCTGGCAGCGCCCTACTCGCGGGACAACATCAAGTTCTTTGCGTCGGTGATTGGTCACTACGTGTCGGACGCGCAGGTCCCGCTCCATTCGGCGCTCAACTACGATGGGCAGCTGACCGGCCAGTGGGGCATCCATTCGCGCTGGGAGACGGAGCTCTTCGTGCGCTATCGCCAGCGGCTGAAGGTGACGCCGGCGCCATCCGTCAAGATCGCCAATCCACGCGATTTCATCTTCGAATCGCTGGTGGCCAGCTATCCCCACGTCGCCCGCGTGCTCGAAGCGGACAAGGCGGCCTTGCAGGGGCGCGACGTCTACGACGACGCGTACTTCGAGAAATTTTTGGCGAGGATGCAACCGATCCTGGAGCGGCGGCTCGCCGATTCGATCGCCGGAACCGTGTCGATCATTACATCGGCCTGGATCGAGGGCGGCCGTATTCCGCTTCCCGTCGAGGAGAAACGGGAGCCGCGCAAAGTGCGTCGCTAGCTCTGTTGATTTCCATCCGGCTCGGCGACCGCCTCTTCGGGCCTCCCCTTGCCGAAGCGGCGATCGATCATCGTTTCGAGCGGCTGCAGGACCAGCAGCACCGCCACGGTGATTGCCGTCGCGATGTAGGCCAGGTGATATTCACCGCCGCCAGCCGCCACGCCGACAGCGGCATTGACCCACACCGTCGCCGCCGTCGTAAGCCCTTGCACGCCGGCGTTGGTGCGCATGATCGCACCGGCGCCCAGGAATCCGATACCGGTCACGATCTGCGCAGCGAGGCGCCCGGGGTCCGCTCCCACCGTCTCCGCCGCGATCTCGTACGACATCAGCGTGAAAAGCGCCGAGCCGATGGCAATGAGGATATTCGTGCGCAGGCCGGCGCTCTTGTGACGAAGTTCGCGCTCGAATCCGAGGATGCTGCCGAGAAAGGCAGCGGTCAGCAGGCGCTGAATCAGCTCAAGGTCCGAGAGATTTGGCGTCATAGGCTCGTAGTCCTGGGCTCCGATGGGTGAGTGGGACGCGAGTTCGGATTACGGAATCAACCACAGCCGGGTGCGATCGAGCGGGACCTCGAGGTCGGTGTGCCAGGTCGGGCGCGTGCCGCCTTTGATCTGGACGTCATAACGTGCCGCCGGCAGCACGAAGAGGAGGTAGTCCTCATTGTGCCGGTTGGGAACCGGTGCGCCGGCCGCGCGCGTCCGCTCTCCGGCAGAGAAAATCGCCAGCTCGGGCAGTTGTCCGGGCTGAGTCGTTTTCACCTGCAGTGCCCCGTACCCATTCGTAAAGTTCACGACTTCGAGGTGTCGCCCGCCTTCGTCCGGATACGGCATGATGATCAGCCGCTCCGCCCATCGGATATTGAGCACCCGGCCGTCCCGTTCCCTGACCGCCTGCGCATCGTAGATGCCGGCGGGAACGGAGAAAACGTGCCGGCCCTCGTGGCCCGGCGCCGGCGCGATCGCCGCGGTGCGCTCGCCCGCACGATGCAGGGTCACGCGCGTTTCGCCGCTGACCTCCTCGGTGGCGAGGAACAGACGGAGTTCGACCGTCAGCATGCCGGAGGGGGCCTGCGCGGCAACGATGCCGGAAATACCGAAGGCCAACAGGAACGCCGCACGCATCTCGCGGATATTACCTTTTCACGAAGGGTTCTACACGAAGGGTTCTTCACGAAAGGTTCTCCACGAAAGGTTCTCCACGAAAGGTTCTCCACGAAGGTTCTCCACGGTAGGTTCTCCACGGTAGACGGAGGGGTTCTGCGCGAGTGCTATCGTAAGAAGAGGTATGGAGGTTTTTCTCGTTCCGGTCTCTGCGCAGCGCTACGAGCTCTATTGTGAGGTGCCCGACGAACCGGTTGCGCCGGACGCCGAGCTTCCTCGCGGCTTCTTCCGACGGATGGTGCACCGATTCCGCGAGATGATTGCCGAAGCCGAGCGCGAGCGCCGGCTCGGGCGGCGTCAAGTAGCCAGCACGTGGACCTCGCGCATGAAGGCGCGCTTGCTGCGCTGGGTTGCGGAGAGCATCGCGGAACAGCGACTGCTGTGGCACCTGCGGCGGCAGGACGAAGGCACGCTTTTCTATCCTGACGACATCAGCGAATCGACCGCCGCTGAGACATTGCGCTTACAGCTCAACCGTGACTTCGACAAGCACCGGACGTGGCTCGCCGTCGACTCCGTGGGCTTCGTCGCATCCGGCCTGCTCATGCTCGTGCCCGGTCCGAACGTGCTCGCGTACTACTTCGCGTTTCGCATGGTCGGGCACTTTCTGTCGCTGCGCGGCGCCCGTCAGGGCCTGAAGGGCATGGCCTGGCGTCACGAACCCAGCGCTCCGCTGGTCGAACTGCGCCGGGCGCTGGAGCTTCGTCCCGAAGCACGCGAGCCGCAGGTGCGCGACATCGCACACCGCCTCCACCTGGAGCACCTGGCGTCATTCTTCGAACGGGCCGCGGACCCCCAATGGTAAAGAACCCGTCCTGAAGAACCTCTCGTGGAGACCACGTATACTCACCTTCGTTGAAGCTGCAGGTACTTGCCGAGCGGCTCGGTTGCGCGCTGGAGGGCGACGGCACCATCGAGATCAGCCGGGTGGCCGCCATCGAGGATGCCGGGCCCGGCGACGTGACGTTTTTTGCCAACCCTAAATATGTGGCTGAACTGCGCACGACACGCGCGTCGGCCGTCATCATCGGGAACGGCTCGGAGACAGCGCCGTGTGCGATGCTGCGCACGAGTGAGCCGTACGTGACGTTTGCCCAAGCCGTCCGGCTGTTTGCCGCTGATGTGCGACCCGCCCCGGGAGTCCACCCTCGTGCGTATGTGGCCGATGGTGCGGTCATCGCCCCCGACGCGTCGATTGGACCTCTCGCGGTCGTCGGTGAAGGCGCGCGTATCGGCGCTCGTACCGTTGTTCACCCCAACGTGACGATTGACCGGGGCGTCGAGGTGGGCGAGGACTGCGTCATTCATGCCGGTGTCTCGCTCCGGGAGCGTGTCCATATCGGCAACCGGGTCATCATCCAGAACGGCGTCGTCATCGGCAGCGATGGATTCGGCTTTGCCCGCCGGGCCGACGGATCGCACGAGAAAATTCCGCAGGTTGGCGGGGTGGTGATTGAGGACGACGTCGAAATCGGCGCCAATAGTGCAATCGATCGCCCCGCCGTGGGCGAAACGCGAATCGGCGCCGGTACCAAGATCGATAACCTGGTCCAGGTGGCCCACGGCGTCACGATTGGCCGCCGCGTGCTCCTCGCGGGTCAGGTGGGGATTGCCGGCAGTACGGTCGTTGAAGATGACGTCACGCTGGCCGGCCAGGTGGGCGTGTCGGGACACGTGAGGATTGGGAAAGGCACGATTGCCACGGCCCAGACCGGGATCCCGAATTCGGTCGAACCAGGCTCCTTCATTTCCGGCTATCCGGCGATTCCCAATCGCGAGTGGCTGAAGGCATCGGCCGTTTTTCGCAAGCTGCCGCAGCTGCGAAAGCAGCTGGCGGACCTGGGACGGCGGCTGGCGGAACTCGAGCGTAAATAGCGGGACACGCGGAACTTCCGGGGCTCCCGTGCCATAATCGATCGCACATGAATCACCATATCCGGCGGCTGACCTGTGCGGCCGCCGCGGCATTGGCGCTGATGGGAATCGACCCAGGCGCAAGGGCCGCGGCGCGTCCGCCGAAGCTCGATTACACGATGACCACGCTGCCGAACGGGTTGCAGGTCGTATTTCTCGAAGACCATTCAACGCCGATCGTGCACGCGGAAATCTGGTACCACGTCGGATCGAAGAACGAACGTGCGGGTCGGACCGGGTTTGCCCATTTGTTCGAGCACATGATGTTCAAGGGCTCGAAAAACGTCGAACCGGAAGGCCACCCGTCGTGGATCTCGAGCGTCGGCGGGCAGAGCAACGCCTACACGACAGAAGACGCGACTGTTTTCTGGCAGACGTTTCCGTCGCAGTATCTGCCGCTCGTGCTCTGGCTCGAGGCGGACCGGATGGCTTCACTCAGGATTGACGAGAAGATCTTCAAGACCGAGCGCGAGGTCGTCAAGGAAGAGCGGCGGATGCGGGTCGAGAACCAGCCGTACGGCCGCCTGAACGAAATCATTTACAACCAGGCGTTTTCCGTACATCCATACAAGCATCCAACCATCGGTAGCATGAACGATCTCGAAGCGGCGTCGGTCGACGACGTGAGGGATTTTTTTCAGACGTATTACGTGCCGGCGAATGCCACGCTCGTGCTCGTCGGGGATTTCGAGACCAAAGAAGCGACCTCGCTCGTCACTCAATATCTCGGCCGCGTGCCGAAAGCCTCGCGTCCGGTGCCGCGCGACATTCCGAAGGAGCCGCCGCAAACGAAGGAGCGCCGCGTGCGCCTGGAAGAGGCCTGGCCGCTGCCGGCGGTGGCTGTTGCGCATCACATCACCTTTGACGGCCACCCTGACTCGTATCCGCTGCACATCGCGTCGAAGGTGCTCTCGGACGGCCAGAGCTCGAGGATCTATAAGAAGCTGGTCTACGAAAAACAGATTGCGCTGGCGGCCTTCGGCGGCGGCAACATCATCGAAGATCCGAACCTGTTCTTTGCCGTGGCTATCGTGCAACCCGGTCACACGACGGAAGAGGCCACGACGGCGCTCATCGCCGAGCTCGATCGTCTGAGGAACGAGCCGATCTCGGATGCGGAGCTGCAGCAGGCGAAGAATCAGTTCGCCCGCGACTACATCCTCCAGCGCGAGTCCAACAAGGACAAGGCCTCTGTGCTCGGTCACGCGGCGGTGATTCACAGCGACATCAAAACCGCCGACGGCGAGTTCGACATCTTCCAGAACATGACACCCAAAGACGTCCAGCGCGTGGCGCAGACGTATTTCAAGCCGGAGAACCGGCTGGTGCTGACGATCATGCCGAAGGGTGAGTCAGGCGGAGCGTCGCCCCGATGAGGAAGATGTTCCAGAGCATGGCGGCCGCGACGGTTGTGCTGTTGACGCTGGGACAGAGCGTGCCCGTCTGGGCCCAGGCCCGCGAGTGGCCTTCCGAGCGTCCGCCGCGACCGCTGGGCGCCCGCGAGACGAGATTTCCGCCGTACTCGACGCGTACGCTCGGCAACGGTCTGCAGGTCATCGCGGTGTCGCACCACGAGCAGCCCGCCGTCAGCCTGCGCCTGCTGATTCGCGCCGGCGGCGCGCTCGATCCGGACGACAAGCCCGGTGTCGCCGCTCTCACGGCCGCCGTCCTGGACCAGGGCACAACGACACGCAGCGCCGAACAGATTGCGACGACGATCGATTCGATCGGCGGCGTGGTCGGATCCGGGTCCGGCACTGATCTTTCCTTCATCCAGTCCATCGTGATGAAGGACAGTCTCAATCTCGCGCTGGATCTCGTGTCCGATATTGCGCGCAATCCTGCGTTCGCTGCCGAGGAGGTTGAGCGACAGCGGCACCAGATGCTGTCCGGACTGAAGGTCAGCTACGACGACCCGGAGTACCTCGCGGGAGTCGTGTTCGACCGGCTCGTCTACGGCTTCCACCCCTATGGCCGACCTGACGCAGGCACGCCGCAGTCGCTGGCCGCGATCACCCGTCAGGATCTCGTCGGCTTCCACAAGAACTGGTTCGGACCGAACAACGCCATCCTGGCCATCGTCGGCGACGTGTCGGCCGAGGAAGCTTTTGCTGGCGCGGAACGAGCGTTCGGGAAGTGGGGGAAGTCCGACAGCAACGCGGTCAAGGCGCTCGAGCTGCCGCCGCCGACGAGACGCCTCGTCGTCATCGATCGACCGGGTGCCGTGCAGACGGAGATTCGCGTCGGCCACACCGGACTGCCGCGCAAGCACCCCGACTATCTGGCGCTCGATCTGGCGATCAAGATCCTCGGCGGGGAAGGGGGCAACAGGCTGCACCGCGTGCTGCGGTCCGAGCGCGGGCTCACCTACGGTGCGTCCGCGGATACCAATGCACTGAAGGACGGTGGCGATATCGTCGCGGAGACCGATACGCGGTCGGAGTCCACGGGTGAAGCGCTGCGGCTGATCGTCGACGAGATGTGGCGACTGCAGCGCCAGCGCGTCAGCGAGCGGGAGCTCGCCGATGCGCAGGCCTACCTGACCGGCAGCTTCCCGCTCACCATCGAGACGCCAAGTGCGATTGCCCTGCAGATCCTCAACGCCGTGTTCTACGGACTGGATCTGGAGGAGCTGCAGACGTTCCGCGAGCGGGTCAACGCGATTACCGTCGACGATATCCAGCGCGTCGCCAAAACCTACCTCCATCCGGATCGGCTGTCGATCGTCCTCGTCGGCGATGCGAATTCGTTCGCGAAGCAGCTCGCGGGCGTCGGGTTCGACCAGTTCGAGCGGATTTCCGTCAACGAGCTCGATCTGACGTCCGCGGATTTGCGACGGCATGCCCGAAGCACACCCGGACGCATCGAGCGCATCGGCTACCGCGTGCAGGCGCAGATTCCGCTCGATCCGATGCGCCCGCAGGCTCCCGGTCGGCCGGCGAAGGACGGCTATCGCCTCCCGTCGACGAGCGAGGATGTCCGCGCGCTGATCGAAAAGATGGTGACAGCGAAGGGGTCACTGACCACGCTGCGATCGATACGGACGGTCCGTGCGATTTCCACGACGACGATCCTCGAGACCCCGGCCGGCCGCGTCGACATTCCGACGACGACGTCGATACGGTATCCGGGCGGATTTCGCGTCGACGCACAGTTGCCGACGGGGAAGCTCATACAGGCCTTCAACGCCGGACAGTACTGGGTCGCCGACGATCGCGGTGCGCGCGAAGCGCCGCCGCAATACGCCATGGAAATCCGATCGCACGTGCAGCGGGACATGATCCCACTCCTGCTCGGCCTCGTTGAAGGCAAAGTGGGCGCCACCCGCGCCGCCGATGAGATCGAAGGCGATCGCAAGCTGACGGTCCTGTTCGTGGAAGGGGCGGGGATGCGACCGGTCAGCCTGGTGATCGATCCCGACACGCTCGTCGTTCTGCGCCAGCGGTACGACATGGAAGCGGCGACGATGGAAGAGCGCTACTCCGACTACCGCGTGGTGGATGGCGTCCGTGTCGCGTTCAAAGCAGAAGTGCGACGGAACGGCACGCCGCTGATGGAGCGCGTGGTCAGCAAGATCGAGTTCAATCCCACACTGGACCCCGAGCTCTTCACGAAGCCAAGCTGAACCAGGAGCCGCAGCCGTTGCGCGTGATGGTGTCCTGCGGCGAGCCGTCGGGCGATCTCTACGCCGCGTCTCTCACCAGGGAACTGTACCGACTCGCGCCCGGCACGACCGTCACCGGCTTCGGTGGCGAGCGCCTGCGCGCGGCGGGTGCCAATCTCACCGATGATTTCAGCGGATTGTCGGTAACCGGGCTCGTGGAGGTCGCACGCCTCCTCCCCAAGACGTTCGCCACGTATCGGCGGCTCGTCGCGGAGGCGCGCGCCAACCGTCCTGACGTTTTCGTCGCCATCGATTTTCCAGACTTCAACTTCCGTCTGGCACAGGCGGTACGCCGTCTCGGCGTGCCGGTCGTCTACTACATCAGCCCCCAGCTCTGGGCCTGGCGCCCCGGCCGCATGAAGACGATGAAGCGGATTGCGGATCGGGTGCTGGTGATCTTTCCGTTCGAAGAGGAGATTTACCGGCAAGCCGGAGTCAGCGCGACGTGGGTGGGCCATCCCCTGCTCGATGAACTTCCGGCGCCACGGCCGCGGAGCGTTCTGCGCGAGCAGTTCGGCGCGGGCCACGGCGAAACGCTGGTCGCTCTGCTGCCGGGGAGTCGTGCCAACGAAGTGACTCAGATCCTGCCGACGCTGATCGAGGCAGCCACGCTCATCCGCGCTCGGCTCCCGTCGGCCGGGTTCGTCATCGCGCGCGCACCGCATCTGGCCGATGAGCTCTTCGAACCGGTAAGACGATTGGGAGGGTCGCCACCGCGTGTTGTCGAAGGAATGACAGACGACGTGCTGGCGGGCGCGGACATCGCGCTGGTGGCTTCTGGCACGGTCACGGTGCAGGCGGCCATTCATGAATGTCCGATGGTCGTGGTCTATCGACTGACGCCGCTGACGTACCGCCTCGGAAAACCGTTCGTTCGAGTGGATACATATGCGATGGCCAACCTCGTCGCCGGCCACCGCGTCGTCCCGGAACTGATCCAGGACCGGTTCACGGCGGAAGCGGTTGCGACCGAAGCGCTGGACATCCTGACGAACACGAGTCGAGCCGAAAAGATGAAAACGGAGTTGCGCGAGGTGCGCCGCCGGCTCGGCGATCCCGGGGCGAGCGCACGTGCCGCCCGCGAGGTGCTCGACGTCGCCGGGCGGGTCGCGGGACGGTGAGTTAGACTGCTGCCATGCGTCCATTTTCCACGGTCTGTTTCACGCTGGTCGCGATCGCTGCGATCGCGGTCTCTGCGCTGCGCGCGACGACGCTGTTGCCGGCGGAGTTTCGCGAGATCGTGGGGAACTCTCAGATCATCGCCTACGGCCGCGTGGTCGATGCCGTGCCGGAACTGAGCGACGATCGCAAGCGGATCGAGACGGTCGTGACGTTCGACGTGGGGACGTATCTGAAAGGCGGTCCGGGCGAAACGTTGACGTTTCGCGTGCCCGGCGGACAGATCGGCCGTTACCGCAGCGTCATGGTCGGCGCGCCGGTCTTCGAGAGCGGTGACGAGGCGGTCTTGTTTCTCACGCAGCGAGAAGACCAAATACCGCGAGTGTTCGGCTTGAACCAGGGCGTGTTCCGTGTGCAGCGAGAGGAACGCAGCCAGCGGCGCCTGGTGTTGCCGCCGCTCATGGCGCGCGGTGAATCACCCGAAGTCGTGGTGCGAGGCAGCGCCGCGCGACAGCCGATGCCGCTCGAAGCGTTCGGCGCGCACGTCATGTCGGTCATCGCGGAGCTGGGCGCCCGATGAGCAACCGTGCGCCGTCGATCGCCGTTCTCGTCATTACCGGGTTGATCCTGGCGGCCTCCGGTCCCGTGGCGGCGTATTTGAAGCTCGGCTCACGCGTTCAAAGCCGAACCGTGACGCTGAAATGGGAACGCCTGCCGATTCGCTACCACGTGACGGATATCGGCACCGCCGGTGTCTCTGCCGCCGAGTTCCAGCGCGCCGTGACGCGGGCGTTCGGAACCTGGAATGCGGTCGAGACGGCAAACACCACGTCGCAATTCGTCGGATTCACTCAGGCGCGACCGTTCTCCGACGATGGGATGGTCGTCATCGGCTATCAGAACCGTCCCGACCTCGACCGAACGCTCGCCGCGACGACGTTCCTGGTCGACGTGACGAGCGGCGAGATCGTCGAGTCGGACATTTTCTTCAACACGGCTTTTCAGTGGTCGACGGCGACGGGCGGGGAGTCGGGGCGCTTCGATGTGGAATCGATCGCCCTCCATGAGGTCGGCCACCTGCACGGGCTCGGGCACTCGGCGCTCGGCGAATCCGAGATCCGGACGGGCGGCCGACGCGTGCTCGGCGCCGAGTCGGTCATGTTTCCGATCGCCTTCAGCGCTGGAAGCATCGCCGATCGCGTGCTCAGAGCGGATGACATCGCCGGTATCAGCGACATCTACCCGCGAACCGGGGCAGGATCGCGCCGTCTCGGCAGCATCTCGGGGAAAGTCACCAAGAACGGCGCCGGCGTGTTCGGTGCCCACATCATCGCCTTCAACCCGTCAACCGGAGCTCTGGTTGGTGGTTTTTCGCTCAACAACGATGGGGCGTTCACGATTGCGGGTCTCGAATCGGGGACGTACGTCTTGCGCGCCGAGCCGCTCGATGACGGCGACATCGAAAGCTTCTTCGACAATTCGAGCAACGTCGATTTGAACTTCGGCGTCCGCTTCCACGATCGCGTGGTGGTTGTGCCGCTCGGGGGTGGAGCCGGAGATGTGGAGATCAAGGTGACGCCCAAGTGATGCGGCGTCTCGCCACGAGCGCACTCGTTGCTGTTTTCCTGATGGCGGGTGAGGCTTCAGCGCAGGTAGTCGCGGCAGGGGATCGATCGGCAGCAGGATCCTGGGAAGTGGGCGGCGGCGTGACCTGGGCCGGCAGCATCACGGGGCCGGCATCCACCGCCGAGCTCACAAGCAACGGCGAATCATCTGGTGGATTCGATCTGTTCTCGACCGAAGGCGAAATCAAGAACGGTGCGGGTATCGGTGCGTCCTTGGCGTTCTACCTGTCAACCGCCATCGCCGTCGAGGCTGGCCTGCGCTACTCGCAGCCGGTCTTGACCTACCGCCTCGCCGATGACGTGGAGAACGCCCCGCCCGTATCGGCGGAGGAAACTCTGAGCCGCTATGTGATCACGGCATCGGTGATCTGGCATTTTCGTCGTCTCACGTCCGCACACCGTATCGTGCCCTTCATCGCTGGTGGGGGCGGATATGTCCGCGATTTGCACGAAGGGAATGCATTGATCGAAACCGGGGGCGAGTTCCACGCGCTCGGCGGCGTCAAGTACTGGCTCGGCACGGGACGGCGAAGATTTGGTCTGCGCGGACAGGCCGGATTTTCGCTGACCAGTGGCGGGTTCGACTTTCGCGAAACGTCGCGCACGCTGCCGATCGCCTCAGGGAGTCTCATTTACCTGTTCTGAGCGAATCTCCAGCTCAGACTTTCGGATCCAGACTCGAATCCGCCGTCGGCATCACCGGATCGTCTTCGGTCGGCTGCTCGTAACGGCGAGGCGTGTAGTTACGCTGATCGCCGCCGCGACGAACGACCTCCTCGTCCGGCGCCTGATTGCGCTCGGCACGTTCTACGGTTTCGGAATCGGACGTCCAACGATCTCCGTTCGCCTTGTCCTCTGCTGCCGCGTCATTCCTATCGGTCATGATCTACGACCCTCCCGTAGGCTTTACTCAGTGCGCTTGGGGCCCTCCGCCTCCGCGCGCCGACAAGCTATGCGCGCTTCGGCGAGACCTCGCCGTAGCTGGTCGCCCGACCTGTTCCGCGACCAGCGGAGGCGGGCACCTCCAAGCGCTCTGGCTCGGCGACTTCGCGCCTCGCTCGGGCCGCAGGCGCCCCCGCCTCCGCTAAAGCTACGGCGCGGCTGGCTCCGGCTCAGTCGCCGTAAGTGGCAAGCTGCGTGCCGCTGAGATACAGTCGAGCCGTGCCTGCATCGGGTGGCCATCGGTGATTTCCGAGCGAACGAGCAGCGTCGGAACGAAACCTGCGGTGGAGTTCGCGCACGTCTCGTTCGCCCGCGGCGCTCAGCGCGTCCTGCACGATGTGTCTTTTTCGGTGACCGCCGGCGAAACGGTGGTGCTCGTCGGACGAAGTGGCGCGGGCAAGAGCACGATCCTCAAGCTCATCAACCGTATGCTGCTGCCCGACGCCGGTCAGGTCGTCGTCGATGGCCGAACCACGATTGAATGGAATCCGTTCGCGCTGAGGCGTGGCATCGGCTATGTGCTGCAGGATGTCGGCCTGTTCCCACACCTGTCGATCGCCGACAACATCGCCCTCGTTCCGCGGCTTGCCGGTTGGGAGGACGAACGGGTCAAGGCTCGCGTGGCTGAGATGCTGGCGCTTGTCGGTTTGTCGTCCGATGAGTTCGCACAGCGATCACCTGCCGAGCTCTCCGGCGGTCAAAAACAGCGGGTGGGAGTGGCGCGAGCGCTGGCCGCCGATCCGTCGATCCTGTTGATGGACGAACCGTTCGGGGCGCTCGATCCGGTCACCCGCGCCGAGCTGCACCGTGAGCTGCAGCGCATTCAACAGGAAGTCCGCAAGACGATCGTGCTCGTCACGCACGATATGGGTGAAGCCTTCACGCTGGCATCGCGTATCGGCGTTCTCGCCGATGGCGAGCTGGCCGCGCTCGATGAGCCGCGCGCGATCGCGCGCTCCGAGGATCCACGCGTCAAGCCGCTGCTCGATCCCCTGATCGAAGCGAGCGCGGCGCTCGAGAGTGCCCGTCTGTGACGCTGCTGCGATTCTGGCAGTCGCACGCCGCCGAATTCGCCTCTCTGTTCGGTCAGCACGTCATCCTGGTCGGCATCGCCACCCTGGTGGCAACCGCTTTCGGCGTACCGCTCGGCATCCTCGCCGCACGCCGCCCGCGGACAGGTGCTCCTATTGTCTGGGTCGCCAACGCCGCGCAGACCATCCCCAGCCTGGCCATGTTCGGCTTCCTGCTGCCGCTGCCGTTCATCGGCGGTCTCGGAGCCCGCCTCGCGATCGTCGTGCTGATCGTGTATGCGCTGCTTCCAATCATTCGCACGACGGCGGCCGGTCTGACCTCGGTCGATCGCTCGCTGGTCGAGGCCGGCACGGCCCTCGGCATGACGCCCATGCAGCTGCTGCGGCAAGTGGAATTGCCGTTGGCTCTGCCGTCGATCGTCGCCGGCATTCGAGTGGCGACGGTCATTGCCGTCGGCACGGCAACCATCGCCGCCGCCGTCGGTGCCGGCGGCCTCGGCGAGTACATCTTTCGCGGTCTGTCGATGGTCGACCCTACGGTGATTCTGGCCGGCGCGATACCCGCCGCCGCCCTCGCGCTCGCGATTGATGGCGGATTGACCTGGCTCGAGCGCGTGGTCAGTCGCAGCCTGAGCGGGCATCGGGTGCGGCGCAGTCAGCTGGCCATCGTTCTCGTGTTCCTGCTCGGTGGGGGAGTCCTCGTTGGCGCGGCACTCATCCGCGGGCGGGACTCGGATGTCGTTCGGATTGGCTCGAAGAATTTCACGGAACAGATCGTCCTGGGAGAAATCGTGGCGCAGGCGGTCGAAGCCGCTGGGCTCCGCGTCGAGCGTCGCCTCAATCTCGGTGGAACGTTTATCTGCGACCGGGCCATCCGAACGGGCGACATCGACGCTTACGTCGAGTACACGGGGACGGCACACGCGGCCATCTTTCACGAGCCCACGAATACCGATCCAGCGCAGGTGCTGGCCAGGGTCCGCGAGAAGTACGCCGACGCTGGCCTCACGCTGCTCGATCCGCTTGGATTTGAGAATACCTTCGCGATCCTCGTTCGTGGCGAAACGGCGCGCCGGCTCTCGCTCACCACAGTCGAAGAGGCCGTTCCGCACGCGCGGTCCTGGCGCGCGGGATTCGGCTACGAATTTCTCCAGCGCCAGGACGGGTTCCCGGGGCTCGCTGAACGATACGACCTCCGGTTCGCGGCGCCGCCGCGAGCCATGGATCTATCCCTCATCTACCGCGCGCTGGCCGACCGGCAGGTGGATCTGATTGCCGGCGA
Organism: uncultured Acidobacteriota bacterium; assembly: GCA_963804245.1. Lineage (GTDB taxonomy): Bacteria > Acidobacteriota > Vicinamibacteria > Vicinamibacterales > 2-12-FULL-66-21 > CAWDPQ01. The sequence continues at coordinate 243,773 of CAWDPQ010000012.1, forward strand.
CGCGACCAGCGGTCTGATCCGCGCCTACGATCTCATGATGCTGCGCGACAACCTTCGCTACTTTCCTCCTTACGATGCGGCAGTTGTCGCCAGACGGTCGGCACTGCTCGCCCATCCGCAACTGCGTACGGGCCTCGCCCAGCTATCAGGGCGCATGACGGTCGATGCGATGCGCGCCATGAACTACGCCGTCGACGTGGAAAAGCGCGATCCGGCCGACGTCGCTCGCGATTTTCTGCGTGGCTTGAACGGGCGCCAGTCCAACGCTGGTGGGCGCTTGAAACTGCCTGCGCCGTGAAGGATGATGAACGGATGGCCTCCCTGAATACGTTCGGCACGCGCGAGACGCTGCGGGTCGGTGGTGAGTCGTTCCAGTTCTACAGCCTGCCCGCCCTCGAGAAGACATACCCAGGGCTGTCGCGCCTGCCGTTTTCGCTGAAGATCCTGCTCGAGAATCTGCTGCGCCGCGAGGACGCGCGATTTGTCGATCCTGAGGATATTGGCGTGCTCGCCGGGTGGGATGTCGCCTGCAAGGATCAGAAAGAGATCGCCTTCACGCCGGCGCGCGTCCTGCTGCAGGACTTCACCGGCGTGCCTGCCGTGGTCGACCTGGCCGCCATGCGCGACGGCATTGTCCGCCTCGGCGGTGACCCGCGCCGGGTCAACCCGCTGCAGCCGGTCGAGCTCGTCATCGATCACTCGGTGCAGGTCGATCATTTCGTCGAGCGAAACTCCGCCGACCTGAACGCATCGCTCGAGTTCACCCGGAACAAGGAGCGCTACACGTTCCTGCGCTGGGGTCAGGATGCGTTTCAGAACTTCCGCGTCGTGCCGCCGGATACCGGGATCGTTCATCAGGTGAACCTGGAGTATCTGGCGCGAGTCGTCTTCAGGGAAACCGCCGACGGTGGCACGCTTGCGTATCCGGACACTCTAGTCGGCACCGACTCACACACCACGATGGTGAACGGACTGGGAGTCGTCGGGTGGGGTGTTGGCGGAATCGAGGCGGAAGCGGCGATGCTCGGCCAGCCCATCTCGATGTTGATCCCGGAAGTCGTCGGATTCCGTCTCGTCGATCGCCTGCCGGAGGGCGCTACCGCCACCGATTTGGTGCTCACCATCACCGAGCGATTGCGCAAGCTCGGGGTCGTTGGGAAGTTCGTCGAGTTTTATGGACCTGGTCTCGAGTTCCTGACGATTGCCGACCGTGCGACGCTCGGCAACATGTCGCCCGAATACGGTGCCACGGTAGCAATCTGCCCGATCGACGCGATGACGCTCGACTACCTGCGCCTCACGGGCCGGGACGAGGCACATGTGAACCTGGTTGAAGCGTACGCAAAGGAACAGGGGCTGTTCCGCACCTCAGCTTCAGCGGATCCGTCCTACACCACGACGACCGAGCTGAATCTCTCGACCGTCGAACCGAGCCTGGCAGGTCCGAAGCGCCCCCAGGATCGTGTGTCCCTGCGTCAGGCGAAAATCAAGTTCCAGCAGGCTGTCGAGGTGATGCTCTCGGAGCGCAAGCCGAAAGCTCCCCCCGTGGAGAAACCTGGGGAGGACACCGCTCCAGCCGTGCGCCCGGCGGCGGCGACAGCGGTGGCAGCGGCCGAGACCGTTGTGCCGGGGATGGAGGAGTTGAGCCACGGATCCGTCGTGGTGGCGGCGATCACGAGCTGCACCAACACGTCGAATCCGAGCGTCATGATCGGCGCGGGGCTGCTGGCCCGTAATGCGGTCAAGCGCGGCTTGAAAGTGAAGCCGTGGGTGAAAACGAGTCTCGCTCCGGGCTCACTCGTCGTGACCGAATACCTGAAGGCGTCGGGACTTCTCGAATATCTCGCCGAGCTCGGCTTCAACGTCGTGGGATACGGCTGCACGACATGCATCGGCAACAGCGGTCCGTTGCCGGAGCCCGTGTCGAGCATCGTACGAGACAAGAACCTGGTGGTGGCGTCCGTTCTGAGCGGCAACCGCAATTTCGAGGGACGAATACAGTCGCAGGTGCGCGCCAACTATCTGGCGTCGCCGCCGCTCGTCGTAGCCTACGCGCTAGCCGGAAAAATGCAGGTCGACCTCACGAGCGAACCGATCGGCAAGGATTCGGCGGGTGAAGCAGTCTATCTGCGAGACATCTGGCCGTCCGAGCGCGAAATCCAGGAAACCATGCTGGGATCGGTGAAGTCGGAGATGTTCAGGGCGAACTACGCCGAGGTTTTCAAGGGTGACGATCGCTGGCGTTCGCTGCCAGTCCCAACCGGACAGCAGTTCGACTGGACGGACGACTCGACTTACATTCGCAACCCGCCATTTTTCGAAGGTCTCACGCGCGAGCCGACACCGCCGTCGAACATCTACGGCGCGCGGGTTCTAGCCGTCCTCGGCGATAGCGTCACAACGGACCACATTTCGCCCGCCGGATCGATTCCGGCCGACAGTCCGGCCGGACGGTATTTGATCAGCAAGGGAGTAGCGCCCGCCGATTTCAATTCCTATGGTGCGCGGCGTGGCAACCACGAAGTCATGATGCGCGGCACGTTCGCCAACATCCGACTGCGCAATCAGCTGGCTCCCGGCACCGAAGGCGGCTGGACGATGCTCTTGCCGCAGGAAGAAGTGATGACGATCTACGACGCGTCGGTCCGCTATCGGGCCGCGGGCGTCCCGCTCGTCGTCATCGCCGGCAAAGAGTACGGCTCCGGATCCTCGCGCGACTGGGCAGCAAAGGGGACGCTCCTGCTGGGCGTCAAAGTGGTCATCGCCGAGAGCTTCGAGCGAATCCATCGCAGCAATCTCGTGAACATGGGCGTACTACCACTGCAGTTCAAGGATGGCGAGAGCGCGACGACGTTCAAGCTCACCGGCAAGGAATGCTACGACGTGATCGGAATGAGCGACGTTCTGCAGCCACGGGGCGACGTGGTCGTGCGCCTGACGCCGCCAGACGGCGTCGCGCGTGAGTTCCGCGCTTCGGCGCGAATCGACACACCGGAGGAGCTCGTCGCCTTTCGGCATGGCGGAATCCTGCCTTACGTGTTGCGACAGCTCGCCGGCGTGTAGGATCGCCGCTCACTTCAGGTATCCGCGGCGGGCCGTTACGTTGCCGCGGCGTCCCTTCAATCGCACGTCGATAGGGTGCCATCCTCCGACGTCCACACCGCGCGGCGTGTACGTCAGCAGGTAGCGCGTGCGAAACTCGTTCACGATCTGAACGAACGTCTCACGAAGCCTGTCACTGCGGTCGGTCGTCAGAAATATGCCGCCGGTTTCAGCCGCAAGCGCCGGCAACAGAGGTTCGGCCAGGATTGGGAGCGGGACCCGAGGCATTTCCGGCTGCGGGCCCGATCGGAAGTCGAGCCGATACCCTGGCGCTCGCACGGATGGCGAATTCAGACCCACAACATAGACAACCGCTTCGCTCCGGCGGGCCGCCTCGATGACAGAGGCTCCTGGCAGCCAGCTCGCCGTATCGTGTCCGTCGCTGAACAGCAACACCAGCGCGCGTCCTGGCTGATTGTCTTTCAAAGTAAGGGCGGCGTATGCCACGTCATGAAGGCTGGTCGCGCCCTCCGGCTCGATGTTCTGGAGAGCGGCGCCGATCTGGGCATGGTCGTGGGTCCACGGTGTGCGCAGCGACAGCCGATGTGAAAAGGTCAGGAGCGCTGCCCGGTCGTCCGGCCGCAGGAGCCGTGCCGCCGCCGAAGCGGCATCTCGGAGATCTTGGAGCGCCTGCCCTTTGACGCTGTCGCTGTTATCGAGCGCGATCATGACGCTCAAAGGCACATCTTCGAATGCCACCGAATCGATCCGCTGAGGAACCCCTCGATCGCGAAGGTCGAAGTCGGCCGCGGTCAATCCGGCGACAGGACGGTTGCCGACCTTGACGAGGACATCGACCCGCACCGCCTCGGCGGATGTCCTGAACCGCTCCTGAAACGCCGGCTCGAGAAGTGCGATCGCTGCGAGAACACCGATGGCTGCGACCGCGTTCATTTCCGCACCGACGCGCGCAGCGCGTCGATCCGTTGACGCACCTCGCTAATCGAATCCGCCAGATACCACCACCACGGCTCCGTTCTCGCCTCGGCGTCGTGCTGCAGCATGGTCGTGACCACTTCGCGAGACTCGCTGCCGCGACCGCGCTTCTGCAGAAGCTGGCTGAGCGCGATGTACGCACTTTGCGTCGAAGGCACCCGCGCGATGGCCTGCCGATACATGCGTTCGGCGTCGTCGTAGTGACCGCGCCGGTCGTGCATCGCTCCGAGGAACATCGATGCGAGGTAGCTGATGTTGACGTCGGCGGCAGAAGCGATCAGCCGTTGGAGCAGCCGCGACGCGTCTTCGTGGTTGCCGCGCAGCACGTTCACGCGACCGAGGTGCAATTGCGCGAGCTCGCTCGCGGGATCCGCCTTGAGCGCGTCGTTGAGCCACCTGGCGGCATTGTCCGTGGCTGCGCGCCACGCTTTGAGACGGCGGTCCTCTTGGGCTGCGCGTGTGTTGTCGAGATTGCGGATGTCCTGCGCCGGGCTGTCGGCAAAGGGCCTGCTCGGCACGATTGTTTCGGTTACGAATGCCGAGAACGTAGCAATCAGCTCCTGCAGGACCGCGCTTTCGTAGAGCACGACCGCATCGCCGGGAAGATGCTGCCGGGCGCGTTCGAGCAGGGCCTCCGCAACAAGCGGCCGCGCCCGATCGCGAAGCACTCGCGTGACCGTCACATACCACGTTCTTGCGAATGGACGAACGTCCGGACCACCGGTGAAGAGCAGCTGCGAGGCCAGTTGCAGCTGGAAGGCGGCCAATGTGTCGTCGCTCTCTATCGCGCGAATCGCGGCGTCCGTGTGCAGCATCGCCGCTGCCTTGAATCGGGCCTGATCCCAGCGGCGTAGCACGTCGGCCGGCGTTTGAGCGGAGTTGACGACGTCGGTCAGCCGCTTCCGCTCCCAGGCGATGATTTCAGTGACAGCCTTGTCGTCACCGTCGCGATAAGCGTCGATCAGCACGTGATATCTCTTCAGGGACATTTCCAGGCGTTCACGCTCGGCGTCCTGCCGAACGACTTCCTGTGCCGTGGCTGCGAGCAGCAGGAGCGCGATGAGGTTGTGGCCGGAGAAGCTCACACGTATGACCAGGCCGTCCATCGAGTGCAGCGACGCGACGGCATCCTATAATCGAGCTTATGGGACAGGAGGTCCATACGGATCGAGTGACCACGGCCGACGTGAAGCGGCAAGCTTCGCTGCACGAGTTCGATCTCTGTGGCATTGCTCCGGCTGCGGCCCACCCGCAACTGGCTTTTCTGCGCGAATGGCTCGACCGCGGGTTCGCGGGGGAGATGGACTACATCCACCGCTCGGCTGAACGGCGAAGTGATGTTCGTCACGTGATGCCGTCAGCGCGTACGGTCATTTGCCTGGGCACCCTGTACAACACTGAACGCCCGTTGTCGACGGAGAACACCGACCCTGGTCAGGCGGCCATCGCCCGATACGCCTGGGGCGACGATTATCACGCGGTGGTTGGGCGTCGCCTCGATGGGCTCCTCGAGTGGCTGCGGACACAAGCCGGCCCCGGTCTCGAAGCGCGCGCATACGTGGACACCGGGCCCGTTCAGGAGCGTGTCTACGCCGAGCAGGCCGGTCTGGGCTGGATCGGCAAGAACACCTGCCTCATCAACCCCGAGCTCGGCTCTTGGGTTTTCCTCGCCGAGATCATCTGCAATCTCGAGCTCGACGTCGATCCCCCGGCAGTCGATCAGTGCGGCTGTTGCACCCGCTGTCTGGATTCGTGTCCAACCGGCGCCCTCGTCGACGCGCACGTGCTCGATTCGACACGCTGTTTGTCATACCTCACGATCGAACTGAAGGGCTCGATTCCCGCGGACGCGCGAGGCGCGGTTGGCGAGCACGCGTACGGCTGCGACATCTGCCAGGATGTCTGCCCCTGGAACTTTGCCTCGACTGCGCGTTCGGAGAACTCTGCGTGGCTGCCAAGAACCGGCCTCGACCGTCCACGTCTGCTCGATTTGTGGCTTCGAACAGACGATGAGCTGCGGGCCCTGCTGAAGGGCAGTGCGATGAAGCGGGCAGGTGTCCGGCGCTTCCGGCGCAACCTGGCCGTCAGCATTGGCAATTCAGGCGATCCCGCGGCCGTCGAGGCTCTCGCCACGAGCGCTGGAGAGACCTGTGCCGATCCGATGGTCCGGGAGCACGTCACCTGGGCGTTGGAGAAACTCGGTGCCTGAGAAAAAGAACCGGAAGTCGGGCACCATGGAGGCGCGTGCTGCCGGGTCAGACATTCCCAGGCCGGGTGATCCGGTGACCAACCTGATCCCGCCACGCCCGACGCTTTCCACTGTCCGCACCATTGCAAAACTTTGTAAGGCCTGCGATCTATACAAGCAGGGCACGCAGACCGTCTTCGGCGAGGGGCCGGCGCGGGCGGACGTGATGCTGGTCGGCGAGCAACCTGGTGACGCGGAGGACCTGGCGGGACATCCTTTCGTTGGACCGGCCGGCAAGCTGCTCGACAAAGCGCTGGAAGAAGCCGGGCTGGACCGCCGAGAGGTATATGTGACCAACGTCGTCAAGCATTTCAAGTGGGAGCCGCGCGGCAAGCGGCGAATCCACGCGAAGCCGAACTCGGCAGAAATCGCCGCCTGCCGGCCATGGCTGGAGACGGAAATTGCCACCGTGAAACCCCATATCCTCGTGTGCCTCGGAGCGACGGCGGCCCAGGCACTGCTCGGACGGACGTTCAGAGTCTCGCGGGAGCGAGGGACATTCGTCCCTTCGTCGCTGGCGCCGCTCGTGATAGCGACGGTTCACCCGTCATCCATTCTTCGTGCACCAGACGACGAGTCGCGGAGGGAAGAGATGCGGCGATTCGTGGCGGACCTTCAGAAAGTGTCGTCGGCGCTGGCGGCGACCGCCGGGGAGAACCACCGATGACCGAGTCATTCCGTCCGACGCTCCTGCTGTCGATGCCTCAACTCCAGGATCCCAACTTCTCGCGTACCGTCGTTCTGTTGTGCGAATACGTACCGGAAGGAGCATTCGGGCTGGTGCTGAATCGTTCAACCGACATGCCCGCGAGCCAAATGGTCCGGCTCGAGCCGCCGGTCACCGCCGGCAACGAGCTGCCGCTGCACATCGGTGGTCCCGTGGAGCCGGAACGCGGGTGGATTCTGTCCGCTGCAGAGCCCGAGGGCGCCGAGTACCGCACGATTCAACCGGGACTCTATCTTTCCACCTCACCCGCGTTGCTGCGTCGGGTGCTGGAGTCGTCGTCCCCTTCCCGCGTCCGAATTCTCGCGGGCTACGCCGGCTGGGGACCAGGACAACTCGACGCCGAGCTCGCGCAGTCGGCATGGTTGATGACCGAGGTGGAATCCGACCTCATCTTCGATGTAGATCCCGCTGCCATGTGGGAAACCGCGATCCGCCGACTGGGTACGGATCCATCAGCGCTGCAAACGAGTCACGGCGTGCACTGAGCTTCTTCACTCAGCGTTCGTGGAGCCCTCCGCCTCCGCGTGCCGACAATCCATGCGCGCTACGGCGGGACCTCGCCGCAGCTGGTCGCCCGCCTGTTCCGCGACCAGCGGAGGCGGGCACCCCAAGCGCTCTCGCTCGGGGGCTCCGCGCCTCGCTCGGGCCGCAGGCGCTCTTCCTCTCTTAGTGCGCTTGGGGCCCCACCCCCAAGCGCTTCTCGCTCGGCGACTGCGCGCCTCGCTCAGGCCGCAGGCGCTCTTCCTTCTACCTTCTTACTTTCTGCCGGCACCTGCCTTGCTTTGATGTCGACGAACATCACAGACAAGACAAGAGTTGGAGGCCCAATGGCGGAAGAGACGAACCCACTGGAAGAGCTGCTCATCGACGAACTGAAGGACATCTACAGCGCGGAGAGTCAGATCGTGAAGGCGCTGCCCAAGCTGGCGAAGGCGGCGAGCTCGCCGGAGCTGAAGCGCGCATTCGAGCGGCATCTCGAGGAGACACGTCGTCAGGTCGAACGATCTGGACCAGATCGGTCAGGCGCTCGATACGAAGCTGACGGGCAAGAAATGCAAAGGTATGGAAGGGTTGATCGAAGAGGGGAAAGAGATCATCGAAGAGGATCTCGACGACAACGCGAAGGACGCTGGATTGATTGGCGCTGCGCAAAAGGTCGAACACTACGAGATCGCCGCGTATGGCACGGCGCGCACGCACGCGGAGCTGCTCGGGTATACGAAAGCGGCCAAACTGCTGCAGCAGACGCTGGACGAGGAAGGGGCTACGGACAAGAAGCTCACCCAGCTTGCTGAGAGCATCATCAACGTCGAAGCCGCAGCAGCCGACTGACGTCCTCGTCTCGGAGCGCAGTCGTACGTTCGAAGGGCCGGGCAATTGCCCGGCCCTTCTTTCGTCGTAGGGAATTCAGTCGCGCTCGCGCGCGAGGCTGACAGATTATTTCAAGACCTCGGCAAAGAATTCGAGCGCACGCGGATCCTTCGACTGTCCCAACCAGAACATCGCCTGTTTCCTGACGACTGGGTTGCTGTGGGTTCGGGCAACGTTGATGAGCAACGGAACGCCTTCGTCTTTGGGCAATTGGCTGAGCGCGAAGACAGCTTTCTTCTTCACGTCGGTGTCGGGATCCTGTTCGATTCGCTCGGTGATGGCGGCCGACGCCTTCCGCCCGGCCTTCTGAGCCAGCCAGAAGATGGCCTCGCCTCGGACCGCGGTCTGATCGTTCGCGCGCGCTGTGGCGACGAGCGTCTCGATGGCGTCGGGCTCCTCGCTCTGCGAGATGCCGAAGACGGACTTCTTGCGCACCTCGACGCTTGGATCCTCCTTGACGATCCGGCGCAAGGTGTCGAGGCCGCGGCGTCCGCGCGCATTTCCCAGCCAGAATGGGATTCTCCGCCTGATGTGGTCAGGCTGATTCTGCGCCACTAGCCGCTCGAGCGACGCGTCGGCAGCCCGATCCGCGTGCAGAGCAATGGCACTGATGGCCCCCTCCACCACACGATCGCGACGATCGGCCTGACCGGTCACGAGCGACTCGAGGTAGGCAATGCTGTCCGGCGGGCGCACGTTCTCCACCCAGAACACCTGACGGCCACCGGCATCGAGCTGACACTCTTCGGAGAAGACCCTGACGCGTTCGACCTGACGCTCGCTGATACGCAGGAGTACGGTCATCTGTCCCGAGCCTTCCAGCTTCACCACGTTGCCTTGCCCTTGCGAGGATCTCGAAGTCATCGACGTCGAGCTCGACGGTTCGAGCCGGCATGTCGGGCAACACGTGGCGCCGTCCGAGCGCACCACCGATCCATTGATCCACGTCGTGCCCGACTCGAAGCAGCACATCGTGCGGTCGCCGGCGATGACCGGGACGCTGTATCCGATCCAGGCGACCTCGGCCTGGGACGCGATCAGCTTCTGTACGTTCTGGCTGAGCGAACCGGCCGGGCTCGCAGTGACCCGGCCGTTGTCGATCTTCGGCTGTTGCCCGGTCGGAACGCCGAGCGTGACGACGATCGACGACAAGATGGCGAAGGTACTTCGGTCGAGGCGTGCCATGGCGTCGCTCCTTACTTCCCGAGCAGCTCGATCATGAAATCCGTCGCGATCTTCGAATCCATCAGCGACAGCTTCTGGACGATCTCCCTCTTGAGCGTGAGGTCGTCTTCTTTGCGCGCGAGGCCAACCAGCGCGGTCGCGTTCCCCTGCAGGAACAGCGCGTTGATCACTCCCTTGCGGATGTCGGGGTCGCGGTCGGTTCCGTAGATCTGCACGAGCGCATCGCCGGTCTTCTTCGATCCCATCAACCCCAGGCTGCGAATCGCTTCGCGCCGCAGGTCCGGGTTCTTCTCGGTCCGCGCCAGGTCGACCATGCGGTCGGCATTTCCCCCGATGAACATCGCTCGAATCACCTGTTTCTTGACGTCAACCGAGGATTCCTTCAGATATAGCTGCCAGAGCTCTTCGTGCGCCCCCATCACGCCGAGCTGGCGTACGGCTTCGGCGCGCAGATCGGGGTTCTGCTCACCCTGAGCCGCCTTCCACAGCCGATCCTTCTCGCCGGCGACCATGAATGCCTTGAGAATCCGACGTTTGACGTCGACATCGGTCGACGAGGAGTAGACGTCCCCGAGGACGGCCCGGCTTTCCGGGCCGCCGTGCACGCCAAGGTACTGGATGGCTTTGCTCTGGAGCTCGGGGGTCGATCCACCTTTGGCAAGATTCCGCAGAACCTCTCGGGCGCGCGGCGAATCGCTCTGGGCGAGCACGAACAGCGCTCGCTCTTTGAGGCGCGGCGAGCTGGATCCGGCGAGCACCTTTTCGAGCATCGGGATGGCCTGCTCGGGTGCGCTGTTCTGCAGCGCCTGCAGCGCCATGAGCTTCAAGTCTTCGTCCGGCTGATCCTGCGGTCGTACAGGCTGACCGATGTCGCGGCGCACTTCGGCCTCGAGCGCCCGAGCCTGCTTGATGTACGGGCTGCTCGGGTGGCTCTTCGTGAGCTCCGCGATGGTCGTCAGCGCCTCGGCGCGCTGACCGAGACGATTCTGCGCATAGGATTTCCAATACAACGCACCATCAGCTTTCGGACCCTTCATCTCCACGACGCGATTCAATTGAGCGAGCGCGCGATCCCATCTCGCCTCGGTAATCGCGTCATACCCTTCCGAGTAGGCGTCGGCCTCACGTTCCCGCAGTCGCTCGCGCTGCTCAGCTTCACGCTCTCGTTTCTCGGCTTCACGATCCCGCCGTTCCACTTCGCGGTCTCTGTCCCGGCCTTGCTCGTCGAACAGCTCGAACCTGCCCAGCAGTCCGTCGAACAGCGGACCGGTGATGAGTTGCATCGGCCCGAATCCGATAGGGCCTATTTCAAACGGGCCAGGACCAACCGGACCAGGACCGACCGGACCAGGACCAACCGGACCAGGACCACCGGACCGGGACCACGGACCAGGACCGACCGGACCAGGACCAACCGGGCCCAGACCAATCGGGCCGGGACCGACCGGACCTGGCCCCATGGGTTCCTTTCGGATGCCCTGCGCCGCGACGGGGACAGCAAACGCCAGCGCGACGGCGAATGTGACGGTAGGGGTGATCTTCATCTGTCTATGTCCTCAACTCTCAGTGCTGTTGTTTGTCTCCGAGCTCACACGCCCGTCGACGCACGCTGGCCCGCGCGCCGTTCGATGGCTTCCCGCTGACGATCTCGAACCTTCAACGACACGATGCGGACGCGGAAGAGCAGACCCTTGGCCTCGATCTGCTGCCTCACATCGTTGAGCTCCTGCTCCGACGGGCGATCGGGAGCCGCCGCAACCTCCACGAGCACGCGCTCCAGCTCGTCGAGGAGATCGCCGACTGCCGTCTCACCGGTTGCCGCCGCGGTCTCTCTGTAAAGTCGATTGGCCGCGAGCAGCTGTTCGGCCTGTGCACGCTCGCCCTTGATGTCAACGGCGTCACCCTTGGTGACGAGCTCCACCAGGACCATTTGCGAGCGATCGAGGTGCTCGCCCAGATCGACCAGCAGAATCCGCTCGCGGATCTTGTCGTCCCGCACGATCTCAGTAGTGGGCGAGTTGCCTGCCGGTGACGACAACCTGCCGGCGAAGAACGCCGCACCCACCAGCACGAGGACGACGGCTGCCAGCGCGAGCGCGGCGGGTGAGAGCACGAATGAAAACCATCGCGGCCGCTCCGATCGAAGATTCGGCTCCAGACGCGCCCACACCGTTCGCTCGAAGCTCTCAGGCAGATCCGAGGCGAGCGCGGACTCGTCAATCGTCCTCAGCACGCGCTGCAGCCGCGTGAACTCGCGCCGGCACTCGGTGCACTCCGAGAGGTGCGCCGAAGCGTGACGCTCTTCCGTGTCGCCAAGCTCGCCGTAGTAATGGAGGACGAGATCGTCATCAGTTAAGTGCATATGTCAGTCGTAGTCCTAGTCGTTGGTCGTTACGTCGCTCAGTCGTCATTCTCGGTTTCCACTAATGGCTCGAGCGCCGTGCGCATCTTTCGGACAGCGCGGAAGATGCTGTGTTTGGCGGCGTTGGCCTTCAGTCCCAGTGAGCCGCTGATTTCATCGATCGAGTGCCCCTCGAAGTGGCGCAGGATGAACGCGGCGCGTTCCATCTGGCTGAGCGACCCCATCGCCGCCTCGATCCGCTGCTTGACCTCCGTGCTCAGCATCAGCCGCTCGGGCGACGCCCGGCCGGCGTCGGCAGCCTCGACGGGTGTAAATTGTTCGAGGTCGGTCGTGTCGTGAGCTGATTCGCGATGTGGCCGCGACCGAATCAGATCGATCGAGCAGTTGACCGCAATCCGATGCAGCCAGGTCCCGAAATTCGCCCGGGACTCGAACCGACCGAGCTGTTTGTAAGCCTTCAGAAAGGTCTCCTGAACCACGTCTTCCGCGTCCGATGGATTGCCGGTCATCCGGTGCGCCAGCCGGAAGACAGCGCGGCTATGGCGTTCCACGAGCGCGCGGAAAGCCTCGCTATCTCCGTCGCGGGCCAGCGCCACGGCGGCGGCGTCCGTATGCGGCATCCGATTGTTTAGACGGGAGTTGTGGCGCCGGGTTAGCCAGGACGCCGGACGGTCAGGGTCGCTGGTCTTCAGGCTCGGAGTTGAGGGAGCTCAAGGGGCGGAGATGGTTGAGGATGCCGCGCACCCGTGCAATTTCGTCCTGGAGCGCGTCGATACACCCCTGCTGGGTTTCGTGCGGCACCAGCGTGGAGACGCCGCAAAATGGGCAAAACCGCGCGCCAGGAAGCGCTTCAGCGGAACCGGTCATTCGAGATTGCACGAAAAGTCTCGCAGGATGGTTGTCATTCTGTGCAAGAACGGCACCAGCCTCAAGCGATCTCTCGTAGCAGCGCCTCGATGCCGATTCGCAAGTTTTTTGGCCGATATTCCAGACGTTCAGCGCTCGCCGCGCTGTCCAGCGGCCAGTCGTGACGAAAGATAAGCACGGCCCCCCGTGTGACGAACGGGGGATGTCCGGTCAGCCGTGCCCATGCTTCCGCCAGGGCGCCGGCCGCCATCGCGGCGGCGATTGGAATTCGGAACGGTAGCCGCCGACCCGTCAACTCGCGCACGATCTCGAAGACTCGCATCTGCGGCACGTTCTCGCCGCCAAGCATGAATTCCTCTCCAGGTTTGCCCACTTCCAGCGCCCGCACGTGGGCGGCGGCCACGTCGTCCACGTGCGCGCAGGACCAGATGTGAGATGCCCCGACAACGCCCGGCAGCTTTCCGCTCAGATGATCCCGAACGAGACGCCCTACGAGATTGCCTTCGGTCTGAGCGCCAGGTCCGTAGATGACGCCAGGGTACAGGGTCACGAGCGGAACGCCGCGCGAGACCGCCGCGCGTGCCAGCTCGCGTCCCCTCACCTTCGTCCGCTGGTAATCGTTCGCTTCGAGTGGCACCGATCGGTCTGCGGGAGGGAGGGCGAGAAACGACGAGGTGTACACGATTCGCTCGATCCCAGACGATTCGCACGTGTCGAGCACGGTCTGCAGCCCGCCGACGTTGACGTCATCGAAATCGCTCGCCCGCCGTTGCCAGAGACTCACGAGCGCGGCCGTATGACACACCGCGTCGACCTGGCGCACCGCGTCTTCCACCGCGCGACGATCGCGGACGTCCCCCTTCACCGCGACTCCCGGCAGCGTCACGTCGCCGGCTCGACGCGCGAACACGAACGGCTGGTGTCCGCAACCGGCGAACGCGCGCACGATCGCGCTCCCCAGGTATCCCGTGCCGCCGGTGACGAGGACTTTCATGGGGCGTGTAGGAGCCGAGCGGCCCGATCGCAGTGTTATATGCTTCTCCGTTGATGTTCAAGCGGCAGACGACCGGATCCGTGGTCTGTGCGTCCTGCGGATCCCTGGTCGGCGTCAACGACGATCGCTGCTATTCCTGCGGACGTCGAAATCCTGGTCTCTGGGGTTACGGGCCGCTGCTGCGACGATTTGGCAACGACCTCGGGTTCCTCAGCCTCGTCCTCTACGGAAGTTCCCTGATCTACGTTGCCACGCTGCTGATGTCGGAAGCGTTCGGCGAGAGCATCATGCAGCAGTCGATCTTCTCGATGCTCGGTCCGGGAGTACGGACGACGCTGATATTTGGCGCCAGCGGCGCCTATCCGGTATTCGGTCTCGGGCGCTGGTGGACGATTTTCAGCGCCGGCTGGCTTCATGCCGGACTGCTGCACATCTTCTTCAACATGATGTGGGTGCGCCAGCTGGGGCCGCCGACGGCTGACATCTATGGCGCCGGTCGCATGGTCATCATCTACACGCTCTCCGGTGCGTCCGGATTCCTGCTCAGTTCGGTCGCCGGCCACGTCATGCCCCCCCTGCCTGTGATCGGAGGCGGACAAGTCACGCTGGGGGCGTCGGCGCCAATCTTCGGGCTGCTGGGCGCGCTGGTGTACTACGGAAAACGAGGCGGAAGCAGCATGATTCGCGGCGAAGCGGCGGGTTACGCGCTGACGCTTTTCGTGTTCGGTCTGATCATGCCGGGCGTCGACAACTACGCGCACGCCGGCGGTTTTGCCGGTGGTTACCTCACGGGCCTGTGGCTGGACCCGCTCAAGCGCGAGCGCATGGACCATTTCATCTGGGCGGCTGCCTGCCTCGTCTTGACCGGTCTTGCCATCATCGCCTCGATCGTGACCGCGTTCTGGTGAGATGCGGAAACCCGTTGTCCTGGTGACCGGCGCCGGCGGCGAAATTGGCCGCGGGCTGATCGAGCGGCTCGCCCAACAGCCAGGCCGTGGAATCGTGACCTTGGATCTGACACGACTCGACGAGTCGATCGTCAGGCTGGTCGATCGTGAGATCACCGGTTCGATCCTCGATCTCGGTCTGCTCGAGCGAGTGCTCGCTGAATATCAGGTCGAGCTCGTGATTCACCTCGCGGCGCTGTTGTCGACCCGCTCCGAGTTCACGCCGGTGACCGCACACCGCGTAAACGTGGAGGGCACGCTCAACCTGCTCGAGTTCGCTCAGCACGAAGCGGAATCGCACGGCCGGCCAGTGACGTTCCTCTATCCATCTTCAATCGCTGTGTACGGTTTGCCGACCATCGACATCAAGCTCCAGGCGGGGCGAGTGAAAGAAGACGACTGGACGCATCCCACAACGATGTACGGATGCAACAAGCTGTACTGTGAACACCTGGGGCATTACTACGCGCGCTATTACAAGCAACTTGCGGCTGAAACCGCGGCGGGCAAGGTGGATTTCCGCTGCGTGCGTTTTCCGGGATTGATCTCGGCAGTGACCGTGCCGTCAGGAGGGACGTCGGACTACGCGCCCGAGATGATCCACGCCGCGGCGAAAGGGGAGCCTTACGCCTGTTTCGTACGTCCGGACACGCGGATACCGTTCATGTCCATGCCGGATGCGGTCGAAGCGCTGCTCCAGCTCGCCGCGGCGCCGCGCGCAAGCCTGACACGCACGGCCTACAACGTCGCGGCGTTCAGTCCGTCGGCGAGCGAGGTTGCGCAGATCGTCTCGAGAGCGTTTCCCGGCTCGAATATCAGCTGGGAGCCAGACCCCAAGCGACAGGAGATCGTCGATTCGTGGCCGGCGGAAGTGGACGACACTGCCGCCCGTCGCGATTGGGGTTTTGCGCCGCGCCTCGACTTTCAGCGCGCGTTCGCCGAATACTTGATTCCGACGATTAAGCAACGGTACGCGCGCTGAATTTCGCGCGCGGCGGCCCAGGCATTCCTAAGGCCGCGGAATCCACTGCGGCGGGGGTGTGATTTCCCGATTCGGCGGAGGTCCAGGGTCGGGCCGGCCGCTGCCTTCCAGCCGGCTGATCGCGCGTACCGTCATGTCGTGGTCGCAAACCGACTGACACGAGAGTCGGACGCCGGTCGCGTTTTTCGCCGCCAACACCGTCTGTTCGGCAACCGTCATCCTCTCGGGCTCACCAGCGATGAACTCGACGCGACACGTCGTGCAGCGGGCGTTCCCGCCACAGGCATGGAGGATATCGACCTTCGCGTCCTCTTCGATGGCGAGAACCAGCCGCTTCCCGGATTCGACTTCGAAGGTCCCGAACCCTTCGACGGTGAGTTTTGGCATCTGCGCTTTGTCCTCCTACGACAGGTCTGCAATCATACAATGCGGTCGATGCCCCAGATGCTCAAGGCGCTCGCGCGGCGGCCCGCATTTGCGACAGTCGCCATTGTGACGCTGGCGCTCGGACTTGGGGCCAACGCCGCCATCTTCAGCGTCATCGATGCGGCATTGCTGCGGCCTCTGCCGTTCCCGAACCCCGATCGTCTGGTCGCCGTCTGGGAATACAGCGCGGAAATGCAGCAGCGGCTGGGACTCGACCGGCTCCCGTCGTCGCCGGGCAACGTCACCGACTTTCGCTCCCGAAACAACACGCTGGCCGCGCTCGCCTCGATGCGGGCCGATCGCGTGAACCTGACAGGAACAGGCACTCCCGAGCGCGTCGGCGCCGTGCGCGTGAGCGTCGAGTTCTTCGACGTCCTCGGCGTCGGGCCGATTGTCGGCCGCACCTTCTCTCCGTCTGACCTGCTCGGAGGAACCGTTGTAGTCATCGGCGAGGGTTTGTGGCGACGACGGTTTGCTCAAACGCCGGACGTGAGCGGACGAGCGCTGTCGGTCAACGGCCAGGCGGCAACCGTCGTCGGTGTGATGCCGGCTTCATTCCGGTTTCCATCGGGCGGTGAACTGCCGGAGGCCTTCGGCTTTTCCTCCCGTCCTGAACTGTGGACGCTCGACGTGCTCTCGCCCGAACGGCGGCAGATGCGAGAAGGCAAGAGCTTCGCGATGATCGCGCGGTTGAATGATGGGATCACGCGCCAGCAGGCCGAAGCCGATCTGAACACGATCGCCGCGCAGATTGCCGAGCAGTATCCCGACTTCAACGCCGGCTGGACCGTACGGGTCTTCGCGCTCCGCGACCAGCTCGTCGGCAGCGTGCGCCCGGCGCTGCTCGTCTTGCTCGCGTCGGTCGGCTTCGTACTGCTCATCGCCTGCACCAATGTTGCGAATCTGCTGCTCGTTCGGGCGGCGGCACGACAGCGCGAGTTCTGCGTTCGGCACGCCCTCGGTGCGAGTCGACGCAGGCTCATCGGAGAACAGCTCGTCGAAAGCATCACGTTGTCTCTGATTGCCGGCGCCATCGGCGTACTGCTCGCCTGGTGGGGGCTCCGCGCTCTGCTCCTGCTCCTGCCGTCGACGCTGCCGGCGGTAACGGACGCGGCGCTCGACGTGCGAGTGCTGGCGTTTACGATCCTCGTGGCGGTCGTCACCGGGGTGCTCTTCGGACTGGTCCCGGCAGTCCAGGGAACGCGCACGGGTATCAGTGAAGGTTTGCGTGAGGGCGGCCGCACCACCGTCGGCGGCCGGCGGTCGCACCTGACTCGCAACACCCTCGTCATCGCCGAAGTCGGGCTGGCATCCGTACTTCTCATCAGCGCCGCACTTCTGATTCAGACCTTCGTTCGGCTCCTCAACGTCGAGACCGGTTTTCGCGCGCGTGGTGCCCTGACCATGGAGCTCGTCCTCCCGCGCGCGGCCTACTCCGAACAAACCGCGCACGGCTTCTACGAGCGACTGATTGCCCGGCTGGCTGCGCTCCCGGGAGTGTCGAGCGTCGGCGCCACGTCCAGCCTTCCCCTCGCCGGACGGGAAACGCTTCGCCCGGTCACGATCGAGGGACGCACGCGTCCGCGACCAGGCTTCGAGATTGTCGCGGATTATCGCGCTGTGACGCCTGGTTACTTCGAAGCGCTCGGCATCGAACGAATCGCCGGTGAAGGATTCCAGCCCGGACTCGCGGCTGCGCCGACCGTCGTCATCAACGAGACCATGGCGCGGACGCACTGGCGCGGCGAGAGTCCAATCGGACGGCGGCTCAAGCTGACCAGCTACGACCGGGAAGGCGAGTGGTGCACGATTGCCGGGGTGGTGCGGGACACCCGGCACGCGGCGCTCGACAGCGCGCTGCGACCGCAGGTATACGTCGATTCCCGCCGCGACCCCACTCACGATATGTGGGTGATCCTGCGCAGCACCGGTAATCCATCTGCGCTTGCCGAGTCGGCGCGTCGGGCGGTGCTCGAGACAGATCCCAATCAGCCTGTCGCACGCGCGGTAACGATGCAGGACGTCGTCGCCGCATCGGTGTCGGATCGGCGCTTCAGCATGACCCTCGTCGGCATTTTTGCTGTTCTCGCATCGACGCTTTCGGTCGTCGGCCTGTATGCGGTGGTTTCGTATTCGGTGGCGGAACGGATCCACGAGATGGGGCTGCGCCTGGCGCTGGGGGCGGCACCGTCCGACCTGCTGACCATGGTTCTCGGCGAGGCGTTGCGGCTCGTCATCGCTGGGTTGGCGCTTGGCGTGATGGCGGCTTTGGTGGTCACGCGCTTCCTGGACACGCTGCTCTTCGGCGTCCATTCACGCGATGCAACGACTTTTGCAGGCGTGGCCATCGTCCTGGCCATCGCCGCCATGCTCGGCTGCGTCGTGCCAGCTCGACGCGCGATGCGCGTCGACCCGATGGTTGCGCTTAGAGCAGAATGAGATCAGCGCTCGCCACCAAGGCTGAGCCGGGACTACGAGGCACTGGCGCATGAAGGAAATACTGCTGCACGGCGGGCACGACGATGCGTACGATCGTTCCGTCCTCTTCGCCGCCCGTCTGGCCGAATCGTTCAGCGCCCGCCTTCACGTCGTTTACACGGTCGAGGACGCGGTCGGCTGGGTGGAGGAAATCAGACCTGAACAGCTCCCGGAAGTCCACCAGGCCATCGAGCTGGAGGCTCGAGAACGTCTGGCGGGGCTGATACCACTCGCGGATCAGGAACGCCTCAACATCAATCTCGTTCTCCGCATGGGACCGGCAGACCGCGAGCTGACTACCTTTACCGAGGAGGAGAACGTGGATCTGGCGATCCTTCAGGCACCGCTGAGTAACCCGCGTTCGGTGGAGATCGGGCGGGCGCTGATAGATCACGGTCGATGCGCCGTTCTCGTCCTGCGGTGATTCCGGCCGACCTGCTGGTGTCGGCCTACACGCACGGCTGGTTTCCCATGGCGGGAGACGATGCGGTCATCCGGTGGTATTCGCCGGATCCTCGCGGCATCATCCCACTCGACTCGTTCCACATTCCTGCCCGGCTGGCGCGCGTCGTCCGCAGCCGCCGGTTCGAGGTCCGAATAGACGAGTCGTTCTCCGAAGTCATTCGCGCGTGCGCCGAGGCGGAGCGGGATCCCGAGGATTCAGGGAGCTGGATCAGCGACGAGATCGCCGAAAGCTACCGCGCGTTGCATGCCTCGGGCATCGCACACTCGGTGGAGACATGGCGGGACGGCAAGCTGATGGGCGGTTTGTACGGCGTTGCCATCGGCGGGGCATTCTTTGGCGAGTCGATGTTCCACCGGACCACCGATGCGTCCAAGGTCGCGCTCGTGGCGCTCGTCGATCGGCTTCGCCAGCGCGGCTACCGGCTCTTGGATACGCAATGGGTGACCGACCACCTGGTGCAGTTCGGGGCGGTGGAGATACGCCGAGCGGAGTATCTGAAACTGCTCGACGAGAGTCTTCAGGTGTCGTGCCGCTTCGTGTGAAAAGGGGACAGTCACCTTTTCCGACACGTCCCGTGGAAAGGTGAGGCGCGTGAAAAGGGGACACTCAACTTTTCCCCTAGGAATTTTAAGGGGAAAAGGTCCCCTTTTTAGTGGACCGTATACGGTTCCGAGAGGGTGAAGGGGGCGATCCTGACGTCGAAGCGCTCGCCGGCCTCGGACATCATCTGATACGAGCCCTCCATGACGCCGAATGGCGTGGCAAGCGGGCACCCCGAGGTGTACTCGAACGACTCGCCCGGGCGCAGCGTGGGCTGCTTTCCCACGACCCCGGGGCCGCGGACCTCTTCGACGTGCCCGGTACCATCGGTGATGACCCAGTGACGCGTGAGGAGCTGCAGGGTTTCGAACCCCTCATTCAAGATCGTCACCGTATAGAGAAAGAACCATTGATTCTTGCAGGGCTGCGACCGGTCTGGGGCGTATTCGGATTCAACTCGGACCCGCACGGAGCGGGTGATGGCCTCTGACGTGAACATTCCAGCATCATGAACGATCGCCGCGTACCCGGGCAAGTCGAAGACCACGGTCCCGGCCTCTGCGCCCGCTGTACCCACCTTCAGACGGTCGTCAGTGCCCGCGGATCGCGCTTCTACCTCTGTCGCATGTCCCTCGTCGATTCGTCGTTTCCACGCTACCCGCCGATTCCGGTGATCACCTGCCGTGGGTTCTCGCCGGCGGACCCGGAGACCGGCATGCGCTAGCATTGATGGTCGTATGCACAGGCTCGTGCCCGCTCGGCTCAAATCCGGCGCGGACATCGCCGTAACGGAGCCGGCCCCAGACACTGCCGGCCTCCCCGCGAGTCGCCAGCTCGTTCGTGGCCGCGCGCTCATCTTCTGGGATCCGAAGAGCCTGCCCGGGACGAAGTTTGCCAGGAAGCTCGACGCGATCGACACCGATCAGATCACGCCTGCCACCGACTGCGTTTCGGAAAGCCTCGACACGCTCGACGAACGCTGGAAGGCGGGCTCGTTCCGCTACCTCATGCCCGATTTCCGCAGGCGTGTCCATAGCGGGGAAACGTTCGTCATCGCCGGCGATCGATTCGCGATCGGCTCCTCGCGCGAGATGAGTCCGGCCGGGCTCAAGGGCGTGGCCGAGGAGGTCGGACGCGAGCTCGTGGTCGTCTGCGGCCGGAACATGGGAGATATCTTCCGGCGTAACAGCTTCAACCTCGGCCTGCACGTCGTGCAGAGTCCGGAGGCAGTTGCCGACGCGCACGACGGTGACGAGTTCAGCTTCGATCCGCTGACGCGTCAGCTGCGCAATGAAACGCAGGACAAGACCTACGAGCCGGTTCCGCTGTCGGACAAGGAAGAAGAGATTCGCCGCAGTGGGGGAATTTTTGCGGTCGGCCGGCGGGAGTTCCGTCGGTCCGTCGAGATGACACCGCGGATCGACTGGCCGGATGCTTCCGACGCGCGACACATGTCGACGACCGAACAGATCGTCTGGGCGCACCGAGTCGACAAGGATCTGAAACCGTCCGACATCCGCCCCGGCGCGACGCTGCGGGTGTTTGCTGATCTGCTGCCCGCATCCGACGGCACGGCGCCATTCGCGATCCACACGTTCAATCAGATCACGGGCGGCAACGCCATCTACCCGCGCCAGGCGGCTATTGCCAACGATCACTTCGTCTTCACGGGCCTGGACGCCGATGACAAGCAAACCGCCATCGGGCGTGAGTTTGCACGACTCCAGCAACTCGAGAAGCCGTACTACGCGACGCCAGGCGATGGCATCTTCCATTTCTACTTCCCCGAGCAGGGACTGGTGATGCCTGGCCAGTTCATCCCGGGCGCTGATTCGCACAGTCGCGCGTATGGCGCGTACGGCGCCGTGGGCATCGGCGTGGGATCGACGACGCTCGGTTTCGGCTGGTCGACCGGCTATATCTATTTCACGCAGGCGAAACAGAGACGCGTCGTATTCCGGGGACGCCTGCAGGCGTGGGTCAGCGGCAAAGACATCGTGCTCGAGCTCTTGAAACGCTGGGGCGCGAAACAGTCGGAGGGGATGTCGGTGGAGCTCGTCGACGAGGATCGTCAGCTTCCCGTCGCCTATCGCAACACCATCGCAAACATGATGGCAGAGGCGGAAGCTCTCAATGGGATTTTTGCGCCAGACGACATCACGTTCGAGTGGTATCGCAAGAAGGGGTTCACCGACTTGCCCTATCCACGACTGAGCCCAGGTACCGACGCAGCTTACGCCATTGATGAAACAATTGATCTGGATGCCGTCCGTCCGATGATCGCCAAACCATTCAGTCCGGGAAATGCGTTTCCAGCAGACGAAGTTGCGCGCGAGCGCATCACCTTCGACAAGGCGCTCATCGGATCCTGCACCAACGGCAGCTATGACGACCTCCTCCAGGCCGCGCTCGTCATCCGGGCGGCGCGTGAGCACGGAGCCCGGAAGGTGGAGCGCGAGTTCGCCATCTTCCCCGGTTCGGGGGGAGTTGGACGCCAGATCGAACGGCCCGATCCGCGGCTCGGGGACGAGTCGATCGCCGAAGTGTTCAGATCGGTCGGGGGAGAGATCCGGCAGTCGTGGTGCGGTCCCTGCTTCGGTCAGGGGCCGGACGCGTTGAGCGCCGGACAGCGTGCCATCACGTCGTTCAACAGGAACTGGCAGAACAGGATGGGGCTCGGCGGCGAAGGCTATCTGGCGAGCCCGGCCGTCGTGGCTGCTTCGGCGCTGGTTGGCTACATGGCTCCACCGACCGAGCTTGGGTTGACGTGGGATCCTGAGACGTTCGAGATTTGAGAGTCCTCGCGGCGAACCAACGAGCGCATCGCATTCCGCACACAATCACACTCGCTGTTACTGGAGCTACAAGACGATGGACTGGCTGACCGATCCGCAGATCTGGATAGCGCTCGCGACTTTGACGTTCCTGGAGATCGTCCTCGGCGTGGACAACATCATCTTCATCTCGATCCTGTCCGGCAAGTTGCCAGCCGCTCAGCAGCCGCGCGCGAGGCGGCTCGGGCTGCTCGGCGCCATGCTGACGCGCGTGGCCTTGCTGTTCTCGCTGGCGTGGATCATTCGGCTGACGCAGCCATGGTTCTCGATCATCGGGCACGAGATCTCGGGCCGCGACCTGATCCTGATCCTGGGAGGTCTGTTCCTGCTTGGCAAGTCGACCCACGAGATCCACGACCGCCTCGAGGGCGATGAGGGGCACGCGTCCAAGAAAGTGCCCTCGTCGTTCGGGAGCGTCATCATTCAGATCATGCTCCTCGACATCGTATTCTCGCTCGACTCGGTCATCACGGCCGTCGGCATGGTCGACGAACTGTGGGTCATGATGGTGGCGGTCATCATCGCGGTCGCGATCATGATGCTGGCTGCCGAACCAATCAGCGACTTCGTGCATCGCCATCCAACGGTCAAGATGCTCGCCTTGAGCTTCCTGCTGCTGATCGGGTTGTCGCTGCTCCTCGAAGGGTTCGATCACCACATCCCGAAGGGCTACATCTACTTTGCGATGGGCTTTTCAGTGTTCGTCGAGATGATCAACCTGCGTCTGCGGAGGGTGACGAAGCCGGTACACCTGCACGAGCCGTACATCACGGAAGACAAGAAGACGCCGTAGGCCGACGGCCTACCGTAGCCGCTGCGGCATGTCAGCCACCACATAAGCCATGACCGCAATCGCGGCCGCGGCGCGCGACATGTCGGCCGGATCGATCTTGTCGACGGTATCTGCCGGTGTGTGGTGAATCAGGAAGTAGTTGCCTTCGACCTCGAGTGACATGGCCGGGATGTTCGCGGCCTGCACGCTCGGATCGATATCGGCGCCGCCGCCGCTCGGGCCGATGCGACTGGCGCCGATGGCCGTGAGGAGCCTGGCGATTTCGGTGATCTGCGCGCGGGCGGTTTCGCTCCCGGAAAAGCCGAAGCCGATCGTCTTGAATACGCCGCCGTCCGACTCGAGCATCAGAACGTGCTTGTCGAGCTCTTCCTTGTACCGGTCGCGGTAAGCCATGGCGCCGCGCAGCCCGTTTTCTTCGTTGGTCCAGAGCACGACCCGCACGGTGCGACGGGGACGCAGTCCGAGTTTCTTCATCACCCGTAGCGCGTCCCAGGTCACCACGCAGCCGCCTCCGTCATCGGTGGAGCCGGTGCCGACGTCCCACGAATCGAAGTGTCCGCCGACGACAACGATTTCGTCAGGCCGCTCGCTGCCGCGAATTTCCCCGACGACGTTGAACGACGGCGCGTCGGGCAAGGTGCGCGCATCCATTTTGAGACGGACGCGTACGCGCCCGCCGCGGTCCACCATCCGTTGCAGGCGATCGGCGTCTTCGGTCGACACCGCCGCAGCGGGAATCTTCGGAGCGCCCTCCGCATATCGCAAAGCTCCGGTGTGCGCCGTGCGAAGGCCCGGCGGTCCAACTGAGCGCACGAGGGCAGCCACGGCGCCGAGCGCCGCCGCCCGTGATGGGCCGTCCGCCCGATAGGTCACGGTTTCGCCGTAGGTGGTGAACGGAACGTTATAGAGAACGATTCGGCCTTTGACCTTGTGTGCGGCGGACTGCAGATCGGCGAAGTTGCGGACGATGACGAGGTCGGCCTCGACTCCCGCCGGCGGTGTACCGACACTGTTGCCAAGGCCGAGCATGGTCACCGCGTGGCTACGCGGCGCCGTGATGTGCAGGCTTTCGGCGCCGCGAACCCAGTGAGGAACGAGGACCGGATCCAGGCGTACGTTCTCCAGTCCGTCGTCTTTCATCTGACGTGCCGCCCACTTGATGGCGGCGTCGAGTCCTTCGGAGCCACTCAGCCGATGCCCGAAGGTGTCTCCGAGCTCCGCGAGCCGTTCCCAGGCGAAGCGGCTGGAGAGCGATTCGTCGATGATCCGCTTCGCGGTTTCCCGATACGGCTCGATCCACTCCGTTTGTGCGGAGAAGCGCGCCGGTGCCAGGAGCGCACAAAGAAAGATCGCCGCAGCGGGAAAATACCGACACAGCATCATCCTGTCGTCATTGTATGCGACGCCACTTCCTTATAATTCCGATGTGCGCGATGCGCTCTCGATAGTGGTGCTGTTGGCAATCGCCTGGACCGCGGCGGCGGCCGGCACGAACCGCTTTCAAGTACCAAGCACTCGACCCAACGCGTTCTGGTGTCCGATGCATCCGGACATCCGGTCACCAGATCCCGGCAAGTGCCCGCTGTGTTCGATGGAGTTGATGCGTATTCCCGCACCGACGCGCGGTGCCTACGAGCTCGACGCCACACAGATTCCACGTGTCAGCGGCAAGGGGACGAAGGCGCTGCGAATTCAGATACGCCATCCCGAGACCGGCCTGCCCGTCACCGCCTTTTCGGAAATTCACGAGCGCGCGCTGCACCTCTTCATCATTGGCCGGGATCTGTCGTTCTTCGCGCACGTGCACCCCGAGAAGACGGACAGCGGCTTCGAGCTCCCGGTCGATCTTCCGTCAGGGCGCGTACGTGCTCGTCGCAGACTTCGTACCGGAAACCGGCGCACCGCAACTGGTTCAGCGGGCCATCGTCACGCCGGGATTCGAGTCGTCACCGTTCACCACGGCCGATGTGAAGCCAGATCTTACGGACAAGCGCGTCGACGGTGTTCGCATCAGTCTCGACGCAGAAGTCAAACCTCAGCGTGAGAGCGTCTTGCGCTTTACCGTTCGCGACGATGTATCCGGCGCCGCGCTGACCGACCTCGAGCCTTACCTCGGAGCCGCCGGCCACCTGATGATTGTGAATCCCGAGCTCACGGTCGCCATTCACGCACACCCCGAGGGCCGCACGACGGCAGGGCCCGAGGTCGTGTTCGGACCGATATTGCCTGGCCCAGGCGTTTACAAGATGTGGGTGCAATTTCAACGGAAGGGTGCGGTGCTGACTGCACCGTTTGCGGTCGTCGCGCGCTGACCGCACGTCACGGCCCGTACACGCGATTGCCCGCATCGAGAGACGTGGGATGGGAGGCGGGGGTTACTCGAGGATGATCGCGACCTGACATCGGCCCTGCGCCTCGACCTGCAGCCGCGCGCCGCGCGGAATGTCGAGTGGTGTCCGCAGCCAGTAGGTCTCAGCGAACTTGCGTTCGTAGTCCCGGATCCACGCGATCACCTCGCGTCTGCCGTCGGGGAACGCGACACGGATGCCAGCCGATCCGCCTTCGGCAAGCTGCGGCTTGACGGCGAGGAGCCGACCGGCTGGGAGCGTGCGTTCGCCGCAGCTCAGTCGTCGAGTCCGGTAGCCCTCGCGAGTGGGCAGCAGCGGTTCCTGCGCCGGTGGGGTCTGCATCGCCTGCTGCGGACCTCGAATCGCGCCGCCGTCCACCCAGGCGACGACGAGAGCAATCTCGAACGGCGTCAGGCTTCGGTCGTTTGCAAACTGGCCATAGCCGCGCGCCGCATGCCACTTCGGCATCCGGCGGGAGAGAACTTCTTCGCGGATCGCCCGCGCCCACGGCCGCGCGGCCTCATAGCTGGTGAGCGGCATGGGTCCGCGTCCTCCCTCGACGTGACAGCCCACGCATCGGGCCTGCACCAGCCGGCCGATGTCACCGTTCCACGTGACCGTGCCGTTGATGGGATCGTGGGCCCGGACCCTGGCGAACGGGCCGGCGACGATTACGCAGGCGGTGATGACCGCGAGGGTCAGTCTGACGGAGCGCGTTATTGCCGCTCGGCTGTCGTTGTCGCGGCTGCTGGAGCCGGGCTGAAGAGGAGCCCCGTGTACTGCATCTCCTCCCACGTTTGATCGCCCCACTTCACCTCGATCCTGGGATCCGGGTTGGACTTGTTGGCTGCCGAATTGTCGTACCAGGCCGTCGACACAATCTTGGAGCCTTTCGCGATCTGCAATGGCTCCTTGAACATGTAGTACGTCTGCCAATTGAAGTCGTAGCGGGGCACCGAGAGGATGGACCGCGACGATCCGTCCGGTTGAATCAGCTTGTACTCCCATTTCTTTCCGCGGAGGTGCGTGTGCGGAAAGATGCCCCAGACCGTCGCATCCTGCAGGAACTCGACCTCGGCATCGATGGCCACATCCGCCGCGCCTGCCGGGATCGTCAAACTGGCGTTCATGAAGTGCGCCGGGCGAACGTCGCGTGGTGAGGGATCTTTCGTGAAAATCATCCCGACCTTCGTCCGGTCGCTCGCCGGTTCACCGGTCGTCGTGTAGTGCATCTGCAGCTCGATCACGCCACCCGGCTCCAGCCGGATTGCCGTGCCGACGGGCATCACCTGCGGATTCGTTCCGGGAGCGTAGGTGGCCAGGATGCGGCGCGGCGGCAGGTCGGTGCGTGCGGGATGTGCGTGAACGCCGGGCGTCTCTTTCGGAAACTGCGTTTGTTCCGGGTTTTGTTTCATCGCCGGCGTGCGCGGTTGATCGGGCTTGGCGCGGTAATAGACCAGCACGTGGTGCACGACCTCGCGGTTGCCAGGACGGACCTCGATGGCCTGCACGAACTTGGGCTCGGTGAAGTTCGTGGGGATGTAGAAGTACTGGTACTGAACGGTGCCTTCCGCCGGCACCTTGTACTCTTCCTGCATTTCGAGCACGACGTCGGGCTTGCCGACCTGCCAGCCCTCGGCGAACGTAGGCGTCGGCGGTAGATCTTTGAGGTTCCCCCGCTGCGCGCCGCCGTTGGCCCATTTCACCAGAATGTCCTTCTCCGCGTCGGTCAGACTCCGCTCGTTGTGAAACGTCCCTTTGGGCGCGTCGGCGTGCCAGGGCGGCATATTGCCTTCACTGACCTCGTCGCGAATCGCCTTGGCCCAGGGCCGCGCGTCCTGATACGTCAGCAGCGACATCGGGGCGATTTCCCCGGGCCGGTGGCATCCCACGCAGTTCTTGAAAAGGATCGGCGCGACATCCTTGGCGAAGGTCGGGGCGCCCACCTTTTCGCGGCGGTACTGCTCCGCCTGGATGGATGTCGATGTAACTATTGAAAGAAGAAGGAGAAAACCGGCCGCCAAGAGGGCAAGACGTGGACGCATATAGTTCTCAGACGAAAAGGCGAAATGAGTGTTCCCGGGGGGCCGCGACATTGTAGCAGCCGGTGGCTGGTCGCGTGGCTTCCGCCTTCAGGCGGAAGTGAGCTGGCGGGCGAGCGATCTTCCGGCTGAAGGCCGGAAGCCACGTCAGAGCGCGACCCGGTGACGCCCGCTGTGCAGATAGTTCATCGTCTGCACCGCCATCAGGATCGTGAAGTCGAGCTTTGCCTGCTCCTCCTCGCTTCGCAGCCGCAGATTCAGTTCGGCCGCCCGCTTGATCATGTTCTCGATGACCTGGTCGATCGTGTACTGATATTCGCCCGTCCACTCCGCGATCATGCGTCGGACTTCACGGCGCACGCGGGCGATGAAACGCGCCGCTTTCATGTTCCTGGCGTGCTCGGGGCTGTCGGAGAAGAGCTTGCGCAGGTCGCGATCGTAGAAGTGCGGATGCTCGAGACCGTAGTGCCGCCGCTTGCGCTCGTAATGCGCGCGGAGCGTCTTGCGTAGACTCTGCAGCGGTTCGATCTTCCGCCGCGTGCCGACCAGCATGCGCTTTCCCGTCAGATCGCGCATCAAGCCGTCCATGTACTCGAGTTTCTTCAACGCCGGCCAGTCGGCATACCGGGTCCGCCAATCCGACTGAGGGTTCAGCCACACCGCGAACGTCTCCGCGAAATCTTCATCGGGATGGCTCTGCGCATACCAGCTATCGAGATGGAGCACGAAGCTCTTGCTGTACGGTTTGGGCGTGTAATAGTCGGGATACTGCATGTACGACGGGCCGAAAATCTGCTGCCGTCGCCGACGCTGCCGCAGCTTGTAGGCGTTGTCGATGGCATGCCCCGCCTCGTGCCTGAGGATTTTCATGCACCATTCGGGCGTGCCGCCCTCGACCTCGAGCATTTGCGATCGCTCGAGCTTCTCCAGCCGAGGGTGGGCCAGGTAGAAGGGGATAGCCACGCCGGGCACCCCGTCGGGAGAGAACCACTCCCCGGACAGCCAGAAATGCGGTTCGAAGGTCAGGCTACGTTCGACCAGCTCGCGCCGCAGCTCAGCGATTCGGTCCTCGAGCGTGCTGCCTTCGATCGTCACTTTCAGGTCGCAAATACGCAGATCCAGGAGCTTTTCGTCCGGCCACCCTGCCCATTCGACATCCGTCACAGCAGCAGTCTACTTCGGCTGGAAAAAGGCCGATCATTGGACAGGCGACTGCCGCCGATATACCTTGAAACTCAACCGCACTCACCTTTTGACGGGAGACCATATGCAGATGGTATGTCGAGCGTTCCTCGCATCGGCCCTCGCGCTTGGCGTTGCGATGTCGGCCGTCGCGCAAACCCCGCAGGGGTCCTCCCAACAGCAGCCGCCGCCAGCCCAGCCGCCGCCGGCGCCTGACGAGCCACCGAAGTACGAGGAGATCGTCGTGGTCAGCGGGTCGAAGAGCGAGGAGAAGCTGATCAACAGCCCAGCGACAATGAGCGTCATCACGGCGCAGATGATCGAAACGGCGCCGACGCAGAACTTTGCCGAGCTCTTGCGCTCGGTGCCTGGCCTGAATATCACGCAGGTCTCTGCGCGTGATATCAACGTCACCAGCCGCGCGCCAACCGGGACGCTGGCGACCGGGCAGCTCGCGCTCCTCGACGGCCGGAGCCTCTATCAGGACTTCTTCGGCTTCGTGATGTGGGATTTTTTGCCGGTGGACCTCAACGAGATCAAACAGATCGAGGTCATCCGCGGGCCAGCATCCGCCGTCTGGGGCGCAAACGCACTTTACGGCGTCGTCAACGTCATCTCGAAATCTCCTCGTGAGATGCCGGGCACGCGCGCGACCTTCGGTCTCGGCGTATTCGACCGGTCGACGGATGCCGTCGATGCGGACACCGGCAATCTCTGGTATGTCAGTGGGACCCACGCGCAGGTCATCAACGATCGATGGTCGTTCAAGCTTTCAGCAGGTGGCTACTCACAGGACGCGCTGCCGCGCCCGACCGGCACCATTCCAGGTGCGGGCGGCACTCAGTATCCAAGCTACGTGAACAGCGGCACGACACAGCCGAAGCTCGATGGCCGCGTTGATTACGACTTCGCCGATGGCAGCAAGATGTCGTTTTCGGGTGGATTCGCCGGCACCGAAGGAATCATGCACTCCGGGATCGGCCCCTTTGACATCGACAACGGTTCGACAATGTCATACGGCCGGGTGCATTACTCGCGGAAAGGGCTTCGCGGCGCATTCTTCACGAACATTCTCGACGGAACGGCGACGAATCTGCTGACCCGTGATCCTTCCGGCGTTCCGATTGGATTCGACTTCCAGACAAAAACGATCGATTTCGAGCTGTCCAACGTCCAGACTTTCGCCACCCGCCACGTCGTCAGCTACGGTGGGAATCTGCGGTACAACAGCTTCGACCTGTCGCTCGCTCCGCTCGCGGACAACCGCACCGAATTTGGTATTTACGGGCAGGACGAGATTTTTCTGTCCGATCACTTCCGCTGGGTTGTGGGCGCCCGCGTCGATCGATTCGATTACCTGGACGATTTCGTCTTCTCGCCGCGGACCGCGTTCATGGTGAAGCCGCGCGACAACCAGACGATTCGCGTCTCGTATAACCGCGCCTATCGCTCGCCCTCGGTCGTCAACAACTTCCTCGACGTGACGATCGCGGAACCGATAAATCTCGGCTTGTTCAGTCCGCTTCTAGCGGGACGCATTTATCCATTACCAGTCAAGTCGGTTGGCAACCCGGATCTGCAGGAGCAACTGCTCGACGCGTTCGAGGTTGGATACGCCGGCGTCGTTGGCGGCCGGTCTACCGTTACAGCCTCCGTGTACGTCAATCGAACCAAGAACGACATCCTCTTCACCGAGGTGCGGTCGGCTCGCTATACGCCGACCAATCCGCCACCCGGCTGGCCTCTGCCGCCGGCCGTTATTGCTGCGGTTCCGGGTGGCAGTTTTCCCGCGCTGTTCACCTATTTGAACTTCGGCAAGGTGACGCAGAAAGGTCTCGAGCTGGGGGTGGATTCGGCGATCAACCGCAACGTCAACACCTTTGTGAATTATTCATTCCAGGCCGAACCGGAGCCGGAGGGTTTCGACTTGAGCGAGCTCAACCTTCCGCCCACGCACCGCTTCAACGTCGGCGTCAGCTTCAGCTCGGCCGGTTCCTCGGCAACCTCTCCGTCAGTTACACGGACGATGCGTTCTGGCAGGACGTGCTGGACGATCGGTATCACGGGACAACCGACGCATACACGCTGGTCAATGGCGGGTTCGGTGTGCGCTGGTTCAATAACAAGCTCACGACGTCGATCAAGGTCGTCAACGTGGCGAATGAGGAGGTTCAGCAGCACGTATTTGGCGACGTCCTCAAGCGGCAGGTGGTGGGCGAGGTGAGGGTGAGCTTCTAGGGGCTCGGGACGCCTCGTTGGCACGGCGCGTCTTATCTTCTAGCCCTTCAGCCAGACCTTTCTGCGGATGAGGTTGCCGCCATAGGCGATAATCACTGGATGTTCACTGCCTGGAAAGACGGGACGGGCGTAGTGCGTGCGATTGTCGAGAGGATTTGATGGCCCTAGGAATGGGCGGCGCAAGGCTGCCTCGATCAGAACATGCACGCGGACGACATTCCGTTGCGTCTCGTCCACCTGCCGACTCCACGAGTACCCCGAAGAAGAAGGTGACCGCAAGCGCCGCATGGCGCGAAGCGCGCGAATTGCTCTGGGCGCGACGGGGCCGACTGGCCCTCGGTCTGGGCCTGATGTTGATCAACCGCGTGTCGGGTCTCGTTCTCCCGGCCAGCTCCAAATTCCTGATCGACGACGTGATCGGGCGTGGACATTCGCAGCTGCTCACGCCGTTGGCGCTCGCGGTCGGCGCCGCGACGCTCGTCCAGGCCGTGACGTCCTTCTCGCTGTCGCAGGTACTTGGTGTGGCGGCGCAGCGGGCGATCACCGACATGCGGCGCCGCGTCGAAGCGCACGTGGCACGCCTGCCGGTCGGCTACTTCGACTCCACGCAGTCCGGCGTCCTGATTTCCAGGATCATGACCGATGCCGAGGGTATCCGTAATCTCGTCGGCACCGGCCTGGTCCAGTTGACGGGCAGTCTGGTCACCGCTGCCGCCGCGCTGGCGTACCTCTTCTACCTGAACTGGATACTCACGCTGGTAACGCTGATCGCGCTGGCCGCGTTCGGCGGCGCGATGGCGGTTGCGTTCAAGAAGCTCCGTCCGTTGTTCCGCGAGCGCGGAAAGATCAACGCGGAGGTGACGGGGCGGTTGAACGAGACGCTCAATGGCATCCGCATCGTGAAGACGTATACGGCGGAAAAGCGCGAAGAGCTCGTGTTCACGCAGGGTGTCCACCGTTTGTTTCGGAACATCGCCCGATCGATCACCTCGGTGTCGGCGATCACGGCGTTCTCCACGGTCGTAGTCGGGATCATCGGCGTGCTCATGATCATCGTCGGAGGGCGTTCGATCCTCGAAGGGCGGATGACGCTCGGCGATTTCTTCACGTACATCCTGTTCACCGGATTGCTGGTAGCGCCCGTCGTCCAGATTGCCTCAATCGGCACCCAGATCAGCGAAGCGTTTGCCGGTCTCGATCGAATTCGCGAGCTGCTGCAGATGTCGACGGAGGATCAGGAAGACAGCCAGCGCGCGCCCCTGTCGCTGGTACGGGTGAGATCGAGTTCGACGACGTGACGTTCGAATACAACGCCGGCGTGCCCGTGCTCAAGAAGATCAGCTTTCGCGCGCCGGCTGGAACCACGACTGCACTGGTGGGATCCAGCGGTTCCGGCAAGAGCACGCTCATCAGCCTGGTGATGGCGTTCAATCGTCCACTCGCGGGCCGCGTCTTGATCGACGGGCATGATCTCACGGCGGTTCGTCTGCGCGATTACCGGGCGCAGCTCGGCGTCGTTCTGCAGGACAACTTCCTCTTTGACGGAACGATCGGCGACAACATTCGCTATGGACGGCCCGACGCCACGATGGACGAGATCAGGGCGGTCAGCCGAATCGCACACGCGGATGAATTCATCGACAAGTTCGAGAAGGGGTACGACACGGTGGTGGGTGAGCGCGGAGTCAAGCTTTCGGGCGGGCAGCGGCAACGGGTCGCCATCGCCCGGGCGATTCTCGCGGATCCACGCATCCTGGTGCTGGACGAGGCGACGTCCTCGCTCGACAGCGAAAGCGAAGCGCTCATCCAGGATGGTCTACGGTCGCTCCGGCAGGGGCGCACGACGTTCGTGATCGCGCACCGGCTTTCGACGATCCGCAGCGCCGACCAGATTCTGGTCGTCGAACACGGCGAGATCGTGGAGCGCGGCAATCATTCCGAGCTCCTCGGGCTCGGTGGGCGGTATCGGACGCTTTACGACAAGCAGTACAGGCTGGAGTCGGATCGCTTCATCAACCCGGGAGAAGATTTCACTGCACCGGCTCCGGCGCCCGCACCCGCCGTCGCTTCAGGGCCACGGCGAGGAAATTCGCTTTAGTCCTTTTCATTTCATTCTTCTTCCTTCATCCTTCATCCTTCTTTCTTCATCCTTTCCTTATGCCTCAGTTCATTTACACCATGAAAGGGTTGGGCAAGGTTCACCAGCCCGATCACGTGGTCCTCAAGGACATCTGGCTGTCGTTTCTCCCGGGCGCCAAGATCGGCGTGCTTGGTGGCAACGGTGCGGGCAAGAGCACGCTGTTGCGCATCATGGCGGGAGAGGACACGTCGTTCATCGGCGAGGCGTTTCCCGCCGGCGGCATCAGCGTCGGCTTCCTGCCACAGGAGCCGCGGCTGGACCCGACGAAGAACGTCCTCGCCAACGTCGAAGAGGGCGTCGCCGAGGTTCGCGCGCTGCTCAATCGTTACGACGAGATCAACGCGAAATTCGCCGAAGATCTGGCGGCGGATGAAATGGACAAGGTCCTCGAGGAGCAGGGCAAGATTCAGGACCGCATCGAAGCCGCCAACGGATGGGACCTCGACTCACGGCTCGAGCTGGCGATGGATGCGTTGCGCCTGCCGCCGGCTGACGCGGAAGTCGCGACGCTGTCCGGTGGCGAGCGGCGTCGTGTCGCGCTCTGCCGTCTCCTCCTGCGGTCGCCAGATTTGCTGCTGCTCGACGAGCCAACCAATCACCTCGATGCCGAGTCGGTTGCATGGCTCGAACGGTTCCTCAAGGACTATCCAGGCACGGTCGTCGCGGTGACGCACGATCGCTACTTCCTCGACAACGTCGCTGGCTGGATCCTCGAGCTCGATCGCGGCTCCGGGATTCCCTGGGAAGGGAACTACTCGTCCTGGCTGGATCAAAAGCAGCAGCGCCTGCAGCTCGAGGAGAAACAGGAGTCGAAGCGGCAGCGCACACTCCAGCGAGAGCTGGAATGGATCCGCATGTCTCCGCGTGCGCGCCAGGCGAAAGGCAAGGCTCGTCTCAACGCCTACGAAGATCTGTTGAAAGAGGACACCGCCCAGAAAATCGAACAAGTCGAAATCTACATTCCGCCCGGACCTCGCCTTGGCGATCTCGTTGTCGAAGCGCGGGGACTGCGAAAATCGTACGGGGACCTCGTCCTCATGGACGACGTGGAGTTCACGCTTCCCCGCGGCGGCATCGTCGGCGTAATCGGGCCCAACGGCGCCGGCAAGACGACGCTTTTCCGAATGATCACTGGTCAGGAGCAGCCGGATGCCGGAACGCTCCGCCTGGGCGAAACCGTCCGCATCGGCTACGTCGATCAGTCACGCGATGCGCTTGGCGCCGACCGCACCGTGTGGGAGGAGATCACCGGTGCCCAGGACGAAGTGGAGCTCGGTAAGCGCACCGTCGCGTCGCGGGCCTACGTCTCGTGGTTCAATTTCAAGGGACGCGATCAGCAGCGCAAGGTCGGTATGCTCTCGGGAGGGGAGCGCAACCGCGTGCACCTGGCCAAGCTGTTGAAGGGCGGATCGAACCTGCTGCTTCTCGACGAACCGACCAACGACCTCGACGTCGACACCTTGCGCGCCCTCGAAGAGGCGCTGGTCTCGTTTGCCGGCTGCGCCGTCGTCATCAGCCACGACCGGTGGTTCCTCGATCGCATCGCCACGCACATGCTGGCGTTCGAAGGGGAGAGCAAGGTCGTCTGGTTCCAGGGGAATTACCAGGACTACGAGGTGGATCGCAAGCGTCGGCTCGGCACCGAGGCCGATCAACCGCACCGCATCAAGTACCGGAAGCTCACCAGATAAGGACGAAGGATGAAGGAAGAAGGAAGAAAGACATCGATCGTTTCATTTCTGTGTTTCTTCCTCCTTCTCCTTCTTCCTTCCTCCTTCTTCCTTTCTTCGTGCGTTGGTTCCAACGCGCGGTTTCTGACAATCGCGACCGGTGGTACGGGCGGCGTCTACTATCCGTATGGAGGTGGGCTCGCCAAGGTGTTGAACGAGAACCTGCCGGGTGTGCGCGCAACGGCAGAGGTCACATCCGCATCGGTGGACAACCTCCGCTTCGTTCGGGACGGTCGGACCGACCTGGCTTTCACGATGGGTGACGTGCTTTCAGATGCCGTCAAGGGGAAGGGCGCTTTCGAGGGGCAGCCGGCACCCATCGTTGCGCTCGCGACGCTCTATACGAACTACGAGTACCTGGTCACGATGGAAGGCACCGGCATCTCGGATATCGCGAGCCTCAAGGGTCGCGTCGTCTCACTTGGATCCCCCGGCAGCGGCGGTGAAGTCAGTGCCGAGCGCCTCCTGCGTGCGAGCGGACTCGATCCCGGTCGCGATCTCACCCGTCATGGGCTCGGTGTCAGCGAGTCGGTCGGAGCCCTGAAGGACGGCAAGATTCACGCGTTCTTCTGGATGGGCGGTGTGCCGTCTCCAGCGCTCCAGGATCTGTCGCATACTCAGGGCGTCACCATGCGCCTGGTCCCGACGGCTGGCGTCGTTGAATCTCTACGCGCATCATATGGTGACGTCTACGTGGCGAGTGCGGTGCCACCGGGCGTCTATCCTGGCGTTGACGTCTGCAGTGCCCGTGCTCGGGGTGATGAATCTGCTCGTCGTCAACGCGTCGATGGACGAGCAGCTGGCGTATGACATCACGCGCGTGCTGCACGAGCGTCAGCCGGAGCTGGCGGCCATTCATCCCGAGGCGCGCAACTTGAAGCTCGAATCGGCGGTCAAGAACTCGCCGGCGCCATTCCATCCCGGAGCGTTGCGGTACTACAAAGAAAAAGGCGCGGTCAAGTAATCACCCGAATCGGAACATAATGCGGCGGCCGATGACCGCCGATGCAGAAGTGATCCCGTCCGGCGAGGCGCCCACGCGCCGCTTGTCCGGACTTCCTGACCGTCTCGCGTCCGCGCTGGCTCTCGGACTATCGCTCTACGGCCTATACTGGGTCCTCTTCATCGTCCAGCCGCAGGTGTATCGCGTCAGCTTTCTGCTGATCGCGCTCGTCCTGACATTTCTCTACTACCCCGGGCGCCGCCGAAACGATGAGGGGTGGGTACATCTGGAGGACTGGTGCCTGATCGCGGCGACGATCGTCGCGCTCGGATGGCCGCTCGTCGATTTCGACCGCTTCGTGTATCGCGTTTCACGCCCGTCGGCAACGGATCTGACGCTTGGCGTGATCTGCATACTGGTTGTGCTCGAGGCCACCCGCCGCGCCGTCGGCTGGATCCTGCCGGCCACGGCAATCGGGTTTCTGGTCTACGCCTGGATCGGTCCGGTCTTCGATCGCATCGGGATGCCGCTGTTTGCTCACCGTGGCTACGGCCTCGAGCGGTTGGTCGGCACACAGTACATGACGCTCGAGGGGATGTTCGGTGTACCGCTCGATGTCGCCGCGACCTACATCATTCTTTTCACCATCTATGGCGCCGTGCTCGAGGCGACCGGCGCAGGACGGTTCTTCATCGATTGGGCGATGAGCGTATTCGGGCGCTCTCGGTCAGCGGCCGGGCCGGGACGGTCGGTGACGGTTGCGGGTTTTCTCCTCGGAACCGTGTCCGGAAGCGGCGTGGCGACGACGGTCATGCTCGGCTCCATTGCCTGGCCGCTCTTGAGGAGTGCCGGATACCGGCCAGAGACAGCAGGCGCCATCCTGTCGGCTGCAGGTATCGGCGCCTTGCTATCCCCGCCGACACTCGGCGCGGCCGCGTTTCTCATCGCGGAGTTCCTGCAGATCTCGTATCTGCAAGTTCTGATCATGGCCAGCGTCCCGACCCTGCTGTACTACCTGTCGATCTTCCTGATGATCGAGGCTGATGCGCGCCGGGAAAAAGGGGACAGTCCCCGTTCTGGTCCCGAAAGAGGGGACGGTCACCTTTCTCCGGGCGTGCTCGCCCGCAGGTACTGGTTCCACTTCACCTCGCTCGCCACGATTGCCGTGTTCATGGCGTTAGGAATGTCGGCCTTTCGAGCCGTCTTCTGGTCGACGGTCGTCGCCGTGGCTTTCAGCTTCCTCAGAGCGGAAACCGCGCTCACGCCCAGGCGGCTCACCGCGGCGCTCAAGGCGGGAGCCATCGGCGCCCTCGGCGTAACCGCGACAACGGCGACGGCCGGTCTCATCGTCGGCGTCGTCACGCTCACTGGTCTGGGCTTGAAGATCGCCGGAATTATCGTGGCGTTCGCTGGCGGTCGACTCGAGCTGACGGTCGTCTATTCAGCGATCGCCGTGTGGATGCTGGGTCTTGCCGTTCCGGTGACGGCCTCCTACATCCTCGCTGCCGTGATGGTGGCTCCTGCTCTCGTGCAGGCCGGTGTAGCTCCCGTCGCGGCACACATGTTCATCTTCTACTACGCCGTTCTGTCAGAGGTCAGTCCGCCGACAGCGCTGTCGCCATTTGCTGCAGCCGCGATCACTGGCGGCAATCCGTTCAAGACGATGATGCTGACGTGGCGATTTACGCTGCCAGCGTTCGTCGTTCCGTTCATGTTCACGCTGACGCCGGAAGGCCTCGGCGTTCTGCTGCTGGCGCCTGTGATGACGGTGCTGGTCTCGAGCGGGACCGCCGCCGTCGGGGTGGCGGCGCTGGCTGCGGCCTTCGGAGGGTGGTTGCTCGGGCCGCTGGGGCGAGTCGAACGCGTGCTGCTCGCGACCGGCGGGGCGCTGCTCGTATACGCGTCGACGGATGCAGATTTGTTCGGTCTGGCAATTGTTGGGGTGGTGTTCTTCTTGCACTACCGAGGGCATTCGCGAAAACGGAGATCTTGAACAGGGCGCCAACCGCTTGCTTCTTCGGCAGGTTACGGGCGGAGGAGCAGGAAGGGTCGGTCGAGGAAAGCGCCGACGCGACACTTCAGGGCAGCCGAAAAATGGCAGAGGTGCCGAAAAGTGTCAGAGGCAGGCGGTGCCTGCAAGCGGAGATGAAAATGACGGCAGTCAAAGTAAGTCCGGTGAAAAACGAAGCGGGCTTTTCGTTGATTGACATGTTGTTCGTGGTCGCGCTGATCGGCCTGTTGGCGACGTTGGCGATTCCGGGCTTGATGCGTGCGCGTGGCGCGGCGCAGTCCGCCTCCGCTCTCGGCACGCTCCGCGTCGTCAGCAGCGCGCAACTGAGCTTTGCCATCACGTGCGGACTCGGATTCTATTCGCCCGACTTTCCCACGTTGGCGATCAAGCCGCCGTCAGCCGTCGACGCATTCCTGCCGCAGGAACTGGCAAGTGGTCCGACATTCATCAAGGCCGGCTACAACTTCAGCATGGCGGGGACGTCGTTGCCCGGCGCACCGGCCACGTGCAACGGCCTGGGCACCGGCCAATCCGCGCCCGGCTATGCGGTCGTGGCCGACGAGCTCGACACTGCGGGTCAGGGGCGGTTCTTCGGATCGAATGCCGACGGTCTCATCTATGAAGACACGGCGAGTCTTGGCGGCACGATGCCCGAAACGGGCGCGCCGCCGTCGGGGCATCCAATCAAATAGCCACCGCTGACCGTTTGCAGCAAGCCCTCTGATACATTGAACGCTTTGTATCAGGGGGCTTTTGCATGTACATCCGCCGGGCGCGACTTCGCATCGCGCTGACCGCACTCCTCCTCGTCTCTGCCGCTGATGCTCGCGCGCAGACTGCCGCCGTTACCTCGCCGAAGCAGCACTTCGGCTTCAACATCGGCGACGACTACCAGCTCGCGACCTATTCGCAGTTCGTCGAATACTGGCAGAAGCTCGACAAGGAGTCCGATCGGATGAAGGTCGTCGAGATCGGTAAGACGGCTGAAGGCCGGCCGCAGCTGATGGCGATCATCACGTCACCGGAAAATCACAGGAAGGTCGAGAGATACAAGGAAATCTCCCGCCGGCTGGCGCTGTCCGAGGGTCTGACCGACGAGCAGGCTCGAGCATTGGCGAAGGAGGGCAAGGGCGTTGTCTGGTTCGACGGCGGCCTGCACGCGACCGAGGTCCTCGGTGCCCACCAACTGATCGAGACGGTCTATCAGCTCGTCTCGCGCACCGATGCCGAGACGACCAGGTTCCTGAACGATCTGGTGATCCTCGCGGTGCACGCCAATCCGGATGGGATGGAGCTCGTGTCGAGCTGGTACATGCGCGAAAAAGATCCGGCGCGCCGGTCGCTGACCTCTTTGCCCCGCCTGTATCAGAAGTACATCGGCCACGACAACAACCGAGATTTCTATCTCTCCAGTCAGCCAGAGAGCACCAACATGAACCGCGTGCTCTACTCCGAATGGCTGCCGCAAATCATGTACAACCATCACCAGACGGGACCGGCTGGCACGGTGATGTTCGCGCCGCCGTTCCGGGATCCGTTCAACTACAACTTCGATCCGCTCATTCCCTCGCAGCTGGATCTCGTCGCCGCCGCTATGCACAGCCGGTTTGCCGCGGAAGGCAAGCCGGGCGTCACCAGCCGGCGCGGTTCGAACTACTCGACCTGGTGGAACGGCGGTCTGCGGACGATGGCGTACTTCCACAACATCATTGGATTGTTGACGGAGACGATTGGCAGCCCGACTCCGATCAGCATTCCGTTCATCCCGGCGCGGCAGCTGCCGGACTCGAACCTGCACTTTCCGATCGAACCGCAGGAATGGCACTTCCGGCAGTCGGTGGACTATTCAGTCACCGCGAACTACGCCGTCTTCGATATCGCTTCGCGGAACAAGGAGAACTTCCTCTTCAACATCTATCGGATGGGCAAGAACGCGATCGAGCGCGGCAACCGGGACAGCTGGACGCCGACGCCGCGCCGGGTCATTGCCGCGGATGCGGCGGTCAACGCGCCCTCGGGATCGGGAGGTGGCCGCGGCGCCGGTGCGCAGTTCAAGTCGCTTCTGCGCGCACCGGAGATGCGCGACCCGCGAGGCTTCATCCTGCCCGCCGACCAATCCGACTTTCCGGGCGCGACCGCGTTCATCAATGCTTTGATCAAGGCCGGCGTGACGGTGCATCGCGCCACCGCGCCTTTCAGCGTCGGCGGCAAGAACTACCCGGCGAATTCCTGGGTCGTGAAGTCGGCTCAGGCATTCCGCCCGCACGTGCTCGACATGTTCGAGCCTCAGGACCACCCCGACGACATTCCCTATCCCGGTGGCCGCCCGAATCGTCCGTATGACAACGCCGGATGGACGCTGGCGTATCAGATGGGCGTTCGATTCGATCGCCTGCTGGAGGGCTTCGACGGTCCCTTCGAGAAGGTCAACGGCCTGCAGACAGCGCCCGCCGGGAAGGTGGCCGCCACGGCAGGGCCGCTGGTCCTGAGTCACGCGACGAACAACGCGTTCATTGCCGTCAACCGGCTGCTCGCCGCCGGACGCGAGGTGATGTGGCTGCAGGAAGGTGACGGCGCATTCTACGTTCCGTCAGCACCTCGCGCTGAGATCCAGAAGCTGGCGACGGACCTGGGGATCAGCTTCGAGGCGGCGCCGCAGAATGTCGCCGCCCCGAAGATGATCAAGCTTCGCAAACTGCGCATAGCGCTCGCCGATCAGTACGGCGGTTCGATGCCATCCGGCTGGACGCGATGGCTGCTCGAGCAGTTCGAGTTTCCGTTCGAGGTCGTGTTTCCGAAAGCGCTGGACGCGGGGAATCTGGCCAGCCGATACGACGTCATCATCTTCCCGTCCGGTGTCGGCCCGCCTCCACCCACGGAAGGCAGTGGACGCGGTTCGTCACCGGCAGGCGCCAGCAGTGGTTCGATACCGCCGGAATACAACGCAATGCTGGGGTCGTACACCGCCACCGAGACTGCTCCGCAGCTGCAGAAGTTCCTGGAGGGTGGCGGCACCATCCTGGCCGTGGGACGGTCGGCGATGAATCTCGCCCAGCTGATGCGGTTGCCGGTCGGCAACCATCTCGTCGAGCGCTCTTCGGATGGGCGGGCGCAGCCGTTGCCCGTCGAGAAGTACTACGTCCCGGGATCCATCCTGCGCCTGACGGTCGATCCGAGCGCGCCACTGGCGCACGGGATCAGCAACCCGGTCGATACCTTCTTCGACAACAGCCCGGTCTTCAAGCTCGACCCCGATGCGACGCTGAAGGGCGTTCGACCGGTCGCCTGGTTCAATAGCGCGACGCCGCTGCGCAGCGGCTGGGCCATCGGTCAGGCGTATCTCGAGGGAGGCGTTCAGATCGTCGAGGCGA
Organism: uncultured Acidobacteriota bacterium; assembly: GCA_963804245.1. GTDB lineage: Bacteria > Acidobacteriota > Vicinamibacteria > Vicinamibacterales > 2-12-FULL-66-21 > CAWDPQ01. The sequence continues at coordinate 285,036 of CAWDPQ010000012.1, forward strand.
CCGTGGGCAAAGGCACGCTGTTCCTCTTTGCACCGGAGATTACGTTCAGAGCGCAGCCGGCCGGTACGTTCAAGTTTCTGTTCAACGGGATTTACCTGGCGGCGCGGTAAGGGGTAAAAGGAAGAAGGAAAAAGGAAGAAGGAAGCAGGGGAAGAGAAGCAAGGGGCCGGGCCCGTCGAGTGCGCGCCCGGCCCCTTGCCTTCAGCGCTTCTTGCTCGCTCGTTTGCGGGCGGTTCCACGCTTGGCGGCTTTCGCTCGGCCGGTCTTCTTGGCCCGTCCCGCCTTGGCTGATGAGCGGGCGGACCGGCGGGCCGGTGCCTTTTTCTTCGCGCTCTTGCCGCCGGCTTTACCGGCGCGCGCGGCGGTTCGCGCCTTCTTTGCGGTTTTGACCATGCGGCGCACCGTGCGGCGGACCGCCCGACGCGGTGCGGCGGTCTTTGCGACCACCGCCTTTCCCGCATCCGCGGCTGCGCCACCGATGGATTGTGCGGTCGACACGGCGGCATCCGCCGCTCCCGACGCGGTGTCGGCGACTACACGCGTGGCGCTGCCCAACGCGGTGCCCACGGCTTCCGCGGACCGCGTCAGCGTGTCCCCAGGGTTCTGCCCGATACGCTCCTCTGCCATTTCTCGCTCCTTTTGCTGTCACCGCCCCGTGCCGGCGCGTGACGGGCGCCGAGGGCCGCAGTCACCACATTGAATATGAGAGCTCAAGAACTCACGTGGAAACGACGGGCATGTTAGCAGAAGAATAGAACTGGGGAACTGGGGACTGGTGAAACTGGGGAGCTCGGGACTCGGGGAGCTGGGGAGCGGGGACGTGCGGGAGCTCGGGGGCTCGGGATTCGGGGTTCGGCGCTCTTAGCTGGGAGCGGGAAGCTGGAAGCTGAAAGCTGGAATTACCATCCGCAAATCCTCGACGAACTGGCCCGTCATGGGCTGCGGCCGGGACCTGCGACGCCGCCCCAACGGCTCCGGGACGCGGTGCGGGACTTGTACAAATACGAAATCACTCGGCTTCGCGGGGAGCTGATTGCCAAGCGCATTCAGAAGGCCGACTACGCGCAGCACGTGGTTCAGCTCAGACGTCGCTACCCGCTCCTCTCAATCCCGCTGCAGTTGTGGACGGCTCCGTGTAACCTACGCGAATGACCGATTATGAAAAGCTTGGCCTTTTCTATCTCGGGAAACGGCAGGATCTGGCCACCGGACAGACGACCGACGAGCTCGTCCTGTACGATTCGCGCGACCTCCTGACCCATGGCGTGTGCGTGGGCATGACGGGCAGCGGCAAAACCGGGCTGTGCGTCTCCATCATCGAGGAAGCGGCCATTGACGGGGTTCCCGTCATCGCCATCGATCCCAAGGGAGACCTGGGCAACCTGTTATTGACCTTTCCACGGCTGGCTGCCGAGGACTTCCGCCCCTGGATCGACGAGGATGAAGCGCGGCGGGCCGGCGTCAGCCCGGACGATTATGCTGCGCAGCAGGCGAAGACCTGGTCGAGCGGGCTGGCGGAATGGGGTGAGGACGGTGCCCGCATCGAGCGGCTGCGGGCGGCCGCCGATTTCGTGATCTATACGCCGGGTAGCCGGGCCGGTCTCCCCGTGTCGATCGTTCGATCCTTTGCAGCACCTGCGGAAAGCATTCGTTCGGATACGGAGGCGCTGGCGGAACGGGCGGCGGGCACCGCCACGAGCCTGCTCGATCTCGCGGGCGCGACATCCGCGGCGCGCAGCCGGGAGCATACGCTCGTCTCGACACTCCTGACTACGGCCTGGGGTCAGGGCCAGGATCTCGACCTCGCCGCGCTGATCCAACAGATTCAAACGCCGCCGTTCGACAAGGTGGGCGTGGCGGACCTGGAATCGTTCTTCCCGTCACGCGAACGGTTCGAGCTCGGCATGCGCGTCAACGGGCTGCTGGCGGCGCCTGGATTCGATCAGTGGCTGGAAGGCGATCCGCTCGATCCGGCGTCCGTTCTCTACACGGCCGAGGGCAAGCCGCGTGTGGCGATCTTTTCCATTGCCCACCTCAGCGACACGGAGCGCATGTTCTTCGTCTCGCTCCTGTTGAATCAAGTTGTGTCGTGGATGAGAGGGCAGTCGGGAACGTCGAGTCTCAGAGCGCTGGTCTACATGGACGAGATTGCCGGCTACTTTCCGCCCGTGGCGAACCCGCCGTCGAAGCTGCCGCTCATGACCTTGCTGAAACAGGGTCGGGCATTCGGCGTGGGTGTGCTGCTCGCGACCCAGAATCCGGTCGACCTGGATTACAAGGGCCTGTCGAACGCCGGGACGTGGTTTCTCGGCCGGCTGCAGACCGAGCGTGACAAGGCGCGCGTCCTCGATGGCCTCGAGGGCGTGGCCTCGGGCAGCCTCGAACGTGCCGAGGCCGATCGCATTCTGTCGGCACTGGGCAAGCGGCAGTTCCTGCTGCACAACGTGCACGACGCGGCGCCGGTCGTGTTTCAGACGCGATGGGCACTCTCGTATCTGCGCGGGCCGTTGACGCGCGAGCAGATTCGCACGCTGATGGACCCGCGGCGGACACGAGCAACCGCCGTGCGCCGGGCGCCGGTCCCGGAACCAGGGGCGCCGAGCGTCGAACGTCGGCCGCCGAGCGCCGATGCCAAGGCGCCGATCGTTCCGCCGGACATCCAGCAATACGTTGTCCCGTCACGCGCCGGCGACGCGCCGTCCGGCACGTCATATGTGCCGGTCATCGTGGGAGCCGCACGCGTGGCGTTCAGCGATGCCAAGATGAAGATCGATGCGACTCGTGACGTTCTGTACGCGGCTCGCGTCACGGATAGCCCGGTGCCGATGGATTGGTCGCGATCGGTGCGCCTCGACGTCCGTCCCGACGACCTGCAGCGCCTGTCGGCCGCCGCCGGTCTCCACTTTGCCTCCTTGCCGGCTGCCGCGGCGCAGCCGAAGAACTACGCGAACTGGCTCAAGGCCTTCGGCCGGCACGTTGCGCAGAGCGAGCGCCTCGAGGTCTTTCAGCATCCGACCCTCAAGATCGCTTCGCGCGCTGATGAGACGGAGCGCGACTTTCGCATTCGCCTGCAGCAGGAAGGCCGTGCCGGACGCGATGCCGCGGTCGAGCGCATCCGAAGCAAGTACGCTGCGAAACAGGCGGCGCTCGCCGAACGGCTGCGGCGCGCCGAGGCTGCTGTCGGGCGCGAACAGGAACAAGTCACACAGCAGAGGACTCAGACGGCGGTGTCGTTCGGGGCCACCCTGCTCGGCGCGTTCTTCGGACGCAAAACCATCTCAACCGGCACGTTGGGGCGGGCGACGACCGCGGTGCGGGGCGTCGGCCGCTCGATGAAGGAAGCATCTGACGTCAAACGTGCCGCGGAAAACGTCGAAGCCGTTCGCGCCCAGATCAAAGAGCTCGAGGATCAGGTCGCGGCGGAGGCGGCTGGAATTGGCGCCGGGTTCGACGTCAGTGCACCGCTCGAATCGGTCACGCTCGCACCGAAGCGAGGGGCGATCGAGGCGAGGTTCGTGGCGCTCGGATGGATGAGGGCAGGCGAGGCGCCTGTGGCGTGAATCGGTCTGCGTGGCTCATTCGCCGGTTAGCGTCCGCCATCGTCTTGATCCCAGCTCTGCTGGGTGCCGGTTGTCGGCAGTCGGCCGTCGAGGAACATGCGGTCCGGGCGACGTCGACGACGGTTCGCGAGCTGGCACCGGCGCCAGGCGCTCTGGCGCTGCCGGTGCGCGACAGCTCGATCAAGTTTGCCGTGATTGGTGACTCCGGTCGCGGTGATGTCCCGCAGAACGAAGTCGCCGCCCAGATGGTCGCCTGGCGCGAGAAATTTCCGTTCGAGTTCGTGCTCATGCTCGGCGACAACATCTACGACAGCCATACCCCCAAGGACTACCGGCTCAAATTCGAGGAGCCCTACAAGGCCCTGCTCGACGCCGGCGTGTCTTTCTACGCCGCGCTTGGCAACCACGACGATCCCGGACAGACCCACTACGCGAAGTTCAACATGGGCGGACGCCGATACTTCACCTTCCGCAGATCAGAGCGGCGGCTCGGGGGGTTGGTTGGCGCCGGCGTGCGATTCTTCGCCCTGGACAGCCGCTCGTTCGATCCCGAACAACTCGCGTGGTTCCGCGAACAGCTGCGCGAATCCGGCAGCGCCTGGAAGATTGCCTACTTCCATCACCCGCTCTACACCTCCGGCCGTTATCGGGCCGGGGCGCGAGCCTTACGCCTCTCGCTCGAGCCCATTCTCGTCGACGGCGACGTCGACGTCGTGCTCTCCGGACACGAGCATCTCTACGAGCGCATCGTGCCTCAGCACGGAATCAGCTACTTCGTCTCGGGCGCGGCGGGATCGCTTCGCCGCGGCGACATGCGACCGACGGCCATCACGGCGCGCGGCTTCGACGAGGATTACCACTTCATGCTGATGGAGGTCAGTGGTCCCGAGCTCTTCTTCCAGGCCATCACGCGGACGGGAAGGACCATCGATGCCGGCGTGATTAGCTCGGCCCCCTTCGCCGCCTTCTGCGCGCTGACATCGACCGGCGGGCAGGGGCCTGCGTCGCGGATCTGACGTACCTTGTCGAGAAAGACTTTCGACCAGGCTGAGGCATTCCGCCCTTCAGCCGTCACGCCGTCGAACCTCGTCGCACGCGACGTGGTGAAGAGCGCCTCGATCTGCGCGGCAGATAGTTGCTCCATCAACTGCAGCAGGAACTGCCGGCCTTCTTCCGAGATCTGCTGCTCCGGAAACGTGCTCCCGGCAAACGGCAGGTGTTCCATGCTGACGCGGCACGTTCGCGGATCCGCCCAGACCGGATTGTTTCTCCAGTTGTGCAGGTCGAGTTTGGTCGGACCGAAGCTTCCGCCCAGGTCCTGCATGATGGCGAATGCCTGCGTGCACTGCTGATCCGGCCCATCGCCGCTAGGCAGGCAGACGAGCCGCTGGTTTTCGGCTTTGTTATCCCAGTGTGCGAGGAACACGGCCAGAAGCCTCAGCGCATCGACCTCCGCGCGCGGCGAGCCTCCTCGCGCCGGATCGATCTGGTCCAGCTCGTACCACGCCCAGCCCTGATCTTCGACCGCCTCGATCTTCCGGCCCTCGAAGCGCTGCTCGACAACGGCGGGCTGGAAGGTGACGACTTGCGAGTGGTCGATGCCCCCCGGAAAGCAGACGACTCTGCAACCCGGTTTTGGCGAGGCAGCGCAAGGCGGGAAACGGAAACGTCGGACACCCGCCGCACCGCACACTGCGTACGACATGCATGCGATCGGCGCCGAAGCCGAGCGCCGATACGAGTCGGGTCGCCGCCACCTCGGTATAGAGCTCCTGGTTGGTCTCGCCGTATTTGATTTTCAGTAACGTGCCGTCCGGCAGCTCGCAGTTGAACTTCAACGTCATTCCGCCGACCGGCTCGAGCGAGAAACGGCAATCCACATCGTCGTTCTCGTCGAATTGAAAGTTGGTCTGCGGGTTCACGCCGAGATTCGCCGCGGACGGCGGTACTGGCGGCTGCCTCCAGACACGTGCGGCGGCGAGCGCGCGCTCGCGCAGCGCCGCCGTACGGCGGCTTTCCTGGGATCCGAATGCTTTGGTCGGCCCTTCTGACGCTTTGGCTTCGCCCACGGTGGCGGGATTGCTGTTCGCAGGGATCTCGGCTCCACTGCAGGCCGAGGTTCCGACGAGAAGCGCGCACACGATCAGCGGCACCGTGAGACCTTCGTGCACCGTCCGCACCAGCGCGGATGCGGCGGGCGGCCGTTCGCTTGGAAGAAGCACGAGCCCGATCAGGTAGAGGGCGAGCGTGGCGAGAGCGGAATAGCCGGTGATCGCCGCGTGCGGAACATACTCGATTCCGCCGAGCGTGACGCCAGCCATCAACGCGGTCAGCACGCGTTTCACCGTGCCGCCATCCGGCGCGTAGAGACTTTCCAGCACGATGAACCGCAGCGCGAAGGCGGCGCCGAGCAGGACGAACAGACTGCGCAGCATCCCCCGCCTGTCGATGCCAGCCGCGGCCAGACTGACGAACTGCACGAACAGGAACACGGCGAACACGAAGTGCAGCAGTCCCCGTTCCGGTACGACGAGGTTGATCGCTTGCGCCGTCGCCGCCAACAGCGTCAGCAGCACGACGGCGCCGGACAGGTTCTCCAGCGGCTGCCGCGTCGACTCGAGGAGTCTCGCCGGGACGAGGACCCGCGCGCGGACCAAGTGCACCGATCAGCATCACAGCGAGAACGATTGCAGAAAGGGATGGAGGAACGAGTCGGATCGTGGTGCCCACGCGCAAGCCGCCGAGGAGCGTGACGGTCAGGAATATGCCGGGGATGAAAAACGACTCGCGGAGGGGAGTCATTTGCGTCGGTCGAACACGCGCAACGGATTGAAGTCGCCAGCCTCGCGGCGCAGCCCGCGTTCGAGTTCGGCCTTGAGCTCGTCGGACGACCGCATGACGAGCCCGGGATCGTCGACGATCACCCGGCCCGCCGGCGCCACAGCGATCGCCCGATCCACCGCTTCGACGCCCTGCCGAAACAGCTCGTCGTCGCTATAGAGGCGGCCCCATCCCTGACGGTAGAAGGTGTAGGCGATGTAGAACTGGGTGCGGGCGTCGCGGCGCGCCGGGTCGGCGCGGGCGAAGGCCATCCGCGATTCCGGAAAGAGGTCGCGGTTGAAGAACGCCAGACCCTCGTCGAAGGCCTGCGAGTCCACGCGGTAGGCGCCAACCGTTGCCGCCAGACCGCCGATGGCCTCCGCGCCGGTCTGCGGCTGGGAGGCATAAAGCCAGACGATCAGCGCGGCGTAACCCACTGAAAACGCAAGGCCCGCGGCCCTCACCATGCGTCAATTGTAAGCAAGAGTGTGACCATGACGTGCGACGTGCGACGTGCGTGCGACGTGCCACGTGCCACGTGCCCCGAGCCCCGTGCCACGTGCCACGTGCTACGTGCCACGTGCTATGCCGCCTGCGCGCTACTATCCCGGCGCGCATGGCGAGCCTCGCCGTAGCTACGTCGCCTGCAGCCTACGTCCAGCGGCGCGGGCACGTCGCACGTTGCACGTCGGCCGCTCGGGCCTCGCTCGCCGCAGGTGCCACCTCGACCCGGACGGGTTCTTGACCAGAGTAGTAATCTACATATATAGAGATAGCGATGAAGCTGACCTACCCGACCGCCCTCGTCCTTCAGGCGCTGGCCCGCGGGTTCCACTATGGCTTCGACATCATGGACGCCACGGGGCTGCCGAGCGGCACCGTGTATCCGATTTTGCGTCGTCTCGATGGCGAAGGGCTGTTGGCCTCGGCGTGGGAGAAGCAGGCGGACGCGCAGCGTGAGCAGCGCCCTCCTCGCCGCTACTACGACATCACGGCCGCCGGCGAGGCGCTGCTGGCGGACGCCGCTTCGCGGTACCGCGCGCTCGACCAGGCCGTTCGCAAAGCCCCGCGCCGGCTGAAGCCTTCGCGAGCCTGACATGACGCCACGAAACCCGGTTGCGCTCGCGCTGTGCCTGATGATCGTTCGCTTGTTCGGGTGGCTGGTCCCGTCGGCGTCGAGGGAAAGCTGGCGCCGCGAGTGGGAGGCCGAAGTCCGTCACCGCTGGCACGTGTTGGAGAGCCGCCAGCATCTGGACTGGAGGACGAAGATGGATCTCGTTGGGCGCGTACTTGGCGCCTTGCCCGATGCCGCCTGGCTTCGACGCCAGTTCACCGCCGACGCCGAGGTAGTTCACGACGTGCGGCACGGCTTGCGCATGCTGCGCAAGTCCCCTGGATTTTCCGCCTCCGCCGTGTTCATACTCGCGCTCGGCATCGCCGGTACGGTTTCCATCGCGAGCCTGCTCGATACGCTGATCTTCAGGCCGCTGCCGTACGCGAACGCCGATCGGGTGGTCACGGTCTGGCAGCGGCATGCGGCGCGCAACCAGGTGCGCGAAGACGTGTCCCCGGCAAACTTCCTCGACTGGCGCGAGCGGGCGCGGTCGTTCGAAGCCATCGCCGGCGTGATTCCATACTCGTTCGACTACACCGGCGGGGGAGAGCCGGAAGTGTTCTTCGGAGCTCAGGTGACGACCGGGTTCTGGGACGCGCTTGGCGTACGGCCGGTCCTCGGCCGCGGATTCTTGCCCGAGGAACACGTTTCCGGGGGCCGCCGTGCCGTGATCATCAGCTACGCCTTGTGGCAGCGGAAATTCGGCGGCGACCCCTCGATTGTCAACCGCGCGATCAGCCTCGACGGGGAGCCGTGGACCGTTGTCGGCGTGCTCCCGCAGGACTTCGCGCCGCAGCTGATGCCACGACCCGGCGATCTGTCCGTGTGGACTCCAAAGGTCATTCAGGATCACGAAAAGCGCACGCGTGGCAGTGCCTGGTGGAACGTCGTCGCTCGGCTGAAGCCCGGCGTGACCGTCGACCAGGCGCAACGCGAAATGGATACCATCTCCGTCGGCCTCGCTCGCGAATACCCGCGCACGAACGAGGGCCTGAGTGCGTCGGTCGTCCCCTTCCGCGATCACTTGATGGGCGGCCTCAAGGTTCCGCTCTTCGTCATGTTCGGTGCCGTGATTGTCGTGCTCGCCATCGGCTGCGCCAACGTCGCCAGCCTGCTGCTGGCTCGCGGCATGCAGCGCGAGCGCGAGTTCGCCATCCGCGCAGCGCTCGGCGCCGGCCGCGGCCGCATCGTTCGTCAGTTGGTGGCTGAGAGCCTGCTGCTTTCCGCGCTCGCTGCTGCTTGCGGCGTCGCCGCCGCACATTGGGGGATCCGTGTCATCGTGGCGCTGGCGCCGGGCGGTGTCGTGCGGCTTCAAGATGCGGCGATTGATGTCCGCATGATGTGGCTCGCGGCCGTGGTGACCACTCTCACCGCACTCGCGTTCGGCATCGTGCCGGCACTTCAGTTCTCACGGCCCTCACGCGACATCGTCCGCGAGAGGACGAGTACCGGCACGCGAGGATTCCTTCGACGCGGCCTGGTGGCGGCGGAAATTGCCCTGGCGCTCGTCCTGCTGACCGGCGCCGGGCTCCTCATCCGCAGCTTCATGCGACTGATGTCCGTGGACCCCGGCTTCTCAGCCGAACGTGTCGTCGCCGTGCAGGTGTTCGCCTCTGACCGTAACGGCAAACCGGACCGTACCCGGAGCTTCTTTACGACGACACTCGAACGCATCCGAGCGATTCCCGGCGTCGAGGCGGCCGGGGCAGTGTCGGCGATGCCATTCATCTCCGCGAATATCGACATCAAGACGCCACTCACCATCGTCGGCCGGGCAATCAACGAGGCGGATCGCAGCGGCGCCTATCTCACCATCGCGACTGCGGGATACTTCGAGGCGATGTCGATTTCCCTGCGCGAAGGGCGTTACATCGAGGCGAGAGACACAGAGCGTGCGCCCACCATCGGAGTGATCAGCGAGGCGTTGCGGCGCCGCGAGTGGCCCGACGAGAGTCCGTTAGGCCGCCGCATACGCGTTCAATGGGAGGGGAAGCCAATCGAGCTCGAGATAGTCGGCGTCGTGAATCAGATACGACACGATGGCCTCGATGGCCCGCCGCGGCCCGAAGTGTTCGTTCCGCTGCCGCAGATTCCCTTCGCATCGATGACATATGTACTGCGAGGGAAAGGAGATCCTGCGGGCTTGATCGCGGCCGCCAAGAGGGAAGTGTGGGCGGTGGATCCGTTGCAGACCTTTTACGATGTGGCAACGGTCAAGGGGCTGGTCGAGGCCTCGGTCGTCCGGCAACGTTTCAGCATGACGCTGCTGTCCGGTTTCGCGGGCCTCGCGCTGCTTCTCTGTGCCAGCGGAGTCTACGGTTTGATCAGCTTCACGACGCTGCAGCGGACGCGAGAGATAGGCGTGCGAATGGCGCTTGGTGCCGACGGCGGTACGATTCGCCGCATGGTCCTCAAGGAGGGTGGCGTGCTCGTCGCTCTCGGTCTCGGTCTGGGCCTGGCAGGTGCCATCGTCGCCTCGCGCGTCCTGCAGACCATGCTCTTCGAGATACGTCCTGAGGATCCGCTGACGTTCCTGTCTGTGAGTCTTCTGATTGGTGCCGTGGGACTTGCGGCGTGTTATCTACCCGCAAGGCGGGCCACGCGCGTCGATCCGCTGGTGGCGCTGCGGGTCGATTGATCCCCCGATCCCCCGAGCCCGAGCCACGAGCCACGAGCCCACGAGTGTTATCCCACCCGTAGCGCGACCATCGGATCGACTGATGCCGCCCGACGGGCGGGAACGAAGCAAGCCACCGCTGCGACCGTGACGAGAACCATGGACACGGCCACGAACGTCAATCCGTCGGTTGGTTCAATCCCGAAGAGGAGTGTGGTCAACACTCGTGTGAGCACGAGCGCGCCGGCAAGCCCGATCGCCAGCCCCGCCAGCACGAGCTTGAGGCCTTGACGGAGAACCATGCCGAGGACGCTGCCGCGTTGCGCGCCGAGCGCCATGCGGATGCCGAACTCCTGCGTGCGTTGATTCACTGAGAAGGCGATGACCCCGGCAATCCCGGCCGCGGTGATGATGAGCGCGAGGAGACCGAACAACCCAAGCAGCGTCGCCGTCAGCTTTGGTGACGCCAGCGACGCGGAGCGCACTTCGGCGAGCGTGCGGAAATTGTCGACCGGTTGATCGGGATCGATGGCGTGAACGGCGGTGCGGATTTCACGCTGCATGACCGACGGATCGACCGCGCTCCTCACCAGCCAATTGGTCGAGAGAAATCCTGTCTGGAACATCGGGACGTAGACCTCGTCGTGAACGGGCTCGCGGAGCTGTTGACGCGTGTCCGCCACGACACCGACAATCGTGGACCAGCTCTCGCCGTTGTCCGAGGAAATCTGTTGACCCACGGGGTCCTCGTTGTTCCAGTAGTGTCGGGCCATGGTTCGATTCACGATGACGACCGACGCGCTCTGCCGAGTCGCCCAGTTGTCGCTCAAGGTGAAGTTGCGTCCGGCGAGCAGCGGCTGGCCGATCGCGGCGAAATATTCGGGCGTTGCGAAAAGGAAGTCGACCTGCGAACCGCCCGCGGTTCGAGGCAGCTCACGTCCTTTGATCTGGATCGGTTGACTGAATGAGCCCCCGTCGTTCAGTGGGAAGGTGCCGCCACCGCCGGCGGTCGTGACTCCGGGTACTGCTTTGAGACGTTCTTCGACCCTCTGCCAGAACTCCGACGCCCGCTGCCCTCGGTATTTCGTGAAGTTCAGATCGATCCTCATCGTCAGGATGTTGTCCGTGCGAAAGCCCGGATCGACCTGCTGCAGCTTGATCAGACTGCGAATCGTTAGGCCGGCGCCGATGAGCAGCATGAAGGATGCGGCCACTTGCACCACGATCAGCCCGTTGCGGATGCCCTGACGGGACTGCGTGACGCGCCCACTTTCGCGCAGCGCCGGTGATACGGACAGGCTGCCGTTGACGGCCGGGATGGATCCGAAGATCAGACCCGTGAGCACCGAGACGAGGAACGTGTAGAAGAGGACCGTGGTATCGATGTTGATCTCGGTTGCGCGAGGCGTGAAGCGTTCGGCAAACGCCACGAGCAGCTGCACCCCGAAGTACGCCAGGGCGAGACCGATCGTGCCGCCAATCACCGCGAGAACCGTGCTCTCGGTCAGCAGCTGTCGCAATAGACGCGTTCGACTCGCGCCGAGCGCCGCGCGTACAGGCCACCTCACGTTCGCGGCGCACCATGCGCGCCAGCATCAGGTTCGCCACGCTGGCGCAGACGATCAACAGCACGAAGGCCGCCGTCCCCAGGAGAACGAGCAGCGTCCGGCGGAACGATTGTGTCATCTGCTCCTGCAGCGACGAGGCGACGGCGCGGTAGCCGCGTTCCTTCGGATATTCCTGCGGGTAGTCCTGCTGCAGCCGGGCGGCTATCACTGACAGGTCGGCGTGACTCTTGTCGGCCGTGACACCCGGCTTCATCCGGGCGAAGGCCGTACGGACGATGCGGAAGTTGCGATTCTCGACAGCAGCCCGACTGGCGCGGAAGGGACAAGCCGACGTGGGCATATAGACGTCGACCTCGAGCGGATACTGCGGAACGGGTGGAAGGATCCCGACAACCTGGTGCGGTCGATCGTTCATCTGGAAAACTTTGCCGACTACGGTGGGATCCCCGCCGAAGCTGCGCTTCCAGTATTTGTGACTCAGCAACAGAACGGCCGGGGCACCGGGAGCATCGTCAGCCTCGTGCAGGTTCCTTCCGTACATCGGCTGGATTCCCAACACGTCGAAGAAGTTCGCGGACACGACACCGGTCGAGACGCGTTCCGGCTCGGCACGGCCGAGCAGGATGAACCACATGTTGTGGAACTCGACGACGCCGTCGAGGCTCTTCGCCGTCCGGTAATCGAGGATCTCCTTGTAGGAGAAACCCATGTCGTCGACGGCGGCGAGCGGCTGTTGCTGGCGCAGTACGACGAGCTGCTCGCCATTGCGGAAGGGCAGCGGCCGCAGGAGCACGCCGTTGACGACGCTGAAGATGGCGGTGTTGGCGCCGATGCCGAGTGCCATGGTGAAGATCACGACAAAAGCGAACCCCGGATTGCGCGACACGTTGCGCAGGCCGTAACGGACATCCTGCACGAGTGTTTCCCAGAGCCGGGACAGCCACGTATCGCGCACGTCGTCTTTCACGCGGTCGATCTGACCGAAGTTTCTGAGCGCCGCGGTGCGTGCTTCCGACGGGCGCATGCCACCGCGGACGTTGTGTTCCGTGAGCATGTCGACGTGAAACGCCAGTTCGCGATCGAGCTCGCGTTCGTAGCGTTCGCGCCGGAACAACGATGTAAGGCGGGTTTTGATTCGTTTCAGCATGGCGTCCCCGTTGAACCCGGTCAACTGGCCAGAATGCGCGCAACCGCTTCGGAGAGACGTTCCCAGTTCTTGGTCTCTTCGGTCAGCTGCTTTCGGCCCGTGCGTGTGAGCTGGTAGTACTTCGCCTGACGGTTGTTCTCGGATGCGCCCCATTCGGATGAAATGAGCCCCTGCTGTTCGAGTCGGTGCAGAGCGGGGTACAGAGAGCCTTGGTTGACCTGCAGCACTTCGTTGGAAACGGCCTGAATGCGCAGCGAAATTCCCCAGCCGTGCATGGACCCGGGCTCGAGGGTCTTGAGAATCAGCAGATCGAGGGTCCCCTGGAGCAGGTCCGACTTGTTGGCCATCCGTCCTCCTGTAGACGATCGACAAGAGGTTAAAGTTCACTCTTGTCGAATGTCAAGGGGAGAATTGGAACGGGGCTCGGGAGCTCGGGGCTCGGGAGTTCGAGACTCGGGAAGCGCCTGCGGCCCGAGCGAGGCGCGGAGCCGCCGAGCGAGAGCGCTTGGGGGTGGGGCCCCAAGCGCACTGAGTGAAGAGAGCTCGAGCCTAGCGGAGCTGCGCAGAGGCCATGATCCGTCTGGCGCTCAGGCTGACGGGGCGGCCGTTGATGGATTCGTAGTCGTAGTGCACTTCGAGCTTGGATATGCCGGCGAACCGGATCTTGGCGATCGACTCGGTCGAGATGGGGACGCGCACGCCGTCGAGACGGCCGTAGTGACGAATGACGTTGACCGAGCTCGTCCAGAAAGATGGATTCTTGGACAAGCGGCCTTCCACCCGTAGCAGCTCAGTGGCGTCCTCGGTCAGCACCATGCGTCCGTCGACGAGCAGGACGTCCTTGCGCTTCGGCTTGAGAAGTACGTAACGCACTCCCTCAACGGTCGTGTCGTCGTCTGTGAATTCGTAGTTGTCGGCGCACAGCGTCGCTCGTTCGTTGTGTCCGGCGGCGATCAGTTCCTGTTCGCGTCTCAATACCGTCTTGAGCACTTTGTTGCGGGCGTAGTCGGAGCCACGTTCGCTGACGATTTCATAGCGAAACCCGCGCTCGTCCTGTTCGGTCCACGCTTCCAGCCACGCCTCCTGGTCGAACTTCTCGCTTCGGGCATGCATTCGGCGAAATGCCCGGTAGCCTGTGAGCGGTTGGTCCGGCTGGGAGAGAAATCTCGAGGCGGTCGAGCTGTCGCTTCGGCCCGCGACATCGGAGGGCAGTGATCCCAGGAGAAGTGTGAAGGCCACAGCCCACACGGCGGCGAGCTGTCTCACATTGCGTCGGTGCCGTTCGCGGCCGCGAGTGACTGAGCACATCTCACACCTCGGCTCGCCTTCTCGCAAGAAGCGTGCTCAGACCAGCTCGTCCATGGGCGGCGCCGCCACATCCTTTCCGCTACTCGAACGCCTCGCGAGGAAAATGCTCGCCACGATCACCAGACCAAACTCCAACATCTGTATGTAAAAAGGGACCAGCCATCGACCGCCGTCGCGCGCGCGCGCCCACACGACGTACACGGGTAGCGAGGAAACGGTCCAGACGAGCAACGGAATCGTCGCGCGCCCCCACAGAAATGGCGTGAAGTAGAGGAGATACCAGGGATAGATCACAGGCGCACACATGAGCGACACGGCCATGGGCCATGCCCAGGCAGCGGGATCGGACGGCCCGCGGTGGCGGCGTGCCCAAGCCGCGACCGCGAGCCCGGCCAGTACCGCAACGGCCGCGGCAATCTGTGGGGCCGTTACCGCGGCGATTGCCTGGAATACCGGACCATTGAAACGGATGTGTGCGACCACATTCGGCACCGCGCCGAACGGGAGCTCTCTGCCCTCGACGTACAACCAATAGAGCCCTGAAAGCAGCAGACCCGACAGCAGCGCGTCTCTTACTCGAATCCTTCGCCAATAGAGCGGCGCGAGGACGATGGGCAAGAGCTTGGTGGCGATGGCGAAGACGAGCGTAATGGACGCCAAGGTCGTCCGTCGCTGGGACAAGTAGAAAGCAGAGGCCGTGATCCACATGGCGCCAAGCGCGTCGATGTGCCCGCTGTGCGCAACTTCGAGGACGACCAGTGGATTCCAGGCGTAGATCAGCGCCAGCCACGGCGACTGTCCGGCAGACAGCAACCAGCGCCACAAAATCAGAATCGTGAGGATGTCGCACAGGACCAGCGCCGTCTTCATCGCCCGCGTCGATTCGCGGATGGTGACAACCAGTCGAAAGAACAGTTGCGCACCCGGCGGGTAGGGCGTGCTTGCATGCCGGCTCGGCATCCGCCTCGTCTCGTCCGTGTGGGTATGGGCGACCTCCGGATCCGCCGGCACGACCAGATAAGGGTTATACCCAAGGCGCTGCACGCGCCCATCCCAGATGTAGCGAACCATGTCGCTGTCGGCGCCGACGGGCGCTATCGCCAGCGGTACGCGGAAAGCAATGGCGAACAGGAACGCCGTGAGCAACAACCGTCGCGGTGCTCGCATCGAGTCGCAGACCGCAGGCAGCATCGCGCCGTAAGCGGCGACGGCGAGCAGGACACACGCGAAGAACAGCGGCGATCCGAGCGGAGTGCGTGAAACAACGAGCGTGAGCGTGGCGATGAGATAAACGAAGCCGGAGAGGAACAGCCGGCGGGAAAAATCGAGCAACGCCAGATTATCGCTGCTTGCGCCAGTGAGTGAAAGTGCGATATCTAGGTGTCCACATCAGTGCACCTGCGTTCCGGGACCGCCCTCGATGGATCGCACGAGCAGCGTGACTCCGGCAGTCCGCGCGGCGTCGAGTGCCGCAGGTTGCACGATCCGGCTGCCGGCGCGCGACAACTCGGTTGCCCGTTCGAAGGAAATCTCCTCGAGTGGTTCCGCCCGCGGATCGAGTTTGGGATCGGCCGAAAAATAGCCGGGAACGTCCTTGACGAGCTGACACGTCCGTGCGCCGAGGCCGGCGGCGAGGAGAACGGCGGTCAGATCCGAGCCGCCCCGTTCGAGCGATCTGATCGCATCCCCCTTCCCGCGCGAGAGGAAACCGGGAACCACGACGACGTCGGCGCCGGCGAGCGCGGCGCGAAGGCGGAGCGGCCGCAACGTCAATCGATCGGCGGTTGGCCGCTGCTCGTAGTCGATCAGTCCGGTTTGGTGCACGTTCAATCCGGCAGCCTTTACACCAGCGGCGTGCAGTGCGAGGACCATGAGTGCCACGGATCGCGTCTCGCCAGTCGACCACAGCAGATCGAGCGTTTCGGCGTCAGGGTCGGCGACGAAATCCTGTGCGCAGGCGAGGAGCGCATCTGTCAGGCCATACTCCGCCGAAACAACGATGACGAGCTGATGGTTCGGTTCGCGCGCCAGCAGATCGGCTACGAACGCGGCCACCCGGCGGAACGCCTGCGGGTCGGTGAGGACGGATCCGCCGAACTTGACGACTGAGATTGAGCGTTCTGTCACGTCAGCCCTCGAGGACCCGGACTCGGAAAGTCCGGCACGGAACGGCGGAGCCAAGCCTCGCCAGTGCGTCCGCGATTTGTTGTTCGGTGCAGCGATGCGTGAGCAGCCAGATCTGCTCACGGCCATCGCGCCTCGATTCCGAGGTGCGGCGGAGCCACACACCATAAGAGGCAAGCAGGTCGGCGATATCTGTCGGTTCGGGCAGGCGCTCTCCAGACAAACGGACGAACCACTCGGTCGTTGGCCGGTCCGGACTGGCCCGCTTCCAGGTCCGCCCCGCACTCCCGCCAGCGCGCACATCACCACCCCTCGCCGCGACTTCCGTCACATCGTCCAACACCGTCGCCGCTGTGACGGTCGGTCCGGCGCCGGGGCCGGCAAAAAACAGGTCGCCAGCCGTCCGGTTCCGCAGCAACACGGCATTCTGGACGCCGTGGACGCGTGCCAGGAGATGCGACAAGGGGACGAACGCCGGTCCGGCGAACGCCGACAGTTTGTCGTCGTGCCAGTTCGCTTGCACGACCGGCTTGAGAACGCCGTCGAATTCGCGGGCCGCGGTCAGATCGCCCATTTCCAGGTCGTCGATCCCCTCCACCGAAATGGATGCCGGCGCGACACTCCAGTCTCCGAAATGACGAAGGAGGACGCAGAGCTTTTCAACGGCATCGACGCCATTCACGTCGTTGGCCGGATTCGGTTCGGCGTAACCGCGGCGTTTCGCCTCGGCGAGCGCGGTCGCGAAGTCGGTTCGATGTTCGAACATCTCCGACAGGATGAAATTCGTGGTGCCGTTGACGATGCCGCACACGCCGGTGATGTCGCGGGCGAGCGAGCGGTTCGCGAACGTGCCGAGGAAGGGCACACCAGCGAGCACGGCCGCTTCATAGCGTAACGGCACGCCGCCAGTGCTGGCTGCGTCCAGCAGCTCGTCACCGTGGGCGGCCAGTAACGATTTGTTGGCGGTGACGACGGGGATGCGGCGTTCGATCGCCTGGAGAATCAGCGTCCGCGCCGGCTCGAGGCCGCCGAGGACCTCGACGACCACATCAGGATTCTCGCCGAGGGCCTGGCTGAGCGTTGCTGTGAGCGGAACTCCCGTCGCGTGCGGCCGGGGACGCGCCAAATCGCGAACCAGTCCGGACGAGAGATTGAAGCGGCGGGACAGCGCTGGTTCCCGAAGGAGGCCCGCCAGCGCACCGCCTACCTGACCGACACCCAACAGCGCGATCCGAATCGGAGCGGATGGCGCGAACACGTGTGCCTGCACGGCACTGTGCACGGCATCGACAACTGTCGACATGAAAATCCTCACGGCGCGGTTCGCACACGCGATGGTCACGCGTCTGCACAGCCGCACGAATCTGGGAGCTGAGAGTGACTTCAGAGACCGGAACGGTCTGCCGAGGCTCTTATCTCTCCCGGTTTATCGGGCAGGAAGTAGCACCTGGGGCCGAAGCGCCTGGTTGCTGTGGCTTCGTCGGGCCTGTTCCCTCAGCCACTCTGGATAAGCGTTCGCAGCGAGCGCGAAACCAAACAAGCGTATGTCACCCGAGGAATGAGTGTCAAATTCACGATAGGTTCATGCCTAGACGACGAATTCCGCTAGCAGCGGGGCGTGATCGGACGCTTCTTTCGTGCGGGGATGATGGACGACGGGGCAGTGGGTAATGCGATGAAGGGCGCCGGCCGGCGCGAAGATGTAGTCGAGGCGGACGTGCGGAGCCCAGGTTGGGAACGTGAAGCCGGGGTCGGCGCCATTCAGCTCGCGGAACACGTCGACGTAGTTCGCGTTCAGGACGACTTGGACCGTTTTCCAGCGGATTCGTCCACCACTCAGCCAGACGAGCGCGCGCAGGCGGTGCGGCAATTTTCGAATATCGAGCAACTCGCCCGGGGCCAGCGTGTTGAAGTCTCCTGCCAACAGATGGAATCCGTGCTGATGCTTTTCGATGCTCTTCAGGAGCGCGCGCAATTCGAGCACGCGCCGCCTCTCGGTCCACGCCGCGTGCACGGCGCTCAGGTGCACGCCGAACAATCGGACGGGATCGCCTTCCGGAACAATTTCGAGAAATGCGTGGCGGGACGCCCGAGGCCGATGCCATTCGTGGTGAACGATTGGCACTCGGCTCATGAAACCAAGCGACTCTCGCGGACGCGATCCGAGGGTCCGCATGCCGGTGCCTACGCAGAGTCGCTCGAGTACCGCGGGCTTCGTCGCCTCTTGCATGATCACGATGTCGGCGTTGCACGCGCGGATGACCTCGATGAGCGCGTCTTCGCGACCGGCTCCGCCGCGGCGGATGTTGTACGTCAGGAGGCGCAGCGTCACTCGCGTGTCGGTTTCTCGATGAGCGTGTGATAGGGCTGACCGATCAACTCGCCGCGCAGATACATCACGATATCGCGGGTGGCCTGAATATTCACGGGGCGGTTGACCATCGCCATCAGCTGCTGGCGCAGCGGCACCAGATCGGGCGCGATGTCGGGATCGCTGTCGCTCAGCGGCCGCGAGTGAACACCAGGCACGAAGAACCCGGTCACGTTGAACAGTCCGATGACCTCGTCACCGACCAATGTCAAATCGAGGTCGCTGGTCCCAGGACCATCGGCATCGAACGGCGCGCCATCCTTCCAGCGCTCTCCGGTGACGGCGCTCCCTCGCAGCACGACGCCAGTGCCTTCCGGTATGGCGTCGCGCACACACTGGCAGAATGCGTCGTACCGTTCGCGGCTGCCACCGAACACCAACGCGATGACGTGCTCGCGTTTCTCGCTCTCGGTCAGTTCCGCCGGATCCGCCGGCGCGTTGTCCGCGTTCTCCACGATAGGTTCTCCACTATTCGGTTCTCCACGATAGGTTCTCGAGGTTCTACGTCACCATCGCGATCGCCAGGCTCAGAAGCGCCACCCCCGTGCAGGCGTCCAGTGCGCGCCGGGCGACGCCGTGGGTCAGTGAGCGCGCCAGCGTTCCGCCGGCGGCGGCCCAGGTCAGATGCCATGACCCGGCGAGTGCGACGTGCATGGCGGTGAGTATCAGGGCGCTTCGAACGGCTGGTGCCTCCGGAGGAATGAATTGCGGCAGGATCACCAGATAGAAAGTGGCAATGGCCGGGTTCAGTGCATTGACGGCAAATCCTTCGAGCGCTTGTGCCACCCGTCCCCGGGAACGGCCATTCACGACCTTCGCGGTGGAAGTCGGTTCCTGTTGGAGCGCCCGGCGAATCGAGCGCACGCCGAGCCACGCAAGGTAGGCGGCACCGCCGACGCGGAGCACTTCCCACGCGGAAGGCCAGCGTCGAAGCGCGAGCGCCAATCCAAACGCGGAAAGCAGGCCATAGCACAGCGAGCCGACATTGGTGCCGATTGCGGTGGCTATCCCGGCCCCCACACCGCCCGTGAGACTGTTGCGAAGCACGATCGCCGTCGATGCCCCTGGCGTGAGCACGAGCGGCACCGTGACCGCGAGATAGCTCCAGATCGGCAGCCCGGCCATTGAGATCATCATAGTGGGAAGACCCCTTCGGCCCATTAGAATGGTTCATGGCCAGCACCACCACCGTTCCGACGTCAGCCGATCAGCCCGCTTCGTCTTCGCAACCTGGCGGCGCCGTTCCCCCGCATGCCGCGTTTGCCGGCGTGCGGCGCGTTCCCCAGCCGGTCAACGATGCGAACCGTTCGTACGCACCTGGATCGCCGGAGCGTGCCGAGCTGAAGGCGCGTCTCGAGACGATGGCGGCGGAGAAGATCGAGATTCCGCTCGTCATTGGCGGCCGTGAGATTCGCACGGGGCGCACCGAGAAATCGGTGATGCCGCACGACCATGCGCACGTCCTCGCCGAATATCACATGGCCGGACCGGAGCACGTGCAGCAAGCGATCGCCGCGGCGGCCGAGGCGCGACGCGAGTGGGGTAGCTGGCCCTGGGAAGAGCGCGCGGCTGTGATCCTCCGCGCGGCGGAACTGCTCGCCACGACGTGGCGGCCCACCATCAATGCCGCCACCATGCTGGGGCAGTCGAAGACCGTGTTCCAGGCTGAAATCGACGCCGCCTCGGAAATGGTGGACTTCTGGCGTTTCAACGCATTCTTCGCACAGGAGCTTTACCACGAGCAGCCGATCAGCGGTCCCGGGGTCTGGAATCAGATGGAGTACCGCCCGCTCGAGGGCTTTGTCTACGCCATCACCCCCTTCAACTTCACCGCAATCGGCGGCAACCTGACGACCGCTCCCGCGTTGATGGGGAACACGGTCATCTGGAAGCCGGCATCGAGCGCGATGCTCAGCGCCTATTACACGCTTCGGCTGCTCGAGGCCGCCGGGTTGCCACCTGGGGTGATCAACTTCGTCCCTGGCGACGCGGTGCAGATCACCAACGCGCTCCTCGATTCGTCGGAGCTCGCCGGCGTGCACTTCACGGGCAGCACCGGGGTCTTCAACAGCATGTGGCGGAAGATCGGCGAGAACATCAGCCGGTATCGTTCCTACCCGCGGCTCGTGGGGGAGACCGGTGGCAAAGACTTCATCGTCGCCCATCCGTCGGCCGATCCTGTCGAGGTTGCCGTGGCTATCGCCCGCGGTGGCTTCGAGTATCAGGGACAGAAATGCTCGGCGGCCAGTCGCGTCTACATACCGCAGTCCCTGTGGAACGAGGTGCGCGACCGCACGATTGCGATGATGAAAGACATGAAGATCGGCGACGTTCGTGACTTCCGCAACTTCATGGGTGCAGTGATCGACAAGAAGGCGTTCAGCAAAATCAGTGAGTACCTGGATCACGCAAAAGAGAACGCGCGGATTCTGCAGGGGGGCGTGGCCCGCGGCGACAAGGGGTATTTCATCGAGCCGACGTTGATTCAGACCGAGGACCCTGGCTACAAATCGCTGTGCGAGGAGATTTTCGGACCCGTCGTCACCGCCTACGTCTACCCGGACGGGCAGTGGGAGGAGACGCTCTCGGTCATCGACCGCACGTCACCATATGCTCTGACGGGCGCCGTCTTCAGCCGCGATCGACGGGGCGTCATGGATGCCACGATCGCGCTGCGAAATGCTGCCGGAAACTTCTACATCAACGACAAACCCACCGGCGCCGTGGTCGGGCAGCAGCCATTTGGCGGCGCGCGTGCGTCCGGGACCAACGACAAGGCCGGCTCGAAGCTCAATCTGGTCCGCTGGGTCAGCGCCCGAACGGTCAAGGAAACGTTTGCGCCGCCTCGCGACTACAAGTACCCGTTCATGCAAGAGAAGAACTTGCGAACCCCCCCAGCAGCTTTCCCGTTTCCTCGTGTGACGCGAACACCGGTTTCGATTCGCCCGAATAGCGCTGCCGGAGATAGATGGTCCCGATGACCATCGCGGCGAGCGACAGGAATTCGCTCTGCCAGTTCTGAAATGATTCGAACCAGAAGCGAGAAGATGCGACGTATCGCGCGAGCGTGACGGCTTGTTCGCCGTGGCCGACCTGCTCGTTGTTGAACTCGGCAAGCCCACCCACGGCGTGCATGGCGATCGATATGAGGAAGAGTCCGGCGAACGCCATGCCGAGCGAGTTCTCGTAGAGCGTCAGCACGAAACCGCCACGTTTCACCGGCCACGGCGCCTCGACCTGATCGGCGAAACGCCGCGGGTCCAGATCGACTTCTTCAATCACGCCGATGCGCTTCGACTCGGCCGATCCCTTCTGATACAAGAACGTCGTCAGCAGGACGAACGCCGTCATCTGGAGGAATTCGCTTTCCAAGTTTTCTCCGGTCGCCTCCCAGAAGTGTCCCGACAGGAGGTACCGGCCGAAGCCTGACGCATGGCCGCCGTGCTGCCGTGCCGATTCGTTGTGATCGTACCAGCCGGTCACGGCCTGTCCGCCCAGGCTCACCGCGAACAGGAAGACGAGAACCATAGACAAGCCGTTGTCACGCCACATGGGGACTCCTGGCACGATCGTGCGCGTCGACCGACGTCACTTGACGACCGTCGCCGTGCCGAAACCTGTCTGCCCGAACCTCGTGAACCTGACGTCTCGCACGGTGACGCGGGTTCCGTCGCTGGTGGCGACGATTTCCCAGAACGGAAACCGTGCCCAGACGAGAATGCCCGCGACTTGCCGGTCCTGCTTCGCTTCGGCGACCGCCGGGTGACTGTCGTTCTTCATGATGGTGGTTTCAGACAAAGATGTTCGCCGACCCCACCAGTCGAACGTGCCCGTGTAGTAGCGATCACCGGCATCGATGATCAGCGCTTTACGAAGTGGATTGACGGGCACCGGGCCAACCATAAGCTTTTGTACGCCGGTGGCAGCCTCGCGCTGCCACGCTTCAGCAACCAGGCCTTTCGCCATCCGCGCCGAAACCATCATGATCGCAATGTAGACGGCGGCTACCACGAGCCAGGTGCGTGTCGCTCGTACGCGGCCGTGGCTGCCAATGACCACCGCAACGACGAGCACCACCCACAGCCATGGGTCGATGATGAAGAGCGAGTCGCCGTAGAACCATCGGTCGGAGAACGGCATCAACAAGCGCACGCCATAGTTGTTCAGATAGTCGAGGAAGACGTGCACGAGGACGCCGACATAGGAAAGCACGAGCAGTGGTCCGAACGCGGCCGGCGCATCACCTGCTGCCGTCGCGCGCCGTTTCGCGATCGCAAATATGATGCCCGCAAGCGCCGCCGGCAAGACCGCTTGTGCCAGCACACCGTGGGTCCAGCCACGGCGGAGCGCGACCGACGGAACGTCGCTCGCGAAAACCAGCACGTCCAGATCCGGCAGATTGGCGGCAATTACCGACGTCGCCATGGCGAGACGGGCCGGCGCCGCGATCTTGGCCCGTACGCACGCCGCACCTACGAGGCTGTGACAGACGTTATCCAATGAGCTCAGGCCGGGACGACGTTGTCGAAGCGGAGTCGGAGGTTGAACTCGCGCCTGAGCAGGAGGAGATTGAGGATCAGCTGCAGCGTGACCGACGCCACCGAGAGGTACCACACCCATCGCAGGGTGAAGTGGGGATCCCTGGACAGCATCAGGATCGGCACGGCGACCAGCACGAGACGCAGGAACGACGTGATGAGCGGCGGAATCGTGTTGCCGATCGCCTGGAACATGCTCGAGCCGACGAAAATGATGCCGGAGGCGACGAAGTTCCACGACACGATACGCAGATATTCGTCGCCCACGGCGACAACGTTCGGATCGTTCGAGAAGAATCGGATCATCGCAGCCGGTGCAACGTGGCACACGGCGGCGAAGATCAGCATCAGGCCGCCGGCAAGCGATGCTGCCGAAGCGAACGTCTTGCGGACCCGGTCGGCGTGGCGCGCGCCGTAGTTCTGACCGGCGACAGGCGCCACGGCAAATCCCAGCGCAACGACCGGAAGAAAGCCCGCCTGGACGATTCGCATGCCGATTCCAAAGCCTGCCTGGGCAGCGGCACCGAAAGGCCGGCTGACCACGTAAACGATGAACAGATACACAGCCAGCAACGCGAACTCGGCACCGGCAGGAAGTCCAACCTTCAGCATCTGTCCCCATAGCGACACCCTGGGGCGCCACAGCGCCGGGACCAGGTGGAGGTACCCGCTTGGCTTCAAGAAGTAGGTCGACATCCAGACGATGCCGATGATGATGGCGACGAACGTCGAGAGGGCCGCGCCGCGGACGCCCAGTGCCACGCCCGTGAACCAACCGAAGATGAGGAACGGCGCCAGCAGCATGTTCAGGATGACCGTCGCCGTCTGCACGATCATGCCCGGCTTGAAGTTGCCTGTCGCACGCAGCGCCGCCCCCATCGCCACCATGCCGAATTGCAGAGCCATGGCCGGAATGAACCAGAGCAGGTAGTCGGCGGCCAGTGCCGTCGTCTCAGCGTCGGCACTGAGCGCCCGCGCGTAAGGCAGCCTCGCCGCCATTGCCACAACCAGGAACAATGCCCCGACTACCATCGCCAGTACTTGCGACTGGTTGAATACCAGCAGTGCGCGTTCTTGTTCTTTCCGGCCCACCGCATGCGACACCAGCGTCGTCGTGCCGACGCCAAGCATCTGTGTTACCGCGAGCACGATGAACGTGAGATTGCCAGAGATAGCCACCGCTGCAACGGCTTCTTTGCCCAGTCGGCCTACCCAGTAGAGATCGATCAGCACGTATAGAGTCTGAAAGAGCATCGTGACCAGCATGAAGCTGGTGGTCTTCAGCAAGTGGCGAGTGATGGAGCCGGTAGTCAAGTCCTGCATAGGTCAAGTCGTTGGTCGCTAGTCGTTAGTCGCAGTCGCTAGTCGCTTGTCGTCGTAGTCTCATTGACTATGATAAGGCCGCGCTGGAGGGGATCATGGCAAAGAAGGCGGCGACTGTGGCGGAGTATCTCAACGGGCTGACCCCCGAGCGTCGGGACGCCATCGAGCAAGTCCGCAACGTGATCCTCGACAACCTGCCCAAGGGATATCAGGAGTCGCTGACCTACGGTGTCCTCAGTTACGAGGTGCCGTTGTCGCGGCTGCCGGACACATACAACGGCCAGCCGTTGTCGTATGTGGCGCTCGGCTCGCAAAAGAACTACATGTCGCTCTACTTGATGAACATCTACGGCGACCCGAAAGCCGCGAGGTGGTTCAAGTCAGCATACAAAGCCAAGGGAAAGAAGCTCGACATGGGCAAGTCGTGCGTGCGCTTCAAAACGGTGGAGGACTTGCCGCTGGATTTGGTCGCCGAAGTGGTGGGTCGCACGCCCATCGAAGACTGGATACGGATCTACCGCGAGTCGCGCGCAAAACGGCGACGTTAGAAGTCAGTCAGCAGTCCCGAGGCGGCACTCAGTAGACCGTACCGGTTCCCGACTGCAGGCACTCGCGGATGGCGGTGATCAGCTTTTCCGGATCGACTGGCTTTCTCAGCACGCACGGAACATTCAGGTGATCGAGATTCATGGTGCTGCCCGTCACGATGACGACGGGGATGTGCCTGGTGTGAGCGTGGGCCGCGATTTCCTGATGCACGATGAAGCCGCTCACGGTCGGCAGCGAGAGGTCGAGCACAATCAGATCGGGCGGGTCATGATGGATCCGGTAGAGGGCAGCGGCACCATCGCCCGCTTCTTCGACCGCGTAGCCCGCGATTGCGAGCGCGGTGCGAAACATCCGGCGCAGATCGTGATCGTCCTCAACGATCAGGATTACCTTCGGCGCCGGAGCTTTCACCGCTTGATAGTAGCTGATTTGGAAAGCTCAAAAGCTCATCTACAGCGTGAATTCCATCAATAAAGGACCGGGCTGCCCGGCAAAGGCCATAGACCGCCGCGCAGGGTAGAGCTTGCGGTAGCTGTCGAGCCAGCGTTCGGCAAACGAATTCGATTCGCGCTCGACGACCGCCCACACGCTGCCGCCGAAGCCGGCGCCGAAGTTGCGCGAGGCCAACGCGCCATTTTCCATGGCAAGTCGGGCGAGCGTGACGGTTTCGTCGACCTGATTGCCGAGCAACGTGCTGGATTCGGCCTGAGAGGCTTCTGCCGCCTGTTTCAATCGGACGCCGTCGCTGTCTTTGAGTGCGACGACAGCCTCTTCGACCCGCGCATCTTCGCGCGAGAAGTGACGCAGGCGGTTGACTAGTGCCTTGCTCGACCATCCGTCGACCCGCGCCGTCCCCGCAAGCGTTTCCAGGTGCGTCGCCGCGGCCGGATCAGATGCGAGCGCGGCCCCAAGCGAGCCCATGGGTCGTTCGTGGGTATTCCAGATATCGAGGAGAATCGCAGTGCCCTGCGCCAACCGGTTATACGGTTCGAGGGCCGCTCCGGTTTTTTCGGCGGCAACGCCACTCGTTGCCACGACCATCCCCCAATCCGGCGGCAGGCGCACCGAGTGCAGACGTCGCATGGGCACGAACGAAAAAGCCGTCATCGCCCCCGGCTCGCCACAGACCATCGCTGCGTGATCCTCGCTGCCGCCGTGAGTGCCGACGCCGGCGTTTCCGGCGAGAAACCCGAACGTTCGCCCATTTTCAATGCACGCGTAATACCCGGCCTCGTCCACCGGCCCGCGAATGTTGGCGCGCCATTCGGGATGGTCGCGCAGGCCGGAGAGACGGATGAGCGTGGCGGCGGTGCCGACGATGAGTGCGCTCGAGCTGCTCATGCCGGCGGCGCGCGGGAGATCGCTGGCAAAGGCGATGTCGGCGCCGAGCGCTGCGCCGGGAAAATTGCGGGTAAGCCGATCGATGGCAATCTCGACGTAGTGACGCCAACCCGTGCAGGGCGTGAGTCGTCGGGTGTCCAGGAGCACCGACTCGCCGCTGGCGAGAGCATCGACGACGTGCAGCTGGCCATCCGTTCTCTGCTTTGCGGCGAAGGCGAAGCCCCTGGGTACGGCCGATACCAGCGTTCGGCCGCCGGCGTAGTCGGTGTGCGTGCCGAACACTTCGAGACGGCCGGGTACCCAGCCGACGTAGTCGGGTCCGTGGCCCGTCATCGCCTGAAGCGTCGACAGCACTCGGTCGAAGAGGTGGATCTTCGGCTCCACCTGATTGGCATCAAGGCCCGCGGCGGCGAGCTGTTCCGCGAAACTGACTGCCTTCACGGCTTGGGCGTGACGTGTGCCAGGCGGCGGGACAGTTCGGCTGCGTCGCCGCGTCGTGAAAGATCGAGCACGGTCCCGCTCGCGGGGATGGCACGGAAGCGAACCCCGCGCTCGACCGCGAGCATCACGGCCTGCGGCAGCTCGAACTCACCACGATCGGATCGAGCGACGTCGCGGCAAGCGGCGAAGATGCGATCATCGAAGCGCCAGCAGTTCATGCTGAGGAGGGCCGTCTCACCGGCGGCATCGACCATCTGGCGCGGCGGTTTTTCGACAATGCGGGTGAGATACCCGGCGGCATCGACCTCGAGCAACGCGAAGGAGTGCACCTGGCTGTCGCGGACATTGCCCGATTTGATCAAATCCCCTCGCTGAAATGCGGGTAGTGCTGGTTCATCGAGAGAGGCCAGAGCATGGAGCACCGGGGCAGGATACAGATTGTCGGCGTTCAGCACCAGGAAGCCACCGGCGCCAGCCCACTCCTCGGCTGCCAGCACGGCGTTGGCCGTGCCGACTGGCTCACGTTGCACGGCAAAGGACACGGTCAGGCGGCGCGGCGGCGCCTCTTGCGTGTACCTGCGACGCACCAATTCGTGATCCGGGGCAACAACGAGCGCAACGTCGCGAATTCCCGCGTCCGCCAGTGAGCTGAGGACGTGATCGAGAAACGGACGGCCGCCGATGGGCATCATGGCCTTGAGCCCGGCGTCGGCCGCCTGACGTTGTTGATCGCTGAGCACGGCGTCCGCATCGGCCGCCCGCATCCGCCGGCCCAGCCCTCTGGCCAGTACGACGGCCCGTTCCGACGTCATTCCACCGAGGTCCTCACATGTGAAGGATGTCGAGAGGCGGCGTCGATTTCCAGCGCCCTCGCGTGAAGTCCGGCACGTCAACCGGCTTGCTCCGCTTTGCGTTCGACTGGGCTGACAGCTCGACCACCGCGCTCAAGGTTGCGGCGTCGTAGACGGTCATGTCGGTCGGTTTGCCTTCGCGAAGGCACTTGATGAGCCGATAGTCTTCGATGTAGTCCATCCCGCCGTGGCCCGCGTCCTTCGCTTGAGCGGCGATTTCCTTCCAGAGAGGATGCTCGAACTCGGCGAGCAGATCGTTGGCCGGCTGCCATTGATCTTCCTTGCCGCGTCCTTCGATATAGACGCGATCGGGATACCCCTGAAACAGCCCCTTCGTTCCCTGGACGAGATGGATGCGGCTGTACGGCCGGGGAAGATTGGTGCAATGCTGGACCACGATCGTCCGGCCGCGAACCGTTTTTATCATGCTGACGTTGACGTCGCCGAGCACGTAGCGTTCTTTCCGTATCGGCGAGTCGGCAGGCACATGAGCAGCAGCCCAGTCCTGCAGGCCGCGCGAGGGGCCACTCATCGAGACCAGGTAGTCGAGGCGATCGCCGCGATTGACATCGAGGCAGTTGGCCACGGGTCCGAGCCCGTGCGTGGGATACAGATTGCCATCGAGCTTCGTCGCCCATGCCCGCCGCCACAATCCCTCACCCCGATCGGAGAACTTGATGCCGCGCAGGTCGTGGAGGTAGCCGCCTTCGGCGTGCAGGAGCTCGCCGAACGCGCCTTTCTTGACCATGTTGAAGACCATCATCTCCATACGGTCGTAGTTGCAGTTCTCCATCATCACGCAGTGTTTCTTGTGCTTCTCGGAAGCTTCGACCATCGCCCAGCACTCATCGATGGTCATTGCCGCCGGTACTTCGGTGGCGGTGTGCTTTCCGTTCTTCATCGCCGACAGCATGATCGGCACGTGCCACTCCCACGGTGTGGCGTTGTAGACCAGATCCAGCGTTTCGGTTTCGCAGAGCCGCTCGAAATCGCGAGGGCCCCGGTTGTAGACTGCCGGCGCGGGATGGCCGGCTGCGGTAATGAGCTTGGTCGCCCATTCGGTGCGCTCGGGGCGAATGTCGCAGACCGCAGTGATGCGGCATCCTGGGACTCGCAGCAGATTGCGAACGTGACCACCGCCTTGGCCGCCGATCCCGACATAGGCAACCCGTACGAGGTCCATCGGGGGGGCGGCGAGCGGCGCGGCGGCCGGCTCCTGCGCGGCGTCGGCGCGATCGGTCGACAGGGCACTGGCGGCCAGCAGCGTGCCGCCGAGTCGAAGCAGGTCTCGTCGGTTCAGGTCATCCATGTTGGAGGCCTCGTGAAGCGTGTTGTGCGGTCGCCGTATCAGAGTACCATGTCGGCCGCGTGGGAAGGGGGACACTCAACTTTTTGCGGGAGTGTCCCCTTCGCAAAGAGTTGAGTGTCCCCTTTTCCGGGAGGAGTGCCTTGTACACCAGACGTGAGGTGGGGAAGCTGGCTTTGGCCGCCGTGCCGTTCGGCCGGGCCTTTTTTCAGAGGCCAGATTCGAAGATCGCCGGAGTGCAAATTGGCCTCAACGTTCCATATAGCTTTGGCAGCAACGCCCTCAGCGGACAAGAGACCCTGGAGCGCTGCGTCAAGCTCGGGGTGAGCGCCGTGGAGCTGCGGTCGCAGCCGGTCGAGGCCTTCCTCGGCGTGCCGGCCAACCTGGTCACCGCATCCGGAGGGGGGCGTAATTCGACACCCGATCAGCTTGCCGCGCGAAAAACCGCGCTCGAGGAGCTGCGCAAGTGGCGAGTGTCAGCGCCGCTCGGCAAGGTCAAGGAATTCCGCAAGCTGTACAACGACGCGGGCGTGAACATTGAGATCGTGAAGTTCGACGCCATCTACGCGCGGGCAGACGATGAACTGGATTACTGCTTCGAGCTGGCCAAGGCGCTCGGCGCGCGGGCGATCTCGTGCGAGATCTCGGTCAAGGACACCAAGCGCCTCGGCCAGTTCGCCGACAAGCACAAGCTGATGGTCGGCTACCACGGTCATGCGGAGACCGGCCCTTCCGATTGGGAGGCGGCGTTCGGCTACGCGAAGCACAACGGCGCCAATCTCGACATCGGGCATTTCATCGCCGGCCACAACACATCGCCGATCCCGTTTCTCAAACAGCATCACGCTCGCATCACGCACATCCACGTCAAGGATCGGAAGATGAACAAGGGACCGAACACGCCCTTCGGGGAAGGGGACACCCCGATCAAGGAAGTGCTGCAGACCATCCGTGACAACAAATGGCCGATACAGGCCACGATCGAGTTCGAGTACCCGGTCCCCACTGGCTCCGACCGCATGGCCGAGATCGCCAAGTGCGTCGACTTCTGCAAGGGTGCGCTCCGATGAAGCCGGCGACCGTATTTCTCGGCGAGATGACGAACCCGGAAGTTGAAGCCTTCCTCCAGAACCACAACACGGTCATCGTCCCCATCGGCGCGACCGAGCAGCATGGACCGCATGCGCCATTGCTGACTGATGTCCTCATCCCTCAGGAGATTGCGAAGCGGGTGGCGCCGCGCATCGGCGCGGTCGTGGCTCCGCCGGTGAACTACGCGCTCTCCTATCCGCACGTCGGATTCAAAGGACTCGTGCACGTCCGGATCCCGACGTTCATGGCGCTGATCGAAGACTTGTGCGTCGCCTTTGCCGCCTCGGGATTCAAGCGGATCATCTTTCTCAACGGCCACTACGACAATACGTACGCGATCGCCTACGCCTGTGCGAACGCCGCCGAGAAGCTGACGAAAGACGTCAAGGCGTTTCCCGTGAACTATTGGGACGGCATGACGGCTGCGGACGTCGACGAGTTCTCCGGACTGAAGAACGGGCTGCACGCCAACGCCGCTGAGACGTCGGCCATCCTGGCGATCAACCCCAACCTCGTCGACATGCAGCGCGCCAATGCGGAATTTCCGCCGTTTCCGGAGTACACGGTCAACACCGGGCCGGTGCACACCGCGTTCTTCTTCACGTCGCCGGGCTCGGTGTATTGGGCCACGAAATCCGGGACATGGGGAGACGCGACGAAGTCGACGCCGGAGATGGGTGAACGGTATCTCGAGGTGGGCGTGCGCTCGACGCTGGCCGTTCTCGATAATATCGAGCGGACGTTTGCGGCGATGCCGCCACGTTGACACCCGTGTCGCACTCGTAGCGCGGAGCTTTAGCTCCGCGTCAGTGACGCGGGACTAAAGTCCCGCGCTACGGGTGCAGCTACGACGCGGAGCTGAAGCTCCGCGCTACGGGCGCAGTGAGCTCTTCTCCCACCCCGGGAACGTTCCACAAACAATCTCGGTACGGTCGCAACTGTTTTGCCACCTGCGCATCGACGGCCGAATATCGCTCGACGAGAGGCTGATGCTCGGGCCGTTCCCGTAGCCAGAGCGCAATCCAGTCCAGGTGTCGCTGCTCGTCGCGCAGCAGTGCCCTGAACGTGCGATGCACGGCTTCCGGCAGCTCCGGGTCGCCGAGCTGTTCGCTGAACTCGCGATCGACGCGGCGCTCGAAGACGTGAGTGAGCGCCAGCACTTCGGCCAGACGCTGCGGCGCAGCTCCCTCGCTGGCGTAGAAGGACTGATAGGAACGGTGAATCCGCACCGGCGCCAGCTGCAACTGCGTGAGGGTTTTCTGCCAGAGCCACGAGTGCCGCGCCTCGTCTGCGGCGTGACGGGTCAGCTCGCCGACCACCGTGGGGTCGTCGGCGTATCTCACCATGCGTCCCAGCAGCAGGGCTCCCTCGAGCTCGCTCTGCCGGTACCAATTCAGCAGCCACGCCAATGCGCGCCGGTCACGCATGCGCCGGCGTCCCTTCATTGAGTCGGATCGGTCGCCCCGTCAGCCGACGAATCTTCTGATTGAGCGCGACGATCGCTGCGAAGTCGTTGCTCTCGGCGACCGGTATTTCCGGAACGACTTCGAGCCCGATATGGCGGAATTCGCGCGCCGCCTCATGCACGATCTCCGCCTGGCGCGGGTCGCGCTGGATACGGCTGGCCAGCAGGTCATAGGCAAACTGGGTGTGGCGCAGCTCGTCGCGGCCGACCAGCTTGAGAATATGCGACAGAACCGGCTCGCGGCTCTGCTGCGCATCCTTCATGAAATGAAACGCCGCGAAGTGCTCGCTCATCATGTAGCGCGTGAGCAGATGAGTCCCGTCGTGGTAGCGCAGCGTGGCATTCCGCCGCCGCACTTCGACGAGCTCGTCGTCCTGGATCGCGCGATAGCCGACACAGTCGAGGTACTGATTGAAGACATGGAAATGCTTATAGGACTCGTAGAGCTGCACGCTGAAGACCGCCGTGGCGCTCGGGTCGTCCCACAACACCTCGATCGCGCGGGTGGTGAACAGCGGGAAGAAGGATTCGATGAGCGCCGAGTCGCGCACGCGATCGAGGAGCGCGGGCTGTGTCAGCGCGAGCGCGGGATCGATCGAATCCCAGGCAATGTCGTGATCGAGGATCCACCGCTGCATTTCCGATGTAGAGAGGTAGTCGGCGTAGATCATGATCGTCCTCGCTCTCCGGCGACCTGGGCGGATGCACCTGAACGATGCACGATGGCCTCGGCCATGTCGCCGACGGTGCGGAACTTCTCGAATAGTCCCTCTTCGAGCCGTACGTCGAACTCTCTCGTCTATCAGGCAGAGCAGCTCGACGACGTCGAGGCTGTCGATCGAGAGGTCGGCGAGCGGCGTGTCCAAGCGCGCGTGTCCCAGCGGTCCGGGCAGCCGTGCGCGAAGGTGGTCGAGAACCACGCCGTCGGTCAGTTCAAGCGGTCGCCGATATCTGAGTCGCATGTGTTGCCCTCCCGCTGTTGACCGAGGCCGACAGCTGCGCCGACCATCGGTCGAGACCCACTGCCAGGCAGGCGGTGTGAATCGGTGAGCCGTCTTCGCCGCGAATGGAAAAGCGCTCGCCGAAGAAGGTGCCGTGCCGATTGATGCTCGCCAGCGCCAGATCGTGACAGCGGTATTCCTCCTTCACGCCCAGCACGCGCTGCATGAGTGCCTTGCCTGCCGCCGCCGGAAGAAAGAACGGATCCTCGGCTGGTTCCCAGGTGCCGTACAGGCCCAGACGGCTGGCGAGCGCCGTCAGACGCTTGACCGCGACGAGCAGCTGCGAGCTCACCCAGGCCGCCGGACCCACACAGACAATCTCGCGCATTTCGAACTCGATCTGCCGAATGCCGGGTGCCGTCTGTTGTTCGGCGCGAAAGCACGTACCGCGGGCCGTAATCGTCTGCGGTTGAACGAGTGTCCGGCCAGCCAGCTGTTCGTACACGTGGTAACA
Source organism: uncultured Acidobacteriota bacterium (assembly GCA_963804245.1). GTDB lineage: Bacteria > Acidobacteriota > Vicinamibacteria > Vicinamibacterales > 2-12-FULL-66-21 > CAWDPQ01. The sequence goes on from CAWDPQ010000012.1 coordinate 318,026, forward strand.
GACCGCTGGTGACAGACACCATGTCGAGCTGCCGGACATTGCCGTGGCAGACATCAGCAAATGCGGAAACGATTCGTTGTAGCCCGCGCGCTCGAGCGACTCGCGGCCAATCAGTACGGGGAAGTGCATGCCGCGCGCGCCAAGCTCGCGAGCGATCCACTCCACTTCGGCGTCGATCGCGTCGAAGTTGGCCTGTTCGATCTCGGTTCTCGTCTTTCGCGTGGCGATCATTTCTTCCCACCTTTCGGTAACTCGTGCACGTCACCCGGCTCCCACCCATTACCGTCAATCCAGAACGCGTCGCAAATCCGGTCGACCGTGCCGAAGTGCTTCAAGTGCACCTGCCGGGCGGAAATGGTCCGGCCCGTCGCCCCCTCGACGAATGCGATCAGCTCGAGGATGGCCATGCTGTCTACCAGCCCCGTCTCGAACAGCAACGTGTCGCCATCGACGGAAAGCTGCTCTGGCCGCCGCCGTCGGGACGAGAGCCCATGGGCGATGAGCTCTACCAGAGCCTCGCGGAACTCGGCTCGAGACGACGGATGCCGGCTGGCGTCAGACATGGGAGGAGCCTTTGGGGTCAGATCTTGTTTCTTGCACGGGCGTGCAAGAAACAAGATCTGACCCCGCAATGACCCGACGCAACAGCTCTGGCCAGGGACCGTGTGGCAGCGCGCCGCTCCAGCACGCTTCCGCCTGACCGGTCTCGTAAACCTTCGGATAAAGCAGCGACGGCAGAACCGCGCCGGCACTCGCCTGCACGCGCGCGAACAGGGCATCCCCGCTCAGACGCACCACCTCGTTGAATGCTGAAAATGTGCGGTGGTCCACGACCAGCGGTCGCGGCACCCGCCGCCGCCCGTCGCTGGTCAAGAGCTCCGTCAGCGTGTCGAGCAGCTCCCCGAGACGAATGGCATCGCGTCCTCGCGCAATGTGACAGACCTCCAGCGCGTCGGGAGGTTGGGTCGCCGCCCGCGCCAGCCAGGCAGCAGCGACGTCCGTTGAAATCAAATCAACCGGCGTCGATTCGGTCCCGGGAATCAGCGGCACCAGGCCGCGCGACAACCAGCGAAGCAGGTGGTGCAAGGCACCGAGTCGGTGGACGTAACCAGTTTCGTGGCTTCCGACACACGTGGTCAGCCGCGCGATTCGCGCCGGAAGACGCCTGTCGGCGACGATCTGTTCAGCCTCCCATTTCGTCTGCTCGTAGGCGTTGGCAAAGCCGGCCGAATCGTCGAGCAGGCGCTCCGGAATCGATCCGGTACGACGTCCGGCGACGCAGGCAGTGCTGACGAAGAGAAATTGCCGGAGCCGAGGACAGGTTTCAGCAAATCGGCACATCGCCAGCGTCGCGTGCACGTTCGCGCGACGCAGCACTTCGTCTGGTGCTGTGAATCGCGTGTCCGCAGCCGCATGCAGGATGACCGTCGCGTCTCGACACAGGTCGAGACGCCCGATCACCAACAGGTCCGCCTCAACGGCGACGACCCTACCCGACCCGATGTCGCCGCGCGACTCGAGCATCGTCCGTGCAACGCGCTCGATCGATCGCACCCGCGACTCGGCCGGCTCGTGACTGTTGCTGCGCGCGACGACGTACACGCGATCGAAGGCGGCAGTCCGCAAGAGCTCGGCGATGAGGTGCGGCCCCAGGTGACCCGTTGCGCCGGTAACGATGACCGACATGTCAGTGTTCCAGGAGGAGCGCACACCAGCTCGATCCGAATCCGTACGTGAACATCAGAACTTTCTGATTGCCGGATCCGGGATGGTGGCGTCGAAGGTGTTCGAGCTGGACGAAGCTATCGGCGCTGATCGTGTGTCCGAACGATTCCGGTCCCGAGTACAAGCGATCGTCTGGAATCTCCAGGAGTCGCAGCAGGACATCCCAGCTGGCGCGATTGATGCCGGTCGGCAGCACGACGTCGATGTCACGAGCGTGAAGCCCGTGCGCGTCGAGCAGTTCCTGAACGACCTGCCGCCCCATCAGGAAATACGACGCCATGATTTCCGGCGCGCGCTCGACGGGGTCCCAATAGTAGCCGCGCGAGATCTGGCGGAACCCAATCCACCGGTCGATCGCGCAATCACGCGAGACGACCACAGCGCAGGCGCCATCGCTGATGACGTTGTACAGAATCTCCCGCTGGCCTCCGGCCGGTAGAACATCGACAGCGACGCACAGGGCATGCGACCGAGCCGGTTCCGCCGCGAGAATCGCCCTCGCCGTTCTCAACGCCGAGAACATCGTCGAACATCCCTGCTGGGCGACGGCGAGGACTTCAGCGTTGTCGAGGCTCAGCGTGTCCTGGAGCCAAGCGGATTGATAGCGGAAACCGTCGAAGAGATTGAGATCGGAATTGTCAGAGCGGTTCGGGGTTGGCCTGACGTGGCTTTCCGGCCGCGCGCTGGCCCAGACCAGCAGATCGACTTCACTCGGGTCGAGACCGGCGTCCGCCAGTGCTCTACACGCGGCCTCGCGGGCGAGCGCTCCGGGATCGCAGCCGGCCTCCGCGACATGCACATGGCTGAATCCGAGCTCGCGGAGCACCACCGGCGACGAGCTGACGAGGCCGGCCGCGGCCAACTGTTCGACGTCGAATCGCGTCGGCGCGAGAACAGCGGAAACGCCGCTGAATCCGATGACAGGTTCGCTCACCATGCTGCTCGTGTCCCTGACTCGTTATACGGTCAAGGTGGCCGGCAGACGGTGAGGGAACTGTGAAATAGGCTGAAGGGACCAAATTCATACGAAAGCGTCAGCCGCTACCCGTTTTGTCAGCGCACGACCAGCGCACTGAATGGGTACACGTAGGCCTGGAGCATCACGAGGAGTGCCACGAGGCAGGCGAGGGCGACACTATGGAAGAAGACGTAGCGCAAGATCTCGCCTTCGTGTCCGTACCACCTCGTAGCGGTGCTGGCGACGACGATGCTTTGCGCGTCGATCATCTTGCCCATGACGCCGCCGGAGCTGTTGGCGGCGGCCATGAGCGTGGGACTGAGACCGAGCTGCTCGGCGGTGATTCGCTGCAGACTGCCGAACAGAACATTCGATGACGTATCCGAGCCGGTCAGCGCCACCCCCAACCAGCCGAGCAGCGTCCCGAAAAATGGATAGAACAGCCCCGTCTGGGCGAACGCCAGACCGAGCGTCGCATCGAGACCCGAATACCGCGTCGTGAACCCGAGCGAAAGCATCGCGGCGATCGTCAGCAGGGAATATCGAACGAGCACGATCGTGCGCCAGTAGGCGCGCGCGAGCTCGAGCGGTGAGTACCGCATCACAAATCCAGCAATGATCGCCGCCACGAAGATGCCGCTGCCGGTGGCCGACAGCCAGTTCAGTACGAAAACGGCCGGTTCCGCCCGTGGCGACGGAACAACAGGTGGAACGCGGTTGATCAGGTTATGGAGACCGGGTACGGGGATGCGCACCACCGAGATGCTATCTAGGGCCGCCTTCATTTGCGGAAGTCCCCAGACGAACACGAGGACACTCAGGATGATCCACGGTATCCAGGCGCGGACGATCTGCTGACGACTGAATGTTTCTACCGGCGCCAGCGGCGCGCTTCCTTCCCCGGCCAGCAGCCACGTCTCGCGCGGCTTCCAGAATTTGAGAAAGAGGACCAGCGCAGCCAGCGAGACGATCGAGGCGACGACGTCGACGAGCCACGGACCGTGGAAGTTCGACATCAAGTATTGGGGGATGGCGAAGGTGACGCCGGCGACGAGAATCGCCGGCCAGACCGCGAGCATCCCGCGTGCCCCAGCAAAAGCCCAAATCAGCCAGAACGGAACGATCACCGAGAAGAAGGGAAGCTGGCGGCCGATCATGGCGCTGAGCTTCAGCAGATCCAGATCGGTGACAGTGTGCAGCGCGATGACCGGGGTCCCGAGCGCGCCGTATGCGACGGGCGCCGTGTTGGCGATCAGCGACAGGCCCGAGGCGGCCAGGGGTGAGAAGCCGAGACCGATCAAAATGGCCCCGGTGACGGCCACCGGCGTGCCAAATCCGGATGCACCTTCGAAGAAAGCGCCGAAGCAGAATGCGACGAGCAGCAACTGCAGCCGGCGGTCCGTCGTCACTGTCGTGATGCTGCCGCGCAAGGTCGCGAAGAGTCCGCGCTCGTTCGTGAGCTGATAAAGGAAGATGACGTTCAGGATGATCCAGCCGATCGGCAGCAGCCCGTACGCGGCGCCGTAAACGGCTGTGGCCCCGGCGAGCGACGCCGGCATCCCAAAGACTACGACAGCAACGACCAGCGCTGACACCAGTCCCAGCAGAGCGGCGATGTGCGCCTGCAATTTGAGGAAGGCCAGGCCGCCGAGCAATACCACCACGGGTAGCGCGGCCAGGATCGTTGAGAGATAGACGTTATTGAGTGGATCGTAGACCTGCGGCCACGTCATGAGGCTACCGCCGGCGTCCGATGCCGAACTGATCGCCGGTCCGCACGACCTTACCGTCGGACATCACGATCTCCACGACCTTTTCGCTCTGCACGGCGCGGCCCGCTTCGTCTTCGAGCGTGGCCAGAATCTTCTTGGATGCGGTATCGATCACTTCACCCGTCGATGGATATGCGAATGTGCCGTCGAGGCTGAAGGTGATCCACCCGGGCTGATCGCGCAGGCTGATCGAGGAGATCTGTTTGGGCGGCATCACGGTCGCGTCGAAGACGTGCATTTTGCTGTTCGCACCATCGGTCAACCACAGCTCTTTCTCGTCCGGCGTGAGTCCCACACCGTGGCTCGGGCAGCCATGCCGTTTCACCGGTCCCTTGTCCACGCCGGTGACCTCGACGCGGTGCAGCATCTTGCCGGTTGTCATGTCGCCGACTTCGAACCCGAGCAGCTCGTTCACGTTGACGAAGCAGAGTGTCTGCGCGGCGTTGATCGTGAAGGGACGAATCGAGTTGCTGAAGGGACCCACCGTTTTGGTGACGGTATGCGTTGTCGGGTCGGCAACTGAAAGCAGAGGCGATCGCAACCCGGCAAGGTAGACGCTGCGGCCGTCCGGTCCATAGATCGTGTTGTGCGCACCGGACTTGGTCATGATCGTCTGGATGACATCGCCGGTCATGGCATCGACGGCATGCCAGTGAGGTCCCTCGAACGACGGCACATACAGGATTTTGCCGTCCGGAGAGATGGCGAGCCGGTCGCAGCCACCTTCATACTCGCGGTTCCACACCAGCTTCTCCGTCTCCAGGTCGATTGCCGCCACTCGTCTTGGCGTCGTGATGTACAACCGCTTCGTGTCCGCGCTGGCGGCGATGCCTTTGACGTTCTCAGGCGCCATACCTTCGACGACATCGAACGTCGGGATACGCTTGACGAACTTGTGCCCCTGGTCCATATCGAACACGAGGACGCCGACGCCACCATATTCGACGTAATTGCGGACTCCAGGCGACGCGACGTAGAGGAAATGGCGGTCCTCGACGGTGGCCGGAACATTCGATTGCGTGGCGACGGTGACGAGCGCGATCGAACAGAAGACCGTGAACACGAGCGCACGTATTTTCATTGGTGATCTCCTCTTCCGCCCGTAGCGCGGGGCTTTAGCCCCGTGTCACAGTCGCTGACGCGCGACGCGGCGTCACAGTCGCTGACGCGGGGCTAAAGCCCCGCGCCACGGGTATCGATAATCCGCAACGTAAATCTATCCGGATCCCATTCCGCCGTCACGTGCCCCGCGACCTCGATGCCCAGGTAATCGGCCGGCTGGGTCGAGGCCATCGGCAGCACGTCGTCCATCGCCAATCCCGTAAAGCGCACCGTGTTGGCGACCGCTTCGGACATCGTCAGCGCCGAACCGGCGAGGAACGGCGTGCCGCGTAGCGAAACACGCCGGTCGGCTCCAACCTCGACGTCCATGTCGCCGAGTCGATACGACCCCGGTGCACAGCCGGCCGCTGCCATGGCGTCGGACACCAGGATCGTGCGTGCCGGTGACTTGGCGCGGACCGCCGACTTGACCATCGCCGGCGGCAGATGGTGACCGTCGACGATGAGGCTGGCGAGCAGTTCGTCGGCGGCGAGCTGCTCCCAGATCAAATTGGGGTGACGCGGCAGGATTGCGGCGCAGCCATTACCGAGGTGCGTCGACATCGTCGCGCCGGCGCGCACGGCATCGCGGATCGTCGCGGGACTCGCTTCGCTGTGCCCGATAGCGACGCGGACCTCATTTTTCACCAGATACTCGATCAGCTCCAACGCACCGGCAACTTCAGGAGCGAGCGTGCACAACACGATGCGGCCAGCGGCCGCATCCTGCCGGCGGCGGAAGTCGTCGATTGAGGCGGCTCTCGTGTGCGCCACCGGGTGAGCACCCCGCGGGCCATCGGTTGGAGAGATGTATGGACCTTCGAGGTGAATGCCGGCAATTGAAGGATCGCCAACGTCGAGCATGACCCGCGCACAGTGCGCGAAGCGGTCGAGCGGTCCGGTGATGAACGTCGGCAAGAAGCGGGTGACGCCCGTTGCCTTCATCACCGGCAGCGCGCGCCTGACGTCGTCGACCGATACCTCCGGCGAGTTGAAGTCGACGCCGCCGAAGCCATTCACCTGAATGTCGACGAGGCCGGGGAATTCGATCCTCATGACGCGCCGGGCAGCCGCACCTTGTTCACTCCGAGCTCGCCGACCAGCCACGAGACGAGCGCGAAGGTGAGCAGGTAGGCGAACGCGCAGACGATGAACAGCGGGGTATACGAGACGTTCTGAACAACCCAGCCGATGCCGAGCTGCGTGAAGAAGCCGATTCCCGCACCCAGAGCACCGCCGAACCCCGTGACGCTGCCGACAGCATTTGGTGGGAAGACCTCGGCGGGCAGAGTGATGTTGCCCCATGCGCCGTGTCCGAACATCACCGCGCTGATGAGAAAGAGGGCCGCGCCCGCGCTGTCGACACGCGTGATGAGCAGGAAGCAGACAGCGATGCCCGCCGACACGCCGAACATCGTCGTCTTGCGTGCGCGGTTGATGGACCAGCCACGGGCGATGAGATACCGCGGGATCGCCCCGCCGGCAATGTTGCCAACGGCCAGCGCCGCGAAGGGTATCCATGCGTACCTGCCGAGATCCGCGAGGCTGAAGCCGCGCTCCTGTTGCAGGTACTTCGGGATCCAGAAGGTCAGAAAGTACGTAACCGGATCCAGAAGGATGCGCGGCATCATGCATCCCCAGGTTTCGGGGAGCGAGAGAAGCTTGACGATAGGTACAGGCCTGGCTGTGGACGATCCCGCGCCGCGGTCGGCGAGAATCAGCGCTCGTTCGTCAGCGCTCAATCGCGGGTGTGTCTCCGGACGATCGTAGAAACGCGCCCAGATGGCAACCCAGAAGAATCCGAGCGCGCCGTTGACCGCGAAGGCCGCCCGCCAGCCGAAGGCCAGCGCTATCGCAGAGACGATCGGCGCCGCCAGCGCGCCGCCGATCGCCGTCCCGGAATTGAAGACGCCCACCGCCAGCGCGCGCTCACGCAGCGGAAACCACTCGGCCGCCGCACGAACTCCGGCAGGGAAGTTGGCTGGCTGGGTGGCGCCGAGCAGAAACCGGAAGAAGGCCAGGCCGACCATGCTCGCTGTCAGCCCATGCAGCATCGTCACGATGGACCATGCCGTGACGAACAGCATGAGTCCCTTGCGTACACCGATGGCATCGATGACCCGTCCACTTACGGCGTACATCACCGTGTAGCTGAGAAGGAAAGACGATGTGACGTACGAGGTACTGCACGTCGGTGAGGTGCAACTCTCGCTGGATCGTCGCTGCTAACACGGAAAGCGTCTGACGATCGAGATAGTTCAGTGTCGACGAGAGGCAGAGGAGTGCGGCAATCGACCAGCGCAAACGGCCCGACGCAGGCATCAGCTTCTCGAACCCATGTCCTTGGGGAGCAACGCCGAGGATTCGCGATCCAGATAGACCGTCGTGTTGGGATGCGTCTGCAGGATCGAGGCTGGAGCCATGGGACTGACGGGTCCCGCCAGGCAGTTCTTCACCGCCTCGGCCTTCCGCGCGTCCGGTACCACGCAGATGATTTCTCGAGCGGCGAGTATCTGCTGGATCGAGATGGAGAGGGCCTCAACGGGGACGTCGGCGAACGTCTTGAACCATCCCTCGCCGACTTGTTGGCGGCGGCACGCCTCGTCGAGCTTCACGACTACGTACGGCTCGCGCGTGTCGAAGTCGGCGGGCGGGTCGTTGAACGCCAGATGTCCGTTCTCGCCAATTCCCACGAATGCACAGTCGATGGGTGCGGATTGAATCGCCGCCCCCACCCGCCGGGCGACGTCGGCAGGATTCTTGTCGCCCTCGAGCAGATGGTAGCGTTCGAGCCCGGTCGGGCCTATTAGACGCTCGCGAAGGTACCGGCCAAAGCTCGCCGGGTGATCGCCGGACATCCCGACGTATTCGTCCAGATGAAACATTTCGACACGGTTCCAGTCGATTTCCCCATGTTTTGTGAGCGCGTCGAGGAACTCGAACTGCGAGGCGCCGGTGCCGGCGAGGATTCTGGCCTGCCCGCGGTCGGCAATCGCCCGTCCGATGGCCGCGGCCGCCTGGGCGGCGGCGGCGCGTCCGAGTACAGGTTTGTCGTCGAATATCCGAATCGTCACCGGCATGAGTGGCCGCGATTCCAACGGATTGCCGGCGACCTGTCAAGGTTGGCGACATTCCGGCCTGGGGCGAGCCCGCTTCTGGCGTGGGGCGAGGCCCTTCCGGCTGGGGTGAGCCCTTGTTTATCAGGGTCCAATCGCCTACATTGGACACTCCAGCTCAGCCTGCGCGGGCCCCCGCGCGGCTGGACTTTGTTTGCCTGTTTGTGTGCGGAGAGAGTTCGGGAGGATGCATGAGTAAGACGTGCGGAAGGATACGTGTGTCGTTCGCGCTGATGCTCGCGCTCACGACACCAGTGTTAGCCCTGGCACAGACGACCCTCGGTAGGGTTGCCGGCACCGTGCTGGATACGTCGGGAGCTGTGCTCCCCGGCGCCACCGTCACCCTCACCAATCAGCTGACCAACCAATCGCAGACCACGGGCACGAACGAGGTGGGCGCGTTCGTCTTTCCGCAGACGCCTGCCGGGACCTACAAAGTCGAGATCGCGCTGGAGGGATTCAAGACCGCGACGTACACCGACGTCATCGTCAACGTCGGGACGGAGTACTCGCTTGACGGCGCGGCTGGAGCTTGGCGCGTTGACCGAGGCGGTCACCGTCGAGGCGGGCAGCTCGCTGGTCAAAACGACGACGCCGGAGGTGAGCAGCACCGTCCTGCAGCGGCAGATGCTCGACATTCCGCTGGCGAACCGCGACGTCACGAATCTGATCAAGGCCCAGCCCGGCGTTCAGGCGTTCACCAATCGGACGAACACGTCCATCAACGGCGGGCGGCCGACCTGGACGCAGATCACGCTCGACGGCATCAACATCCAGGACAACTTCATCCGCGTCAACGGGCTCGACTTCCTGCCGAACCGGCCGACGTCCGACAACGTCGCGGAGTTCTCGATCACGACAGCCGTCTCCGGCGCCGACACGGCCGGCGGGCGCGACGACGGTGCGGATGATCACGCCGTCGGGAACGAACAAGTTCATCGGCAGCGTCTTCGAGTTCAATCGCGACGCCAAATACGCGGCGAACTCGTTCTTCAACAACGCCAGCAACGTGGCGAAGCCGGATCTCAGCCGCCATCAGTTTGGCGGCCGCATCGGCGGTCCGATCATGCGCAACAAGATGTTCTTCTTCTTCAACTACGAGGGCTTCCGTCAGACGACGCAGACCTCGCAGAACGTGATCATCCCGGCGAACAACGATTTGCTCAATGGTGTGTTCCGGTATGTGGCCAACGATGGCAGCCTGCAGCAGGTGAACGTGATGCAGCTGACCGGGTTGCCCGTCGATCCGAAGCTTCGTGCCGAGCAGTTCTCGAAGCTTCCGTCGGCGTCGAACGTCAATAACACGGACGTCGGCAATTCCACGGCGGCCCGCCTCCTCAACACCGCTGGCTATCGCTTCAATCAGACGGACCTGAACGACCGCAACCAGTACGTGTTCCGTGCGGACTATCGCGGCGTCGCGAGTCGCCACCGATTCGAGGGCGTCTACAGCTATTTCAAGGAGACCGACGATCGCACGGACCTCGATCTGATCAGCCCGGACCGGCCGCTCGTCTACACGAACTCCGATCCCAAGCGGTACGCGCTGGCGTGGCGCTGGGTGGCCACGTCGAACTTCCAGAACGAGCTCCGCGGCGGCGCGAACCTGGCGCCCGTCCAGTTCATCACCGATTGGGACTACTCGGCCGGCATCCTGTACAACACGGCGCTGGGCATCATCAATCCCGATCGCCGGAACCGGCCAACGGCGAAGTCGGTGGCGTCGGCTTCCAGAATCAGGGTCGCTATACCAACACGTATCAGTTGAACGACACCGCCTCGTGGCTGCTCGGGCGCCACGAGCTGCAGATGGGCGGAAGCTGGCAGCGGAACAAGGTCAACCCGTACAACTTCCGTGGCCAGTTCCCGCAGGTTACGTTCGGGTTCAGCCCGTCGGCGCCAGCGAGCGTGCAGTTGACGACCGGCGCAGTTCCCCGGCGGCATCAGCGCCGCGGAGCTCGCGAACGCCAACGCGCTGGCGTCCTGGCTCGGGAGGCATTGCCACCTCGGTCAACCAGACCTACCAGGTGAAGGACAAGACCTCCGGTTACGTCGCCGGCATTCCCGCGAACGAGAACTACACGCTCGACAACATCGCGGCCTACGTCCAGGACAACTGGCGGTGGAAGCCGAATTTTACGCTTCGCGCCGGGCTCAAGTGGGAGTACTACAGCCCGCTTCGTGAAGACGACGACCTCGGGTTCCTGCCGGTCCTCGACAAGTCCGTTCGATCAGGTGATGCTCGATCCCAACGCGCGCGTCACGTTCGTGGACGGTTACATGTACAAGAAGGATCTGAACAACTTCGGGCCGACTGCCGGCTTTGCCTGGGACGTCACGAAGGACGGCAAGACGGCCGTCCGGGGCGGCTACTCGCTGACGTTCGTCAACGAGGACACAGGCGACGGTCGCGCGCGTCGGCCTCCCGTGGAAACGCCGGCCTCAGCACGGCCGTCAATCTTGACCAACCTGTATGCGTCGGTTGCCGGCGGGCTACCGCTGCCCACGACCCCGGCGTTTCTGAACGAGCGCACGCTGGCCCAGCAGAATGCGCTCAGCGCGACGAGCCTGTTCTGGGGCATCGATCCGAATCTCAAGTCAGCACACGTCCACCAGGTGAGCGTCGGCATCCAGCGTGAGATCGGCTGGGCAACGGCTGTCGAGGCGCGGTACGTCGGCACCTTCGGCCGTAACATCTGGCGAGGCATCGACTACAACCAGATGAGGATCTCGCCGGCGTTCCTCGCCGATTTCAACCGCGCCCGCTCCAACGGGTTCCTGGCGCAGCAGGCGGGCAGGCCTTTCAGCCCGGTTTTCGATGCGACGGTCCCGGGCAGCCAGCAGCTGACAATCCTTCCGACGTTCGGCGTCGGCCTCGCTGGCCAACGCGACCGCCATCGGTCACATCCAGACGAACCAGGTGGCGGCCCTGGCGGACTTCTACATCACTAACCGCGCAACGGGCGCGCTCGCGACGTTCATGCCGAACAGCGGGATCTATGCGTCGCAGGCCATTGTGAACGGCGCGTTCACCGACTACAACGCGCTGCAGATCGAGGTTCGCCGCCGGTTCCGCGGCGGCTTGTTCGGGCAGGTGAATTACACGCTGTCGGACACCAATACCGATTCCGGCGGAACTGCGCAGAACCGGCTCGAGGCGTTCATGGACAACGCGCGACGTGAGCTCAACACCGGTCGCTCGCAGTTCCACGTGACGCATGTCGTCACCGCGAACGCGATCTACGAGCTGCCGTTTGGCGCAGGGCAGGCGCTGGGTCAATCGTGGCGGCTTCCTGAACCAGGTCGTCGGCGGATGGCAGGTGGCGTCGGTGTTCGCCTGGCAGAGCGGCTCTCCGTTCAACTTCTTCTCGGGTCGCGGCAGCTTCAACCGGCCCGGGCGATCGAACTGCGCGAACTCGGCGATCCGATCAGCTGCAACCTGGCTCAGAGCACGCTCTCTGCCGAGGAAATCAGGAGACTTGTTGGGCATCTACAAGGTGGAGAATCGCATCTACTGGATCGATCCGAAGGTGATCGACGCGGCTACCGGCCGCGCGGTCGGTGCGGACAATCTGACCAACTCCGCCGGGTTCGCCGGACAGGTGTTCTTCAATCCCGAGGCAGGCGGCGTGGGCAACCTGCCGAGCCTCGGCTTCGACGGTCCGTCGCAGTTCCGTATCGACATGGCGCTGTCGAAGCGCTTCCGGTTCCTGCGACCGCTACGGGATCGAGTTCAAAGGCGAGGCGTTCAACCTGACCAACACGCCGAGCTTCAGCCGTCAGAACAGCCTCGACAGGACATCAACAGCACGACGTTCGGGCGGTTGAATACCGTCAACGTCGCGTCGCGCGTCATCCAGATCTCGGCGAGGTTCGACTTCTAGGTCAGCTACCAGCTGCCAGCCTCCAGCTGCCAGCTCAAAGCCGTCAGCCACCAGCTTCCAGCTAGCTCTCAGCTAGCTGGAAGCTGTAGGCTGTTGTCGTGATCTGGATCGACGATCTTCTCCGCGACGTTCGATTCGCGTCGCGCTCCTTCCTTCGCAATCCCGGCTTCGCCTTCGTTGCCGCCGCCTCGCTCGCGCTGGCGACCGGTGCCACGACCGCAATTTTCAGCATCGTCTACGGTGTGCTCCTGCGCCCGCTGCCGTTGGGCAATCCAGACCAGCTCGTTCAGGTCTATGGCAGCTGGCGGGAAGATCGGCGTGGGCCAGCGGATGAAATTGACGATCCGCTCGGTTCGGTTGAGATCGAGACCTACTCGACCCAGAGCCGTTTGGTTGCGGCCTTCGCCGGATACTCGGTCACAACCCGGCACCTCCAGCGTGCGAATGGAACGGAGCGGTTGACCGCGGTCGTCGCAGACCTGACATTCTTCACGCTGCTGAACGTCGAGACGATCGCCGGCCGCACGTTTCGTGAAGGAGACGGACAAGACGTCGCGGTGATCAGCGCCGGATTGTGGGAGCAGCGGTTCGCTCGCGATCCGGCGGTCGTCGGCAGCACGGTGACGCTCAACGGCAGGCCATGCACCGTGCTCGGGGTGATGCCCGACACCTTTCAGTTTCCCTACACGGCTGCTTCGCTGCTGCCCGGCGCGCTGCCCGAGTCGCGTACCTGACATCTGGGTTCCGATCTCACCGCTTCGCGACTCCAGTTCCCCGACTGGTTGGCGACAGGGCCGCGTCAACGTTGTCGCCAGGCTTCAACCCGGTATCTCACGACGGGCGGCCGAGGCAGAGCTTCGTGTCATCGCGCAACGACTCGAGGAGCAGCATCGAGCCGTGAATCTCGGTGTCGGAGTTCGCCTGGTCCCGCTGACCGAGGTCGTTGTCGGCCCGGTGCGACGATCCCTTTGGATGCTCTTTGCGGCCGTCGGCTTGGTGCTGGCGGCCGCTTGCGCGAACGTAGCGAACCTGCTCTTGTCCAGGATGGCGGCGCGGACTCGTGAGGTGGTCACTCGAGCCGCGCTCGGTGCGGACCGCATGCGGCTGACACGGCAATTCTTGACAGAGAGCGTTCTCCTGTCGCTGGTTGGAGGCGCGGCCGGCGTGGCCATTGCCCGATGGGGCACCGACGTGCTCGTGGCGCTGGTCTCGGCGCGCATACCGCGCGCGCACGAGATAACGCTGGATTGGTACGCGTTCGCCTTCTTACTCCTCATCTGCCTGGCCACGGCAATCCTCTTCGGTCTCGCGCCCGCCCTTACCGCAGCACGGCTCGACATCCACACGGTAACGAAGGAATCGACGGGCCATACCACGGGTGGCCGGACCTACGGTCGAATCAGGGACGTACTCGTGGTGATTGAAGTTGCGCTCGCGTTCGTGCTTGCGCTCGGCGCCGTGCAAGTCATGCGCGAGGCGATCCGCCTCGAGCACGTGGCAACCGGCATGGTTACCGCCAACGTGCTCACGCTGCACGTGACACCCAGGACAACGGCGCAGGACTACTACGCGATCGAGGAGCGGGTGGCGCAGCTTCCCGGTGTGCGCGCGGCAGGATTTACGCAGCTCGTGCCGCTCCAGAATTGGGGATGGACGGGTGGGTTTTCCATTCGTGGTGAAGCCACGGATCGTTCGCGACTATTGATCGCCGGCCTCCGTTACGTGACGCCCGGCTATTTCGCGACGCTTGGGATTCCGGTTCTTCAGGGTCGCGGTTTCATCCGGGGAGACACGGCGGAAGCGCCGCGCGTCATCCTGGTGAACGAGGCGCTGGTGCGCACATATCTTCCGCCCGGACAAAGCCCGGTCGGGCGAGAGCTCGATCGCGGCACCATCATCGGCGTTGTCGGCGACGTCCGTCAGGTACGTCTCGACAGGCCGGCGGAGCCCGAAATCTACTACCCGGCTGCCCAAAACGTCACGATGACGTCCGACCTCGGTATGTCACTGATCGTCCGTACCGCAACGTCGCCGGAACCGCTGACCCCCGCGATCCGCGACGCCGTCACGAAGGTGAACGGCAACCTGGCTATTTTCAACGTGAAGACGATGGAGCAGGTGTTGGCGGACTCGCTGTGGGAAGTCCACCTGTATCGGTGGCTGATCGGGCTCTTCACCGCCCTGACACTCGTGCTCGCCGCGATCGGCCTGCACGGTGTCATCGCCTACAACGTGACCTCACGCATGCGCGAGTTTGCCGTGCGCCTCGCGCTCGGCGCGGATCCAGCCGGCCTCGCGCGCTCGGTCGTGCGTCGAGCAATAGGTCTGACGGCCGCCGGGCTCGCCGCCGGCGCTCTGATTGCCGCGGCGGTGTCGCCCTGGCTCGAGCAGCTACCCGTGGCCCGCCAGTCCGACCCCATCGCCTATGGTGCCATCGGCGCGGCATTGGTTGTTCTCGCCCTCGCGGCTTCCGCCGTTCCCGCGCTCAGGGTCGCGGCGGTGAACCCTCTGCGGCGCTGCGGCAGGAGCAGTAGGGGTCAGATCTTGTTTCTTGCAGGTTTGTCCTCTTTTGGAGGCATTTGCCGGGATCCTGCACGCCCGCCCTGAAGGGCGGGCCTACGCCGACACTGAAGGGCGCGCCTACGGCGAGGCCGTCTCCACTTCCAGTCGATCGCCAACCTCTGTCGCCGCGACCGTGGACGAACCGGTCGCAAACTCGAGGACGGCGAACGCGCGGAATGCGGCGGCGATGCGGCGCGCCTTCAGATTCAGTACGCGCTTGACGACCACGCCATCCCGACGAACGAAGAGGACGTCAATCGGGAACTGCATCCCGAAGGTGTGGACCGCGTTCGACGGCGCGATGGCCAGCACCGTGTCGGGCGCCAGCATCGATCGACCGAGCAGCCCTTTCCGGCGCGTGGCCGAGTCGAACGCCGGCTCGACTCGCGCCGCGAGCAGCAGACCGCGGCTGCGATTCAGCAGACGATGGACCGCGTCAGGGCGTGCGAGCAGCGGCTTGAAGATGTGCGAAATTCAGGAAACCCTTGGGAGGCCCGGAGGACGCGAGGCCTCGATCATCGCGCCCGTCCGATAGGTACGAAAATCGACCTTGCACGCGTGCGCGGTCAGGAAATTATGGAATCGGTAGTAGTCCGAGTCCGTCATTCCAAACAGCTTCAGCACCGCCCGGTAGTTTCCGCGCGTGGCGCTGAGCCCGCGGCAGACCAGCTCGCGAATATCGTGTCGCGTCAGATCGCGACTCAGGAACAGCGGGTGCACATGGTCCCAGAACGAGTAATGACCCTGCACCAGCGCTTCGAATAGCTGATCCGAGACCTGCCGCCGCCGCTCGCGCGTCAGGGCGATTCCCGTCGGATCGCTGCGCAGCGCGTCGGGAAGATCGGCCAGCGTGATAGTGCCGGCGTTGGCGAGCCAGATGGCCTGCTCGATCACGTTCTGCAGCTCGCGGACATTCCCTGGCCATTTGTAGCGGAACAGCGCGGCTTCCGCATCCGGCGTGCACGTCATCGTGTGCGGCGCCCGCCGCAGGAAGTATTCGATCAGCGCCGGGATGTCGTCGCGCCGCTCGCGCAGTGGCGGCACCGCGATTTGGATCACGCGCAGCCGGTAGAGGAGATCCTCCCGGAACTCGCCGCACGCGACGCGTTCAGCCAGGTTGCGGTTCGTGGCGGCGACGATGCGAACGTTCAGCGTCCGGGCCTGTGTATCGCCGATGGTCTGGATTTCGCCGCTCTCCAGGAAGCGCAGGAGCAGCGACTGCATCCGCAGGCTCATCTCTCCGACTTCGTCCAGGAACAGCGTGCCACCGTCGGCGAGCTGCAGCTTGCCCGGACGGTCGCGGTAGGCGCCGGTGAAGCTGCCGCGGACGTGGCCGAACAGCTCCGATTCGAGCAGCGTTTCCGGCACGCCGGCGCAATTGACGGCAACAAAAGGTCGGCCGCTGCGCTTCGACGCGTGATGAATCTCGCGCGCCATCAAATCCTTGCCGACGCCGCTTTCCCCGGTGATGAGAACCTTGGCTTCGGATTGACCCGCGCGTCTGGCCAGGTCGAGCACGCGCGTCATGGCTCCGCTTACGCAGACGAGCTGGGATCGAGGTATGAAAGCCGGTGGCAACATGGAATGGGGCGAGAGGGAGCAAACTTCGGTCCTATCCGCCGCTCAGGTCGAGTAGTGTGGTGCGGAGCCGATTTTCCAATGATTGTCGCGTTGCGCGACAAATCGACCTCGACCGCCCGGAAAAAGTCGAGGTGGAAAGACCTCTATCAGGCAGACTTTCAGTAGATTTTTAGCGAATTATTCTCCGGATTTTCGGGCGCCGGGTTTGGCGCGTTCGCCGGCCGCCGTCAGAGCCTGGAAGGGGCGATAAAAACCCCCCTCAGGGCAGCATGATCCGGACCTGATGGCGGTATCTCACCGCCAGGCCGTCTATGGTCGCGGGCTCGAAAATCCAGGCTTTGGCCGCACTCACGAGCATGAACTCGTGGATGTCCCTGGGGATGGAGCGCAGCTTGGCCCGTTCGACCAGCCCGTTCGAGCCAATGACCAACTCCAGAATCGTCCGGTTGTCCGGCTCCCCGCCGTTCACCGAATCCGACGGCAGCTTCGGATAAACCGATCGCGGAGGCACCACGCCAGCGTCCGCCCGTGTGAAGATTCGGGCACCGGTAGCTGTGACCTCGTCCTCTGGTCCTGCCTCGCTGGCGGTAACTTCAACCGTTTCCGCGAAAACAGGCCGGTATTCCGCTGCGGGCGCGATGGGTGACGAGCCCGTCATAGCCAACGGCAGCAGCGCCGCGACTTGAAGGGGGTCCTTACCGCTGGCAGAGCGCGCGGCGGCTGCGCGCTCGTTCGTCCGTTCCGCCGGCGCCGGCTTGGCGGCCGGCCTCGCACCCGTCCTGGCTGTCTCGTGCTCGGGTGCCCGTGCGGACCCGCGACGTGAGTCGGATGCAGCTCCGCCAACGGTCCCGACAGCGGTCGCTTTGGCCTTGGGCGACGAGGATGCACGTGACGGACTCGAAGACGCACTGCCGGCCAATGCGGTGAATGCGACCGCCAGACGGCTGTAACCGACGGCGGATCCGCCGAACCAGGCGGCCAGGATACAAGCCGCGGTCACCGCAGCCCCGACAACCAGTCGCAGGTGGCTCCTAGAGCGTGGCCGGTCCTGGAACTCTTCTTCCGCCGGGAGGGGAGGCGCAGCCGTCGGCTCCGCCGCGTTCGTGCGGGCTGGCGCCGCCATGGCCCGCTCGAACAGTGCCCGCAGTACCTGGCTGCAGTCCGGCCGCTCGAAGTAGGCGAGTGCGTTGGAGAACTCCTCCACTGTCGGATAGGCCGTGTCCGCACCCGTGGCCTGAGCCACGATTAACCGCAGCCGCACCGGGACATCCTCACTCAACATCCGAGAAAGGAGCTGAGCGGCCGTCCTTACGGCCGTCCGGCCGGAGGCGTGCAAGGTGGCAACGGTTCCATCCGCCGCCAGTAGGATTTCCGCAGCTGTCGGAAACGCGTCGTGGTGTTTTTCGTGCGCCAGCAACTGCCGGCACACGGCCTGGATCAGGGACACGCCCTCGAACCAGCGGATGGTCACTTCCCGCTCGAGCATCTCCTCGAGGCGCATTTGCTTCTCTAGCATGAGTTTCGTCCTACCTGCTCGTGCGTCATTGGCGTCAAAACATTTGAGCGAAGAAATTCACGACCGCGCCGAACGTCTCGCGGACCGTGCTCTCCAAGGAGAGCAGCATCGCGTGGGCTCCACCGTTGCTCATCGTCGCCGCGACCAACATCGCCGCGAGCGGAATCCCGAGGATCCACCCTTCTGCTCCACGTCCCCCCGATGTGCGCATCACCGACTCCTCGACACGCGCTCGTTGACCATTGTTCTTGTCATCGTTCCGGAGCGGAGTAACCGCCCAGACTGCGAACGGTGATTTGCCGTTCCGCCCTGACTCGAATCTCGACATCCCGCCACTTGCCGTCGCGCTCGCCGTTGGTCGAGGTGTACCCGACGATGTACCGCCGTCGCAGATCCTCGACCACTCGCTGGAACTCGACGCTGAGCGTGGAAACATCCTGGGGCATCAGCGCCCGACCGCCCGAAAGATCGGCAAGCTTCTGCAGCATGGGTGCGTCGACCTTGGTGCCGAGTCCAATCGGAAACACGACGGCGCCGGTCTGCTTGAGCGCGTCGAGTACGTCGGATAGTTTGCGCACGCTGCCCGGACCGGTGCCTGGATTGTCCTCATCGCGGCCATCGGACATCACCACGACGACCCGCCGCCCCTCCGCTCGTTTCAGTCTGGCGAGCGCTTCGCCCAGTGCGTCATACAGAGCCGTGCCGCCGGCGGTCTTGTAGTCGTCGATGGCTGCGTTCGCCGCGTCCCGGTTCGTCGACAGGTCCTGAGTCAGGACCACGGCGTCCGAAAACATCATGACGCCGAGCTGATCCTGCGGTCGCAACGCGGCCGTGAATGCGCGTGCGCTGGCGATGACATCCGCCTCGCGATGGCGCATGCTGCCGCTCGCATCCAGCGCGAGCACGATCGACACCGGTTGCGACGCCTCGTGGAACGTGTCCACTTTCTGCGCCACGCCGTCTTCGACGATGTCGAGGTCGTCGGCCGAGACCTCGAGGTACTGGCCGCTCAAGTCCGTTGCCGTGAATTCGAGTGACGGACGCACAGGTGCGGGCTTCGGCGCGAAGTACCCTGGCCGAGCCTTCACTCGATACTCCGGCACACCGGTCACCACTGAAATCTCGCGCCACCTGCCGTCGTGCGCCTGATTGGCCGGCGTGTAAGTGATCAGATAGCGATTCTGCACGTCGTCGGCCAACGCGTTGTGGACGAGCTCCAGCTGGCCTTCAGTCGTCGGCATGAATACACGGCCGCCCGTTTCGGTGGCGATGCGGCGCAGCACCTTTTCTCCCTTGAGCGAGATGCCGGCGACGCCACCGATGGCCACTACGTAAACGGTCGCCTTCGCTTCCTTCAGCGTGGCCAGCGTCTCCTCAATCGGTATCGCTGCTGTTTTCGTCGTAGCCATCGGTGATGAGAATCACCGCCCGCCGCCCTGTCGATTCGGGGAAGCTGCGGGCGATTTGCGCCAGCGAATCGAGGATGGCCGTTCCCCCTGCCGACCGAATCGCCGCGATTGCTTCCGCGACAGTTTTCTTGTCGTCGGTTGGTCCGGTCGTTGGCATGAGTCCCTTGGAGAATGGCGCGACGACCATCCGGTCCAAGGGCGTCATGTACTGCGCGAGAGTAGCCGCCGTCCGCTGTACGAAATCGAGCCGGCGGGACATGCTGGAGCTGCTGTCGATCAGCAGGGCCAGAGTGGCTCCGACGGCTTCGTGCCTGGCGAGGTCGAGGACCTGCGGCACGCCGTCCTCCAGCACGCTGAACGCGGACTGGGGGAGAGCCTTGACGAAACGTCCGTTCTTGTCCTGGACCGACGCTTCGACCATCACGCTCGTGACGTCCGTCTCCTCGATGATCTCGAACGGTTCGAGCACCACGGAGTCGCGGACCTCGCGGCCCAGCGCGTCGGAAACGGCCACGGCGATCTCGCGCCGCTCGAATGGATTCTCATCGGTCCACTCGACGGCGTAGGGCGCCCCATCCTCATCGGTCCGGAAAAGCTGGCCATCGATGAAGAACTTGACCGGGCCAAGCGTCGTCCCGGTCTCCGCCTGAATCTGCGCCACGATGCGGATGCTGCCGGGCACGCCGCTCCGGCCGAGCGGCGAGGTGATCCGTACCATCGGACCAGTCCGATCAGCAGCGCCCGAGGCGGACCAGTTCGCGCCATTCCCGCCGGTGGCGGTCTGCAGCAGGAGCGAGAGCAAAGAAACCCAGATGAACATGTGGATCACGCGTAAACGGCCGGTTCCTCCCGGTCATTGACGAAGTAGGTATTGCAAGCCGCCTCAATCAAATCCGCTGTCAAGTGCGACGGTCTGTCCAGGTAGGACGCCAGTGAAAGCGCCTGCCTGATCAGGTCGCGAGGATGGCAGCCGCGCAATGCGATTTTCCGCGGACGGTAGTACTCGAACAGCAGATGCTCGACCAGGCCGGCCTCAGCCGTCGCGCCGTATTCGCGGCAGCAACCGTCGAAAATAATCTTGAAGTCCTGGATCGTCGGACTCTCGGCAAAAATCTTGTACTGAATTCGTCGCAGGAACGCCTCGTCGACGAGCTCCGCGGGCTTGATGTTCGTGGCAAACACGATCAACGTCATGAACGGGAGCTCGAATTTCTGCCCGCTCTGCAGCGTCAGGAAATCGACGCGGCTCTCGAGCGGTACTATCCAGCGGTTCAAGAGATCGCGTGGCGAGCACGATTGCCGTCCGAAGTCGTCGATGACCAGGACCCCACCATTCGCGACGGCCTGAACCGGCGCGCGGTAGAAGCCAGTCGTGGCGCTGTAGCTCAGTTCCAGTGCCTCGAGCGTGAGTTCGCCGCCAACCATCACCATCGGCCGGCGACATCGCACCCAGCGGCCGTCGGCGTCGTCGTTCGACATGAGGCTGTTGTGATCCTCCGCGGAGGCAATCACCTCGTGGTTGACGGGATCGAACACCCGGATGATGGCACCCTCAACCTCCAGCGCGTGCGGGATGGCGATCTCCCCGTGCAGCAGGTTGTGAATTGCCTGCGAGATGACGGTCTTGCCATTGCCCGGAGGGCCGTAGACGAACATCGAATGGCCGGCATTGATGGCCGGTCCGAGCTGGTCGAGGACCCGATCGCTGATCACGAGGTGGGAAAATGCCTCCCGCACAGCCTCGCGGCCCGCTTTCGGCAGCGTAGCCGCGCGGTACCGCGTCATGTACTGTTGATACTGCGCGAGCGGCACGGGTGCGACGCCCACGTAATGACTGCTCTCGAGGAAGAGGGCAGCGCGGGTGCGACCCGCATCCGTTATCCGGTAGCGGTATGACGCGCCACCGACGATGCCACCGCCGACGATTTCGCACTGATGCTGCGCCTTGAGCAGATCGAGCGCTGGAGCAAAGACCGGGAAGGCCAAGCCTAACCGTCGGCAAAGCTCGGTTCCCGACAGCTCCCCCGAGAAGTGCAGCGACTTGAGTACGAGTTGCACTATCAGGTCGAGTCCGAGTCCCGCCGCCGCGAGTGTTTGTGGAGCGACTGGGTGCGGGACGACTTCAGCTGAAACCAAAGTGGTAGTCATGCGCTACTGTCCAAATGCGCCATCGAGGCGCTCGATCGGATTGGCCGGCAAGGTCCGCAGCATCTCGCGGAGCTGGCGCGCACGCTCCCGGGCCAGATTGAACGTCGGCCGGTTGCGGCTGGCTGCGTCGAAAGCGGCCAGGGCGCTGCGATAATCGCGCGACGCCAGGTAGACAATCCCCGTGTTGTAGAGACCGCTCGCGGGATCTCCGGCATCCAGAAAATGCGTTCGAGCAAGGTCCGGCCGTCCCGCTGCCGCATACGCGAGCGCCAGGTTGTTCTTGGCTGCGGCCAGTGACGGATCCATCTTGACTGCCTTCGTGCAGATATCGATCGCGGCATCGATCCGACCGTCGAGAAACGAGACATAGCAAAGGTTGTTCACGGCATACGCGGCGCCTGGATCCAGCTTGCTGGCCAGCTCGTAAGCGACCTTCGCATCCTTGTATCGCCCGAGCGCCTGCATCAAGGTGCCGAAGGTGTTGTGCACGCCAGCGGACTGGGGTGCGTAGAACGTCGCGCGATGAGCATCACCGACTCCCAGGTGCGGCAGGCCCCAGTCCCGCCACACTCGCGCCAGCCCTTCGTACGCTTCGGCGTCGCGCGGGTTCAATGCGAGCGCCCGGTTGAAGTGCCGATACGCGGCATCCAGCACACCGCGAAGCCGATAGTGCTCGGCCAGATCGCGATACCGCTCCGCCGTCGGAGCGGCGGACGCGAGCTTGAGCTCCGCCGCCAACTCTTGGTCCCGGCTCTCCAGCGTCGCCAAATCTGGCTGCGCCGGTCGAGCGCTCAGGTGCCGGATCTTCGCCATGAACTCCGAGAGTGAATCGGCGTTCGTGCCCGTTTGTGTGGCGCTCTTCGCCGACGGTTTCGCTGGCGATGAAGTTCCGGCCTGTGGGCCACGCGCAGCGCAGCCCACGAGGAATGCTGCCAGACACACCACCGGGACGCGCCACAAGCCTCCGAAGAGCGCCATCAGTCCTCTCGATTCAGGCGGTTGCGGCGACGCGCCATGTAGAGAATCAAGAGAACAGCGGCGATCGCCAGAAGTACGAGCGTGGTCCTGTCCATTGTCAGTCCTCCAGTCGATTCAGGCGGCTGCGACGACGCGCCATATACAGAACGAGAAGAACCGCGAAGACGGCGAGAAGCACGAGGGTCATACTGTTCATGTCAGTCCTCCAATCGGTGCACTACTGAGTCATCGGACGGAATACGCGAAGGAACTGGATTACGGCCGGCCCGAGAATGACGACGTAAAGTGCCGGGAAGAGAAAGAGCACGAGCGGAAATACGAGCTTGACTCCAACCTTGGCGGCGCGCTCTTCAGCCCGCTGCCGGCGCTTGGTCCGCGAGGTCTCCGCGTGAGTACGCAGCGCCTGCGCGATGCTGGTTCCGAACTTGTCAGTCTGTATCAACAGACTGACCAGCGACTGCACGTCGTCCACTTTGGTGCGCGCGGCGAAGTTTTTGAACGCTTCGAGCCGGGCCTTGCCCGCACGTATCTCGGTGGTGATCAGGCGCAGTTCCATCGCCAGCGCCGGATAAGCGATCTCGAGTTCATCGGACGCCTTGACGATCGCCTGATCCAGGCCGCAGCCCGCCTCCACGCAGACGATGAGCAGGTCGAGCGCATCGGGCAGTCCATTGCGGATCTCCATCTTGCGCTTTTCGATCATGCGCGCCAGGAAGACGCCCGGAATCAAGTAGCCAATCGCCCCGGCAAACGCGGCAAGCAGCAATCCGTTGCGTCCTGGAACGAGGAACAGGACCGTTCCCGCCAGAACGATAGGAGTAATCAGCTGCGCCGCCGCGTAGACGACCATTGCTGACGGCCGCTGGTAACCCGCCAACGCCAGACGGCGCCGGAGACGATTCATTTCCTTCGGCGACTTGGGGACCCCCGGGAACCGCTTGAACCGCGGATCGACAGAGTCCACCAACGCGACCGGACCAACCGGCAGCTCATACGCTGCGGTGACACCCAGCTGACGCAAACGGCGTCGTTCGGGAGCGACTGCGGAGAGCGCACTCGACGTTGCCCAGCCGGCGAGCAGCGCCACGAAGAGAAACCCAGCAGTGAGCGTGACGATGATATCGAATGGCATGAACCACAGACTCCTAGTACGGGACGTTCACGAGTTTGCGGATGACCAGCGTGCCAATGATCTGCAACGTTCCGGCGAACGCGATCATCTTGATACCGAGCGGATCATTGATGAGCGTGGTCATGTGTCCCGGCGACACGATGCACAGCACGCCGGCCAGAGCCGGGGGAAGTGCGGCGAGAATCCAGCCGGTGATTCGGCCGTGTGCGGTCACGACGCGCACCTGCCGCTTGACCTTGAAGCGGTCGCGAATGACCGATGCCAGGTTGTCGAGAACCTCCGACAGGTTGCCGCCGGTCTCGCGCTGGGTGAGCACGGCGGTCACGAAGAAGCGGGCATCGAGGATGGGGATACGAGCCGCGAAGGCTCTCAGCGCGTCCGGCAGAGGCATGCCGAAGTTCTGACTGTCGTATACCAGCTTGAACTCCGAGCCGACCGGATCCTCGATTTCGTCCGCGACCATCTGCAGACCGGTCGGAAAGGTGTGACCGGCACGAAGGGCGCGAGCCATCAGCTCGATCGATTCCGGGAACTGTTCCTCGAATTTCTCGAGCCGCTTGGTTCGCATGTAGCGAACCACCAGATAGGGCACCATAGCGAACAGCGGTGCCGCAGCGAGCCCGAGATACGTGAAGTAGGTCAACCACTTGACCAGCACGTAGCCAACACAGGCCATGAATCCACAGGCCAACAGCAGCGTGCCCACGGTGATCTTCAACCCTGACTGAGTCACCAGCTCGTCGAGCGGCGACGAGAAACGATGTGCGCGCGACAACAGGATGTTGATCGAGTGAACGTTGCTGAGTCGCTGTGTCGGCTTCTCGAGATCGCCGGTCTTCAGTGCCGCCGCGTCGGCGCCCGACCGGCCGATTCGGCGAATCAGCTTGGAACGATCCTGGTCCTCAGCGCGTACCACGAAGCCGTAATACGAACCGAGAATGATCCCGAGGATCAGGAGGAATGTCAGCGCGAGAATGATCATGATGGTCCTCTAACCCGTTACGCGATCAGCTTGACGTGTTCGAACATGTCCATGGCCAGGTGCATCCCTGACGCCGCCAGGCGCTCCGCGCATTTCGGCCTGATCCCCGTCGCCCGGAACCGGCCGCGCACACGGCCGTCGGGGGCGATTCCGGTGCGCTCGAACAGGAAGATGTCCTGCATCGTGATGACGTCGCCTTCCATTCCGGTGATTTCCGAAACGGCCGTCACCTTACGAGTGCCGTCGGCCATTCGCCCGACCTGAACGATCACGTTCACGGCAGAGGAGATCTGCTGGCGGATCGCCTTTTCCGGAATGTTGAGATTCGCCATCGCCACCATCGTGTCGAGGCGATACAGCGCGTCGCGCGGGCTGTTGGCGTGGATCGTCGTCAGACTCCCGTCGTGACCGGTGTTCATCGCCTGCAGCATGTCGAGCGCTTCTTCGCTGCGGACCTCGCCGACGACGATGCGATCGGGCCTCATACGAAGGGCATTGACGACGAGCTCGCGCTGCCGGACCGCACCCTTGCCTTCGATATTGGCCGGGCGGGTCTCGAGGCGCACAACGTGACGCTGCCGGAGCTTCAATTCCGCCGCATCTTCGATCGTCACGACGCGCTCGTTGTCGTTGATGAAGCTGGAGAGGATGTTGAGCAACGTCGTTTTGCCGGCGCCGGTGCCGCCCGACACGACGATGTTCAAGCGACACGACACCGCCGCCTCGAGGAACGTCTTCATCGGTTGCGTCCACGACTCTCGCCCCACCAGGTCGTCGGCGCCGAGCTTGTCCGTCCGGAAGCGGCGGATCGAGAGCACGGCACCATCCAGCGCAAGCGGGGGAATGATGGCGTTGACGCGGGATCCATCCGCCAGGCGTGCGTCCACCATCGGACTCGATTCGTCGATGCGGCGGCCGATCGTGCTGACGATGCGCTCGATGATCTGCACCAGGTGCCGCTCGTCCTTGAAGACCACGTCGGTCGGCTCGAGACGGCCGTTCCGCTCCACGTAGACCTGGTCGAAACGGTTGACCAGGATGTCCGAAATCAGCGGATCGTGGAGCAGCGCCTCGAGCGGCCCGAGGCCGAAGAGCTCGTGCAGGACGTCGTTGACGATGTTCTCGCGCTCGTAGAGGCTGAGCGGCGTGCGGTCGCGTTCGCGCTCCAGCATGCCGGCGATCAGGCTCCGGATCTCCGGCTCTGCGTCTTCCCGTCGCACACGAGTCAGACGATCGAGGTTCAGCCGGTTCAGGAGGTCCTGATGGATCCGGCTCTTCAGATCTTGATAGCTGGCGTTTCGTGTATCGAGCGATGCGGCGTTCATTGAGTCATTCCTCCGGGTCTAGCGTTCTCAGGATCGAAGTCCCAACAGTCCCTTCAGTCCGGTCGATCCACCACTGCGGCCGTTTTCCTTGTCGGACATCCCGGCCAGTTCCAGTGCCAGCGCCTTGAACGACGCCGACAAGTCGTTGTGGTTGTCGAGCGCCAGCGGCCGCCCCTTGTGCATGGCGTGCAGGGCACGGCGGTAGTCACTCGGAAACTGATGCGCGATGGTGCCGCCGACCGCTCGTTCGACATCGCGCTGGCCGATCTCGGCGCGCGCGTCTCTGCGGTTGATCACGGTGGTCACCTTGGCCTTGGGATATCGCGAGCGCAGCGCCGACGCCATGCGTCCGGCGTTGCGAACCGTCGCCAGCTCCTGATTCGCGACAACCACGAGGTTCGACACCAGATCGAGACTGTCGATGACGCCCAGGTCCGAGCGCGGAACGTCGACCACCGTGTATCCGTACTGCGATGCCGCCAGTTCGACCACCGTATTGAGCCGCCGCAGCTCGATCGGCCGCGATGCCGGGCGCTCCGCCGACGCCAGGAGATCCACGCCCGAGGGGGTCTGCACCACGAGGCTCTTCAGGAACGCCGAATCGAGCCGATGCATGTTTTCGAGCGCATCGAGCACCGAGAAGCGCGCATCGACGCCGAGGAACACGGCGGCATCGCCATAGGCGAGGTGTAAATCCAACAACAGTGCCCGCGATGGCGACATCTTCGCCAGCAACATCGCCACGTTGACCGCCGTCGTCGTTGTCCCGACTCCACCCTTGGCTCCGACGAACGCGAAGACAGGCCCGGCCGGCGCATGGGTTCGATTGCCAAGCAGGCGCGTGATAGCCGCGTCGAACTCCGGCTGGCTGAGCGGATCGGCGACGATTTCGTTGACGCCCGCGCGCATCCCCTGCAGCATCAGCGCGGGATCGAGCTCGGAGGCCAGGAGCATGACGTTGGTGCCCGGGTGCTGGCGCTTCAGGGCCGTGACGGCGGGCGGTACCTGCGGCGCGCGGCGTACATCGACGAGAACCACGTCCGGTTGCATTGCGTGCGCATCGAGGAGCCCTCCCAGATCCGCGCTCCAGGTGATGGACCCGATGCGCCCAGAGGCTCGGAGGGTGTCCTCCAACCGCTGGTCGCGTGAACCGATGATGACTACGGAGACAGGCACGATTTACCTCTAATTACCGAACCAGGATTATCTGTCGGAGGAAAGACGCGTTATTCGGCAGCGTCGACGATCCGAGTGACATCGAGGGCATCGTTAGGATGCGACCGATGATTGCCTGGCCATTGTTGGCCGGGAAGGTGATTGCGCCAGTGGCGTTGTCGACATCGCCCGGACCCTCGATGAAAAAGCCGTAGATGTTCACCATGCGCAGCACGCCGTTTTGGCCGGTTGGGTTTCGACTCAAATAGTCATCGATGTCCATGACGCCGATGGGTACGACGCGGGGACTACGTGAGGGCGGGTCGAAACGTACTACCGACGATGCCTTGACCGTCGACCCACCGCGCTGCGCCGTCTAGGGCCATGAGATCCTGGACCGTGTTGCGAGTGCTGCCGACAGTCGCACCTGTCTGCACTCGATAGCATCCGCGTTCAGCCCAGTAGGCGGTCTCCTCCCAATTGTTGGCAATGTCGTTCGGACAGACCGTGTTCGGAGCGGCGAAAGACGAAGGCATCCCGCTGCAGCTCAGGATGTTGGTCTGCACGGTATTGTTTCCGAGCTGCGTGGTGTCTGCGCGCGGGAGGTCTATCGTCCGGAACCAGCCCGAGGAGACTTCATTGCCGCCCGACGCGCCGACCTTGATGGCGAACCGGCGCCCTTCGTCAGCCGGGAGAGTGAAGCCAGTGGCGCCTGGTAGCCCGGGCCGAACGTATGAATCCGTCGGTTCGACCGGAATGCTGTTAGGTCCACCGCCAGTTGGATTCGTCGGATAGCGGCCGTAGGTGGAAATAGGCCCGGGGTCGGGACCGACTCCGTCCGCCGGATTTTGAGCGGATTCAGCCCATTTGTCGAGGACCGCCCAGGGCCGCAGGCAGTCGGTCGTATCGCCCGTCACGATTTGCGCGGTCGCCGTCGCCCTCACGCCCTGGGCGTTCACTCCCGCCAATCGGCCCATAAAAGTCGGCAGCGGGTTCAGGCGTGCTTGATTGCGAAAGACGTCTACCTTCACGCAGGTGTCGGGTAGGCCCGGTGCGCCGGGAGGGCAAGGTGGAAAGGTCACATCGCCTGGCGCAATGACCGGCGCCTGACCCCAGACCCGGTTTCTCTGCCCCACCGCAATCGCGCGGGCACGCGCCGCGGCCTGGTCGGTCGAGCTGTTGAACGCGAGTGAAATCGCGCCGGACAAGGCACCGGCATCCGCCGCTGTCTGCGCCTGACCTTTGCTGACCCACATGACGCCGTAATCGAAGACGTATGAGGTCAGCGCCAGCAACGCGAGCAGCGCCACGGCGACCTGAATCAGAACCGCTCCGCTCTCGGCCTTCCCGCGAGTACCACGCGACGTCGAAGGTGCGTTTCTCATCACTTCTTTCCACCTGCTGTTGCCGGTTTCGGTGTCTCTCTGCTCGGCGCGTCCACAGCACCACCGGCGCCGTCGAGCTGTTGTCCGATATCACCCCGGTTCATCAACGGTCGGATATTCGTCGGCAGCGGCGGCACCTCGTCCGGATTGAGCGCCCTCACGAGCCGCGGTGTGATGAGGACCATCAGCTCCGTCTCTTCAGCACGCTCGGCCTTGCTCTGGAAGAGGGCGCCGATGATCGGCAGCTTGCTGAGAATCGGGATGGCGGCCTTGTCGTTCTGCCGCAGGTTGTCGAGGAGACCCGCGATGGCGAACGATTGACCATCACGCAGCTCGACATCCGTTTCCGCCCGTCGGGTCGTCAGCGCCGGGATGCGGAAGCCCTCGAGCGTGATGCCGTTGGCGAAATCGAGCGTGCTGACTTCCGGCCTGACCCTCAGACGAATCACGTCGCCGGCGATGGTCGGCCGGAAGTTGAGGCGGATGCCGAATTCCTTGAACTGAACGGTCACCGTGCCCGTCGCACCCTGAACGATGGGAACCGGAAACTCGCCGCCGGCGAGGAAGCTGGCCTCCTGGCCGTTATAAGCAATCAAGTTGGGTTCGGCGAGGCTCTGGAAACCGCCGCTCTGTTCGAGCGCGCGCAAGACCGCGCCGTAGCCCTCCTGCCGATCCATGAAGAAGAGATTCAGGTAGTCGCTGAACGTCAGACGGTTCTGACCTCCCTCGTCGTCGAACTCCGGCGCGGAAAACTGCTGCGTCGTCGACCGTCCCACGAAGCGGTTGCGCAGCACGAACAGCGACAGACCGAGCTCGGTCAATGCGCGCCGGTTGACCTCCGCGAAGCGCACCTGCAGCATCACTTGCTGGCTCTCGTTGCCGCCCGGGACCTGCAGCATGTTGATGACCTGGGTTTTCGCCGAAGACAGCCTGGCGATTTCCCCGGCGCGCAGCATGATGGCCGTGCTCGACACCTGACCGGACAGAATGACCGCCTCTTCGCTCACGCTCACGGCGATGGCTTCGCCGGGGAACAGCGTCTGCAGATGCTGCTCGAGCGTGGTGATCGCCGGCTCGACCACGATGTCGTACTGCGCGCGCCGATCTCCGCCCCACACGATGAGGCTGACCGTTCCGGCTTTCTTGCCGTCGATCAGGATCTCCCGCGGCTGAACGACTACCGCGTCCGCCACCTCGGGGTTGGTGATGGCGATCCGGGTGATGGCAAAGTCCGTGGGCACGATCGTCGAGCGGCCTGCCGTCACTTGGACGCGCTCGAACTGCTGCCGAGCAGCAGGTGCCGGGACGCTCGGCGTCTGCGCCGGCGTTGGGGTGACCTGCCCGGGCACTGCCGGCGCGGGAGCCTGTTGCGCGCGTACGTCACCACCGAGGACGACGAGCGCCAGGAGCAGGACAGCGCCAGTGGGCCGGTTCCACAACGGGGAAGAAAATCTCATCGAACGATCTCCTCGGTGCGCTTGGCACCACGGATGGCTTCAACTGTGTAGGGCGATGCTTTCGGAGTCTCGACGACGACCGCTTGAACCGGCTTGGCCGGCACCGACGCGCGAACCGGCCTGTCTTTCACCACTGGCGCGGGCTGGCCGAACAAGCCCGCGGTGCGAACACCAGACGTCGTGGTAGGCGTCGTGTCCAGCGGATTGCGCAGCGCCAGCATGATCTGCCCCTCGGACGCGGCCAGGGCTATACGCTCGCCGTCCTCCGGTGTGACGAGCAGCGTCACGACCGTCGACGGGATAGGTGCGCCTTCTTTCGCCTTTTCCTGATCGTAGCGGGTGCCGGCGGTGAGGACCTGCGCGTTGCTGACCACGACTCGAGTCAGGCTGTCATTGTCGTTTCGATTCTGCGAAAGCGTGACCATCACGTCGACTCGCGTGCCCGGCACAACGAAGCCGGCGACGCCGACCACCTCGTTGACCTTGACGGAAATCGCGCGCATGCCCGGCGGAATGGATGGTGGCAGCCCGGCACCGGCCTCGAGCGCCGCGAGCTTGGCGTTCGTCAGTGGCTCGTTCTGCTCGACCGTCGCTATCACGCCGCGGTCGACGACGTCTTCGACCTTCTCAAACGTGCCAGCGACCGGCGCGTTCGCTGGCCACTGCACCAGCTTGACGTGATCTTTGGTGAGCCGCGTGCCGAGCTTGAGCGGATGCTGGGCCACGACGACATTGACCGTCTCCATTTCGGCGGCCGACGCGGGCATCTGCGAGACGATGCGATACATGCCGAAAGTGGCGACAGCCGCCAGAAGTACGGCGATTCCCACGACGACGGCTGTACGTTTGCTGCGATCCATGTGACCTTCTCCTCGTTCCGTTAACCACCACCCTCGGTCCGCATTTCAGAGACTGCGGTCAAGGGAACCGTTGTGTACGTAAATCCAAACCAAGCAGCCATGGACGGCAGAAATGTGTAGCGATGCGTGTACGTCACGGTGCACCGCTTGACATTGACCGCGGGCAAGCCGCCACCCAAGGCGACCGTGCCGTCGACGATATCGACGGCGACGATGGACGCGGGGGGAGTTCCTGCGGTGATGGGGACCCGGGCCGCCTGCACATAGGCGCGCACGCGAGCCCTGATGGCATCCTCCGCCGCCACCGAGTCGTATCCGGGCAGGACTGCCAAACGCGCTCCCTCGCGAGCGGCATTGGTCACAACCTCGTAGCGCTGGAAAATGATCCCGAACTCGGCGATTCCCAGCACGACGAACAGCAACAGCGGGAGGACGAGCGCGAACTCAACCAGCTGTGCGCCGTCTTCCTGGCGCAAACGCCAAAAAAGTCTCATCGAAGCCATAACGTCACCATCGTTCCAATCGCGACCGGTACCGCGTAAGCCAGTCGAGGGCCCTGGGTTCCTTCGAGGGTGACCTCAGGCAGCGGTCTCACTCCCATCACGCGCCAATGCGTCAACAGCGCCCGCACGTTCGTCAATGCGGTTTTCAGATACCCATGCAGAAGCGCGACGGCGAGCGCCAGAACACCGCCGGCGATGCTCGTCGCCAACGCGACGAATGCGACTTGCGCCGGGCCGAGCCAGGCACCGACCGCCGCCAGCAGCTTGACGTCGCCGGCGCCCATGCCGCGCAGGGCAAACATCGGAAAAAAAAGAGCGACGCCGAGCAGCCAGCCTGCGATGCTCGAGGCGACCGCGGCCCAGCCGCCGGTTGCCGCGTGGAACACGACGGCGATGACCGCCGCGGTGAGCGTCAGCGCGTTCGGGATGCGTCGCGTGCGAAGGTCGGCGATGCACGCGAGCGTCAGAACAGCGCCGACAAAAATGTGTGAAGCAGTCATAAGTCAGTTTTCAGATAGCGCTTATGGACAGACGACGACGCCAGGGTCAGGTGTGCAGGCTGCCATCGTCTGGACGTCTGCATCAGCTGCGGTGTACGTGGCGCCAACCGTCTCGACCAGCTGCTGCCAGATCAGGATGGCGGCAATTCCCACCAGCGCGCTGAGCAGACCGTATTCCACCAGGTCCTGGCCCGATTCCTGGTACAACAGTCTCTTGATCAGGGACATCACGAATTCCTCAAATGGCGTTGTTGAGAGTAACTCCCAGCGCTGTGAAGAACTCGACGATGCGCGTGAGTTCGAGAATACCGGTGATGCATGCGACGGCGAGCAGCGCGGACAACAGGGCGTACTCAATCAGGTCCTGCCCCTGCTCTTCACGGAGTAATCGATTCAACGCGCTGCTCATCCCACTCTCCTGAGCGCCCTCACGGGCGTCTCGATACCTTGCGACGTTGCCCTGGACGTCTTCTACGACGAGCTGGCGACACACCGGGAATCATCCCGGCGTGTCGCCGACTCCAACTACGGAGCGACAGCGCCGTCAAGAGCCGCACCGATGGCGCCGAAGATGCCATTGATGTCGGTCGCCAGCGCGTTCATCGCCGCGATACACGCAACGGCGATCAAGGCGCACAGCAACGAATACTCAATGAGGTCCTGCCCCTCTTCCTCACGAACGAAACGCACCAGCAAGTTCTTCATCACGAATCTCCCCTGACGATTGACGATGGCGGGACAACCTCCCGCCGGGTTCGAGATGCACCGAATCGATTGAGTCTGGCAGCTCGTGTCGCCGTAGCGTGTTCACCAGTGTTTGGTGAGGCCCGACCCGAACGGTTCATCTCATGGCACAGTTCAAAAACCACCCGCATCGCACTGCGCCCCTCGATGCGTGGCCTTGCCGCGATCGCGGCAATCTTCAACGGGCTTCGAGAAACCCGACCGACAGCGAACCCTTCGGCTTCAATCCGTTGGCGCCGAGCGTCGCGGCATACAGCCGGAGCGACTGCTGACCGAGGCGCTGCAGGGAAAGAAACTCCGCTCCAACATGGTGCCGCTCACCGCCGCCGGGAACGACCAGACAACGCGACACCCGCACGTCGTCCACGTAGACCGTTCCGTCGATTTCGACGCAAAGCGTGCCCAGCGTTCCCGTCGGGATGGCCGACCCGCTCTCGAGCAGGCACCCGGAACAGCTGATGTTGAAGAGCTCCACGGTCACCTCGCGGCGAAGCAATCCGACCACAACCGAGTTCAGGATGGCCGTCAACGCGCTCGTCACTGCTCCGCACTCCGATCGTCGCCGGTCGGTCTCGGCCGCCAGCAGTTGCAGCCGCACGCGATGCCGGAGAACGCCTTCGACGATCTGCGGCCGGCTGTCCACGACTTTCACCCGCAAGTCCATGTTTCCCGCGTTGCTGACCAGGGCGAGCGTCAACTCTTCGTCCACCACCCCAGGCACATCGCTCAGAACGGCGATTTCATTCGAGGTGCCGTCGACCTGCACGGCAACGTCCCGGGAAATCCGCATCTGACCGGCCCACGGGGTTGCCCGCTGATATCTCGAATAAATCCGACGTCCGGACACAGATCCTCCACTTGCCACGGAATCACTTCGCCGTATTCCCGGCCGCACTGACAGCCGTTGGGATTGGATGACGTGCCCTCTAATCGCAACGGGCATACCGCTCGGGTTTGTGCCGACTCATCCGGGTGAACTAGATGCTGGACGGCGACTTAGCGGAGATACGGCAGGGCCTTGAGAATCGGGGTGGGATCAAACGTTGTGGGTCAGGGCACAACTTGTTCGTCGTGATGACGACTTCTCTGCGCGAGGATCTTTGACGACGCCGCCCGCTAGGTTGTCCGCCCGTGGGGCGAAGCTACCCGAACGCTTCGACCTTGAGCCGCGAACGGGGAAGACCCAGCGCCTCGAGCTCTGCCTGCATCGTCTCGAGGAATCGGGGCGCGGGTGGGGGACCGCCGCGGGCGATGCTTTCCCGCTTTTCCCATACGGAGATGGCGGGACCGCAGGCGTAGACGAGTGACGTCGGTTCGGTGGCGAGGGTCGAGGCCAGAAGTTCGCGACCGACGCGACCGGCCCGTACGTCGGCCTGGCCAGGGATCGGATCGGCCTGTCGCGTCAGCGAGTGCACGACCCGCAGCCGGGACGGGTACTCGACGCTCATCTGCGCCAGCTGCTCCCGGAAAATCACATCGTCCCAGGTCTTGTTCGAGTAGAGGAGCGTGTGGCGAAGCTTCGCGTGCCGCCGGAGGGAGTCCTTGATCATCGAGAAATTGGGGACGCTGCCAGAACCCGCGCAGAGGTGGAGGATGTGCTCGGTCCTCGACTCGACGTCGTCGGGGAAGACGTAGGCGCCGGCAAAGCCCACGACGGCCATTCGATCCCCGGGCCGAACCTGATGCACGAGGTAGCCGGAGATCAAGGGTGGGTAAGGCGTGACGCCGGCTTCGTAGAACTCCTCCTTAATAGTGATGGCGAGGGGTTCGGATGGGTCCGAGCACATCGAATAGGCGCGCGGCGGCTCGCGGCGTCCCTTGAGGTGCTCGAGGTAACCCACAAACGGCGCCAGGCCGGTAAATTGGTGAGGATCGATGGTGACGTATTGCCCGGCCTTGTAGCCGGCCGCGGAGCCGATGTCCAGTACGAGCGTGACCGTGTCGGGCGTTTCGGTCACGACATCACTCACGATGGCATTGAAAGTCGTGTTCACGACGGGATGACCCTCATAAAGCGCGCTCTGTTGGTCATGACGCCTGCTTCTAACGTCGCCGACTGAACCTGCCTGGCCTCCGAATCTAGCAACGACTCACCATACCTGCGCCACACCCAAACGCTCACGCTGAACATCAGCACAGTAGCCACCAGATCCACAGCGTAGTGCGCGCCCGTCATGACCGTCGCGAGAATCAGGAGGCCGTTTATGACGACCATGGGCGCGAGGGCCCACACATGACGTCGCAGGGACCATAGGACCATGAGCGCCCCAGCCATGTGGAACGACGGCATCGAGATCAACCCTTCGAGATCGTTGAATCGAAGCCTCGTAAACGATCCATCGCGCACGCCGTTGAAGTGCGCGATGAATCTCGATTGGTCCATTGTCGACTCGAAGCCGTCGTACTGGAACGCGCAGGCCGCCGGGAACAGCGCGAGCATCGTGACGGTGATGGCGGCGCACGAATGGAAATGGAACACGTACTCCCACAGGGCCACCCGCTCGCGAAAAATGATGCCCAGGAGTAGTGGGATCAACGCCAGCTGGATGATGAACGAAGAGTAGGCGACGGCGAGAATGAAGTTGGTTCGTGGATGCACTCGGCTCCAATCTGCAAGCGCGGCCACGTTGATTCCCATGAGCGAGTCTGCCCGGGCCAGGAGCGGGTCAATCAGCGGGCGATCAAAGGCTGCTGCCACATACTGCGCCGGGCTCAGCACTTGAGTGAGCAATATCGTCAGGAGCATCGCGAGGACGGACTCGGCGATGATCCATTCTCGTGGATGTCCGGGAACCCACCAGAGATGGATCCACGCCCCGAGCAAAGCCGCATCGATCAGAAGAAATGGAAGAAGCGTTCGCCATTCGGCCGAGAGACCCATGGCCGGCATCAATCCGGCCACCAGCAACGCCGAGCATACCTGGAACGTCAGCAACGATCGAGTCAAGCGGTGGAAGCCCAGGTCGGCGAGTCGAGGCCGCTTGCGCGCCCCCTCCTGCACTTTCTTCGTCATTCCGCCTGGCACTCCTGGTAGTCGATGCCTGAAGTATGAAGCATTTTGCACGATTGCGAACATGGCCGCGGTCATCACCTCTGTTCGGCGACGGCTTGACTTGCCCGGCGTGCTGCATAACATCGGTGCCATGAACACACAACTGGGCGTCGCGACGGAGGCTCCAGTCCGCGCTCGCGTCGTGCGGGCGCCGGCCGATCGCCGCTTCTTCATGAGCATGGTCGTGGCGATTGCCGTGATTGTCTTCGTCGGTTTCGCGCCGACCTTCTATCTCCGGCCGGCCTTTCAGAGCGATTCGCTGCCGACCGTCTTTGCCATTCACGGCACCGTGTTCACGGCATGGATCGTCCTGCTCGTCGTGCAGACGGCGTTGATTTCCGCCCGTCGCACCGCGGTGCATCGCAAGCTGGGCGTAGTCGGCGGCGGCCTCGCGGCGCTGATGGTGATCGTCGGCTACATGGCTGCGGTCACGGCGGCACGGCGCGGCTTCTCGACGCCCGGCCTGCCGCCACCGCTGGTTTTCTTCGCGGTACCGCTTTTCGATATGGTCGTCTTCCCTCTGCTGGTTGGCGCTGCCTTGTACTACCGACGAACGCCGGCGGCCCATAAACGCCTCATGCTCCTGTCGACGATTGCGATCCTGACTGCCGCCGTGGCGCGGCTACCGGGCGTCCTCCCGTACGGTCCGCTGATGTTCTTCGGCCTCACCAACATCCTGGTGGTGGCCATGCTCGTGTACGACTGGGTCACGCTCGGACGCGTGCATCCCGCGACGATTTGGGGCAGTCTCCTGTTCATCTTGTCCCAACCGTTACGGATCGCTATCAGCGGTACGGACGCCTGGCTGAAGGTCGCGCACTGGTTGACCGGCGTTTAGCGCCAGGTGTGAAAGGTCCGCAACCAAGCTTCAGCGCGCACGAGTCGGAGGTACGTACTGCTCGACCGCGCGCAGAAACTGATCGTAGTCGAGCGGTTTTCGGAACGAATATTCGACGTCGACGAGCTTGCCGACCGCGGACACCGCAATGACCGGAATATCCGCGAGGCGTGGATCCTTTTTCTGCTCGTGACGGAAGTCCCAGCCTTCCATATCGGGCAGCATCAGATCGAGCACGATCAGTTCGGGGATGGCCTGCTGTCGGAGGAAGTGCATCGCTTCGGCGACGCTCCCGACGCCGGCGACGCGGTACCCTCGATCTTCGAGCACATTCGTCAGCGCGCGGCGCGACCCGAGATCGTCCTCGACGATGAGAATCTGTTTCTGCGAGCGTTGTTGATCAGTCGTGCTCATTGAGCTGCCTTGCTGGAGCAGGCTGGCGCGGCAGCACGACGGCAAACGTCGATCCGGAGCCGGGGCTGCTCTCCACGGAAATTCTGCCACCCATCGCCTCGACGATCTCGCGGGTAATCCACAGCCCAAGGCCGAATGCGCCGTAGTGACGACTGCGCACGCCACGCTCGAACCGCTTGAACAGCCGTTGCTGTTGGTCGGCGTCGATGCCGATCCCGCGGTCCGTAATCGACAGGTGAACGTGCTCGGCGTCGTGAGCGAGCGAAATGTCGATCGGTCGTCCTTGTCCGTACTTGACCGCGTTGGAGAGGAGGTTCGTCACGATCTGGTCCAGTCGCTGGCGATCCCATGTGCCCGAGACCGGTGAGGCGTCCACGGTGATCGCCCCGTCCTTCACCTGAGCAACGAACCGACCGACGACGCTGTGAACGATCGGGCTGAAATCCAGATCTTCCGGTTCCAGGTCGATCCGGCCGGCGGTAATCCGTGAGACGTCGAGGAGATTGTGCATGAGGCGCACGAGTCGTCGAACGTCATCGGTCGCCTGGCTGATGCGGTCGCACACCCACGCCTTGGGCAGGGAGTCCTGGTAGTCCTGCGCAGCGCGTTGCAGGCCGACCAGCTGCAGCTGCAGCGCGTTCAACGGATTGCGAAGCTCGTGCGCCGCAATCGACAGGAACTCGTCGCGAGCGGTGACTGCTTCCTCGGCTCGCTGCTTGCTGAGGCGGAGGACCTCCTCCGCCTGCTTGCGGTCGGTGATGTCACGCGCCACTTTCGAGGCACCGACGATCTGTCCATCCGCATTTCTTACGGGTGAGACGGTGAGGGAAATGCTCAGTCGCCGTCCGTCTTTGGCCTGCCGTTCCGTCTCGAAATGTTCGATCTTCTCGCCGCGGCGCAAGCGAGCCAGCACGTCACGTTCTTCACCGATGCGATCCGCCGGGATGATCAGGGAAATGTTCTGACCGACCGCTTCGTTCGCCGTATAACCGAAAATATCTTCTGCGCCGCGATTCCAGGACGTGATCACGCCGTCCAACGTCTTGCTGATGATGGCGTCGTCCGAAGAGTCGACGATGGCCGCCATGCGTACGCGCAACTCGTCTGACTGGCGACGATCCATGAACTGCCCGATCTGTGTACCGATCGCGTCGAACAGTTGCAGCAGGTTGCGGTCGGGTTGCCGAACGTCACGGCTCAGGAACTCGAGGACGCCCGTCACGCGATCGCGTATCCTGACCGGAAACCCGAGCGCTCCGTGCAGACCTGCCCGTTCGGCGTGGGCGGCGCGAGGAAAGTTCGGATCATTCACCACGTCCTCGATCCACGCGGGCGTCGCCGTCGACCACACTCGACCTGGCAGGCCGACGGACGGAGCAAACGTCATCTCGCGAGTAATCGCCGCGAACTCCTCGAGATTGGCATCAGCTGCTCGCCAGACGTTGAGACACCGCAACGCCTTTCCGGCCTCGTCCACGGTCCATAGCGCGCCGACGCTCCAGTTGCCAACTTCGCCGACGCCCTGCAGGAGCCGACCCGTCGCTTCCTCGAGCGTCAAGGCTTCGGCCAGAACCTTCGTGACTGCGTACTGACTGGATAGATTGCGTTCGATGAGTTGACGCTCGTCCTCGGCCCGCTTGCGCTCGGTGACGTCGATGGTCAGGCAGCGCGTGTGTACGAACTGACGATCGCGCCAGAGCACGCTCGAGCTGATCAGCACGTGTCGTAGGGATCCGTCTTTGTGGCGCAATCGCGCCTCGTAGTTGCGAAGGGTCTCGTCGTTCCGCAGGCGCGCCAGGATGTCGTCGATCACCGGCCGGTCGGCGTGGAACTCCCAGATGTGACGCCCGATGTACTCGTCGCGCGAGTAGCCGAGGAGGTCCAGCTCCGCCTGATTCGCCCACAGAATCGTGCCGTCGGGTCCGATCCAGCGGAGCGGGGCGAGGATGTTCTCGACGAAATCGCGGAGCTCGATCGCGTCGTCGGCGCGCTGCCGGGCCTCGAGTGTCATCTCGACGGCCTCCGCCTTCCACCTTGGCCGAGATCTGGTTCAGGTTCGAGCGTGTTCGGGCACTGCCTCATGAGGTACAGGATACCGTGTCCGAGGTGTCGGAGCCGTTCGTGTGAGGTAGTAGAACGCCGGGTGGCGTTCAAAAGCGCGCCGGCGCGCCTGAGTCTCCGGCTCGTGCCGTGAACCACGTATCGCATTCCCATCCGGTCTGGATCACCAGTAAGCTCTCGCCATGCCCTGTTTGGATCGGCGAACGTTCGTGACCACTCTCGCCGCGGCTGGCATCGCGCCGGTAACGGCGCGACCGGCAGCGCAGGCGACGCGGGTACCCGACACCCCGCCCGACGTCACACGTCAGCTCGCGCGTTACGTTGTCGGTGCTCGTCCCGAAGACATCCCGGCGCCGGTCGTGCGCGAGGCGCGGCGCACCGTCGTCAACTGGGTGGGCTGCGCGCTTGGCGGCGCGCAGCACGAGACTCTCGACAACGCGATTGCCGCGCTCGCCCCGTTTGCGGGCCCGGCCCAGGCCACCGTGATCGGCCGGCGCGAACGGATGGATGCGCTCACCGTGTCGCTTTTGAACGGCATGAGCTCGCACGTGCTCGACTTCGACGACACGCACCTCAAGACCGTCATCCATCCGGCCGGTCCCGTGGCGCCGGCGATCCTCGCGCTTGCCGAACAGCAGCCCATTTCCGGCCGCGACTTCCTGCACGCGCTCATCCTCGGCGCCGAAGTGGAATGCCGGATCGGCAACGCCGTCTATCCCGCGCATTACGATCGCGGCTGGCACATCACCGGCACCGCCGGCGTTTTCGGCGCCGCCGCGGCGTGCGGCAAGCTGCTCGGGCTCAGCGAACAACAGATGGTCTGGGCGATGGGTTTGGCCGCGGCGCAGCCGGTAGGCTTGCGCGAGATGTTCGGCTCAATGACGAAAAGCTTTCATCCGGGCCGGGCGTCGCAGAATGGCTTCACGGCCGCCCTGCTGGCGTCGAAAAATTTCACATCGACGGCCGTCGGCCTCGAGGGCAAGAGCGGCTGGGCGCACGTCGTCAGCACCGAGGTGAAGTGGGACGAGATTACCGGCGGCCTCGGCGAGCGGTTCGAGTTGCTGCTGAACACGTACAAGCCATTCGCCTGCGGCATCGTCATGCACCCGACGATCGACGCGTGCCTGCAGCTGCGTTCCGAGCATCGCCTTACGCCGGATCAGATCGAGCGGATCGACCTCGCAGTGCATCCACTCGTCCTCGAGCTCACGGGGAAGCGCACACCGCAGACGGGCCTGGAAGGAAAGTTCAGCATCTACACTGCGGCCGCGCTGGCCATCGTGGTCGGCTCGGCCGGGCCGAGGCAGTTCAGCGACGCGGTCATTCGGGATGCCGCGGTCGTCGCGCTGCGCGATCGTGTCGTCGCCACCGTGACGCCAGGCATCGGCGAAGCCCAGGTCAGGGCAGTGATCACCCTCAAGGACGGCCGCCGGCTCGAGAAGTTCATCGAGCATGTCGTGGGCAGCGTTGAGCGTCCGATGAGCGACGCGGATCTCGACGCGAAGTTCCTCGATCTGGCCGACGGTGTGCTGTCGTCTGCGCGCGCCAAGCAGTTGCTCGGGCTCTGCCGCACCGTCGATCGCCTGCCGCGGGCCGGCGCACTGGCGGCTGCGGCGGCGGCCTGATAGGAAAACCAAAAAGGGGAGTTGCGCTGCGATCAAACGACGCCGCGACTTCGTTCAGACGGCGAGCGTGAGCGGTTCCGGGCGGTGTATCAAACGCCAGGCACTATGCGCCAGAATCTGCCGGATACGTCGCCGATAACGGCGCTAGTAAACCGGCCCGCCCACGAAGATCGGCGGGCCCGACGATCCGCCCCAGCGCGCCGTCGTGCCCACGCCGACGCCGACGCCCGACACGTTGTCGCAGCTGGATGCGGCGAGCGCAACGAACATCAGCAGCATGACGATCACGACGCGTGTGGTGAGGTGGGGAAGCTTCATGGTGATCCAGACTCAGAACGGAAACTTCTGCAGCGCCAGCACGGCGCCGCCGGGATCGGCGATGACCACCAGCGAGCCGTTCCGCCGTTCGGGCGCGGCCGGGACGACGACGCGGCCGCCGAGCGCCGCGACGCGCGCGGCGATGGCCGCCGGATCGCTGACCAACACGTAGGGCAGCCAGTTCGGCTGCACGCCTTCGATCTGCGGCGGCAGGCGGAACAGCCCGGCTCGGCCGCGCGTGGATCGCAGGACGTAGTAGTCGACGTCGAGCCGCGACTCCAGCAGCACCGACTCGTACCCGGCGAGGCGCTTGTAGAACGCGAGCGCCTGCTCCGCGTCGCGCGCGAGGTACTCCTGCCAGAAGAAATGATGTTGGGACGGCTGCGACGGATCGGGCGCACTGCGCCGGAGCTGCGCAAGGCCAAGCGGCGCGCCCTCCGGATCGGTGACAACCGCCACCCGCGCGATCGGCAGGTCGCGCGGCTCGACGAGGACCTTGCCGCGCTCCGCCTGCACCAACGCCACGCTCTTGTCGACGTTGGAGACCGACATGTAGCTGACCCACTGCGAGCCGGCATCCGCCATCCCGCTGACGTCGACGATGCCCGCAATCGGAGTCGACGCCGAGCGCGCGAGAACGTAGGGGCGATCGCCGCGCCGCGCGTTCTCGAACCGCCAGCCGAACAGCTCTCCGTAGAACCGCTTCGCCGCCGCCACGTCCTTCGTCATCAGGTCGCGCCAGACGAACCGCCCGGGCTCGACGGCATCCGCAGCAGCCGGAGGCGTCTGCGCGTTCGCAGCGCCGATCGCGCCGGCCACTGCGAGCGCGGCGACGGCGAACGGAGCGGCGATCGACTTGCGTATCGACATAATCGTGTGCAGCAGCAGACGCACGCACATGGAGTCGCACGCGACGTGCCACCGCACGGATCGACGCGCCGTCGATGCGCAAGTTCTTGCGCGGCGACACATTCGGGCGTGCGAAACGAGTGCGGGGAAGACTCGCGGGGACTGCAGGATGGTCCGGAATCTCGTGGGACCTCCGGCATTCCGGACCCTGAGTGTGATCCAACGCGGCATCCGGCCGTCAGCCGTGCATTTTTACGATCTCTTCTGGAGCGTCCGTTGCACTGCAATCGCGGTCTGGAGGCCGCGGAAAGGACGCCGTCCACATGCCCTCGAAACGGTCCGCGTCGGTT
Organism: uncultured Acidobacteriota bacterium; assembly: GCA_963804245.1. GTDB lineage: Bacteria > Acidobacteriota > Vicinamibacteria > Vicinamibacterales > 2-12-FULL-66-21 > CAWDPQ01. The sequence continues at coordinate 360,326 of CAWDPQ010000012.1, forward strand.
GGAGGAATCGCGTTGATCGTGTGCCTGGCCGCGCCCGCGCAGGCGGTCCACGCGCAAGGCCTGGAGCTGATGCCCTTCGGCGGCTATCGCTTCGGCGGCGACCTCTTCGAGCTTGCGACGGGCCATCCGACCGATGTGGACGGCTCGCCGGCGCTGGGACTCGTGGTGAACGTGCCCCTGTCAAACGGCCTGCAAGTCGAAGCGCTGGTCACCCAGCAGCGGCCGCGTGTGCCGATCGGCGGGGCGCCATTCGACGCCGAGGCACTCCGGCGCGTGACAGTCGGATACGCGCAGGTCGGCGGATTGCAGGAGTTGTCGGAAGGCCGTATACGGCCGTTCCTGACGGGCGTACTGGGCCTCACACGTTATGCATCCGACGGAGACAGCGAGGTCCGCTTCACGATCGGCGCCGGCGGCGGCGTCAAGCTCTTCCCGGTCCCCCACGTCGGGCTGCGGGTGGACGGACGCGTCTACACGACGTTCGTCGACGCCGACGCGCGGTTCGTGGCCTGCGCGCCCGGCACCTGCGTGACATCACTGCACGTTGACGTCGTCTGGCAAGCCGAGCTCTCGGCCGGCATCGTCTTTCGGCTGTATTGACGTTGGCTCAGAACGCGAACCTTACTGCTCCAGCTGCCGCTTGATCGTTCCCAGGGTCTCCTGCGCGGCCTTGCGCGCCTGCGACTGCGCGACGTTCCGCTTCAGTCCGCCGAAGCCGCCGCGCAGCATATCGCCTCGCGAGCGATTGGCGTAGACGAGATACGTGAGCGGCGCGCCATTCTCGGTCGCCGACAGCGCGGTCGCGATCGCGAGCGACCCGTCATAGTAATGGTTCGCATAGATCTGCTTCTGCGCAACGAACGCACGATCCGCGCGCGACGGCGGCTGATAGATCACGCCGTGGACGATGCTGAGAACGGGCTTGAGGCCGTAGTTCTCCTTCACCCAGTAGAAGACGTCGCGGGCGCCGGGAAGCGATCCTCGCGGATACTGTTCGAGGTACGTCTTCAACTCGGGCGCATACTCGTGAAAGTACGCGGAGTTGCCGAGGATCCCGCGCCACTGCTCCTGAAGGCTGACGGGCTGTGCGCGATCGTTGTAAGTCACGAGCACCTCGTCGCCGCGGGACTGATACGCCGAGACGTACTCGAGAGCCGCTTTCCGCGCGAACGCATTGACCCGATCGACGGAATCGGGCGCGCTCCAGTCGACTGATTTCTGCAGCGTGTCGATACCGGCGCCGCCAAGCCTGATGTCGCATTGACCAGGCCTGCACGATCGGAGGTCGGCGGCCTCGCCGCGATCGAACGAGAGATCCTTGACGTCGCCTGGCGCAGGCGGCGTGCTGAAGCGGCCGAAGCCGAGCGTCACCGAGCCGTCGACGTAACTGATCATCTGACTGTAGTAGTCGAGCACGCGATCCCGCGGGACGCGGATCTTCACCGCCGCAATCACGACGATCTCTTGCCCCGCGGTCGCCGCCCGCGCGATGACATCGCCCGCCTCCAGTCCGGCGATCTCGTCGGCGGTAAAGCTGTGCTTCGTGAGGTAGTCCTGCACCTCGCGGCGGGGATCGGTGCCCTGGGCCAGCGCCAGCCATGCCACCGCAGACACGCTGGCCAGCAATGCGACCTGAGTCATCCTTCCATTATGCCGAGACGTCGTCCGGTCCGGACGATCGAAACGTCACAGGCCGCGGATCTCCCGTCCGTCCACCATCCGTCCACCGACCTCTGCCTCAACTGCTCTCACTGAGGACGTTTACCCCTGTCACGTGGAAGTGCTTCGCGGCCTGCAGCATGCGGCGGTCGTTCGTGTAGACCTCCTGGAAGCCATGCTCCTCGGCGCAGGCCAGGTGCAGCGCGTCACCGGATCGAAGGAAGACCGTGCCAGGGATCTTGAGGACCGCGGTGCGGGCCTTTTCCAGCAGCTCTGAAGTCACACCAAGCCACTGCCACACACCGTTCTGTTCATCTTCTTCGAAGTCTTTCAGGATAGCCGTCATCTCGCGGCGAGTCACGTGACCATCTCGGACGTGCCGCTTGAGGATCGAGGCAAACTCCAGCCGTGCCAGTTCACACGAAGCGAGGCCGTCGGCGCGATAGGCTACTTCGCGGACCCGATCCGCGCCCGGCTCATTGAGGTAGCACTTCGCGATGTACGCGGCGTCGAAGTAGATCACCGATCCTCGCGCAGCTCGGACACGTACATGGCGGAATCGACAGGGACCTTCGACCGTTTGCGTATCGCTGCCTCTCGGTTGGGCAGAGGTCGACCGGTCATGGAGGCGTCAAACGGTTGAAGCGCCGCCACGCGGCGACCGCGATCGGTGACCACGATCGGTCCCCGACTGGCAGCGTGGCGAACCCACCGGCCGGTCTTCAGGTGCAGTTCGCGGATGGAGATCGTCTTCATGTGCACATTGTGACACATAGCCCCGAACAGAGGCAAAAGACCCTCAACGGCGCCGTAGGCCGGGGGCCCGCTGACGTCCAACGCTGGCTTGGATTCTGAGCCCAATTGGAAGGCTACTGCCGCTGGCCGAACCTCTCGACGCGATTTTCCTAGTGGATTCTGGAGCCGGCGCTCGGACTTGAACCGAGGACCTGCTGATTACGAAACAGCAGCTCCAACTGCTCCGTGCGGGCAGGCTGCTCTTCGCGCCGAATCAGTGTTATGCGCGCGTCGAGGATCTCGATGCGCGGCTTAAAGAGTCGAATGAGCGGATCCAGATGCTGCGCGCGCAGTTCGCGACCCATCTGCGGCAGGCCGAGGTGCTGCTCGCCGAGAGGGTTGCAGGGTAAGCGGACGAAGGGAGCTTTTGTCACCGCCGGTGTGCGGTGACTCCAACGTGCGTTTCGGTCTCTTTCGTCCGTGAGGCTGGGCCCGATGCCTGCCAGCGATTAGTTCCCGAGCCACGACACACCAAAGCGGTCGCGGCGTGCGGCCGGAGCAACCAGCCGGCGCCGGATCCTACGGGACACCCGGTGCCGGCACACGCCTCTGGCGCTTGCGCAGGCTGCTCATGTAGACCAACCCCTTCGACTGGTCGATGAGAGGCTCTCGGCGCAGCAGCGTCCCCGGCGAAGGGCGGCTGCTTGTCCATCGCCGCGAAGCCGTCGTCATTGCCGAATCAGTGCATCTCGGGGCGAAGGCTTACGCGCGCGCCGAGATCCCGCGGCAACGCGTGCTACGCCGCGACCTCCGCTGACAGATCCGTAAGAGCTGCCGCGGCGTTCACGCGAAACAATCTAAGCGCTTTAAGTCTGCGTGACAGGCGTGATCCGGCCGTCAGACTCGCCGCCGCACGTGTCCCGGCATCGAAGATCAATCCGGTACTAAGTCTGGCAGGTGCGCGGATTTATCGGAACGCATACGGTATGCGGCACTGCAACCCGAATCGTTGGGCCGAAGGATTGCACCACCAACTAGACATCTCGTACGTATCACTGGTTGTTCAGCGAACTCTTTGTTAAAGAACTGACTGAGTCGGAGTGTGGCCGGGGAGCAATCGATGAAAAAGCCAACTGAGAGCGAGCAGTCCCGGAGGTCATTCGTCAAGACGGCAGTGTGGGTGGCGCCAACAATCCTGACGCTGAAGGCGACGCCAGCGTTCGCGAAGCTCGGGTCGAACCGCCGCGGCGGTGTGAGCGGAAACCAGCCGGGCGGCGGTGTTGGCGAACAGGGCCACGCCGGTGGCAGCCAACAGCGCGATGGCAGCGAGAAGAAACATGGAAGTGAGAAGAAACATGGCGGCGGTGAGAATAAAAAGGGCGGTCACGGTCGAGGCCATCAGCGCAGTGGCAAAAAGAACCAACACGTTGATCACGTTCAGGAATCGCAAGGGCGTGGGCGTGGCCGTGGTTGAGTGATCGGAGACGAAAACTCGCAATAGACACACGAGTGGGGCATCACGAGCGACTGTGGTGCCTGGGAACCTTCACGTGCGAGCTGCACACGACGTCAGATCCCGCAATTCTGTGCGTATCGAAGGAAGATGAACCTGTCGTCGAAATCGTTGTGCTCTCGAGCGTAGAGGCGGAACAGCGAGCGCAGCGTTTGCGCGAAGTAGCCGAACGCTATCTCGTCTAAAGCGTGGTGCACTGTCGTCCACGTTGAGAATCGGCACGGTGTCTCATTCCGAAAAGCAGCACTTGCCCGACGGACCGCGTATGACGCGGGTCGAACGACGCGGGCGACGCCAATGGGCGTTTTGTTTCAGTCGGCACCGAAGCGTCCGGCCGAGGTGTTGAAGATTCTGAAAGCCGAAGTCGAGAACGCAGTTCGGAAGCAGCGGCCTCGGCTGCACACTACCGCGTACGCGACGACCGGACCTGCCAGTGACCGGATGGCTCTGACGCAGATTCGCGGCCGAAAGGTCGATACCTGAGCGTGGAATTCAACGAAAAGTCCGGTGAGCTTCGCGACAAAGATGGTGCTGTCTTGGGCACCATCAAGTAGTGCTCCACGGTCGCCGGCCTCGCCGGTGTGCAGAACATCGGATGAGGTGCTGGACGTTCAGGAATCATGGAAGGCGCCGCCATGATGGAGCGAGGCTGGAACTGGCGCAATGTATGAGACCGTTATCTCGTGTCAATCTGGCCGGCAACTGGGCGGCGTGTCCTCGTATTCGTAGTCGCGGCCCTGACATCTACTTTCCTCTCTGAACGGCTCTTCGCACGGCTGTTCACGCCCGATGTATGGGCGAAACTCTTCTACTTGCATTGGTTCCTGTTCGCCTCGTTCGGCGCGGTCTGGGCTGCGGTGCTGTTCCCTCGTGAAACACGCGCATTTGGCCGCTGGTTAATGAACACGCGCCCGGTGGCTCCGCTGGCACAGCTGGCGGTGTTGGCTGCCGCAGCTGCACTTCTCGTGTCCTGCGGCGACCTCGCATTCGAATGGGCAGGAACGTCTGCGATGGGCGAGTTCTGAAGGGAGAGGTGATCTGGAAGCGGGCATGGGCCACTAGTTCCCTCATTCTGCTCGCCGCGTACGCGCTCACGTTTGCCGTCACGGGACGGCTCGCAATCCCGTTGATCCTGATCTCACCTCTGTACCTCGGATTCGTGCTTGCGAACGTACTGAAAGTCAGTTACATGGACGTAGGCGTTCAGCCGCTGGATGTGTTGCGCATCCCCGAATTCCTTCCGTTCTTCCATAGTTTCTTCGGCACGGAAGGCGTCGTGGCGGTGATCGGTGCGCTCGGAATCTGGTTGTGGGGGCTGTTCATCATGGCCAGAACCAGCACCGCGGATGTGAGTCGCGCGTTCCGCTGCGTCATTGGCGTCATGGCTTTCGCCGTGCTCCTGGCCCTCCCTATCGCGTTCTCGCAAGTCCCAGTCTCGTCGTCGCACTGGCTGCTTCGGGAACTAGGCGCGCCCGGCCGGGGATTCAAGGAGCACGGGAGGAGGCACGGCGTGCTGCTCGCGTTCCTGAGCAATCTACCGGCGGCGTTCATCCCGAGGCCGCATGCGTACTCCGCGCTGGCAGTCCAGGAAGCTTCTCGCGGACGCAGCCGGGAGAAGACGGGACGGGGGGGGACGGGCGGCGCCGGCGAGCGGGGCGCCGGCGACGAGAAGCGCAGACAGGCGCGCACGCGCGCACCCGCCGAGGACCGGCAGCCGAGCGACGGACGCCCGCGGCCGGGACGGGAGGCGCCCAGCGCGACGGCGAGGGACGCCGGGCAGCAACGCGGGCCGGACGGCGCGACCGGCGACGACGACACGGCGCGCGCCCAGGGACGCGAGACCGGCGGCCCCGGCGCCCCCGGCGCGGTGGCGCTGCGCCACCGCGCGCCACCACTGCACACCCACTTACGCCTCGTGGCTCAATCTGGTCGAGCGGTTCTTCGGATCGCTGACGGAGAGAGCGCGGAAGAGTGGATCGCCTAGAGCGGAACTCTACGAGTGCCGGCGAAGCGCCCCAGACACGGCCACGTGTAAACCTCGTGCTCTACCTGGTCGAGTCGATGATGGATCCGGACGAGTTCGGCGTGCGCTACACGTCTGATCCGATACCGACGATCCGATCACTCCGTAGGACGTTCCCTGGAGGATGGGCAATCGTTCCGGAGGCGTTTGGCGGATCGGCCAACACGGAATTCGAGGTCCTGACTGGCATGAGCATGTGCTTCTTATCCCAGGGGAGCTTGGCGTACCGGCAATACCTGCGGCACCCGATCCCCTCATTGCCGAGAGCGCTCAAGGAAGCGGGGTACCGGGGGACAGCGATACAGGTGGATCCGAAGTATTTCTTCGCGCGGGAGAATGCGTACCATCTGCTTGGGTTCGATGACGTAAGATGGCTGGATGAGTCGCCGGGGATTCAGCGCGCTACTCGCAACTCGTGGCCGTCTGATGCTGCGGTCGTGGACGCGATTCTCGACGTCAGCCGGCAGGCCGAACCTTTCTTCATCTTCGCATTTCCCGCCTCGACTCATGCTCCCTATAACCAGGAGACCTAATCGTCATAGTGCTCTCGACGTGGCCGAGCCAGCGCCCGCGGCAGCGCGCAGCGAATTGCAAGAATACATAAACGCCCTCTCGGTGGCCGATCGCGAGATCGCCAGACTCATCGAACACTTCAGCCATCGGCCGACGCCTACGCTAATCGTGATCCTCGGCGATCATCTGGCTCCACTGTCGTTTGCACCGCGGCGATTATTCGTTGAGCAACTGGCCAACCTGCCGGCGGCCGAGCGGAGTTTCCGCTCGCGACGTGTGCCCTTGGCGCTGTGGGCCAACTTCTCGCTTCCTAAGGACAATGTGGAAATCAGCACTAATACGCTGCCCTCGTACCTCGTCCGGATGCTCAATCTCGAACCGAGGCACTTCCTCGCCCTGAACGATGCGGTGCGGCGTACGATCCCAGTCCTGGGACGGCGCTTTCCAGGTTGCGGTTGGGGCGGAGGCGACCTCGCGGATCTTGATCCCACGACACACGCGTTGCTCAGCGATTATCAGTTGCTCCAGTACGATCTGCTGCTGGGGAGACGGTACTCTCTCACTGCAACAGGCAACGTCAAGAGCGATACACATTAAAGGCTATCGCAAGCTTGGAACAGACCTGAATTCGCTCAAGGTGTTGGTGATGACGATCGCGGTGGAACGGCGAGGCGCGGGAGGCCGGTGAGGTATGGGACGCTGCGCAAAGGTACCCGCGTGGCGTCGTGCCACTTGGCACCGCGAGAGCGTTTTGTTGCCGCAGACCGGTTTCCAAAATGCCAGCTGTCGCGCACTGACCGCATCGTTGCCGATCAGGCGAGCGACCATCTTCTGTTTAAACGCCAGGGAGAAGGGCTTCGTCACGAAGTCGCTGCCGTCTCGCCCCGCTGCTGTTTAACCGCGCAAGGGAGCGACAACTATCCTGACGCTGGGGGTCGGAATGAACTGTTACCCATGTGTCCGGAATGGACCGAAGGATCGTGGAGCCGGCGCTCGGACTTGAACCGAGGACCTGCTGATTACGAATCAGCTGCTCTACCAACTGAGCTACGCCGGCGTTCGGGAGGGCAAAAAAACACATAATTCTAGCACATCAAACCGGGCGCACCTGCGCGTGCTGCCGATAGGCGGCGACGCGCATCGCCGCCTCGGTGCGGCCGCGTTCGACGCGTCCCTTGAAGACCGCTCCTTCCTCGAGCTCGAAGCGCGGCGCCGCGACGTCGCCGCGCACGGTCGCCCCTTCGAGCACCCGCACGATGTCGCGCGCCACCAGCTTGCCCATACTGCCGCCGAACACCGTGATGCTGCGGGCGGTAATCGCGCCATCGAACTGGCCGCCCGCTTCCACCGTGACATCGTGATTCGGGACGAGTAGATCCGCGGTGATTGCGCCGACGATCGTCACGGGCTCGTCCGCCTCGATGCTGCCGGTGACCTTCAAACTCTTTCCGAGAATCGTGCTCATGGACTCTGTACCCTCTGAACCGTTTCTTGATGCGCTCGCTCGCGGGCAGGCCGGCCTCGCCCGGCCGCAGGCGCTTCACGCCAGCGTCTTCAGCAACCCGTCGGCATACAGGAAGTCGGGCGTGTCTTTGCCTTCGGTAAACCACGCGCACACCGGTTCCAGCAGGTGATGCGCTTCCTCAGTACGCCCTTGCTTCAGCATATAGTGCGAGTAGGCCCGCGCGGCGCGGAGTTCGAGCCATTTCGCTCCCTGCGCACGCGCGATGCTCAACGCGCGCCGATAGTGTGCTTCAGCGGCGTCGATTGTTTCCGATTGCGCGGAGAGCACCTCCGCCTGGAGACGCGCGTGCTCCGAATCATACGCGCGCTGGCTCGTCTCTTCTGAGACGATCGCCGACTCGTCCAGAGCCTTCTGTGCACGCGCATACTCGCCGCAGCGGATCAGTCCACCGGCCAGCAGCACGAAATAGTACGGTCGCAGCAGCGTCGACCGCGTGCTCTTGTGAGCGGCAATGCCTTCTTCGAGCACACGTAGACCGCGCCGCGTATCCCCGAGCTCGATCATCGCGCGACCGGCGAGCGGCGCCGCCCACTGGATTTCCTGCGCGATCCCGTGCGAGTGGCAGACGACCGCGAGCTGTTCGTACTGGCGGCGGACCTCGCGCGCGTTGCGCCGTCCCAGGTGCGCGAAGATTTCGAACAACAGTGCGAAGGCGAGCGGCTGCGGATGATCGAGCGCGCGCGCGTCGGCAACCGCCTGACGGGCCCGCTCGAGACCTTGATCGGGATAGCCGAGCAGCGTAAACGTCCTGGACAGCTCCGCGCTGCAGAAGATTCCCGGCTCGATACCTGTCTGCCAGACCCGCGACCGATGAAACGCCGGATCGTAGAGCTCCCGTGCTTCGAGCAGGTTCTCGTGCGCGTTGCGCAACTCCCCAAGGTGGAACTGCGCCGCGCCGAGCGCCCAATGACTGATCATGCGAAGATTCGGATCGCCGACCTTGTCGACGACGGTCCGCATTTCGAGTGCGACGTCGCGCGAGGTGGCAATCTCGCCAGCGACGACGTGGTGCGCGGAGAGGCCGATGAGCACCGGAATCACCTGCGAGGGATCCTCGACGCGCCGGCACAACTCCCGCGCCCGCGCGTATGCCGTGCCCACCTCCGGTACCGCATACCCGCGGCTCGTCTTGAGGGCGAGCCCGTAAGTCATCTGCAGCGCGCATTCCACTTGCGCCCGCGCCTGACTGTCGGGTTCCGGTTGGAGCAGCGCCAGTCCGCGCTTCGTCAGCCGGACGGTCTCTTCGTGCGCGTACAGCTTCGCTGCGGCTTGTGCGGCAACGTTCCAGGTACCTGGGCCGCGCTCACGCCGTCGCGCGCGGTCTCGAAGAGCAACGCGATATCGGCCGCCCGCTCTGCGACCTTGTCCCCGTGGCGGACCACGAGACGGTCGGCGATCGCCCGGCTCAGCGCCGCCCGCCGCGTCCCGCGGAGCGAATCGAAAAAGGCGTTCTCGTAGAGATGATGCGCGAATCGATAGCGCAGCGTCAGCGTGCGATCGGGCGCTTCCCATTCGTCCACGAACTGCACGAGCGCATGCTCGCGCTCGAGCCGTTCCAGCCGGTCCTCGACTTCGTCTTCGCGCAGCTGCAGCGCCGCGGCGACGAGCGCCGTGTCGAAGTCGAGACCCTGCACGCTCGCCGCGCAGAGCAGCCTTCGGTCGTCGTTATCGAGCGATTCGAGCTTCCGTTGGACGGCGCTGCGTACCGACTGCGGCAGCTCGCGTTCGAGCGAGGAGAGATCCGCCGCCAGCCGCCAGCGGCCATCGCTCTCCACGATGATCGAGCGGCGCCGCAGGTCGCGCACCAGGTCGGACATGAACAGAGGATTGCCTTCGGTGCGCTCGTGCAACACCGAGGCGAACGCCTGCGGAAATGCGTGCTCAGGAAAACGCAGCGCCAGATATCTGGCCAGATCCTGTACACGTAAAGACGATGGGACGATTTCGCGGCACATGCCGCGAGACAGCAGGTCGAGCTTCATCGGCAGGAAGGCGTGCTTCGTCTGCGCCAGCTCGGACGGCCGGGCGGTGGCGATGATCAGGAGGCGCGAGGCATCGATCCGCCGCGCCAGATATCCCATCAAGTCCGTTGTCGAGGGATCCGCCCAGTGCACGTCGTCGAAACACAACACCACGGGAGACATGCGCGCCGCCTCTTCGAGCAGCATCGCGATCTCCCGCTTCAGACGTTCCTGTGAACCGCTCGCCGTATCTGCCGCCAGCCGTGCCGCCGACGAATCGTTCTCGGACGGGGGCATGATCTGCACGTACCAGCTCGGGGCGAGCGCGCGAATGAGGCGCGACAGGCTACCGAGCTGCTCGTTCTGCTGAAGGCTGTCGAGCGCTTCGAGGACCGGAAGATACGCTTCGGTGCCGGCCAGTCGTTCCGAGCACCGACCGCGACCGACCCGAATCGGCTGATCGCGGCCGGCCAGCTGCCGCAGGAACTCATCGACCAGCGTCGTCTTGCCCATTCCCGCTTCCGCCGAGATCGCCACGAGTCGACCCTTACCGCGCAGCGCGCGATCGAACTCGTGAAGGAGCGCGTCCATCTCGACGTCCCGGCCGACCACGTCACTGGAGCCGGATGGCCCCGTCTTCGACACGGCGACAGACGAAAGCGCCACGGCAACGGTCGAGTCGTGCGCGAGACTGAGCCGGTACATGACTTCGCTCGAGCCCGGCCGGAGCCGCGCATCCTTCTGCAGCATCTCGACAATCAGCTGATCGATGGCGCGGGGCAGCTCGGCGTTGAGAAAGCTCGGCGGCTCAGGCGATTCGTACATCAACGCGTGCAGCATTCCAAGCTGAGACGGCGCACTGAACGGGTGCCGCCCCGTGACGAGCTCATAGAGCAGCACGCCAAGCGCAAACACGTCAGCCTCTGGCGCGATCGTCTCTCCTCTGGCCTGTTCCGGCGCCATGTACGCCACCGTCCCAAGCACGGTGCCTGGCTCGGTGATCGGGCCCGTCGAACCTGCGTTGATGGCTTCCGGCTGGACATGCGCGAGACCGAAATCGAGCAGCTTGACGTAGCCGTCGGGCCGCAGCATGACGTTATCGGGCTTGATGTCGCGATGAATGATCTGAGACGCGTGAGCCACCGCGAGCGCTTCCGAAATCTGCCGGGCGATGCCGATGGTGCGCCCAAGCGGCAATCCCTGCGCCGACGCGCGCCGCAACGTGAACCCTTCGATCAGTTCCATGGCGATGTACCTGTCCTGATCGAAGACGCCGGTCTCGTAGATCGTGACGATGTTCGGATGATTCAGCGCGGAGGCGAGCGTGGCCTCGCGGAGCAAGCGATCGAGCGCATCCTCCTGTCCGCCGTTGCCGAGGACGAGCACGCGGCGGAGGACTTTGAGCGCGACGTCGCGGCCAAGCCGCCTGTCGCGCGCGCGATAGACCTCGCCCATGCCGCCGGCGCCGAGTTGCCTCAGTACTTCATAGGGGCCGACCTGGGTTCCAGAGGGGAGGGCCATGTGAAGGGAAGCGCCAATTATAACTTCTGCGGTAGGTCGATCGTCGCGATGAGCGGGTAGTGATCGGATCCGTAGTTGTCGTCCGCACGTCGGAAACGAGCCGACCACCCGTCCGGCAGGCGATAGAACAGATGATCGAGCCGCAGCAACCCGCGGAACGTGGCACGACGATCGGTGACGCGAGTGGCGGGAAACGCCCGCGCGGTCTCGCGGAAGGCTTGATCCGCAAATCCGAACCACGTATTGAAATCCCCGCCCAGCACGAGCGGCGCTTGGTCGTTCAGCTGGTCCAGCAGTCCACGTGTCTGACGCACACGGCCGAGCTCACTGGCGACCCAGAGCCGCTTCAATCCAGCCATATTGTCGAGATGGGCGGACACGACCCGTATGTGCCAGGAGTTGCCGGCTCGATCGGATCCGCTCAACGTTGCGCCGACCGCAACGCGCCGCTGCCGCTCGAACGGCAGCTCGAATGCCGTGAGGTCAGACAGCGGAAGGGTTGAGAGAATGGCGTTGCCCCGGTCCTCGTCCGACGTGAGCGGACTGCCATTTCGCATCGACGGAACGTAATACACGCTCATTTGTAACGCCGACGCTATCGTTTCCACTTCGTCGCGCTTCCCGTCGCTTCGCGATCCTCGCAGCCGCGACGCGTAGGCGGCGCTCCTGGTGAGCAACGTCGGCACTTCCGGCCCTCCCCGGTAAACCTCCTGTAACAAAAGGACGATCGGGACGCCGGGACGTTCGCGTTGAAGGTCGGTGACGAGACGTTCCACGTTTCCGGCGCCCAGCGCCGTGTTCCAACTCACCAGCGTCAACGTACGCGCGCCGGCGAACGCCGGTCGGCCGGCCGAAAAGACTGGCGGTCCAACGCTTCCGCGCCATCGCTCGAGAACGGCGCCCTCCTTGACGTCGGCCGGCGCGAACCAGGAGACGGGTGTCAATCCGCCATCGGGGCGCCCCGCGAGGGCGTGGCGGCCGACGCAGCCGCTTGTCAGAGCGCCGGCGGTCAAAAGAGTGCAAGCGATGACAGCACGTAAGGTGGGGCAACGTCCTACGTTGGGAATCGTTATGGCGTCCATGAAGGAGGTAATGAACCCTCAAGTGTAGCAAGGTGTGAATCTGCAAGGCGAACTCGTCGGTGCAGTCGCGTGCTCAGGTTGGCGAACGTTGTGCATTTCCGCTCGGCAACAATGGCGCGAAGTGTGCCGGCTCTACAGTTCGCTGCGGGTGCGGCGGCGGCCTGCCTGATCGCCTCTGCGTGCGGGAGCACCACAGAAACCAACGTGACAACGCCAACCGCGCCGACGCGTTGCCAGGCAACGCTCGGCGTGCCATCCACGAATTTTGGCCCCACGGGAGGGACGGGAACGGTCGCCGTCAACGTTGCCCGCGAATGCTCGTGGACCGCGACGAGCACCGCTTCGTGGATATCGATCACCGGTGGCCAGGAAGGACAGGGGGAGGGTACTGTCACGTTCCGGATCGGTGAGAACGCCGATCCGAGCACGCGGCGGGCGTCCCTCAGCGTCGCCGACCAGGCTGTACAGCTCGCGCAGGACGCCGCGCCGTGCCGTTATTCGGTCGCCGCGGGGGACACCACGGCGCCGGCGGCGGGTGGCGATCTCTCGATCGACATCCGCACACACGCCCTGTGTAACTGGACAGTAACGTCACCCGTTTCCTGGATGTCGACGTCGCCTGCCTCGGGCAAAGGTGACGGCACGATTCACGTCGTCGTCACGGCGAATACGAACCCGGCGCCCCGATCGGCGGCGGTCACCGTTGCCGGGCAGAGCGTCATGTTGTCGCAGGACTCGAGGGCAGCCACGCCGCCCCCTCCTCCTGCTCCTGCGCCGCCCGCGCCGGCCGCCGCCCGCGCCGGCCCCGCCCGCGCCGGCTCCGCCCGCGCCGGCCCCGCCTGCGCCGACTCCGCCAGCACCAACCCCGCCGGCGCCAACTCCGCCGCCACCGCCGCCACCCGTCTCGTGCACGTTCCAACTCACGTCGGGCTCGCTCTCGATTTCCGAAACAGGCGGAAGTGTTACGGTTCGCGTCCGGACATCGGCCACATGTCAGTGGAATGCGGTCAGCACCGTCGAGCTGGGTTTCGTTGAGCGCCACGTCAGGTGTGGGAGAAGTCGACGTCCGGCTCACGGTCGCCGAGAATTTCCTGCCGACATCTCGATCGACTACGCTCACGATTGCGACGAAGCGCCTTTCAAGTCAGTCAGGCCGCCGCGGAGGAGATCAGGGTGGACGGCGAGATTTCCGCCATAACAGGGTCATGCCCCAGCTTGACGTTTCAGGGTGGATGACTACACTGTTACGACGAACGCGGATACCGAATTCAAGGGCGGCAAGTGTTCCGATGTGAAAAATGGCAAGGATGCTACTGTCAGGGGATACAAGCAGCCAGGCGGGACTTTGGCGGCGGTGCGGGTGGAGCTCAAGAAATGATTTCGTGTCAGTCGGTCTCTCCGATGTTGTGGCAGCAGTCGTCATCATCGCGGCCGTGCCGCAGATCTCTTCCGCGCAGTCGACCGTGACGGACGTCGTCGGCTTCCTGATGACGAATCAGGCGGTCCCAACCGAAGATTTCGATCGAGACCAGGCGGCGTCGGAGGCGGCGAGGGACGCTCTGACGCGCGCGCTCCTCGTCAGCCTGACATCCGTGCCGATCGCGACATCGTCGGGAGGGTTCGTTTACCGGCTCAATCCGGAGCTGGGTACCGTCGAACGCGCGACGGAGAGCTTCGGCGGTTTCTTCGTGGAACGCGCGCTGACGCCCGGCAATGGCCGCGCGGTCTTCGGGATGTCGGCGTGGACGTCGGCGTTCGATGAGCTCGACGGACATAATCTGCGCGATGGATCGTTCGTCACCATCGCCAATCGTTTTGGTGATGAACCCGCGTCGTTTGACACCGAGTCGCTGACGTTGCGCGTGCGCAGCAGCATGATGACCGCCTTTGCCAGCGTCGGTATCACGGATCGCTTGGAGATTGGCGGTGCGATCCCGTTCCTCCGTCTGCGGCTCGAAGGTGAGCGGATCAACGTGTATCGCGGTCAGACCTATCCGCAAGCGAACGCGCTCGCGTCGGCCAGCGGCATCGGGGATGTAGCCGTGCGTGCGAAATACATGGTGGTCGCGGGGCGCTCTGGCGGAATTGCGGTCGCTGGAGAAGTCCGCTTGCCGACGGGCGATGAAGAAAACCTCCTCGGCGCAGGCTCGACGGCGTACCGCATGATGGGGATTGGCTCGTTGGAGCGGCATCGCGTGTCCGTGCACGGCAACGCGGGCTTCATTCAGGGCGGGATTTCCGACGAGTTCAACTTCGGAGGCGCGGCCGCGGTCGCCGTCGCTCCACAGGTGACGCTGACCGGTGAATTGTCGGCGCGGCATCTGTCCGACCTGCGATCGGTCGCGCTCACTTCTGCGAGGCATCCCTCGATCGTGGGCGTCGAGACCTTGCGACTCACGGGAGGCGAGCCGGGACGCACGATCGCGACCGGAGTCGCCGGCTTCAAGTGGAACCCGGGCGGGACGCTGGTGGTTGCCGCACACCTGCGGTGGACGCTCAACTCCGCCGGTCTCACGGCGCCGCTGACGCCGTCACTCGGGCTCGAATACGCGTTCTGAGGGAAGCCGGTGTGGATTGGGGCGGGGCTCAGCGCACCGTCGCACTGACGATCTGCCAGCCGGCGTCGACGCTTCTCAGCTGAAACTGCCACTGCCGCGCCTGTCTGTGCGAGCGTCCGCCAACTTTCGGCGTCCACGTCGCTGACCCCGCGCAATCGGCTATCGCAGATTCGCCAACGATCCTGACCTCGCAGGATCCGAGACTCACCGCCTGCGACGCCAGTCCATCGAAAGCGCGGGCCAGAGCCTTGCGATCGAGGGCCGGCCAGACCGCACCGGCGGCGTTGACATCGAGCCGCGAGTACGCGGACTCGTAGCGGAGGAGTGTCGCCCGTACGCCGGCGGCTGCGACGGCAGCGGGCGCAGGGGCGTCAGCCTCGCGAGCGGGCTCTGGCGAGGGAGAAGGCGCCGGAGGTGGAGTCACAGGTGCGGATTCCACCGGCGGCGGGGCGGGAGGAGCCGTAGGCGCGGCGGCCGGCGGCGCCACGGCCTCCAACGTCGGTGCACTCGAGATTGGCACGCCCGCAAGCAGCGAGGGTGTCGGCTGTTCCAGCGGAGCCACCGCAGCAGTCGCCATCACTGCATCCGGACGAACGGCCGGCTCCGGACTCGTGGCACGCGGCTCGGTAACCGCAAGTCCCGCGAGCGAAACCGGCGGACCTGTGCCATCAGCGGCTCGGTCAACGAGCGCAGCCTCGGACACGTCGGTCACGTCGAGTCGCACGGGAGCGGGCTCCATCGTTGCTGGTTCGGCGAGCGGCTGGGCCGCGGGTTGTCGCGTGGCGGCGACCGCGGTTTGCGTCGACTGATCGACAGACAGCGACTTGGCCTCGACACCCTCCGCTGCCGGCGCCTGCGACTCACGTGGCCCGGCAAGCCAGAAAAGAACGGCGCACGCTGCGAGAAATGCGGCCGCACGCGGTCCCCACTGCGAGCGCTGTGTTTCGGACGGGCTTGAAAGGTGGGGGTAGAGGGGCAGGTCCTCGATGTAGTTCTCGTCGGGAACGACCGGCGCCGGGTCGAATTCGACTGCTGCTTCCGTGTCGAATACAGTCAGGTCGTCGTCTGCCACCTGACAGAACACGATTTCCGGCGATTCTTGACCGGGGGACAGGGCGATGGGCCCGCCGCTCAACTCCTCGATTTCATCGAGGGCTGCTCGCGCCTCGTCCTCATGCCCCTCTTCGTGAGCGACCCGTGCCCGAGCGAGCAGCCGCTCGATGCGGCGCCGCCGCATCCGCGACTCAAAGCTCTGCCATTCACCTGTAGACGTGTGAGCCGTTGGGTGTTCGCCTGGTGAGGCGTCAGAACCCATCACCGGCTGAGGTATGCAAGAACCGGGACCAGAGTCCATATATTCCGAGGCGGTGGCTACTCTTTGTCGTCTTCTTTCTCGTCTTCTTTCTCGTCGTCCTTCGCGCTCGTGGCGATGTTATCGATGTCCAAGTCCTCGTCTTGTGCGCGCCAATCCTCGTCCGCGTCGTACAGCCGTCCGACGGGCCGCTCCTTGATTGGCCCTTTGGGGCCGCGATCGTCCTTGCGCGGGGGTTTGCGCTTGTTCTTGGGGGGTGCGTCGGGGCCGAAGTTGCGACTACGGGCCGGCCCGCCAGGCCCGCCACCGGGTGATTCAGTTCGCGGCGTGAATCCGCCCGGACGCGGACTGCTGAATCCTCCCGGAGCGCCGGGCCGGGGCCCGCTGAATCCGCCCGGTCTCGGTCCGCCCGGTCCCCGCTCTTCGCGCGGCCGCGCTTCGCTGACGGCCAGCGGACGTCCTTGGAACGGCTGCTGGTTGAACCGGCGAATCGCTTCTTCAGCGACCGCGCGATCCGTATAGTCGACGAACGCGAAACCCCTTGGACGTCCGGTTTCTCGATCGACGGGGAGCACGACCTGCGCTGGTGCGCCGACGCTCGACAGGTGCTCCCGCAAGTCTCTCTCTGTTGCCGCGTAAGGCAGATTCCCAATGAACAGACGGACTGACACAACCCCCTCTTTAGTTGATGGCCCGCGGAGCGCGTTGGCTCGCCGCGACCCCGATGCCTGCGGTGCGTTTCGCGCCCCACCGCGCAAACGTCGCCGTTAAAGTCTCCACAAAATAGCACATCGATGGGAAATGCGGGTGTCCGGTCATCGCCGCTCAGGTTGATGCCCGGTTAGGGCTGCGCTACTATGGACTGTTCAGCCGGCTCCGGAAAAGTCTCCAGTAGATGGCAACCACCGATTCGGCGCGGGGACAGATCGTCGTCCGCGGCGCCCGCACACACAATCTCAAGAGCGTTGACGTGACGCTGCCGGCCCGTTCCCTCGTCGTGATGACGGGCGTGAGCGGATCGGGGAAGTCTTCGCTGGCTTTCGACACCATCTATGCCGAGGGGCAGCGCCGGTATGTCGAGTCGCTGTCGGCCTACGCCCGTCAGTTCCTGGAACGGATGGAGAAGCCGGATATCGACTCGATCGAAGGGATCTGTCCGGCCATAGCCATCCGCCAGAAGAACAGCATCCGCAACCCGCGATCGACCGTTGGCACGACGACCGAGATTCACGATTACCTGCGGCTGTTATACGCGCGGATTGGCCGAACGTTCTGCCGAAGCTGTGGGCGCGAAGTCATACGCGAGACGGCCGAAGTGGTGGCGCGCCGCCTCGGTGAGTTGCCGGAGGGCACTCGGATCCTGATTGGCTTCGACATGCCGATCGTCGCGACGACCCCGCTCACCCGCGAGGGCGAGGCGGAAGACGCGGAAGCCAGGGCGGCCGAAGGCGGCGAGCCGGAGGAGGAGAGGTCGGCACCGCAGCCCGACCTGCCGGGTCTGGTCGACCCGATTGCAGAGACGCTCGCCGCGCTGCGTCGCAAGGGATTCGGGCGTCTTTTCGTGGACGGCCAGACCGTGAATCTGGAGGAGGCGGAACCGCCAGCCCTGCGTGATCGCAGCACCCTGCAAGTCATCGTCGATCGGCTGAAGATCGAGGGAGATCTGCGCGGCCGGCTGACCGATTCGATTGAAACGGCGTATGTCGAAGGTGGTGGCGCAGCCTTCGCCATCGAGCTCCCGTCCTCGTCCGCTCGATCCGATGGCAGCCCGGCCGAGCCGATCGTGCACCGGTTCAGCGAACGTTTCGAGTGCCGGACGTGCAACATCGTCTACGAGGTCCCGCAGCCGCGGCTCTTCTCCTTCAACAACCCGTTTGGCGCCTGTCAGCTTTGTCACGGCTTCGGCAACATCATCGAGCTCGACATGGCTCTCGTGGTGCCGGATCCGTCGAAATCCATTCAGCAGAACGCCATCGAGCCCTGGAGCAAACCGCACTACCGCGCGCAGCTCGTCGAGCTGAAGCGCGCGGCGCGCGGGCGCGTTCGCATGGACACGCCCTGGGCCGAGCTGGGCGAAGAAGAGAAGCGTTTCGTCATCGACGGTGACGGCGCGAGCTTCGAAGGCGTCAAGGGTTTCTTCCGTTGGCTCGAACGCAAGAAGTACAAGGTGCACGTCCGCGTGTTCTTGAGCCGCTACCGCGGCTATCTCACCTGTCCGGAGTGCGGCGGCGCGCGGCTGCGGCGGGAGGCGCGCGACGTTCGCGTCGGCGAGCGCACGATTGACACCGTTTGCGCACTGACCGTTCGCGATGCGGAGGGATTCTTTGCATCGCTCGCGCTCTCCGAGAAGGAAGCAGCCATTGCCGACAAGATCCTGCGCGAGATTCGCAAGCGCCTCAGCTTCCTGCGCGATGTCGGTCTCGATTACCTGACGCTCGATCGGCTGTCGTCGACGCTCTCGGGCGGCGAGTCTCAGCGCATCAACCTGGCCACCTCTCTCGGCTCGGCTCTCGTCGATACGCTCTACGTGCTCGACGAGCCGTCGATCGGGCTGCACTCCCGCGACAACGAGCGGCTGATCGCGATTCTGCGGCAGCTCCGGGATCAGGGCAATACCGTGCTCGTCGTCGAGCACGATGCCGACATGATCAAGGTGGCGGACACGGTCGTTGACATGGGTCTCGGTGCGGGCGAGCAGGGAGGACGCGTCGTCTTCTCGGGCACACTCAAAGACCTGATGCTGGAACCCAGGTCGTTGACGGCGAAGTATCTGCGGGACGAGCTGGCGATCCCGGTGCCGGCTATCCGCCGCAAATCGTCCAACCAGCGGCTCCGCATTCTAGGGGCGTCGGAACACAACCTGAAAGACATCGATATCGAGGTGCCGCTTGGGCTGCTCACCTGCGTCACCGGTGTCAGCGGGTCAGGAAAGAGCACGCTCGTTCACGACGTCATCTATGCGGCGTTGAAGCGTGCGAAGGGTGACTGGGATCGGCGGATCGGCACGCACCGCAAGCTCGAAGGCGCCGAGTTCGTCAGCGACGTGGTGCTGGTCGATCAGGCCCCCATCGGCCGCACGCCGCGATCGAATCCGGTCACCTATCTGAAGGCGTTCGATCCGATTCGCGAGTTGTTTGCCGCCACCAAGGACGCGCGCTCGCGCGGGCTGACCGCCAGTCACTTCTCGTTCAACGTGCCGGGCGGCCGCTGTGAGGCCTGCGAGGGTGAAGGGGAAGTCAAAGTCGAGATGCAGTTCCTCGCCGACGTGTTCGTTCCGTGCGAACAGTGCGAGGGCAAGCGGTTCAAGCCGACGGTACTGGAAGTCAAGTATCGCGGCCGCGGCGTCGATCAAGTCCTCGAGATGACCGTGCGCGAAGCGCTGACGTTCTTCAGCAGCTCCCCCAAGGTCCTCCGCCGCCTTCAGGTCCTCGACGAGATCGGATTGGGATATCTGCGCCTCGGACAGCCGGCGACGACGCTGTCAGGCGGCGAGGCGCAGCGCATCAAGATTGCGGCGCACCTCTCCTCGCACACCGGGGACCGAATCCTCTACATCCTCGACGAGCCGACGACCGGCCTGCATTTCGATGACATCGCCAAGCTGCTCGCCGCGTTCAGGAAGCTGCTGCAGGCCGGCCATAGCCTGCTCGTGATCGAGCACAACCTCGACGTGGTCAAAACGGCCGACTGGGTGATCGATCTGGGTCCCGAGGGCGGAGAAGAGGGTGGCCGCATCGTCACCACCGGCACGCCGGAGCAGGTGGCGCAGGCACCCGGCTCGCATACGGGGCGCTACCTGCGTGAAGCGCTCGCCGTCGGGCGTTCGAACGCCTATGGCGCTCACCGGGGGTAGGGGGTCGAGGCTCGGCACCGATCCGCCGATACACGGAAAGTCGTTTACAATTTACCTGCTCCCCCCGCGAGACAGCCCTATGAAACGAGTGTTCCTGACCGCGGTGTGCGCGGTGGCGATTGCCGCGACCCCTCGCGCAGCGGAAGAGCCCCGATTCGACGACGTCGTGCGCAATCTGCGGAACCCTGACGCCAAAGTGCGCATCAGCGCGCTCCGCCTGCTCAGGGAAGCCCAATATCCGGAGGCGGTCGGTCCGATCGCACCCCTCGTCAACGATCCGGTCGATCAGATCCAGCTCGAGGCGATTCAGACCGAGTTGTCGTTCTTCCTGGTGGACAAGGTGCCCGAGCGGAAGCGCATCGGCCTGCTCCTCGAGGTGCGCAATCGCGGCGGGGCCGCCGGCGCTTTCGACATGGGGCCGCTGGCCGTCTGGCCCAAAGCCGCGCCGCCGACGCTCATCCAGGAGCTGCTCAAAGCCGTCGACGACGAAAACGCCCGTGTGCGGAACGAAGCGATATACGCAATTGGCGTCGTCGGTGCAGCAGGATTCCCAACTGATTCCGAGTCGACGCTCAACAAGGCGCTCGACCACTACGACGCGGACGTGCGCGCGGCGGCGGCACGTGTCATCGGGCGTCTCGACATCAAGTCGGCCGCCGACACCCTCATCAAATCGATTGATGATTCGAATCGTGACGTCCGGTTCGCAGCCATGCGCAGCCTCGGCGACATCGGCGAGTCGCGCGCCGTCAAGACGCTTACCGATCAGGTGATCTATTACGGGAAGGGTGAAGGGGCCTCGGCCGCGCTTCAGGCGCTCGCTCAGATCGCCGATCCTTCAAGCGTGCCGGTGTTCGTTCAGCATCTGACGAGCAAGGATCCGCTGATGCGCCGCGCGGCCGCGGAAGGGCTGGGCCGTGTGGGTGATATGTCGCAGGTGACGGTGCTCGAAACGGGCGCTGGTAACGACCTCGAAGCGACAACCCGTGCCGCCATGGCATTCGCGCTGCAAAAGCTCGGACGCCGCTACGTCTCCCGACTCGTGGACTTCCTGTCGGCGGACGATCTGAGTCAGCAGGTGCAGGGATACCTCATCGAGCTCGGTGAAGATATCGAGAAGGATCTGCTGCCGCGGCTTCATGAGTCAGACGAAGTCATTCGCGCCCGCGTGGTGCAGGTGCTCGGCGCCATCGGCGGCGAGCCGTCGCTCGTGGCACTCGAGGGCCTGAAGGGCAAAGACAAAGATCGAACCGTGGCCAGCGCGGTAGAGCGCGCGGTTGAACGGATCAAGTTGCGGCAAGGGTGATTCTTCCGCGCGACTATTACAAACGCCCGACGCTGGACGTCGCGCGCGACCTGATCGGAAAGGTCCTCGTCAACGAAACGCCGGCTGGTCTCACCTCCGGCATCATCGTCGAAGCCGAAGCGTATATCGGCGAGTCGGATCCGGCATGCCACGCGGCGCCGGGTCCGACCGCCCGCAATGCTCCTCTTTACGGTCCTCCCGGGATTGCTTACGTCTACCTGAATTACGGGCTCCACTATCTGGTGAACGCGGTGACCGAGCCCGAAGGATCGCCCGCCGCGGTTCTGATCCGTGCACTCGAACCGCTCGAAGGAGAGCGTCTGATGCGCCGCCGCCGCGCGCGCGGTACGGGCAGGCGCGCGGAGTCGTTCGCGCAGGTCGAGCTGTGTCGGGGACCGGGGAATCTCACGCGCGCGATGGGGATCAATCTCGATCGCAACCAGTGCGACCTGACTCGTGGCCCCCTCCGCATCGAGGATCGCGGACTCGCTGTTCCAGACGTGCGCTGGAGCCGGCGAATCGGCATTACGGTCGGCGTCGAACCGGAATGGCGCTGTTATGCAGCCGGCAACGAATCAGTCTCGGGTGTGAGACAGACCGACTCGCGTGGCTTCCGCCTTCAGGCGGAAGAATGCTCGCGGCGCAAAACCCTAGACGCGTGTCCGCGTCCCTGACGCCTGCACGATTGGCACCTTGACGGTTCGCTCCCGTCCGTTGCTGAACACGACGAGGCTGGCCGTAGTGCCGATGTTGGAGTCCGACAGCAGCCGGATGAAGTGGGACGCATCCTCGATTCGCGTGCCGTTGAAGCTGACGATGATGTCTCCGCGCCGTAGACCCTCGGCATAGGCATCGGCACGGGGATCGACGTTGACCACGACGACGCCTCGCGCGTCGGGCGCGCCGAGCTGATCGGCGATTTGTGTCGTCATCGGCTGAAGCTGAATGCCGACGATCGTGCCACGGCGCACCGCACCGTATTTGATGATGTCGTCCATGACATGCCGGGCGAGGTTGCTCGGCACGGCAAACCCGATCCCCTGATATCCGCCCGACTGGCTGTAGATCGCCGTGTTGATGCCAATGAGCTCGCCGCGTGCGTTGATGAGCGCGCCGCCGGAGTTTCCCGGGTTGATCGCCGCATCCGTCTGAATGAAGTCCTCGTACGAGGCGAGGCTGCCGCCGAGGCGCCGGCCGGTCGCACTGACGATGCCGAGCGTGACGGTCTGGTTGAGCTGGTAGGGATTGCCCACCGCGAGCACCCATTCCGCGACCTTCAGCTTCGACGAATCTCCCCAATTCAGCGCCGGAAGATCCGTCGCGTTGATCTTCAGGACGGCGATGTCCGTCATGACGTCGGTGCCAACCAGTTTCGCCTTCAGCTCCCGCTTGTCGGTGAGCACGACGCTGACCTCGTTGATCACCGCGCGCTCGTTCCCGCCGCTCACGACATGGTTGTTCGTGAGCACGTAGCCGTCCCGCGTGACCACCACACCCGATCCCAGACTCTGTTCGCGACGGTCCCGGTAACTGAACGGGTCGTCACCGAAGAAGAATTGGAAGAACGGATCGCTCGCGAACGGTGACGTCTGGCGCCGGACCGTTTGCGTGGAGGAAATGTTCGTGACGCCGTCGACGGCACGCTGGGCGATTCCGGTGAGATCGGGAAGGGCGCCGGCCGTGGCGGTGGCGCTTCGCGGCTGGGCTCCAGGGCTGGCGGTGGGCGGCTGCGCCGCCGTCTCGTCGGCCGAGCGCATCCGGCCGGTGAGGACCAGCCCGGCAATGAATCCCAGCGAGATGAACGACACGAGGATGATGGCGCGTCTCAACATAGATCTCCGTGGCAGTTCAACGGACTTCGATTCGGCGCGGTGGCGGCGGCGGCACTTTCGGCAAGGTGATGGTGAGCACGCCGTCCGCGAGGTCTGCGCCAACCCCGTGGACGTCCACCTTCTCGGCGAACTCGAACGACCGCGTGAACGAGCCGTAGCCGCGTTCGACGAGATGGTAACGGACGGCCTCGGCGCCGCCTCGATCGCGTCTCTTCGGCCCGCCGCCCGCGGATGACCAGCCTGGACTCTTCGACCGCCAGCTCCACGTCCTCGCGGGTGACGCCGGGAACCTCGACGGTGATGATGTACGCGGCCGCGGTTTCGTAGATATCGATCGGCGGCGCCCAGGGTTCGGGGTGCGGATGTGCGAGTCGTTCGAGCCGTTCCTGCCATGCGCGCAGATCGCGCAGCGGATCGCAGGGCATGGGCGGATCGTACCACGTGCTACGGGCGACGTGCTACGTGCGACAGCCGTAGCCCATTCCAGGTCGCACGTGGCACGTAGGACGTGGCAAGCGTGCTAGGATCGAAAGGTTTGGGCAGACTATGAGTTCGATACAAGCGACACGCATGAAGAAGGGAATGCTGATCAAGATGGGCGCGGACCTGTTCCGCGTGCTCGATCTGCAGCATTTCACACCTGGCAACAAGCGGGGATTCGTCCAGGCGAAGCTCCGGAACATCCGCACCGCCAGCCTCTCGGATCACAAGTTCAGGTCGGAAGATGACGTGGAACGAGCGATGCTCGACGAGCGCGAGATGCAGTATCTGTATAAAGACGGTGATTCCTTCCACTTCATGGATACGAGCAGCTACGAGCAGCTGCACATCCCGGGCGATGTGCTCGGCGATTCGGTGAACTACATCATTCCGGACGCGCTCATCAAGGTGGAGTTCTACGGATCCGAAGCCGTCGGGATCGAGTTGCCGCAGACCGTCGACCTCAAGGTCGAAGACACGGTGCCGGGGATCAAAGGGGCGACCGCCAGCGCGCAGGTCAAACCGGCGACGCTCGAAACCGGTCTGGTGGTCCAGGTCCCGCCATTCGTGAACACCGGTGATGTGATCCGCGTGAACACCGAGACCGGGGAGTACTTGTCACGCGTGTAAAGGGGACAGTCACCTTTTGCGGTCCCCTTTAGCCAAAGCATCATGGACATTCCGCCGCATCCCACGGCTTCCGGCTGGATCGAAGTCATCACCGGCAGCATGTTCAGCGGGAAGAGCGAGGAACTGATCCGGCGGCTGCGGCGCGCCCAGATCGCGCGGCAGAAAGTCCAGATCTTCAAACCTCACGTCGACAGCCGCTACAGCGAGGACCACATCATCTCGCACAGCGAGATGCGCATCCCCTCGGAAAATCTCCAGTCCTCGCGCGACCTGCTGGCGCGCGTCCTGCCGAACACGGACGTGGTGGGTATCGACGAGGGGCAGTTCTTCGACGCCGAGCTGCCTGCGGTATGCAATGCGCTGGCGAATCAGGGCAAGCGCGTCATCGTGGCCGGACTGGATCAGGACTACCTGGGCAAACCTTTCGAACCGATGCCGCAGCTGCTGGCCATCGCCGAGTACATCACCAAGACTCTGGCAATCTGCATGGTCTGCGGCGCCCCCGCGAACCATACGCAGCGTCTCGTCGCGAGCAGCGAGCGCGTGGTGGTCGGTGGGTCGGGCACGTACGAAGCGCGCTGCCGCCGATGTTTCGATCCGTCGCTCAGCGGCTGACGGCTCCCGCGCCCCGCTTGCTGGTTCGGACGGAACCTCCATCGTAGAATGGGGTCAGATCCTGGATATGGACCGATTGCCACAAGTCCTGTTCGTGATCGGCATAGGATTCCTGCTCGCCAATCTCCGGTTGCTGTTTCAGTTCGTCCGTTTCCTGCGATTGCGCTCGTCCGCGCTCCTGACCTGGCCGGGCCGGCGCCCACCGTTCTACGGCCTCCTTCTGGTCATCGGCGCCGTCCTCAGCGTCCTCATCCTCTACAAACTGGCCGTGTTGCGTCAGCATCCGAACCAGGTCTTCGGTGAATCGATGATGCTCGTCTACTACGCGTACGCGCTGCCAATGAGCCTCAAGATCGGCCGCGGTTTCTACGAGGATGGCATCTGGGCCGATGGCGGATTCATGCCCTACTCGAGCATCGGCGGCCTCGCCTGGCGGGAAGGGGACCAGCTCACGCTGGTGATGATGCACCGAATGCGGGCGTTCGCCCGCCGGCTCGTGGTTCCTGAAAACTACTACGGCGCGGCGCGACGGCTCCTGCGCGACAAGATCGCCGCGCACGACATTCATTTCACGGGGAAGACGCTGGACCTGGGCTTACACGACGAACGAGACGACGTTTGAACGCCGTAGCGCGGACTTAGTCCCGCGTCGCTGACGCTCGGCTGAAGCCGAGCGCTACGGGCGTTTCAGTTTGTCGATGAGCCACCCGATCGGCCCGTTGCCCGTCGCCATCGGGTCGTTCAGCCAGTCGGGAGGGGTGAGCCAGACGAAGGCGAGGATGGCGACGACCATCAGATCGTACTGCCAGGTCGCCCGTTCGTAGGTCCAGTAGAACGCGTTCCAGAGCACTCTGCCGGGAAGCGTCGCCGCGCTCTTCATACCATCACCCCTTCGGCATTCTTGAGCTCCCGCCAGGTGAGGATGATGCGATCGGCGACGGTGAAGATCGACAGGACGACGATGACCCAGAGCACGGCTGCCATGCGATTGGTGAACGCGCCGATCATGAAGAGGACGATCCGCTCCGGCCGCTCCATGAACCCTACCTTGCATTTCGGAATCAGTGACTCGGCACGCGCCCGCGTATAGCTCGTCATGATGGCAAACATCATGGCGATGGCGGTCAGCATCACATAGTCCGTCCGGCCCAGCCGCGAGTAGAGGTAGATGAGGCCGATGAACAGCGAGATGTCCGAGAAGCGATCGATGACCGAGTCCCAGAAGCCGCCGAAGGCGCTGACTGCCTGCGATTCGTACGCGACCTTACCGTCGATGAAGTCGAAGATGTTCGCGACCACCATGATCACGCCGGCGGTGACGAACTTGCCCAGCGCCAGCGCCCAGGCGGCCGCGATGTTGATGAGGACGCCGACGAACGTGAGCACGTTGGGATGGATCCGCAGCCGCACGCAGGTGTTGATGATCACCCGCAACGGAAACATGCAGATCTGGCCGATGAGCCCGGTGACGGTCATGAGTCATGACGCGTGGCGACCGCGTCGAACGCGCACGCTATAATAAAAGGTTCAGACTGCGATGGAAACGTCGCAGTGTACCGCATGCCGATCCGCGAACTCAAGGCCCAGATCGCCCGTCTTCCGGAGCAACCCGGCGTCTATTTGTACTCCAACGAAGCGGGTGAAACACTCTACGTTGGCAAGGCGCGGGTGCTGCGCGATCGCGTACGCAGCTATCTCGGCGCGCACGGCACGAGTCCGCGCATCGACGCGCTGCTCGATGAAGCACAGCGGCTCGAAGTAATCGTCACCGATTCGGTCATGGAGGCGCTGGCGCTCGAGAACCATCTCATCAAGCAGCGCGCTCCCAAGTACAACATCCTGCTTCGCGACGACAAGAACTATCCGTATCTGCAGCTGACGACGGGTGAGGCCTTTCCTCGTGTACTGGTCGCGCGGCGCGTCGAACGGGACAACCACTACTATGCCGGACCGTTTCTGCCGGCCTCGCTCGGACGCAAGACGATGTCGTTGACGCACCGGCTGTTCGGGATTCGATCGTGCAACGAGACGATCACCGGAGGACGTGGTCGGCCGTGCCTGGAGTACGACATCAAGCGCTGCGTGGCGCCTTGCGTCAGCGCGCTCTGCAGCGAGGCGGAGTATGCGACGGCGGTCGAGCACACGCGCCTCTTTCTCGAAGGGCGCAACGACGAATTGCTGACCGGCCTGCGCGATCGCATGACGGAGGCGTCGGCCGCCGAGCGCTTCGAACAGGCCGCGCAGCTTCGCGATGCCATCCGTACCATTGAGACGCTGCGGACTCGACAGCAGAAAATGGCCAGCGTCGAGCTCGGAGATCGCGACGCGTTCGGCGTGAAACTTGGTCCCGCCGGCGCGGTCGTGCAGATTTTTCAGGTTCGCGGCGGCCGCGTGCTCGAGCGCATCGAGCTCGTCACGGAAGGAAGCTCGGAGCTGACGGAAGCAGAAATTCTGCAGGTCGCCCTGCAGCAGTTCTATTCGGATCGGCACGCCCCTCCCGAAGTCCATCTGCCGACGGGATTTTCCGCGGCCGATTGCGAGATGCTCGAAGGCTGGCTCTCGGCGGAGGCCGAGCGCCGTGTCCGCCTCGTGGTCCCGAAACGTGGAGAGAAGCGCGGCCTCCTCGATCTGGCCGCGCGGAACGCCGAAGTGGCCTACCAGGCGCGTTTCAACGAGAACGTCGCCGCAAATTACGACGCCCTCGAGACGCTGCGTGCCGTCCTGGCACTGCCGGCGTCGCCGCGGCGGATCGAGTGCTTCGATATCTCCACGATTCAGGGCAGCGAGACGGTCGCTTCGATGGTCGTCTGTGAAGACGGCCGGATGAAGAAGTCCGAGTATCGGAAATTCAAGATCCGGGGGCTCGGGGGCTCGGGGGCTCGGGGCTCGGACTCCGGGACTCGAGATATCCACACTCTTGCGGATCTACAGCTGCTCGCCGAGGCCGCGCCCGATGCGCGCAGTCCGATGGCGATAAGCGCTCCTACGATCACAGACGCTGACACGCCAGCGCCTGCGGCCGCCCCGAGCCGCGAGTCTTCGAGCGGCGCAGGGGCAGCGCGTGGGGGTGGGGCCCCACGCGCAGTGATAGACGATTTCGCGGCCATGCACGAGGTGGTGCTGCGACGCTACCGCAGACTTCTCGAGGTCGGCGGTCCGTTTCCCGATTTGATCCTGATCGATGGTGGCAAAGGACAGCTGACGGCTGCCTACAGCGCACTGGAAGAGCTCGGACTGGGAAATTTGATTGCGGCCGGCATCGCGAAGAAGGAAGAGCTCCTGTTCACTCGCGATCGTACCGACGCCCTGGCGCTCGCCGTCGATAGTCCGGCCCTGCTGTTGATCAGACGAATTCGCGACGAAGCGCATCGCTTTGCCGTCACGTTCCATCGTCAATCGAGAAAGAAGAGAGACCTGCGCTCCGAGCTCGACCGCGTGGCGGGAGTCGGGCCCCGCCGCCGCAAGGCGCTGCTCGTCGCCTTTGGCAGCATCGCCGGCGTGCGTCGCGCGACTCGCGAAGAGCTGGTGCGCGTGGTCGGCGCCAAGTGTGCCGATGCGGTGCTGGCTCACTTCGCCGCCCACGCAGGCAGATAAATCCTTGATGAATCAGTAGGTTTGCCTTAACCTTCTCATCTCCCCTTGGACGCAACTTCCGCCATCGTCGGCTTCGCCATCGTGCTGGTGTCCCTCACGGTTCACGAGGCGGCGCACGCGTGGACCGCCGATCGGCTCGGCGACCCGACCGCTCGGCTGCTCGGCCGCATCTCGCTCAACCCCATCGTGCACATCGATCCGATCGGCACGATTCTGCTGCCGCTCATTGCTGCCATCAGCGGGCTGCCGATTATCGGCTGGGCGAAGCCGGTGCCGGTGAACATCAGCCGGCTGCGGCGCGGGCGGCGCGATTTCATGATCGTGGCGGCGGCCGGGCCGATCAGCAACCTGCTGCAGGCGATGCTGGCCGCTTTTGTGGTGCGTGCGCTGTGGTCGGATCAGGGCATTTACCCCCCGTCCAACGAGTCGGTTCTGATGTCAGTGCTGTTTCAGTTCGTGCAAATCAACGTGCTGCTGGCGCTGTTCAACCTGATTCCGGTGCCGCCGCTCGACGGCGGTAATGTCCTTGCCGGATTACTGCCGGAGAGCGCCGCCCACGCGTTCGACTCCATCCGCCAGTTCGGATTCATCATTCTTTACGCGCTCATGCTGACCGGGATGCTCAGCACGCTCATCATCCCACCGGCGAGATTCCTCCTGGGGCTGCTCCTGCCGTGAAGCCGCGCGTGGTATCGGGCATGCGCCCGACCGGCAAGCTGCATCTCGGGCATCTCGTGGGTGCCCTGGACAACTGGGCGTCGCTGCAGGCGACCTACGACTGCTTCTATTTCGTCGCCGACTGGCACGCGCTGACCAGCGATTACGCGGATCCGTCAGAGGTTGTGGCGAACGCGTACGACATGGCCGCCGACTGGATTGCCGCGGGTCTGGATCCCGAACGGAGCACGCTCTTCGTGCAGTCCATGGTGCCGGAGCACGCCGAGCTGTTTCTCCTGCTGTCGATGACCGTCCCCGTGCCGTGGCTCGAGCGCGTCCCGACCTACAAAGAGCAGATGGACCAGCTGGGAGAGAAGGATCTCTCGACGCTTGGCTTCCTCGGGTATCCGCTGCTGCAGACCGCCGACATCATCATCTACAATGCGCACTTCGTCCCGGTTGGTGAAGACCAGGTGCCGCACCTGGAGTTGAGCCGCGAAATCGTCCGGCGATTTCAGAATTTCTACGGCGAGCTTTTCGTGGAGCCGCAGCCCCTGCTCACCACGTTTCCGCGGCTGCCCGGCCTCGACAACCGGAAGATGTCGAAGAGCTACGGCAACACGATCGACCTGTCGGACGACAGTGAGGCCGTGCGCAAGAAAGTGATGCAGATGTACACGGATCCGAAGCGTATCCGGGCGGATATTCCGGGTACCGTTGAGGGAAATCCCGTGTTCATGTATCACGATGCGTTCAACCCCGACAGCGGTGAAGTCGAGGACTTGAAGACGCGCTATCGTGCCGGCAAGGTAGGCGACGTCGAAGTGAAGACGAAGCTGGCGAAGGCGTTGAACGCGCGACTCGACCCGCTGCGCGCGCGGCGCGCCGAAGTGCTGGCGCGGCCCTCGGCGCTGCATGAGATCCTCAACGAAGGATCGCGCAAGGCGCGAACGATAGCGTCGGAAACGATGGACCGCGTGCGGTCGGCCGTGAAGTTGAAGTACACGCCATGAACATGGAACAGCCGGAATTTGAGTCCATCCTCGAGGCCTACCCGGTCAGGCTGCAGAACTTCGAAGGACCGCTCGACCTCCTGTTGCACCTCATCAAGAAACACGAGGTGAACATCTACGACATCCCGATCGCGCTCGTCACGCATCAGTACCTCGAGTACATCGACCTGATGCAGGAGATGAACCTGGATGTCGCCGGTGAGTTCCTGGTGATGGCGGCCACGCTGATTCACATCAAGTCACGCACGCTGTTGCCGCGTCCCGATCCGGCCCAGGAAGATCCCGAGGAGGATCCCCGCGACGCGCTCATTCGCCGGCTGCTCGAGCATCAGAAGTTCAAGGCGGCGGCCGAGCTCCTGCACGAGCGCGAGACCGTGCGCAGCGCGCAATGGACGCGCCCCGACGGGCCGATCGCTGAGATTGCCGGCGAGTCGCCGGAACCGGAGATCGAAGTCGATCTATTCAGCCTCATCAGCGCGTTTCGCTCGGTCATCGAACGCTCCAAGCAGCGGCCGGCCGCGTACTTGCCCGGCGAACAGATCCCCATCGAAACCCGGATCGAGCAGCTGCTGGCCCAGCTCTCGGAGACCGAAGCCTGTGGTTTCGAGGATCTCTTCACGGACGTCCGCAGCCGGGCCGGCATGATCGTCACGTTTCTGGCGCTGCTGGAGATGATCAGGCTGAAACTGATTCGCGTGTTCCAAACGAACGCCGTCGGCCCGATTCGCGTTTACAAGCGCGCGCGTCCGGCCGATGCACCGAGACCCCTGGGCGATCCCGAAGCCAGCTCGAGGTAATCACCGTGTCCGACCATCTGAAACCGATCGTCGAAGCCTTGTTATTCGCGTCTCCCGAACCGCTGACGCCGAAGACACTCTACCGATTGCTCGATGGCGAGCCCAGGGAAGATGTGGACGCGGCTCTTGCGGCGTTACGCGCCGACTACGATCGTCCGGGCGGTCTGCAGATCGTGGAGGTGGCCGGCGGATTTCAGATCGTCACTCGCACCGAGCTGCACGAGTGGGTACGAAAGCTGTTCCACGAGCGGACGACGCAGAAGCTTTCGGTGCAGGCGCTCGAGACGCTGGCGGTGATCGCCTACAAGCAGCCGATTACCGCACCCGAGATCGCCGAAATCCGCGGCGTGAGCAGCAGCGGCGGCGTCCTCTCGACGCTCGTCGAGCGACGTCTGATCAAGACGGTGGGTCGCAAGCAGGTCGTCGGACGGCCGTTCATGTACGCCACGACGCGGGAGTTTCTCGAACGGTTCGGCCTGAACGACATCACCGATCTTCCGAAGGTCGAAGAGATGGCGGATGCGCTCGGCTTCGAGCTGCCGACTGCGCTCGCCGAGTCCGCCACGGCACCCGCGGAGCTGCCGTTCGACGGTGCGCCGGAACAGGAAGAAGAAGTGCCGGTGGGCGTTGCCAACGATCAGGACAAAACGGTGCATTGAGGAGCTTCCGCCTAAAGGCGGAAGCCACGGCCTCGTCTTCGACAATCTCGTGGCTTCCGGCTTCAGCCGGAGATCTGATGATGCCCGAACGCCTTCAGAAGATCCTCTCAGCCGCCGGGATCGCCTCCCGTCGTGCAGCGGAGAATCTCATTCGCGAGGGCCGGGTCTCGCTCAACGGCCGGACCGTCACGGAGCTTGGAACGAAGGCCGACCCGGAAAGCGATGACGTCCGCGTCGACGGGCGGCGCGTAAAGCCGGCGTCGAGGCGCCGCTACATCCTCCTCTACAAACCGCGTGGCTACATCACGACGCGCTCGGATCCCCAGCAGCGACCGACCGTCATCGATCTGCTGACCAAGGGGGGCGTCCGCGATTACGTCTATCCCGTCGGCCGCCTCGACTACGACTCGGAAGGTCTGCTGTTGCTCACGAGCGACGGGGATCTCGCGGCACGGCTCACGCACCCGCGGCACGGCGTGGCACGCGAGTATCAGGTTCGCGTCCGCGGCGTGCCCGATCATCACGCGCTCGAGCGCCTTGCGCGAGGCATCATGCTCGAGGGCCGCCGCACGGCTCCGGCAGAAGTCACGCTCGAGAAAGTGTTCGACGGTGAGGATGGTTCACAGGCGGTACTGTCTGTCGTGATTCACGAAGGGCGCAACCGCCAGGTGCGGAACATGTGCGATGCGATAGGGCATCCCGTCATCCGTCTCAAACGCGTGAGGATAGGACCTATCAGCGACGAACGCATCCGTCCCGGTGAGTTCCGCGATCTCACCGATCGGGAAATCGCACAACTCAAACGGGCAGGCGACACACCTACAAAGGGCCCGCCCAGAAGCGAACGAGGTTCCAGACCTCCATCGCGGTCGGCGTCCGGTCGACCTCGGCGTGCGTGATGAGCGGCGTCGCCAGCTGATACACACGTCCGCCACGCCGCTTCAGGTCTTCGGCCAGCAGCGCTGATTCCACCGCCGGAATCACGTTGTCGTCCGTGCCGTGCAGCAGGTAGACCGTGCCCGCCGGGGGCGCGGACTTCGCCGGCGACAACGCCGGGTCGCTCATTGCAGATACATGCGGCAACAGCGCCGGGCCGAGATGGTCCACGTCGCGCGTGTTGACGTAGGTCATCAGCGTTCGTGCGGGTTCGCCAAGATCAGCGGTCATTGTCCGCGCCCGTTCGAAGATACCAGCAGCTCGTGGCTTGTCGACCATGTCGACATGAGAGGCTTCGAGAAACGTCAGGATGGCCGTTCGCAGCGGCTCGACCTGATCGGCGGGTACCAGACGTTCGGCTGCGCCGAGCAGAATGATGACGACGCCGTAATCGTGGGGCGGGCGGCGCACGCCGTCCGGCTGTATCCCGGTGCAGAGATAGCGCAGCGTTCGGGGCAGGTCGCCATGGCCGCCGAACGACAGCACCCAGGCGACGCTGGGCAGTCTCGACGCCGCGACGATCGACAAGCCGCCGCCGAAGCTGATTCCCACGATCCCGATGGCCTCGGGCGCGGAGCTCCCTGTGGGCTGGGCGCTGAGCCAGCGCGCCGCATCCTCGATCATGTCCGTCGACTGGGGTGTGATGCGGTAGCGCGCCAGATCGGGCAAGCCGACGGCAACAACCGGGTGGCCGAGCGCGGCAAGGTTGCGCGCGAAGCCGTCGAGACGGGGCTCATCGACGCCGGCCGCGTGCACGCCGGGAACGAGGAGGATGGGGCGCTCGGAAGGCAAGAACGGACGATAGCGGCGCGCCGGCAGCTCACCGCCACGCCACGGCACCGTGAGACGCTCGTCACCGACCGGCTGCAGGCGGAAGTCGGCGATCCGGCGCGGCATGCCCTGCATGCCTGACGCGCGGATGACGAATTCGGCAGCGCGTATGTAATCGTCGGCCGCGACAACCCCGGCGAAGACGATTACCGCGGCTGTCGCCGCGATCGAGGACGGACTTTCGGGGCCAGCGCATCGCCGGGATAATATACGTGGCAGTGACAATGGACCCGCTGATCATCGCCATCGACGGTCCTTCCGGTGCCGGGAAGGGAACGATCGCGCGCGCCGTCGCGGCCAAGCTGCGCTATCGCCACATCGACACCGGCGCGATGTATCGCGCCGTGGCCTGGCTGGCCATCCACGAGGGTGTCGGTCTGCACGACGAGCCGGCGATCGCGCTGCTCGGTGAACGCGCCCGCTTCAGTCTCGATGACGAGCGCGTGCTCGTCGACGGTCACGACGTGACGCGTGCGATTCGGACTCCCGAGATCGATCGCGCGTCGGCGGCGGTGGCGCGTCTTCCCGCCGTCCGCCGCGTGCTCGTCGCCAAACAGCGTTTGATGGGCGCCGCCGGCGGCGTCGTGATGGAGGGCCGGGACATCGGCACCGTGGTCTTCCCGGACGCCGACGTGAAGGTGTATCTCGACGCATCTCCGGAGGAGCGGGCGAAGCGCCGGGCAAGCGATCCGGCGCATGCGGCTTCCGCCCCTCGCGTCATCAGTGAAGTCGCGACCGCTCTGGCCGAGCGCGACCGCAGCGATGCCACGCGCGCCGACTCGCCGCTGGCGCAGGCGTCCGACGCCATCCACATCGAAACAACGGATCAGCCAATCGAAGCCGTCGTCGATCGCGTCTTGAAAATCGTTCGCGCCCTGCCGAAACGCTGAACCCGCCGGCGGCGTAAAGAGCCCTCAGGAGGGATCCGCGTGCTCAGATTACCGATCAGTTTGACCCTTGCCGTCCTGACGCTCGCCACTGCCCAGACGACTGCTCAGCGTCCGACAACGGCGAGCGGAAGCGGCCAGAAATTCTGGCCGACATGGCGGGGCCCTCTGAACACAGGCACATCACCGACCGCGCAGCCGCCCACGGAGTGGAGCGAAACGAAGAACGTCCGGTGGAAGGTCGAGCTGCCCGGTCGAGGTTCGGCCTCGCCGGTTGTCTGGGGCAACCACGTTTACGTCCTGACGGCCGTGCCGGCCGAGCGCGCGGCCGGCGCCCGCGGCGTGCATCGTTTCCTGGTCATGGCGCTCAATCGCAAGGATGGCAAAGTCGTCTGGCAGCAGACAGCGAAGGAGGAGGCGCCGCACGAAGGCACTCACCAGGAATTCGGCACGATGGCGTCCCCATCGGCTCTGACGGATGGCGAGCACATCATCGCGTCGTTCGAGTCGCGCGGCATCTACGCCTACGACATGAACGGCAAGCCGGTGTGGCAGAAAGACCTCGGCGACAAGCGCATGCGCAACGAGTTCGGCGAAGGATCGACGCCGGCGCTCTACAAGGACAAGCTGTTCGTCGTCTGGGATCATCAGGCCGAATCGTTCATCGTCGCGCTCAACAAGCGGACGGGTGAGGAAATCTGGCGCACCAAACGCGACGAGATCGACAGCTGGGCAACGCCGCTCGTCGTCGAACACGAGGGACGCGCCCAGGTCGTAACCGGGGCGATGCGCGGCGTGCGGGCGTACGACGCCGAGACCGGAAAAGTGATCTGGGAAACGGGCGGCTTGACGATGAACCCGATTCCGTCGCCGGTGGCGGCGGACGGCTTCGTCTATCTGATGAGCGGCTTTCGCGGCAATGCGTTGAAAGCCGTTCGACTCGGCGAGGCGAAGGGGGACATCACCGGAACGCCGGCCATTGCCTGGACGCTGGACCGCGATACGCCCTATGTGCCATCGCCGCTGCTCTACGACGGGATTCTCTATTTCCTGAAAAGCAACAACGCGCTCATCAGCGCATTCGAGGCCAAGACCGGCAAGCCGCACTACCAGGCGCAACGTATCGAAGGACTACCGAGCAACGTATTCGCTTCGCCTGTGGGGGCGGCGGGCCGGATCTACGTCCTGGGGCAGGAGGGGACGACGGTCGTCTTCAAGCATGGACCGACCATGGAGGCTCTCGCGACCAACAAGCTCGACGATCGCTTCGATGCGTCGCCTGCGTTGGTGGACGGGGAGATGTATCTGAGAGGCTACAAGAGTCTCTATTCAATCGGAGAGTGACACCGTGACACCCGTAGCGCGGGATTTTAGTCCCGCGTCACGGCTGCGGCAGCGTCACTGACGCGGAGCTAAAGCTCCGCGCTACGGGCGATGCTGTCGAATCAATCTCGATCCGGATAATCCTCCGACGACGCGGGATCGAGCTCCCAGCGATGACGATCGCGCTCTGCCAGTTTGTCTGAACCCTTGAGCGGCTCGTTGTCCTGGTACTCCACGCCGAGCGCCTTGCCAATGTCGTCGACGCGATCCTGATCGGGAGTCGGGTTGTCGCCGCCAGGCGCCTCGTCCCCTACTGAATAAGCATCTTCCCAGTCGGCGTCGACGTCGCCTCCCGTCAGTTCGGGACTGGTTTCGTGATGCTCGCGCAGGGATTCGCGGAGCTCCTGTCGCCCGGATCTCGCTGCCGAGGCCGTCCGCCGGTTCGGGTCCAGGCTCGAGGGAGGGCTGGGCACGGTCTCGTCGACCTCGCGCAGCTGACGCCGAGCTCGCTCGAGACCGGGCGCCCGGCGGATGGTGCCTGCCCCGGAGGGGGTGCCAGTCGACCGCTTGGTGGGCATCGGATTGGTGGGTCCGCGGCGGGACCGACCGGTTTCCGGCGTCTGGGCCAGCGTTTCCTCGCGGCCCGTTCCGCCGCGACGCGGCTTGGCACGCCTGACGGCCGGGGCCTTCCGGTTAGGCTTCGAGGTCTTTGTCGTCTTTGTCCGGGCCGTCTTTCGCTGGCTGACTCGACTTTGGGCACTCACCCGACGCTTGGCTCCGGCACGCTTCTTCGACGGCGTTGGGCGTGCCCTTTTCGCCTTCCGGGAACTGGTGGCCTTCCGCGCCGATCTGCGGGTCTTTTTCGCCATGTCGGAGGCTCCGGCTGAGATTGACTGCTTTCCCCTAAGTGATGTATCTTCTATTGCTTATCGCGACACAAGCGATTCCATACTACAGCCCGCCGGAGCTGCAATCCGGCAGACGTTCGATCGAGGAGGACCGACTTCAGCATGGCAACAGACAATCGGCAGCAGAACACTATCAAAGGAGGTGGCGCACTCGGGACCGCTGAGAAGTCATCGGGATTCTCCCCGCTCGACGATCAGGTTGATCCACAAGAATACGCACGCCTTCTGGACCTTTACGATAGCAGCTTCCGCAACATCGCGGAAGGCGAGGTCGTCAAGGGCACCGTCCTCAAGGTGACACCATCGGAAGTCATCGTTGATGTCGGCTACAAGTCCGAGGGCATCATCCCCGTGGACGAGTTCGTCGACGAGACGGGACAGATCACGGTACAGCCGGGCGACACGGTGGACGTGCTGCTCGAGCGTACGGAAGACCGCGAAGGCTACGTCGTCCTCTCGCGCGAAAAAGCCGAGAAGATGAAAATCTGGGACGAGGTCGAGAAGGCCTACGCCGAGCGGAAGGTCGTCATCGGTCGCGTCATCGAACGCATCAAGGGTGGGCTGGCCGTGGACATCGGAGTCCGCGCGTTCCTCCCCGGATCGCAGATCGACGTTCGTCCTGTCAGAAATCTGGACGCCCTGCGCGGCCAAGAGCTGCGGATGCGCGTCATCAAGGTCAACAAGAAGCGCGGCAACATCGTGCTCTCTCGCAAAGTGCTCCTCGAAGAGGAGAACGCGGAGAAGAAGAAGCACACGCTCGACACGTTGGCCGAGGGCAAAGTCCTCACCGGCGTGGTCAAGAACATCACCGATTACGGTGCTTTCATCGATCTGGGCGGGATCGATGGCCTGCTGCACATCACCGACATGTCATGGGGGCGCGTCTCCCACCCGTCGGAGCTGTTCAAGGTCAACGACGAGATCGATGTGATCGTCCTCAAGTACGACCCGTCGACCGAGCGCGTCTCTCTCGGCCACAAGCAGTTGAAGAACGATCCCTGGTCGAATGTCATCGAGCGGTATCCAGTCGGCGCGCGCATGGGCGGCAAGGTCGTGAGCCTCACCGACTACGGCGCGTTCGTCGAGCTCGAGCCTGGGGTCGAAGGCCTGATTCACGTCAGCGAAATGTCGTGGAGCAAGCGCGTCAAGCACCCGTCGAAGATCCTCAACGTCGGCGACACCGTCGATGCGATGGTGCTCGGCGTCGATCCCGGCGCCCGCCGCATCTCGCTCGGCTTGAAGCAGGTCGAGAGCAATCCGTGGCACGAGCTGACCGAGCGCTATCCGATTGGCACGACGATCACCGGCAAGGTGCGCAACCTCACCGAGTTCGGGGCGTTCGTCGAAGTGGAGGAGGGCATCGACGGGCTGATTCACATCTCGGACATGTCCTGGAGCAAGCGGCTGAAGCACCCGTCGGAGGTCCTCAAGAAGGGTGACAGCGTGGAGGCCATGGTCCTCAACATCGACGCCGAGAACCAGCGGCTGTCTCTGGGGCTGAAACAGCTTCAGACCGATGTGTGGGACGAGTTCTTCTCACAGCACAACGTCGGCGATCTCGTCGAGGGGAAGGTCGTACGGTTGACGAACTTCGGCGCGTTCGTGGAGCTGGCGGAAGGCATCGAAGGGCTGATCCACGTGTCGGAGTTCGACGACTCGCATCACGCGGGCAAAGAAGAGAAGCTCGAGCTGAAGGTCGGCGAGAGCTACCAGATGAAGATCATCAAGCTCATTCCATCGGAGCGGAAGGTCGGCCTCAGCATTCGCGCGCTGAAGAACGACGAGTTCCGCGCCGATTGGGAGGCGTATACGGAGACCACGGGTCGGCAGGAAGTGACACTCGGAGATCACTTCAAGCACCAGGGCTGAGCACGTGCGATCGATGCGACGTGCTACGTGCGATGTGCACGTTGGCACATGGCACGTTCGCACTCAGCACGCTGGCACTGAGCAACGCTGGCACTTAGCACGTGGCACGTGCACAAAGGGGAGCGACAATGAACACCGGGAGCATGACCAAAGCGGAGCTCGTCGAGGAAGTGTCGCGTGTGTCCGACCTGACCAAGAAGCACTCCGAGGTCATCGTCGACACCGTGTTCAAGAGCATCATCGATGCGCTGCATCGCGGTGAGAAGATCGAGCTGCGCGGGTTTGGAAGCTTCCGGCTACGGCGACGCGAACCGCGCAAGGGACGCAATCCGAAGACGGGCGACAAAGTGGACGTGCCGCCGAAGAAGGTTCCGTATTTCAAGCCGGGCAAGGAACTCAAGGAATTGATCAACCGCGAGCCGGATGCGGCGGGCAACGTGGCGGCGACACCGCCCATTGCCGCCGACCCCGACATCGCCGGCGTCTGATGGGCGCGCCCGTAGCGCGGCGCTTCAGCGCCGCGGCTAAAGACGCGGGACTCAAGTCCCGCGCTACGGGTGACTGACATGGATCACCTCTGGAGCGCGTGGCGCCTGCTCTACGTGACCGGCGGCGCCAAGTCGGACGCGTGCGTGTTCTGCGCCGCGCAGTCCTCGCCCGATGCGGAGTCCCTGATCGTGTTCCGCGGCTCGACTTCTTTCGTCATCCTCAACCTGTATCCCTACAATAACGGCCACCTGATGGTGGTCCCGAATCGCCACATTGCGTCGCTCGCTGCCGCGACGCACGAAGAGCTCTGCGAGATGATCGAGCTGACGCAGCGAGCGGAAGTGTCATTGGGCGAGGCCTATGCCCCGCACGGCATGAACGTCGGCATCAACCTGGGCAAGCCGGCGGGCGCTGGAATCCTCGATCACCTGCACATCCACGTCGTTCCGCGCTGGAACGGCGACACCAATTTCATGACCGTCATTGGCCAGACCCGAGTGCTGCCCGAGGAGCTTCCGCAGACGGCGGAGAGACTCCGGCCCATCTTCGAGCGCCTCGCCCGTTAAAAAAACACTTCATCCTTCGTCCTTCTTCCTTCATCC
Organism: uncultured Acidobacteriota bacterium; assembly: GCA_963804245.1. Lineage (GTDB taxonomy): Bacteria > Acidobacteriota > Vicinamibacteria > Vicinamibacterales > 2-12-FULL-66-21 > CAWDPQ01. Next base: position 400,009 of record CAWDPQ010000012.1, read on the forward strand.
TTTCTTTGTGGATTTCGAGCTCACCGAGGAGCAGCGCGCATTCGTCGATCGCGTGGCCGATTTCGCGCGTGCGCGCGTTGCGCCGGCCGCCGCGTCGATCGATCAATCGGGAACGTTTCCCACCGACTTGGTTCGCGAGGCATTTACGCTCGGCCTGGCGAGCGTCACCGTTGCTCGAGATCAAGGCGGCGGCGGTCGTGACTACCTGACCTACGCTCTGGCCATCGAAGCCGTCGCCCGCGCCAGCGCCACCCTCGCCGTCATCCTGGCGGTGCAGAACTCGCTGGTCGTCGAGCCGCTCGAACGCTTCGGCACGTCCACGCAGAAGGAAATCTGGCTGACTCGCCTCGCGAGCGGACAGGCGATCGGCGCGTTTGCACTATCCGAGGAGCAGGCAGGTTCGGACGCTGCCAATCAGAAGACGGTGGCCCGACTCGACGATCGCGGGTACACGATAACCGGTAGGAAAGTGTGGGTGGCCAACGCGCACGCGGCTGACGTGGCAGTGGTATTCGCGTCGACGCAGCCCGGCGTCAGGGGCCGCGGAGTCAGCGCATTCCTCATCCCATTTGACACTCCGGGAGTGACGCGTGCGCCGGGCGCGGATTCGCTCGGCGTGCGTGGACTGGGATGCGTGGATCTCGAGCTGAAGGGCGTCCGCGTCGGCGCAGACGCGATGCTCGGAGGTCCCGGCGAAGGATTCCGCATCGCGATGTGGGCGCTCGACGGTGGCCGGGTGGCGATTGCCGCACAGGCGCTGGGTCTCGGACAGGCGGCGCTGGACGCGGCGATCGCGCATGCAAAAACCCGCGAGACGTTCGGTCAGCCACTCGGGAACTACCAGGCCATTCAATTCATGCTCGCCGACATGGCCACGGAACTGGATGCGGCGCGCATGCTGATGTTGAAAGCGGCCGATACCCGCAACCGACAAATGGACGGTGACATGGCGCCCGGCGCCTCAACCCTCGATGCCGCGATGGCGAAGCTGCTCGCATCGGAAGCGGCGCATCGAGCCGCGGACAAGGCATTGCAGATTCTCGCGTCGATCGGCTACAGCCGCGGATCGCTCGTCGAACGTTTGTTCCGCGATGCACGGGCCACGGAAATCTACCAGGGCACTTCCGAAGTCCAGCGCATGGTCATCGCCGAGCACATCCTTTCTTAACAGCCCTTCAGCTCCAGCCTCCAGCTTCCAGCCTCCAGCTCCAGCCTCCAGCTTCCAGCCTCCAGCTTCCAGCCTCCAGCTTGCCCCAGCTCTCCAGCTTCCCCAGCTCTCCAGTTCCCCAGCTCTCCAGTTCCCCAGCTCCCCAGTTCCCCAGCTCTCCAGTTCCCCAGTTCCCCAGTTCCCCAGTTGGTCACCTCCTTGCTTAGAGGCTTGGTCGAGGTCGGCTGGTACGGAGGAAAACCCATGGAACGCGCATCATACGCCGCACGGTTGCGCTACCTCGACGCTGATGATGTCGACGACAGTGTCGTCGATTTTGACGGCCTCGATGTCCGCGGACGCGACGGGGAGAAGCTGGGTGACGTGAACGGCTTCATCGTCGATCTGGCTTCCGGCCGGCTCTTGTATGTGGTCGTCGACTCCGGTGGATGGTTCCGGTCGAGGCGCTTCCTCGCCCCAATCGGCCACGCCGTGATCGATCTGGCGCGCCGTGCGTTGACGCTCGACATCACGAGAGAACGTCTTCAGCAATATCCGGAATTCGAAGAAGGGCGGTTTGGAGAGTTCAGCGATGATGACCTGCGTGCGTTCGAGGCGCGCACGGCGCAGGCGTGCTGTCCTGAGGAGCCACCCGAGGACGCCACGACGTGGGCTTACGACACGCGGCGTCACTACCAGCAACCGGACTGGTGGACGGGCGGTCCGTATACCTACGAGCGGCTCAGACCCGTCGAGTCGCCCGCGTACCGGGTATTGGGCGGCTTCGATGAGCCGCCGTCGCGAGGTTAGCGCGCAGATATTTGCGTGTCTTCCGCTCGCGCGTCATCCAAGCAGCTGCTTGGCGATTGTCTGCAGCTGGAGATTCGACGTGCCTTCGTAAATCTGCCCGATTTTTGCGTCGCGGTAAAACTTCTCGACAGGATATTCCTTCACGAATCCGTTGCCGCCGAACAAATTGACGGCGAGCGAGGCGATGTGCTCCGCCGCCTCGGATGAAAAAATCTTGCAGATAGCCGCCTCGGTCAGGAACGGACGGCCGGCATCGCGCAGCCGCGCCGCGTTGTAAACCGTGAGCCTGGCGGCCTCCAGCTCGACGGCGGCCCGGGCGATCTGATGCTGGACAGCCTGGAACTCGGCGATGGCTTTGCCGAACTGTTTCCGCTCTTTTGTGTAAGTGACCGTCGCGTCCAGCGCGCCGCGCGCCAGCCCGACCATCTGCGCGCCGATCCCGATGCGTCCTTCGTTCAGCGTCTCGATTGCGGTTTTGTACCCTTTGCCGACCTCGCCGAGGACGTTCGCCCGCCGTACTCGGCAGTCGTCCAGAACCAGTTCGCACGTGCTGCTCGCCCGGATGCCGAGCTTGTCTTCCTTTTTTCCCACCGTAAATCCGGGAAAGTCCCGCTCGACCACGAATGCCGTGATGCCGCGGTAGCCGGCATCCGGATCCACCGTGGCGAACACGATGAAGATGTCCGCCTCGTTGGCATTCGTGATCCACAGCTTGCGTCCTGTGAGAAGGAAATCGTCGCCGTCCGGTTGCGCGCGTGTCGTGAGCGCGAAGGCATCGCTGCCCGAGCCGGCTTCGGAGAGCGCATAGGCGCCGACGGCGTTGGCAGCAAGTCGCGGCAAGTAACGTTGCCGGAGGTCTTCCGTTCCCCAGCGCAGCAGTGCGTTGACGACGAGTGTGTTCTGAACGTCGACGAGCACGCCAACCGACGGATCGACCCGTGAAAGCTCCTCGACAGCGAGCACGGCGTGGAAGAAGCGGCCACCGGATCCACCGTAGGTCTCGGGGACCTCGATTCCCATCACACCGAGCTCGAACAGCTGATCGATGAGGTGGCGGGGGATTGTCGCCTGCTCGTCCATTTCCCGCACGAGCGGTTGCACCTGCGCTTCGGCGAATGATCGGACCGTATCTCGAAATATCCGCTCGTCCTCGGCAAATTCCGTCAATGGCGGGCTGGAATCAGCGATTTGGGGCATGACGGGTTTAACCTCCGGCGGGAAACGCCCAATGTTATCATTCGGTCGAGAATCGCCTCGGCGTCCACGGTAAGCCTTTCCTCGCGTTCCTGGTGCGACAGCCGTCAAGGCTGTCCGCTGTAGCGCGACGTCCAAAGCACATGCGCATGCGCGGCGTCCATCAACGTCCTTCCGTCTTTGGCCTCGCTGGCTTCGTGCTCGTGGCCAGCGTGCTTGCGGTGAGTGGCCAACAGCCGACACCGCAAGAGCCGTCGCCGACCGCCCAGCAGCCTCAATCGCCGGCACCGCCGGCCCAGCAGCCTCCTGCCGGGCAGCAGCCGGAGCGGACCCAGCAGCCGCCGATTCGCAGCGGCATCAATTTCGTTCGCGTCGACGTCATCGTGTCGGACGGTAAAGGTCAGCCGGTTGGGGATCTGAAAGCCGAGGATTTCAGCGTCAGCGAGGATGGCAAGCCACAAAAGGTCGAGTCGTTCTCCGTCATCAAGATCGACAACATCACACAGGCGACCGATCGCCCGATGTCGTCAATCCGCAACGACTACGACGAAGAGCGCGAGGCGGCACGGCCGGACATCCGTCTGTTCGTCATCCTGCTCGACGATTATCACGTCCGCCGCGGCAATGCGATGGGGGTGCGCAAGCCGCTCTTCGACTTCATCCAGAATCAGCTGGGTCCTGCGGACATGGTCGCGTTGATGTACCCGCTGACGCCGGTCGCGGACATTCGGTTCTCGCGCGACAAGGGCGCGCTGATGGGGGCGATCGAGCGCTTCGAGGGACGCAAGTTCGATTACCGCCCGCGCAACCCGTTCGAGGAGCAGTACGCCTTTTATCCGGCCGTCACGGTGGAGCGCATCCGCAATCAAATCACCATGGGCGCGCTCAAGGCTGCCGCCATCCGGATGGGAGGTCTTCGCGAGGGCCGCAAGTCGGTGATATGGGTCAGCGAGGGATTCACCAGTACGCTGCCGCCACAGCTGAACGATCCGGTCGCCGCGATGCCAGGGCTGGCCAACCCGGCACGGGGCCGAGTCACGCCCGACGTGGCCAACGATCGTCAGGAGTTCTACAACACCGTCGATCTGAATAGCGAGATGCGCGACGTGTTCGAGATCGCGAACCGTCAGAACACCTCGATCTACCCGGTCGATCCGCGCGGTCTCGGGGCTTTCGAGTACGACATCAACGAAGCGGTGGGTCAGAACACCGATCGCCGGGCTTTGAACGCTTCCCTCGACACACTCAGGGTGATGGCCGACAACACGGACGGGCGCGCCATTCTGAACCGCAACGATCTCGCGGTCGGGATGCAGCAGATCATCCGCGACGCCAGCGCGTACTACCTGCTTGGCTACACGTCGACGCAGGCGCCGACCGACGGCAAGTTCCACAAGATCGAAGTGAAGGTGGCGCGCCGCGGCGTCGACGTACGTGCGCGGAAGGGCTACTGGGCGTTCACGGCCGCCGATGCCGCGAAAGCGTTGGCCCCACCAAAGCCGGAAGCACCACCAGCCGTGACCGCCGCGCTCAACAAGATTGCGGAGCCGGCCCGAGGCCGTCCCGCCCGCTTCTGGATCGGAACGGGGAAGGGGGACAACGGGCTCACCCGCGTGACGTTTGCCTGGGAACCCGTTCCTCCAGCGCTCGGTGAGCGTCGCGAAACTGAGCCCGCCGCCCGCGTCTCGCTGATAGCCTCGGCGACCGATGGCTCGCCGCTGTTCCGCGGACGAATACCGGAAGGGGATATCGCCGTGCCCGCCGCACCACCGCCGCCGCCACCGAGTGACGCCGCGGCGGCGACTGCAGCGACGGCTCCGGCGGGTTCCGCGGTGACGTTCGAGGCGCCGCCGGGACAGCTTCAGCTGCGCATCTCAGTGGAAGGCCGGCGCGGTCAGGTCATCGATTCGCTGACGCGCGATCTGACACTTCCCGACTTCACGAAAGTCGAGGTGTCATTCGGTACGGCGAGGGTCTTCAGAGGACGCACCGTGCGGGATCTCGCACTCATCAAAGCCAACCCCACGTCGATACCGACGACCGAGCGTGAGTTCTCGAGGACCGAGCGCTTGCTCATCCGCGCCGATGCCTATACGCCGGGCGGCGCCGCGCCAACGGTTACCGCGCGGCTGTTGAACAGAGGCGGCCAGAAGATGGCGGATCTTCCGTTGCAGGTTGGCGCCGCTGGCACAGTGGAGCTCGAACTGCCGCTCTCGTCGCTGCCCGCGGGCGACTACCTGATCGAAATGAACGCGGCGAGCAACTCCGGCACCGCACAGGAGCTGGTAGCCTTCAAAGTCGGACGATAGGAAGAAATCGACTTCTTCCTTCTTCCTTCGTCCTTCGTCCTTTCTTCAGGCGTACATGCCTCGCATGCGCGTCACCGTGGCCACGCGGTTGATCGCGACGATGTAGGCGGCCGTCCGCATGTCGGTCTTGTACTTCAGGGACATCTGGAGAACGTCCTTGAAGGCCTCGACCATCTTCGCCTCGAGCCGCCGGTTGACCTCGTCTTCTTCCCAGAAATAGCCGTGCCGGTCCTGCACCCACTCGAAGTACGACGTCGTCACTCCGCCGGCATTGGCGAGGATGTCCGGGATCACGAAGATCCCGCGTTCGTGAAGATGCCGGTGCGCTTCGGGTGTGGTCGGACCGTTGGCTCCTTCGGCAATGATCTTGGCTTTGATGACCGGCGCGTTGTCCATCGTGATTTGATTCTCGAGCGCCGCCGGCACCAGGATGTCGACCTCCAATTCGAACAGCTGCTCGTTTTCGATCGGCTCGCCGCCGGGGAAGCCTTCGATCGTCTTGTGCTGCCGCGCGTAGTCGATCATCTTGGCGATGTCGAGACCGTCTCTGTTGTAGACGCCACCCTTCCAGTCGGTGACGGCAACCACACGCGCGCCGAGCTTCGACAACAGATCGGCTGACACCGATCCGACGTTGCCAAATCCCTGAACGGCAACCGTTGCGTTCTTGATATCGAGGCCGAGGTGTTTGGCGGCTTCGCGAGTGACGATCATGACACCGCGCCCGGTGGCTTCGCGGCGGCCGAGCGATCCGCCCATCTCGATCGGCTTGCCGGTGACCACCGCCGTTGCGGTGTAACCGACGTGCATGCTGTAGGTGTCCATCACCCACGCCATGATCTGATCGTTGGTGTTCACGTCGGGCGCGGGCACGTCCTTGTCCGGACCGATCGCATCGATGATCTCGGCGACGTAGCGGCGGGTAAGCGCCTCGAGCTCGCGACGCGACATGCGTGTCGGATCGCAGATCACGCCGCCTTTTCCGCCGCCGAAGGGTACGTGCGCCACGGCGCACTTCCATGTCATCCAGGCGGCCAGTGCCGTGACTTCATCGAGCGTGACGTCCGGATGGTAGCGGATGCCTCCCTTGGCCGGACCGAGCGTGATGTTGTATTGCACGCGATAGCCCGTGAAGACTTCGATTTCGCCGTTGTCCATCTGCACCGGGCAGGCCACGGTGATCTGTCGCTTGGGGCTCGTGAGGATCTTCCAGATGCCAGGGTCGAGGCCCAACAGACGGGCCGCACCGTCGAACTCCTGGAGCATTGCGTTGAAAATGCTGCCGCCGCCTTCCATGTGACTCCTCTCAGCAGCTCAAGGGTCGTCGGCTTGCGCGAATGGCCAGAGATGTCCGGCACGTTCGGGCACGTCGACTGGACTCGAAACAGATCAAGCTACTGTGCCCGAAACGGCGAAGTCAAGCCGTCGCCGTCTACTTGATCGGCCGTCGCTGGGTGCGCTCGACGCGCAGCAGCTCACGCGTGGCATCGTGCTCGGGATTCGTCAGCACCCGCCGCGGATCGCCGTGCTCGACGATGCGTCCGGCCGCCAGGATGGCCACGCGCGTCGCGTAGTCGGTCACGAAGTCATCGTCGTGCGACGTGAGCAGCAGCGCCCGACCGCCTTCGGCGAGGCCTCGAAGCAGCTGGCCCAGCTCGTTGCGGCGGGCCGGATCGAGAGATGCGGTCGGTTCGTCGAGCAGCAGCAAGGGCGGGTCCATGGCCAGCGCGCGAGCGATGGCGACCCGTTGCGCCTCGCCGCCGGACAGTTCGCGCGGCCAGGCGGTGGCCCGTTCGCCCACGCCCAGTTCGTCGAGCAACGCCCGCGCACGCGCCGCGGCACTGGGATAGGGCATGCGCTGGACGTGCACGAGCGCCAGGCAGACATTGTCGAGAGCGGTGAGATGCTCGAAGAGGCAATGTGACTGAAATACCAGACCGACCTTCGATCGCAACTGCGATCGGCCGGTGTGGGCGTTCGGGCTGACGATCACCTCATCGAGATGGATCGCGCCGCTCTGCAATTGTTCGAGCCCGGCAACCATTCGAAGGACCGTCGACTTCCCGGCTCCTGACAGTCCCATCAGCGCCACGATTTCCCCGCGCGAGACGGCGAGATCGACGCCGGCGAGCACGGTGCGGGTACCTCGGCACAGGGTGAGATCGCGCGTCTGCAGGGCCAGGGTCACAGGCTTGGCGCCTTCCATCGCCGTTCGAGCCGCCTGGCCAGGTGGGCCAGCGGCAGCGACATCGCAAGATACAGCGCCGCGCAGAGCAGGCCGGGGATGACCCACGAGCCGATATTGGTCGCGAAGATCTGCGTCTGTTTCGTGAGCTCCATCACCGTCAACACCGATACGAGTGACGAGTCTTTCAGCATGGCGACGAAGTCATTGGTCATCGGTGCGAGGGCCAGGCGAAAGGCCTGCGGCCCGCGTACCAGCCTCAGGATCTGCAGCTCGGTGAAACCAAGGACGCGCGCGGCTTCGAGCTGACCGCGAGGGATGGCCTCCAGCGCGCCGCGATAGATTTCGCTCTCATAGGCGGCGTAGTTGAGACCGAGCCCCAGTAGCGCGGCCGCGAATGCCGGGAGCCGGATGACGTCCGCGAGTCCGTAGTAGATCACGAACAGCTGCAGGAGGAGCGGCGTGCCGCGGATGACTTCGACGTATCCCGTCAGCATCAGGCGCACGAATCGGCCACCATACACGCGCCCGGTCGCGATCGTCACGCCGAGCGCGACGGCAAGACCCATTGCCGCCACCGAGAGCACCAGCGTGATCAGGGCCGCACGCAGCAAGGCAGGCAGGTAGCGACGAATGACCGCGAGGGTCGAAGCCTGCGTGTCCGACGCCTCACCAGGCATCGTTCGCCCGCGTGCCGGATCCTCGTGAGAGGCTGAGAGTACCTCACGCGTACAGCCGCGGCTGATCGTCGTTCCAGACGTGCCACTTGCGGAAGATCCGCTCCAGTCGGCCATCGCGCATGGCCGTTCGCAGGATGCCATCGATTCGATCGCGCAGCTCGGTGTGTTCACGCCCAAGCACGCCCACGTATCGTCCGACGGCAATCGCGTTCGGATGAGTGATCAAGCCGGCGACGCGTTTCATGGCGCGCTCGGCCAGCACGTGATCGAGCAACACGGCGTCGACACGACGGATCGCCAGGTCCGAGTACGGATGCACGTCGTCGTCGTATGACACCGCCGTGATGCCGTGGCTCTGCTGTGCCTCGAATAGGAGGTCGTAAGCGATCGTCCCACCGAGCGTCGCGACGCGGCGGCCGCGGAGATCGGCCAGGCTGCGGAACGTTTGCTCGTCGCCGCGCCGTACCGTGAGTACCTCACGGAACTCGTAGTACGGGACCGTGACCGCGAGCCCGGCCCGGCGAGCGGGCGTGTCCTCGATGCCGCTCAGCCCGATCTCGAAGTCTCCTCTGCGAGCGGATTGATCAAGTGACGTGAACGTGATCTGAATGAAGACCGGCCGGCGATTCAGTTCACCGGCGATCAACTCCGCAATCTCGACGTCGAAACCCGTGAGTCTCGAGGGATCGCGGGGATCCGCTTCGACGAACGGGCTGCCGCCTTCCGCGTCGCCACCCCAGCGGAACTCCCCGAGTGGCGTCTGCGCAGTCGTGATCAGCAGTGAACCGGCCAGGAGGGCGCCCGTGAACAATGCCGCGTCAGTATAGAGGGCAGCGGGTCGGAGCGTCCCAAAATAGTCCTAGAGATGTTCGTCGCAAGTTCTAAATATGGCACTTAAAGTCAGTTAGATGCACTGGCCGATGCTGCGATTAGACATCCTAGTTAAGTAGCTTTTATGTTCATGTATTTAGCTAGCTGTGTTACCATAAAGACCTTCATTGGCCTCTCAATTGCTCAGTCAGGCGGCTGAGGTGGAGGCGTCTATGGTGACCTGGACCCGAATCGCAGGTGTGGTTACGGCGATAGTTTTCACTGCCGTTGTCACGCCTTACGCGTCGGATAACTCGGACAAGAAGGGCTCGGACAAAAGTCCCGGCCGCGAGAACGGCAAACCACGTCAGGTTGTCATCACGAGTGGGTCGGTCGATCGAGCGAACGACCGCCTGGTGCTGAGGGGGCAGAATTTTGGCGATTCTGCTCCGATGGTTTACTGCGAGACCTACCCGTTGACCTTGCTCGACGCGTCGGACACGGAACTCGTTGCATGGTTCCCTGGCGCTGTTCCGCAAGGCACCTACTTGTTTACGGTCGTGCGCGGCCGAGGCAGCAGTGAGCTCGAACGCAACGTGTTCTATCGTCAGCGTGCCGCCGGTTCAGGCGGCGGGCAGCGGAACTCCGGGGCCGCAGGGCCCCGCTGGGCCGGCCGGCGCAACGGGGCCTGCTGGTCCCGCTGGCGCAACTGGGCCTGCTGGGCCGGCTGGACCTGCAGGGCCGGCCGGATCTGCGGGGGCTACCGGTCCCGCGGGACCTGTGGGTCCGGCTGGACCTGCCGGTCCGAAGGGTGATGTGGGCGCCGCAGGGCCTGTGGGGCCCGCGGGTGCCGTCGGGCCTGTCGGTCCTGCTGGTCCCGTGGGACCGTCTGGACCCGCCGGGGCTGACGGACTTGCCGGGCCTGCCGGGCCCGCAGGGCCGCAGGGGCTTCAGGGTTTCCAAGGGTTGCAGGGGGAGCGTGGCGATGCGGGTCCGGCCGGACCGATTGGTCCTGTCGGGCCCGCAGGCCCCGCTGGTCCGCAGGGCGTGCAGGGGCCGCAAGGTCCGCAAGGGCCCATGGGGCCGTTTGGACCGCAGGGACCGCAGGGTCCGGCTGGCCAGAACGGAGTCAGCGGTTACCAGAAGGTGCTCTCGGAACTTACGAATACTTCGCTGAATTCCGGGACGTCTTCCTTCTTCGTCGTGCTCTGCCCGGCGGGTAAACAGCCGGTCGGTGGCGGCTTCGAAGTGTTCGGAGGCAGCGGCGCGCAGCTCAGCCTGATTGCCTCGCATCCGTACGACAACTCGCCAACCGTGGGGTGGCGCGTGCAGCTTCGCAACAACACGTCAGCCATGGTGACCACGACGGTTCGCGTATACGGAGTTTGTCAGACAGTTCTCCCTTAGCGCTCCTCAGCGCCTCGGCTGGCACCTGACGACGGGTGCCAGCCGCTCCTCTCCTCCGAAGCCGAAACATCCGTTCCTGCAACTAGATGGAAGCTCTGCGGGCTATAATGAAGTTTGCATGAAGAGCGTCACGGCCGACACCGACAAGCAGCGTTGGGAGCGTGATGTGCTCGAACCGGCGCTGGTGAAATCGCCTGAACGGAACGTGCCGTTCACGACGATCTCCGGCCGTCCCATCGAGAGGCTCTACACGCCCGATGACCTGACCGATCTGGACTATGCGCGCGACCTGAACGACCCCGGGGCCTATCCCTACACGCGCGGCATCCATCCCACGGGTTACCGCGGCAAGCTCTGGACGATGAGGCAGTTTGCCGGGTTTGGGACTCCAGAGGAAACCAACAAGAGGTACAGGACACTCCTGCAGGCTGGGGGCACCGGGCTGAGCGTGGCGTTCGACCTGCCGACGCTCATGGGTCGCGACCCCGAACATCCTTTGTCGCTCGGCGAAGTCGGCAAATGCGGCGTCAGCATCGTCTCGCTCGCGGACATGGAGCGGCTGTTCGATGGCATCTCCCTCGGCGATATCACGACGTCGATGACGATCAACTCGCCGGCCTCGATGATATTTGCGATGTATCTCGTGGTCGCCGAGAAGCAGGGGGCGGACTGGAAAGCGCTGTCCGGTACGATTCAGAACGACATCCTGAAGGAATTCATCGCGCAGAAGGAATATATCTATCCGCCGCGCGAGTCGATGCGGCTCATCACCGACATCTTCGCGTTCTGCGCCAAGGAAGTTCCGAAGTGGAACACCGTCTCGGTGAGCGGGTATCACATCCGCGAAGCCGGTTCGACCGCGCTGCAGGAGCTTGCCTTCACGTTGCGTGACGGCATCGAATACGTGCAGTACGGAATCGACGCCGGGCTCGATGTCGATGACTTCGCGCCGCGTATCTCGTTCTTCTTCAATTCGCACAGCGATTTCTTCGAAGAGATCGCCAAGTTCCGCGCGGCCAGGAAGCTCTGGGCCGAGGTCATGCGCGAACGGTTCCGTGCGAAGGACGAACGGTCGTGGAAGCTGCGATTCCACACGCAGACCGCCGGCGTTTCGCTGACCGCGCAGCAGCCGTACAACAACGTCGTTCGGACCGCGCTACAGGCGCTGGCGGCGGTGATCGGCGGCACCAACTCGCTGCACACAAATTCACTGGACGAGGCGCTCGCGCTTCCGACGGCCGAGGCAGCAACCCTGGCCCTCCGCACGCAGCAGATCCTCGCGCACGAGAGCGGCGTGACCAACGTCGTCGATCCGCTGGGCGGGTCGTATTTCCTCGAGCGCTTGACGCTGGACATGGAAACCGGCGCCAAGGGGTATTTCGAAACCATTGACCGCATGGGAGGTATGGTCGAGGCGATTGAGCAGGGGTACCCCCAAAAGGAGGTAGCGGAGGCCTCCTACCGCTTCCAGCAGGCAGTCGAAAAACGGGCGAAGGTCATCGTCGGCGTGAACGATTTCGTGCAGGAGGACGAGCCGCCGGTGCCGATCCTCTACATCGACGAGTCAACAGCCGATACTCAGATGGCGCGGCTTGTTGAGCTTCGCCGGACTCGGGACAACGACGCCGTCCGCCGCTCCCTGGACCGGCTCCAGCAAACGGCCCGGAGCACTGGCAATACGATGTACCCCTTGCTCGACTGCGTGCGCGCCTATGCGACGGTCGGCGAGATGTGCGACGCTCTTCGGGAGGTCTGGGGAGAGTACGAAGAGGAGCCGCTGATCTAGTCGTCAGTCGTCAGTCGTTGGTCGTCGCTGGTCGGTGCTCACTGATAACGGACGGACGAAGGTGACCGACTGGCGACTAACGACGACTGGCGACTATCGACTAACGACGACCGACTATGCGTAAGATTCGAGTAGTTATCGCCAAGCCCGGCCTGGATGGGCACGACCGCGGAGCGAAGGTTATCGCTCGCGCGTTGCGCGATGCGGGAATGGAGGTCATCTACACGGGCCTACGGCAGACGCCGGAACAGATCGTCGCCGCGGCGCTGCAGGAGGATGCGGACGCCATCGGGCTATCGATTCTTTCCGGCGCGCACATGCACATCTGCCCGCGGGTGATGGAGTTGTTGCGTGAGCGTGGCCTGCAGGACGTATTGGTCGTTGTCGGAGGAATCATCCCGGATGTCGACATACCGAAGCTTCGGGAAGCGGGCGTCAAGGGTATTTTTCTGCCCGGAACGCCGATGCAGGGACATCATCGACTTCATTGCAGCCAATGTGAGACCGCGCGTTGAGGTTGAGCAGGAACAGCTCTGAGCATGTCGCACACACTTCTTCTCGCCGACGACAGCATCACGATCCAGCGCGTGATCGAGCTGACGTTTGCCGAGGAGGACGTGAAAGTTCTCGCGGTTGGAGATGGCAAGCACGCTATCGACCGCATTCAGGCGGAGCGTCCGGACATCGTGCTCGCGGATGTTGGCATGCCGGAGCAGGACGGCTACGAGGTTGCCGCCTTCGTCAAGGGAACCCCACACCTCGCCCACATTCCCGTACTTCTGCTGACGGGCGCTTTCGAGCCCATCGACGAGCAGCGCGCGCGCACGGTCGGGTGCGACGGCGTATCGTTAAACCTTTTGAGCCACAAATGGTGATCAATCGCGTAAAAGATCTGCTCGCCGGGAAGAAACCCGCGGGTTCGAACAATGCCACTCCGGATCAGCCGCGGCCGGTCGTGTCCGGACAGGAATCGTACGTGCCGCGCGCGGCCAACCAGGGCGATTCGCTCGAGGAATACTTCGATCGTCTGGACGCGGCGTTTGCCAATCTGAGCAGCGAACCGGGCGGCGTCGCTGCTCCCGCCGTCGTCGCGCCGCCGGCGCCGCCGCCGCCCGTGGCGGAGGCATCGACGCCGCTGGATCTCTCGACGTGGGATCCGGATCTGTCGGGCGACGTGAGTCAGCCGGTCGTGCGCGCGCCGATTCCGTTGGTGCCAGCAGCGCCGATCCCGTTGGTGCAGACTCCCGCGCCGATTCCTCTCGTCCAGGAGTCACCGCCCGAACTTCACATCGCGCCAGTAGTGGAGCCGTGCCGCTCGCGGCAGCGCCCCCGCCGATAGCGATGCCGGTTCCGGTGATTCCTCTGGCGAACGAAGCGCCTGCGCCACCGGTGTCACAGCCGGCGCCAGTGTCGCTCGCGGAGGCATTCGCCACCTTGCTCGCCGCCGAGCACGGACAGGCAGCCGCGCCGGTCGGGCTGCGCCAGAACGCCACGCCAGCCCCCGACGTCGTCGACGACATCGTGCGGCAGGTCCTCGATCGTCTTCACCAGGACGACATGCGACGCGCCGTCCTCGACGCCGCGGAGCGTTTAGTCCGCGAGGAGATCGACCGAATCAAGCGGACCAACGGCTAGGCGGCGCCCGGTAATGGCCGAAGGGCTCGACCTGACACACCCTATCTCCGTTCCGGAAAAGCCGGCGCTCGAGGGGCTCGAGCAGAAGTGGGCTCCGCGCTGGGAGCAGTCCGCCGTCTATCGCTTCGATCGGACGCGTGGTCGAGAGGCGGTCTACTCGATCGACACGCCGCCGCCGACCGTGAGCGGATCGCTTCACGTCGGTCATGTCTTCTCCTACACGCACACCGATGTGATCGCCCGCTTTCAACGCATGCGCGGCCGGGCGGTCTTCTATCCCATGGGTTGGGACGACAACGGGTTGCCCACGGAGCGTCGCGTCCAGAACTACTTCGGCGTGCGCTGCGACCCGTCGCTGCCGTACGATCCGGGGTTCGTTCCGCCTGACCTGAGTGCCTCAGGGTCGCCCCGAGCCGGGTCGAGGGGCGAGAAACTGGGGAAACAGCCGATCGCCGTTTCGCGACCCAACTTCATCCAGCTGTGCGAGCGGCTCACCGCGGAGGACGAGAAGGCGTTCGAACACCTGTGGCGTCATCTGGGGCTGTCCGTCGACTGGTCCATGACCTACGCCACGATCGGCCGCCGCGCACAGCGCATTTCACAGCTGTCGTTTCTCAGGCTTCTCGAGCGCGGCCAGGCGTACCAGCTCGACGCGCCGACCCTCTGGGACGTTGACTTCCGTACGGCGGTTGCTCAGGCGGAGCTCGAAGACCGCGAACAGCCGGGCGCCTATCATCGAATCGGCTTTGCGCGTCAGGATGGCGGTAGAGTCGAAATCGAGACCACGCGGCCCGAGCTGATTCCTGCCTGCGTGGCGCTCGTCGCACATCCCGACGACGAGCGGTACAAGCCGTTGTTCGGCACGGAAGTCGTGACTCCGCTCTTTGGTGTCCGCGTTCCAATTCGAGCTCACGCCCTCGCCGATCCCGAGAAGGGTTCCGGCGTGGCCATGATCTGTACTTTCGGTGACATCACCGACGTGACCTGGTGGCGCGAGCTCTCGCTGCCGGTCCGCGCGATCCTCCAGCCGAACGGCACGCTCCGTCCGGTCTCCTGGAGCGACGCCGGTTGGGAATCGATCGATCCGGCTCGCGCCCAGCAGCTCTACGATCAGCTGGCAGGGCTCTCTACGAGCAAAGCGCGCGTGCGCATCGTGGAGATGCTGCGCGAGAGCAGCGATCTGATCGGAGACCCGCGGCCGATTACCCACGCCGTCAAGTTCTACGAAAAGGGCGACCGCCCGCTCGAAATCATCAGCAGTCGACAGTGGTTCATCAGGACGATGGAATTTCGGGACCGCCTGCGGCAGCGCGCACGAGAGCTTCGGTGGCACCCGTCATATATGCAGGCCAGGCTGGAAAACTGGATCAACGGTCTTGCGGGTGACTGGTGCGTCAGCCGTCAGCGCTTCTTCGGCGTGCCTTTTCCTCTCTGGTATCGCATCCGCGACGACGGCACCGTCGATCACGAGGCGCGACTGCTGCCCGATACAGCCCGCTTGCCGATCGATCCCTCGACGGACGTGCCCGAAGGCTACAGCAACGATCAGCGCGACCGGCCCGGAGGTTTTACCGGCGATCCCGACGTCATGGACACCTGGGCGACCTCGTCGCTGAGTCCGCAGATCGTCGCCGGCTGGATGGAAGACGACGATCTGTTCAGACGCGTCTTTCCGTTGGACGTCCGCCCTCAGGCCCACGACATTATCCGGACGTGGCTGTTCTCGACGATGCTGCGCTCGGAGCTCGAGCATGGTGTGCTGCCGTGGAAGAACGTCGCGATTTCCGGTTGGGTTCTCGACCCCGATCGAAAGAAGATGTCCAAGTCGAAGGGCAACGTCGTGACGCCGATGGCGCTACTCGAGGAACACGGCTCGGATGGCGTCCGCTACTGGGCGGCGAGCGGACGGCCCGGAACCGACACGGCCTTCGATCCCGCTCAGATGAAGGTCGGTCGACGGCTGGCCATCAAGTTTCTCAACGCCTCGAAGTTCGTGCTCGCGAAACCTGCACCGGTTGGCCGCGTCTCTTACCTGCTGGATCGCGGTCTGCTGACCGCACTCCGCCGGCTCGTCGACGATGGCACACGAGCGCTCGACGACTATGATTACGCGCGGACTCTGCAGCTGACGGAGACGTTCTTCTGGTCGTTCTGCGACAACTACCTGGAGATGGTGAAATCACGTCGCTATGGCGACCATGGCAGCGAGGCCGCCGCTTCGGCAAGCGCGACGCTCTTGTGCGGATTGTCGATATTGAATCGCGCGTTCGCGCCCTATCTTCCGTTTGCAACCGAGGAAGTCTGGTCCTGGTGGCAGCCAGGATCGGTTCATGCCGCACCATGGCCGACGGTCGACGAGATCGAGAGTCTGGCGGCGCCTGATCCCGAAGCGCTCTCCGCTCTGGAGCGCGGCTTCGAGGTGCTCGGCGAAATTCGCCGCGTCAAATCGGCGGCGAAACGGCCGGCCAAGACGCGGATCGCCGTCGCCCGCGTACGGACGGATGCCGCGGCAATTCCCCTGCTGCAGCGAATCGAGGTGGATCTGCTCTGCGCCGCCGGTGCGGATCGGATCGCGTTCGAACGCGCCGATAGCCTCAACGTCGAACTGGAGTTTGCCAGCGAGCCGACTGTCACTGGAGACCCGCCCGAGTGAAGAGTGTGCCATTCGCGCCGCTCGATCCCGCGCTCTATCGCGAGATCGTCCGCCGGGCACTCGCCGAGGACTTGGGCTGGGGCGACGTCACGACCGAAGCCACCGTACGCCCCGAGCAACGGGCTCGCGGCATCCTCCTCGTCAAATCGCGCTGCGTCATTGCCGGGATACAGGTAGCGGCGGAAGCGTTCCGACAGCTCGATCCGGCCATCAGCTTCGACATCAAGCATCAGGACGGCGCGTTGTGCGCCGCCGGCGACGTGATCGCGGAGGTGCGTGGAGCGGCCGCGGCCATGCTGACGGCGGAGCGCACCGCACTCAACTTGCTGCAGCGCATGTCCGGCATCGCCACGATGACCCGCGCGTTCGTGGATGCCGCGGGCGGCGCAATCACCGTCCTGGACACACGCAAGACCACACCGACGCTGCGCGCGCTGGAAAAGTATTCCGTGCGCGCCGGTGGAGGCTCGAGCCATCGGGCCGGGCTGGACGATGGGATCCTCATCAAGGACAACCACATCAGGCTGGCCGGAGGGGTGCCCGAGGCGATGCGTCGGATGAAAGAGGGACGGCACGAGATGCCGGTCGAAATCGAGGCGCAGACGCTCGAGCAGGTCGACGCCGCCGTAGCCGCACGGGCAGACATCATTCTGTTGGACAACATGTCCATCGACGAAATCAGAGAGGCCGTCCGACGGATTGCGGGACGCACGAAGACGGAGATCTCCGGCGGCGTTACGCTCGCGCGAATCGCGGAGCTGGCGACGACCGGAGCCGACTACGTGTCGGTGGGCGCGCTGACACACTCCGCACCGGCCGCCGACATCAGCTTCGAGCTCGAGCCCGATGCCTGAAAAACTGCCGCCGGACTTCGCGACCGCCCTGCTTTTGTCGACAGAGCGGCGCGGCGCCATGGGCGACCCGGCGTGGTATTTCAGCGAAACCGGCTCGACAAACGACGAGGCCGTGAAGCTGGCCGAGCGCGGCGCGCCACAAGGAACCACCGTCATTGCCTCGGCACAAACCGCCGGACGTGGCCGTCTGGGCCGCGATTGGTATTCACCGCCCGGTGCCGGGCTGTACGTATCGGTCGTGCTTCGAGATCCGCGACTGGCGGGCCTGGTTACGCTGGCGGGTGGCGTGGCCGTCGCGGACGGCATTCGAACGGCAACCGGTCTCCCCGTGGAAATCAAGTGGCCCAACGATGTCGTGGTCCGCGAGGGACGAGCACGCGATCGCCGATTGAAAGTCGCAGGTATCCTGGCCGAAGCCTCAACGAGCTCGGAAGGACTGCAGTATGTGATCCTCGGCTTCGGCATCAACGTACGGAAGAGCGCGTTTCCTCCGGCGCTCGCCGAGATCGCGACCTCCATCGAAGCGGAGCTCGGACGCTCTGTCGAAGGCGCACCCGTATTGGCCGAGACGCTCGCGGCGCTGAACGCTCAGGTTGCGCTCCTGACAACCGGTGATACTCCGGCTATCCTGAACCGCTGGCGCGCGCTGGCGCCGACAGCCATGGGATCGGCGATCGAGTGGGACCGGGCGACCGAACGGACACGCGGGACGACCGCCGGCATCGACGACCAGGGCGCGTTGCTCGCGCGCACCGGCGATCGTACCGAGCGCATTCTGTCGGGCGAAGTGCGGTGGCTGTGACATGTTGCTCGCAATAGACGTCGGCAATACCAACGTGACGATTGGCGTCTTCGACGGCGATCGTCTCGCGCACAACTGGCGGCTGGCCGCGCTGCGCGAGCGAACGGCGGACGAGCTCGGCATTTTCGTGACGAGACTCTTCGAACAAGCCAAAATCGACGTGGCGTCCGTTACCGGGATTGCCGTGGCCTCCGTCGTGCCGCCTCTGACGCGTCCGATGGAGGAGATGTGCGAGCGCTACTTCGGCCGCAAGGCGCTGCTCGTCGACGCGACCAATGCCGGCATGCCCGTGCGCTATTCGCCGGTCGGCGACGTCGGTGCCGATCGCATCGTCAATGCCGTCGCCGCCTGGGAGAAGCACGGCGTCGCCCGCGGCGTGCCGCTCATCGTCGTCGACTTCGGTACCGGCACCACCTTCGACATCATCTCGAAGGAAGGTGAGTATCTCGGCGGCATCATCTGTCCGGGGATTAACATTTCGGCGGAAGCGCTCTTTCAGCGCGCGGCCAGGCTGCCGCGTGTCGAAGTTCGAAAGCCGCCGTCGGTGATCGGTCAGAACACGGTGAACGCGATGCAGTCGGGTCTGTTCTTCGGATATGTCGAGATGGTCGACGGTTTGGTCCGGCGGATTCGCGCCGAACTGGCCGGCGGCGACCAGGCAATCGTCATCGGCACCGGCGGACTGGCGGAGGTGATCGCCGAAGAGAGCCGTGCCATCCAGAAGCTCGAGCCTGACTTGACGCTCGAGGGGCTCCGGATCATATGGAATCGTCAATAGTCAGTCGATAGTCGACAGTCGTGAGGTGTCGCTGGTCCAAATGGTTGACCCTGCGCAGTTTTGTCGCGATATCGAAACCTACCTTTGTCAGAAGAATGAGGGGCATCTCATCCGGATCGTAGGGCCGGCCTTCGAGCAGGTGTGCGGGTGGGCCGACCGTGGCGTTCCGTTGAAAGTCGCCTTCCGAGGCATCGACCGGTACTTCGAGCGGTACTACGCGAAAGGCGCCCGGCGACGGCCTGTTCGCATCGAATTCTGTGAAGCGGACATTCTCGATGCTTTCGACGATTGGCGACGGGCAGTAGGCGTGGCGGCGGTCGTCGAGAGCGGCGCGGAAGCGCCGGAGACGAACCGCAGGCCGGCGCTCGCTTCGCACATCGAGCGTGCGGTGCAAAGGCTGCGAGCGGTGGAGGCGCGAGGTTCGATCTCAGGTCATCTGCAGGAGAGCGTCAGAGCGGCGGCGGAGGAGCTCGAGAAGCTGGTCGAGAATGCGCGGTCGGCACGAGGAGAGAAGCGTGCCGCGCTGATCGAGCGCCTTGCGGAATTGGACGAGGCTCTGCTCGACGCCGCGATGCCCGAAATCGACGCCGCGCGTGCGGCGGAACTGAGTCGCGAAGCGGAATCGGAGCTGTCCCCGTTCGGTGCACGTATGGCCCCGGACGTCCGCGAGAAGGCGCTTGGCGCAGCTTTTCACCGTTTGGTGCGCGAAGCGCTTGGCCTACCTCGTCTGACTTACGTGTCGTGATGCCAGATCGCGGTGAGGCCATCGAGCTGAGCATCGAGAAGCCGGCCGCGGGCGGGCGAATGCTGGCGCGGCACAACGGCAAGGTCGTCTTTGTGCACGGCGCCATTCCCGGCGAACGCGTTCGCGCGCGCCTCGAACGCGTCGAGCGTCAACTGTCGTTTGCCAGCGTCAGCGAGATTCTCGAGCCTTCACCTGACCGTCGCCAGCCGGCAACGGATCTGTTGTGCGGTGGCTGCACGTACGCCCACATCGTCTATCCGAGACAACTCACGCTGAAGGCGGAGCTCATTCAGGAAGCTTTTGCTCGGCTTGGCAAGGTGCCGCTGGATGCCGCCGTCGTGGTGCAACCATCTCCCGAACACGGTTACAGGCTGAAAGCGCGGTTTCATGTTTCGGCGGGACGGGTCGGCTTCTATCGCGAGGCTACGCACGAGTTGTGCGACGCGGCCACCACTGGCCAGCTTCGCGAGGACTCTGTGACGGCGGCCATTGCCTCCGTCGAAGCGGCGATCGCCATCGCGCCGCTGACTTCCGCCGAGCTGTCGGAGAACATCTCCGCCGACGAACGGGTGATGTACCTCGAGGGGCACCAGGGCGAGATCATCCCGGCAACCGCGCTCGAAGCGGCCATGAACGCCGGCGGGTTTGACCGGCTGCTCCTCGGCGTCGGCGGGCGAGGAACGAGCCGTGGGCATTCCTGTGGTCACCGATCCCATGCCCGTCCTGACGGGTGGACGTGCCAAGTCCGGACAGCTTCAGCGTCACGCCGAATCGTTCTTTCAGGCGAACCGGTACTTGCTCGCCGATCTCGTGGCGACGGTCCACGAGTCAGTTCTGCCTGAGGGAGAGGTCGTCGACCTGTATGCGGGCGTTGGACTTTTTTCGATCTCGCTAGCGCACGCGGGACGGGAAGGGATCGTGGCCGTCGAAGGGAATCGCACCAGCGTCAACGATTTGATGGCGAATGCCTCGGCGTGTGGCCAGTCGGTGCGTGTCGTCGTCGGCAGCGTCGAAGACTTTCTCGCCTCCAGCCGGAGCGACGCTCACACCATCATCGTCGATCCGCCGCGGACGGGCATGTCACGGGCAGCCATGGAAGCAGTCATCCGTGCCGCCGCGCGCCGTGTCGTCTATGTGTCGTGCGATCCGCCAACGTTGGCGAGGGATGCGCGGCGGCTGCTCGATGCCGGCTACCGGCTGTCGTCGCTAAGGGCGTTCGATCTGTTCCCCAACACGCCCCACGTCGAGACCATCTGTGTCTTCGACCGCAGCTGACTTCACGCGCGTTCGCGCCGCGGCGACGAAGGCATCGAACAACGGTGTGAACTCGCCGGTCTGCCAGAAATTCTCCGGGTGCCACTGCACGCCAAGACAGAACGCACAGGCCGGCGCCTCAATTCCTTCGATGACGCCGTCGGCCGCCGTGGCGCTCGCCACCAGGCCCGCGCCGAGGCGCGCCACTGATTGGTGATGGCGGCTGTTCACGCGGCAACTGCACGCCGCGGCAACTGTCTCGCCCAGCGCGTTGGCCAGCCGTGATCCGCGCACGATCGAGATGTCATGGCAGTCGGCGTTCTTCGGCTCGGGGACTCTGTGAGGCAGTTCCGAGTCCACCCCCGTCGGGATGTCCTGGACCAGCGTGCCACCTGCCGCGACGTTGAGCACCTGCGAGCCGCGACAGATGGCGAGGAGCGGGACGTCGCCCGCCATCGCCCGCCGGGCGAGATCGATCTCGAACTCGTCGCGGCCCGGTTCGGCATCTTCCACGCTGGCGTGACGGTCCTCCCCGTAGAAGACCGGGTCCACATCGCCGCCGCCCGTGAGCAGAATGCCATCGACTTCCTCGAGCACCTTGCGCGGGCTCTCGCTGACCTCGAGTACCCGGACGCGGGCGCCGCTTTGTTCCACGGAAGACACGTAGTCGTCGAGGCGAGAGCAGCGGGTGACACCGATGATTGGAGGCATGGCTCTACATTCTCGCGGGAACGGTGCAGCCCATGAGGTCCAATGCGCGGGTGAGCTGGGCACGGTAAAAGGCCACGGCCGCCGCCCGCCATGTCCGCACGTCGGATCGCTCTTCGTTGAGGATCGGATAGCGATGGTAGAAGCCGTTGAACGCTTGTGCAAGTCCGAAGGCGTACTTGGCGAGGACTGAAAGCTCGAGCGTGCGAACCGCCTGATCGACGACTTCGTCGAGCCGCGCCGCCTCGAGGACGAGACCCCAGAGATCGTCGGCCTCTTCGTCGCCGGCGATGAGGCTGGTGGCCGGTGTCGACGCAAGCGCGGCAACGACCGCCGCAGTGTCGAGGGCCTGCCGCTCTTTCAGCTTGTGAAAAATGTTGTTCGCCCGTACGACGGCATACTGCAGGTAGGGACCGCTCTCGCCCTCGAAGGACAGCGCTTCGTCGATATCGAAGACGATGACTTTCCCGCGCGAGAACTTCACCATGAAATAACGCAGCGCGGCGATGGCGATGGCGACCGCAATCTGTTGACTCTCGTCCTCACCTAGATCGGGATTCCGCTTGACCACTTCCGAAGCCGCCTTGTTCGTCAGGCGATCGATCAGATCGTCGGCTTTGACGCCCAGTCCCTTGCGCCCGGACACCTCGACGAACGGACGCCCTTCGTCGTCGGCCGCGGCGTATCCCAGCTCGCGGGCCGTCGCGTGCGACAGCGCCACCATTTCGTACGCGTAGTGGACCGAGTGCTCCGCCTGCGCGTCGTATCCGAGCGCCGCAAGGGCCTGCTTGACGAGCTTCTGCAGGTATGACTGGCGCGTATCGATGACATTGCAGACCCAGGACGCCTTGCCGAATTCAGGGGCTCTCTGATCCGACGCCTGGGAATCTGAAGTCGTCGACCACAGCGGGTGCCCGCCATCCTTCTCGAAGATGCGGTAGTGGAAGTCTTTCCCCAGCAGACCAAACTTCCACAACTGATACGCCATGTCCTTGCCGACATAGGTCACGGTTCCGTCGGATCGGACGATGACTTTTTCGCGGGGTTCGTCTTCGGCCGTTTCGCCGTCGGGTGCTGGCGAATCTCCATCGACCGCCGAGGCCTCATCTTCAATACGCATGACCCAGCAGCCTTTGAGCCGTCCCTCGTTCTGCAGGAATACGGCGCCGGTGCGTTTCAGGAACTCGAACGCGTGCGACCAGAAATGCAGGCGCAGGATGTCGCCTTCCCACGTCAGCAGGTCGTAATCGATATTGAGCCGGCGCATCGTCGCGAGATGGGCCCGCACGATGCGATCGGCGATGAACCTGGCCACTTCGGCGGTCTCGTTCCCGCCGCGCTCGATGTCGTGAAGTGCCGCCGCCCGGATGCGGAGCCGGTCCTTGTCTTCCTCATACCATTCGGTGACCCGGGCGTAGAGGTCCCAGCAGTAATAGTCGAACCGGGTCGACTCCGCCAGAGCTTTTACCGCCGCGAGATCGCGAGACTCGAGCTCTTTGAAGCCGACAGCCACGTCCGCGACCTGCACGCCGGTGTCGTCGATGTAGTTCTGAATCTCGACGCGGCGTCCAAGGTAGCGCAGCAGCCGGCCGAACGAGTCGCCGAGCGCGGCATTCCGCAGATGGCCGATGTGCGCGGCTTTATTCGGGTTGATGGCGGTGTGCTCGACGATTTCTTTCTCGGCCGCGACGGCGGACGGTCGGTCGGCGGTCCGCAGCCACGAGGTCAAGGCCGCCGGTCGATCCAGAAAGAAGTTCACGTAGCCGTTCGGCGTCGCTTCGATCCTGGATATGCCCTCAATCTCGCCGAGCGCTGCAACGATTTCCTGCGCGATCACGCGGGGCGCCTTGCGCAGGCGGCGGGCGAGCTCGAACGCCACCGGTACCGCGAGATCGCCGAAGGCGCGTCGTGGCGATACCGCGACCGGGATGTTGGCAAGTGCCGGGTCGTCCGGAGCGATCTGATAGAGCCGGTGGACGGTATCGACGAGGCGCGTTCGCACGCGCTGATGGATCGGAAGAATCATGTCCTGTCTGGCGTTCGTTGGCAGTCGGAGGACGGCCGGGTCTCGGCATCCGTGATACGATTCCGCGTCGCCGCGTCGCTCTCCGGCATGCGCTCAATCACATTCTTGGCGCGCTCGTAATCATGTGGCGTGTTGACGTTCATGAACATCAGCCCGTCTGGGTCGTACGTCGCCAGTTCTTCAGGGCCGATCTCCTCGACCCGCACGTCTTCTGCGAGACTGGCAGCTTTCAACAGTCCGCCCTCGATCCGCCGACGGACAGCGTCGGCGCAGCGTGCGGCGTAGACGGCGCAGAGCGGCTGCGGTCCTTCATGGGTCCTGGGCATCACCATGTCCACGCCCGGAGCCGGCACCCGAGTGAGCCGCTGCAGCAGCGGCAGGCTGAGAAACGGCATGTCGCAGGCGAGAACGAGCGTCCATGGCCGATCGGATGCCAGCAGCGCGCTGTAGATGCCGCCGAGCGCGCCACAGTCGGCGTAGACGTCGGGCACGGCGCGGATGCCAAGGTCACGGAACCGATCGGGCTGGCCACCGACGACGATGATCGAGTCAGAGACGTGCCGGAGCGTCTCGACCTGACGGTCGATGATGCGACGTCCGTTGAGCGGCAGGCTGGCTTTGTCAGCCCCGCCCATGCGGGAAGCGGCCCCTCCGGCGAGGATTGCAATCGTCACGGTGAAAACCTAAACGATACCAGAGTGTGCGCATGACCGAACCGCGTATTGGCCGTGTTCTCGTGGCCAGCTTGCATCAGGCGATCGCCGATGTGCTGCCGATGCGGCTGGAGTTCTACGAAAACTGGCTGAACACGTCCGGCCTGCGCGAAGGGACGATTGGTCTGGCGCCTCTCTCGGCCGTGCTGGGCTTCCTTCGCACGGAAGGCGAGGCGTATCCGCTCATCACCGCACGGGCCGGACAGTACGCCGCGGACTGGACCGTGGACAATCTGTCCGGTTTCGAGCGCCGCGTCATCCGGGCGCTGCCACCGGCACTGCGCGCGCGCGCGGCGTTGCGAACGGCACGATCTCTTGTACGATCGACGTATCCCGGCTCGCGGGCGATCGTCCGGCTCCGGCGCGGCCGGGCGTCGATCGACCTTCGGGGCTCGCTGTTTTGCGAGGTGCGCGAGGCGTCGGCGTCGCCGCTGTGCGGATTCTATGCCGCGGCAATCGTGCACGTCCTCGAGCTGTTCTCTCTCCGCGCCGACGGCCAGGTCAGCGAGTGCCGCGCGTCGGGCGGCCGTGAAAAAGGCGTGCTCACGGCGGCGAAGGGCAACGGCGTCGAGCGCTGCCTGCTCTCCGTGGTCGTCCAGGGCGCGCGCGTCGACGAACCTGCGGCCGTAGCGTGAGCTCCCGAGCCGGAGCCGCTCGGCCCTCATAGTCATGCAGACGATTCTGCGGTCTCTCATCGCGTTGCTTCTCCTGGTCACGCCCGGTGTTGCCATCGCGCAGCCGGGGGCTACGGACCGGGTGTTGGTGGTGCCGTTCGAAAACACCCGAAAGGAGCCTCGCATCGGCTGGCTGAGCGAGGCGGCGGCTGTGCTGCTCGCAGACGAGCTGAACGCCCGCGGCGTTCCTGCCATCCGCCGCGCCGAGCGAGTGCATGCCTTCGATCAACTTCATCTGCCGTTGACCGCCGGCCTCACCCGGGCGACGATCATCAAGGTCGGGCAACTCGTAGGCGCGTCGGAGGTGGTGGTCGGGTCCTACACGGTCGAGAACGATCAGCTGGTGGTAGAAGCGCACAGCATTCGCATCGATGTCGGACGACTGCAGCCGGATGTGAGCGAGCGGGCGCCGCTCGAGGATCTGTTCGGAATCTTTCAGCGCGTGGCCGGACGGCTGTCACCGGGGAAGAGTGCCGGTGCCGCGACGCCGCGTCCGGCGCAGGCACCTTTACGGGCGTTCGAAAACTACATCAAGGGCCTGATCGCCGAGAACGCCGCCATGCAGGCGACGTTTCTCGAGACCGCCGTCAACGAATTCAAGGGCTTCGACCGCGCCCGGCTGGCCCTCTGGGATGTCCGCCACGAGCAGGGAGACCACTTGGCTGCGCTCGCCGTTGCGCGAAGCGTGGCAGCGGACTCGCCGCTCGCCACGCCGGCGCGTTTCCGTGCCGGCGTCTCGCTGATGGAGCTCAAGCGCTATGATGAGTCGTTCGATGTCTTCAAAAAGCTGCTCGATTCCAAGCCAGTGGCCGGGAATGAATCGGAGAACGCCGTCGCACCGATTCTGAACAACCTGGGCGTCATCCTCATTCGTCGCGGCGCGACGGCTCAAACAGGCTCGCCCGCGTTCTACCTGACGAAAGCCGCAGACGCGGACACCGGCGACCCCGACTATCGATTCAACCTCGGCTACTCGTACGCCCTCGCCCAGAACTACACGGGTGCCGTCTATTGGCTGCGGGAAACCGTGCGGCGAAGTCCCACGGATGCCGACGCGCATTTCGTGCTGGCCGCCGCGCTGCAGGCGAGCGGCAGCGGCGTCGAGGCCGCGCGCGAGCGCGATCTCGCCCGACAACTGTCGGCGCAATACGAGGCGAAACCGGGATCGGAGCAATCGATCCCGCCGGGCCTCGAGCGCCTGCGCACCGAGTTGGAGAGTTCTCGCGATTTGCGCGTGGACAAGGCCATCGTGAACGCGGCGCAGCGCGAGCAGCGCGAGCTCGCCGCGTTTCACCTCGAACGAGGGCGGCGTTTGTTCGAAAAGGAACAGGATCGCGATGCCATGGCCGAACTGCGTCGCGCGGTCTACCTTCTGCCATACGAAGCGGAAGCCCACCTGCTCATGGGCCGGATTCAGTCGCGCGCGGGGCGGCCGCAGGATGCGATCGACGCTCTCAAGATCTCCGTCTGGAGTCAGGAGACGGCCGCGGCACGGATTGCGCTCGCCGAAGCCTACGTATCGATGAAGAACAACGCCGCGGCACGCACGGAGCTCGAGCGTGCGCTGGTTCTGGAGCCGGGGTCCGTTCTGGCCAAGCAGATATTGAGCTCACTGAGATGAACCGCAGCCGCGTCGCGGCGGTGACCGTCGGCATGAGCGCTGTCGTCACCGTGCTGGCCGCCGGCGTTCTGGCTCAGACGGCGCCGCCGCCGGCGACAACGCCGCTCGTGGTCAGCGCCGAGATCGACGGAATCATTCACCCCATCGCCGCGCAATACGTGGAACGCACTATCGAGCGCGCCGAACGTGAGGCCGCGGCGCTCGTCGTCTTCACTTTGCGAACACCAGGCGGGCTCGTCGATTCCACGCGCGATATCAACAACGCCATCATCAAGTCACGCGTCCCCGTTGTCGTCTTCGTCGGTCCGTCGGGGAACCGCGCGGCGTCGGCGGGCTTCCTCATCACCATCGCCGCCGATGTCGCCGCCATGGCGCCAGGTACCCATATCGGCGCCGCCCATCCAGTCGCCGGCAACGGCGAGAAGATTGACGAGACGATGGCGAAGAAGATGACGTCGGACGTGGCCGGGTACGGCCGAACGCTCGCGACACAGCGCCATCGCAACGTCGAGCTCGTTGAGAAAGCGGTTACGGAAAGCCGTTCGTTCACCGAGCAGGAAGCCCTCAACGCGAAGCCCCCGCTCATCGATCTGATCGCCAACGACGTACCGGATTTGTTGCGCAAACTCGACGGGCGAAGCGTGACCCGGTTCGACGGGCGCGTGGAAACGGTACGCATCCAGGCTGCCCGCGTCGAGCGCGTCGACATGACCTGGGCACAGCGAGCATTGAGCACGGTCGCCCACCCGCAGATCGCCTACCTGCTGCTGACGCTCGGCATGCTGGGTCTGACGATCGAGTTCTGGACTCCAGGGGCGATTTTTCCCGGCGTCGCGGGCGGCATCTGCCTGCTGCTCGCATTCTTCGCGTTTCAGGTGCTGCCGGTCAGCTACGCAGGCATCGCTCTCATTTTCTTCGGCATCGTCCTGCTGATTCTCGAAATCAAGGTGACCAGCTTCGGCGCTCTCGCTGCCGGCGGCATCATCAGCCTGCTGTTGGGTTCGATGATGCTGATCGACTCGCCGGCGCCGGAACTGCAGCTCGGACTGCGCTTCATCCTCCCGGTCGTGGGGAGCCTGTCGGCGCTCGTGCTCGTTCTGGTCGGGATGGGGGTCCGAGCACAACGCACCCCGCCGGCAAGCGGTGCCGAGGGCATGATCGGTGAAGCGGGTCGCGCCCTGACTTCCATCGAGCCGGGCGGCGTCGGCCGCGTGCATGCCCACGGCGAGCTCTGGACCGCGACGGCCACAGAGCCGGTTGCTGCCGGGCAATCGGTGACCGTGACAGCCGTAACAGGCCTGCTGTTGACGGTAAGCCCGGACACACAGATACCGGCTCCGACGGGAGGACTGCACTGATGATTTCTCCGCTCTTCATACCACTCGCCATCGTCGTGTTCTGGCTGCTGCTGTCGATAAAGATCCTGAACGAATACGAGCGTGCAGTGGTCTTCAGGCTCGGCAAACTGCTGCCGCAGCCGAAAGGGCCAGGGATCACTGTCGTCGCCTGGCCGATCGACCGCATGGTGCGCGTCAGCCTGCGCACGATCGTGATGGACGTGCCGCCGCAGGACGTCATCACGCGCGACAACGTGTCGGTGAAGGTCAACGCCGTCGTCTACTTCAGGGTCATGGATCCCCGTCGCGCCATCGTGGAGGTGGAGAGTTACCACTACGCCACGTCTCAGCTGGCCCAGACGACGCTGCGCAGCGTACTGGGACAGGTCGAGCTCGACGATCTGCTCTCGCAGCGCGAGCGGCTCAACCAGGAGCTGCAGCAGATCCTCGATCAGCACACCGATCCGTGGGGCATCAAAGTGTCGTCCGTGGAGGTGAAGCACGTCGACTTGCCGCCCGACATGCAGCGAGCGATGGCCCGTCAAGCGGAAGCAGAACGCGAGAAGCGTGCTAAAATCATCCATGCTGACGG
This sequence comes from uncultured Acidobacteriota bacterium, assembly GCA_963804245.1. Lineage (GTDB taxonomy): Bacteria > Acidobacteriota > Vicinamibacteria > Vicinamibacterales > 2-12-FULL-66-21 > CAWDPQ01. The sequence continues at coordinate 428,729 of CAWDPQ010000012.1, forward strand.
TGAACTGCAGGCTTCTGAAAAACTGCGCCAGGCCGCTTCGGTGATAGCAACCGAACCGGTGACGATCACGCTGCGCTACCTGCAGACGCTCACGGAAATCGCGACCGAGAAGAACTCGACGATCATCTTTCCCCTGCCCATCGAGTTGATCAACATGCTCGGCGTGCGCAAGGGAGGCTCCGCCTGAGGCAATCAGATTTGGCCGATTTCACGCCCGTGATGAACGAAGGCTCAGACGACGGGTTCCACGAGATTCAACTCAGTGGCAAGCAGCTCGTCTTCCTGTTCATGGCGACGACAGTCGTCTCGGTCGTGATTTTCCTGTGCGGTGTGCTGGTCGGACGGGGCGTTCGCATAGAGAGGGCATCGGTAACCGACGAGGCCAGCCTCGCCGGTGCACCGGCTCCAACCGATACCGTCGCCGGGACCGCGGTACCCACAACCGAGCCGCCGAGTCCGCCGGCTGAAGATCCACCGCTCCAGTACAAGAAACGCCTCGAGGATGCCAAACCGCTCACCGAGACGCTGAAGTCTCCATCCGAGCAATCCAGAGCGGCGCGCGAGCCCAAGCCTGAACCAACGCCGCAGCCGCGGAGTGAAGCAGCGCCTGCGCAGGCGGCACCGCCGCCAGCAGAAGTCGACAAGCCCAAGGCACAGGTGGAGCTTCAGAAACCGGCAACGGCAACGGCAACGGTCACGCCGCCGCCGACGCCGCAGCCAAGACCGCTGCGCGGTGGCTCTGCGCGTAATTCATGGGTCGTGCAGATCGTGGCGCTGCGCGATCGGCAGACCGCGAACTCGATCGTCAGCCGCTTGACCGGCAAGGGCTATCCCGCATTCCTCGTCGATCCGGCCGCCGGTGCGCCAGCTCCCGTTTTCAAAGTACAGGTCGGTCGCTATGCCGATCGCGACGAGGCGGAGCAGGTCAGGCGCCGCCTTGAAAAAGAAGAACAGTTCAAACCCTGGATTTCGCGCTAGCCATCCTGTCTGGCGCCCTTCTGGCGCTCAGCTTTCCAAAGTTCGGACACCCGGCCTGCGCCTGGTTGGCGTTGACACCCCTCATCGTGGCGGTCACGACCCCGAGATTCACTTCCGTGGCCAGCCAGTCGTCGAGCCGCCAGACGAACCGCATCAGCCGGCTTTTTCGCGGGGTGAGCCGGCCGTTTGCACTGGGGCTTCTCAGTGGCGGCGTGTACTTCGCGGCAACGCTCTACTGGCTCGTTGAGACGATGACGACGTTTGGCGGTTTGCCGACGGCGCTGTCGGTGATTGCTGCTTTCCTGCTCGTCGCGTATCTGTCGCTCTTCCCGGCGGTGTTCGCGCTGCTCGTGGCACGGGCAACCAGGTCGCTGGGAGTGCGCGCGATCCTCCTGGCGCCCGCGTTCTGGGTGACGACCGAGCTCGGGCGTCAATACGTTTGGGACGGCTTTCCGTGGGCGCTCCTCGGCTACAGCCAGGTCACCTGGCTGCCCATCGCGCAGCTCGCAAGCCTCGTGGGTGTTTACGGTTTGTCGGGACTGCTGGCCCTGGCGTCGTCCGCTCTCGCATTCGCCATGGTTGCCCAGGGCGCCGGACGGTGGGTGCCGCTTGCAGCGACGGGACTCCTGGTCAGCGGCATTGCGCTCTGGGGAAGCGCTCGTCTCTCGCGCAGCGATTTGAACGCCGCGGGCGATACGGTTCGTGTCGCGGTCCTGCAGGGGAATATTGCCCAGGAAGACAAATGGGATCCGGCGAAGAGCGATTCAATCACCGATAACTACTTGCAGATGACCCGCCAGGCCCTCGGCCAGGGTGCGACGTTCATCATGTGGCCGGAATCGTCGACACCGTTTTATTTCGAGAACGATCTGTTGCGAGGGGGTGCTATTCGGCGGCTGGCGACCGAAGGGCGCGCCACGCTGCTCATTGGCAGCGATCAGCTCGAGCCTATCAAGGCGACACCGAGCCCCGTAAAGGCCGAACCCCGCTATTACAATGCTGCTTTTCTGGTGCGGCCGGACGGGAGCATCGGCGCGGTGTATCGCAAGATGCACCTGGTGCCATTCGGGGAGTACGTCCCGGCGAAGCGTCTGCTGTTTTTTGTCGGGACGATCGTCGAGGCCGCATCGGACTTCTCCGCCGGAACCGAACCTGTTCTCCTGCCCGTTGACGGACACAAAGTCAGCACCGCGATTTGCTATGAAGTGATCTACGCGAGCCTGATGCGGCAATTCGTGAAGGAGGGGAGCGAGCTGTTGACGACGATCACCAACGACGCCTGGTATGGGCGGTCGTCGGCTCCCTTTCAGCACTGGGATCAGGCCGCGCTACGGGCCATCGAAGGCGGACGGTATCTCGCGCGAGCGGCGAATACCGGCATCAGCGGCTTCGTCGACCCGTACGGGCGCGTTCTGCGGAAGTCGGCGCTCTTCGAGCAGAAGATCCTCGTGGAAGACCTCAAGTTCCTGCGCCACCGCACGCTCTACAGCCGCATCGGCGATACGGTGGCGTGGCTGTCGCTCGCCCTGACTGCCGCGGTGTTTCTCGCCACGCGGCGGGTTGGATAGAATAGTCGTTTCCGCCCATGGCCCTTCACCTCGACGAGCAGCTTCGCAGACACCAGGACCTGGCCCGCCGTGCCGCTGATCTGCGGAGCTATCTTTGACGCCGCCCGCCCGGCGGACGAACTGGCAAAACTCGAAGAACGTGTAGCCGCTCCCGACTTCTGGAAAGACCAGGCCGGAGCTCAGAAAGTGCTGCAGCGCCGGCGGCGGCTCGAAGAGGATCGCGAGCTCGCCGAAGCGCTGCAGAAGCGGCTGGACGACCTCAACGTCCTCGCCGAGTGGGTCGAAGCCGGAGAGCCGGTGGGGGACGAGTTCGCGCGGGCGCTCGACGACTTTGCCAGCCAGGTCGAGGCCGGAGAGACGAAGAAGATGCTCGGCGGCGAGCACGATCGGAAGAACGCGATCGTGACCATCCATCCCGGCGCGGGCGGGACGGAATCGCAAGACTGGGCCGAGATGCTGCTGCGCATGTACCTGCGCTGGACCGAACGCCGCGGCTTCAAACGCGATGTGATGGACATCCAGCCCGGCGACGAAGCCGGCATCAAGAGCGCGACGTTCACCGTCTTCGGCGACTACGCGTACGGTCTGCTCCTGGCCGAAGCCGGCGTTCACCGGCTCGTGCGCATCTCGCCCTTCGATCAGGCCTCCCGCCGCCACACGTCGTTCGCCTCCGTTTTCGTGTGGCCCGAGCTGCCGGAAGACGTTGACGTCGGGATCGAAGACAAAGATCTCAGGATCGATACCTATCGCTCGAGCGGCGCCGGTGGCCAGCACGTGAACGTCACGGACTCGGCCGTACGCATCACCCACCTCCCGACCGGGATCGTCGTGTCCTCGCAGAACGAGCGGTCGCAGCACCGCAACCGCGACTCGGCGATGAAAGTGCTCAAGTCGCGCCTCTTCGATTTAAGGATGAAGGAGCAGCAGGCGAAGCTCGATCAATTGGGCGGGGAGAAAAAGGATATTGCGTTCGGCAGCCAGATTCGAAGCTACGTCCTGCATCCGTATCAGTTGATCAAGGATCATCGAACGAAGGAAGAAGTGGGCGACGTCAACCGTGTCCTGGACGGTGATATCGATCACTTCATCAAGACTTACTTGATGAAGAAAGCGTCCGGCAGCCTGGGTCAAGCCGTCGAAGGTGATGACTAGCGACTAACGACTTCTACTGTCTGAATCCCCCCGGCTCGGTTCCCGCGATGAAGGCCTCTGAGATAGCCTCGGGTGTGGTTTCGTCGGCCGCGCCGCCGGAGCTCTTGTCGACGGAGACGAAAACGATGTTGCCGGGCGGCTCGAACTTGGGCGGTTCCGATCGGTCGCCAATCCACGCTTTCATGATCTCGATCCAGATCGGCAGAGCCGCTTCCGCGCCCGTCTGATTGTGGCCGATTGGTTTTTTCTGATCGAGGCCCACCCAGACGCCGATCGTGATGTCCGGATCGAAGCCGATGAACCACGCATCCGTGTAATCGTCCGTGGTGCCGGTCTTTCCGCCTATCGGCCAGTTCAGGGCCGCAGCTTTGATCGCGGTGCCGCGCTGGACCACACCGCGCAGCAGGTTGGTCATGACGAAGGCCGTGTCGGCACGGATGGCGTCCCGCGGTTCCGGTTTGTTCTCCTCGAGCACATTCCCTTCGCGGTCGTTGACCTTCTGGATCGAGTACGGGCGCATGCGGACGCCCTGATTGGGGAAGACCGCGAATGCGCTGGTCATTTCCGACAGCGTGGCCTCGGCCGCCCCGAGCGCGACGGCGAGATAGGGCGGGAGCGGCGATTCGAGGCCGAGACGGCGCGCGTAGTTGATCACCTGACTCGGCCCGAGCTGTTCCATCACGCGAACCGCCGGCACGTTTCGCGAATCCTCGAGTGCGTGCCGCAAGGTGACTGGGCCCTCGAACTTGTGGTCGTAATTGAGGGGCGTATATGGCGCCTGGCCGCCGCCAAGCTCGAAGCTGGTCGGCGTGTCGATCAGTATGGTGACCGGCGTATAGCCGCGATCGATCGCGGCGGTGTAGACGATCGGTTTGAAGGCGGACCCGACTTGCCGATACGCTTGCGTCGCCCGGTTGAACTTGCTGCGCTCGAAGCTGTAGCCGCCGATCATGGCCCGGACTTGGCCGGTACGATTGTCGAGCGCGAGAACCGCGCCCTCGACGTTGGGCGGCTGCTCCAGCGATCCCTGCGCGGTCTGAGTCTCCGGGTCGATGGCCATCAACTTCGCTTCGATGAGATCGCCGCGAGTCAGCAGTTGACCGGCTTTCCCCGCCCACGCTGATCCCTTCTTGTCGACCGCGACGGTCAGACTGCCGGCGCGGGCGCGAATGATTCCGCCGTCGACATCGACCACGACTGCCGGCACGATGTCCCCCTGGTTCATCGGCCGTTCCCAGCGAGCCTGCCGGAAGGTCTCGATGGCGTGGCCTTCGGTCACGACGTTGCGCCGAGGCTTGCGGAAACCGCGGCGCTTGTCGAGACGGCGCAGACCGTCCTCGAGCGCATGCGTGGCCGCGTCCTGCAGCCGCAGATCCAGACCAGTCTGGATGGCCAGGCCGTTCTCGTAAATCTGTTTCGCGCCGTATCGGCCCTCCAGTTCCTTGCGAACCTCCTCGAGGAAGTACGGCGCCGCCGATGGATGGCCAGACGGCTCGCCGCGCATCACGATCGGCTTCTTCCGGGCCGCCTCCGCCTCGTCTGCCGTGATGTAGCCCACTTCCACCATCCGGCCGAGCGTGTAGTTGCGCCGGCGCAGCGCGGCGTCCATGTTGACGTAGGGGCTCTGCCGGACGTTGCCTTGCAGGATTCCGGCGATCATCGCGGCTTCGTCGAGGGTGAGGTCTTTGGCCGGCTTACCGAAGTAGAGCCGCGAGGCGGACTGAACGCCGTACACACCGTGGCCGAAGTACATCTGATTGCAGTACAGCGTGAAGATTTCACGTTTCGTGTAGCGCTTTTCGATGCGGATGGCGAGGAGCGCTTCCTTGATCTTCCGCTCCCAGGTCTTTTCGTCCGTGAGGAATAGCTTGCGCGCGAGCTGTTGCGTCAACGTGCTGGCGCCAGCCGCCTTGCGGCGCTCGATGATGTCTTTGACCAGGCTGACGACGATACGGGGAATGCTCAGCCCGAAGTGCTGCTCGAACTCTGAGTCTTCCGCGGCAAGGATGGCTTCTCTGAGCTTCGGGGAGATGTCGTCGTACGGAATGACCTCGCGCCGCTGGATCGCGAACTCGCCGATGATTTCGCCGCGGGCGCCGTAGACGCGCGAAATCGTGCTCGGCGCGTAGTCGTCGAGGGCCGAGATCTGCGGGAGATCCCCGCCGTAGGCGAAGAGGACGCCGGTGGCGATGCCGAGGATCGCTGCGATGATGAAAAGTGCGACGATCCCGGCGCGCCGAGCCAGTTTGACAACGTAATCAGCCACGATCTGCCGATCTTACGCCCGAACCCCCTCAGGTCTTACCCTCGCCCTCTTCTGGTCGCCTGGCCCTGAGACGGCTGGCTGCCGCGGGAACGGGATCCTCCTGAGTTCGACGGAGACTCGTTCGACGGAGACTCGCCGCGTGATGGCCGATCGGCGGAAGGGCCAGCGGACGGCGCTCCACGCCTCTCCGGCGCGCCGCCGTAGGACGGCGGTCGAGATTCCTGTGAGGGTGCACCGTACGACCTCGGGGACGGGCGCGGAGCATCGTATGACGGCCGTGGCGCGTCTTGTCTCGGTACGGCGCGGTAGCGATCGACGGCCCCGCCGCCATCACTGCTCGCAGCGCCCTCCGGGGAACGCCGGTAGCCAGCCTCGGGGGAGTCGCGGCGAGAATCCGGAATCGATGGCGGGGCCGAACGACTGCCCGAGCGATCGTACGCTCTCCATCCGGAATTCGTTGAGCGCTCCGGCGAGTTGTCCGGCGTTCCGCGCGGAATCGCACGTGTCCCCGCCGGCGGCCGCGTGGACGGCTGATCGATCCGCCGCCCGTCGTCGCTGCTCCGCACATCCGGTGAGCGTCGACTGCCGGGTGATCCCAGACCTTCGCCGCGATTCGCGGATGACTCGAGATTGTTCGGCCTGACGCCACGGTCGCGCGGGACCGCACGCTGAGGAGCCGCCGTGACTGGCGATCCCGAACGCGAGGCGTTCCGATCGGCCTGCGGGATGCGCGGATCACGGGACGGCGAAGGAAAGTTGCGGGACCCGGAAGGATATTGGTTGCGATCCACGGAGCTCGAGAAGGCGCTGTTGCCGGTTCCGCGCGGAACCGCATAGCCCGTGCGCCCCGCCGATCGAATCGGCGCCGAGGCGCGATGACCGCTGTCATGCCAGTCGGGAGCCCGGTCTCGCACGACGAACGATCCTCGGATGTGTCCGCCGAGCCGGCTGCCGGCAATCACGTTGGTGTTCACGAACCCCACGCCGAAATGCCGCCGCGGCAATACCGTCCACGCGTACCAGGGATCGTAGTAGCGGCCGCGGTGATAGTTCAGATTGATGTTCACGAACGAAAAGAGCGGGCGGTCGTTCCAGCCGAGCGGACACCAGCTGACGTAGTTCGGCGCGTACGCCCATGACACCCAGGCGGCTCCCCATCGGCGGCCCGGAATCCAGAACCACGACGCGCCGGAGTACCCCCACCGGCCGTAGTGATGCGTCGGCCAGCCCCAGGGATCGGCAGCAATCCATGTCCACCCGTACGGTCGCAGGCCGACCCAGCGACCGTGGTAGTACGGCCGCCAGCCGACGGCCACGCGCGGGTACCACACGTAGCCGTACTCCTGCTCGTAACGCCAGGCACCGTAGTTGTCGAGGGTCGTCGAGTACGGACGCACGTCGGCCGGCAGGTACTGCGCCGAGACGCCGAGGCGGTGATCGCGCCGCGACTCGGACCAGCGATCGAACGCGTCCCACACCGCAGAATTGAAGACGTACGGGGGTGAGGGCTGAGCGCCGGCGCGGACGAACGCGCGCTCACCGGCGCGGACGAGCGACCGGCCATCTTCGTTCACGAGCTCCGCGGCGCCACGCAACACGGCGAGCTCGACCTGAGGCTCACGATCTCCACGGAGGACGGCGACGCGATATTCCCCCGTCTCCCTGATTTCCACCCACGCGGCGGGCGCATCGATGCGGTAAGACACGTCGCGCCCGCGGCCGGCAATGTTCAGGCGCATCCGGCCCTCGAGCAACCGCACGACTTCATCCGACTGGAAGTCGACGACGGACTGCTGATCGAGGTGCAGGGCGCTCCCGTCGGCGAAGAGGACCTCAACCCGGCCGCCTTGCGTCCGGACGCGATCTCCGGCCAGGAGCGGCATAGAGGCCGGCGAACTGTCGATCTGTCCGTCGCGCTCGAGGATGACGTTTCCCTCGACAAATGAAATGTGCGCCGGGGGTGATTCCACGGCAGCATCCTGCACGGCAGCCTCCTGAGCGAAGGCCGGATGCATGGCCGCGTAAACCAGCGTGGCGCAGGCGATCACAAACAGACGCCCGTACCGGTTGAACAAACGCACCTGGGTGAGAGCGCAGCCTTGAGAGAGGTGGCGTGTCATGAGGAACCCTCTCGATTCCGCAATCGGTGAACTGCTGAATTGGTAAGCGTACGGGATGGGGAGTACCCGCTGGACGAACACTCCGCCAATTTTTGCGTGGTCACGAATCCCCAGTGAGGCAGGCTGGCAACTGCCATCATAGCACCAACATAGGGTTTGCCACGATCCTGTTTTGATGACCTCGGAACGGCCTATTGACTATCCAACGCTCAACTTTTATACTTGCAACATTATAAAGATTGACGCCCGCTCCGCGGGCGGATTAGAGGGACGAGACAAACATGAGCAAGATCATTGGGATCGACCTGGGAACGACGAATTCCGTGGTGGCGGTTATGGAAGGCGGCGAGCCCGTCGTCATCACCAACCCGGAAGGCAGCCGGATCACTCCCTCCGTCGTGGGGTTCACCAAGTCCGGCGAGCGGCTCGTGGGGCAGGTCGCCAAGCGTCAGGCCGTCACGAATCCGGAGAACACGGTGTTTTCCATCAAGCGATTCATGGGGCGGAAGTTCGACGAGGTCAACGAGGAAATGCGGATGGTGCCTTACGCCGTGGTCCGCGCCTCGAATGGTGACGTCCGTGTGAGTGTCGGGAGCAAGCAGTATTCGCCACCGGAGATCTCCGCGATGATCCTGCAGAAGCTGAAGCAGGCGGCGGAGGAATATCTCGGTCAGACGGTGACGAAGGCGGTCATCACCGTGCCCGCGTACTTCAACGATGCGCAACGGCAGGCGACCAAGGACGCCGGTCAGATTGCCGGTCTCGAAGTGATGCGTATCGTCAACGAGCCGACAGCGGCGGCGCTCGCCTATGGTCTCGACAAGAAGAAGGACGAGACGATCGCCGTGTACGACTTCGGCGGCGGCACGTTCGACATTTCCATTCTGGAAGTTGGCGAAGGTGTGGTCGAAGTCAAGGCGACCAACGGTGACACCCACCTCGGGGGTGACAACCTGGATCAGCGCGTGATCGAGTGGATCATCAGCGAGTTCAAGAAGCAGGAAGGGATCGATCTCGGCAAGGACCGCATGGCGCTCCAGCGTCTGAAGGAATCGGCGGAGAAGGCCAAGATGGAGCTGTCCAGCGTTGTCGAGACGGACATCAACCTGCCGTTCATTACGGCGGATGCGACCGGTCCGAAGCATTTGACGATGAAGCTGACGCGTTCGAAGTTCGAGCAGCTGGTCGAGGACCTGCTGCAGAGGACGGTTGGACCGACGAAGCAGGCGCTCGCGGACGCGGGTGTCGATTCCTCGAAGATCGATGAGGTCGTCCTCGTCGGCGGTTCGACGCGCATCCCGCGCGTGCAGGCCATCGTCAAAGACCTGTTCGGGAAAGAGCCGCACAAGGGCGTAAATCCGGACGAGGTCGTGGCCGTCGGCGCCGCGGTGCAGGCAGGCGTCCTGGCTGGTGAGGTGAAGGATCTCCTCCTGCTCGACGTCACGCCACTGTCGCTCGGCATCGAGACGCTGGGCGGAGTGATGACGACGCTCATTCCGCGCAACACGACCATTCCGACGCGAAAGAGCGAAACGTTCTCGACCGCGGCTGACAACCAGACGAGCGTGGAAGTGCACGTGCTGCAGGGTGAGCGGCCGATGGCCCGCGACAACCGCACGCTCGGGAAGTTCCATCTGGCCGGCCTGCCGCCGGCGCCACGCGGCGTGCCGCAGATCGAGGTCACGTTCGACATCGACGCGAACGGCATCGTGAACGTGTCGGCCAAGGACATGGCGACGCAGAAGGAGCAGAAAATCACCATCACCGCGTCGAGCGGCCTCAGCAAGGACGAGGTCGACCGGATGATGAGGGAAGCCGAGACGCACGCGGATGACGATCGCCGGCAGAAAGAGGAGATCGAGACGCGGAACAACGCCGAACAGGCAGCCTACGCCGCCGAGCGGATGCTCAAAGATGCGGGCGACAAGCTTCCGGCGTCGGAGCGGCAGCCGATCGAAGCGGCCATCGAGAACCTCAAGAAGGCGATCGAACGCAACGACGTGGCGGAGATCAAACGTGGTCTCGACACGCTCAACACCGCCCAGCACAAGGCGGCCGAGACGATGTATCGGTCAGCGAACAGCGGAGCCAGTGCGCAGCCGGGAAGTGGTGCCGGCGAGCCGGCGCAAGGACCTGGCGGCGCGCGTGCGTCCGGCGATGTGATCGATGCGGAAGTCGTGGAGGAAGAAAAGCGATAAGAACTGGGGAGCCGGGAAACTGGGGAACTGGGGAAGTTCCCCAGTCGTTGCGATTTGTCCAGCTCCCTGCTCCCCAGTTCCCCCGCTCCCCAGTTCCCCAGTTGTATGGACTTTTATCTTCTATTAGGTCTCGGCGCAGAGGCGACCACCGCTGACATCAAGCGGGCGTACCGACGTCTGGCGCGGCGGTACCATCCGGGGATCAATCCGGGCGACCGCGAAGCGGCGACGCTGTTTCAGCGGATATCCGAGGCATACGAAACGCTGGTCAATCCGCAGAGCCGGCAGCAGTACGACTCGACGGGAAGCGGAAGCACGGCGGGGACGGCATCCGAAGATCGCGCGTTCGAGTTTGCCGGGTTCGATTTTTCGGTGGCGGCACAGGGAGCCCAGGCGGCAACTTTCACCGAGCTATTTGCCGACGTGCTGCATCCGCCGGCGCAATTTCAAGGCGTCGAGCACGGATCCGATCTTCATGCGTCGTTGACCGTCTCGTTTGTTGAGGCGGTTCAGGGAACGAGACGTCAGATCGTGCTCACCAGGCAGGAAGTGTGTGCACCGTGTCAGGGACGCGGACACGTCCGCTCTTCGGAGGGGCGGTGCGGGCACTGCCAGGCAACCGGCAAGATTCGGTGGGCTCGCGGTCACATGGTTTTTTCCAAGGCGTGCACGCCGTGCGCCGGTACCGGGCGGTTGACCCAGCAACGCTGTGCGATTTGCGCCGGGCATGGCCGGGTCGTACGAACCGAAGCCGTTCGCGTCGACATACCTCCAGGCATCGACGACGGGATCCGAGTGCGAATACCGGAGAGAGGGCACGCCGGGCGCAACGGCGGACGGACGGGGGATCTCTACGTCACCGTCCACGTCGAGCCGCATCGGTTGTTCTGGCGTGAGGGCGAGGATCTGTATCTGCAGGTACCGTTGGCGGTTCACGAGGCCGTGCTCGGGACGCGCATCGAAGTCCCGTCGCTCGACGGTGCGGTGCGGCTGCGAGTTCCGCCGGGGACACAGGCGGGGCAGCGCTTCCGCCTGAGTGGACGCGGTGTACCGACGGCCGCGGGGACGCGCGGCGATCTGGTGGTGGAGGCGGTGCTCGTTCTGCCACAAATGGTCGACGAGCGTTCGAAAGAGTTGATGCGCGAGTTCGGTCGTTTGAACAATGAGGATGTCCGGCGGGATTTGAGCGTATGACCGTAAAACGGACGGGCAGGGCGTACTACATGATCAGCGCGGTGGCGCAAAAGTACAACATCCACCCGCAGACGCTGCGCTTGTACGAGCGCGAAGGCCTGCTCAAACCGTCGCGGACCGAGGGCAATACGCGTTTGTACTCGGAAGAGGATCTCGAACAGCTGGAAACGATCCTCTCTCTGACGCGCGATCTGGGAGTCAACCTGGCGGGCGTCGAGATCATCCTGAACATGCGCCGCAAGATTGCCGCAATGCAGCACGAAGTGAACGAGTTCATGGATTACGTGAAGCGCGAGCTGTCGCGCGGCATCGGCGATTGGGAACAGCGGCTCAGCACCGCGCTCGTCAAATCTGCGCCGACCGATCTCGTCCGCACTCAGACCGCAGAGCCGAAAGCCGATCATGGCGACGCGGTGACCACCAAAACCTCCTAGCGGAACGTACGCGCGCGAATTGGCGATTGCCGATTGGCGGCGGGCGGCTTACAATCGACGTCTCTCCGCCATGTCCTGCCCCTTCTGTGACGATACCGGATGGAAACCAGTCGAACGCGAGGGCGTGCGTCGGGTCGAACGCTGCGAATGCTGGCGTGAGGGGTTGACGGCGCGCCTGTTGGACGACGCGCGCATTCCGCCGCGCTATCGCAAGTGCAGTCTGGATACGTTCGTCACGTATCCGAACGAGAAGCTGCTCACTGCCGTCACTCAGGCACGCCGCTTCGCCGATAGTTTTCCCGAGCCCCGCAAGGGCCTGTGCCTGATCGGTCCGCCGGGAATTGGCAAGACCCATCTCGCCGTGGCAGTGCTGCGAAACGTGATTCTGACGAAAGGTGCGCGCGGTCTCTTCTACGACACGCGCGATCTCCTGCGCGTCATCCGCAGCACGTACAACCCGCTCGTCCGGACGGCCGAAATGGACATCCTGCGACCGGTCATGGAAGCGGAACTGCTCGTGCTCGACGACATGGGGGCGGAGAAGACCTCGGAGTGGGTCGAGGAGACGATGAACCTGATCGTCAACACCCGCTACAACGAGCGGCGGCATACGATCTTCACGTCGAACTATGAGGACACGCCGGAGGAATCGGAAGACAGTACGCAGTCGCTCAAGGAACGCATCGGTTTCCGCATCCACTCCCGGCTCCACGAGATGTGCGACTTCCTCGAATACGAAGGCGCCGACTACCGACATCTGCCGCCGAACGGCGGGGTCGACGATCTGGTGATGCTGTGGCAGCGCAATCCGCGGCGGCGCTCCCTGCCCGCGCGATCGAAAGGTCCCGTCCGCGCGCAACTGAAGACTGCCAAGGAGCTCGGCTGGACTGGCGGCAAAGCAGGCAGTTAGCACGACGTTTCGGTCCAAGGTCGTGCTTCCCAGCACGACGAGCGACTAGCGACGACTAACGACGAGCGACAACGACCAACGACTTGTTAGGCCTCTACCTTCACATCCCGTTCTGCAGTGCCATCTGCAACTACTGCAATTTCAATCGTGGCCTGTTCGATCAGCCGCTCAAGGAGCGCTACGTCCGGGCCCTGGCGCGAGAAGTGCGAGCCACCGGTCAGGGCGAGGAGGCAGACACCATCTATTTTGGCGGCGGCACCCCATCGCTCCTCGAACCGGAGGACGTGGCGGGCCTGATCGAGGCCTGCCGGGACTCGTTCCGCATCGCCGCCGGCGCCGAAATCACGCTGGAAACAAATCCGGAGACGGTGACCACCGAAAGGTTGGAACGTTTTCGTGCCGCCGGTGTCAATCGCATAAGCTTCGGCGTTCAGTCGTTCAGGGATGCGGAGCTGCAGCGTCTTGGCCGGCTTCACTCAGCCGAGAGGGCGCGCAGCGCTGTTCTGGAAGCGCGACGGGCCGGCTTTACGAACGTCAGTCTCGATCTGATGATGTGGCTGCCGGAGCAGAGCCGCGTCGACTGGCGCGAAAGTGTCGAGCACCTGATCGAGGCCTCGCCGGAGCACGCCTCGCTGTACCTGCTGGAGCTGTATCCGAACGCGCCCTTGAAGGAGGAGATGGCGCGCGCCGGCTGGTCGGTGGCTCCCGACGGGGATGCCGCAGACATGTACCTGTGGAGCATGGAGCGTCTCGAACAGGTCGGCTACCGGCAATACGAGATCTCCAACGTGGCGCGTCCTGGCCTCGAATCGCGGCATAACCTGAAATATTGGCAGGATGGGGAATGGGTTGGGTTCGGCTGCGGCGCGCACTCGACACGCGGCAGCGTGCGATGGAAGAACGTGTCGTCGACCACCGACTACATTGATCGGGTCTCGGCCGGTTCGACGCTGGCGACCGAACGCCGGCGGCTCGAGCCCGACGAGCAGCTGGAGGAAGCGCTGTTCATGGGCCTTCGCCTGGCGGCCGGCGTTGACGTGACGCTCGTCAGTACGCGTTACGGCGTCGACGTCTGGGGCCGCTTCGGGGAGCAACTGCAGCCCTACGTGGAGGCCGATCTGCTGCGGCGCGACGGCTCCCGTCTCTGGTTGACGCGCGAAGGGATGCTGGTTTCCAATGAAATCATGGCTGTTTTCGTTTGACTTGTTGCGCCCTGTGCTAAAGTGAGCGCTTTGCTCTAGGAGGAGTTTGAATGCGTCGTTCCCTCGTGACCACGTCCTGTACCCTGGCGCTGGCGCTCCTGCCTGTGTTGGCTCAGAACGCGTCTGCCCAGACACCGCCGGCCCCAACCCCGCCTGCTGGCGCCGCGCCCGCACCAGCGCAGGCCGACAAGCCGAAAGAGCCGCGCATGGCGTTTGCCGGCACCGCAGGAGTCTTCCTGTATCAGATCAAGCCGGATCAGACGGCGGTGTTCGAAGAGCTCGTTGCCAAGGTGAAGGACTCGCTCGCGAAGAGCGACAAGCCCGAACGCAAGCAGCAGCTCACGGCGTGGAAGCTGTATAAGGCCGCGGAGCCGATGGCCAGCAACACGCTGTACGTGTTCGTCGCCGACCCCGCCGTGAAGGGCGCCGAGTACGACCTGCTGATGTTGTTCGCCGAAGGCCTCGGTCCGGCAGCTGGAACGCCCGAGAATCAGGAATTGTTCAAGAAGTACATCGGCGCATTCGCCGCTGGCGCCAGCCGCTTGAACCTGACGCCCGTCGGCGGAATGTAAAGAGAAGGACGAAGGAAGAAGGAGGAAGGAAGAAAGGCGAAGGCCCTTCTTCCTTTCTAAAACTTCAGATTCAATCCCGCATAGAAACGCTGCGGCTTCGAGTGCCGCGGATCCCCCTGCAGCGTGAACACCCTGTAGTCGAGACGCAAGCGCAACGGACCGGCCAGCGTCATCTTCACTCCACCGCCCACGTTGATCCCGACATGCGTTTCTGAGACGTCGTTGAGCGTCTCCCGATAGCCGCCGCCGCCTGCCGTGGCATAGAACTGCATGCCGGCAATCGGTACCGGTGTCTGCACGAGCCCGTTGAACATGAACGTGCGAAGTCCCGGGGCCAGTTCGTCGAGGTCCTCGCTCGTATTGGCATACTCGAATTCGAACCCCACGATGACCAGGCCGACTCCCAGCGATAATCCGCGAACGACACGACTCGAGGGCGTCGGGTTCACGCCGAGAAACGCGGTGAAGTCGGCGGACGCCGTCGAGGGGAGAAGCACGAGCGCCGCCAGGGCCATGGCGATCCGGGAAGTCATGAAGACAGCATAGCAGCCGTGGGGGTCAGATCTTGTTTCTTGCACGCGTCTCCAAGAAAGGGGACACACGTGCAAGAAACAAGATCTGACCCCTCTGGTGATACATTCGAATCGATGGACTTTCGCTTGAGCGACGAGCAGGAAATTCTGCGCCGCACAGTGCGCGAATTTGCCGAAACCGAGATTCGCCCGCACGTCATGGAGTGGGACGAGGCGCAGGCGTTTTCCCTGGACCTCGTGCCCAAGCTCGCCGCGCTCGGCCTCACCGGTATCCAGTTCTCCGAAGAGTACGGCGGCGCCGGCATGTCCGGCGTGGACTACTGCATTTGCATCGAGGAGATCGCCCGTGTCTGTCCGGCGGTCGCCCTGTCCGTGGCGGCACACAACGGTCTGTGCACGTCGCATATCGCGCTCTTCGGCACTGCCGCCCAGAAGCAGCAGTTCCTGCCGCGATTGGTGCGCGGCGAAGTCCTGGGTGCCTGGGGCCTGACCGAAGCCAGTGCCGGCAGCGATGCCGCCGGCATGCGCACCACGGCTCGGCGCCAGGGGGAGTGCTGGGTGATCAACGGGGCGAAAACGTTCATCACTCACGGTCGCATCGGCGGCGTGATGGTGGTCATTGCCGTCACCGACCGCGCCAAGGGCAATCGCGGCATCTCCGCGTTCGTGGTCGAGCGGGGCACGCCGGGCATGACGCCCGGCAAGAAGGAGAACAAGCTCGGGATGCGCGCCAGCGACACGAGCGAGGTGATCTTCCAGGACTGCCGGATTCCCGAGACACAGCTGCTGGGCGAAGAAGGGCAGGGCTTCATCAACACGCTGCAGGTTCTCGATGCCGGACGGATTGGAATCGCCGCCCTGTCGGTGGGCTTGGCGCAAGGAGCATACGAGGCGGCCCGCGACTATGCCAAGGAGCGGCGCCAGTTCAGCCAGCCGATCGCGGCTTTTCAAGCGATCCAATGGAAGCTCGCTGACAGCGCGACGCGGATCGAGGCCGCCCGACTGCTCACCTACCGTGCCGCGCATCTCAAGGATCGCGGGATCCGGATGACGCGGGAGGCGTCCATGGCCAAGCTCTATGCGAGCGAGACGGCCGTGAAGGCCGCCGACGACTGTGTGCAGATTCACGGCGGGTATGGCTTCGTCAAGGACTATCCGGCGGAGAAATACTTCCGCGACGTCAAGCTGCTGACGATTGGTGAAGGGACCAGCGAAATCCAGCGGCTCGTCATCGCCCGGCAATTACTCGGTCAGTGACTGCCGCCCAGATCGCCGAGCGCGTCCTCGCGGGCGATGCGCGCGCCACCGCGCGGGCGATTTCCCTCATCGAAGACGACGGGCCGGCCGCCGCTGATCTGATTCGGCGCGTCTTCGCGCACACGGGGCGCGCGTATCTGATCGGCGTGACCGGCGCACCCGGTGCCGGCAAGAGCACGCTCGTGGACAAGATGACGAGCGCGATACGGCAGACCGGGCAAACGGTCGGCATCGTGGCTGTCGATCCCACGAGCCCTTTCAGCGGCGGCGCCATCCTCGGCGACCGCGTGCGCATGCAGGCTCACGCCGGCGATCACGGCGTATTCATCCGCAGCATGGCGACGCGGGGACACCTCGGCGGTCTTGCGCACGCCACCGGCGAGGCCGCGCTCCTCCTCGACGCGTCCGGGCGCGACGTCGTGCTCATCGAGACCGTCGGTGTCGGGCAGGACGAAGTGGACATCGTCCGCACCGCCGACATCTCGCTCGTGACCATCGTTCCGGGGGCGGGCGACGACGTCCAGGCGCTCAAGGCCGGGATCATGGAGATTGCGGACATCTTCGTGGTGAACAAGGCCGATCGGGAGGGAGCCGATCGGACCGTCGCATCGATCGAAACGATGCTGTCGCTGCAGTCCTATGATGCCCAGGCGTGGAGACCGCCCATCATCAAGACCGAAGCGATCTCCGGAAAGGGGATCTGCGGAGCTCCTTGCGGCGGTCGACCGGTTCAAGGCGCATACGCAAGCGGAGCGGGGAAGCCGGCGTCGCGCTCGAGCGGAGTGGCGGGTGCGCGAATTGCTCGGGCACCGTTTCCTGGCGCACGTCGAACAGCAGGTGCTGGCGCCGGGCGAGCTCGCGGAGATTCTGGAGCGGATTGCCAGCCGGCAGCTCGATCCCTACACGGCGGTCGATGATATCTTGCGGCGCGCGACACGCGCGTAGACAGCACGTATGAAAGCCAGACTGGATCACATCGGGATCGCGGTGGCGGATATCGACCAGGCCCTCGCGTTCTATCGCGATGCTCTGGGCCTCGAGATCGAAGCCCCCGAGGACGTCGCGTCACAGCGGGTGCGCGCTCGCTTCATCCCGACGGGAGACTCCGCGCTCGAACTGCTCGAGGCGACCGCCGACGATTCGCCGATCGCGAAATTCCTCGGGAAGCGAGGCCCCGGCCTCCATCACATCACGCTTCGGGTAGACGACATCAGCGCCGCGTTGGCGATGCTCAAGGCCCGCGGAGTACGGCTGATCGACGAGACGCCGCGGCCCGGTGCCCACGGGTCTCTGGTTGCCTTCATCCATCCGTCGAGTGCGCACGGCGTGCTCGTGGAACTTGCGCAGAAGCTCCCGTGACGAGCCGACACATACTTCACACATGACAGACATCAGCATTGGGATCATCGGCGGCAGCGGCCTGTACGAGATGGGGGAGTTGACGGATCGCGAGGAGCGTCAACTGTCCACTCCGTTCGGCCTTCCGTCTGCGCCCTACGTGACGGGAACGTTGCGCGGCAAGCGCGTCGCATTTCTCTCCCGGCATGGCCCGGGTCATGGCTTGATGCCAAGCGAGCTCAATTTCCGGGCGAACATCTTCGGGTTCAAGCTGCTCGGCGTCGAATATCTGCTGTCGGCGAGCGCTGTGGGCAGCCTGAAGGAACAATATCGCCCCCTCGACCTGGTCATTCCCGATCAGTTCTTCGACCGCACGAAAGGGCGTGTCTCCACGTTTTTCGGTCGCGGTGTGGTCGCGCACGTCGGGTTTGCCCACCCGTTCTGCGCTCCGCTGAGCGCGATCGCTTACGAGTCTGCGCAGGCGTCCGGGGCGACGGTGCACAGGGGCGGCACCTACGTCTGCATGGAAGGGCCGCAATTCTCGACGCTCGCGGAGTCGCGGCTCTACCGATCGTGGGGGATGGACATCATCGGCATGACCAATCTGCAGGAGGCCAAGCTCGCGCGCGAGGCGGAAATCTGCTACACGACCATCGCGCTCGTCACCGATTACGACTGCTGGCATCCGGACCACGATCAGGTCACGGTCGAAATGATCATCGGCAATCTCACGCAGAACGCGAAAATGGCGCAGCAGGTCATTGCCGAGGCCGTCGGCCGCCTGCCGTTCGAGCGGACGTGCGAGTGCGCGTCGGCGCTCAAGTACGCCGTCATCACCAGGCCCGACGCGATGCCCGCGGCGACCAAGCGCGAGCTCGCGCCGCTCATCAGAAAGTACGTTTGAGGACAACAATCGTCGAACGTGGAAAGATGCCTCTAACCAGCGGCCTGAGCGAAGCGAAGGCTGGCAGGCGCTGCGGCCCCAGCGAAAAACTGAAAAAATGTCGATCATCGTTACCGGATCCATCGCCTTCGACTACCTGATGTCGTTTCCCGGCAAGTTCACGGAGCATCTCCTCGCCGAGCACATGTCGCGAGTGAGCCTGAGCTTTCTCGTGGACACCATGGACAAGCGCCGCGGCGGCTGCGCGCCCAACATCGCCTATACGCTGGCCCTGCTCGGAGAGCGTCCCAGGCTGATGGCGACAGCCGGACAGGACTTCGGCGACTATCGCAGCTGGCTCGAGGCGGCAGGCGTCGACACATCCCTCGTTCCTGACGTCCCCGACAAGTTCACCGCCTCGTTCTTCTGTAGCACGGACGTGGACGGCAATCAGATCGCCTCTTTTTACACGGGGGCCATGGCCAATGCCTCCGAGCTCTCTTTCCGCACCGTGGGTCCGTGCCGGCTGGCGATCATCTCGCCCAACGATCCGGCGGCGATGGTGCAATACGCCGAGGAATGCCGGACGCTGGGCATTCCTTACATTTGGGATCCGGGGCAGCAGTGCGCGCGGATGTCCGGCGAGGAGCTGCGCGATGGCGCGGTCGGTGCCGCACTGGTGATCTGCAACGACTACGAATTCGAGCTCATACGGCAGAAGACCGGCATGGACGAGGCCGCCGTGTTCGGAGTGGCAGGTGCCCTCGTGGTGACCAGAGGTGAGCAGGGATGCTCGATATACGACCCCTCAGGCAGAACCGATGTGCCGGCCGTCGAGCCTCACCGGATCGTCGATCCCACCGGCGTGGGGGACGCCTTCCGGGGTGGATTCATGAAGGGCATGGCCGGAGGTGAAGCGCTCGTCGTCTGCGCCCGGCTTGGCAGCGTCGCCGCGGCTTACGCCCTCGAACATCTCGGCGGGCAGAGCCACTCGTACACCCCGACGGAGTTTCGGGCTCGCCTCGAGGCGCACTTCGGTCCGACCGGCGGTCCGAACTACGTAAATTTGCCCTGAATCTGTCGCCGGTGCCGCGGTCGTGCGACGGTTTGTCTCCGGATTTCGTGAGGTGACGCGCGGAACAACGCTTGCACGGTGCTTGTTCCTCATCACGCGGAGGATCTCTTGAAACGCCTCACACTCGGGATCACCTTGATCGCTGCCCTCTCCATCTCCACGCTTGCTCAGCAGCCGAACGCGGACCAGGCGCCGGTCTTCCGCACGGGCGCGAACATCGTCTCCCTCAACGTGACGGTCGTCGATTCCAGGAAGCAATACGTGTCAGGGCTCACGCAGGAGGACTTCACCGTCTTCGAGGACGGAGTTCAGCAACAGCTGCGCTTCTTCGAGTCCCGACAGGTACCGATGGACCTCATCCTGCTCCTCGACACGAGCTCCAGCATGCGCGACAAGATGAGCGTCGTTCACGAGGCGGCCGTCGGGTTTCTGAAGAACATGAGGGACGGCGACCGCGGCGCGGTTGTCGCCTTCAACGATGGCGTCGAGGTGTTGCAGGGGCTGACCGCGGACGGCGCGGCGCTCGAACAGTCGATTCGTGGAACAACGGCCAGAGGCTCGACTTCACTACACAACGCGCTCTACATCGCGTTGAAGCAGTTCGGTCGAAGCGCGAAGGGGAGCGACGACGTCAGACGCCAGGCGATCGCGGTGTTGTCCGACGGCGAGGACACCTCGAGCCTGATCAGTTTCGACGATGTGATGGGGCTGGCCCGGAAGAGCGGGGTGAGTATCTACACCATCGGATTGCACACGAAATACGCGCCAACCAGCCGCAACGCGCCACCTGCGTCGCCCCGCTTTTTTTCGACCGCTGACTTTGCCATGAAGTCGCTGGCGCAGGAAACCGGTGCCCAGGCCTTCTTCCCGATGGAGGTCGCCGAGCTCAAGGGCATCTATGCTTCGATCGCCCAAGAGCTCGCCAGTCAGTATTCGCTCGCTTACTCGCCCGCGAACACGCGATCCGATGGCAGGTATCGACGGATCGTCGTGCGCGTCGCGGCCCGCCCCGAGCTGCAGTTGCGCACCCGCTCGGGTTATACGGCTGAACCAAGCCGGGCGGTCTCATTACCGCAGCACTAAGCCCGGCCTCCAGGCCGGGTATGTGGGCCGTCATCCGCACCGCCGCTTGACATCGCGCCGGCCTTTGGACACCGTGGCCGAACCGATGCGGCCGCCTGCCACTGCGAGATTCCTCTCGATTGCGCTCACCGTCGGCGCCTGTGCATGGCTCGTGACGCTCGTCGCAGCCACGGCGGCGCGGGGCAGCGCCTGGCCCGGAATCGTTTATGGTCTGGCATCAACGATTTGTCATCAGCGGCCGGAACGTTCGTTCGTCGTGAATGGTCGGCAGTTTCCCGTCTGCGCGCGGTGCACCGGACTCTACATATCGGGCGCAGTCGCGGCGTTGGCAGCCTGGTTTGGCGCTCGCCGAGCGCCGCGAAACGCGCGGCGGCTCCTGATACTTGCGGCGGTTCCCACGGCGCTCACTATCCCAGTGGAATGGCTGGGGATCTCATCGCTCTCGAACGTGATACGTGCGGGTGCGGCTTTGACGCTTGGCGCTGCTGCCGGCTGGACGTTCATCCGCGCGCTTCGGGCCGAAGGCGCCTGCGGCCCGAGCGACCCTTCGACGTAGCTCAGGGTCGTCCTGAGTTTGTCGAAGGACGAGGCGTGTAGTCGCCGAGCGAGCGCGAGTGACAGCCTTGAGCCGCCGCGAGCGTAAATGCGCGAGCGGCAAGCGCTTGAGGGTGGGGCCCCAAGCGTATTGGATGATGTGGGGCCCCACGAGCGAGGAAATGATGAGCGACCGGATGCGCTATGATCCTCAGTCATGGCCACGAAATCCACGGCGCGATCAGCTGATGGCCGGCCCGATCTCGGAGAGGCAAGCACGACTGCCGATGGTCCCCGGGCCGCGTCCGAGCCGGGGACGCTCGTGCTGGTTTGCGTGGCCGCGTGGGCGATTCCAGGAGCTGGACATCTGTGGCTCGGCCGGCGTCAGAAGGCCGCTGTCTTCTTTGTCGCGCTGCTGGCGATGTTCGTGAGTGGACTTCTGCTCAAGGGCCGGTTGTTTCCGTTCGAGTTCTCGGAACCGCTCGTGGCTCTCGCGGCGTTTGCGAACGCCGGGATGGGGCTGCCGTGGATCGTGGCGCTGATGATGGACGCGGGCAAGGGAGTCGTCACCGCGATCAGTTACGAGTACGGCAACTGCTTTCTCATCGTGGCCGGTCTCCTGAACTTTCTCGTCGTCCTCGACGCGTTTGACATTGCTGTCGGCCGCAAGTGAACAGCCACTTCCTGCTTCTCCTGTTGTTTGCCGCGCTGGTTTCGGCGGTGTTTGCGACGCTCTCGCGCGACGAACCGGGTGCGCAACTTCGCACGGGTGCCTGGATGTTTGCCGGATTCGTCGGTGTCGCGCTGCTGCTCGGATGGGTGATGTATCCGCTGCCGCTCTGACGGCTGCTTGTCGATGACCGCCACATATCCTGAACAATTGGAACACTTGCTCCTCGAGCGGGCGAACGGCGTTGCGGTCCTCACCGTAAACCGCCCCAAGGTCCTCAACGCCCTCAATACCCCGACGCTGGAAGAGTTGCGGCGCACGATCCTCGCGCTCAAGGCGGATGACGACGTGCGGGCGATCATCCTGACCGGTGGGGGTGAGAAGTCGTTCATCGCCGGCGCTGACATCAACGAACTGGCGGTCCAATCGCCGACCGGCGGACGCGAGCACGCGATGCGCGGCCAGCACGTGATCGATCTCATCGAGCACCTCGGAAAGCCGGTTATTGCCGCCATCAACGGCTACGCACTCGGCGGCGGCTGCGAGGTGGCGATGGCGTGCACGCTTCGCCTTGCCGCCGATACGGCCCGAATCGGCCAGCCCGAGATCAACCTCGGCATCATCCCGGGATATGCCGGAACACAGCGCCTGACTCGGCTCGTCGGGCGGGGACCCGCGCTGGAGATTCTGCTGACCGGGGATCCAATCAGCGCGCAGGAAGCGTACCGGCTGGGGCTCGTCAACCGTGTGGTGCCGATGTCGGATCTGATGACGGAGGCTCGGAAGCTCGCGGCCGCGCTCGCCGCGAAGGCCCCGATCGCGGTGCGCTACATCATCGATGCGGTCGACAGAGGGTTGCAGATGTCGTTTGCCGAGGCGCAGGCGTACGAGGCGACGCTCTTCGGTCTGATTGCCAGCACCGAGGACATGCGCGAGGGAACCAGGGCCTTTCTCGAGAAGCGCAAACCCGAGTTCAAGGGAAAGTAAACGGTGCGTCATACATCCGAGAGCAGGCCGCGGCTTCCAGACGCCGGTGGCTGCCGTTTCGCGCTCGTCGTCTCACGGTTCAACGAGTCGATCACTGCCAGCCTGCGCGACGGTGCGCGTACGGCGCTGACCGAGGCGGGTGCGCGCGCGGCCGACGTCGAGGCATTCGAAGTTCCGGGGGCTTTCGAGCTACCGCAGGCGGCCCGCGCGGTCGCCGAGACCGGCCGATTCGATGCGGTCGTGGCGCTGGGCTGTGTGATTCGTGGCGAGACGCCGCATTTCAACTACATCTGCAGCGCGGTCGCGCACGGGCTCACGGCCGCGGCAGGCGAGACCGGCGTTCCCATCACGTTTGGCGTCCTGACGACGGATACGGAAGCCCAGGCGATCGCTCGCGCCGGTCCGGGCCCCGACAACAAGGGCTTCGAGGCGGCCGTGGCGGCCATCGAGATGGCGCGGCTTTTCCGCGCTTTGCGCGCCGAAGGGCGATCGACGTTGTCCTCGACGCTCTCGAAGACATGACTCGCGGCGAGTCGTCGGTCAGGCGCCGCGCGCGCGAGGCGGCGCTGCAGATGCTCTATCAGGGAGAGATCGGGAAAACCGGCGCATACGAGGCGATTGCCACCTACTGGCCGGCGAGAGACAGCGAGGACATTCTCACGACGGATGCTCAGGAGTTTGCGAACGGCCTGGTGAGGGGCACAATCACCCGGTTGGCGGAGATCGACCAGCTCCTCGCGTCGAACGCGCAAAACTGGCGCGTCGAGCGGATGGCTGTGCTCGACAGACTCGTGCTGCGGATGGCCACGTTCGAGTTGCTTTCGGATCCGAAAACGCCGGCGAAGGTCGTCATCAACGAGGCCATCGAGCTGGCCCGGGCGTACAGCGGTGACGAGGCCGTTGGGTTCGTGAACGGTGTGTTGGATGCGGTCCGAAAGGAGCTGGGACGCGACTGATGGCTGACGAAAGCAGCGAATCCGACCAGATTCGCCAGCGCCGGGCGAACTTTGACGAGCTGGTACGTCTGGGCGTGGATCCGTATCCCCGCGAGTTCCAGCGCACCGATACCATCCAGGCGCTGGTGGCGGCGCACGGCTCGCGGACCGGGGAGGAGCTGGAGCAGGCGGGCATCCACACTCGCACCTCAGGCCGCATCCTCGCCATCCGCAGCTTCGGGAAAGCGAACTTTCTCGTCATCTCGGACGGCCACTCCCGCATTCAGGTCTACATCAGACAGGATTCCCTGTCGGAACGGGACTTCAAGACGTTCCGGCTGCTCGATTTCGGCGATTTCGTTGGTGTCGAAGGCAACCTGTTTCGTACCGAAGACCAACGAGCTGACGATTCGGGCGACACGCCTCGAGTTCCTCGCCAAGTGTTTCGTGCCGCTGCCGGAGAAGTGGCACGGTCTCAGCGACGTCGAAATCCGCTACCGGCAGCGCTATCTGGATCTCATCGTCAACCCCGAGTCGCGGAAGGTGTTCGAAGTCAGAAGCCGCGTGTTGGCGTCCATCCGGTCCTTTCTCAATGCCCGCGGCTATCTCGAGGTCGAAACGCCGATGATGCAGCCGATCGCCGGCGGGGCGCTGGCGCGTCCGTTCGTGACGCATCACAACACGCTCGATATGCAGCTGTTCCTGAGGATTGCGCCGGAGCTGTATTTGAAGCGTCTGACGGTCGGCGGTATCGAACGGGTGTACGAGATCAACCGGAACTTCCGTAACGAGGGAATCTCGACACAGCACAACCCCGAGTTCACGATGCTCGAGTTCTATCAGGCCTACAGCGAGTACAGCGAGCTCATGGCCATGACGGAGGAGTTGATGTCGACCGTCGCCCGGGAAGCGATTGGCACCGATCGCGTCCGCTTCGGCGATCACGATATCTCGCTGGCGCCTCCCTACCGCCGCGTATCGTTGCGGGAGGGAGCGCGGACGGCGGCCTCGGCGCGCCTGGGAACCGAGGTTTCGGCAGCCGATCTGCGATCGCAGAGCCGCGCCGCCGACATCGCCCGCCGCGTCGGCGTCGAAATCCGACCCGGTTGGGGCGCCGGTCAGATCGCCACCACAATCTTCGAGCGTCTGAACGAAGACGACCTGATTCAGCCCACGTTCGTTTTCGATTTTCCGACCGAAGTGTCGCCGCTCTCGAAACAGAAGCCCGACGATCCCGATACCGTCGAGCGTTTCGAGTTGTACGTGGGCGGGTTCGAGGTCGCCAATGCGTTCAGCGAGCTGAACGACCCCGCGGAACAACGCCGTCGCTTCGAGGCGCAGATCGCCAATCGGGCGTCCGGAGACCACGAAGCGCACGCCATGGACGAGGACTACATCCGGGCACTCGAGTACGGCCTGCCCCCCACGGCGGGGGAGGGCGTGGGAATCGATCGGCTGGTGATGGTCCTGACCAACAGTCCCTCGATCAGAGATGTGATTTTGTTTCCGCTGATGCGCCCAAGATGATCAATCCATCACTACTGGCACGCCGCACGTCGCACATCGCACATCGCACGTGTTCATGAATCTGCCTTTCGAGTTGTTCGTCGCGCGGCGCTATCTGCTGGCCGGCCGCAAGCAGGCGTTCATCTCGCTCATTTCCCTGATCTCCGTCCTCGGCGTGGCCGTCGGGGTCATGGCGCTCCTCATCGCGCTGGCGCTGATGACCGGCCTTCAGTCGGAGCTGCGCGACCGGATCATTGGAGCGGCGGCCCACGTCTACGTGTTCAAGGTTGGCGGGATCAAGGACCCGGCGGGAGAGATCAAGAAGCTGCGGCAGATTCCGCGTGTGACCGGGGCGGCGCCGGTGGTCCTCGGCAAGGGTCTGATGACGAGCGGCCGCGGCGAGGCCTTCGTCGAGATAAAAGGGATCGATCCGGAGGCAGAAAAAGGCGTGACGCAGCTCGAGCGCGCGATCGAGGCCGGCAGCATGCAAGGGCTGACGAATACCGCAGGTCCGCCGGGCGTCCTCATCGGACGGGATCTGGCCCGTGCTCTTGAAGTACACCCGGGCGACGTGGTCGAAGTCATGACGCCCGAAAGCGGGACCGTCACGCCTTTCGGTCTGGTGGGTCGGCCCAGGTCTCTGCGGGTGGTCGGTGTATTCAGCCTTGGACTCTACGAGTTCGACTCGAGCTACGGGTTCGTCTCGCTGGAGCAGGGCATGCGCATGCTGGGTCGGGACCATCCGGACTTCGTCGAGCTGCGCGTCGACGACATGTTCAAAGCGGAGGAGGTTGTCGAACAGATCGTCAGCCGTTACGGCGCGGAGTACCTTCCGCAGGACTGGGCGGATCTGAACCGTAACCTGTTTTCGGCACTGTGGCTGGAGAAAATGGCGATCTCGATCACGATCGGGCTGATCGTCATGGTCGCCGCGCTGAACATCATCGCGTCACTCATCCTGCTGGTGATGGAGAAGAGCCGCGACATCGCGATTCTGAAAACCATGGGCACCTCGACGGCCAGCGTGCGACGTATCTTCATGCTGCAGGGACTGATCATCGGGCTGGTCGGGACGACCGCTGGTGCGGTGGCGGGCTGCGCGCTCATTTACATCTTCGACCGATACAAGCTGATTCGCATTCCCATCGACGTCTACCAGATCTCGTACGTGCCGTTCACCCTGCAGCCTCAGGACTTCGTCATCGTCATTGTTTCGGCCGTATTTATCTGCTTCGTCGCGACGATCTATCCATCGCGACTGGCGGCGAAGCTGGATCCGGCGGTCGCGCTCAGATACCAATGAGTGTGTTGCAGTACGGCGTAACGAATTCGCCTGCGGCGTTCACGACGCCACGAAGGCACGACGACTCGACGTCCTTGTCTGGGTGTTCCATTTCCGTATCTTCGAGTCGTCGAGTCGTCGTGCCTTCGTGCGAGCCGAAGGCTTGTCCCGTGGGCCTTTCAGTGTATCGAGGCTAATTGCTTGGCGTTCGTCGAGGTCGAGGACCTTCACAAGAGCTACGTTGTCGGCAACCGGGAGCTGCCCGTGCTGCGCGGCCTCGATCTGCGTGCCGAACGCGGAGAGATGCTGGCGATCGTGGGCGCCTCCGGCGTCGGCAAGAGTACGCTGCTGCACGTGCTGGGAGGCCTGGACAAGAGCGACGGCGGCCGCGTGAAGATTGGCGACGTCGAGCTCGGCACCCTCCGCGATGTGGAGCTGGTGTCGTTTCGGAACAAGCACGTGGGATTCGTCTTTCAGTTCCACCACCTCCTGCCCGAGTTCAATGCGATCGAGAACGCTGAAATGCCGATGCGAATCGCGGCCGCGCCTGCTGTCGAGCGGCGCGGGCGCGCATCGACGTTGCTCGCCCGCGTCGGGCTTGCCGATCGGCTGGAGCACCGGCCCGGGATGCTCTCAGGCGGCGAGCAACAGCGTGTCGCGTTAGCGCGCGCCCTCGTCATGCACCCCTCGCTGCTGCTCGCGGACGAGCCGACGGGCAATCTCGACGAGCACACCGCCGAGACGCTCCACGGTCTGCTGCGCGAGATGCACCGTGAGCAGGGGCTGACCTCGATCATCGCAACCCACAACCCGAGACTGGCGGCAGCCTGCGACCGGATCTTGAAATTGGAGGAGGGGAAGCTGCATGTCAATTCGTGACCGGGGCTGGATACTCGGCTAAACCGACGTCGGGAGCACTATGAAGAGGCAGAACATCTCGAGTGGGACGAAATGGGAGCCGATTGTCGGCTACTCCCGGGCAGTAAAGGTGGGCAATTTCGTCCACGTATCTGGAACCACGGCGACCGACCAAGAGGGGAACCTGATCAAAGGTGATGCCGCGGCCCAGACACGCCAGACCCTGAAAAACATCGAGCGGGCGCTGTCCAACGCCGGTGCGAGCCTGTCGGGCGTCGTGCGGACGCGCATCTACGTGACTAATATCGCCCGGGACTGGGAATTGATTGGCCGCACCCACGGCGAGATTTTTGGCGGAATCCGGCCGGCAACCTCGATGGTCGAAGTGTCGCGGCTGATCGATCCCGAAATGCTGGTGGAGATCGAGGCAGACGCCATCTGCGAAACCCCCGATCCCTGATTTTCACCACGGGCGCGGCCAACGGCGTGTCGCTGAGTCAAATGGCTCGGAGTTTGAAACGCTCTACCCCCTGGGAGTCGTCATAGATGTATACGCCTCGTCATATTGCATGGGTGAGGTGTCGGCCGACGGCTTCCGTGCAGGGGATCCGGATCTCAGCCGATACGTCATCGTGAGGGGCAGCGGCAAGGGGAGGGAGGATAAATGCCCTAGAACCCCCTACTTAGCCGCAGAAAGCCGTTGGTCGAGTGCATGCTTTTGCTCTATAATGCAAGCAGCAAGCGCCCACCTTACTCATAGGTAACCGGATGTTCGAACGTTACACGGAACGAGCGCGGCGGGTCCTCTTCTTCGCGCGCTACGAGGCCAGTCAGCTCGGCAGCATTTCGATCGAGACCGAGCATCTCCTGCTGGGCCTGATTCGCGAAGGCAAGGGACTTACAAGCCGGATCTTCGCCCGCTCGCATCTGTCCCTGGAAAGTATTCGCAAGGAGATTGAGGGACGCACCGTCTTCCGCGAGAAGGTCTCGACCTCCGTCGAAATTCCCTTCAGCGCTGAAACCAAGCGCGTCCTGCAGTTTGCTGCCGAGGAAGCGGATCGGCTGCTTCACAATTACATCGGAACCGAGCACCTGCTGCTCGGCATCCTGCGCGAAGAACGGTCCGTGGCCGCGACCATCCTCATGGAAAAGGGGATGCGGCTCAATACGGTCCGCGAAGATATCGTCGCGCTGCTCAACGAGAAGACCACCCTCACGCGAGTGAAGGAGACACCCCTTCTGGCCGAGTTCTCGAGGGACTTGACCGAAGGGGCGATGAAAAACCAGCTCGACCCGCTGGTTGGGCGTCACCTGGAAGTGGAACGCGTACAACAAGTCCTCTGCCGACGCACGAAGAACAACGCCGTTCTTATTGGCGAGCCGGGCGTCGGGAAGACGGCGATCGTCGAGGGCCTGGCGCAGAAGATCGTCTACGGCGACGTTCCGCACTTCCTGGCGGACAAGCGGATTCTGGCGCTGGATATCTCGCTTATTGTCGCGGGGACGAAGTACCGCGGTCAGTTCGAAGAACGCCTCAAGGCGATCATGAAGGAGCTGACCGAGAACCCGAACATCATCGTCTTCATCGACGAGCTGCATACGCTGGTCGGTGCGGGGTCGGCGGAAGGCTCCCTCGACGCCGCGAACATCCTGAAACCGGCGCTCTCCCGCGGCGAGATACGCTGCATTGGCGCGACCACGCCGTCCGAATATCGGAAATACATCGAGAAGGACCGTTCGCTCGAGCGCCGCTTCCAGGCGATCAAGGTCGATCCGCCGTCGGAGCGTGAAACGATCGAAGTCCTGATGGGCGTCAAGGATCGTTACGAGTCCTTCCACCACGTCGAGTACACCAGCGAAGCGATCGAAGCGGCCGTCTATCAGTCCAACCGCTACATCACCGACCGGTTCCTGCCCGACAAGGCGATCGATCTGGTTGACGAAGCGGGCGCGCGTGCGAAGCTGCGCGAGGCGGGCTACAGCGAGGAGTTCGGCGAGATCAACCGCAGCATCCGCGTCGCGGTCGAGCAGATGGAAAACGCCGTCTCCGAGAAGAACTTCGAGAAGGCGCAGTTCTACCGCGAGCAGGAAGTGCAGGCGCGAGAGAACCTGCAGTTCGTACGCGAGAAGTTCGACGTGAAATCCAGCGCCCGGCGCGTGATCGTCGGCAAGGCCGAGATCGACGAGGTCGTCTCCAAATGGACGGGCGTGCCGTTGACGTCGATCAACCAGGATGAAGGCGACAAGCTCCTCCACATGGAGGATTCCCTGCACCGGCGCGTCGTCTCGCAGGACAAGGCCATTTCGGCCCTCGCCCGCGCCATTCGCCGGTCGCGAGCGGGCCTGAAATCTCCGAATCGTCCCGTCGGCAGCTTCGTCTTCCTCGGACCGACGGGTGTCGGCAAGACCGAGCTGGCGCGAGGCTTGGCGAACTTCCTGTTCGGCAGCGACCACGCGCTCATTCGCTTCGACATGTCCGAATACATGGAGAAGCACTCGGTTTCGAAGTTGATCGGGTCGCCGCCAGGCTACGTCGGCCACGAAGAGGGCGGACAGCTGACCGAGAAGGTGAAGCGGAATCCCTATTCGGTGGTGCTGCTGGACGAGATCGAAAAGGCGCACCCGGACCTGTTCAACATCCTGCTGCAGGTGTTCGAGGACGGCCATCTCACGGACGGCCTCGGCAACCGGGTGAACTTCAAGAACACCATCATCATCATGACCTCGAACATCGGCGCCCGCTTCATCCAGAAGAAGGCGTCGCTCGGGTTCCAGTCGACCGACTCGGGGGCGATCAGCCGGAGCGTGA
Organism: uncultured Acidobacteriota bacterium; assembly: GCA_963804245.1. GTDB lineage: Bacteria > Acidobacteriota > Vicinamibacteria > Vicinamibacterales > 2-12-FULL-66-21 > CAWDPQ01. The sequence goes on from CAWDPQ010000012.1 coordinate 459,073, forward strand.
ACGACATGGTGCTCGCCGAGGTGCGGAAGACATTCAATCCGGAGTTCATCAACCGCATCGACGAGATCATCGTGTTCGACGCGCTGTCGGACGACGATTTGCGGACGATTACCAATCTGCTGGTGAAACAGCTGAACGATAACCTCGTGGACCGGAAGATCAGGCTCGAGCTGGTCACCGAGGTCATCGATTGGATTATCGAGCAGACCTGCAAGGACCGGTCGTACGGGGCGCGTCCGCTGCGACGAGCGATCCAGCGCTATATCGAAGATCCCCTGTCCGAGGAGCTCATCCGGGGCCAACTCAAAGGGGGAGATATCGAGGTTTACCTCGATGGCGGGACCCTAGCCTACCGGCCGGTCGGCCACGCCGAAGCGGGCCGCAAGCTGGCCTAGTCAGAGCACGCGCCGCCGCTCGGGCGGCCTATCGAGCGCGTCCACGGCCGGCGACTGGCCTGACACGTCTAAAATCCAGTAAACTCATGGCTTGGCCGCTGTGCGGGTGTTCCTGCCCGTGCCGGCTGACCGTTCTTCCCTGGGATCTATGCGATTTCTAGTAACACTTTTCGTGGCCGCAGTGGCATTCATGGCCACTGCCGCGCCTGCTGCCGCAGTCGTCACCAGTCCCCCGCCACAAACGTTGGCGTCAACCCCGCCGCCGTCTCTCGGTCAGGCCCAGGCCCCCGCACCGGCGGCCCAGACGCCCGCACCGGCGACGCCGAACCCAGCACCCGCAGAACAACAGAAACAGACTCCAGCTCCCTCGGCTCCGCAGCCGGGTGTCCTGCCATTGCCCGCCGTGGTCTGCGGCCAGCAGGTGCCCTCGCCGGCCAGTCCACCGCCGGCCGGCTCCGGGCCGATCTTCTACGGATACATGCTCTGCTTCGAGAAGCAGGGCGGGTCGCCGGTGATCGACGCGAACACCTACGTGTATTACATCCAGGCGCGACCGAGTAACTCGCGGGAAAACCGCTGGACTCCCTACGATGAGGCGCTCGAGGAGACGCTCGTCGGCGACTTCCGCCGGCTGTGGGCGACCAATTTCCTCGACGATCTCGCGGTGGATGTGCGTGACGTCCGCTACGCCAACGGTGTGATGGGCAAGCTGGCGATCTTCAACATGGAAGAACGTCAGCGCGTGAAGATCGTGGATTACGTCGGATCCAACAAGGTCGATCACTCCGCCATCGATGAAAAGCTGAAGGAAAAAGGGATCACCATCCGGCTCGACTCCTTCATCGATCCGGGCATGGTGCGCCGGGTCACGGGTGTCGTCCGCGAGCTCTACGCCGAGAAGGGCTACCAGTATGCGGAGGTGAAGCCCGAGATCAAGCCAGTCGACGGCGGCACCAAGACCGTCCACCTGACCTTCAATATCACTGAAGGTCCGAAGGTCCGTATCCGGGACATCGACTTTGGCGGGAACCAGCAGGTCAGCGACGGCAAGCTGGCGAAAAAGATGAAGGAGAACAAGGAGCCAGGGTTCTTCAGCTTCATCTTCCGCGGCGGCACGTACAAGGAAGAGAAGTTCGGCGAAGACGCCGACAAGGTTCTCGAGTACTACCGCGACGAGGGCTATATCACCGCGCGCGTCGGGCAACCGGAATTGCGGGTGATGGAGGACTCGAAGGACGGTGACACGCGCTGGGTCCAGCTCCGCGTGCCGGTCACCGAAGGCAAGCGCTACAAGGTTGGCAACTTCAACTTCGAGGGGAACACGATCGTCAAGGCCGAAGCGCTGCGGCCGCTCTTCAAACTCCAGGCTGGCGAAACCTACAGCGAAAAGCACATTCGCAAGGGGCTCGAGAAGGCGCGCGAGCTTTACGGCACCGGCGGCTACTACGAATTCACGGCGTACCCGGATCTGCAGCCGCGCGACATGCCGCCGATGCCGGGGCAGGGCGGCGAGGGCAACGGCAACGGCGCCGACGGACCGCCCGCGCCAGCTGCCGCGGCCGCAGCCGCGCCAGCCGACGGCCCTCCGATTGTCGACGTGACCATGCGCGTGAACGAGGGCAAGCAATATTTCGTCAACCGCATCACGTTCGTGGGTAATACGACCACGCGCGACCCGGTCATTCGCCGCGAGCTGCGTCTGGTGGAGGCCGGCGTTTTCAACACCGAAGCGTTGAAGTTCAGCATCAAGCGGCTCAATCAGCTGGGTTACTTCAAAGCGCTCGAAGGCGAAGCGATTCAGGTCGAGAAGACGCCGGACACCGATAACAAGGTCGACGTTCAACTCAAGTTCGAGGAGCAGAACAGGAACCAGCTCACGTTCGGCGCCGGCGTGTCGCAGTTCGACGGTTTCTTCGGTCAGCTTTCCTTCCAGACGTCGAATTTCCTCGGGCGCGGCGAGACGTTCACCGTGTCCGCGCAGGCGGGCAACCGCGCGCGAAACTACCAGGTCGCCTTCAGCGAGCCCTATCTGTTCGATCGGCCGATGACCGTCGGCGTGGATTTGTTCGTTCGTGAGATCCGCTGGCCCGGACAGTTCACCCAGGCTTCGGTGGGCGGCAACCTGGTCTACGGTTTCCAGACCGGCAACTTCTCGCGGATGTTCATCAACTACAGTCTCGAGCAGACCGAGGTGAGGGATCTCAACGAGATCTACACAGATCCGCTGGTGCTGGCTCGCAACCCGTTCCTGCGCGATTCGCTGCTGATCGGACAGGGACAGCGGCGCACGATCAGCAAGATTGGTCCGAGCTGGGTCTACAACACGGTCGATCAACCGATCTTCCCGACGAGCGGGACCCGCTACACCATGTCGTTCGACTATGCCGGCATCGGCGGCGATACCAACTTCGTGAATCCGCGCGCGGAAGGGATTTGGTACATTCCGCTCAATCGCCGCACGTCGTTGGGCTTCCGCGCGGCTGGCGAGTACATCGCGCCGTTCGCCAGTACGGTCGAACTTCCTATCTACGAAAAACTGTACCTCGGCGGCGAATACAGCATGCGCGGATTCGACCTCCGCACGGTCGGGCCGCGCGATCCGGTAACCCTTCTGGTCCTCGGCGGTAACAAGAGCCTGCTGTTCAACGCCGAGTATCTGATCAACATCGCCGGACCGGTGCGGCTGGTGTTATTCGCTGATGCGGGTCAGGTGCGCGACCGAGGTGAGAATTTCAGCTGGAGCGAGCCAGTCATCCAGCGGAAGATTGGTGGCGTGCTGCAGGGCAGCCTCCTCGATCCCAACACGATCATCAATCCGTTCCCCTTCCAGCCGGAGGTGACGAGGACGACGGTCGGGAAGGCCAGTGCCTTCAAGACCTCCATCGGCGCCGAGATCCGGTTCTTCATGCCGGTGTTGAACGTCCCGTTCCGCCTGATCTTCGCGATGAATCCGAATCGCTACGGCGTGCTGGATAATAATTTGGAGCCCGAGAAGAAGTACAAGTTCAGGTTTGCTGTAGGGACGACGTTCTAGCCGTAGGCCCGAGCTTTAGCTCGGGCGTGCCCGAATCAGCAACTGGCTGATGACAACACGCCCGACCTGAAGGTCGGGCCTACACGAAAGGTCATTCATACATGAGAGCGTTGAAGACGTTGCGCGTGATCGCGGCCCTGGGAATGATTTTCACCGTGTCAAGCGCCGGCGCGGCGTTCGCGCAAGCGCCTGCGGAGACGCCGGCGCAGCAGAAGCCAACGACGCCGCCGGCCAGCCAGCCACCGGCCCCGACGGCGCCCGCCGGACAGGCACCGGCTGCACAACCGCCGGCGCAGCCGCCGAAACCGTTTCCAGAGGGGGCGAAGGTCGCGTACGTGAACATCAACGTCATCGCCGGGACGTCGAATGAGGGCAAAGCTGCCACCGGCAAGATCCAGGAATATGTGAAGAAGAAGAACGCCGAGATCGGGGAAAAACAGAAGGCCCTGCAGGCGCTGCAGACCAAACTGCAGCAGGGCGCCTCGGTCATGAGCGACCAGGCGCGTGGGCAGCTCGAAAAGGACATCACCAGGCAGACGCGCGAGTTGCAGAGCGCGCAGGAAGATGCCCAGCAGGAGCAGCAGACGATGACGCAGGACCTGCAGGCCGAGTTCCAGCAGAAGCTGTTTCCGGTCGTGGACCAGATCGCGAAAGAAAAAGGTCTGCACATGGTGTTCAGCATCGCCGATTCCGGAATCCTCTGGCCGGATCCAGGGCTGGACCTGACCGCGGAAGTCATCAAGCGCTTCGACGCAGCCTCGAAACCCGGGACGCCAAAGAAGTGAAGGGGCGGTCCTGAGTCTTTCCAGCGATCTCGACCGGCTCTGCTTCCGCTACCCGTCGCCGCTCGTCGACGCGGTCACTGAGCTCGAGCCGGGCCGGCGCATCGTCGCGGTCAAGAACGTCACGGTCAACGAGGACTTCTTTCAGGGGCATTTCCCTGGCCGGCCTCTGATGCCCGGCGTCCTCATGATTGAAACGCTGACGCAGGTCGCCTCGGTGCTGCTGGTTCGTTCGATGGACGGCAACGGAGCGGGGGCGCCGGCGACGGGTGGTCGCGTCTACCTGCGCGGTGTGGACAACGCGAAATTCCGCCGCCAGGTGGTGCCAGGCGATCGTCTCAGGCTCGAAGTCGTCATGGGCGCGCGCCGGTCGCGCCTGGTACTGGTCCACGCCGTCGCCTACATCGGCGACGACGTGGTGGCTGAGGCGGAGCTGGTGATGGGGCTGGTCGGCGTTCGCGCCGAGGCGAGTCGCGACGCGGCGGCCGGCACCGGAATCGCATCGAGCGCGGGGACGCGGATCCACCCTACGGCGATCGTCCATCCGAGCGCTCGCGTCGGAGAGGGTACGGAGATAGGCCCGTATGTGACCATCGGCGCCCAGGTGCAGATCGGACGCAATTGCCGAATTGGGGCGTCAGCGGTGATCGACGGTCCGACCGAGATCGGCGATGGCAACGAGATCTTCCCGATGGCCTCGGTCGGGCTCATCCCCCAGGACTTGAAGTTCGGAGGAGAGTCGACGCGGCTGGTGATCGGCCAGCGCAACGTCATTCGCGAGTTCGTCACGATCCACCGCGGCACGGCCGGCGGTGGCGGCGTCACGCGCATCGGCGATCGCAATCTGTTCATGGCCTATGCGCACGTGGCTCACGACTGTCAGGTTGGCAACGAGACGATATTCGCCAACGGCGCCACGCTTGCGGGACACGTGCTGGTCGAAGATTACGCTACGGTTGGGGCGTTTTCCGGCGTGCACCAGTATTGCCGCGTCGGCCGACATGCGTTCATTGGCGGCTACTCGGTGGTGACGAAAGATGCCTTGCCGTTCGCGAAGACGGTGGGCAACCGGGCGCGGATCTACGGCGTGAACACCATCGGGCTCGTTCGCCGGAGATTCTCGCCGGACGCGATCGCGAAGTTGCGCCGCGCGTACAGGCACCTGCTGCACTCGAACACCAGCCGGGCGCTGGCGCAGATCGAGCGCGACCCATCGCTGCGCTGCGACGAGGTGCAATACGTCGTGGATTTCATTCGGACGTCCAGCCGGGGCGTCGGCCTGCGTCGACCCAGCCGTCGGCTGGAACAGGTGATGGACGAATAGCGTGCGCGCAGTCCGGACGCGCGGTTGAGGATAGAAGCAATGGGAAGCATGTGGAGTAGGTGGGCCGTCAGGGCGTTGCTGGTCGGAGTCGTGGCGCTCGGTGCGGCGGCGTGCGATGACGAAGTGCCGACTACCCCGAACAACCCGTCCAATCCCGTCACCGAGACGTTCTCCGGCAGCGTCAATCAGAACGGCGCGCAGACCCATATATTCGCCACGGCGTCGAGCGGGGAAGTCCGGGCCACGCTCAAAGAGCTCACACCTGATGCCGCCCTCGTCATCGGCTTCAGTATGGGGAACTGGAATCCCACCACATCGGTCTGTCAGATCACGTTGGCGAACGACGCGGCGACCGGCGGCTCCGTGCTGAGCGGGGCGATGAGCGGCGGCGTCGGCAATATGTGCGTGCGCGTCTACGACGTAGGTAACATCGCCGCCACTCCGGCGGCCTACACGGTGGAGGTCGTCCATCCGTAGCGGCTGCTTCTGTCCGTGGCCCGGATAGGTCTCATCGCCGGCAACGGGCGGTTCCCGTTTCTCGTCCTGCAAGGTGCACGCGACCTCGGCCACGATGTGACGATCGTCGCGGTCAAGGAAGAGGCCTTCAAGGACCTGGAGACGACCGCACGCCGCGCCCGCGCGGAGTTTCACTGGGTGTCGCTCGGACACCTGGGAAAGTGCATCAGGATCCTCAGAGCGGCCGGCGTGTCCCAGGCGGTCATGGCCGGCCAGGTGAAGCACGTCAGCATCTTCTCGGGGATTGTTCCGGACTTGACGCTCCTCGCCGTCCTCTCCCGCCTCAAGGCGCGCAATACCGATGCGCTCATCACCGCGGTCGCGGAGGTGATGCGCGCCGAGGGCATCGAGTTGCTGGATTCCACGGTCTTTCTCGAGCCGCTGCTGGCGCGGCCGGGTGTTCTCAGCATGCGCGCGCCCACCGACGAGGAGCGGGCCGATTTCGAGTTCGGATACCGGATGGCCGACGCGATTGCCGCCCAGGACATTGGACAGACGATTGCCGTGAAGCACGGGGCCGTGGTGGCTGTCGAGGCGATGGAAGGTACGGATGAAGTGATCGCGCGCGCCGCGCATCTGGCCGGTCCCGGCGTGCGAATCGTCAAAGTCGCGAAACCGAAGCAGGATATGCGCTTCGACGTCCCGGTCATCGGATTGGCGACCATCCAGGCCATGCGGATCGCCGGCGCGTGCGCCCTCTCGGTCGATGCCGGCCGCACGCTCGTTCTCGACGGCAGCCACGTCTTTGCCTCGGCCAACGAAGCGGGGATTACCGTCGTCGGCCGCCCGCGGGACGTGAATGCCTGACCCCTTGCGAACGGCGGTCGTGGGGATCGGGCACCTCGGCCGTCATCACGCGCGGCTGCTCGCTGCGATGGATGGCGTCTCGCTGGTCGCCGTTGTGGACACGGTTCTGGCACGGGCGGAGGATGCTGCGGCGACGACCGGGGCGCGGGCGATCACCGACTACCGTGAGGTGCTGAGCGATGTCGATGCCGTGGTCATCGCGGTACCGACAGAGATCCATCACGTAATCGCACTTCCGTTCCTGGAACGTGGAGTGGCGACGCTCGTCGAGAAGCCGCTGTCTCGGTCCGTCAGCGACGCCGAGGCCATCGTCGAGGCGGCGCGGCTGGGCCATGCGGTCCTCGCCGTCGGTCACACGGAGCGCTACAACCCTGCCGTCGGCGCCATTGGTCCGCTCGTCACTTCTCCCAGATTCATCGAAGTCCATCGCCTCAGCGCGTTTCCGGAACGCAGCCTGGACATCGACGTCGTCTTCGACCTGATGATTCACGACCTCGACGTGATCATCTCGATGGTGGGGAGCGACGTCACCTCGATCGAGGCAGTGGGCGTGCCAGTGCTGACGTCGACCTACGACATTGCCAACGTCCGCCTGCGCTTCGCCTCGCGCTGCATCGCCAACCTCACCGCAAGCCGCATCAGTCGAGATCGGGTTCGAAAGATCCGCTTTTTTCAGCCGGACTCGTACCTCTCGATCGACTACGCCTCACAGGAGGTCGAAGGCTGGCGGCTGGTGAAGCGCGACGGCGAGCGTCCGCGCATCGAGGGTGGTCCCGTTCCCGTGGAGCGGGAAGAGCCGCTGAAGCGTGAGCTCGAAGATTTCATCAGAGCCGCGCGCAACAAGACACGCCCGTTGGTCGATGGCGAAGCCGGTCTCGCCGCGCTGCGACTGGCGTCGCGGATTGCCGAGCAGATGGAAAGCGCCGTTTGATGTTCAAGGATCTGCACGATTTCATCGCGGCGCTCGAACGCGAGCGCGAACTGGCGCGCGTCGTCGATCCGGTGAGCCCGGATCTGGAGATCTGCGCCGTCACCGACCGCGTTTCGAAGTCGCCGGGCGGGGGCCCCGGACTCCTGTTCGAGCGCCCGACGGGCTTTTCGATGCCGGTCGCGATCAATCTCTTCGGCTCCATGAAACGCATGTGCATGGCGCTCGGCGTGGGAGAGCTGGACGAGGTGGCGCGGGAGGTTGAGGCGATTGCCACTCCAAAGATTCCGGCCGGCGTTCTCGACGCGTTGAAGATGCTGCCGACGTTGAATCGTTTGCGGGACGTGATGCCGAAAACGGTCTCGAGCGGCGCGTGTCAGGAGGTTGTCAACCAGAACGGGTCGCTCGAGGAGCTGCCAATCCTGAAATGCTGGCCCGAGGACGGCGGCCGCTACATCACACTGCCACTGGTCTTCACCAAGGATCCCGAAACGGGCGCGAGAAACATCGGCACGTACCGGATGCAGATTTACGACGAGCGCACGACCGGCATGCACTGGCAGCGTCACAAGGGTGGAGCGCAGCACCATCGGGTTGCGGAGCGGCTCGGCGTGCGGTTGCCGGTGGCGGTGGCATTGGGCGCCGACCCCGCGCTGACCTATTCGGCGACGGCTCCCATGCCAGAGGGGTTGGACGAACTGATGCTGGCGGGGTTTCTGCGGAAACAGCGCGTCGAGCTCGTCAAGTGCGTCACCGTCGATCTGGAAGTACCTGCCAACGCGCAGATTGTCCTGGAGGGCTATGTCGACCCGGGTGAGCGGCGTCGCGAAGGCCCCTTTGGCGACCACACCGGTTTCTACTCGCATCCGGACGACTACCCGGTATTCCACCTGACGTGCGTGACGCAGCAAAAGAATCCCGTGTATCTGACGACAGTGGTCGGGATCCCGCCGATGGAGGATTACTATCTGGGCAAGGCCAGCGAGCGAATTTTCCTGCCGCTCATCCGGAAAACGCTCCCCGAGATCGTCGATATGCATTTTCCGGCGGCCGGCATCTTCCACAACATCGTCATCGTCTCCATCGACAAACGCTATCCCGGACACGCGCGCAAGATCATGAACGCATTCTGGGGTCTCGGTCAGCTCATGTTCTCGAAAACGATCATCGTCGTGGACAAGGACGTTGACGTGCAGGACGAGGCCAAGGTGGCGTGGATCGTGGGGACCCACTACGATCCGGAAAGGGACATTCAATTCACCCGCGGACCGGTTGACGATCTCGAGGATGCCAGCGATCTGCCCGCATACGGCAGCAAGATGGGCGTCGACGCGACGCGCAAGTGGACCTCCGAGGGGTTCACGCGCCCGTGGCCGAAGAAGATTGCGACGACGGAGGAAGCGTCGCGCAAGGCGCACGAGCAATGGGAAAAGATCAGACAGGGGTGGAAGGCGTGAGCGCACTGCAGAGTCTGGCCGAGCGGGTATCGGCCGGAGATTCATTCAACGAAGACGATGCCCAGCTCGTGCTGGAGAGTCGTGACCTCATCACCATCGGGATGATGGCCGATGAAGTGCGCCGGCGTCTGCACGGTGCGCGCACTACATTCGTGCGTGTCTACGACGTGCACGTGGATGCACTGCCAGAGTCCTTGCCGAGCTCGGTGACTGCCGGTGAGATTCGAGTCCTCGGCTCGCCCGCATCGTTGGATGCCGCGATCGCGGCGATCGCGGCGGTCAAGTCGCTGGTTGGGGCGATTCCACTGACGGGTTTCTCTCTGGCGACCCTCGAAGCGTTCGGCGGATCGCTCTCTGAGGCCGCATCGCGGCTGCACGATGCCGGCCTCGACGCGGTTGCCGAGATCTCCATCGACTCGGCCGTCGACGCTGATGCGATCCACGCGGTGCGCGACGGAGGCTTGCTCGCGTCTCGTCTTACCGTCAACAGTTATGGCCAGACTCCGTCTGTGGAGATCGTCCGCCGCGCCGCTGACCTGCAAAAGACGGCGGGCGGGATCCACGCGTTGGCGCCGCTGCCGCGCCTCCTCTCCCCGGTTACGCCGACTACGGGATACGACGACGTGAAGCTCGTTGCCATGTCGCGGCTGATCGCGGCGGATATTCCGTCCATTCAGGTGGACTGGCCGCTCTATGGTCCGAAGCTCGCTCAAGTCGCGCTGACGATGGGGGCCGACGATATCGATGGAATTGCCGCGTTCGATCCCGCGACGCTCGGGTCGCGCCGCAGCGCGCTGGCGGAGGTCGCCGGCAACATCCGGGCGGCGTCGCTGGAGCCCGTCGAACGCAACGGACGATTCGAGTTTACGGGATGAGAGCGATTCGCCTGGGTGCCGTCGACTATCTCAACGCGCGCCCGCTCGTTTACGGTCTCGAGTTGCAGAGTGGCGAGTTCACGCTTCGCTTCGACGTCCCCTCGAAGTGTGCCGCCCTTCTTCACGAGGGCTCGATCGACGTCGGCATGATTCCATCCATCGAGTATTTGCGAGGGCATGGCGGCTACCGGATCGTGCCGGGCGTCGCCATCGTGTCCGATGGACCCGTGGCCTCGGTGGCGATGTTCACCGCGAAGCGCGTGGAGGACATTCGCACCATTGCGGCAGATACGAGCTCACGCACGTCGAATGCGCTTCTCCAGGTTCTCTGTTACGAGGCCTTCGGCATCGAAGCGCAATTCGTTCCGATGGCTCCAGATCTGACAGCGATGCTCGGACGTTGTGATGCGGCACTCCTCATCGGCGACCCGGCTCTGTTCCTGGACCACGGCAGCCGCGGGCTGACGAAAATCGACCTGGGCGAGCACTGGACGAGGCTCACCGGTCTGCCGTTCGTGTGGGCGTTCTGGTCGGGCCGTGCCGGCGTTCTGGGCACTGAACACGTTTCCGTCCTGACCGATGCGCGCGATCGCGGCGTCGAGGCGGCCGACGAAGTCGCGGCGCGCTATTGCGGCCCGGATCGGACCGCACGCGGCCGTGCGTATTTGCGAGAGAATGTACGGTATACGCTTGGCGAGAGAGAGCAGGCCGGGCTGCGGCTCTTCCATGAATTGGCTGTCAACCTGGGCGTCGTCGACGAGACCCGCCCGCTCGCCTGGTATCCATGACGATCGCTTCATTGGCAGATCGAATTCGCGGCGGCGACCGCGTTGATCGTGCGGCGGCGCTCGCGCTCTATCGCGAGGGCTCGACTTCACTGCTTGGCCGGCTGGCGGATGACATCAGGGTAAGGAAGCATCCCGACGGGCTCGTCACCTACATCATCGATCGCAACGTCAACTACACGAACGTCTGCGTCGCCCGCTGCAACTTCTGTGCGTTCTACCGGCCGGTCGGATCGTCCGAAGGATACGTTCTCGGTTTCGACGACATCTTTCGAAAGATAGACGAGACGCTCGAGCTTGGTGGTGGTCAGCTCTTGCTGCAGGGAGGGCACAATCCCGATCTGCCCCTCGAGTGGTACGAGGACTTGTTTCGAGCGGTGAAGGAACGCTATCCGACGTTTCGCCTGCACGCGCTCTCGCCTCCCGAAGTCATTCACCTCACGCGCATGTCGAGGCTGACGGTACCGCAAGTCATCGACAGGCTGATTGCGGCGGGACTCGATAGCATACCGGGCGGCGGAGCCGAGGTCCTCGTCGATCGCGTGCGCAAGCTGCTCAATTGCTACTCGAAGGCCTCCGCGGACGAGTGGCTGGGCGTGATGCGCCATGCGCACTTTGCCGGGTTGCGGACGACGGCGACGATGATGTATGGCACTGTGGAGACTGACGAGGAGCGTCTCGAGCACCTGTTCAGGCTGCGGGAGCTTCAGGACGAGACGGGCGGATTCACCGCGTTCATTACCTGGAGCTACCAGCCGGAGCACACCGAGCTCGGTGGCGCCGAGGCGACCGGCGTCGACTATCTGCGCACGCTGGCAATCGCTCGCATCGTGCTGGACAACTTCGACAACTTGCAAGCGTCCTGGGTCACCCAGGGCGGGAAGGTTGGCCAGCTGAGCCTCGCCTACGGGGCGAACGATATGGGCAGCGTGATGATCGAAGAAAACGTCGTCCGCGCCGCCGGTGCGAGCTATTGCATGGACGAGATCGAGATCGTTCGCAATATCGAGAACGCCGGATTCGTGCCGAAGCGGCGCAACATGCACTACCAAATCCTCGGGGACCCGATCTTCCGCGAGCGGGCCGTACCGAGGATGCTGGAGCTCGCCGTCGCCAGACGTGAAGGCGACGACAGCCGTCCGCCCGAAATCGTCCGCTATGCCGCCCGCAGCGCCGCCGAGAAAAAGGCGCGGCTCACGGGCCATTGATCGTCCATCGCGCGGCGTGGGTACTGCCGATTGACAAACCACCGATCCAGGATGGGTGGGTAGCGGTGGATGGCGGCCTGATCGTCGCCGTGGGTCGGCCAGGCGAACCCGCCCCCGAGCCCCCGAGCTCCCGAGCCCCCGAGCTTCCGAGTTACGCAATACTCCCCGGCGTCGTCAACGCGCACGTGCACCTGGAGCTGTCGTCGCTGCGTGGCGCCGTTCCCCCCGCAGAGTCGATGCCGGCATGGGCGTCACAACTCATCGCCAACCGGCGCAGCGCGCTGGATGAATCCGATGAGCCGATTCGCGCGGCCATCGCCGAAGTGCGGGCGAGCGGGACGACGCTTGTGGGTGAAGTGACGAATACGCTCGCCAGCTACGAACCGCTCGCGCAGAGCGCGCTGTCGGCCGCCGTGTTCTTCGAACAGCTTGGTTTTCGGACCGGCGACGCGCGCGGGCTGGCGGGAGCCGCGCAGGCAACGATCGACAGGCTGCCTGCCAATCGCCGCCTGCGGGTATCGGTTGTTCCGCATGCCCCGTACTCTGTGTCTCCGGCGCTGCTGCAGGCGATCGCCAGCCAGGGTGCGCGACCAATCAGGAGCATTCATCTAGGCGAGTCGCCCGAGGAGCTCCAGTTCCTCCAGGATGGCAGCGGTGCGTGGCGCGGACTGCTGGACGGGCTGGGCGTCTGGGACGATGCGTGGGCACCGCCGCGGTGCGGCCCGGTTGCCTATCTCGACCAGCTCGGGCTCGTAGACGATCGGCTGCTCGCCGTACACGGCGTTCAGTTGACGGATGCGGAGCTCGAGCGTCTCGCCGCGGCGCACGCAACCGTTGTCACCTGTCCGAGGAGCAACTCGTGGACCGGCGCCGGCCCGCCGCCGATCGAGCGCTTCTACCGGTCCGGTGTTCGAGTCGCCGTCGGGACCGACAGCCTGGCGAGCGTGGAAACACTGAACCTCTTCGACGAATTGGCTCGGATGCGCGAGATTGCTCCAGGGATTCCTGCCTCGACGCTGTTGGAGACTGCCACGCGCACCGGGGCGGACGCTCTCGGATTCGGCGCCGAACTCGGGACGATCGCACCTGGCAAGCGGGCGGAGCTCATTGCCGTGCGGCTGCCAGGTCGTGTTGCGGATGTGGAAGAATACCTGGTGAGTGGCATCCAGCCGCCGGACATCGAGTGGCTGGACACCCATCAGTCGTCAAGGTGACTTCAACGTGAATCGCCTGAGAACATACGGATCCTTCGTACGCTTCAGTCACTCGGTGTTCGCGTTGCCGTTTGCGCTGACCGGCGCCCTGCTCGCGATCAACAGAAACGCCTCGGGCGAAAGCGCCGAGATCGCGGTCCGCGCGCTGTGGATCGTGGTGGCGATGGTTGCGGCTCGCAGCGCGGCGATGGGCTTCAATCGGTTGGTCGACGCGAACTTCGATGCGCTCAACCCGCGCACGGCAACGCGGGAGCTGCCGCGCGGGGTCATGTCGAAACGGGAAGCCATCCTGTTCGTGGTCGTCGCCTCGATCGTCTTCATCTTTTCAGCGTGGAGTCTTGGGCCGCTGTGCTTTGCGTTGTCACCGGTGGCCCTGGCCATCGTGTTCTGGTTACTCGCTGGCGAAACGAGTCACGAGCTACACGCAGCTGTTCCTGGGACTGGCGATGGCGGTGGCACCAGTCGGAGGGTGGCTGGCAGCGGGTGGAAGGGGCGGATGGGAGCCCTGGCTGTTGGGGCTGGCCATCGGTTGCTGGGTCGGCGGCTTCGATGTGTTGTATGCCTGCCAGGATCTCGCCGTCGACCGTGCCCAGGGGCTGCACTCGATCCCCGTGCGTTTCGGCATCGCGCGATCGCTGACGATTTCTCGAGCCATGCACGTGGCTGCTGTGGCCGCGCTGGCGGCGCTGGGACCCGTCGCGGGCCTTGGCTGGTTCTACCTGGCGGGCGTGGCCGGCGTTGCCGTACTGCTGGTCTACGAACAATCCCTGGTTTCAGAGCAGGATCTGTCGCAAGTCAAACGAGCGTTCGATCTCAATGGCTACGTGGGCATCCTCTACCTCGTGACGACCGCCGCCGCCGTGTACGTGGGGTGATGAGTGACTGACGGTTCAGCGTCGCCGCGCAGCATCGCGCTCGCCGTCACCGGTGCCAGCGGAGCGATCTACGCCACCAGGACGATAGCCGCGCTGATGGAGCGGGGGTGTCACCTCGAGCTGGTGATCTCGGATTACGGCCGGCGTCTGCTCCGCGACGAGCTCGGTGAGACGGCTGCGGTCGACAAGCTGCTCGATTACCTGGCTTCCGCGTACGGCCCCGGCGTGCACAATGGCACCTACACGATCCATAGCAACAAGGATCTCGGCGCCAAGATCGCGAGCGGCAGTCAGGATTGCGCGGCAATGGTCATCGTACCCTGTTCGATGAAGACGCTGGCTGGTGTTGCGCACGGCCTTTCGCGCAACCTGGTCGAGCGCGCGGCCGACGTCATGTTGAAGGAGCGACGCCCGCTGATCATCGTGCCGCGTGAAACACCGATGAGCCTGCCACAACTGCGCAACATGGTTCTCTGCGCGGAAGCCGGGGCGATGATCATGCCGGCAATGCCCGCCTTCTACCAGATGCCGAAAACGCTCGACGATCTCGCCGATTTCATGACCGGGAAGATCCTCGGTGCCCTGGGCTATCGTCACGAGCTGTATCCATCGTGGAAAGGGTAGACCTCGATCGGAACCCCTCGCGGATCGCCGGCATGTTCGACGCGATCGCCCCTCGCTACGACCTGCTGAACCGAGTGTTGAGTGCCGGCATGGACCGGCGCTGGCGCGATCGCGCGATCGAGGCGCTCGCGCTGCCTCCAGGCGCGCGCGTGCTCGACTTGTGCACCGGGACGGCCGATCTGGCGATCGCCGCGACTCATCTGGTGGCACCCGTGTCGGTCGTCGGCATCGACTTCTCGCGCGAGATGCTCAAGCTTGCTCTGTCAAAAGTGCGCGACCGACAGTTGGGCGGCTCCATAAGGTTGATTCGCGGCGACGCGACGCGCATTCCACTCGCGGACGCATCGTGTGACGCGGCCACGATAGGCTTCGGCATTCGCAATGTCGCCCAGCCCGATCGCGCGCTGGCCGAGCTGGCACGCGTCCTCCGTCCCGGCGGGCGCCTTGCGATCCTGGAATTCGGCCAGCCTCGGCTACCGGGCATTCGAAACCTGTACGCCTGGTATTTCCGTTACCTGCTGCCGCTCGTCGGGCGCACCGTTTCGAAACACCGCAGTGCCTATTCGTACCTGCCGGCGTCGGTTGGTCACTTTCCGCCGCCTCCGGAGTTTGCGCGAACGATCGCTGCCTCAGGATTTTCACAAGTCCACCCCGTCCCGCTGACCCTCGGCATCGTCTATCTATACGTCGCTCAAAAGGGCTGAGCTGTTTCACGAGCTCGGGAGCTCGGGAGCTCGGGGCTCGGGGCCTTCGGGGGCTTCGTGGGCTTCGTGGGCTCGGGGGTTGGTTGGTGATCGGGTCGTTAGCACATAGCACTGAGCACATAGCACATAGCACATAGCACATAGCACGTGGGTGCCACGTCGCACGTCGCACGTGTATAATCCTTAAATACCTGATGTACTTCGACTTCGAGGACCATCGGCCGGATACTCCGACCATTGCGCGGTCGATGTCGCCGCGCGAAATCGTTCTGATCACGATCAACCTGCATCTCGTGTTTTTCGTGATCGTCCTGCTCGGGCCGAAGCTTCCTTTCATCAGAGCCATCGAGGAACGCAGGCAACAGGCGCAAGAGGCGTTGAAGCGCGCGCTCGAGGAACGGCAAAAGGCGCGCTTCGTGTTCGTGCAACCGCGTCTCGACACGAAGGCTCCCACACCGCCAAAGCGTCCGGAGCTCTCTGACATCGACCGTCAGGCGCGAACCGTGGAACGGCCGCGGAATCCGGTGAACGACATGCCGTTCTCGCGCGGCAACAGTCCGGAACGGATGGAGGCCACGGCGCCGTCGCCGGCAGCGCGCCCTCCCGAGCCGGCACCCGAATCGCCCGCTCCGCCGAGCCCTGACTCCGGCGCGTTCACCATTCCCGACAGTACCGCCGGGCAGGCCAAACCAGCGCAATCGGCCGCGCCGAGCAGCTCCACCGGCATCATTGCTGACGCGATCCGCAACGTCCAGAAATACACACAGAAGGAAACGTTCAACAACATGGGTGGCGGCGGGTTGCAGGACATCGCGCCCTCGATTCAGTTCGACACGAAAGGCGTCGAGTTCGGTCCGTGGCTTCGCCGCTTCATCGCGCAGATTCGCAGAAACTGGTTCATTCCTTACGCGGCGATGACCATGCGCGGCCACGTCGTCGTCACGTTCTACGTGCACAAGGACGGCCGGATAACCGACATCGCGATTCTCAGGCCGTCGGACGTCGATGCGTTCACCCACTCGGGCCGCAACGCGATTGCCGCTTCGAATCCCACCATCCCGCTGCCAACCGAGTATCCGGACGACAAGGCGTTCTTTACCGTCACCTTCTACTTCAACGAAAATCCGTCGTGACATGAGCTGGCCGAACCGCACGCAGCAGTGGGGATTGATCCTTCTGCTCGCGGCCGTGGTGGCGCTGGCGCTGTTTCGATCGTGTGCCTTCGTGCGGGGTGCGTAGCATGCCGCACCTGGTAGCCATCCTGGGCGCCACGGCCGTGGGCAAGAGCGCCCTCGGAATAAGACTGGCGCAGCGCCTCAACGGGGAAGTCGTCAGCTGCGATTCCACGGCGGTCTATCGCGGGTTCGACATCGGGACCGATAAGGTTCCGCCGGCAGAGCGCGGCGGGATCCCTCATCACATGATCGACGTCGCCGACCCGACCGAAGAGTACTCGGCAGCCCGGTATTCGCGCGAAGCGGCGATCATCATCAGAGACATCACCACACGCGGCGCGCTGCCTATTCTGGTCGGTGGAACGGGGCTCTATTACCGCGCGCTGACGCGAGGATTTTTCCCTGGTCCTTCGCGTGACACGGCACTACGAACCAGGCTCGAGCGCATCGCGCACCGCCGGGGAACCGGAAAAGCTCCATGCCTGGCTCTGCCGTGTGGACAGGCCAGCCTCGATGCGCATTCAGCCGCGCGATCTCAAACGCATCATTCGGGCGCTCGAGGTCTACCTGTTGACGGGCCGCCCAATCACGTCTCACTTCGCCGACACGGTGTCGCCGCTCGCGGGTTACGACGTCATCGCCTTCGCTTTACGCATTCCGCCGGAAGCGACGGCGCTTCGCGTCGCGAGGCGCGTCGACGCGCAGTTCGAGCAGGGGCTGCTCGACGAGGTCCGTGGCCTCCTGGCGGCCGGTGTGCCGCAGACGGCCCATCCGTTCACGGGTCTCGTCTATCGACAGGCCCTGGAGCATCTCGAGGGCGTGCGAGACGAGCCGGCAACGCGGGAACTCATCGTGCGCGAGAACCGGAAATACGCGCGCCGGCAGTTGATCTGGTTCAGAAAAGAGCCTAATCTACGGTGGATTCAGGCTGCAGGCGAGCGCGTAGAGACTTTGGAGGAGGTCGCGCGTGCGCTTGCGGTCATGGAGATTCGACGCGATGCCCCAAACCCGTGAGTCGAAGCCCGCTGCCGGCCATCCGAATATCCAGGATGTCTTCCTCAATTATGTCCGCCGCGAGAAGCTTTCAATCCTCGTCCGCCTCATGGACGGCACGGAGTTCGAAGGTCGCGTCAAGAACTTCGATCGGTTCGCGGTGATCATCGAAACCGGCGGTGCCGATCACATGTTCTTCAAGCACGCCATCGCCACCCTGCGTTCACCGCGGACCATCAGCAACTACTACTCGACGCACGAGGCCTGAAACGAACGTCGCCGACCCGATCCGCCGCATCATCCTGATCGTGCTCGACAGCGTTGGCGTGGGCGAGCTGCCCGACGCCGCCACCTACGGGGATCAGGGGAGCAATACGCTCGGAAACATCGCGCGGCAGGTGCCATTGAGGGTGCCGGCGCTCCGGTCGCTGGGTCTCGACCGCGTGGCGGCGATTGGCGCAGACGGATCGGCGGCTCCGCTCGGCGCGTTCGGACGCATGGCCGAAACCTCACCGGGAAAAGATTCCGTGACTGGACATTGGGAACTGATGGGCCTCGTCCTCGATCGCCCGTTCCCCGTGTTTCCCGATGGCTTTCCGGCCGAGCTGATCGACGAGTTCCAGAAGCGGATTCGTCGGGGAACTATCGGCAACAAGGCGGCCTCCGGAACCGCCATCATCGACGAGTTGGGCCCCGAGCACGTACGCACCGGCAAGCCGATCGTCTACACGTCGGCAGACAGCGTCTTCCAGATCGCGGCGCACGAAGACGTCGTGCCGCTGCCGGAGCTCTATCGCTACTGCGAGATCGCCTTCGAACTGGCCGCGAGCGGGTTGGGCGTGGGCCGCGTCATCGCCAGGCCTTTCGTCGGTCAGGAAGGCAGCTACACGAGAACCGCCAACCGACGTGATTTTGCGCTCACGCCTTTCGCGGAGACGGTCCTCGACAAGCTCACCAGTCAGGGCGTTCATGTGCTGGCGATTGGCAAGGTGGAGGATCTGTTCGCAGGAAGAGGTATTTCGAGCGCGGTCCACACGAAGAGCGACGACGACGGAATGGACGAAGTCTTTCGCGCACTGGCTTCGCAGCCGACGGGTTTGATTTTCGCGAACCTCGTCGATTTCGATACGGTATACGGCCACCGCAACGACGTCGCCGGATATGCGGCCAACCTCGAACGGTTCGATGCGCGCCTCGCGGCGCTGCTGCCGCGCCTCGATGCATCGGACCTGCTGGTCGTGACCGCCGATCATGGCAATGACCCCTCGACGCCGAGCACCGATCATTCCCGCGAGTACGTGCCACTGCTCGTCACCGGTCCTGCCGTGCGGCCAGGCATCGATCTCGGCCTGCGCGCATCGTTCGCCGATCTGGGCCAGACGATTGCCGACGTGTTCTCCGTCGGACCGCTCAGCCACGGAACGAGCTTTCTCGGGGATTTGCACGCGAAGCCAAGGGAGCGAGAGTGAGCTCGAATACCGCTGGTATGACGACGATCCGTCTGCAGCTGGAGCAGCGCGAGCGCGAGGTGCTGGCGCCACAGGCGGCCAAGAGCGCCGATACACGAGGGCGTTTGAAGCCCGAGGCGGAAGATCCGATCCGTCCCGCCTTTCAGCGCGATCGCGATCGCATCATCCACTGCAAGGCTTTCCGGCGCTTGAAGCACAAGACGCAGGTGTTCTTTGCGCCGACGGGCGATCACTATCGCACGAGGCTCACACACACGCTCGAGGTTTCGCAGATCGCTCGCAGCATTGCCAAGGTCCTGCGCCTCAACGAGGAGCTGACCGAGGCCATCGCGCTCGGTCACGATCTCGGGCATACGCCATTTGGTCACGCCGGTGAGCGCGTGCTGAACGACATCATTCCCGGAGGCTTCAACCACTATGAGCAGAGCCTGCGGATCGTCGATGTTCTCGAAAACGACGGCCATGGTCTGAATCTGACGTGGGAGGTCCGCGACGGAATTGCCCGCCACTCAAAAGGCAAGAGCGGGATGCCGGTCGGAGCCGATCCTGAGCACCGCGCGAGCACGATCGAGGGTCAAATAGCCCGCGTGGCGGACATCATTGCCTACGTCAATCACGATATCGATGATGCAGTGCGGGCCGGCATCCTGCGTGACGAGGAGCTGCCGCCGCAGCGTGTCACCGTGCTTGGCCGCACGGCGTCGGAGCGGATCGGGCGCATGGTGACCGATGTCGTTCTCGAGACGCTCGAAGCGGGCATCACCGAGATCCGGATGAGCGCACCGATTCTGGAGGCGACCGTCGGCCTTCGCAGCTTCCTCTTCGACGCGGTCTACGAAAACGAAATTGCCACAGCCGAGTTCACCAAAGCGGCAGGAATTCTCGGGGGTCTCTGGCAGAAGGTGCGCGAGCGACCGGATGACTACCTGGACCGTCGCACAGTAGAGGCAGAGGGCCTCGACGCGGCGGCTCGCGACTTTCTCGCCGGCATGACCGATCGATTCGCCGTCAATCTCTACGAACAGCTGTTCATTCCCAAGCCCTGGGTCTCGTTGAGAAACCTGTAGAGTCGGGCCATCCGCGGCGAGCTGTGGCGCTGTCGTCTGGTTGCGGCGGGGACCGCGGCCTTCGCAGAATCCATGAGGTATAATTACAGGTTCGTGTCCAGAGCATGGGACCTGGCGACCGGATGCTTCTAGATCTCAACAGACTGCATGGGCCGCGGGAGCACGTCGAGCGGACTTTCGGGCCGGCCGCGTTCGACCCTCAGGACGAGGACTATCGCGTAGCGGCGCCGGTCGATCTGTCGATGGACGTTCACAAGCTGGGGGAAGATGCTTTCCGGGTGACTGGACGTGCATTGACGCGTCTCGAGATGGACTGCAGCCGATGCGTCGAGCCTTTCCAGATACCGGTCGAGGCGGCGTTCGACCTGCGGTACGTGCCGCACGATCACAATTCCGGCGAAGGGGAGCGCGAGATCGAGGACGAGGACTTGTCGACCGCCTACTATCGCGACGGCGCGCTCGACATCATCGATTTGCTCCGCGAGCAGTTTCAGCTCGCTTTGCCGATGAAGCCGCTCTGTGCCGAGGATTGCCGCGGCTTGTGCCCGGCGTGCGGAGCGAATCTCAACGGTACGGACTGCAGCTGCGCCCCGAAATGGGAAGACCCGAGGCTCACGGCGCTCAAGGGCCTGGTCTACCGCGATAAGGAGAACTCATAGATGCCCAATCCAAAACGCCGGCACTCAAAGACGCGCACCGCGAAGCGTCGCACGCACGACGCGCTCAAGCCGGTGCCCGTCGGCGTGTGCCCACAGTGCCAGGAATCGAAGGTTCCTCACCAGGTCTGCCCGCATTGCGGCTACTACAAAGGGCGCCAGGTACGCCCCGTCCCCGAGGGATGAAGTCCTCCAGGGGTCAGATGACGTCTGTTTCTTGCCCGAATGTGCAAGAAACAAGATCTGACCCCGTGGACATGACGTTGCGTATCGCTATCGACGCGATGGGGGGCGACGACGCGCCGGGGAGCATCGTGAGCGGCGCTCTCGTGGCTGCGCGCCATTTACAGGCCGGACTCCTCCTGGTCGGCGAACGACTGGCGATCGAACGTGAGCTCGCACGGCATCCTGGCAGCGGCTCGCTCGATGTCCAGCTGCTCGACGCCCCCGATCGCATCGACATGGCAGAACCGGCGGCGGCCCTCCGGCGCAAGCCGCGAGCGTCGATCCGAGTGGCGGCCGATGCCGTTCGTGACGGGCGAGCTTCGGCTCTGTTCAGTGCTGGACACACCGGTGCGTCGGTGATGGCGGCCCATGCTGCGTTCGGCCGGCTCCCTGGCGTCGACCGTCCGGCCCTTGCCACCATCATCCCGACGTCCAGACACCGTGCCGTGCTGCTCGATTCCGGAGCCAGCGTCGAATGCCGTCCGCAGCACCTCGTGCAGTTTGCCGTCATGGGCGCGGCCTACGCGCGCATCGCGCTCGATTGCCCCGATCCCAGAGTGGGGCTGTTGTCGGTGGGGGAAGAAGAGAGCAAGGGCAACGAGCTGACTCGCGAGGCGCACCAACTGTTGAAACAGGCCCCGATCCGCTTCGTCGGCAACATCGAGGGCAGACACGTCTACGCCGGGGACGCCGACGTCATCGTCTGCGATGGATTTACCGGAAACGTCATGCTGAAGATCAGTGAGGGCCTGGTCGAGACAGTTGACCAACTCCTTCACGCCGAGCTCTCGAGTACGTTTGGCACGCGAGTCGGCTATCTGCTGTCCCGACAAGCGTACAGGCGGTTTCGCAAACGGCTCGACTACTCGGAGTATGGTGGGGCACTGCTCATGGGCCTCAACGGCCTATGCATCGTCGGGCACGGGCGGTCGTCGCCCAAAGCCGTTCGCAATGCTGTGGCGATGGCGGCGAGGTTTCTGAACGAAGGCCTGCTCGACAAGCTCGCGCGAGAGCTGCACGCGGTGCCGCATTGAGCATTGCGTTCCTTTTTCCTGGTCAAGGTTCCCAAAAAGTCGGAATGGGAAAGGCCCTGGCAGAGCAGCTGCCCATGTGTCGCGACACGTTCCGCGAGGCAGACGACGCGCTCGGCGAGCCATTGAGCCGCCTGTGCTTCGACGGTCCGGAAGACCAGCTGCTCCTCACCGAAAACACGCAACCCGCCATCCTGTCGGTCAGCGTCGCCGTGTGGCGCCAACTCGATGCCGAGGGCGTGCGCGCGTCGTTTGCCGCGGGACACAGCCTCGGCGAGTACTCGGCGCACGTTGCGGCCGGTACGCTATCCTTTGCGGATGCCCTGCGCACCGTGCGCCGGCGCGGGCGCTACATGCAGGAAGCCGTTCCGGTTGGTGAAGGTGCCATGGCGGCCATCCTCGGCTTCGACGCCGATGGCGTTGCCACCGCGTGCGAGGAGGCGGCACAGGCGCTGGGGCGCGTGGTGGCACCGGCCAACCTCAATGCTCCCGGGCAGGTGGTGATCGCCGGGCATGCTGATGCGGTGGCTCGCGCCGGGGAGATCATGAAGGCGCGCGGCGCCAAGCGGGTCATTCCGCTGGCTGTCAGCGCGCCATTTCATTGCCCGCTGCTGAAGCCTGCTGAGGATCGACTGGCGCCTGAGTTGCGTGCGCTTCCGGCGCAGGACCCGCGGATTCCGGTGATTGCGAATGTCGACGCGGAGCCGAAGCGGGATGCCGGTGCGGCAATAGAAGCGCTGGTGAGACAGATTTCAGCGCCTGTTCGCTGGGAAGCCGTCGTCAGGCGACTCATCGCGGACGGCGCCCGAACGTTCGTCGAGCTTGGCCCGGGTACCGTGCTGGCTGGACTCGTAAAGAAGATAGATCGGGCCATGTCGGTCGTGAGCATCGAGGATGTCGACGGGCTGACCGCAGCGCTCCCGTTGCTCAAAAAATGACGAATGGCGCCGCCACGACCACTATGATCGAGCTTTCCGGACGTGTGGCGCTCGTAACGGGTGCGTCTCGCGGGATTGGGGCGGCAATAGCCAGGCGGCTCGCATCCCAGGGAGCTCGGGTCGTGGCCGCGGCGCGGGCGGACAACGCGCGGCCAGTAGCTGAGGACATAACGCGGACTGGCGGCCAGGCCGAGGCACTGACGCTGGATGTTACCGACGGAAGCGCCGCCGAGACCGCGATGGCAGGTATTCTCGAGCGGCATGGTCGAATCGACATCCTCGTGAACAACGCCGGGATCGCGCGCGACCAGCTGCTGTTGCGCATGAAACGTGACGATTGGGATGCTGTGCTGACGACAAATCTGACCGCCGCGTTCGCGCTCACGCAAGCGGCGTTGAAGTCGATGATCCGTCAGCGGCAGGGACGCATTATTTCCATCAGCTCGGTTGTCGGCCAGAGCGGCAACGCCGGCCAGGCGAATTACGCGGCGTCGAAAGCCGGGCTGATTGGCTTTACCAAAGCCGTCGCTCTCGAGGTCGCCTCGCGAGGAATTACCGCAAACGTCGTGGCGCCGGGCCTGATTGAAACGGATATGACGCATTCGATCGCGGAGAAGGCCCGGGAACAGTGGGAATCGAGGATTCCGTTGCGCCGGCTCGGGACTCCCGACGACGTGGCGGCGGCTGTCTGTTTTCTCGCCTCGGATGAGGCATCGTATATTACCGGGCAGGTACTCGCCGTTAACGGCGGAATGTATATGTAAGGAAGAAGGGAAGGAAGCCTTCTTCCTTCCTCCTTCTTCCTTCGTCCTTTATTAGAGGAGGGGCTGAATGGCCGTCGCCGACAAAGTGAAAGGCATCATCGTGGAGCAGCTCGGAGTAGACGAGGAAGAGGTTACGCCGGACGCATCGTTCGTCGACGACCTCGGCGCCGACTCGCTTGACACGGTGGAATTGGTCATGGCCTTTGAAGAGGAGTTCGGGATCGAAATCCCGGACGAGGACGCGGAGAAGATCACACGCGTCAAAGAAGCGATCGAGTACATCGAGTCGCACAGCAAGAAGAAGTAGCCCGCCGGCTTGAGCCCGGCTATTGGTAGCGTCCGGTCCCGGCCGGACCCCGGAGGATCAGTGAGCAGGCGAGTCGTCGTGACCGGCGTCGGCCTGGTGTCGCCGCTCGGCATCGGCACCCAGGCGAACTGGGAAGCGCTCTGCGCCGGCGTAAGCGGTATCGGACCCATAACCCGCTTCGACGCGTCGCAGTTCTCGGCACGGATTGCCGGCGAGGTCAAGAATTTCGATCCGCTGCAGTTCGTCGAGAAAAAAGACGTCAAGAAGATGGACGTCTTCATCCAGCTGGCGATCGCCGCTTCGCAATTCGCCGTCGACGACGCGGGCCTGGTGGTGACGCCGGAGCTGGCGGCGCGCGTCGGCGTGTTCATCGCGTCGGGCATCGGCGGGTTCAGCACGATCGAGCGCGAGCACAAAGCGCTGCTGGAGGGTGGCCCGCGCCGCATTTCTCCCTTCTTCATTCCCGCGGCAATCATCAACCTCGCGGCCGGTCAGGTGTCCATCAGGTTTGGCGCCAAAGGACCGAACTCCGCCACCTGCACCGCGTGCTCGGCCTCGGCGCACGCCATCGGCGACGCCTTCGAAATCATCAAGCGCAACGACGCCGACGTCATGATCGCCGGTGGCTCGGAAGCAGCGATTACGCCAATGGGGGTCGGCGGATTCGCCGCCATGCGCGCGCTCTCGACGCGCAACGACGAGCCGAGCCGGGCCAGCCGTCCATTCGACCGCGACCGGGACGGCTTCATCATGGGTGAAGGAGCCGGCGTCATCATTCTCGAGGAGCTCGGCTTTGCCCAACGGCGCGGCGCGCCGATATACGCCGAGCTCGTGGGTTACGGCATGTCGGCCGACGCCTTCCATATCACGGCGCCGTCGGAAGATGGCGACGGCGGGATGCGGGTCATGGAGGCGGCGCTCAGGCGCGCGGACGTGTCACCCGACCGCATCGACTACATCAACGCCCATGGGACGTCGACGCCCTACAACGACAAGCTGGAAACGCTGGCCATCAAGCGGGTCTTCGGCGAGCACGCGGCGAAGCTGGCCATCTCCTCGACGAAATCCATGACCGGCCACCTGCTCGGCGCCGCCGGCGGTCTGGAAGCCGGAATCACCGTCCTCGCGGTCAAACATCAGATGGCGCCGCCCACGATCAACTACGAAATGCCCGATCCGGAGTGCGATCTCGACTATGTGCCGAACACTCAGCGCGCCATGGCGATCGAGTTCGCCCTGTCGAATTCGTTCGGCTTCGGGGGCACGAACGGGGCGTTGCTGTTCAAGAGGTTTGAACTGTAGGCCCGACCTTGAGGTCGGGCGTGCCGGAACGAGCCACCAGCTGTTTTTGCGCACGCCCGAACTGATGCCCGCGCCTACAAAGCTGGAAGCTCGAACCCCGAAGCCAAGATGAAAATCGCCGTCTGCATAAAACAGGTCGTCACGCGTGAGTGGCAGCTGCGGGTGAACGACAGCAAAACCTGGATCCGGGACAACGATGCCACGTTCGAGTTGAACGAGCCGGATGCCTACGCGCTCGAAGAGGCTTTGCGGCTGAAGGAGAAGCACGGTGGGGAGGTTGTCGCCTGCTCGGCCGGTCCGGCCCGTGCGACCCAGGTCATCCGTGAGGCTCTCGCCCGCGGCGCCGACCGCGCCATCCACGTCGAGTCCGATGCCCTGGCCTCCGCCGACGCTCTGGTCGTTGCCAGCGCCATGGCCGATGCCTTGCGCGACGAGCGCTTCGACCTCGTCCTGAGCGGTCTGCAGTCAGACGATCAGGGATTCGGTCAGGTCGGGGTGATGCTCGCCGAGAAGCTCGGCATGCCGCACGCGACGATCATCATGGAAGTTCAGGCCTCGGACTCCGGTGTACGCGTCAAGCGCGAGCTCGAGGGTGGATGGTTCCAGTGGATTGCGCTGCCGC
Source organism: uncultured Acidobacteriota bacterium (assembly GCA_963804245.1). Taxonomy (GTDB): domain Bacteria; phylum Acidobacteriota; class Vicinamibacteria; order Vicinamibacterales; family 2-12-FULL-66-21; genus CAWDPQ01. The sequence continues at coordinate 485,150 of CAWDPQ010000012.1, forward strand.
TGCCGGCGTCGTTGACGATTCAGAGCGGCATCAATCAGCTGCGCTATGCGACGCTCAAGGGAATCATGGCGGCGAAAAAGAAGGAGATCCGTAAGGTCACGCCGGCGGCTGCCACGAGCCCCAGTCAGAAGATCGTGTCGCTTTACGTTCCCGAAAAAGAAAAGCAGACGCAGCTCATCTCCGGTTCTCCGACCGAGGCTGCGCGTGAGCTGGTGTCCCGGCTGCGCGACGAGGCGAGGGTCATCCAGTGACGATTCTGGTTGTGGCGGAGCAGCGTGACGGGAAGCTCAATCGCGCGAGCTGGGAGACGATCGCGGCGGCGCAAAAGGCAGAGGAGGGCAGCGTCTCGGTCGCAGTGCTCGGCTCGGGCGTCGATGCCGTCGCATCCGAGGTTGCCGCTGCTGATGTGGCCGGAGTCGTCCTCGTCGACGATCCGCAGCTGGCTCAGTACACAGCTGACGGCTACGTCCAGGCATTACAGCAACTGATCGGTGCGGAGCAGCCATCTCACGTTTTCCTGCCGCACACTTACCAGACGCGGGATTTCGCGCCGGCGCTGGCCGCACGCCTCGACCGCCCGCTCATCGCGGACGTGATCGGATTGAAGAAGCAAGGGAGCGACACCGTCTACGTTCGGCCCGCTTTTCAGGGAAAGTTGAGCGCCGATGTCGTGGCCACGGGACCGGCGCCGTATCTCGCGACATTTCAAATTGGCGCCTACCGCGCCGATGCGGCGCGCAAGGGCGCCAGCCCGGCACCGATCAAGAAGGCGTCGGTCACCATCGATCCCGCACGGATTCGTCAGAAGCCGGATGCGCCATTCAAAGAGGCGCGTCAGGCGGTCGATCTGTCGCAGGCCGAGCGGATCGTTGCTGCCGGACGCGGAATCAAGGCGCAAGAGCATCTCAAGCTCGTCGAGCAACTGGCGCAGGCCTTGGGTGCTGAAGTTGCTGCGTCCCGGCCCATATGCGACGCGGGATGGTTGCCAATGGATCGGCAAATCGGCAGCTCGGGGCAGACTGTTGCCCCACGCTTGTACCTGGCGCTCGGCATTTCCGGCGCCATTCAGCATCTCGTCGGGATGAAGGGCTCTCGCACCATCGTCGCCATCAACAAGGACCCCGACGCGCCGATTTTCGAAGTGGCTGACTACGGTATCGTCGGCGATCTGTTCGAAATCGTGCCGGCGCTCGTCGCCGAGCTGAGCAAGTAGGTGAACCGTGAGACCCTCGACGTCGACATCCTGATCGTTGGGGGTGGACCGTGCGGCATGTCGGCCGCGCTTCGGCTGTCGCAGCTGCAGAGCGCCGCGGGAGGCGAGCCGCTTACCGTTGCTGTACTCGAGAAGGCTCGAGAAACCGGCGCCCACATGTTGTCAGGTGCCGTGCTCGATCCCTCCGCGCTACGCGACCTCGTTCCCGATTACAAGGAACGCGGGGCACCGCTCGCATCGGAAGTCCTGCACGACCACGTGTACTTCCTGACCCGCGGGTCGCAGATCGCTTTTCCCATCACCCCGCCCCCGCTTCGCAATCACGGCCACTACATCATCTCCCTGAATCGATTCGTGAGATGGCTCGGCTCACTGGCCGAGGCCGGAGGCATCGACGTGTTCACGGGCTTTCCCGCCGTGGAGGTGCTCTACGACCAGGGACGGGTCGTCGGTGTGCGCACCGGCGATCGCGGCATCGGCCGGCACGGCGAGGTGAAATCCAACTTCGAGCCCGGCGTCGACATTCACGCCAAGGTCACGATCCTCGCGGATGGCGTGCGGGGCAACCTCACGAAGGCGCTGGTTCGGCGCCTGGCGCTCGATGAAGGACGTTCGCCGCAAGTCTATGCGCTCGGCATCAAAGAGCTGTGGGAGCTTCCCAAGGATCGAATGAAGCCCGGCACGGTGACCCATACGATGGGGTTTCCGCTGCGCATGGCGGAATTCGGCGGCGGCTTCATCTATGCCATGCCCGACGGCCTGGTTTCCGTCGGATTCGTGACCGGCCTCGATTATCACGATCCGATGTTCGATCCCCACGTGACGTTTCAGCACTTCAAACGTCATCCGCTGGTCGCCACGCTGCTGCAGGGCGGTCAGATGGTCCGCTATGGCGCCAAGGCGTTGCCGGAGGGCGGATGGCACACGATTCCACGCGTGTATGCCGACGGTGCGCTCATCGCCGGCGACGCCGGCGGGTTCCTGAACTCGATGCGGCTCAAAGGTATTCACCTGGCGATGCGAACCGGGATGCTGGCCGCGGAGACGGCCTTCGAGGCCGTTCGATCCGGCAATGTGTCCGCCTCCGCGCTGAAGTCGTATGAGACCCGCCTCAATGCCAGCGATGTGCGGCGCGAGCTGTACCCCGTGCGCAACGTGCACCAGAGCTTTGGTTACGGCTTGTTGGCTGGGCTGGCCTATTCGGGACTGTCGCTCGTGTCCGGCGGGTGGTGGGTCCGCGATCCGATGTCGTCGGAGGCGGGATTCGAGCGTATCAAGAAGATCGAAGAGTACTATCGCGACGGCCGCCCGGATCCGGATGCGACGGTCAATCCTGTCAAGATCGATCGCCAGCTGACGTTCGACCGACTAACCAACGTCCACTATTCGGGCACGCGACACGCCGAGGATCAGCCCTCACATCTCATCGTCCACGACAGCGACATCTGCCGCACGCGGTGCCGCGAGGAATACGGCAACCCCTGCACACGCTTCTGCCCGGCCAACGTCTACGAGATGGTGGATGCCGGCGACGGCACGAAGCGCCTGCAGATCAATGCCTCCAACTGCGTCCACTGCAAGACCTGCGACATCATGGATCCCTACCAGATCATCGACTGGGTTCCGCCCGAAGGTGGCGGCGGTCCGCAGTACAAAGGTATGTGAGCGAATTCACCCTTTCAGACTCGCAGCGCCTGAAGGCCCGTGCCATCGCGACTGCCGGTTACCCGCTGGTCGCAGCACTCGGACGCACGCTGTCGTGGACGGTCGTCGGCGACAACCATTACGACGAGGTGGTGCGCACCGGTCAGAAACCCATCCTGGCCCTTTGGCATGGGCGGATCCTGCCGGCGACGCTGTTCTGGCGGGACCGGGGCATCGTGGCGATGACCAGCGCCAACTTCGACGGCGAGTGGACGGCGCAGCTCATGTCGCGGTTCGGTTATCGTGCCGCCCGAGGGTCGACCTCGCGCAACGGCGCCCGCGCGCTCGCGCAGTTACGCCGGGAGCTGGCGAATGGTCACGCCGTCGCCTTTACGGTCGACGGTCCTCGGGGTCCGGCTCGAGTCGTGCAGCCAGGTGCCGTTTGGCTGGCCGGCGCAACCGGCCAGCCCATCGTTCCCTTTCACATCGAGGCCAGCCGCTGCTGGACGGCCTCCAGCTGGGACCGCAGCGTCGTTCCAAAACCGTTCAGCCGGATCGCAGTGGCAGTCGGGGAGCCTCTGACGATTGTCTCGACAGATGTCGATGTACTGACCGATGGGTGCGCGACGCTGAGAGATAGGTTGGTCGCCCTCGAAACCCGCGCAGCCGAGCTCCTGAGTCGGGCTAAGTGACCGGTGCGGCTACGGATGAGTCGCCTGCGCCATTAATCAAACCTGTTTCAGACATCCTTTGCTGGGAAGAGAAAACTCATCTATCAGGCAGACAAATGATTTGCGTTGAGCTAACGAGAGGTGTAAATTCCCGGCGTTATCGCTTCTCGACAATCTTCACAAATGGTACAGCCTTGGCGTAATAAGCCTTGGCGAAGTTACCGATGTGAGCGACGGGGTCGCTAACGAGCGACCGAAGTGTGCCCCATGAAATTGAGTCAAATCCGGCCAGCCGGGCAACGTGCGGCGAGAGTGGAGCGGGCGGGATCGATTCAGTCTGTTGACGCCCTCGAAGCATTCGGCTCGGAACAGGAACCCACGCCTCCGACGCTCGTTGCGGTTCCAGAACCCATCCCGCAGCCCAAGCCCGGTCTCAGCATGCCCGTTGTGCAGGCGGGCCCCATCGTTCCGATCGCCGCGGCCGCCCTGCTCGGCCTCGTCATTGGCGGCCTTGGAATGTGGGGGGGGCACCGTTTTTCGACAGGCCGCGCTCCGGCAACGCTGCGGATTGAAACGACGACGCCCGGCGTTGACGTTCTCGTCTCGGGCAAGACGGTTGGGCGAACGCCCGTGTCCCTGACCCTCGCCCCGGGCGTCTATCCGGTGCAGTTAGCCGGGCCTGGTGGCAAGCGCGACTTCAGCGTCACCCTCGCCGGCGGTGCCTCCGTCGTTCGCAACCTGGACATGCCGACGATGGCGGCTCCGGATGCCGGCGATACGCTTGGCTCTTTGGCAATCCAGACGGATCCTGACCGGCTTCCCATATCGGTCGACGGCGTGGAACGTGGAGTCTCGCCTCTGACATTGACGGGCCTGAAGCCCGGCGAGCATCTTGTCGCGGTTCGCGCGTCCGGGACCACCGTTCGGCGCAGCGTGACCGTCGTGGCCAACGAGCGCACCGTCCTGTTGCTGTCGCCATCCGAACGCGCCGCGCCGGCTGCCGTGCCATCAGGTGCGGGCGGTTGGTTGACGGTGGCCTCTCCAGTGCCTCTCACCATCCGCGAAGCCGGAAAGGTGATTGGCACGACCGACAGCGATCGGCTCATGCTCCCGGCTGGGGAGCACTCGCTCGAATTGGTGAACGACGGGCTCGCATTTCTGGCCAAACGCAACGTCAAGATCGAGCCCGGCAAGACCGCCGTTGTCAATGTGGACCCACCCAACGGCGTGATGAACATCAACGCGCAGCCGTGGGCGGAAGTCTGGGTCGACGGTCAGCGAATCGGTGAGACGCCGATCGGGAACCTGTCGAGACCGGTCGGACCGCACGAGGTCGTGCTGCGGCATCCCGAGTTCGGCGAGCGGCGTGAAACGGTCATGGTGACCTTGAAGCAGCCGGCGCGTCTCGGCGTTGACATGCGAAGGAAGTAGCGATGGGAACCATGATTCGCGTGAAAACAATCGTCGCCACCGTGGCGATGGCGACCGCGTTCACGACGTCGGCGGCAGGCCAGGAAACTCTCCAACACGTGAAGGATCTGTACGCGTCCGCAGCATATGAGGATGCGCTCGGCGTGCTCGCGCGGCTTCAGAGCCCGGATCAGCGGCTCGAGATCGAGCGGTATCGCGTGTACTGCCTCATTGCCCTTGACCGTCCCGCCGAGGCCGAGAAGGCCATCCTCGGAATTCTGAGCGAAGACCCGCTCTATTCGCCTGAGGACGCCGCGCCCCGAGTCGTCGATCTCTTCAAGCGCGTCAAACGCCAGGCAGCGCCGCAGATTGCCCGTTCACTCTACAACGATGGCAAGGCGGCGATGTCGCGCAAGGAGCAGGAACGGGCTATCCGAAAGTTCGAGCAGCTACTCCAGGTCACTGAGGACGCCGAGATCCGCAATGACGCGCTGATCTCGGAGTTGAGGATGCTGGCCTCGGGCTTCCTGGACCTTGCCCGGGCCTCTGCACCACCTGAAGCGCCGAAACCCGCGGTAACCGCGACGATCGGCACGGTCCCGGCGCCAGTGACGAATGCTGTCCCAGGTCCCGTTCCGAATGGGGGACCAGCGTCCGCTCCGGCGACTACGGCTCCCGCTGGCAATACCGCGCCCGTCGCTGCCACGAACGCGGTCGTCACCCCGCCGGTGCCGCTCCGTCAGGACCTGCCGCGTTGGGTGCCGTACGACAACGCCACCAGGCAGGCGGAATACCGGGGCGCCATCAAAGTCACCATCGCCGCGGACGGCAAGGTGCAGGCCGCCGAGATCGTCACGCCGACCGACCGCTCTTACGACCGGCAGCTCCTCAACGCCGCGCGCAGCTGGCTTTACGAGCCCGCGAAGCGGGACGGGGTCCCGATTGCCTCCGAGAAGATCGTCGCCGTTTACCTCCGTCCGCGGTGAGTCCACCCGTGGCTGTTGTCCTTGAACCGTCGTCTTCCACCCACCGCGAGGCGCTCGCCTCGCCGAGCGTATCCTCTCGACGCTCAAGAACCGCTATCACCATGCAATATCGCAACATCCAGGCGCTTGCCAGATTCTGCTATTTGCTGATTACAGGACCGTTCTAGATGCGTATTCCCACATCAACTTGTTTGGCAAACGTCGAAAGTCCGTCGAATCGGAGACTTTGTTCTGCGTGGATTTGCCACATCCCCCGAACCTCACATAAGGCAACCTGGGGTGGAGCCTAAGTCGTCGCCGCAAATCTAAGGAACTGAAAGGCATCCGAGACGTAGACAAAACTCTCCGATGCTGGCGGAGCCCTTGCAGTTGGGGTTGCCACGCTAAGTCACTAAGACCAAATACAATGTTGTCTTCTGCACTCTCCCAGGTACTCGAACGGGCCAGGACCCGGTTCGGTCTCGAGGTCGAGATTCTCGACGGCGAGCTGCGCGCCCTCTACCCGGAGGCTGGGACGGAGTTCAGCCGGAGCATCCGGACCAATACCGAGCTTCGCCAGACGCTGCGAGAGGTCCTCCTCGTAGGCCATCCCAAGGACATCGAGGATGCTGGCGAGCGTTATCGCGTCTACCCGCTGCGCCAGTCTGGCCCCACGACGCCGACAGGAGGGCTGCTGGCGGTGAAGGGGAGCGTCCCCAGCGTCGCCGCGGCTGACGCGACACCCTGGTCGGAATTCGCACGGGCCGCCATCGAGGCCAATCTTTCCGCGGGCGACTCGCTGCGCGAACAGCGACAGCATTCGCGCCGCTTGCTCGCCATTCTCAGGTTTCTTCGCTATCTCATCGAATCAGCCAACGAAGCCGAATTGATGCAGGCGCTCGTGCAGGCGGCCGCGGTCTGGTTCGACGTCGATGCTCGCGTCTATCGCCGCGATCTCTCAGGGGACTTCGTACTCCAGAACTGGCTGCCGGGGGTCGAGCCCGACCAGGCCTCCCGTCGTCTGGATGTGGAGGTTATTGGCGTCGACCGTGAGGTCAAGCGCCTCGCCCCCAGCCACGAGCTCGGGGGCCTGGCTTCCCTGGGTGGCGAGACGCTGGTCGTCCCGCTCGCTGGCTTGTCACGGACCGATCTGGTGATGACCCTGTCCGGGGCCGTGCCCGTCGAAGCCGATTCAGTGTTCCAGGTGGTTGGACCAGTGGTCGGGACACACCTCGACAGCATCAGCTCGCGGCGGATCGATTCGGCCCGCCGCCGTTACGAAAGTGTCATCAGCCAACCAGGTCTCGCCGCAGAGCGGATCGCTGTGCAGATCGTCGCCGAGCTGGTGCAATCGGTGAACGCCGCCGCCGCGTCGCTGACGCTCGTCAACAACGGCGATACCCGGAGGATCGTGTCCTTTGGACCTCCGGCGGAAGATCCAACGGCCTCCGAGAATACGTGCGTCCTGACTCCCGATCGCTTCGTGTGCGGACTGGCGCTCGGCAGTGAGCATCTGGCGGTGCTCGAGCTCCGACCACCCGCGGGAACGAAGTTCACGACCGAACAGGCCGAATCGACGACAACCTGCGCGCAAGTGCTGAAAACGTGGCTGGTTGGGGCGGTGTCGTCGTTCAGCGATCCGACCGATCTGCTGGATCTGCCGGCCCCCGCGGCAGCTTTCGAACGGCGCATCGAAGAGGAGCTCGAACGGGCGAAGCGGTTCGATTTGCACCTGTCGCTCGTTTTAATCGATGTCTCGGCACCGTCACAGGTTGTCGCGCAGATGCAGGAAACGATGCGGCGAGAGCTTCGGGGTTCGGATTTGCTCGGAACGACCAGTGGCCGTCACGTCGCTGCGCTGCTGACGCACACCGACGATCGCGGGCTGGGGAACGTCGTCGGACGGCTGCGCCGCCGGCTTGCGGATGCCGCCGATCGGCTGAACGTCGCGCAATTGAGACTCGGGCAGGCGGCGCTGTCGCCTGATTGCCGCACCGCGGATGCGCTCGTGTCGCGTGCCGTCCGCGAGGCAGAAGCGATTGTGGTCCATTGACCGGCGAGGGGCGAGGAGAGATCGTGAAGCGGAGACTCGGTGATCGACGGATCCGACCGCGATTTGAGCTCGTCGGAGACCTCTGGGGAACGCTCGAAACGGTGTTGCGGCTGCCCATCAGGAACGTCGGTACCGGCGGCGCGCTCTTCGAGTCGCACGTGCCGTTGGCCGCGGAGTCGATTCACAGGCTCACGTGGCGGTGTGATGACCGGGAAGCGGCGGTGCAGGTTCGGGTCCGCCACGTGCGCCCGATCGAGGCGGCGGACGGCGAGCGGAGCTACTTGATCGGCATCGAGTTCATGTCGCTCAACCCGATGATCGTCGGGCAGATCGAAGAATGGCTGGCGGCAGCAGGTATCTAGCGTGGGGGATGCAGGCATGGCGTGGTACGGCGCGGAGGAACGGCGGCGGGTGCCGCGGCTTGATATCTCGGAGCAGCGCGATTGCCAGTTCGATATGCGCGTGCGCGTCAAGCTGGTCGACATCAGCGCGAGCGGCGCACTGCTCGTCAGCGACGTGATGCTGCCGGTCGAAACAACCGGCCAGTTGAAGGCTCTGCTGGGGTCAGGACGCTTTGCCCCCAGCGTTCAGGTTCGACGAACTTTGGCGTTGGAACGCAATGAGGGGACGCAACTCGGCACCGTATTCGTGGGAATGGACGACGAAAGCCGGAAGAGTCTGGAAGCCTTTCTGCGTAAAGCGACCTCGTGAATCCGAGTTTCAGGGCAAAGGAATCGATATGAGACGCCAGGGCACGGGACAGTTGATTGGGACGAGCGCGGCAATCGCCGAGCTGTCTCAGGAAATTGATCGCATCGCACGGTCGGACGCCAAAGTCCTCGTCACCGGCGAGAGCGGCGTGGGCAAGGAGCTAGTGGCACATGCGATTCACCAGCGCAGCCCGCGCGCGCAGCGGCCGATGGTCGCGGTGAACTGCGCCGGCCTGCCCGAGACGCTCCTGGAATCAGAGCTCTTCGGCCACGTCAAGGGCAGCTTCACCGGCGCCTATCGCGACAAGCAGGGAAAGCTCGAGATCGCCGACGGCGGAACCATCTTCCTCGACGAAATCGGCGAGATGACGCTGCGGATGCAGGGTCTGCTGCTGCGATTCATGGAGACCGGCGAGCTCCAGAAGGTGGGTGCCGATCGTGCCAACGGCCGCGTGAACGTCCGCGTCATCGCCGCGACGAACCGTAACCTGCGGGACATGATCGCGGAGGGAACGTTCCGTGAGGATCTGTTCTATCGGTTGAACGTTATCCATCTGACGGTTCCGCCGCTGCGCGAGCGCCGCGAGGATATCCCCGGACTGGTCGGGCACTTCCTGACGCAATTCACCCGCAACAACGGTACGCCGGTGCACAACATCTCGCCACAGGCGTTGGAACTGCTGGCGGCGTATTCGTGGCCAGGCAACGTTCGCGAGCTGGAGAACGTGATCGAGCGCCTGGTAGTCACCGGCCGCAACGAGACCGTGGCTGCCGACGACCTGCCGATGGAGGTTCGTGTCCAGCAGCAAGGTGTTGGCCTCCGTCCGAAGCGGGAGCGCCGGCGCACGGTGGCCGACGATCTGTACAAGAAGCTCGTCGAGGATCGCGAATCATTCTGGACGGTCGTCTACCCGCTCTACATGCAGCGGGAAATCACGCGCGGCAACGTGCGCGACCTCGTGCGGAAGGGACTGGAGGACGCCCGAGGGAACTACAAGATCGTGGCGAAGATTTTCAATATGGAGTCGCGCGACTACAAGCGGTTCCTCAATTTTCTGCGGAAGCACGACTGTCAGCTTCCGTTCAAAGAGTATCGGCAGTAAGCCATGTACGAAAAATTCTACGGTCTTCGTGAAAGACCGTTCGAGCTCGGTTCGAACCTGCGATTTCTCTATCTCCCGGAGACGCACCGTGAGGCGTTGAGCAATCTGGAGTACGGGATCGCCAGCCGCAAGGGTGTCACCGTTCTGACCGGCGAGGTCGGTACCGGCAAGACCACGCTTATTCGAGCGGCCCTGGCCCAGGCGGATGCGGCATCCGTCTGCGTGCATGTGACGAACCCGCGACTGACACGACACGAGTTCTTCGAATTTCTCTCGCAGGGCTTCAAGCTGGGATCCGAAGCATCGGTCACGAAGGTCTCGTGCCTGGCGGCGCTCGAGGAGCGGCTGATCGCCCGCCTCGACCGCGGCGAATACAGCACCCTCATCGTCGACGAAGTGCAGAGCGTGAGCGACGAGCTGCTCGAGGAGATTCGGCTGCTCACCAACATGGAAGTTGCCGGCGGCGCGCGGCTGCTTTCCGTCATCCTTGTTGGACAGCCTGAGTTCGGCGATCGATTGAACACCGCGGAATTGCGACACCTGAAACAGCGCGTGGCGCTGCGCTGCGAGCTCCGCCCCCTGACGCTGCACGAGACCGCGGGCTTCATCGCCTCGCGAATCCGCGTTGCCGGCGGCTCCGCCGCGGGTGTCTTTACGCGTGAAGCCGTGCAGCTCATTTACGAGGTCTCGGGGGGTATCCCGCGCGTCATCTCGGTTCTCTGCGACAACGCCCTGGTGAACGGGTTCGCGGCCAACGAGCGGCCGGTCGGCAGCAAGCTGGTTCAGGACGTGTGTCGCGATTTCCACATCCAGTGCCGCGACGACATTCCAGACGATGCTCCCGCGCCGGCTGTTGCGCCAAAGCCGAGCACGCTTGGGACGTCGGTCGGTACCAGCTCCCTTACACGCGGTTACGCCCAGTCAGACGCCCTTGGTGCCCGCGGCGGATCCGCCGGTGAAAGCCGCGCCGCCTCCAACCGATCCACTGTTTGCGAGTGTCGGGCGTCGCCGACGATTCGGGATTTTTTGAGGACATAGGCAGATGAGTCGCATCAAGGAAGCCCTGGCCCGCGCACGGCGGGCTGAGAGCTCGCCGTCTACATCGGATACTCCCTTGCCCTGGGATCTGGGGGCCGCTCGGTCGCCCGAGCCGCCATTGCCCTGGGATCTGGAATCGTCCGACAGCGAGGTGGTGAGACCCGCGAATGCGGCGACCTCCGTGGCGCCAGTCATGACGGCCGTGCCCACTCGCAGCCAGGGTGTGCAAGTTCTCGGGAACGCTGCCCCGCGTGCCGTCGTGCCGATCCGTCCAGTTCCGAGCGAATACTCGGACAAGCTGATCATCGCCAACGACCTTCCGCCTGGCCTGGTAGAGCAGTACCGGCGCCTGGGGGCGGCACTGCACCATGCGCAGGCCGAACAGGGCGTGCGGATCATCATGGTGACGAGCGCCATGCCGGCGGAAGGGAAGACGCTGGTGGCGGCCAATGTCGCACTGGTGCTCAGCCACTCGGTACGCCCGACGTGTTCTGCTGATGGATGGCGATCTGCGCCGTCCATCGGTGCACACGGTGTTCGGCGTCGAAAACACCTCCGGCATTGCCGATCGTCTCGAGGGTGAACGGGCGGGCGCGCTGCCGCCGGTCCAGGTTTCGCAACACCTCGAGCTGCTCGTCGCCGGGAAACCACAACCGGATCCGATGCGACTCGTCACCGGGCGCGCCATGAATCGATTGATTCACGATGCCGCCGCCAGGTACGACTGGGTGATCCTCGATTCGCCCCCGGTCGGACTGTTGCCCGATGCGCACCTGCTGGCGGCTATGGTCGATAAGGTGCTGTTCGTGATTCAGGCCGGCAAGACCTCCTACGACATCATCCAGAAGTCGGTCGCCACCATTGGCAAGGATCGAATCATCGGAACCGTGTTGAACCGCGCCGAAGCGTCCGTTGCGAATCCCTATTACACACAGTACGACGCCTACTACAGCTCTCCGGCGATTCGCTGAAACCTGCCGAACCGCCAAAACTGATGGCCCTGCGCACATTCGCCTCTCGTTCCTTCGCCCTCGTTGCCTTTGAGTCGCTGTTCATTCTGGCGGCGGTTGCGGCAGCGGCGTGGCTTCGCCTGGGCAGCGAGGCGTGGGAGCAGCTCGGACATGGCGGGGCAGTGGGCAAGGCGATCCTCATCGCCTTCGTCTGCCAACTCTGTCTGTATTACAACGAGCTCTACGACCTGCGGCTGCTGGCCGACCGTCGCGAACTGTTCGTGCGGATTCTTCAGGCGCTCGGGTCGACGTCGCTCGTGCTCGCCGTTCTCTACTACTGGTTCCCCGGTCTGGTGATCGGCCGCGGGGTCTTCGCCATTTCGTCCGGGATGGTGATCAGCTTCGTCATCCTCTGGCGCGTGGCGTTCGAGTGGGTCAGCCGATATGTCCGGCCGCGCGAGCGGATCCTTCTCGTCGGCACCAGCCCGGCGACCGTCAACCTGGCGAAGGAGCTCTACGATCGCCGCGTGCAGCTTGGCGTCGAGATCGCGGGGTTCGTCGACAACGATTCGGCACGCGTCGGCGCGGCATTGTTCAATCCACGAATCATCGGCGTTATAGACGACATACCGCGAATCGTTCGCGAGATGGCGGTGGATCGGGTGGTCGTGAGTCTCGGCGAGGCGCGTGGCCGACTGCCGATGGACCGGTTGCTGGAAATGAAGATGGCCGACGGCGTGACCTTCGATCACCTGGCGTCGGTATACGAAGAGTACACGGGGAAGATCGCGGTTGAGAATCTGCGACCGAGCTGGTTCATCTTTTCGCAAGGGTTCCGCAAGAGTGTCGTCATTCGCGCGGCCAAGCGGACCTTGGATATCTGTGCCGCGCTGGCGCTGCTGATCCTGGCCGGTCCGATCATGGCACTCGTCGCCCTTGCCGTTCGCTGGACCTCTCCTGGACCGGCGCTCTATCACCAGAAGCGGGTCGGCCAGAGCGGACGCGTGTTCACGGTTCACAAGTTCCGGTCGATGCGTCAGGACGCCGAGGCGCGAACGGGCGCGGTATGGGCGCAGACGAATGATAGCCGTGTCACCCCTATCGGACGCTTCATTCGCAAGGTCAGGCTCGACGAGCTGCCGCAGCTGTGGAACGTGCTGCGCGGGGAAATGAGCTTCGTCGGTCCGCGGCCGGAGCGGCCCGAGTTCGTATCGGAGCTGACGAAGAAGATTCCGTTCTACGGGGAACGTCATGTGGTCAAGCCCGGACTGACCGGTTGGGCGCAGGTCCGGTACACGTACGGCGCGTCGGTCGAGGATGCCCTGGAGAAGCTGCAGTACGACTTGTTCTACATCAAGAATTTGTCCATCGCGCTCGACCTTTTCATCATCTTCGAGACCGTCAAAACGGTCATCTTGCGGCGGGGAACATAGAACCTAGGACAACCATCCGTGGACCGAGACCCAACCACCGTTGATTCTGTCGTGGCTGCGCCGGCCGCAGGCACGCCTGCGCGTGTCGTGCTCGCCAAGAACTGGAAACTGAAAGCCGTGCTCATGGGTGTTGCCAGCCGCGTGCCCGGGGGCACGCTGGCATATCGCTACATCCAGGACCGGCATGCCCGGCGGTTGCTCGATGCCGACGAGTTGCTGGATCGTTCGCTCGACCTGTTGGCGATCTATCGTGATTCCCGGCGGGACATCCGGGGAAAGGACTGTCTCGAGATCGGCACGGGATGGTGTCCCTGGCTGCCTCTGCTATTGAGGGTCATGGGCGCTGGTCGCATCGTGACGCTCGATCTCAACCCCTGGTTGAGCGTCTACACAGCGCTCGGCACGACGCGCGCGCTTGCCGAACGCGTGCAGCGCGCCGCGGAAAGTCTGGGCATCACGCAGGGGGAAATCGCGGAGGTGGTCGGCCCGGCGGCAAACGCGACCACGCTTCCGGAGTGGCTGGCGGCGGTGAGGGTGGAGTATCTGCCGGAAACCGAGCTTCATGAGGCAGCGTTCGCTGCCGAATCCTTTGATGCCGTGTTCAGTTCAAATGTCCTGGAACACGTGGCCGCGGACGGTTTGGCGGCCTTGCATCGAGAGAGCGCGCGGATCCTTCGGCCGGCGGGGGTCATCGCCCATCGCTTCAATCCGCAGGATCATTTCAGCTTCAGCGATCCAACGATCACCGGCGCGAATTTCCTGCAGTATTCCGCCGACGCCTGGAAGTGGATCGGCGGTTCAGGACTTGCGTATCACAATCGGCTTCGCTGCCCGCAGCACCGGCAACTGATCACCGATGCGGGTTTTGAGGTCGAGTATCACCGAACGAGAGCCGACCGGGCCGCCAAGCTCGCGATCGATTCCGGCCACCTGCGAGTCCATCCAGGATTCTCCGGGATGAACTCGACTGAACTATCGGACGACTACATGTGGGTCGTGGCGCGAAAGCGGTAGTGCCGAAGGCCACAGGCGTGGCCGTACCAGCTATGCTGAAGTTACCGAGGAACGCCCAGCTCTGGCTGCCAGGATACGTGCGCGCGCGAGCGCGGGCGCGTGCGGCGCTCCGCGGTGCGCCTGCCGAGACTCTCGATATTCTTTTTTGCATTGCCGATCACTTCGAGCCCGATCACGGGAACGCCGACTACGCCACTCAGGACCGCCGTGTGACACGCTGGATTCGTGACTACCCGCGTCTGTCGACGTTTCGTGACGCGGATGGCCAGCCGCCGCAGCACAGCTTCTTTTCGCCGCTCGAAGTCTATCGGCCGCAAATCATCGACGCGCTGACCGATCTCTGCGCCCGCAAGATGGGGGAGGTGGAGGTCCACCTTCATCACGGCCACGACACCTCCGACAACGTGCGCATGCAGCTGCGCAAGTTTCGTGACACGTTGGCCGCCCGACACGGTCTGCTCGGCCGGACCGCTGACGGAAATCCCGCCTACGGGTTCGTCCATGGGAACTGGGCGCTCGACAACGGCGGCGCGGGTCCCGAGGTCTGCGGCGTGAACGACGAGATCACGATTCTCCGCGAGACGGGATGCTACGCCGACTTCACCATGCCGGCGGCGCCGGATCCGGCGCAGAGCCGCACCGTCAACGCAATCTACTACGCCATCGACGATCCGGAACGGCCGCGTTCCTACGACAGCGGCGTGCCCGTCCAGGTGAAAACTGCCGCGCCCGCGCGGGCGTTCATGATGATCCAGGGCCCGCTGGCGCTGACGTGGAACGGATCGCTCCGCCCGCGAATTGATAACGGCGCGCTCGATGCGTCTCCGTTCAATCGCCCGACGCTCGCCAGGTTCCGTCGCTGGGTGGAAATGGGTGTGTCGGTGCAGGGCCGGCCGGAGTGGGTCTTCGTCAAGGTGCATACCCACGGCGCCAAGGAGCAGAACGCCGACGTGCTGCTGGGACAGCAGATGCACGAGTTTCATCGGCAGATTCTCGAGCACTACAACGATGGCGAGCGCTACCGACTGCACTACGTCACCGCGCGCGAGATGTACAACATCGCACGAGCGGCCGAAGCGGGCCAGCACGGGAACGCCGGCCTATACCGCAACTACGAGATCGCCAGGCCGCCGGTGACCGGCGACCTCCATCGGGCTGTCGAACCACGGACCGCCGCGCTAGCGGCGTCGGGCACCGCCAGACTGTGAAGATTCTCTTCTTCTCCAACGAGTTTCCCGTGCCGCACGATCACGGGAAGGCCGTCTTCAACCTGAAGATGTGTCAGTCCCTGGCCGGTCGCCACGAAGTTCGAGTCGTCGCGCCCATCGCCTGGACCGAACACCGTCGTTCCGCCCCGCTGCCCGCCAACGTGGGCTGTCCGACCGAGTATCCCGTCTACTATTTCCCGCCGCGCATCATGCACGCCGAGCGCGGCCGGTTCATGTGGTGGAGCCTCAAACGCCAGCTGACCGAACTGACCGCGGTGTGGCCGCCGGATGTGGTGCTCAGCTACTGGACGCACCCGGATGGTGAAGTGGCCCGGCGTGTAGCTCACTGCGCCGGCGCTCCGTTCGTTCAGATGGTCGGCGGTTCGGACGTACTCCTCGGTCGTTCCGATGCCCGGCGGTGGAAGCGTGTCCTCGACGTTCTGAACGGTGCCGACGCAGTCATCACGATCGGTGGGCAGCTCGCAAAAGAGGTCGTGCGGCTGGGGGTCGCTCCTGAGAAAGTGACGGCGATGTATCGCCCGGTGGATACGTCCCGCTTCCTGCCGGGGTCGCAGTCATCAGCGCGCCGTGCACTCGATCTGAATCCGACGGCGCCGATGGTGGTATGGGTGGGACGGATGGAGGCGGTGAAGGGCCTCGACACGCTGGTGATGGCATCCGCCGCGCTGCGAGCGCGGTTTCCCGACGTGCAGGTGCATCTCGTCGGTGACGGAATCCGAACGCGCCAAGCTCGAAGCGGTCGTACGAACTCGCGGTCTGGCCGACGTCGTGCGGTTCCCCGGTCCGGCCCCACACGAGTCACTCCCGGCGTGGTACCGGGCCGCCGATGTCACCGTGCTGCCCAGCTTCTCGGAGGGTGTGCCGAACGCTCTCCTCGAGTCGATCGCCTGCGCGACACCGTTTGTCGCCTCGGCAGTCGGCGGTGTGCCGGACATCGCGGATCCCGCAATCGATCGTCTGGTGCCACCGGGGCAGGCCGACGCGCTCGCCCGCGCGCTCATCGAGGTTCTTGGCCAGCGGCTCCGGCCCAAGGTCGTGCGCGCAGTTCCCGCAACTCCCGAGCAGTCACTGCGACAGCTCGAGATGGTGTTCGAGCGCGTGTCTCGACCAGTTGGCAACGCGGTGGCGGTGGCGTCGTGAACCTGGCGTCGGCAACCCAGCACAATCCGAACGCCTGGCGGCAGTCGATGCGCCGGGTGCTGTTGGCGGCGGCGCCGCGAGCCGGAGTCATCGCGTCGGGACCGCCCGCTCGCCCCGAGGTGTGCCTGACCTTTGATGACGGACCTGATCCGACGGGCACTCCGCGTGTGCTCGACGCGCTTGCCGCGGCGGATGCCCGCGCCACGTTTTTCCTGCAGGGCTCGAACGCCGATGCGCACCGCGCCCTCGTCCGGCGGATCCACGACGAAGGGCATGAAATCGGCCACCATTCCTGGTCGCACGGGCGACCGTCCGAGACCGCCGCTGGCACTCTGGCGGCGGAGACATCTCGCACCCGCCACCTGCTGCGCACCGTGGTTGGTGTGGAAACGAACCTGTTCAGGCCTCCACACGGCAAGCTCTCACCCTCGAAGCTGGTTCGGCTCTGGGCACAGCGGCAGACCGTCGTCCTATGGAGCATCGATCCGGGTGATGTCTTCCAGCAGTCTGCTGAAGCGTTTTGTCGGGTGGTTCGAAGCCCACCCGCCACGACCCGGAGACATCATCCTTCTTCACGACAAAGCCCCGGTTCTGCGCGAAGGTCTTCCGCACCTGCTGTCACTGATCAAGTCGAGGGGATTGCGGTTGGCGACGCCAGGTGAGTGGATCGATCGTCGGCCGCTGTCGGTTGCCGATGCAGGTGCGGCATGAGCGAAATGCCTCCGATCTTGTATTTCGGTAACGACTGGTTTGCCGACAATCGCACGTCGAGCCATCACGTCGCCCGGCAGCTGGCCCGGCGTACCAAGGTTTTGTATTTCGAGGTGCCCGGCCTGCGCCCGCCGCAGGCGACGTCGCGCGACATCCGGCGCATCGGCCGCAAGCTGACACGCGCGCTCGGCCGGCGTTTCGACGCCGCCGATCAATTGGCGGTGCGCACGGTGCCGCAGCTTCCGGTACACGGCTCGGCGTTCGTTCGCGGACTGAACGCCTTTGCCAGCAGCACCTACGCGGAGATGGCGGCGCGGCGCGAGGGGATGACCGATCCGATCGTCTGGTGCACCGTGCCTCACGTGGCCAGCTTCGTGCCGCGGCTGCGGCGATCGCTGCTCGTCTACCACTGCATCGACGATTACTCGGCGTTGCCGGGCGTCGATGCGCGCGCGGTGCGGATGATGGACGATTCCCTGACCCGTGATGCCGACCTCGTGGTTGCCGCCTCTGGACCGGTGTTCGCCGCCAAGCAGCGCTTGAACGAGAGCACCCTGCTCATGCCGCACGGCGTCGACGTTGCGCACTTTGGCCGGGCCCAGAGCGAAGAACTGCGCAGGCCCGAGGATTTGCCCGTTCAGCGTCCGATAGTAGGTTTCGTGGGCCTGATCGAGCAGTGGATCGACCTCGAGCTCGTGGCCTACCTGGCAGAGAACATTCCCGAGGCGACGTTCGTCATGATCGGCCGCATAGCCGTGCCGGCAGCAGAAGTGCCGTCGCGCCCCAACCTCCTGTTCCTGGGCCCGCGACCGTACGAATCGCTGCCTGCCTATGGCCGGTTCTTCGACGCGGCGATCATTCCGTACAAGCTCACCGATCAGGTGATTGCCGCCAACCCGTTGAAGCTGCGTGAATACCTCGCGATGGGGCTGCCCACCGTGTCGGTGAGTACGCCGAGATCGACCAGTTCGCGGACGTCGTGAGCGTGAATCGAACGCGTGAAGACTTCCTGCGTTCGCTGCGCAGCGCGCTGGCCACGCCATCCACGGATGACGCGATACGGCGACGCATGCAGGCGGTGGCAGACGTCAGTTGGGAATCGCGCGTCGCGGGGCTGTTGACGCACATCGATAACTTGATCCATCAGCGAGACAACGGTTCGAGAAACCTTGAGGCGATTGCGAGATGACATTCCGAGTTGGCTTGGTCGGCACTGGAGCGATCAGCAAGTTTCACGTTCAGGGACTGCGGCGTCTGGCCGACGTGGAGATCGTCGGCGTCACCGATCTGCATCTCGAGCGTGCCGAGGGATTTGCCGCTGAGCACGGACTGAAGGCCTTTCCGTCGCTCGTCTCTCTCCGAGAGGCGGGCGCCGGCGTGATCCACGTGCTCACGCCACCGGCGGCGCACGCGGCGGTCACGCTGGAGGCGATTGCGCTCGGCTGCGATGTGTTCGTCGAGAAGCCGCTGGCGACCAGCGTCGAGGACTGCGATCGCATTGCGCAGGCAGCGCTCGACTCGGGCCGACGGGTCTGCGTCGGCCACTCGCTCCTCTACGACCCGTTCGTGCGTCGCGCGCTCGATCTGGTCCGCGACGGTGTCATCGGCGAGGTGCTGACGTTCGACTATCACCGCTGCATGAACCAGCAGTCGTATCCCGCGTCTGGCTTGTCCGCCGAGCACGGGCGGGGAGGATATCCCTTCCGCGACATCGGCATTCACGCGTTGTACCTGGCCGAGGCGTTCGTCGGTCCGATCGTCGATCTCGACGCCTGGCCGACCGCGACCGGTCGCGGGGACGTCAACCTCTGGGTTGATGAGTGGCGTGTGATGGCGCGCTGCCAGCGCGGCACCGCGCAGATTCAGTTGTCGTGGAATGTGCGTCCGCAGCAGAACCTGTGCATCATCCAGGGCACGCGCGGTGTCATTCGTGTCGACGTCTTCGGCATGTCCGTGACGTCGCGGCGGCAGCGCGGCATGCCCGAGCACGCGTCGCGGATCATCAACGCGACCGGAGAAGGATTTGGAATCGCCGCACAAGCCGCCGGCAACGTCTTCCGCGTGGCCGGCAAACGCCTGTGGCAGTTTCACGGAGTTCAGGCGCTCATCGCCGAGTTCTACGACCGGCTGCGACAGGGCGGTGAACCTCCGGTGACACCGGCAGAAGCGCGCCGCGTCCTGTACTGGACGGAGCACGTGGCCCGCCAGGCCGACGTGCTGAAAGACGCCTGGCTCACCGAAGCGACCGCGCGCCGGGTTGGCGCGACCACGCTAGTGACCGGCGGCGGCGGTTTCATCGGCCGACAGCTGGTCGAGCGCCTGTTGCAGGAGGGTCGCAAGGTGCGCTTGCTCCTGCGCCGCCCGCCGGCGCACGAACTCTCCGTTCATCCGAACGTGGAAGTCGTGCTCGGCGATCTCGGGGATGCGGCGGTCGTCACGCGCGCCGTGGACGGAATCCAGACGGTGTTTCACATCGGCGCGGCGATGCGTGGTAGCGGGCCCGAGTTCGAACGTAGTACCGTCACCGGTACTCGCAACGTCGTCAACGCCTGTCTGGAATCCGGAGTTCAGCAGCTGGTCTACATGAGCTCCCTGGCCGTTCTCGACACCGACGCCGGCCAGGGCGGCGAAGTCATTACCGAGTCCTCGGCATTGGAACAGCGTCCGGAGGAACGGGGCGCGTATACGCGCACGAAGCTCGACGCCGAGCGCATCGTGCTCGACGCCGTACGCGATCGAAACCTGCCAGCCGTGCTCTTTCGGCCGGGAGAAGTGGTCGGTCCCGAAAAGCCGCTCCTGACTCCCGGTGTTGCGCAGAGGGCTGGCCGCAATCTCGTCGTGATCGGCAACGGCGGCGTGCGACTGCCTCTCGTCCACGTCAGTGACGTCGTCGACGCGCTCATGGCGGCCGCCGAACGCGGCATCAAAGACGGAACGATCATCCAGTTGGTCGAGGACGTTGCCGTCACGCAGAACGACATCATCGAGCACTATCTGGCCACTACGGGAGAAAAGCGGCGGGTGATCCGCATCCCGTTGCCGGCAGTGCTTGCGCTCGCGCGCGTGATGGAGGTTCTGACGACCAAGTTGTTCGGCAGGGCACTCATCGGGCCACGTCGGATCCGGGCGGCGACGGCTTCCAGACGATTTGATGTCAGCCGAGCGCAGACGTTGCTCGATTGGAAGCCACGACATGGCGTGGCGTCGTCACTTGCGCGCGACGGCGTGGATCAGGGAGTCGGCGGCAGTCAGCCGGTCGCGGAGAGGGAGGCGGGCCGGGCCGCGTCCGTGTGATTCGGAGCTGCCTTCACCCGACCACCATGCAGACGAGCCTCTCGGTTGCCGATGCCGTCGAATTCGTGTCGGCGTGTCCCGTCTGCCAAGGACAGTCGTTTACGCCGCTGCCAGTTCCGGGTCGCTGGGTCGGCGTAGAGGTATTCGGAGATTTGTCCGCTCAACTTGGCCTGACGCGTTGTCGGGCATGCAGCCTGGTTTTCACCAATCCGCGGCCGTCCGCAGCCAGGACTGAAGACCTTCTACTCGGCAGATACCTACGCCTGCCATGAAGAAGACGCGTCGCACTTTGCCATCGACAAGGCGGAACTCATGTTGGGAAGTTGTCTGAGTGCATGCCGGCCGGAGGCGCCGCGCACGCTGTTCGACTACGGGGCCGGCGGCGGAGGGTTTCTGAGACAGCGCGCGGACGAAGGATGGGACGTCAAGGGATTCGAGCCTGGAAAGCGAGGAGTTGAGACGTGCCGTCGCGCCAGTCTCGAGGTCACCGACGATTTGAGCGCGCTGCCGACACGAGCTTTCGGGTTCATCACGATGAACATGTATTCGAACATTTGGCCGATCCGGCGGCAACGTTGAACTCCTGCGCACCTATCTGGCGCCTGGAGGGAGGCTGTACATCGAAGTGCCAAACGCGCGCTCTCTGCGCGCGTCCAGCGTGCTGCGCCCTTCCTTTCGCGCCGATTTCAGTCGACGAGCGGTATCGCGCGTATCCCGTCCACTTGATGTCCTACAGCGTCTGAACGCTCGGCAGAGCTACTCGAGAGCTGCGGCTGGACGGTCGAGCGGACGTTCAGCCTCGGGTATTGGATTGGACCGATTCATCATTCCACGAGGTGTGAACGATGCACAGTGGCTGCGCGCGACGGTCACGCCGACGCTCCCGGGTCGCTAGAACAGACAGCGCTTCGACGCATCAAACATCTGGTCCGGGACACGTTTCTCGGAATGGGCTTGGGAGAGAACCTGGGCGTCATCGCCCGGCTTTGAGACGCTCGTGTTGCATTTCTGGGTTCTCACGTACGTCGCGGCTCATACGTGCGGCCAGGCGAGATCTTCCCCTCGATGGCCACGATGCCGATTCTGGACAGTTGTCCTGTCTGGCGCGGTCTGCTGGTCCTCATCCTGTCGCTCATCCTCAAGCCACGGGAATTCTGGAAGGAGCCGCAGGATTATTTCGTCTTCGTCTATGCGTTAGCAATCATCATTTCCAACCCGCTGAAGCTGGGTTGGCGGGGGCATCCTCGCCTTCACCAACTTTGCCCCGGTGCTCTTCTGCTATTCCTCATCCGCGACGGGAATCCAAATTATCCCACCTCCGTCGATTCATCCGCCTGTTCATCGCGCTGAATCTCTTTCTCGCGATCAACGGTCTGATGCAGGTGTATCTCGGTGCGGGCTTCGGCCCCGGTCGAGGCAATGGACACCGAAGAGGGCATACGCATTCAGGGCACTGGCATCTTCAACGATCCCAACGATCTCGGGATGACGCTGGTGATGACCGTGCCGTTCCTGATGGCCTCGGCGTTCGGCCGTGGCACACGTTTCTTCCCTCGGCTCCTGAGTGTGCTGGTCCTCGTCACGGTGTTGACTTGCCTGCTACTGGACCAACTCGCGAGGAACCATCCTGGGAATTGGAGTGGTGTTCACCGCCTTCGCGTATCGCCGTTACGGACTGGCCAAGGCATCGGTGTTTGCCATGGTTGGTCTTGTCGGCATCCTGGCGTTGGGACCGTCGAGGATGTCCGAGATGTCCGCGGATGAGGATTCGGCGCAGGGGAGAATCCAGTCGTGGTCGGAGGGCCTGCAGATGTTCAAGGGATCTCCGCTGTGGGGAGTCGGTTACCGGCAGTACTCGGACTACACGGGCATCGTTGCCCACAACGCGTTTGTCCACGTTCTCGGCGAGCTCGGTTTGCTTGGGGCGATTCCCTTCGTCGGCCTGTTTTACTCGTTCTTTCAAGGAATGAATCGGACACCTACCCCCGAGATGGCGGCCAATCCCCGGCAATTGCGGTTGCGCAGTGAGATGTCCGATAGCGCGCTTGGGCATCATCACAACCATCATGTTCCTCTCGCGACAGTACGTCGTGGTGCCCTTCGTTCTGGTCGCCATCGGCGCCTGTTACGCGACCGCCACCGGCCCCCGTCCCGTTCCACCAATGGCCTCCTCCACATGGGGATTGTTGCGGCGCTGACGGTTGTGCTGGTCATCGTTTTTTACGTGTTCGTTCTGCTCTTCGCCTCGTATTGAGTGCGGGGCTGAGGTCGACAAACTTTGCACGCTATTCCGAGTTGCCGAGCAAAAATGTCGGTAATTGGCACGTTCCTGTACCGAAATGGCCGTTTTTAATCACAATTTTGCCTGGCGCCCATATTGCACGGCGGCAGCCATCCGTTATCTTCGATGACGAACGTGGAGGCGTGTTCTTGAGACCTCAAAAGGCCGCTCGAATTGCCGGCTTGCTGGCAGTTATCTGCTTACTATCACCACCGCCTTCGCCTGGACAGGCGACGGCTTACGGAATGGGCATCCCGTCCGGGCATCCGCGACTCTGGTGGAACGCGGAACGGATCGCTCGCGCCCGGTCGTGGTATCAATCGAACTCGTTCTCGCCGCGCACGAGCCCGGTCGAGGACCGCGCGGTCGACAACGCGTTCCTGTATATCCTGACAGGGAACGCCGCAAACTGCCGGACCGCGCTCGATGCCGCGACCAGCATCACCTTTCCTGACCTGGCGGCGAATTCGCCTACCCAGGGTGTCGCCAGCGACGGGGCCCGATGGTACGGGGAGAAGGTCATCCTGACCTACGACTGGTGCTACGCGCACATGACCCAGTCGGACAAAGATACGCTGCTGACCCGGTGGAACTTCTATATGGACAACCTCCGCCAGCATTCATGGGGCGGCGCGCAGATGTACGAAAGCAACTACAACTGGGGCTATCTGCGTAACATGCTGGAATGGGGCATCACCACGTACGGTGAAAACCCGATGGCCGACACGTTCCTCAGCGACGCGCTGGTGCACCGGTGGCAGAACAACTTCGTTCCCTACGTGAACTCCGTAACCGGTGGCCGTGGCGGCGCCTGGCAGGAGGGGAGCAACTACGGGCCAGCGATGCCCGGTTACCAGACCGTGCCGTTCATGTCGGCGACGCTTCTGGGCCGTGACATTTTCAACGAGACGAATTTCATCCGCGAGAACGTCTTCTATCTGATCTACTCCACCACGCCGGATCGCACGTTTCACAAGCCTTCCGGTGACATGGTACTACGAAATGTTTCCGTTCTCGGACGACGAACGGTTCAGCGAGGGCGGCTTCGTCTCGAAGGCTGATGGTTATGGCGACTTCATGACCACGCTGTCGGACTTGTGGAGCGACAACGCGGTCGGTCAATACGCCCGGCGTTGGGTGACGATGGTCGGCGCCACTCGAAACCGATACATCCGTGCCGTCGACCGCGGCAGCGCCGAGCGTGATTTTTCGAATCTCCCTCTGGATTACTACGTGTCAGGACCAGCGTACCTGTATGGTCGGAACCAGTGGGGACCGCAGGCCACCACCTGGCAACTGCAGCTGGGACTGTCTCACGACGAAGGGCACGGCCATAACGAGCTTGGCAATTGGCAGATGTGGCGGAACGGCCGGTGGCTTTCCCGCGAGACGACAGGCTATTCGGATACGGTTGCCGGTTATGGTGGTAGCGGAAGCGTGGACACGAACAACGCGGTTGCGCACAACGGCCTCCTCATCAACGGAACCGGTGGCACCGCCCGGCATGAAAACCCCACGGCTTCGTACGTGATGCGGCGGCTCGAGAGTCAGCCAGAATACTCGTTTGCTGTCGTGGACCTGTCGCCGGCCTTCGCAGGGCGCGCCAGTCGAGTCATTCGCGAATTCATCTTCGTGCGCGACTTGGAAACCATGGTGGTGTTCGACCGCCTCGACTCGAGCTCGACGAAGACGTTCCTGACACATTTTGAACAGAACCCAAGCGTTGACCAGGGCAGCCACGTGATCAACGCGGTAAACGGCAACCAGGCACTGCGTGTGAACACCGTGTTGCCGGACAACGCTACTTACCGGATGGTTACTGAAGGAGGGGCGGTCGGGCAGTACCGCGTGGAAATCGAGTCGTCCGGCACGACGCAGTCTTACTTCCTGCACACTTTGCAGGGAAAGGGCTCGTCGGACGCCAATTTGTCACCGTCGCTGGTCGACAATGGTTCGTCGTTCACTCTGACGCTCGCCCATCCAAGTCGGGGCACCGCCACAATCGTGCTGCAGAAGGGGATGACGTCTACGGGTGGCAGCCTCTCGAACGGCGGCCAGAACTTCACGCTGACCGAAGGGATGCAGGACGACTCGGTCACCGATAACGGACCGGTCTGGGGTGCCGGACCGCCCAATCGGCCCACTCCCCCGACAACGTTCGAATTATTCGCTGAAAAACGCGTCCGGCGGTTTCGGCCGGCGCCATGACGGCCCAGCAGAGAGCTCCCAGCCCTCTGCTGAAGCCATTCCCTGATACGTTGGTCGAGGGTTTTATGCCGTAGGCCGCGCCGTGCGCCGCCAAACCCCGCCCTGCCGTCCCGAAGCCCACAGGAAAAACCCGGCGAGGAGCGCGAGGTTCATCGCGGCGAACATGGCAGGCAGTCTCGCGGCCCGAAAGCGAGCGCCGAAAGCGGGCCAGAGATACCCCGCGAGCGCCGCGCTATACAGACCGACCTGCGTCAGGAGCGCCCAACGGTAAGTCGGCTCTGATACGAGCAGGATACTGGTCGCCGCGGCGCCCAAAAGGAAGAACGGGCAAATCCACCGCAGCACCTTGTGCGAGAGGAACGTGAAGGCGATCCATCCCTGCGTGGGCTTGATCAGCGGCCACAGCAACGAGAGACTCTGGAATCCGCCGGCGCCGATCCGCGACCGTCGTGAAAACTCTGCGCGAATTTCGGGGGCGGTCTCTTCTGTCGCGATTGCCGTGGGCTCGTAGACAAGGGCACAGGCAGACCGCAGGCGAGCCAGCAGGGGAATGACGAAATCGTCCACAGCGATACGCGACGGCAGGTCGCGGAAAAACCGAACGCCGAATCGCGTAGATGGCGCCATTGGCCCCAGCAGTGCTCCGAGACGCGCTTCCCACCGCTTGAGATACGTCTCGAATTTCCAGTAGAGGCCGTCGGCATTTCCGCCCGTCGCGGAATCAACCAGCACCAGCCGTCCGCAGACCACGCCAACCGAGGGGTCACGGAACCATCTCGCGAGCCGGCGCGCTGCGGCCGGCTCCATCATCGTGTTTGCGTCGGAGAGCACCACGACTTCTCCGCGAGCCAGGCTCAGAGCGTCGTTCAGGACGGCAGACTTTCCGCGGTTGACCTGGAAGTCGAGCAGGTGGATTCTGTCATCGTCAAACTGCCGGACCAGCTCGCAGGTTCGATCGGTGCTGCCGTCGGACGCGATCAGGATCTCGATACGGTCAGCCGGGTAATCGAGGGCGAGCAGGTTGCTGACGCGCTCCGCGATGACGCTTTCCTCGTTATGCGCCGCGACGACGACGAAGCGTCGGCAACGCATCCTCCGACGGGAGTGACCTGGTGGCTTGCCAAAAAGCCGGGCGAAAACAGCCAGCAGCGCCGGGTAGCCGACATACGCGTAGGCCACGGCGCCGACGCAAACCCAGAAAACCACGCTGGTGCAGACGAAAGGGAGGTCGTTGACGTCATAGGCACGAGCGTCGCACGGACGCAATAAGGCAAGAACTGTGCGGATGGCGAGCCCCAGGGACTTGATGTTTTTCCGAACAAATTTGACGTATTTTGTCGATCCTGAAGGGCGTCACAGCCCAGAAGTCTGCGTTTCCAGCGGACTGAAGCCCCTCAGAATTAAGGTTTTCCTCGTTACACGGCCGGTGATGATGTGCGGGCAAAATCTGCACGCCTCACACGAAAATTGGGTGAACGGCTGGGGTCTCGATAGCGATTTCTGCCATATAACATGTTTATTTACAATAGTTCAACGAACTCATAAAACAGGGCGCCAATCCTGCATACACCGGGCAAATCAGTTAAGTTACGGGAGTGTTTGATGAGCTTGAAGGTGTGTCCGCAGCGCCTCGCGGTTGGCGCGCTTGCGGTTATAGCAGGTATATGTGCCTTGGCCGGATCGGCCTCCGCTCAGTCGACGGTGACGGCATCGGTGCAGGTCTATTCAGGCGCAGGGGCGAATGGGCCCGCCAACCTTGTCAGCAACGCCTACCGTTGCGAACCGGCATGGTCACGAGCGCCCGTGACGTGCGCGTCCTCGACGGGTCGACTGAGGTGCCGGTGCACGCGCGCTGCTTGCCACCTGGCCGTCTGACGGGTCCATCCGTTCGCTGCTGTTGCAGTTCGACGCGCCGTCGGCGAAGAGCTACACGTTGCAGCTCGGCGCCACGCGCACGACGACGGATCGTGCGTTCGTTCCGGTCACGTGGGATGTACCGACGCGCATCTTCACACTGCCGGCCTCTATCTGCAGCGATTCGCTCATTTTCTGGGAGCAGAAGCCGCTCGGCCAGACGGGGTTCCCGGCCTGGGATCAAAAGCAGATATCGGGCTATGGATCGATTTCGACCGTCGGGACTGCTCCCTGCGCCAGCAGCGATCAGTACCTACGACTCGATCACCACGTCGTATCAGATCTACGCGCGCACACGGCGACGTCAAGTACATGGTCAATGGGCGTCGCTGGGCTCTTCACCATCGCCGGGATCAAGATCAACCTGAGTGGCACCAACGTCGGCAAGTCGAAGTGCGCTGACATCTCCAAGACGCGCTACACGTTCCCGCAGGGGCTGGTGCAGGACTTCTTCATGTTCGGCGACGAAGAAGCGCGGAACGTCTCGGCTCTCATCGTCGACAACTTCTACATGCCGCCACCCCAGCGGCAACTATTACCAGGCGCCGGGCGGCCGTGGGTTCTGGACCGAACGCGAGCCGGCGTTTGCCCTCATCGGGATCCTGGCGCATTACGAAGCCACGGGAAATGCGACATATCTCAACCGGGTCCGCGAGCGCATTACCTCCCTGCACCGCATGCAGGTCGACAACGGCCGGCGCGCATGGGTTCACAACCTGTACGACCACGACCCCGGAGGAGGGCTGCGCCCAGTCCGACTACGGCAGCTCACCGTGGATGTCGGGACTGCTGCTGGAAGCGGTCATCAAGTTCCACAAGCTGACGAACGAAGCCATCGCGCGCGAGTCGGTTCTCATGGCTGTCGACGACCTGCGGGCCCGTTATGTCGCTACCGGTGACTACGCCGGTGAATCATTCGTCTACCTTGGATGTTCGGCCTATAGCGATGGCAACCCTGACCTCGACAACCTCATCTCGCATGCCTATGGCTACGCTTACAGGCTGACCGGCACCGAGTCCTATCGCACGCTGGGCACCGCCATTTTCAATACGGCGACCAGTGACGGGGTCCACGTCGACACACAAACACTTCGATCAACAGTTCAGAAGCAGCGGTCATTTCCCGGCATATATCTCCGGTTCCACGACACCTCCGCCCCGGGCCCGAGCGCCCCACGACCGCCAACCAACGTCCGGATCATCCGTTAGGCTGGCTCGTTTTTAACGCTTGAGTTACCCTGATTGACGGAAGTCGCTTTGGCGACTTCCGTCGGATTCGGGTCAGGGCGATGGGCCACAGACAGCGGCCCTTTTTCGCGACCCCCGTCCGTGCGGAGAGAGGTCGCGCATGCCGTTCGCGTGGAAACGAAGAGCGTTGTCGGCGGTTTTCAGTGCAATTGCCCCAGTCATCATCGCTCGCACGTCCGAGCGTCATCCGCATCCTCAACTATCACAGAATTAATTACCCCACGGCGATAGGTCGCTGGATGGGGAAGTGCTCAGTGCATCGCCAGAGCTCTTCGCCGAGGAAGTGCGTTTTGCCGGCAACACTTCGACGTCCTGTCTTTTGCGATCTCCGCAGCTCAATGGATGGCTCGATTCTCTTGCCCCCCGCCCGCTCATCATTACGTTCGATGACGGTTATCGGGACAATTATCAGCACGCGTTTCCGATCCTGAAGTCGCACCGCGTGACAGCCATGTTCTTTCTGGCCGTCGGGTTCATTGGAGCACCCAATTTTCTGGTGGGACGCCGTCGCCCGCGCGGTCAAGACATACAAAGGGCGGCGGCTGCGCTGTCACCTGGGCAGGGAGGAGCTCGAGTTCGATACGCAGTCACCGGAGCGCGGCTGAGTCGATCAAAGCATCCTCCGGCGGCTGAAGGCCCTCCCGAACCAGGCGCGAGTTGACGCGGTAGCAAAACTGTCCGAGTCGGCGTCCGCTTCGGACTCAGAGCCAGCGAATGCGGGGGGCGAGATCATGACTTGGAACGAGGTGCGGGAAATGCACGCGGCCGGCATGGAAATCGGATCGCCTCGATGACACATCCGATCATTTCGAAGGTGGAGGAGGCGGATCGTCTTCGCCATGAGGTGGCGGGCTCGAAGGCGGCGCTCGAGGCCTCGCTCGGTCCGCGGTCACCGTCTTTTCATATCCGGTCGGCGGCGCGGCGGCGATTGGTCCGGACGTCATCCGCGAGGTGCAACGGGCCGGATACCGGTTCGCCGTGTCATACGTGCCGGAGTCAATCGTCCCTCGCCGCAGATCTGCATCCTCATTCCATGCGCCGTCTGCACGTGGATGGCCTCGGTCTCACACATTTCCGCGCCCGGCTGGCGTGCCAAGGATCTCAGGAGACGCTGGATGTTCACGGCGATACGCCGACACGTGCTGATTCCCTTCCACGAGACTGCGATCAGGAGACGCAGCATTGGGAAATATCGGCGCTTCCTGGAGGAGAGCCAATGGTGGCCGAGGGAACGTCTGCTCGAGCATCAGTGGCAGGAGCTCGGGCGAATGCTGCGGCATGCGTACGACGAGGTCCCTTTCTGGCGAGAGCGCTTCGACCAGCTCGGCCTGAAGCCGGGCGACATCCGCAGCTACTCAGAGTTTCAGGCGCTGCCAATCACTGAAAAGCAGCATATCCGGGAAAATCGCCCCCGCATGATTGCGCGGAATCTGCAGGGGAAGACGTGGACCAAGTCGACTGCCGGCTCCACGGGCGAGCCACTACAGCTCGACTACAATCCGGACAGCTACGACTGGCGCTGGGCTGTGACGCGTCGGGGATACTCCTGGGCGGGGCACGAAGAGGGCATGCGCCAGGTTTCCATCTGGGGCCTGTTCACGATGGGTGAGCAGAAGATCTACAGAGACATCAAAGAGAAACTTCATCACCGGATGCAGGGACGCCTGATTGTGAACGCGCTGAAGCTCGACGAGAGCAACATGCCGCAGGCCGTGGAACTCATCAACGACTATGACCCGGTCACAATCGTCGGCTACACAAATCCGCTGTACCAGTTTGCGCAGTATCTCCGCAAGCACGGAGGACTGCGGGTGCGTCCGAAAGGCGTCATCTCGGCGGCGGAGAAGCTGTTCGACTATCAGCGGCCGGTAATCGAAGAAGGGTTCGGGTGTCAGGTCTTTGAAACATACGGCAGCCGCGAGGTCATGCTGATTGGGGCCGAGTGCGGACACCGCACTGGACTGCACCTGAGCACGGAAAACCTGTACGTCGAAATCCTCAGGGAAGACGATACGCCCGCCGCGCCAGGCGAGTCCGGCACGCTGGTCGTCAGCGACCTTCACAATTACGGAATGCCATTCATCCGCTATCGGCTCGGCGATCTGGCCGTCGCTTCCGATGCCGTCTGCCCTTGCGGCCGCGGGCTTCCACTCCTGCAGAAGGTGGTCGGCCGCACGCTCGACATGATCAAGATGGCCGACGGCCGCACGGTGCCGGGAGAGTTCTTCCCTCACTTGTTGAAGGAAGTCAAAGGCATCAAGCAGTGGCAGGCGGTTCAGAATTCACTGACGCAGATCGACCTCAAGATCGTGAAGGATGAGCACTTCACCGACGAAATCCTTGCGGAGATAAAAGCCGGCGTCGCCAAGATGTTCGGCGACGCCATGCACTTCCAGTACATCTTCGTGGATCGCATACCGCTGACGAAAGCAGGAAAGCTGCGAGTCATGGTCTCCAATCTCGATTCGCCACAGGCTTCGTGAACGTTGCTCACCTCGTTCTTACTCTGAACTTCGGCGGGCTGGAACAACTCGTCATTCAACTGTCGGAGGAGCTGAAGCGTCGCGGCATCGAGAGCAGCATCATCGCGCTCACCGAGGGCGCCCTGCTCGACGAGGCCAACCGCCGCGGCGTCCGATCGCTGGCTCTGCACAAGAAGTCCGGCCTGCGCCCGGCGCTGCCGCTGCGGCTGGCTCGCGTCCTGCGCGAAATGCAGGTCGACATCCTTCACACGCACAACTTCGCGCCGTTGATCTACGGCACCCTCGCGGCCAAGCTCTCGAAGATCCCGACGATCAACACGCGCCACGGCCGAGCCGCGCTGCGCACTTACGCGTGGGTCTGGAGCCTTACCGACTGCGTGGTCGCAGTCTCCCATGATGCCAGGACTGAACTGCTCCGCCACAATTCCATTCGATCCGACAAAGTGAGCGTGATCTGGAACGGCATCGACCTTTCGCCGTACCGTGCGGCGCCGTCAACGGACATTCGTAGGGAGCTTGGCCTGCCAGGCGATGTTCCTCTCATCGGAACGGTCGGGCGACTGTCAGAAGAGAAGGACCACGCGACGTTACTCCGTGCCTTTCGCACGGTGCTCGATCACGGTATCGCGGCAAAGCTCCTGATCGCTGGTGGTGGCGCGATGGAGGAGCCCTTGAAGAATCTCGCACGCGAGCTCGCGGTCGACGCTCACGTCCACTTTCTCGGTTTCCGCCGGGACGTACCAGCAGTGCTGCAAGGCTGTGACTTGTACGTCCAGTCCTCGAGAATGGAAGGCGTGTCGTTGACGCTCATCGAGGCCATGGCCGCGGGGCTTCCCGTGGTGGCTACTCGCGTCGGCGGGAATCCGGAGGTCGTTCAGGACGGTGAAACCGGCGCCCTGGTTCCACCGGCCGACCCGGTCGCATTTGCCGCCGCCATGACCGCGATCCTTCGCGACCGCGACGCGGCGAGGCGCTTGGGGGAAGCGGGCCGCCGCCGGGCCTACGAGGTGTTCAGCATCGACGTCATGGTCGATGCGTACATGCAGCTCTACGAGCGCGTGTCTCGCAAACGTCCTACCGCGCTGCCGGCGTCAGCCGGTAGATGAAATCCTCCGCCGGGTAATTCCCTTCGGCTCGGCCATCGGCATTGCTCGTGCCGACGTAAATGCTGCCATCTGAACCTTGCGTCACCGCGCGCAAACGGCCGAATCGGTTCGGCCACCACCGCTCGACGCTGGTGATCGTGCCCGGTCCATCGACGCGAAATCGCATCAGCTCCTGATTGCGCAGGCCGGTCATGAACAGGCTGCCCGCCCACGGTCCGGACGTTCCCGAATGGAAGCGAAGGCCGCCGGGGGGTGTCGCTCGGTCCTTGAAGAAAATGATCGGAGAAACATACGCCGGATCGGCACTCACCCCGAGATGTAACGGCCACCCGTGATTCGCACCCTTGCGGACGATGTAGACGGAATCCATGTGCTTGGGTTCTTCGGGCTCGACCGCCGAAGGACCATGCGATGCCGCCCAGAGCTCGCCACTCGTCGGGTGGAATGCGAGGCCGCTGACGTTGCGGAACCCGTACGCCCACACGGCGGAATTCGGAAATGGATTGTCCGGCGGGATGCTTCCATCAGGGCGTACCCGCAGGATCTTGCCGTTCGGCTTGTCGAGCTCCTGCGCGAGACCAGGAACATTGGCATCGCCCGTACCGACGTAGAGCATCCCGTCGGGTCCGAACTCCAGAGCGCCGCCGTCATGATTCCGCGATGCGGGAATGTCGTCGATGAGAACGGTCTCGTCATCCCCTCCGGCCGGCGTGTCCGTGAGCCTGGAGACTCTGTTCACGCCGCCGCCGGTTTTCCGCGCCGTGTACATCACGTAAATGAAGGGCTGACGGGGAAAGTCAGGGTGCAGCGCCAGGCCCATGAGACCGCTCTCACCGCCGAGTGCCGTGCTCAGGCGCGCGTAGACCTCGGGTTTTGCAGCGCCGGGCTTCAGCACCAGCAGCCGGCCGCGTCGCTCGCAGATGAACAGCCGGCCGTCGGGTGCCCACCGCAATGACCAGATGATCCGCAGCTCGCGCGCGACTTCCGAGACCATGACGTTCGGAACGTCGGCGAGCACGTTCACGGGCGGCAAGCCTGGCAGCTCGCCGATGTCGAGTTTAGGCGCGGTCAGCAACGAGGTTGGCGGTGGCTTCAGCCGATTCTGGCTCCTGCGCCAGAGCTTGTAGCCAACCCCTGCAGCGCCCACTGCCACTAGCAGCGTCACCGCTGCCACCAACATCAGATAATGCTTCCGCTGCACGCCGTTCGACCTCCGCCGCTCAAACCGGCAGCCATCCGCGACTGCTGACCCGAGCGCGAAACATGGAGATCGATGTCTCGGTATCGACCTTCATGCGCTTGATCTCGTATGGATCGATCTCGCCGGGACGATTGAAACCGCCAGCGAACGCGAAGGCCGCAGTGAATCCGGCTCCGCGAACGATCTCTTTCGTCTCTGCCGTGAAGCTTCGGTTCGGTTTGCCGTACGGGTAGGCAAATAGTGTCACCGGAGTGTCCAGGTGCTCCGCGAGGATCCGCCGTGAGCTCTCGATCTCCGCCTGTTGCGCTTGGGTGGGCAGCGATGCGAGCACGGGATGGGTATGGGTATGAGCGCCGATCGTGTGTCCCATCGTGCTCAACTTCCTGAATCTGGTTCCAAGTCATGAAGGGGGAACGTCGGCCTTCATCGTTGGCGCTGCACCCCGCCGCCGACTCGCACGATTCCACGAACGCCAGTTGCAAATCGCGAGGCAGGCCGCTGTAGGCGCCCATGAGGCGGGAAATCGTGGCTCCATACTGCGCCGCGTCCACCGACCACGGACCATGCTGGCCCATTCGCGGGATCACGAACTGGGAAGTCTTGGAATGACGAACTGCGAATCCCAACCGGTCCCACACCGGAATCAAGCCCGTTTCGATGAAGGCCGTGGGCACGAAGAACATGGCCGGGATCCCGAACCGCTCCATCAAAATACGACCCACCTCGAAGTTGTCCTCGTAGGCATCGTCGAACGTCAAGGCTATCGAGGGCTGGCGAAGGGAGAGCTCTCCGCAGACGAACCGCTTGACCTGCTCACCGTCGAGAATCGGGTAGGACGCTTTCAACCACTCGGCTTGGCCGAGGAGCTGCGCCGGTGTTGCCGAGATTACGTCGGGATCATGATCGACCCGGTCTGCTACGCGATGGTGCGTGAGGCAGACAAGGCTCGGCCCGCGGAAGAGTTGCTGTAGCAGCGACGCGCTCCAGACATTTCCGGCGATTCGCGCCAGCCGTTCGCGTTTGCTGAGCATCGCGGGTTCCCGTGAATCAGGCGCCGGAGCGATCAGGTCCGCCGAGAGACGCGGTAATCGTGCGAACGGTCAGGGCGGCGGCAGCCCGCGCGCGTCTGTAGTTGAACGGCCATTCCTTCAGCGACAGCAGGTAGCGTCGAAGCGCCTGACTGCCTGCTCCCGCTTCGCGAGCCGCGTCGGCCAGGATGAGCGCCCGCATCCGCCGACGATCGGTGATTGTCAGGATGTCCGGCCACGCGGCGATGGCCTTACGGTAAACCTTCCACTGATTCGTTTCCATCAGTTTGGAATCACGGAAGACGCCGGTGCCATGCCTGTGGATCGAGACCAGGACGTCGGGCACATTATCGACGTCGGTGAGGGCGGCGATGCGCAGCCACATGTCCCAATCTTCGGCGGCGACAAGATTTTCGTCGAAACGGCCGGCTACATCGAGAATGGACCGGCGGACGAAAACTCCAGAACCGGAACCGCCCGGCCAGAAGCGGCGCGATGCAATCAGCCGCAGCGTCTGACGTCTGTCGTAGGGATTCGAGCGGCCGGCGATGCGTTCGACGGTTCCGTCCGGGTAGACGTGCTCCAGACCGCAACCCACGAACCCGACGTCAGGCCGGCGGGACAGCAGCTCCAGTTGTCGCTCGACCTTCGTCGGATGCCAGCAGTCGTCTCCGTCGAGAAATGCGATGAACTCTCCTCGCGCCACGGCAAGCGCGGCATTGCGCGCGGACGATACCCCTTTGTGCGCCTTACGAATGACGCGGATCCTCTCGCCAAACGGCAGCAGCTGCTGCGGCGTGTCGTCCTCCGACCCGTCGTCGACGACGATGCACTCCATGGGGGAATAGGTCTGTGCGAGCGCGCTCTCGACGGCCCGCCCGATGAAGCGGGCGTAGTTGTAGGTCGGAACGACGGCCGAGACGAGGGGCTTCATCCGATCAGTTCAGCGGCCGGTGCCGGATTCGCGGTCACGGCCTGCGGCGACCGAAGCGTGCGGAGAAAACAAGGAACCCGGAAAGCAAGTGCCAATGCCGCGCGCCCGACGAGCGCGTAACATGCGCCGAGGAGGCCAAATGCCTGGATGAGAATGACCGAAAGGACGAGCGACGCGACGGTCGAGGAGATCGCAATCCGCGCCTCTTCGCGTTCGAGCCCCGCAGCGTTGATGGCGTAGCCCATTGCATAAGCGAGACCGATTAAGGGCAGCCACCAGATGGTGATCCTGATGACAGTCCGGCAAATGTCGGGACTGTCAGGGAACAGCAGCCGGGCGATTGGATCGGCGAACACCGTCAGGGCTATGGCCGCCGGCAGACACGCGGCGCACATGAATAGTCCCAGGCGCTTGACGGTGACCAGGGCTTGGGCCGAGCTCTGCTGATAGCTGCGCGCCAGCACCGGGTAGAAGGCCGTGTTCAGGCCATCCGAGACGACTTCCATGCGCCGGGGCAGCAGCGTACCGGCAGCGAAATATCCGTACGCCGAAATCCCCACGAGCTTCGGTACGAGCAGGTTCTCCGCATGATTCCCGAGGTTCATCACGAAGAGCTGCAGGCCGAGAACTTTCGCCTGCTTCAGGAGCTCCCAATAGCGGCGAGGAGTTCCCGAGACGCTGACCGGGAACATCCGGCGTTGAATGAGCAGGAGCGACAGGGTGCCGGTCACCAGTGGGCCGACCAGATACGCGCCGGCGAGACCGAGCGGGCCGCCACCCAACCACATCGCTAGCGCTGATGCCGCGGTGAGCAGCAAACCGGCCGCGAAGTTGATGGTGGCCAGCGACGGCAACCGTTCGGTGGCAGAGAGCAAATCGGAAACGACCGCTGCCGCTGCCGTGAAAACGGCTCCGATCGCGAGAATTGCCGTACAGCGCAGGATCTCGGCCGGATAACCGAGCAGCCGGCAGAGCAGTAGTGAGAACAAACCGGCTACGACGGCCAGACACATGCGTAGTCCCAGCTGCTCGCTGAAGGCCGTGCGTGCGGTCTCTGGATGCTGGGCGACGCCGCGAATGAAAAACGACCGCAGTCCGAGGTTCGTCAGGATGGCGGTCGACGTGATCATCGTGAGCGCCACCGACCACTGTCCATAGTGGTGCGGCCCGAGCACGGCGATGATGTAGGCGGTAACCGGAAGTGAGATGACGTTGAGCAGCAGCGGCTGCACAATGACGAACGAAGCACCGATGAGCGACTTCCGCGCACCACTGACGGCGTCTTTTAGAGCCAGAACACGGTTGCGGAGTTGGTCTCTACTTCCAACGCCGCGGCGTCGATCGGTCATACGTTCACAACGGCGGCCGGATGGGGGGACTCCGGGGGCGTGACTGACGGTTGAAACGCCTTGGGCACGGCACGGGCCTTCAAACGCAGGAACGGCCGCTCAATAACGTAATACGAGATGGTGGCGACAATAAAGGACAGCGTCACTCCGACCGGCCACCAGGGCACCCAGTGCGTCGGGTGCGGGTTCAGAAACAGCTGCTGCCATAGGTAAAGGCTGTACGAGATGAGGCCCACGAAGATGAAAGGGCGGCTTTCGAGCACTCTGCCGATCATGGACTTCGGCGCATGGACGACACCCCAGATGATTATGCCAAGGCCAGCCGCCTCGATTGAAGGTTTGAAGGTCTGGTCCAACGCTGAGATCCACTGCGCGGCAATGTAGCAGGCCGTGATGGCGGCAACGGCAGCCAGACAGTATCGCTGGGCCTGCACCTCAGACCACCGGAAGGGGGTTCGGAAACTCCGGGAGTTGGCGCCAAGCGCCAGCAGGCATCCGACGGCCATCGCGTCCAATCGCAGCATGGTCAGATGCGGGTAGATATCGAGATCCGCGCGGAAGAAATACCACGTGAACAGACGGGCAAGTGGTGCGAGACACAGGTAGGCGGCGGCCGCAAACCCGGCCCGCCGTGGCGCCAAGAAAAGCAGCAGCAAAGGCCAGCCGAGATAGAACTGTTCCTCGATCGACAGCGACCAGACGTGGCCGACTTCCCAGGTGGGTTCGGCGCGAAAATTCACGGTATAGGTCAGGGCACTGATCCAGTCGCCCGCTTTGAGGTGCAGAACGCCAAGTCGGATCAGCACAAAGACGACGAAGAGGTACGAGAAATAAACAGGCAGAATGCGCAGCGCTCGCCGCGCATAGAAAGCCTTCATTGAAATGGTGTTCGTGCGGTTCCACTCGCGCAGCAGCAGCAGCGTGATCAGGAAGCCGCTGATACCGAAGAACATGCTGACGCCGAGTTCCCCGATGTCGCGCAGCCACAGCATGCCGCCGCGCCCGAGCAGCCCTGCTTCGGCACTGGTGTGTTCGAGAAGCACCAAGGCGATCGACACTGCCCGCAAGCCGTCAAGGCATGGGACGTGCCCACTCGCGACCCAGGGAGCGGGCTGGCCGTCGCGAGCGTCGCGACGGAGCACCGAGGCAAGTAATGCCAATGTTAGAGTTTCCCCCGCAGCGCGAGAAACCCCAGCAGCAGCGCGATGCCTGTTGTCGTCCCCGCGCCAAGCCATACCAAGAAACGTGTTCGCTTTCCACGGCCAACGCTCTCGGAGGCGAGCGCCGGAAGCGTGGCCAGCACCGGAATGCCACATACGAGGATGACGTCACTGACCGTGCGAACGGTGCGATTTCTGAATTCGACGGCGCCAGCGAGCGCCAGGCCGAGCATCAGACCGGCTCCCACGCCAACCGCCGTGATGATCGGCCGGTTCGGCGTGAAGGGGCGCTCCGGCACGCGCGCCGGATCGAGAATGCGAAACTGCTCACCGATCTGCCGTCGCTCGAGATTGGCGGCTACTTTGGACTCTTCGGCCTTCGCCAGGAGGCCGCGATATTGCAGCTGCAGCGTTTCATAGTCGCGGGTTAACGACACGAGCTCGGTTTCGCGTGTCGGAGCGGCTTCAACTTTTGCCCGGTAGCCGGCGATGATCGCGCGCAAGCGACGTTCCTCTTCGGATTTGTGGGCGATCTGTCGGTCGACCGCCTCGAGTTGCGATCGGAACTCGGTCAAACGGTTGCGCCGCGCAATTTCAGCCGCCGAGGTCGGGCGTGGCAGGTCGACGTTTGGACCCCGAGGTGCCGGCTCACTCTGCAGCTGTCGACGCAATTTATCGGCTGAGGCGCGCGCGCGCACCAGGTCCGGGTGCTCCGCGGTGACTCGGCTCTCGAGACCACGCACCACGGCCTCAGCCGCCTCCAGCTGCTGGGCGGTGCTCATGGGCGCGTTGGGGTTCGCCGGATTGACCGGCAGCGTGAGCGCCAATTCCGGCGTCGCCTCGAGATCGGCAACCTGCCGCTCGTAGAGAAGCTTCCGGTCGCGATCGCTCTCGAGCGACTGCGTCAGGGTATGGACCTGCATCTCGATGTTTTGGATCGCCTGCAGGTTCGCCGTGACCTGTTCCGGCAGTTGACCGGCATGACGCATCCGGTAGTTCTCGACCCGCCGTTCGTGCTCTGTCAACCGCCGCCGTGCGTCATCCAGCTGCGTTTGAAGAAATTGGTTGGTGCTCTCGGCGACGACCTCGCGGTCGCGCATGTTTTCTTCATTGAACATGCCGGCGAGCCGCTCGGTCACGCGCTGCGCAACTTCCGGATCGTAGGCGATGAAGCTCACCGTGAACGCATCCTTGCGGACGATGTCAGTCTCGACCGCGCGCCGCATCCGGTCGATGACCATTTCCATCGGCCACTTCTGGCGTTCCTCGGGGTAAAGGTCGAGCTCTTCGACGATTCGTTCGAGTCGCGAACGGCTCAGAATCTGCTCGCGAATGGTGAGGACCTGATTCTCGATCCTGGTGGTGACGGTCGTGCGCACGTACTCACCTGGAATCCGCTGCGGGACGACGAGGACGAGCGTTTCCGAGCGGTACCTGTTGGGCAGCTTGTACGCGACGCCAGCCGCGATCATTGTCGCCACGATCGTCGGCAGCACAATGAACCAACGGTAGCGCCAGACCAATCCCAGCAGGTCTTCGGGCGTGTACTGTTTTCCAGGAAGCACTGCGTATCTCTCCTCTTTAACTTAACGACGAACCAACGGGAGCCAAATCGTCAGACCAATCCGCGCACCCTGCCGCGAGACATTCGGCGAAATCAGCGGTGAAATGGGATCGATACCGAACAGATGGTAGTAGTACAGATACTGGCCTTCGAGCGCGAAATACCGCGATAAGCCGTATTGCATGTCGGCCACGATCGCACGCGTCGTCAGCGGCGCCCCCTCGGTTCCT
Source organism: uncultured Acidobacteriota bacterium (assembly GCA_963804245.1). Taxonomy (GTDB): domain Bacteria; phylum Acidobacteriota; class Vicinamibacteria; order Vicinamibacterales; family 2-12-FULL-66-21; genus CAWDPQ01. The sequence continues at coordinate 524,434 of CAWDPQ010000012.1, forward strand.
CCCAGATATCCGTGCGAATAGGTCGCGCTGATCGTGGTCTCGAGAGCCGGCGTCAGGAAGCCGTTCAGGGTGGCGGTGAAGGCGTCGGTTGCCGCCAGCTGGGACAGCGCGTCCAGAAACTCGAGTCCGCGGTGATAGCCGACCGACGTGCTCCAAGACCGACCCACCAAGTGAGTGAGCTGCGCCTGCCCGAGTACTCGATATTCCCGGTCGGTCTCATCCTGCACAACCGCAGTGCCCGTCGAGAAGGAGACAGACGTCCGGCGGCTCCGGCCCAGGCTGCGGTGATAGTCGATACCGATATCGATATCGTGAAAGATCAGCGGATCGCTTCCTTCCGGTTCCGCGCGCCGGTACGTGTAGCCGCTCACGAGCGTGGAGCTGCGGCCCACGGTATGGTTGTAGCGAATCCCTGCCGTGGTGAACTTGCTACGCAACGCGGAGAACTCGGTTTGGGTGTATCCGGAACTGAACTCCAGCGATCCCCGACGACCCGTACGCCGAGAAAGCGCTGCGCGTGAGTGACTCTGCCACCCACCCTCTCGCGCCACGCCGAACAGCGCGTTCGGCTCGAGCAACTCTTGACCGGGCGGAAGAGGTCGGTCGGCCAACTCCTCCGCCAGCCCGCCCAACGTGTAGAAATTAGCCGCGGCCATCGAATGGCCCAAAATCACACGGTAGCGACTGCCAATCGGACCCTCAAAAGAGATCGCGCCGTCGTAGTTCTGATCGAGCTGCTCTTCTTGCTCGAGCTGCGGGTAGTACTGCATGGCCGCTGCACCGATGATGTCCAACAGGGCCGTCCCCCAGCGGCGCGAATAGCGAAGTTCGGCGGCGCTTGCCGGATAAAAACCGCTAAGCTGCCGGGGGTCGCCCTCCTGCGCATCTTCCGCGAGGATGTTGTCGTCGTAACCGCCGGAGGCGTTCATCGTCAGCTCGAGACGCTGCGAATTGGCGGCGAGCGGGGTCTGCACGCCAAAAATCCGCCGAAACGGGCGACGGCCGAACGCACCATCGCTACCGCCTATGCGCGACTGCGGCTCCTGTTCCTGGTCCTGGGCCGCCTCCTGCTCCGCGCGTTCCCGAGCAACGCCCTGCGTCGCCTCTCCCTGAGGCTGCTGGACGGGCTGCCGGGTAGGTGGCTGCGTCGGCTGCTGACCGGGCTGTTGACCTGGCTGCTGCGTCGGCTGCTGTGTCTGCTGGGCAAACGCCCGACCCTCAGTTAGAGACACGGCGGCAACGGTCAGACCGGCCACCAATCCAGTTCGGGACAAAATCATTCGCATATTGCTTTCCCCGGGGGTGCCAACAGAGCAAAGCCACTGCCACGGCGACATCATCGGATCGACTAATAAATCACTTAAACGCAGGTGCTTACGAGCAGCAACCAGATACAGCGTCTCCCGTCGTCATGGTGGCTGATGACTTTAGTCGTCGTTGAAGGAGACTAATGTCCGGCGGGGATATCGACGCTAGCGAATGACGGCTCGCGCTTCTGCCGCCTCAGGAAGGTCAGGATTACCTTGGAGGACGGGCGCGATCACGCCTCGTGCCTCCTCCTGCCGGCCAGCCTTCGCGAGAGCAATGCCCAATCTGAGGCAGAAAACGGGGATTCTCCGGTGCCTGAGAAACAGCCTCACGCAGGGCGCCAACAGCGAGTTCGTAGGCCCCCTTTTTCATGTAAACGAAGCCTAGGGTGTCGCTGATTTCCGCGCGATCGGGTTGCGCCTGTTTGGCTGTTCGCGCGAGTGCGAGCGCGGTCTCGAGGTTTCGTCCCTGTTCGGCATAAATCCAGGCGAGGTTGTTCGCGGCGACGGTTGATCGGTTATCCGCGCGCAGGGCCTGCTCGTAGCGAGGAACGGCATCCGCGGCGCGGTGTTGTGCCTGCAACAGCACGCCGACCATCGTTTGCGCCGGCGCCGAATCAGGTCGCTGCTGCGCGACGCGTTCAAAGGACGCCCTGGCGGCGTCAAGGTGACCCTGCGCGATGTAGATCTGCGCGAGGCTGGAGTAGGCGTTCAAGTTCGCGGGGTCTCGTTCGACAAGCTGCTTGAGCAGTGCCTCAGCGCGATCGTATTCGCGCATCAACGTGTACGCCCGGGCCGCCATCAGAACCGTTTCGCGGTCGGTCGGATTCGCCGCCAGTCGCTCGGACAACAGCCGCCGCGCCTCGTTGAGTCTGCCGGCCTTCACCTCCGACGCGATCAGCCCGGCCAGCGGCTCGATGGCTTTCTTGTCGAGGCTCAATGCCGTCGCGAACGCCTGCCGCGCTGCCTGCGGATTCTGCCGTCGGAGCTGAAGCATCCCCATCGTCGAATGCACGGCACTCAACCCGGGATGAGAGGTCAGCAGCGTCTTGAGCTCGCGTTCGGCGCCATCGAGATTGTTCGCGGCCAGGTGGCTTCTCGCTAATAGGAAGCGAGCGTTCGCGTTCTGCGGCTGCGACGTAACCGCATCTTGGGCGTGCTGGACGGATGCCGTCGGGTTCCCGCTGTTGAGTTCGAGATTGGCTAGCTGTACCTGCGCGGCTGCGGCACGTGGATTGAGCTCGAGCACTCGATTGAATGCACGACGCGCATCCTCGGGACGACGCAAATGCATGTTGATCGTTCCGAGGATGTATTGGGCTTCTGCTGATGACTTGTCTGCCTGGGTCGCGCGTGTCGCGAGATCCAACGCCTCTGCGTGCTTGTTTTCCCCGACGAGAAACCGGGCACGTGTCAGGAGTGCCGCCGACGACCCCGGGTTCTGAGCGATCACCTCGTCGACGATGCGGTATGCCTGCGTGGCGTCATTTTGCAAATACTTGATCCGCGCGATTCGCAGCCGGGCGGACGCCCCGCGCCGTCGGTCGGCAGTCAACGGTGTCAGGGCGGTCACCGCTTCGTCGTATCGGCGCACCATGACGTAATAGTCGGCGAGCGCGAATGCTGCCGTTGGATCACGAGCATCTTCGGCCAGGTTCAGGAGAAACTTTTCCGCCTCGGCAGTGCGGCTGGTTGCCAGATAGTAGGTGGCCAATGCTCGGTTGACGAGGCGATTCGAGGGTTCGATCTGCGCCGCCTCACGAAACGCCGTTTCCGCTTCCTCTGGCCGATTGTTGTTCCAGAGAAAATTGCCCAGGGCCAGCCGTGCGGCGACCGCCTTCGGATCGAGTTCCACGGCGCGACGGAACGCTGTTTCAGCCTCAGAGTTTTCCCCGCGCGCACTTTGCACGGCCCCCAGGGCCGTGAAAGTCAGGGCCCGGCCTGGATCGAGGGCCAGTGCCTGTTCGATCTCGACCAGCGCTCGCTCCAGATCGCGGAGACCGGCAAGTGCGTTGGCGCGCAGGATCTGCGCCGGGATGTTCCGCGGCTCCGCCAGGATCACCTTGTCGGCACGCACCCGGGCATCGTCGAAGCGACCGGCCAAGAGCAGCAGGTTGCCGGCTTTCAGCTGAAGATCGATACGGTTCGGCAGCAGGTCGGCGGCGCGCAGCAGGGCGCGGGCGGCACCGGGCACGTCGGATGACTCGATCAGCGCTTCCGAGAGTCGCTCGTACGCCTCGCCATACGAGGGATCGAGGTTGATCGCATTGCGAAACTCAACGACGGCTTCGCCGAATCGCTTCTGTTCGAAATATCGATTTCCGCTCTCGAAGTAGGCCAGTTTGGCCTTCTCAGGATTCCGCTTGCAGCCCGCCGCCGAAAACGCCATGACGGCGACGAGGAGGCAAGAAATACAGTTTCGGGTGGTCATGTCGGCAGCTCAGAACGCTTGAACGATTTCACAGCGGAAGATGTGCTTGGAGGCGCGTGAACAGACGCTGGGCGAACGAACTCACATTTCGTGTCGCAGACGTCGTGTCGCGGTCCACGATCGGAGTGGTGAGCCGGACGAGAGCGGCGTCCGTACGATTCAGCCGGATTGCATCCCACATCGTCAGCAGCTTGGTCGTGTACTCTCCAGCGGTCACACGTCCGTGGCTCTGATACCAGTAGACGACGAGTTGGCGTTCGGCGCCACGCTCGATGACGAGTTGATTGACCGGTGCCACCGCGGTCGACGAACCACGTGAATCCGTGACCGTCAGCGGCATTGTCGTACGACTGATCGGTTGCCAGCCCGATCCGGGCAGACAATTCATCGGCGAATGTATCGTCTCGCCTTCCCCCTGACGACCATAGAAACCAACGTACAGCGAGACGGGGATGCGCTCCGCGCCGACGTAGACACGGTGCAGGTATTCGTCGACACCCAGAAGTTCCATCGTCCGCGCGTCGAAGCGCGCGGCGTCCGAACCCTTCCAGCCATCGAAGTCGAGTCCCAGCTCGCTCAGCGGAGTCCGGAGCGGAGTATCGCTCCCGTTGGCCGTGCGATCGAGCGCGGCGGACGCGGTGAGCAGAATGAGCGTCGCGAAAACAGATCGTAACAACATGAATTCAGGCCGTCAGCGCGACGGTTGAGCTGCTTTCGGGCCAGCGTTCCCGGGCAAGTCCCGCCAACCGGTGGAGCAATATCAGGGCACCGAACGCGAGCACGAATACCAGCCAGCCCGAGGCTGTGTGAACCGTTCCTTCCGCCGCCTGCGGGCCCTGCAGGTGTGCGGCTATTCCGATGGCCGCCACTCGCAACCCGTTCGCGAGGATGGCGATCGGCGCCGTTGCGGCAGTCAGCACACAGCGCACGAACCAGCCCTGCTCACAGAAATACGAGTAAACGATGCTGAGAGTGAGTAGCGAAACCAGGGAGCGGATGCCGCTGCAGGCTTCTGCGACCTCGAGCGTCACGGTCGCCAGCGTGATCATGTTGCCTTCACGCAGCACCGGAATGCCTATCGCCCAGAGTGTCGATTCACCAAGTTTCGACGCCAGCAACTGCAAGGGGAACGCAATCTCGTTGAAGACGAGCGCCGGAATCGGAATCATCAAAAGAAGAAACGTCAACGGGAACGCAAGCGCACGGAGATGATGCCAGCCCGTCAGATAAAGCACGCAGCCGGCGAGCACGATCAATAGCGAGAGGCGGGTCAGAAACAACTCCGCCCCGAGAACACCCGCACCGAGCGTCACGACACCGAGGAAGATCACGATCAGGCCGAAGGGGGAGGATCTGAACGGTGGGGACAGCCGAGCCCTGCGCTCCCACGCCAGATAGAGCGCGAGGGGAACGACGAGGAACCCGTGGGAATAATTCTCGTTGCTGCTCCAATCGTGGATGAGCTTTCTGCCGACCGCCCAGTACGTGTACGTCAGCGCAGCCAGTAAGACGGCGATCGACAAAACTGTATTTACCCGGGGGTCCCCCGCGGGACTTTCAGCGGCCGCGGGGCCGTGAGCTGCCGGAGCTTGTAAGACTAGACACATCTGTAATAGTTAGAGTTTGAGCAAAAGTCTGGCCGGTAAAATAGTCGCCTCAGGGCGGTTTTTGCGCGGGTGGGACGCAGATGTCCCTGGGATGGCAGACAAATAGCGTCGGGTCCGACGATTTTTGCCGGCCGCGAACGCATGACCGGCGACCGATTCAGATATCCATTTCGCCGTCGAACAGATACCAATTTTGTGAGTCGGTGAGGACCGCCGCCGTTTCCGGTTTCAGGTCACGCACGAACACCAAGAACTCACGATCCGCGTCGCCTCTCCTGATGAATCCGAGCGCCGTGAGGCGTTTCTCGAAGCCGCTGTTGCCACCGAAGACCACGAAAATCGTCGCGCATCCGTTTTTCCGCATCTGACGCGCGAAGTGCAGGAGCAGCCGGTCCGCGGTGTCCGTCATGTCGATGGCAAACAGATCATCGACGAATGCACTGTGTCGCTCGGTGCTGAATGCGATGTAGCCCACGAGCTGGCCGTCGCGCAGCAGACAGAAGAACCGATGGCGATTGGTCGCATGTTCCGCATAGCGCCAGTTGAGGTACGCCGACGTTCGTTCTCCTGCGATCGGATAGCGATCCGCAGCGCGCCTCCACAGATCGTCGAACCGGTGGTCCGCACGCTCGATGATTTCCACGCGATCGCCGCTCAGACGCCGCGACCGCCACTCGTCACCAAGCCATAACGCCAGGTTGACCGGTGCCGAGGCCAGACCCGTCAGCCAACGTGATGAGCCCAGCACCTGCTGCAGCTTGTCGTTCACTCGCAGGGGCTTGACCCAGCCAAACGCGCCAACGAGCGGCTTGTAACCGACGCGCTGCAGGATGGGGCGTGCTGCCTTGTTGGGAAAGGCCAGCAGGGCCTGAAATCCGGACGCCGATTCAGTTGCCAGGTGGCGCTGCATCATCAGGGCCGCGCCGCCGATGCGATGCTTGCGATCGACGGCAAAATCCGACGGCATCCCGGTCGTCAGCTCGATGTTGGCGGCGTAGATCGTCCGTGGATACAGCGATCCGCAGCCGATCACTTCGTGATTGCTGTTCACAGCGAGAATCGTCAAGGGTCCGCCGTGGGGATGGCGCTCGTAGGCCCAACTGTAGCGTGGAGGACCGACTGCGCTGTCGGCCAGGGTCGCCAGATTGTCGCGCCATAGCCTCAGCAGTGCATCACGATCCCGTGGTTCGATCTGTCGTAATGCGTAGGCCATTCAGACAAGTCGTCGTGGATCGATCAGCGCTTGAACGCTTCCATCGTGACCGACTCGAACTGACTGATTTCGGGGTCGCCGACAACGCGCCCGTGCGACTCGACATCGTTGAGCTCAGCGTTGGGGCTGCGGCCGAATTGATGTTCGGTGACATCGACGAAGCCGGTGCGCTCGAGTACGTGACGCAGCGTCGCATGGTCGTAGACGAAACGGTGCTCCTGGAAGAGGTTGTTGATCACCAGGCCCTCGAGCGGTGCGTCGGCCCACGCGACGAATTCGTCGACCGACCAGGACACGTAGCGGTGCGGTGTCGTCACCGTCGACAACGAATAGAGTTGCGCCAGGCGGGCAAGGCTCGGTGTCGAGATGCGGAGACACCCGCCGGGTCGTAGGACGCGGTAGCACTCAGCGAGCATCGTGCCCGCCTCAGGGTAGGTGAGGTCCCCGATCATGTGCTCGCTGAGGATGTAGTCGAACGTGCCCTCATCGAACGGAAACCGTTCGGTCACATCCAGGTATGTCTGATTGGTGCTTCGCGGTTTGAGGTCGACGTTCAGCCAACCTTTCAGTACGACCGGACCGCAACCGAGGTGGAGCTTCCGGACCTGCGTTGATTGCAGATAGGCGTTGATCTGACCGGGCCGGCGCCGCAACCAATCCATGCGCCGGGCACTCGCCTTGATCTCTTCCCGCAAGCGCTTGGCTGCCTCACGCAAAACGCCGCTCACGCGCCGCGCATTGACGACAGACGACTGGCGTGGCGGGGCCAGGCGGAATCGCTGGGCGTAGGCGCTTCCCATGATCAGCATCAGCTCAGGTGCGAAGTCGAACCACTCCGTGGATATGCCAAATTCGAACATTAGGAAGACACCAGTTGAGGCCGCGCACCGAGGTATTCGGTGGCACGTCGCTTCGCTTCGATGTCCGCGTAGACGTTCGCCGCTCGTTCCGCGCTCATACCGAGCGCTTCGGCGAGCTCACCAGCGGGAACTTTGTTTTCGTACGCCCACAGAGCGAGGTCCATCTGGCGGTACGGCAGGGCGAAATAGAACTCGTCTTGTCCTTGGGGCAGGCTGTAGGTGTCCGTGGTCGGGACGGCGGAGCAAATCTCCGCGGGCAGCTTCAGATGCTGCGCCATCGCATAAACCTGCGACTTGAAGAGATGGGCGATCGGCTTGACGTCGGCCGATCCATCGCCGTTCTTCACGAAAAATCCCTGATCGTATTCGAGCCGATTCGGGGTACCGACCACGACGTAATTCAGGCGATCGGCGTGGTAGTACTCGATGGTCTTTCTGATCCGCTGCTTGTAGTTCGTAGCGGCGACGATCTGCAGATACGCGCTGTGTGGTAATCGCTGCTCGGATATCTCGCCAGACGGCGACTGGACGACAAGATTGAAGTAGTTGAACTGTCCTTCGGTGCCGCCGGCAATCACGATCTTCTGCTTCCAGCCGTCACCGAATTCCGGCACGACCTGGCGGATGGCTTCGTCGCGCTGCTGATAGCAACCGATGGCCTCCAGCGTCGGCGCGATGTCGTGCACCGTGTACTTGATGCCCAGATGCTCGGCGAGCAACTTTCCGCGGGAGGTACTCGCACCCGAGGAATCCCGTTCCGGCAACAGCAACCCGAAAACGCGGCTCGCACCGAGAGCGTCGACGCTCAGGGCCGCGCAAACGGAGCTGTCGATCCCGCCGGAAATGGCCACAACGCACCCACGCCGCCGAAAGCCACGGACAATGTCGCGCATGCGTGACTGAATGTGCTGCCGCTCCTGCTCGGCGTCGAACTGGAGAGCCGTTTCGAGCCGTGCGACTTTCGACGTCATAAAGTGGATGCCGCTCCTGTCAACTGATAACGCATGATCTTGCCCGACGACGTGCGCGGCAGACTGGTCGCGAACTCAATCATGCGGGGCACTTTGTAGCGCGGAAGCTGTTCGCTGCAGTGACGCTGAACGCGCATGGCGTCGAGCGTGGCGCCCGGCTTCAGCGTGATGACCGCTTTGATGGCCTCACCAAGAACCTCGTCTGGCACCCCGACGACGGCCGCCTCGGCCACCTCCGGCAAGGCAACGATGACGTCCTCGATGTCCAGCGGGCTGATCCGATGCGCGCCGCTCTTGATGATGTCGGAGCGCCGTCCCTGCAAGTAGAGATAGCCGTCAGCATCGAGATGGCCGAGATCCCCTGTGTGAAGCCAGCCGTTGCGCAGGACGGCACGGGTCGCTTCTTCATCACGGAAGTAACCCTTCATCACGTTCCCGCCGCGGACGCATACCTCCCCGGGTACCCCCGGGCCGACAGCACCGTCGTCATCATCGGTGACGATCATCTCGACGCCGGGAATCGGAATGCCGACGGACCCGAGCTTGTCCGACAGGCGCTCCGGCGGCAGATACGTCAGTCGCGCCGTGGCTTCGGTCTGCCCGTACATCACGAACAGCTTCGCCTGAGGCAGCGCCTCGCTCAGCCGTCGAACCGTCGTCGTCGGCATGGCTCCGCCGGCCTGCGTGAGATAGCGCAGCGAGGCCAGGTTGAACTTGCTGAAGTCGCCAGCCTGCAGCAGGAGTGCGAAGGTCGAAGGAACGCCAGGGAAGCCCGTAATGCGCTCGTCGGCCATCCGCGCCAGGACGCGCTGCGGGTACACGAGCTGATTCTCTATGACCACGGTCGCGCCCACCGCAAGGTGCGTGTGCAGGACGGAGCTGCCGTAGGAATAGAAAAACGGGAGCAGGTTGAGGACGCGGTCGGTCGCTTCGAGCCCCAAATATTCGATGATGCTGGCCGCGTTGTCGGAAAGGTTGCCGTGCGTCAGCGTGACGCCCTTCGGCCTGCCGGTGGTGCCAGACGTATAGAGGATTGCCGCGGCGTCATCAGCCCGGGCGTCGATGGGAGCCGCCGGGCTCGAATTCAGCACGCTGGTCCACTGGCCGCCATGGTCGACGATCACGATCGTCAGCGCCGGGAAGCCAGTGTCGATCAACTGCTGGAGATCCGGGTGACGAGCATCCACGAAGAGAACACGGGCCCCACAATGCGTCAGCCACGAGCTCAGCTCGCGGGCGCGCGCGGATGCGTTCATGCCGACCGCAACGCCGCCAGCCGCCAGCGTTCCATAGTAGGCGGCGACGTACTCCGTGGAATTTTCCAGGACGACGGCGACGCGGTCGCCCTCGGTCAGACCCACCCCGCGCAGATAGCCTGTCACCGCGCACACCTGACGCCACAACGCGGCATAAGTGACACGGCGAGAGCCATGTACCAACGCCTCGGCGTCAGGGTGCTGCGCGGCGCTCGTCTGAAGACGATGCGCCAGGGGGATGTATGACCTCATGCTGTGGCAACGGTGCGCTGCGCCGACGGCTGCTTGCGGGCGATGAATGCCGCGATCTGTTCCACCGAGTCGAGGTTCTCGGGCAGCAGTTCGTCGTCGGCGACCTTGATGCCGAACTGCGATTCGAGAAACGCGACGAGTTCGAGGACGCCTGTCGAATCCATGATCCCCTGCTCCAAAAGGGAATCGTTGTTCTTCAGTTTCGATTCGTCGTCGCTAAACAAGAAGCTAGAGAGAATGAAGCTGCGAATCTGCTGCTGCATGAGCGCTGGTGACCTCGTACCTGGGTATCGCTGTCTTGATGAAACGATGATGAAGAAGCTGCGTTGAGAGCACGGCAATCAAGGCCATGTTGTCTTTCTCACCGACCGCCCTGCCTGCCTCGACCTTTTGAATGAGACGCTGAACCCTGGGTGCATCGAAATAGCCGTATTCTGCAATCGTTGCCGGCGACAGGAGCTCTCGAACCTCGTGTTGCCAGCGCCCTTCGAAAAATGCCGGTACGCCAGGCGCTCGGTACGGCTGCTTCGGCCGGTTCACGATGGCGTCGGGAAGCTCGTGGCCCATGGCCCGCTTGAGCAGATACTTTTCGTTGAGCCCCTTCATCAGCAGGCTGGGGCGCAGCTCCCGGGCAAACTCCATGACGCGATGATCGAGGAATGGGAACCGTCCCTCGACGGAGTTCGCCATCAGCATGCGGTCACCCTGCGAGCAGAGCAGGTAGCCAGCCATCAGCGAACGCGATTCGAGATACTGCGCGCGGTTGAAGGGGTGCCACTGACCGAAGCTGGCCGGCAGCACGCGTTCGAATTGATCGATCGCGCTGTCTCGTAACTCAGCCCGCGTGTCGCTCGAGAAGAATTCCTTGCAGCGCGCCGTCGTCGTCCATCGCGGCAGATGCGAGAAGAACGGCGCGGACGGGTTCTCGAGGCCGGCGCCGAAGAAGGCTTCGGAGAAGCCTCGGCTCCGCGCGGGAGAGAAGTCCAGGTACGGGTAAAGCCGCTGCAGCAGCGCCGGACGCATGCGCGACTGGGGATTCCGTGCCCAGAATTGGCGGATCTTGGTCTCCTTGAAGAGATCGTAGCCGCCGAGCACTTCGTCGGACCCTTCCCCGGTCAGGACGACGCGATAACCCTGCTCGTGCACGAGACCGGACAACAGCATCATCGGCACGAGGGCGGCCCGAACGAGGACCGACTCGGCGTGCCAGATCGCGTTCCCGAAAGCATCGGCGACGTCACTGTTGCGGCAGGTGATACGACTGTGATCGGCCTGGAGGTGCTCGATGAGCGCCTGCTGGTACGGCGATTCATCGAGGCTTCGCTCTTCGAATCCGATCGAGAACGTCCTGAGGGGGGCGTCCGTGTGGCGCCTGATGATGGTTGTCAGGACCGACGAATCCAACCCGCCCGAGAGATAGGCGCCAACGGGAACGTCCGAGCGCAAGCGCAGTCGCGTCGCGTCGATCAGCAGGGCGCGCAGTTCCTCGGCGAGCGCGCTGGCATCGCCTTCACGGTGTTCGCCGTCGACCGGATAACGCCAGTCCCAGGTCCTGGTGCCGACGAGTCTGTCCGTCCTCCACGATGAGCATCTGGCCAGGCGACAGCTCGAAGACTCCCGGAAACAACGTGTGAGGGGTCAGAGGCGACCAGAAGGTCAGGACCTGATCGAGCGCGACGCTCGAGAGCCGCGCCGGTGCACCGGTGACCGCCAGGATGGCTTTGATCTCGGAGGCAAACAGCAGCCGGCCGTCGCGTTCCGTGTAGAAGAGCGGAAGAATGCCGGCGCGATCGCGGGCCATAACCAGCCGCCGCCGTCGACCATCCCAAATGGCAAAGGCGAATTGCCCGTTCAACTGGTGCACGAACTCGTCGCCGTACTCCTCGTAGGCGTGCACCAGCACTTCGGTGTCGGAACGCGTCTCGAAACGATGACCTTGCTTCTCGAGGTCGGCACGCAGCTCGAGGTAGTTGAAAATCTCGCCGTTGAAGGTGATCCAGACGCTGCGGTCCTCGTTGTGAATCGGCTGCGCGCCGCCTGCCAGATCGATGATGCTCAGTCGGGCATGGGCGAGACCCACGCCCGGCGCGCCGAAGTACCCGAAGCCGTCAGGGCCGCGGTGTTGCAGCGTCGAGATCATGTCGGGCAGACGTGGATCGTCGGGCCGTGTCAGCCCCTCGTGGTTCACGAAGCCCGCAATGCCGCACACTCGTCGACCGCCTTAGCCAGGAACGACGACGGTGTCGCCGACCTTGAGCAGAATGTTCTGTTGGAGGTTCTTGCCGCGGCGGACATCCTCGTAGTTGAATTTCAGGGGTTCCTTCTGGCCCGTGCGGATGATGGTGATCTTCTTCGTGTCGGCGAAATCGGTGAGCCCTCCAGCAATGGCGATCAGCTGCAAGACGGTGATGGGCGTCGTCAACGAATACGCACCGGGATGCGAGACAAAGCCGGTGATAAACACTTTTCGGCTGTTGATTTCGCGAACGACCACCGAGACGGTGGGATCGGCCACGAATTTCTTCGCCGCTCCCATCAGGAAGGTCCGTAGTTGCTCCGGCGTAAGGCCGACCACGTGGACGTCATTGAGGAGCGGGAGCGAAATCTTGCCGTCCGGACGCACGGTCACGTCCGCGGTCATCGACTCGTCGCGCCAGAAGAGGACGGCGAGCTTGTCGTCGGGTCCGATCACGTAATCGGTGGGCAGACTGGCCTGCTGCTGCTCGGCGGCCGCCACCGCTGCGGGGGCGGGGGTAGGCGGAGCTGGTTGCTGTGCTGGTTGCTGCGCCGCAACCACGCTTCCACAGATGCACGCGAGCCCGATGACGACGGTTCGGCTAAAGCCAGTTTTCATGTTCACGATCATCCTGGACCGGTTCAGTAGACCGATCGGATTCCCTTTTTAGCAAACCGATCGCCACGATCGAAGCTAGGGGTGTTGATCTCATAGATCTCACTGAGGAATAAGCGGATAACGCCCGTCAGTTGTTGTTGGAGGGGCAGTATATCGCACCATCGGGCGACTATTGGACCCGCGAAAGCTGTTATTAGTCTGCCTCCCTGGAGCCTTTGAACCACGAAACTGTTAGAGGCCGCAAAAAGGCGCCGTTCAACGGAGCGGCGCCGGCGGGGGAGGATCGCCAGGATGGCGCGCGTCGGGCCATCGCCCAACGCAGAAATCCTCGCAATCCCGACGCGGGACTGCGAGGACACCCGTGAAAACGTTGATTCGGCTCGGCACCGAGCCGAGTCCGCGCCTATTTGTTCGCGGGACGGCGACGGCGCAGGCTACGAGCCGAGATTGCGAGACCGGTGGCCAGCAGGACGAGCGTCGCCGGTTCCGGGATCGGAGGAATGCTGCCGTTGTCGCCACTACCCTGGAACGGTGAGCGATCGAGGTCGCGCTGCAGCAGCGAATCGCAGCCGCGGCTGGAGCAGAGCCGCAGGTAGGCCTCATACAGGTCGAAGTGCGGTGTATAGCCCTCGCTGCCGAACCCGCGGACCGACGGTAACACGAAGGTCGACCGTTCGCTCGAGTTGAGCAGACTGAGTTCGCTGACCCAGGTACCGAGCGCGCCGATGTCTCCGCCGCTGCGAGTCGAGCCGGCGACGTAGGCCAGCAGGCTGTCGTTCCCGTTCGAACCGAATTCCCCGGTGGGCAGGCGTGGCGTGGGTCGCTCGGACAGCGCGGCGCCGATGTAGTCGAAGCCGTTCAACAGGCTCGATACGCCATCGCTTTGCGAATTGGAGTATCTGCTCAAAATATCGAGTTGCAGGAGCGGGGCTGCCGACGCTTGCGCCGCACCGGCAAGTAGACCCGCGGAAAAAACCAGACCACTGATGGCCAATCGCACGCTGCCTCCTACGTGCCACCTGCGCTTGTGTGTGTATAACTCCACTACGAGGTGACACCCCAGCGAAGGCAACTTTCGGACCACTCGATTGTTTCGTGTATTCGCTGAGATTTCAGTCGGCTTCCGTGTGCAATTACGGAAACTGTGCGCCGTAAGTCGCCCGAACGCGAACCTTCTGTCTGTGGATTCTGAGACTCGCGAAAACACGAACGGCGTGTCCGGCCGGTTCGCCGAGGCACGCCTTTGAGTTCTCGACGCGTTCGTTCAAGAGCGATGGGAGCCGTTCGCTCTCACGACCGGCTGCGGCGCCACGCGGCCGCTGCCGTTCAACGACAACGCGGAGTCGAACGTTTCGGGCTGCATCCTCTCCGTTGCGCCGCTGTGAGTATGTTGGAAGACCTGCGAGCCCGTGGTCTCGATGCGCACGGTGTACGCGATCGGCAACTGGTCGAGTAGGGCACCAATCGCTTTGAGCAGCGCCGGGGCAAAAAAGTTTTCGTCCTCGGCGGTGAGCGACGACACGAAACGGATGTCCATGAGTCCTGACCCTCTCGAAACAGATGACGACGGTGCAAACGATTTTGCAATCGCCGTTCCCTTGTGACATCTGGGTAACGGCCCGCGTCTTTTGCCCTGAAATCGTCGAGTAATTGCGTAATACGGTCTTCTCGAAGTCCGATCGGAGCGCGACTTTCGTCATGCCCTCTTGGACATTCGCTCACAGGCCTGGTCACATTTTCGCACCCACGCTGCGGCGCGAATCAGTTCCCACACCGGCTGAGCCTTGAACTCGAGGCGAGCCTCGTGGCATATGCCGTGCTTTGCCTAGCGAACTTGATGCCCGCGCTGCGAACGCGCATTCAATCCGCTGATTTCATTACAGAACTGAATGGCTGAGAGCTCCGACGCTGGCGCGCCGGCGCTCGCCCAAGACCTGCGCTCGCTGCTGGACTCTCTGGCAGCGGCGCTGGAGACGCCGCTCGCGCTCTTGTCGCGCGATGACGAGGAGTGGCGATTCGAAGGCGAGGCTTTTCCGCCCGGCGGCGATCGCGACGAACATCTTCCGCTGGCCACAATCCTGCGCGAGCGCGCCGTGTCTGGCGAGCCGGTGTGGGAGGGGCTGACGGGGCTCGTTCTCGGACGGGCGCGAGCCCGGGAGTGGGTCCTGCTCATTCCGGGATCGGCAGAAGCTTGGCGCGACAGGCCGACGGCCGACGCCGTCATCGGTGACGCCCGGCGTGGCCTTCGACGCGTGCTCGGCATGCACGACCCCCGCGATCCGGAACGGTTCGGCCGCCGCATCTACTCGTTCTCCAGACGCCTCGGACGCGAAACCGACAGTGAGCGCGTCCACGCCCTGATCCTGCGCACCATCGCTAAACACTTGCGGGCGCGGATCGGTGCGCTGGCGCTCTACCACATCGACGACAAGGCGCTGGCGATCGTCGCGACGGTCGGATATCCGACGGTCCTCGTCGAGCATCTGCGCATCCAGCCCGGGGAGGGAATCCTCGGCCGGGCGTATGTCAGCGCCAAAGCCGACATTCACCAGGTCGATGGATCCCGTCGCCTTCGCTACCGCACGAACTCGTACCTGCTGGTGCCGATGATGGGCCAGCACCGCCCCTGCGGCGTGCTGGCGTTGACCGATCGCGAGGATGGAAAGCCGTTCGATTCGCAGGATCTGGCGGAGGCACGCATCCTCGCCGCCCCGGCGTCGCTGGCGCTTGCCCGCGAAGGCGTGCAACGCACTCTCAGCGATCTGCAGCGGGTTGCGGCCATTGACTCGGTGACCGGTCTCTTCAACCGGCGCCACTTCGAGACGCGGCTCCGCGGTGAAGTGCAGCGCGCCACCCGCCAGCAGCAACCGCTGTCGGTCTTGATGGTCGACATCGACGACTTCAAGCGCATCAACGACACGTTCGGACACATCGAAGGCGATCGGACCTTGCGAACGGTCGCCGAACTGCTCCGCGGGGGCGTCCGCATCTTCGATGTGTGTGCGCGCTACGGCGGGGAAGAGTTTGCGATCCTGATGCCCGGAGCATCCCTCGACACGGCCGCCCAGGTCGCCGAGCGTATCCGGCGCCGGGTGCATCAGCGTTTTCGCGATGATCCGGTCGGCGTGACCGTCAGTATCGGTGTGGCGCGTCTCTCGCCGGGGCACTCGGGTGAAGAGCTCGTCGGGGAAGCCGATCGTCGGCTCGGACTGGCCAAGCGTGCGGGTAAGAACGCGGTAGACGCGAACGGCTGACGACGTCAGCCGCGGCGGCCGGACTCGATCAGTCCGCGGATCACTCGCGCCAGAGGACGCGCGGCGTGCCGAATCTTGCGTCCGTCGCATTCGGCAGCCAGGTCGCACTCGACGATTCTGGCGCGCCCCGCCCACTTCAGCGGCACATCGACCGTGACGGGCCTTGAACCCTGCAGCGCGTAGCGGCTCGCGGCGGTGCTCGCCAGCTGACCCTTGTGGACGATGATGTAGTCGAAGAGATCGAACCCGGCGTGCAGACGGATGGCGTGCAGGTGATCGTCGAGGGTGAAGCCGTCCGTTTCGCCCGGCTCCGTCATCAGGTTCGCGACGTAGATGCGCACGGCGTCCACACCTGACATCGTCGCGGCCACGCCCTCGACGAGCAGGTTCGGCAGGAGACTCGTATAGAGGCTTCCTGGTCCGACGACGATTCCGTCGGCGTTGACGAGGGCCCGTAGCACTTCCGGCAGTGGTTTCGGACTGGGATTGAGCGACAGGCGGCGGATTTTCGAGCGGGTCCCGATGATGGAGGTCTCTCCATCGAGGACCTCGCCGGAATCCATTTCGGCGCGAAGCCGGACGTTTTCCCGCGTCGTCGGCAGCACCCGGCCGCGAAGTCCCATCATCGTTCCGAGCTGCTCGACGGCGGAGGCGAAGTCGCCGGTAATCTGCGAGAGCGCGGTCAGCATCAGGTTGCCGACGGCATGACCCTCGAGACCTTCGCCCTCGACGAATCGGTGCTGCAGCAGCCGCTTGAATGGCGAATCGGGCGGGGCAACAGCCGCCAGGCAGTTCCTGACGTCACCCGGGGGCAACACGCCGAAGTCGCGGCGCAGTCTCCCGGAGCTCCCACCCTCGTCGGTCACAGTCACGATCGCGGATATGTGATCGGAGCCGGTCGCGCCATCCTCATCACTGAGCTCGCACAGGCCTTCCAGCACGGACGGAAGGCCAGTGCCGCCTCCCATCGCGACGATGCGCGGCGTGCGCTTTGGCATCGCGGCCAGGTGACGCTCGTTACGCTGGAGTGTCGTTCGCAGCTTGATGGGCGCGAATGCTGAAGCGCTCGGCATCCAGCCCGATAACGCAACCCATGTGCCACGTGTCTCTGTGCAATTGCTGTGGATAACAGAGGACTATTTTGACGAGGGCACTAAAAGTCTCCCTCTCACTGTGATAAAGTCTGCCTACTCCAAAATGACTGGCGGTGCCTAGGTTCTTGCGCAGAAGTGCAACTTCTGCACATTAACTCCGCGGTTCACTTGACATTGTTCAGAAGCGGACCGCATAATCCGGACTTTTCCACCAGTAGAAGGCGAACTTTTCGATGCAGCCATCCAAGCTCGTTGGGGCAAGTGCACCAATTCTTGCGCTTCAGGAAGAGATTCACTACGCGTCGCGATGTGAAGCCAAGGTCCTGATCACGGGAGAGAGTGGTGCCGGAAAAGAGATCGTTGCCCGGCTCATCCACGATGCCAGCCTGCGCCGTCGTTCGCCCCTCGTCACCGTCAACTGCGCCGCTCTTTCGGAAACGCTTCTCGAAACCGAGCTCTTCGGCCACGTTCGCGGCAGTTTCACCGGTGCGTATCGCGACCGCGTGGGCGTCTTCGAGCAGGCGCACCGCGGCACCGTTTTCATGGATGAAATAGGGGAAACCACCCCCCGCATGCAAGGACTGCTGCTGCGGTTTCTCGAGACCGGGGAGATCCAGCGGGTCGGCTCCGAACAGATCCAGAATCGCGTCGACGTCCGGGTGATCGCCGCGACCAATCGCAATCTGATCGAAAACGTCGCCGCCAAGACGTTTCGTGAGGACCTCTACTATCGGCTCAACGTCATCCACCTCCGCGTGCCGCCGTTGCGCGAGCGCAAGGAGGATGTGCCGATGCTGCTGAATCATTTCATGGAGACGTTCGCGCGTCAGTACCCGTGGACACACCGCGAATCTCAGCGTCTGCGCTCGACACACTGATCGAGCACCCGTGGCCGGGGAACGTGCGCGAGCTCAAGAACGTCGTCGAGCGCATCGTCATCCGCCACCAGAACGGCGAGGTGGACCGCGCCGACCTGCCGCTCGAGGTGTTGCGGTCGATGCCGACGGCGGCGGTGGCGGTGCCTGCGGCGCCGAAGATCTCGCGCAACGTGTCGGAGACGTTGTTCGATCAGATGGTCACCGGACGCCAGTCGTTCTGGTCCGTCGTCTATGCGCCGTTCATCTCACGCGACCTGACGCGCGAGGATCTCCGGGCCATCATTCGAAAGGGTCTCGAACAGACATCGGGGAACTATCGCGTCCTGGTTGAACTCTTCAACATGCCGCAGGACGACTACAAGCGGTTCCTCGGCTTCCTGCGCAAGTATCAGTGCCACGTTCCATTCCAGGAATTCCGGTCAGCGGCGATCAGCCGGGGCGGACAGCGGGGCGGTGGGGACCGTTCTGCGGACGAACGTGCGCCCGATCGGATTGCCGCGTCGATCTGACGCGACGGTCGCCTTCTTTCGACGCGCTTACGGCGTCGTGGAAGACTGCAGCAGCTGAATGAGATAGCTGCTGGGGACCGGCTTCACCAGGTAGGTTGCCCCGATGCGCTCGGCGTCGGCACGGAGCACGGGATCATCGAATCCTGAGAAGACGATGACCTGAATGTTCGGCTGGATGTCCCGGGCCATGACGGCCAGCTGCAACCCGTTGAAGGCGCCGAGGCGCACGTCAGTGATGAGGGCGTCGAGCGTCTGATCCCGCACCACGCGGCGCGCTTCCTCGAAACTCCCGCACGCAATCGCCCGCTCACCCGCCTCGCGGAACGCGCGTTCGAGCGCATCGAGCAATACAATGTCGTCGTCGACGATAAGTACATTGCGAGGGCGGGGCGACGAGTTGGGCTGAGTCATTTCAGTCGTCACGGTGTGAATGTGATCCAATCGTTGCTTCGCCTCAGCTAGGAATTCGCGTCATGCCGCCCGCGCAGGCTCGCGGTATGTTACACCACGGTCGCACTCGTGCTGCTTATTTCATCTACTGAATTTGAAAATCATATCCCGCCACCGGGTCACCCCGAGCGCCCGGAGCGGGCGCATGCCTTCGACGTCGTAGCCTCTCGGTGGGTGCAAAACGGTGGCCGGGTCATCCCGCCGCGCTCGATAGCCCGCCAGGAGCTCGAACGAGCGCACACCGCCGCCCACATCGAGACCATCGAGCGGACGGCGGGGAAAGCGGTCATGCTCGACCCGGATACGTTCACATCGGCCGACTCGGTCGCCATCGCCGGACTGGCGGCCGGAGCTGCTGTTCAGGCCGCTAAACACGCCCTCGAAGGCGAGGGACCGACGTTCGCGTTGGTCCGACCACCCGGGCATCACGCCGAGCGGCATCGACCGATGGGCTTCTGCCTGTACAACAACGTGGCGGTGGCCGCGTACGCCGCTCGTTCGGCGGGGATCGAACGGGTGGCCATCGTCGATATCGATGTTCATCACGGCAACGGAACTCAGCAAATCTTTTACGACGACCCGACGGTCCTTTACATTTCTACTCACCAGTTTCCGTTCTACCCGGGCACCGGCGCTGCGGACGAAACGGGCCACGCGGCCGGTGCGGGATTCACCCTCAATATTCCGCTCGAGGCCGGGGCCACCGATGGCGACTATGCGCTCGTGCACGCCACCGTCGTGCTTCCGGTGCTCGACCATTTTCAGCCGCAGCTCACCATCGTCTCCGCCGGATACGATGCGCACGAGCGCGATCCGCTCGCGTCGATGCGGATGACCGCCGCCGGCTACGGACATATCGTCAATGGACTGCGGGCGACAGCCTCGCGCCACGGCGCGATTGCTTGCGTCACCGAGGGCGGATACGAGCTCACCGCTCTCACAGCCTCCTTGGAGGCGACGCTCCTAGCGCTCGAAGGCAAGGCGCTGGACCCTCCGGATCTCACGCCGACGGCCCGCGGAGAACGAGCGATTGCCGCGGTGCGCGCCGCCCAGAGGCCCTTCGACCGTCGGCTATAATCGTTAGATCGTGCCCGAGTACAAGCCCCAGAGTATCGAGAAGAAGTGGCAGGAGCGCTGGCGGACGGCGCGCGCCTTCGAGGTGTCCGAGGAGGCAGACCGCCCGAAGTTCTATTGCCTGGAAATGTTCGCGTATCCCTCGGGGCATGCGCACGTAGGACACGTGCGCAACTACATGATCGGCGACGTGGTGGCGCGGCTGAAGCGGATGCGTGGGTTCAACGTCCTGCACCCCTTCGGCTGGGACGCGTTCGGGATGCCCGCGGAGAATGCCGCTATCAAGAACGGGACGCATCCTGAAAAGTGGACGCTCGAGAACATCGAGCACATGAAAGGGCAGCTTCAACGCATCGGCATCAGCTACGCGTGGGAAAGGGAGATTGCCACTTGTCTTCCCGCCTACTACAGATGGAATCAGTGGCTGTTCCTGAGGATGCTGGAGCGCGATCTGGCGTACCGCAAGCGGTCGACGGTCAACTGGTGTCCGAGCTGCAATACGGTCCTGGCCAACGAACAGGTCGTGGATGGGGCGTGCTGGCGCTGCGGGACAACGGTCACGACACGCGACCTCGAGCAGTGGTTCTTCCGCATCACGGCGTACCCGACGAACTGCTGGAGGCGACCGAACGGCTGCCGGGATGGCCCGAGAAGGTTCTGACAATGCAGCAGAACTGGATCGGGCGATCGGAAGGGGCGCGCGTGAGATTCGCGCTGGAGCCTCGCGGTTCCGAGAATGCCGAGGCCCCCATCGAGGTCTTCACTACCCGAATCGACACGATTTACGGCGCGAATTTCATCCTGTTGGCGCCCGAGCACCCGCTCGTCCAGAAATGGTCGAAAGAGCAGGGCGGGTCGGCATTTGCCGACAGCCTGAAGCGTTTCCAAGGACAGGACCGCACCGCACGCATGACCGGTGAGATCGAGAAGGAAGGCTTCGATACCGGGCATCGAGCGGTCAACCCGTTTACCGGTCAGCCGGTGCCCGTCTGGGTCGCCAATTTCGTGCTCATCGAGTACGGGACCGGGGCCGTCATGGGCGTTCCTGCTCACGACCAGCGTGACTTCAATTTGCCCGCAAATACGAACTTCCCATGACTGTGGTCATCCGTCCGGCCGACGGCTCTGTCCCTTCCGTCGACGAGATGAAGGAGTCGGTCTCCAACGACGGCGTCCTCGTGAACTCCGGTCCTTTCGACGGACAGGATTCTGATTCTGCCCGCCGCGCGATCACCGAGGATGCGCAACGGAAGGGGCTGGGGGAGCCGACGGTTCAATACCGGCTGAAAGACTGGGGGATTTCGCGACAGCGTTACTGGGGCACACCGATTCCCATCATTTATTGTGAACGGTGCGGCACCGTGGGGGTTCCGGATGAAGACCTGCCGGTACTGCTGCCGAAAACGGCCGAATTCACCGGTCGCGGCGATTCCCCGCTGGCCCATATTCCGGAATTCGTGAACACCACGTGCCCGAAGTGCGGTGGTCCCGGCCGCCGGGAGACGGACACGATGGACACGTTTGTCGACTCCTCCTGGTATTTCTATCGCTTCGCCGATCCGCGGAACGACAAGCTGCCATTCGATCCCGCCAAAGTCGGGTATTGGGGACCCGTTGACTTCTATAGCGGTGGCGTCGAGCACGCCATCCTCCATCTGATCTACTCGCGTTTCTTCTCGAGGGTCTTTCGGGATCTCGGGCTGACGACGCTCGACGAGCCGTTCACTCGCTTGCTGACGCAGGGGATGGTGCTCAACGCCGGCCAGGTCATGTCGAAGTCGAAGGGCAACACTGTCGATCCCGACGACATGATTGAGAAGTTCGGCGCCGACGCGCTTCGCCTCTATGTGATGTTCGTCGCGCCGCCCGAGAAGGAAGTGGAGTGGACCGACTCCGGGCTCGAGGGCAGTTTCCGATTTCTCGCTCGGGTGTGGCGACTCGTCGACCGAGTCGCCGATACGGTTGGCGGCGACGGCATCCCGGCGGCCGAGGGGCTGGAACTGGACGATGCCGAGCGGGCGCTCCGGCGCAAGACCCACGAGACGATCCGCCGAGTCACGCAGGATCTCGATCCGCGCGTGCACCTCAACACCGCCGTTTCCGCACTGATGGAGCTCGTGAACGAGATCTACGCGTTCTGCGGCCGGGAGAACTGCGGTCTGCTCTCGCGGGAAAGCGAGCACGTCTCGGCCGGAACAGCCGAGCGACCGGCGACGATTGCTGTCGTGAAAGAGGCGGTCGAGGCATTGATACGCCTGCTTTCACCCTTCACGCCGCACATGGCGGAAGAATTGTGGGAGCGTCTGGGGCACGCAAACGGTATTGTTGCTGCAGGCTGGCCAGCGTTCGACGAAGCGGTCGCGCGGGCGGAAGAGGTCGTCATCCCGGTGCAGGTCAACGGCAAAGTCCGCGCGCGCCTGACCGTTTCTGCGGGCATCAGCGAGGAGGATCTGCGCGCGCTTGCGCAGGCCGATCCGCAGGTAGCGAAGTACCTGCAGGGCAAGACAGTCAAGAAAGTCGTCGTGGTCAACGGCCGACTGGTCAGCATCGTCACCGATTGATGAAAATGACGCGATCAATCATCCGCTACGTGGCATTGGCGATTGTGCTGGCTGGCGGGTTGGCGTCGACGAGCTGCGGCTACTCGCTCGCGGGTCGCGGGTCGTTCCTGCCAGCTTACATTCGCACGATCGGCGTGCCGCTCTTCGCCAACCAGACGCCGGTCTACGACATCGAGAGGCGCGTCACCGAACGCGTACGCGGCGAGCTGATTGGTCGCGGCAGGTACAAAGTCGAACCCGTAGAAGCGGGTACCGACGCCGTTCTGTCGGGTGAGATCGTCGCCATCAGTCTGGCGCCGGCAGCTTTCACCGAGGCGCAGCAGGCTTCGCGGTATGTGCTCACGCTGGTGGCGAGAATCGAGTTCAAAGATCTCAAATCCAACAAGGTGCTGTGGTCGAATCCGGCGTGGCAGTTCCGCGAAGAATACGACATCACCAATGTGACGACCGTCGACGCCAGCGCATTTCTCGGCCAGGACACGAATGCGGTCGAACGACTCGCCGCGGAGTTCGCCCGCTCGGTCGTCAGCGCGATTCTTGAAGCTTTCTAGCCAGGGATTGGCGACGTTCACCGCCCGAGCCATCTAGAGATGCCCGCTTCCACAACCGCTGCGGTGCGGCAGCGACTCGCACAGCGAAAGCCCGATCTCGTCTACTTGATCACCGGCGACGACGAGGCTGAGATGTCGCGGCTCGCGAGCGACATCGCCGACCTCGTCGAGAGCGAACTGCGCGCGTTCAACGTCGAGCGGATGTATGCCGGCGAAAAGGCTGTGACGCCGGCCACCATCGTCGAATCCGCGCAGGTCCTGCCGATGATGAGCGATCGCCGTGTGGTGATCGTGCTGCGTGCGGAACGCCTCCTGAAGCCCAAGCGCCGGGGGAAGAGTGACGATGAGAGCCCGAGCCCCGATGAAACGCCGGCGGACACCGACGTGCTCGACGCGTACATCAAATCACCGGCTCCCGAAACCACGCTCGTTCTGGTCGCGACCGACGTCGATCGGACGCGTCGTCTGTTCAAGACGCTGCAGAAACAGGGCACCGTCGTCGAATGCTGGGGGTTGAAGGGCGACCGCGATGGCCGTGTGGGTTTGAGGCAGGTGGCCCGCCAGGCCGAGCAACTGCTCCGACGGGCGGTGACCGACGCGGGACAGCAGATCGACACAGCAGCGGCGCGACTGGTCGCCGAGCGCGCCGGAACCGACATCGCGCGTCTTCGCGGGGATGTCGAACGTCTCTTGTTGTACTCGAGCGGCCGGCCGCGGATACCCTCGAGGATGCGGAGCAGATCGTCAGCGCGGAAACGGCGCAGGATGATTGGGCGGTGACAACGGCCATTCAGCGCGGCGAACGGCGGAA
This sequence comes from uncultured Acidobacteriota bacterium, assembly GCA_963804245.1. Classification (GTDB taxonomy): domain Bacteria; phylum Acidobacteriota; class Vicinamibacteria; order Vicinamibacterales; family 2-12-FULL-66-21; genus CAWDPQ01. The sequence goes on from CAWDPQ010000012.1 coordinate 548,367, forward strand.
GCGATGAGACAGATTGCGCTGTCGCTCAATGCTGGGGGAGTGCCGTTCAAGATCCTGGGCCAGCTGGCGTGGTTCGTCCGGGAGCGGTTGTCCGTGGCCAGCCGCGGCGGGTGCCAGCCGCGGTTGAAGCGCTGTTCCGCACTGATCTCGACCTCAAGGGCTCGGGCGGCGATCCGCGAGTGCTGCTCGAAAGACTCGTTGCGGAGCTATGCCGCCGCTGACTTCTTGGCCTTTTGGGAGACGCGGGCTGCGAGGCGAGACTTGTAGCGGCCGGCGGTGTTCCGGTGGATCAGGCCCTTGCCGGCCATCTTGTCCACGAGCGAAATCGTGTCGCGCAACGCGTCTTTGACCTTCGCGGGATCGCCGCCGTCGATGGCCGCGCGGATATCGCGCAGCGCGCTGCGCAGGCGGGTCCGCAGCTGACGGTTGTGCTCGCGGCGGCGGACATTCTGTCGGTGCGCTTTGAGCGCGGATTCGTGGCTGGCCACTGCTTTCCTTTCTGACTAGGTCAACAAACTTCCAATTCTAGCACACTGCCCCGGTCGCATCCGTGCCACAGTGCGATAAGATGTGAACCATCCCAGGAGACGCGCGTGCACCTCGAACCGGCCCAGACGGAACTCAACAATCTTCCAACTGCTCACCTCGAACCGGGGGACGAAGCGCCCGTGTCGGACACGCCGGTGCCGCGGGAGGAGCGCACGCGATCGCGCGAAGGGCTTCCCGCCGCATTCAAGATGCGGCACGGACGTCACTACGTCGAGCAGTTGATGGGCGACTCGCCGCTGCGTACGATTCGCGAAATCCCCATCGCCGATATCGAGCCGCCCACTGACGGGCCCGGCAACATCGAGGGCTTGCGACAGTCGATCAAGGAAGTCGGCATTTTGCAGCCGCTGCTTGTGTCGCAGCTGGCGTCACCCGCGCGCGTCGAGCGGACCGACGAGAAGGCGCAGAGTGGCGACGCGCGCGAAGCTCGCTTTCGAATCATCGCTGGCGGCAATCGATATCGCGTGGCCGCGCAGCTCGGGCTCCATGCCGTTCCCTGTCTCGTCTGCGAAACCGGCACTCACACGGTCGACGTCCTGCGCGAGGCCGCCGCGCGCCGCGCCGCGCCTCCCGTTTCACCGGAGCCTCCTATGCCTACTCTGTCCGAAGAGACGCGGCGTACACACCCGGCGGCCGGATTGCGGGAGGTCACGTCACGGCTGGCATTCGTCTCGGCGGTGATGCCGGCGCTCGATGTGGCCGGCTACAATCCCCTGCGCTGGAACGTGCTGACCGACCTGATGAAAGTCGAGATGGAGCGGGCGCGGAGCACCGCGGCGGCCATCGAGTGGCTCTCGTCATCGATCGCCGCTCCACTGCGTGAGCCTGTCGAGGCGACCACGGTGCTCGACGCGGTGCTCGAAGCCGTCGGCCCCGAGGCACGTCTGCAGAGCGTGAAGCTCGAAGTGACGTCGTCATTGGATGGGTATCGGCTGTCAGCCAATCGGGCGATGCTCGTGCGGGCGCTGGCAGGACTGATTCAAGGCATGCTGGCTATTTCGCCCACAGCCTCGACGTTGCGTCTCGCCTGGTCCGGAACGGCCGTTCGGCCGGCGCTGATTGTGGCCGTGACGCAGCACGATTGCGAGATTCCCTCGGCCTCCCTCAATCGCTTCTTCGACGCCGAGTTCGCGGAGCACCCCAACGGCCTGCCAGGGGCGCTGGTGTTGGCGGGTGTCGCGCAGGTCGCGCGGATGCATGGCGGTCGGGTTCATGCGCGCGCGGACGACCGCGGCGGGTGCACGTCCACGTTCGTGATTCCCAAGCCGCTCGTCGACTAGCCGCGTTCCTTGAGCCGTCGGAGCTCCCGGCGCTCCCGACAATCAGGTGTGCTCGCCATGCGACGCACAAATGGACGGGCGAGTCGCTCCATTTCCAGCAGGGCAGCTTCTTCAGGGCTGGGTTTTGGCGTCACATCCTCGGTACAGCTGCCGTGCCTCCGCCTTGGGGATGTGCCGCTCGGCGAAACCGCGGACGATGACCGATTGTCGACGCGCAGACGGCCTCGTGATGAGAACCTGGTCGCCAAGCTTCACAATCCGGTGCGGCCTCGCCGCCTCGCCGTTGACGTCGACCTTCCCTCCCTTGCACGCCTTCTGGGCCTCGGATCGTGTACGGAACAGACAAGCGACATCGAGCCAGATATCGAGCCGCACGAAGCCAGTATAATGGCGCCGCTCCCTGTCACGAGACGAACCGTTGACCAACGAAGAACGTGAAGACGTGCTGCAGTTGCTCGCCAACTACGAGAACATGGCGCGCGCGGTGGAGAGTCTGATCCATCGCCTGAAGCTCGACGCCGATTTCAACTCCGGTTCCCCCCGCTATCGAGAGCAGCTGCGCGACCTCACCGAGCTCGTCCCCGTCTGGCGCCAGTATGCGGCGAACGTCCGCGTCAAGTTCATGCTCGAACGCCGCTCCACTCTGCGCGGTGATACGCCTCCTCGAGACACCACGGATACGCCTGGCGACTGATCTTGCCGATACACGAAGCAAGGCTGAAGGTGTTTCCAGGTGCCTGGCGCCGGCAGAGCACAAGGCTCTGGGCGAGTCCGCTGGGAAGTTCGGCGCCGCAACTGGCTGCACAGTTCGGCACTTGGCGGTGCGTCATCTAGAACACGGCTGAGTCCGAAAATTTTACGCTTTTGAGACACACCCGATGGGGTGATCCGGAGCATCAGAGACCGAATCGAGCGGCGATATTGCCTCGGGCGTGGACTTTGCTTCGAGAATGCCGGCCTTCGCGTGTGTACCGCACACGCAGAGGCGAGCGAGCCGATGCGAATGGCTTTGATAACCGACGCAGATTCACAGAGGATGCGGGAAAGAGCGGCTGAAGCGAGGATTTCAGCGATCGGTCAGCTCTCCGATTACCCCGGCAGCCCCGCCGAGCGCGAAGCGCTGGCCGGTCTCCTTTTCCGCAAGTATTCCTGCGAACTGCTGGAAGATCTTCTCAGAGTCGCCGCCACGGATGACAATAGCGACGGCTCGTCCTGGGTCCGCCGACGTCACGACGAGCAGCTGCTGGAGCTCGGTCGTCAGCTTCGCGACGCCTTTCCCGAAGGCGAGGCCCGTCACGCGGTAGCCCAGGTTATCCAACGCGAATTGCTCGAGGCAGAGCGCCGATTGAAGTTCGCGCTCAAGCCCTCAGACGCCGATCTCGACTCCGACGAGTAATCTCCCCGACGACTAATCCTGCGAACCGGTCTGCAAACGGCGCTGAACCGGCAGATTCCCGACGCTGGCTTGCGCGTGCCTGGCCGCCGTTGCAATGAGCAACGCGCGGTTCAGCCGTTCGGCCAGCTCGCCAAAAGCCTGCGCTGAACGTCGAAGCTGATCGTTCTCCTGCGAAGCCTCACGACTTCGGCTTCGTATCTTGCCAAGCGATCGTCCATTTCCGTCATGACCATCGGCTCCATCGGGGGCACCTCATCCCTTCGCAACGAGTGTGCCGATGTGCCTCACGTCAGTCTAAATAGCTGACGTTGCTATATTTAGGTGTGTCGCAAGGTGACGCGTCAGTAGCCTGTGCCTGGGCTGACTGTGCCGAAGCGAGTCACCGCGGTCAGCCATTCCGGCTGAGATTGGCAAAAATAGGCCGAAAACAGGCGATCTGCCAAAGAGTCATAGAACGAAACAGGGTGGGCGAAAACAGAACAGCGCGCCGTAGAGGCCATCCCGCGGCGCAGGAGCTGCTGAGCTGCCACGTGGCTGGCCCCCCTAAGAGCTACGTGGCGAGCCGCCAGACGGATTCTCAGCCTCTAGGGTGGGGGCAACGAATGACGGGGTGGAACTCGCAGTCGCTGATAACGAACCGCGATCTTCTCGGGGTGGAATTTAGCGTCGTTCCGCGCCCTTGACGATTTGGCCACCGGGCGCAGGCACGTCGGAGTAGCGCACGACCTGGCGGCCGTTCACGACCTCAACGATCCGGTAGATCCGTGTGCGGGGACCAGCAGGAACGGCGTCGGTCGCCCGACGAATTTTGTCGACGTAGTCGCGAGTTTCGCGATAAGGGGGGACGCGCCCATATCGGGCAACGGCGGCCGGGCCGGCG